>CAZRRO010000002.1:0-614732 GCA_964602595.1 uncultured Verrucomicrobiota bacterium | reverse complement strand
GCACGAGTCCGTCCTGATGCACGCCGATGTCCACGAACGCGCCGAACGCGGTCACATTGGTGACGATGCCGGGCAGCTTCATGCCGGGCTTCAGGTCCTCCATCTTCTCGACGCCTTCCTGGAAGGCGAACACCTCGAACTTCTGGCGCGGGTCGCGGCCGGGCTTGGCGAGTTCATCGAGAATGTCCTTCAGCGTGGGCAAGCCGACCGTTTCGGTGACGTATTTCTCCGGCTGGATGCGCGCGCGCAGGCCGCCGTCGCGGACGAGTCCGCCGAGGTCGCAGCCGAGATCATGGGCCATCCGGTCCACGAGTTCGTAGCGCTCGGGATGAACGCCGCTGGCGTCGAGGGGGTTCTCGGCGTCGCGGATGCGGAGGAAGCCGGCGCACTGCTCGAAGGCCTTCGGGCCGAGCCGGGCGACCTTGAGCAGCTCACGGCGCGAACGGAACGGCCCGTTCTCGTTGCGGTGTGCGACGATGTTCGCGGCCAGCGCGGGGCCGAGGCCGGACACGTAGCTGAGCAACTGCTTGCTCGCGGTGTTCAGCTCCACGCCCACGCGGTTCACGCAGGAGATCACCGTGTCGTCGAGGCCGCGCTTAAGGGCGCCCTGATCCACGTCGTGTTGATACTGGCCGACGCCGATGGACTTCGGATCAAGCTTCACCAGTTCTGCCAACGGGTCCATGAGCCGGCGACCAATGCTGACCGCGCCGCGCACGGTGACGTCCTCGGTCGGGAATTCCTCGCGGGCTACCTCGCTCGCCGAATAGATGGACGCGCCGCTCTCGTTCACGAGCACCACCGGGATGCCCGAGGGCAGCTTCAGCGCCTTGATGAACTGCTCGGTCTCCCGGCTCGCGGTGCCGTTGCCGATGGCGATGGCCTCCACGGAGAACTTCGCCACCAGGGCGCGGATGATTTCCGCGGCCTCGCGCAACTGCATCGTGCCGCCGGCCGTCGCATAAACGACGTCGTGGTGGAGCAGCTTGCCCTGGCGGTCGAGCACCACGGTCTTGCAACCGGTGCGGAAGCCGGGGTCTAGCGCGAGGACGTTCTTCTGGCCGAGCGCGGGCGCGAGCAGGAGTTCGCGGAGGTTTTCGGCGAAGACGCGGATGGCCTCGATGTCGGCGCGCTTCTTGGCCTCGATGCGCACCTCGGCCTCGATGGCGAAACCGACGAGTCGCTTGTAGCAGTCCACCGCGGCGAGCCGGACCTGTTCCGCGCCGGGCGTGCCACGCGCCTTCACGAAGAGGTTTTCCAGGATTGCGGTGCCTTCCTCCTCGGGCGGCGTGATGCGCATGAGCAGGAAGCCCTCTTCCTCGCCGCGCCGGATCGCGAGCAGGCGATGGCTCGGGATCTTTGAAACGGGTTCGGTCCAGTCGAAATAGTCCTTGAACTTGGCGCCCTCGGTCTCCTTCCCGGTAAGCACCTTCGAGCGGACCGTGGCGCTGCTCCAATACAGCTCACGCAGCTTGGCGCGCGCCGCGGCGTCGTCGCTGAAGCGTTCCGCGAGGATGTCCCGGGCCCCGGCCAGCGCGGCGGCAACGTCGGCCACCAGCTTCTCGGCGTTCACGAACGGCGCGGCCGCGGCCTGCGGATCCACGGTCGCCTGCTGGTCGAAAAGCTGGTCCGCGAGCGGTTCAAGGCCGGCCTCCTTCGCGATGGTGGCCCGCGTGCGGCGCTTCGGCCGAAACGGCGCGTAAAGATCCTCCAGCGCGCTCAGCGAGTCGGCGCCGGCGATGGACGCCTTGAGCGAATCCGTGAGCAGGTTGCGTTCGACGAGCGACTTCACGATGGCCTCGCGCCGTTGTTCGAGCTCGACGAGCTGCGTCATGCGGTCACGCACGGCGGTGATGGCGACCTCGTCGAGGCTGCCGGTGACTTCCTTCCGGTAACGCGCGATGAAGGGCACGGTGCCGCCCTCGGCGAGCAGCTTGGCGGTGGCGGCGACCTTGGTGGCCGGGACGTTGAGCTCGGCGGCGATACGGGCAACGAAGCGCTCTTGCATGCAGATGGGGCGCGCTGTTTAGCGGGCGGGGGCAACGGCGCAAGGGATTTGGCGGCAGTCCACGGGATCAACCTCGTGGACGACCTGTCGCGACGGCCCGGGAGCTTACGTAGTTCTACGTATTCCGGGCTTTGAAGCGGACGGCTATTTGGGTAGGCAACGCTTTGACGCCCGACCGAACATTGCCGCCGTTGGTTGACGCCGGCGGGTTCCGGACGGGCCGAGCCACGTCATGACCAACCGTTATTTTTCCTCCGGGAATTGCCGCCGGCACCTGACCGTCGCGGCTTCCGCCTTGCTGGCCCTCACGGCCGCCGCCCAAGGCTGGCAACGTGTCGTCAACCTCAACGACCGCCCCGGCTCCGTCATCGGCGGCGGTGCGGGCAACACGCTCTACGCCGGCCTGAACCAAGGCCACGTCTTCCGTTCCACCGACAACGGCCTCACCTGGACCGGCGCCACCAACGGCCTCGTGGACAGCTTTGGCGGAATCCTGCTGCCCAAGGCGTTTGTCGTGACGCCGACCGGTCGGGTCATCCGCGGCGGCGACAATGCCTCGTGGAACAACAAGGTCGGTTCCCCCATCTTCTACTCCGACAACCAAGGGGCGAACTGGACCGAAGTGCCGCTGCCGTTCGCCTCGTCCGCCCGCAATCCGGCCGGCATCGGCATCAGCGACCTCGTGCTGCATCAGGGAGCGCTCTATTTCAGTGACGTGCTGTCGGAAGGTGTCTGGAAGAGCACCGACAATGGCCTGACCTGGACCGCCGCGGGCGAAGGATTGCCCACGGCCCCGTTCGTGAATTTCGTCAAGACCTACTACGCCGTGGCCAGCGCGGGCGACGCGTTGCTCACGGCCACGGCGGTCCGCGGGGTGTTCCGCTCCACCGATGGCGGCGCGACGTGGGCGCAGGCGGTGAACGGCATCCCCGGCGTGGTGGACAGCCCGCTGGTCGGTGGACGGTCCTGGAGTGGCACCGATGTCGTGGGTGCGCCCGACGGCACCGCCTTCGCCGTGGTGGACAGCCGGCTTTACCGCAGTCGCGACGGCGGGGCCTCGTGGACCGAGGTCGGCGTGGGAATCCTTCAGGGACCGAACCCGTTTGTCCCCTCCGTGATCCAGCCGAATGCGCGGAAGGTGGAACTGCTCGGCGACCGCGTGTTCGTGAGCACCACGGACGGCAATCCCCGGTTCTTCGAGGGCACAGCCCTCGGCGAATCCTGGACCGAACTGCCCCGCGTCGACGGGAACGCGGCCAACGGCAGCATTCTCGCGCAGTCCTTCTACGCCCACAACGGAGCCCTCTATTTTGCCGGCGACAAGGGCATTCACCGGCTCGACCTCGCCACGGTCGTCCGCACGAACATCGCGCCGATCGTGAGCGTCTCGGGCACCGGCCCATTTGGCATCAACGTGGGGGGCACGCTGCAAGTCGCGGCGACGGCGCAGGGCTCGGCGCCGTTCACGTTCAAGTGGTTGTTGAACGGGGCGCCCATCGCCGGTCAGACCGCGGCGGCCCTCAACTTCACGGCGTCCTCTACCAACGAATCCGGTGAACTCCGCGTGGTGGTGAGCAATGCGGCGGGCAGCGCGACGAACGTGCTGGGCCAATTGTCCGTCGCCCCGGTGGGCCCCGGCTTCATCGACTACGGGTTCAAGCTGGTGAACACCGCCAACTCCCTCTTGGACATCGTTCCGCTGCCCGTCACGCTCAACACCTTCGCCTTCGGTCCGGACGGTTCCGTGTTCTTTGGCGGGGAGATGTATTCGAGCAAGGAAGGCTACACTCGCCTGCGCAAGGCCTTCGCGGACGGAACGCCGGACCGCACATTCCTCACGTCGGGCTCCGCCCCCGGGGCGGCGGCGGGGGCTCTCACCGCCCTGCTGCCCTTGAACGACGGCTCAGTGCTGGTCGGGGCGACCGGCACCGGCAACGACGAACGCTACTACCGACGAATGCTGCCGAACGGGACGCTTGACGCTTCCTGGCCCTGGCCCGCCGAAGTTGCGGGTGGTCCCCGGAAGATTGAGCGGTTGGCGGACGGGCGTATTCTGATTGCGGGCGGCAGCGTTGGCGGCATCCGCCGGCTCAACCCGGACGGCACTTTCGACCCGACTTTTGCAGGGCCGGCCACCATCGGTCGCTTCCAGCAAAACTATGTCAGCGATTTTGCGCTGCTGCCCGGCGGCCAAATCGTGATCGTGGGCCGTTTTGATGAGGTTGACGGCGCCTCCCGGGCCGGCATCGCCAAGCTACTGCCCAACGGGGCTTTGGACCGGAGTTGGGTGCCGGCGCAGATGCCCCTGAACAACACGACGATCAGCGCGGTCGCCGTGTTGCCGGACGGAAAGCTCCTGATCGGCGGCGCCTTCGCCACGGTTGGCGGACAGCCCCACCGAAACCTCGCCCGGCTCAATGCCGACGCCTCGCTCGATGCGACGCTCGGCGACCTCATCCCCAGCACTTCACCGGCGGGCACGGTAAGCGCCTTTGCCGTGCAGCCGGATGGACGGGTGTGGGTCGGCGGCGCCTTCACCGGCGTCTCCGGCCGCAACTACCTGTTTCGCCTGAAGAGCGACGGCACGGTGGACACCGAGTTTCCCGACATCGGCATCAACGGCGCGGTCGCGGCCTTGCGGTTCACGCCGGACGGACGGCTGTGGATCGGCGGCGCGGCGACGAAGATTGGCGGGTTCGCAGCGGGAACACCGGCGCGGATCTTTACGGACATCAGTGGGCCGACGGTGGGTTACGCCGGTCTGGACCAGACCCCGGACGCCGGTGCCTCCATCACGCTGAACGGCATCGTGCCGGGGCCGTTCACCGCGCTCCAATGGCGTTTCAAGGGCGCGCCGATCAGCGGGGCCACGAGCCTCGGACTGCCCCTGAACAACGTCACACTCGCCGCCTCGGGACTCTACGACCTGGTCGTGACCTCCGCCGGCGGCAGCTACACCAGCGCCCCGGTGAACGTGCGCGTGCGTGGCCCGGTGGTGATTGACCAAGGACCGCTGCCGGCCGTCGTCGCGCTTTCCAACAATGTCAGCCTGGCCGTGAGCGCCTTTGGCAAACTGCCGCTCGGCTACCAGTGGCTGAAAGACGGCGAAGTCCTCGCCAACGCGACCAACCGCACGCTGTCCCTCACCAACCTGCAGCTCACCGCCGGGGGCGACTACTCGGTGCGGGTTTCCGGCGGCGACGGCTCTTCGGCGACCAGCGAACCGGCCTTCCTGACGGTGGTGCCGGCGCCGGGTTCGACCAACTCGACCTTCCGGCTCGCCCTGCCAACCTCCAACGGCTTCAAGGACATCGTCTTTCTGCCCGACGGTCGGGCGATCGTGGCCGGCGGTTTCGCGAACCGGCTGGCACGGGTGAATACCGATGGTTCGGTGGATCCCTCGTTCCAGTTCGATGGCACGGGCCTGACCGAGTTCAATGCCGTGGAACGTCTGCCTGACGGCAAACTGCTGATCCTGGTCCGGCTCAGTTCCGGGAGCGGTCCCTACGTGGTCCGCCGGCTGAACGAGGATGGCACGGTCGATGCCGGTTTCGCGGAGGCATCGCCGCTGGGTAACTTCCCTGCCGACCTAAAACTCACGCCCGACGGCGGCATCCTCCTGGTCACACAGAATGGCGTCGAGCGCCTGAATCCGGACGGATCGCCGGACTCCGGCTTTAACCAGCGGGCCCGCCTGAACAACGCGGCCCAGTCGGCGGATGTGGACGCCGCGGGGCGGATCTACGTCACGGGCTACTTCACCACCGTGGGCGGACAGCCCCGGGCGCAATTGGCCCGCCTGCTGGCCGACGGCACGCTCGACTCGGCCTTTGCCCCGACCAACAGCTTTTCCAGCCAATGGTTCGTCACCGCCCTCGCGGATGGGGCGTTGGTCGGCGACCTCAACGGCTTCTACCGCTTCACCGAAACGGGTGCGCGGGACGGCGGCTACGGCTGGGGCGCACGGTTGGCGGCGTGGGACGTGACGTCCACCGGCCTGCTGGTGGGTGTCCAAAGCGACACCCAAGGCCTCGGCGTCATCCGCACGGCGGACGGTGCGGCGGCCTTGCCCTTCGGCTCCATGAAGGTGCCGGGGTCACTCTACGGATACAGTTTCCTCCGCGTCGCGCCGGACGGTGCATTCTGGCTGGCGAAGGGGACCGCGTCCTTCGGCCAGGTGGACTCGGCGACCTTGCTCTACCGGCTCAACGGCACCGTGACGCCGCTCGCGTTGCTCACCTCGCCGCAGTCGCAGACCGTGAATGCGGGCGCCCAGGTCACCTTCAACGCCGCGGCGACCGGCACCTCGAAGGTGTCGTATCAATGGCAGCGCAACGGCGAAAAGCTCACCGGCGAAACCAACGCCACGCTCGTCCTCAACAATGCCCAACCGGCCAACAACGGCGACTACACCGTGGTGGTCAGCAACCGCTCCGGTTCGCAAACCAGCCGCGTCGCCACGCTGGTCGTGCTGGCCGCCCCGGAAATCCTTTCGTTCGCCGGCGGGGGTGAACTCGGCCTCGGCAACACGCTGCTGCTCAGCGTCAACGCCCGGGGCGTCGCCCCGCTCACCTACCAGTGGCGCCGCAACGGCGCGCCGCTGGCGGCCGGCGAAGCGGCGAGTTACACCAACCGCGCCGTGGCCCTCGGCGATGCGGGCACCTACGACGTCATCGTCGGCAACTCGCTGGGTTCAGTCACCAGCGCGCCGGTCGCGGTGACGGTGGTCGTGCGGCCGGGTGCCGTCATCACCAGCTTCCCGGCCAATGCGGGCAGCACCTTGGGGGTGACCGAGCTTAACGTCCTGCCCAACGGCCTCTACCTGTCGGGCGGCAGCGCCTACAACCGCTTCGGCGAACTCCAGTTCTCGCTGCCTTACCCTTTCAACGGCGCGCCCGGCACCAGCCTGCTGCGCGACCGCGTCGCGGTGGATGCCGCCAACGGGCGCATCTACATGTCGCCCACCTATGCGATCCGGGCATTCGACCTGAACGGCGCGCTCATCCCCGCCTACGCCCCGGCGTTCACCGGGACAATCCGCGTGGAGCCGAGCGGGGCGGTGCTGCTCTGGTCGAACGGCAAGCCGGTCCGCCTCGACCCAGCGGGCACGGAGGCCGCTGGCTTTATTCCCGCCGCGGGCGGGATCGGGATCCAGCCGTTGCCGGACGGGAAGATCCTGGTCCTTTCGGAGGGGCAGCGGATCTTCCAGAACAACTTCGTCTTCGACACCACGGTGAAGCGGATGAACGCCGATGGAACCTTGGACCCGACCTTCAAGGCGTCCACCAACGTCTTCCCGCTCGGCCACCGGGCCGAACGGTTGGCGGTGGACCGGCAGGGGCGCTTCTTCGTCCTCGGTGGATTCGAAAACTACAATGGACAGGCCCGGACGAGCATCGCCCGCTTCCTGGCCGACGGCACCTTGGACCCCAGCTTCGTGCCGCCGGTGATCAACGGAGAGGTCATGGAACTTGCCGAGCAACTGAACGGCAAACTGGTGATCGTGGGCGCGTTCACGCAGGTGGATGGCCAACCTCGCAGCCTGATCGCCCGGCTGAATGCCGACGGCACGCACGACGCGAGCTTCAATCCCGGCACCGGCCTCACCAACGGTGGCGGCCAGAACATTGCCTACGACGTCGCCCTCCTGCCGACCGGCGAAATCCTCGTCGCCGGCACCTTCGACCGGGCGGACGGCCTGCCGCGGCGGGGCCTGGCGTTGTTCACGGGCGACACGGCCGATCTCTACTTCACCCGCGAACCGGCGGACGTGGAACTGCCGGTGGGCGGTTCCACGGAACTTTTCGCCGCCGGCACCGGCACCAGCGCGGTGACCTTCCAATGGTTCAAGGGCGCCGAAGCGCTGACCGGGCAGACGGCGCCCACGCTTCCGCTCAATGGGGTCACCGCCGCCGCCGCGGGTGATTACCGGGTCGTGATCCGTAACGCCTCCGGTGAAATCTCCAGCCGGGTGGCCCAAGTCAGCGTCATCACGCCGCCGGTCATCGCGAATCCTCCCGTTTCCCTCGTGCGGAATGCCGGCGAGGCAGCCACGTTCAGGGTGACGGCTACGGGCTTGCGCCTCACCTACCAATGGCGGCACGCCAGCACCAACCTGCCGGCTGCGACCAACGCCATCCTCACGATTGGGGCCACCACCACCCACATTGCGGGCGCCTACGACGTGGTCGTCACCAATCCGGCCGGCTCCGCCGCCAGCGCGGTGGCTTACCTCCGGCTCCGGCCGGCGGTGATCCCGGACGCCGTGCTGCCCAATTCATCCCTTACCAACGGATTGTTCGCGCACTTCCCGTTTGACGGAAACTCCGCCTCGGTCATCGGAAACTCGGGTTGGAGCGGTGCCGGGAATATCACCTATCCGGCCGGCGTCATCGGCAGCCAGGCGGTCGGCTTGCACTCAGGCAGCGCCATTCTGTCCATCGGAGCCAGCGGCACCCGGTTCATCCCCGGCGGCACCTACACGCTCAGCTTCTGGGTTCGGCCCGAGGGAACGAACTCATTCAACGCCTACTCGTTCGTGGTCGGCAGCTCCCTGCACTTCCTCTTCTTTGGCGGCGCAGATAACGTGACCGGCGGGAAGAGCCTTTTTCTGGCTGCTTCCGGCGCCACGGCGATCCATTCCGCCGACCCTCGGGCATCCGTGCCCAACCTCCGCGGGCGGTGGACCCATGTGGTCGTCGCCTACCGTGGAGGCGGCGCGGGCAATCCGGACAATTACTCGGTCTTCCTCGACGGGGATGCGCTCGCGCTGACTGGTTCGACCGAGAGTGTTTCCCTTCCGAGTATCGGTCTGCGCAACCGCCTGGGTGGGCTGGCCGGCGGCGCTTTCGGCACCAACGAACGGTTCGCCCTCGACGATCTGCGGATGTTCAGCCGCGCGATTTCGGGGACGGAGGTTGCCTCCATGTATGAGCGGATATCGTCCGCCGCCCGGCCTTCCATCAGTTCCCAGCCCATGGGCGGCAGCGCACCCGCGGGCGGCCAGTTCGCCTTCACCGTCGAGGCCACCGGCGAAGGTCTCTTCTACGAATGGTATCGCGGTGACACGCTCCTGGCTGAGGCGGACGGACCAGCACTGAACCTGAGCGACGTAACCTCCGCCGATGCCGGCGACTACCGGGTGGTCATCTCCAACAGCGGCGGCAGCACGAACAGCGCGACCGCCACGCTCGTGGTCAATGCGGTTACCGATCCGTTCGTAACGTGGGCCACGGGCGCCGGCCTGACCGGCAACAACGCCCAACCCGGCGCGGATGCCGACGGCGATGGCGCCAACAACCTCGCCGAGTTCTACTACGGCACAGCCCCGACTGCGGGCGCGGAACGGCCGTCGTTCCCGGTCGCCAACGTGAACGTCGGAGGTGTGGATTATCCGGCGGTGACCATCGTCCGCCGGCAGGATGCCGGCACCGCGCAGCTCACCACGCGCGTCGCCAGCTCGGTGTTATTTGCGGATGACTTGGGCTCAACCGTGGTTTCCACCACCCCGCTTGGAAACGGTTTCGAGCGCGTCGTCATCCGGTCCAACGCACCGGAGACCGGCCAGCAGCACCAGTTCTTCCATTTCACGGTCCAGCAGTAGGCCGCCTACGGATTGTGACCGGGAACCTTGTTCCCGGAACCAGCGTCGGTCCCCCTCCTTCCTACGAATGGAAGGAGCGGGCCGGCGACCGGGAGCATCACAAGGATGGCCAAGCCGGGCAGCGGGGGTGAACTGGGGCGGCCAAGAGCGACTCTTGACGGTGCCGGGAGCCATCCCTAGCGTCCGCGGCCGGGTGGTGGTCGTAGATCAATGGTAGATCCCCAGATTGTGGTTCTGGTTGTTGCGGGTTCGAGTCCCGTCGGCCACCCCACCCTCTTTTCCCGCGTTTCCTTTCCGAAACGCCTCCCCTTGCCGCCGAGGCTTACCTCACGCGCGTCGGGTAACTGGCCGTGTGGCCGTGCGCCGGAATGCTGAACGTGTAGGTCTGGCCGTCGGGACTGACGCGACACCGGATGTAGTGCGCCTCGCACGGCCCCTCGCGATTGGCGATGAAGGCATCGGGACAATTGTTGGTCGCCCCGTCCGGCCGCGTGTTCTTGTGCACCTGGTATTGCGCCTTCAGGGCCGGCAGGCCGCGCAGCGTGGCGAACACTTCGCCGGCGGAGCCTTTCGTCGGGCTGTTGTTCATCACGGTCACCGTCGGGTTCAGCGCCCGCACCAGGAAGGGGTTGTTGCTCACGTCGAATCCGTGGTGGGTGACCTGATAAACGTCCACCAGCGTGACCAGCGGCACCGGCCACGCGAGCTTGGACTCGGTATTCCAGGTGAGGTCGCCGCCGTCGAAGAAACGGAACGCGCCGAATTGCAGGACCCAGGCGGAGCTGTTCGCGTTGTCCGAGGTGTCGACCGGCTTGGCCGGTGGCGCGGGCGTGTTGTCCCAATGCTTGAACTCCCGCAGCGGCGGCACCCACGCCTGCTGACGGGTCATCACGCAGCGCAGTTCGGGGACCAGTTTCCCGGCGTCGCCGGCGAGCGGCACCACGGTCCCGGGTTGCACGACGTGGCGTTCCTTCGCCTTGAGGTTCCGGTAGGGCTTGCTCGTGAGCGGCCAGGTGGACTGGCGGTTGCCGTCGGGATCGGTGTCCGGCAACCCATTGTCCCAGACGTGGCCGATCGGCATCAACGCGGCGAGTTCCGCGGCCCCGCCGAAATGGTCGATGTGGAAGTGCGTCACGATCAGGTGATCGATCTGCTTCAGGCCGGCCACCTCGGTGGCGACCTTGTGAATGCGGCCGGGATCACGGCCGCCGGGATTGCCGGCGTCGATCAGCACGCTTTCGCCGGCCGGCGTGACCACCAACGTGGAGCCGCCGCCCTCGGAATCAATCCAGTAAAGGTCCAGCGAACCGTCGGCGGCGGCCAGCGCCGAGCACGCGGCGAAGGCAAACAGGGGGAGCAGGCGCATGGACGTTTGGTAAACAGCGGCGCGCCGGCCCGCAATGCTGGAACCCGTTACCGAGGAATCGCCCACCACAGGAGGCCTGCCAAAACCAGCAGGCCCGCCACCAGCCAATACCACGCGAGGCCGGGGCGTTTCGCAGGCCCGAATTCCTCCCGTTCCCACGCCTCGCGGTCGAAATCGTCCGGGTCGCTGATGCCGAGGCGCTGTTCCTCGGCGCGATCGCTCCAGCCGGTGGCTTCGTCCGCGCCGCACTCGGGGCAGGCCCTGGAGCGCGGCGGCACCTCGGCACCGCAGTTGGGACAGGTCTCGGGAGTCATCGTCGTGCGCCGCAGCCTGTAAACCGGCCCGCCGGGAAAGCGAAGCCAAACCGTGCCCATGCCACCGTAACCCAGCCGCGATGACGCAACCACGGACGCGGTTTGTCACCAATTGCGCAACGCGATCGGTCCGTCGGCTCCGCCCGAAGTGCTCCCGGCAGCACTTCGGCGGCACGGTTCCCGCACTCGGCGAGAAAATGCTCCTCGCGGCCAGAATCGACCCAAACCCCGCTTGACTTCCCCGCGGACCTTTCTACCAACGCACGAACGACTCCCCTCAGTTTCAGATCAATCCCAGTAATCCCCAGCCTATGACCAAACGAGATTTGGTGGTGGAGATAGCGAAGGAGACCGGCCTCACCCAAGAGCAGGTCCTCGATGTCGTCCAGAAAACCCTCGACCGCATCTCCGTGGCCCTCACCGAGGGCAAGACCATTGAACTGCGCAATTTCGGCGTGTTCGAGGTGAAGATCCGCAAGGCCCGCATCGGCCGGAATCCCAACTCCCCGGAACAGGACGTGCCCATCCCCCCGCGCGCCGTGGTGAAGTTCAAGCCCGGCAAGGAGATGCGCGAGGCCGTGCTCCAGTTGACGCCGCAGAAGTAGTCCCCGGCCGGATGCGCCAACCGCCGGCGCGAAGCCTCTTCCCCCGCTTGGCGTCGCTGGCGTAGCCTCCGCCGACCATGATGGAGCGCCTGCCCGGCTTTCGCGATTTCTACCCCGAGCCCCTCCCGGCAAACGAGCCGTGGAGCTGCGACCTCCGCCAGCACATCTTCCGCTGCTGGCGCGAGACCGCCCGCCGCTACGGCTTCCGCGAATACGACGGCCCGCCGCTCGAACCGCTCGAGCTCTACACCAACAAGTCCGGGGCCGAGATCGTCGCGCAGCTCTTCAACTTCACGGACAAGGGCGAACGCGCCGTCTCGATGCGGCCCGAGATGACCCCGACCGTCGCCCGCATGGTCGCCACGGCGGAACGCGCCTACAAGAAGCCCATCAAGTGGTTCTCGCTGCCCCAGCTCTTCCGCTTTGAACGGCAGCAGCGGGGCCGCCTCCGCGAACACTTCCAGCTCAACTGCGACCTGTTCGGCGAAGCCGACGTAAGCGCCGATGCCGAGATCGTGGCCCTGCTAATCGACGTGCTGCGTTCGCTCGGGCTGACCCACGAGGACTTCGTCATCCGCCTCAGCAGCCGGCAGGCGTGGCAGCGCTTCTTCGCCGCCCGCGGCGGGGACGCCGCGAAGGCCTACGACTTCTACCAGGTCGTGGACAAGATCGAGCGCGAGAAGCCCGAGGTGAGCGCCGAGAAGTTTGCCGCGCTCGGCGTGAAGCTGGAGGACGTGCAGCAGTTCATCGCCGCCAGCGTGCCCGAGCCGGAACTCCAGGCCGTGCTCGACAGCCTCGCCGCGCGCGGGCTGAGCGATTTCGTGAAGGTCGACTACGGCGTCATCCGCGGCCTCGCCTACTACACCGGCATCGTGTTCGAGGCGTTCGACCGCAAGGGCGAGTTCCGCGCCATCGCCGGCGGCGGCCGTTACGACCAGCTCGTGAAGCAGGTCAGCGAAGGCAAGGTGGACCTGCCCGCGCTCGGTTTCGGCATGGGCGACGTGGTGCTCGCCGAACTGCTCAAGGTGCGGAAGCTCGTCCCCTCCTTCGCCAGCACCGTGGATGTCGTGGTGCTCATCGAGGACGAAACCCTGCGCGCCGACTCGCTCAAGGTCGTCCAGCAGATTCGCGAAGCCGGCAAGGCCGCGGATTACAGCCTCACGCCCGCGAAAGGTGACAAGCAGTTCAAGCGCGCCCTCGAACTCGGTGCCACCCACACCGTCCGACTGGAACGCAGCACCGAGGGTGCGGTGATGGCGAAGGTGAAGAATCTGAAGACGCGGGAAGAGAAGGTTGTTCCACCGGCGTCGATTGCGACGGTGTTCTAGGATTGAGCAACCCGACGCAGGCTCAGGCATGGGAGACAAGAGAAAGCGTAGTGTGGTTTGGATTCCTGTGGGGACTCTCCTGCTTTATGTCGCGGCCTATTTGACATGCATGGACCGCAACAGGCCGGCTCAGGATGATGCCGGAAACATCGTCTTCGAGTCTTCCTTCAGGTGGGCAACCCTCCACACAAGGCAAGAGGGAGCGACGCGGGTGTGGTTCGTCGGCCCAAGTCCTGCCAATGGCTTCTTCTACCCATGTGATTACTTTTGGAGACGGTTCGTAGTTTCACGACCGCGGCAGGACCAACGTCCTTGATGGCGACTTGAGGCGCGGATTTCGCCACCTGCAACATCGGTTCTTGCTGGGTAATCAGGTTCCGCCTTGCCTGAAGCTGGACGCGCGGAACCAGCCCGCGGTCACTGCTCTGCCGTGGCGTCCAGCGTTTCGAGGCTCTCCCCAGTTCTCATGGGCCAGCGGCGCTTTCTCCCGTTGCGCCGGCGAAGGGGTGGTTCATCTTTCGGCCACCTTTCGCCATGAATACCTCCCGTCGTCAGTTTCTCACCCGCACCGGAGCTTTCGGGGCCCTGCTGGCCGCCGGCTGCGCCTACCATCCGGAAAACGCCGGCCTGCTGGTCCGCACCCGCAGTTCCGCCAATCCCGGGCCGGAACCCGGTGCCAACAAACCCTGGTTCGAGGTCAGCCTCGCCGAGTGGTCGTATCACAAGGCCATCTTCGGGAAGAAGATGACGCACCTCGACTTTCCGGTCGTGGCCCGGCGCGACCACGGACTGGGCGCCATCGAGCTGGTGAACCAATTCTTCATGGATAAGGCGGCGAACCAGGCCTACCTCGCCGACTACAAGCGCCGCTGCGACGCGGAGGGAGTCGCCATCAAGCTCATCATGTGCGACGGCGAGGGCGCGCTCGGCGATCCCGATGCGGCCAAGCGCCGGAAGGCGGTCGAGAACCATCACAAGTGGGCCGACGCCGCGAAGTTCTTCGGCGGCCACAGCATCCGCGTAAACGCCGAGACCAACGACGTCGGTTCGCCGGAGGAACAGCAGAAACGCGCCGCCGACGGCCTCGCGCAACTGTCGGAATACTGCGGCCAACTCGGGCTGAACTGCATCGTCGAGAACCACGGCCACCTCAGCTCTAACGGCAAGTGGCTCGCCGGCGTGATGCGCCTCGTGAACCGCCCGAACTGCGGCACGCTGCCCGACTTCGGCAATTTCCAGATCCGCCCCGGCGTCACCTACGACCGCTACGAGGGCGTGGCCGAAATGATGCCCTTCGCGAAGGCAGTGAGCGCCAAGAGCTACGACTTCGACGCCGCGGGCAACTGCCGCGAGACCGACTACAACCGGATGCTCGCCATCGTGCGCGCCGCCGCTTACCGCGGCTGGATCGGCATCGAATACGAGGGTGACCAACTCGGCGAACGTGAAGGCATCGAAAAGACCCGCCTGCTGCTGGAGCGGATCCGGGACGGGCGGGGGTGAGCTGCAGATCGCACGCTTCGATAAACCACGCAGATCAGCCAAGCCAATAACTATGCCCACGGTCACCCAGACGCTTCGTTCGCTGGTTGTGGCACTCTGGGCATTCGTCGCCGGCTCTTGCTGCTTGGGCCAGGCGGACAACGACAGTTTCGACCGACGCACAGCGGTCCAAGGCACGACGGTCCAGTTGGATGCCTACCTCCTCGACGCCTCGCTTCAGCCCGGCGAACCCAACCATGCGCCGGCCAGCCAAGTGACCGCCAAGTCGCTCTGGTGGTCATGGCGGGCGCCCATTTCGGGATTCGCCGCCATCCTCCCGGCCGGCGGTTCCGTGTGTGACCAGGGCGTGACTTTTTATACCGGCTCGTCCGTGAAAACGCTGACCCGGGTGGACGAAGTTTCTCCGGGCGTCGTGCCCGTGTCCGCCGATACCGAATATCATCTCGCCGTCTGGAGCCAATGCCCGACGACGACTGCTGACTTGGCCCGATTTACTCTCCAGAATGTTTGGGGTGCCGGTTCCGATCAGTTCGCGCCGACAGGAAACTACATCGGCAGTCGCGCCACTTGGGGCCGAACGATTGGTTTCACCGGGCCGGAGCCAAGCGAACCCGTGCATGCCGGCGTGGGCCGAGGGCCATCCGAATGGTGGGCGTGGCAACCGGCAGAGGACGGCCTCGCCACCGTGGTTCTCCGCGGACATCACTTTTCGCCAGTCCTGGCCGCCTATATAGGCGACACGCTCCAGTCTTTGATTCCTGTCAGCTCGCAACTCACGGACAACACGTGGGTTTGGCCAGCCCAACGGGACCGATGGTATCGCGTCGCGATTGCCGGAACCGCGCCCGACAGTGTCGGCGTTTTCCGTTTTGAAGCCGCGCTTTCAAAAATCACCGTGGCCGCACCGGCGGCGGGTGCGGTTCTGAAATCGCCCGAGTCCTTGGAAGTGCGCCTTGCCGGAGCGCCGACCGGCGGACAGGCCACCGTGTGGTGGCGCGACAGCCATGACTTGGAGGCATCCGTGTCCGGGTTCGCTGCGCAACCGCTCGTCCTCCCGGCCCCGCCGCGGGGCGACGTGTCCGTGTTTGCGCTGGTGACTTCCAGCAACCTCACCTACGCGACTCCGCCCATTGTGGTCCGGGTCGAACGTCCCGGCGACGACATGGCAGCTCCATTGGCGGCCGAGGGGTCTCGGTTCGATGTCGCCGGCGATCTCGGCGGCGCGACAGTGGAACCGGGGGAGCCTGAAGTCGGCGGCGACCAACCCGCATCCATCTGGTGGGAATGGACGGCGCCCAAGGACGGGACCGCTTACTTGGAAGTGACCGGCGCGCCGCAGTTCTCCCTCTTTCGCGCCGGCGCGGCCGGCGAACTGACCGGTGATTCCTTGGCAGTAGTCCCGGATTTTCAGGACCTGCGGCAACTGCCAGTTACCGGCGGGGTTCGCTACCGGTTCCGCGCTGCTGATCCGCATGGTTTGGCGCGGATTGTTCAGCTTCGCCTCCGACTGACTGATCCCCCGCCCAACGACATGCGCGTGGCCGCCATCGCGCTGCCTTTGGCTGGCGGGGTAACCCAAGGCAATAACTACTTTGCCACGCCGGAATCGGACGAGTCAGCCGGCTGGAACAGTGTATGGTATCGGTTCACTTCCCCGACCAACTGCGTCCTGACGTATCAGCTGGGGCACGACATCACGCTGGGTTCAATCCGTTATCCCGAGCTCTCGTTGTTCCGGGAAACGACCAATGGAACATGGCTCTTCCTGCAACGCCTGACAGCCTTCGGACCTGGAATCGTGTCGCTGGATGCCGGGGTCGAGTATCGGCTTGCGGTGGGCGGCCCGGCTTCGACGCCAATGAAGGATTTTTCGCTGCGTTGGGGCCTCAGTGAGAGCGCCCCCAACGACCGGATGGACGCTGCGACCGAACTGGTCGGATTGCCGGCCCGTTTCCAGGCCGACCTCCAAAATGCGACCCTCAACGAAGGGGAGAAACAACCCGGGCTTTGGTGGCGGTGGACGGCGCCTAGGAGTGGGACCGCCACGTTGGCCTTCTCGGGAATATGGGGACAGCTCTACGATTTGTCGGCCCTGGTGTTTCAAGGTCCCCGAGAAACCAACTCCACCGCCGTCAATTCCGGAAACCCCAACGAAATTGCCGGGACATTGACTGGGTTCCCCACCGGACAGATGGGGACGACCTTCGAGGCGGAGGCTGGGCTGGAATACTATATCCTGGTTCAGTCCCGCTACGGCACCCGCTCGCTCGCGTTCGCCGCGGAGATCAGCCTGACGTCCGCCCGGATCAAGGTCACTGGCACGTCTCCGTTCCACGCCGAGTTGGAGAACTACGATCCCGCAATCGAGAGTCCGACCGCGGGCGTAATCTATTCGCCTCGCCCGTATTTCGTTCAGGCTGGGGCCGCCCGTCCTCCATTTCAGGCGGAGTTCCAATGCGACGATTGCCTGTGGTTCTCCGTTGAGGCCTATCTGACCAATTCCAATGGCGGATTGCGCGTGCTGCGCTCCCCGACGTTGACCTTGCCGCGGAAGAACGATGAACCGCCTGGCGCGACGGTTCTGAATCCATGGCAGCCAAGGATCTCCGATGGCGGATACAATGCGCCTTATAGCGGCTCCGACACTGCAGCCATGCAGATCAGTTTTCGCGATCAGTTTTACGACCGAGGCGGCGGAAGCCTTTGGTATCGATGGAGAGCTCCTTTTACCGGCACCGTCACGATCCGAGGGGGCAGCACTTTCAACGAACAATTGTTCGTCGATCGCAAGCTGCTTTCCATGCCTGATCGGCAGGGAACCTTGCAGGTGTTCGAAGGCCGCGAATACCGGCTCACGGTGGTAGGGCCCAGCCGCATGTTCGGTCCCGGCGATTTTGGGCTGGGCTTTGACTACACGTTCCAGTTCGCGTTTCCGCCGATTACAAACCAAGTCGTGGAGTTGGTAGAACCCGCAGAAGACCTCAAGGTGACAACCGGCTCCCTCGTTACATTTCGCGCCAAGCTGCTCTCTGAACCCGCGGCTTTCGGAGGGATTGATTTCTTTTTCTCGCACGACTTTTTGGGCGAGAGCATGTCGGTGCCCTCGTTGGAAACCAACATCGTGTTAACCGCACCCGGCGAATACAAAATGTCCGCCCGCGCGCTCCGAAAGGACGGTTCTGTCGTTGGTCCCATCTCCACGCGGACGATCTTGGTCGTTCCGGCGAACGACCATTTTGCCAACCGGCTGCCTTGGCCGACCAATTCCCCGGTCGTCGATGTCAGGTCCAAACTTGCGACGCTGGAGCCCGGTGAAGACTCCCTGACCGGAGCGACCAATTCGCGCTCCCTCTGGTGGTCGTGGCGGGCAACCGCCACCGGCGAGGCCGAACTCATTGCCACGGGGTTGGGACTGGATCCGGCCAGTCGGATGGCGGTCTACCAGGGGGGTGAACTCGCTTCGCTGGTGCGAGTTTCAACTCCGGTTGCCTATGAGCCACCCACCCAGGTCAACGCTTACCAGAGCTATTTGCGGACCCGGTTTCCCATGCGGGCAGGTGAAGACTACGCCATCGTCTACGAGGCGGGCTATTTCGACTACCAGCCGACACTGCAGCTCATTCCGCGGGCCATTCCGGAGAACGACCTAAGGCGATGGGCCCAACGACTCACCGGCGACACCAACCACATCCAAGCTTGGAATCTTGGCGCCACCCGGGAACTCGGTGAAACCCAGCACGCCGGCGCGTTTGGTGGCCGTTCCGTCTGGTATCGTTGGCGTGCTCCGGCTGACGGCGTCTTGGACGTCGGGTTAGGCAGCGTGTTTACCGGTCCGTTGCTGGCGGTTTATGGCGCTGGTTCCACACCCGTTGCGGCCGCTGCCGGCGCCTCGGACACCGTTTCGGTCACGACCTCAGTCAAGGGTGGGGAGGACTACGACCTGGTGATCGATGGGGCGTGGGGCGCGGCGGGCGACTTCGACCTCACGACCCGCTTCACCGCCACGCCAGCCAAACCGGCCATCGTCCGGATGCTGGAGACGGATGGAGTTCTGGAACTGCAAGCTTCGGGATCCGCGGGTCGCACGATGACCCTATGGATCAGCGAAGATTTTGTCGTTTGGGAAGTGCTTGCCAGCGGAGCCGAAGACAACGACGGCCACCATCGCTTTCGGATCCCGACTTCAGCCTTTGAGGCCCCGCGTTTCTTCCGCGTCAGCGTTGCCGAATAATCGTCTTGGGCGGGGTCAGCGGCCGGGCTGGCAATTCCCGAGCCGTCGCGTTGACGGTATAGACACCGCGCCCCATTTTCGCCGCCGGATTCCGTCCTGTCCGGGTGCTGGAGTCCGATGGAACACGCCGCCATGACCGCCACGCCCACATTGCTCATCGTCGATGACGAGAAGTCCACCCGCGAGGGCCTGAGGGCAGCGCTCGAGGACAAGTTTGACGTCTATCTCGCCGAGGACGCCGCGACGGCGTGGCAACTGATCGAGAAGGAATCGTTCGACGTCATCCTCACCGACCTGCGCATGGCGGGGGAGGACGGTCTCAAGCTGATCAAGCGCGCCAAATCGCTCAGCAAGCCTCCGGTGTGCATCCTCATGACGGCCTACGGCTCCGAGGAACTGGCCGTGCAGGCGCTCAAGGAAGGGGCCGACGACTACATTTCCAAGGGCAAGCTGCAGATCGACGAGCTGGAACTGCGCATCCAGCGTTCGCTGAAGAAGGTTTCGCTGGAGGTCGAGAACCAGCAGCTCCACCAGCGGCTGGAGAAGAAGTTCGGCCTCGCGAACATCATCGGCGAGTCGGGGATCATCCGCGACGTGTTTGAGCGCATCCAGGCCGTGGCGCCGCTGCCGACCACGGTGCTGATCACGGGCGAAAGCGGCACGGGCAAGGAACTCGTCGCGAAGGCGATTCACCAGCTCAGCCCACGGGCCAAGGCGCCGCTGGTGACGGTGCATTGCGCGGCGTTGCCGGCGACGTTGCTGGAGGCGGAGCTGTTCGGGCACGAACGCGGCGCCTTCACCGGCGCGCACGAACGCCGGATCGGGCGCGTGGAGCAGGCGCAGGGCGGCAGCCTGTTCCTCGACGAGATCGGCGAGATCGACGCGACGACGCAGATCAAGCTGCTGCGGTTCTTGGGCGAGCGGACCTTTGAACGGCTGGGCTCAAGCAAGACTCAGACGTCGGACGTGCGCCTCATCACCGCCACCAACAAGGACCTGCTCGCGCTTTCCCGCGAGGGCAAGTTCCGCGACGACCTGTATTACCGCCTGTCGGTGGTGCCGATCCACCTGCCGCCGTTGCGCGAGCGAATCGGCGACATTCCGTTGCTCGCAAATTCCTTCCTCCGTGAACTCGCCGGCGAATATGGCAAGCCGGTGAAGTCTTACTCCACTGAGGCGCTGGAACTGATGCTGCACTACCGTTGGCCGGGGAATGTGCGGGAACTGCGGGCGGCGGTGGAACATTCGCTCGTGCTCTGCCGCGGCGACCAAGTCACCGCCCGAGATTTGCCACCGGCGGTGCGCACGCCCGTGGTGGTGGCGACCGAGGCCGCCACGCGGCAGGCGCTCTCCACCGGCAAGCTCACGATGAAGGAAGCGGAGCGGCAGTTGCTCATCCACGCGCTCCAGGAGGCCAAGGGCAATCGGACTGAGGCCGCCCAGAAGCTGGGCATCAGCCGGCGGACCCTGCATCGCCGGCTGCACGAGTTTGGCCTGGAGGAGTTCTGGGGTGGCTCAGGTCCCGCCCCGGAGGAGCCGGCCGCGCCATGATTCGGGCGGAAGTGCGGCTTCTCTTTCGACGGGGTTCGTGCACAGGCTTGGGGACACGTTTCGCATGAAGTCACCGCCGAAAGGGATCCAGGAGTTCATCCACTTTATCGAGGAAGGCCGGGGCGCGGCCATGATCCGCTGGTTCCTGGTCATCCTCTCGGTGGGTTTTGCCTCGGCCATCTACCAGATGACCGAGGCGCGGAACTTCGCCGCCCCCGAGGCGATGGACACCGCCCAGCTGGCCCGCAACCTCGCGGAAGGCCGCGGCTACACGACGTCTTTCATCCGGCCCATCAGCCTGCATCTGGTGCGGGAGAAGATGCGGGATGCCGGCGGCGATCCCCGGACCCTGCTGGAATACGCCCATCCCGACCTGGAAAACCCGCCCGTGTATCCGGCGCTGCTGGCGGGCGTCATGAAGGCGTTGCCCGCCGACAAGCGGTCGGCGTTGCCCGACGACGAATTCAACCGGCGGCCTTTTGCCGAGATGATCATCAGCGCCGTGAACCTCGGGTTGTTCGCGGTGGCCACGCTGCTGCTGTTCCGCCTGGGGCGCACGCTCTTCAACCCCGGCATCGGGTGGCTGGCCGCGCTGCTGTTCCTCGGCACGGAACTCTTCTGGAAATTCGCCAACTCCGGGCTGTCCACCCACCTGCTCATGGTGCTCGTGCTGCTGGTCGTGCGGGTTTGGGTGGCCCACGACCGCGCCCGTAGCAGTGAGGCACCCACCGCGCCGCGCAACCGCTTCCTGCTCGCGGCCCTGCTGGGCGGCCTGCTCGGCATTCTGGCGCTCACACGCTATTCTGCGGGCTGGTTGCTGGTGCCGTTCCTCGTGTTGTTCGGATTCGCCGGACGTCGGGCTCACTGGCCGTCGTTCCTCGCCGCCTTCGCCGCCTTCTTCGTCGTGTTGACACCATGGATGGTCCGCAACTACCGGCTGAGCGGCCTGCCTTTCGGCACCGCGACGTTGGCGCCGCTGGCCGCCACGGAATCATTCCCCCGCGACCGGCTGGAACGTTCCCAGAACCCGGTGTTCCGCACGATGGACCGGCTGGAACCGGTGCGGAAGATCATCGTCAACTCGATCACGGTCATCGAGGAGGAGGCCCCGCGGGTGGCGGGCAACTGGGTCACCGCCTTTTTTCTGCTGTGCCTGCTGGTGCCGCTGAATTCGCCGACGGTCTCGCGGCTCCGCTGGCTGCTGGCGGGCATGCTCGGCATTCTCCTGATCGCCCAAGCCTCCGTGCGCTCGGCGGCGTGGACACTTTCCCCGGTCGTGAACGGGGAAAACCTGCTCGTGATCCTGTCCCCGCTGTTGATCCTGTTCTCGGCGGCCATGCTGGAGTTTGCCCTCGACCGCATCGCCTGGCCCGTCCTGCTGCTGCGGCGCCTGGTGACGGGCGGGTTGATCCTGTTTTTCTCCAGCCCCCTCCTGCTGTCCTTGCTTCCGCCCAAGAAATTCACCGCGCAGGAACCGTTCTACCGGCCCAGTGTGGTGCGGGCGCTCGCGGATTACAGCCCGCCGGGAACGCTGACCATGAGCGACGCCCCGTGGGCGATGGCGTGGTATGGCCTGCGCGACTGCGTATGGGTCTCGCTCCGGGTCATGGATGAAGCCGACGCCAACCTGGCCAACCGGCGCGAGGACTTCTTCATGTTCACCGAGGGCCGGCGCCGGGTCCGGGCCGTCTACATTTCGCCGCTCTGGGCCAATGAACCGATGCAGGGCCGATTCTTCGGCGATCCGGACTTCGCGTGGGGGCGCTATTACCTCGACGTGCTGCTCCGCGAACGGGTTCCGACCGGGTTCCCGCTGAAGTTCATCCTCGGCGGCGGCTTTCTGACCGGCGGCCATTTCTTCCTCGCGGAGGAGGAATGGTGGGGCGCAAAGGCCCGCCAGCAGGGCAACTGATGGCGGGTCGTTAGGGGACGTGAATTCGCCATTGCCGGCGGCGGGGGGTTCCCCTTACCACTCGCCGCTCACAGTATGAAATATCCCACACAAATCGTCGGTGCGATGCTCGTCGCGTCCGCCACCACCACCTCGCTGGCCTTCGGCCAGGAAGCCGAAGCCGCCGGTTGGAAGACTTCCGCCGGGCTGAACTTCGCGCTCACGTCCGGCAACTCGGACACCCTGCTGATCGGGGCCAACTTCAACGCCACGAAGAAGTGGGAGCAAAACGAGCTGATCGGGGCCGCTGACATCGCCTACGGCGAGGCCACCACCCGCCAGGTGGTCGGTGGCGTGCTGGTCGACAACGACAACACGACGGTCAACAACTTCGGCGCGGCGCTGCAATACAACCGCCTGATCTCCGAGCGCGCCTACCTCAGCGGCCGCGTGGACGGACGCCGCGACGAGATCGCGGACATCGACTACCGTTTCTCCGGGACGGTCGGTGCCGGTTATTATTTCGTGAAGCAGAAGGACATCACGCTGAGCGCCGAAGTCGGCCCTGGCTACGTGGTGGAAAAGCTTGGCGCGGACAAGAACGACTACCTGACCATCCGTGTCGGCGAGAAGTTCACCTGGGCCATCAATGAGCGCGCCCGCCTCTTCCAGGACCTGGAATTCATGCCTGAGGCCTCCGACTTCGGTAACTACATCGTCCAGGGCCAGATTGGCGTGGAAGCCGACCTCGTGAAGAACCTCGCGCTCCGCGTGACCCTGCAGGACACCTATCGTTCCCGTCCCGCGGCGATCGCCGGCACCGTGCCGCTGGTGTTCCGCGAAGAGAACGACCTGCGTCTGCTCGCCGGCATCAACTACAAGTTCTAAGCCGCCCGTCTGCCTTCAGCGCCCGCCGAGAACCGGCGGGCGTTTTCATTTTCCTGCCCGGCAATCCGGGCGGCAAAAAGGGCCGGAGGCATTTCGCCTCCGGCCCTGAGCTTTGCCCTGACTGATGGGATCAGTTCTGGCTGCGGTAGAACTTCGCCCCGGCGGCGGCGCCCGGGGTAACCGTGAAGGTGCCGCCGCTGGCGCCGGCGACCGGCGAATAGGTGCCGTTGATGGTGTCGGAACCGATCAACGTGCCCGTGTAGGTCAGCGTAATGCTGCCGTCCGGATTGCGGGTGGCGGCGACCGTGGGGGCCGTCACCACGCCGCCGGGCACATTGAACGTGCGGAGCGCGACAACCGACTTGGCGTCCGGGTTGTCAGCGACCTGGTTCTTCGATTCCCAGGCGACCGACAGCGTGTTGCCGCGCCAATCGATCCGGGGATCAATCGCGTCGGCCGTTTCCACGGCGGGCAGCTCCTTCTCGGACACGCTGAAGACGTTGCCGATCGGATTGCCCTGGGCGTCAAACAACCGGCCGAGCACCAGGCTGGCGGTGCCACCGGCGTCCACCGTGCCGGCCTTGTCCGAATAAACGACCGCCACGCGGCCGGATTCGTCGATCGCGGCATCCACGCGGCCGATGGCGACGTGGGCGAGCGACTTGGAGTCGCCGAGGTTGCGGGCCCAGCGCTTGGTTCCGTCGGCGTTGAGCACGGTGACCCAGATCTGGGGCTTGCCTTCGCCATCAGTGCCCTTGACGGCCAGCACGTAGGCGTCCTTGCCGTTGCCATGGAGGCCGATTTCCTCGCCGCGGCCACCGCCGCTGGCGATCGCGCTGCCGGTCAGGGTGGCGAGGTCAATCTCGTCGCCGACCTTGTTGCCGTCGTTGTCGAAGCGCTGGAGCTTGGCGCCGCCGGGATTGGCGGCGTAGCGGACGACGAAGCCATTGGCCGTCACCGCCGAACCGTGCCAGATCTGCACTTCGATCGGGTCTTTGCCGAGGAGTTGTTCGGCCTTCACGACGCTGCCGTCGGCCTTGACCACCCGGACGATGCCATGGGTTTTGGGTTCCGCGCCGCCGTAGACGTCCACAAGGTCCTGCCGCTGACGGCTCTCACCCACGATCACGAGGTTGCCGTTGGCGAGATAGTCCCAGTCGCCGATGCGCACGTCGCCGTCGCGTTCCGCATAGGGCTCGCTGAGTCCGGAGACGATGCCGAGCGGGGCGCCGGAGTTGTTGAGCAATTGGACCGCCGGGAAGTCGCCGGCGTTTTCACCCGCGGCGTTGTTGTTGATCGGCGCCAAGGCGACGACCTCCTTGCCGAGGTCAAACGCGGTGCCGCCCATGCCGAAGCCGTCCCCGAACGGGTTGACCTTGATCTTCGGGCCCCAAGCCGTCCGGCCGGACACCGCCGAGCCGTCGGCGCGGAAGTAGGCGAGGAACCGGGACTGATGGGTCTGACCTGCGAAGTCCGGGTCGATCGTGGTCAGTGTCGTGACCGGGGTCAGCGGGACGCCGGCCGGGCTGTAAACAGTCCAGACGGCCTCCTGGTCGGTCAGGCCATCACCGTCGTCTTCCCAACCCACGACCACGTTGCCGTTTGCAATGACACCCACGCCGAGGCTTTCCACCTTGCCGTTGTTCTGGGTGCTGGCCGGTGGGTTCACGTAGACCGTCGGTCCGAGCGGCGTCAGGCCGTTGGCTTCCGCCAGGCCGGGTCGGGTCTGGGCGGGGGCACCGCCTTCGACCTTCAGGACCACGGAGTCCGCGGTGTAATCGACTTTCCAGCTCAGGCCTGCGCCCAGCACGGCCTCGGTGAGGTCGGTGGCTACGAACTGGCCCTCGACGGTGCCGCCCTTGATGAGGGTGTAGCTTTCGCCGCCGATCGGGGCATAGCCGTCCAGGTTCACCTTGAGGGTGCCGTTGGCCAGTTTCGCGACGCCGGTGACGTTGATGGTGGAGTGGCTGGCGCCCGTGATGACGGGGTTGACCGAGCCCTTGCCCGGGGTCGGGTTGCCATCGGGATCCACGGCCAGCTTGAGGTCACCGACGACGGTGACCTTGGCGTTGGGGCCGATCACGGTGACCGTGCCGTCGGAGGTGTCGGCCGCGCCGGTGCCGACCTCAAGGTTTTGCTCGACGCGGAACGAGGCGCGATCGCGGATGATCAGCTTGGCGGTTCCCGCGGCATTGCCGGCATCGCGCGGGGCGCTGATGCCGAGGCCCTTGGTCGGGCCGCTAGCGGGATCGGAATTCACCGTCATCACGGCGTCGTCCTGCAGAACGAGTTCGCCGTAGCCGGGTGACTGGGAAACGAACGTGCTGTTCGGACCCGTTTCCGCCGGCCGCTGTTCCGCGGAGCTGCCATCGCCCTTCATGAGGTCGAATATGTGAATCTGGCCGCGGTCCTTGACCGTGATGTAGCTGTTGCCCTGACGTGCGCTCAGGCGGCGGAACTTGAGCACGGCGTTGTCCTGCACCGTCAACCGGCCGGTGCTGTCCGCGCCCGCGGCCATCGTGAGGTAGCCTTCGTCGGTCGAGCCATTGGGATTGCCGGCGCCGAGGCTGTTCCCGGAGTCGACCTGGGCGTTGCCGGCGATCACCACAACTTGGTCCACTGCGGTCGGCCCGCCTTCGGACACGCTGATGCCGCTGCCCGCCGCGAAGTGTGCGTTGCCATCGATCAGCACGCTGCCCTGGCCCGCGCCATTGGCGCCGACCTTCAGGTCGTCGCCGGCGAAGAACTTGGCGTCATTGTGCATCTCAAACCGGCCCAGCCCCTTTTCACCGACTTCCCAGTCGAGGCCGTTCAAGCCGTCGTCCGAGTAGCTGCCGGGGAATTGGTCGGGCCCGTCGAAGAAGATCGTGCCGCCGTTCTGGATGAACGTGGAGAGCGTCTTGCTGAAACCGATGACGGCCTTGGGATCCCCCGCGGAGCCGCCGAGGTTCAGCGTGCCGCCGTTCATGATGATATGGCCGGATTCGGTGCTGTCCTGGGTGCTGCCCAAGCGAATGCCCGAAAGGCTCCGGGTGCCGGCGTCGGCCGGGATCGTCGCGGTGCCACCATTGTTGATCGTCACGATTTCCGTGAGGTCGGGAATCTGGCTGGGATTCCACTTGGTGGCGTCAAACAGGCCGCCGGTGGTGCCGGTCCAGAACAGTTCGGTCTGCGCGAAGGCGACGGCCTGGGCGGACACCAGTCCGGCCGCGATGAGGCAGGCGCGGAGTGAGTATTTTGGTTTCATTGATGTGCTTCGTGTTGCTCGTGTCGGGCGACGGCCTTCCACCCATCCACCGCGCGGCTTTGGCTCGCGCCGGCGGACGCGGGAAAGGTCCCGTCGCCGCAGCCCTCAACTGCCGGGAACCTGAGATGGCGCCCAAAAAACAGGCGACACGTCCGGCGCGGCGGAAAGAGGCTGATCGGGTGTCAGTATCGCGCCGCGCACCCCGTGGAAGTCAAGGAGCGGGGCGGGAATCACCTATTTGGAGCAGCGATGTTGCGGGGCTGGCACACGCGGCCGGCGGCGGGGGACAACTCAGCGGAGTTCCAGCCCCACCGGACAGTGATCCGAACCCACAATCTCCGGCCGGATGAAGGCGGACTTCAGCCGCGGGCGCAGCGCGACGCTGGCGAGGAAGTAGTCGATGCGCCAGCCGACGTTCCGGCCGCGGGCGCCGCCCATCGGGCTCCACCAAGTGTAGTGCCCCGGGCCCTTCTCGAACTCGCGGAACGTGTCCACGAAACCCGCCGCCAAGGCTGCGCCGAAGCCGGCCCGCTCCTCGGGCGTGAAGCCGTGGTTCTTCACGTTGGCCTTGGGGTTCGCGAGGTCGATCTCGGTATGGGCCACGTTGAGGTCGCCGCACCAGATCACCGGTTTGCGTTTTTCCAATCCTTTGAGGTAGGCGAGGAAGTCACGGTCCCACTGCTGGCGATAGGGCAGGCGTGTGAGCTCCCGCTGCGAATTGGGCACGTAGGAGTTCACGAGGATGAAGTCGGCGTATTCCGCCGTGAGCACCCGACCTTCGCGGTCGTGTTCGGCCACGCCGATGCCCTGCGTGACCTGGAGCGGCCGGGTCCGCGTGAAGATCGCGGTGCCGCTGTAGCCCTTCTTCTCCGCGCTGTTCCAGTAGGTTGTGTAGTCGGCCGGCCAGAGCTGTTCAACGTCCTCGGGCCGGCACTTGGTTTCCTGGAGGCACAGGATGTCCGGCGTCTCGGCGGCCAGGAATTCGAGGAAGTTCTTCCGCAGCACGGCGCGCAGGCCGTTGACGTTCCAGGAAAGCAGTTTCACGCGCGCGAAGGTGCCGGGCCGTCGCGCGGCCGCTAGAGATAATTCCGCAGCGCTGCCACCAGGAAGTAGGCCCCGCCCACGGCGACCACGGCCGAACCCCACCGCAGGGAACGCTCCCCAAACTGCTCGCCCAGTTCGGCGCGACCGGCCCGGAGCACCGACCAGAAGGGCAATCCGACCGCCAAATGGCCGAGTTCGACGCCGAGACAGAAGGCAAGGATGGCGACGGCGAGGGCGGTTCCACCCACGCCGCCGATGGCCTCATTCAAGCCGCCGGCAAATCCCAGCCCGTGCACCAACCCGAAGCCAAACGCCACCGCGAGCCGGCCGCGGCCTCGCGCCGTTTGTGGTGCGAGGCAATTCTGCACCGCCACGAACACGATGCTGCCGGCGATGACCGGCTCGACAAACCACGGCGGCAGCCGCACCCAGTTTATGGCCGAGAGGGTTACCGTCAGGGAGTGGGCGAGGGTGAAGATGCCGATCAGCTTGAAGAAATCCGCCAATTTGGCCGCCGCCAGCGCCAGGGCGGCGAGGAACAGGAGATGATCCCAGCCGGTGAGAATATGGTGGACGCCCAGCCGCACGTAGGCGCCGAACGGTGTGCTGGCCGAATCGGGCTGGAAGTCCGCCAGCGCTTGGGTGGCGGGCGGGGAATTCGTGGCAGCGGCGGCTGGCGCGACGGTTCCCGCGCCGGGAAGTTCCAGCGCAAACGGCAGATCGGCCCGCACCAACCCGGCGGCCAGCTCCTTGCGGTCGGCGCCTTTCACAAGCAGGGCGTAGGTCACATCCCACGGCACGCCCGGGGCGTAGTTTTGCCCGCGGAGCGTCGCGTGGCCGAAGGTGATTTCCCGGGGCGCACCGGCCGCAAACCGGAACTCGAGGTCAAACGCGGCGTGCGCCTGGTCGAGATATGGGGCCGCGTCCGTCGGGCTGGTCTCGCCACCGTCGGTGACGAGTTGTGAATCGAGCACCTCACCGGGCAGCGGTGCGCCGTCGCCCTGCACCTGCAAGGCTTTCAGCAGGTAGTTGCCGTGCTTTTCCAGAGCGCCGGTGAGGACGTCGAGCGCGGGCACCCGATTGGTGTCGAGGTGCTGGACGACGGCAATCTCCCGCAGGGTCGCGCTGACCCGCATCACGAGGCGGTTGGTCTCCACGACCACCCACCAGGAATTCTGGAGAAACGGATGTGCCGCCGCCCGGAACGGGCTTAACCCGGCCACCAGTAACCACAGGAAAAGAAAGCGCCCTGACACGGTCGCGATTCTGCCCGGCCGGGCCACCGAAGGAAGCGTCCAGTCCGTTGGCCGGGCTGGAATTCACTGCCGGCCTTACCGACGGCTTACTCGCCCGCCGGACGGAGTTCGGGCCACTTTTGCAGGCGGCGGAGGAGCGCTTGGTGGGAAATGCCGAGCTTCGCCGCGGCCCGGCGGATGCCGCCGTTGGTCTCCACGAGGGCGCGACGCACCATTTCGTATTCCTGCGCTTCCAGCGGGGGAAGTTCGCGCGCAGGTGTGACTGACGCGGGGGCTTCAGTCGGCGCGACAGCAGGCGAGGTGGCGGGCACGGCTGCGGGAAGCGGTGCGGCCGCGGGCGTTGCCAAGGCCGCGGGGCGGGCCTGCTTGAGCCAGGCGGCGTCGAGCGCCAGCCACGCGACGTCGGGCGGTGTGCGCAGGAGCGACCGTTCGAGCAGGTTGCGCAATTCGCGGATGTTGCCGGGGTATTCGTAGTGCCGCAGTGCCTCGCCGTCCTCGGGCAGGAGCTTCGGCGCCTTCCGGCCGTATTTCACGGCGAGTTGGTTGAGCAACCGCTCCGCCAAGGCGGGGATTTCCTCGCGCCGCTCGCGCAGGGGCGGCAGGTGAACCGTGAACGAATCGAGCCGGTAGAGCAGATCCTGCCGGAAACGGCCGGCGGCCACCTCGTCCGGCAGCGAGCGGTTGGTCGCGGCCACGACGCGGCCGGCGAATTTCTTGGTCACCGTGCTGCCGAGCGAACGGTATTCGCGGGCTTCGAGGAACCGGAGCAGCTTGGCCTGCAATGGCAGCGGGACTTCGCCGATCTCGTCGAGGAACAGCGTGCCGTCCTTGGTGGCGCCGGCGAGGCCTTCCCGGGCCTTTTCCGCACCGGTGTAGGCACCGCGTTCGCTGCCGAAGAGTTCCGCCTCGAACATTTCCGCGGGCATGGAGGCGCAGTTCACCGCCACGTAGGGTGTCGCGGCCGCCTGGCTGGCGAAGGTCCATTGGTGGAGCGCCTGGGCGGCGACGTCCTTGCCGACGCCGGTCTCGCCGGTCAGCAGCACCGTCGCCGCGGGATGCCGCGCGGCCTGTTGCAGCAACTGGGCCACCTCCCGCATCGCCGGGCTCACGACAACCATCTCGCCGGGAGGCAGGCCGGTCTTGAGGTGGGCCAGCCGCGTGCGGGCACGCCGCAGGCAGGCCGCGAAGGCGTCGGCGTCGATGGGCTTGGACAGGTAGTCGAACAGCCCGTGGCGGGTGAGTTCGACGGCGTGGGCGAGTTCCGGCAGGCCGGTCAGCAGGATCGCGGTCTGGGCCGGATTGCGTTTGGCCAATTCGAAGTAGAAGTCGAAGCCCTTGCCGTCCGGCAGGTGGTTGTCGAGGACGATGACGTCGAAGCTGCGCCGACCCAACGCCTCGCGGGCCTCGCGGAGGTTCCCGCAATGCAGGGCTTCCCCGCCGGTTTCGCGGACCACGGCGGTCAGCATCTGGGCAAAGCCGGCGTCATCCTCGACGAGCAGGCAGGAGTATTCGCGGGCGGGAGCGGGAACGGGGGAACTCATGCGGGGAAAGTTTGGGCGGAGGAAGTCGGTTCGGGAAGCCGCACGTTCATGGGATTCCGGCCGGTCATTCGACGCGGACCCGATAGAAGGCGGCTGCGGTGGCCGGGGCGACATTCGTGAAGGCCAAGGATTCCCCGGTGCCGTCGAGCACGGCCAGCGTGGTCCAGTTGGTGGCGCCGAGCGTCACGGCAGTTTCCAGCCGATAGCGGGCCCCAACGGCCGACGCGAACGAAAGCACCGGCACTTCGCCCAGCACACGGGCCGCGACCGCCGGCGCGGAGGTGTCGGTCAGCAGCCGATAGTTCAGGTGGGCGACCCCGCGCGTGTTGTTGGCGCCATCCACCACCACGAGGTAGGTGCGATCTTTCGCCGCCGCGAACTCCAGGCGGCTGGTCAGGCCGTTGGTCCCGGAATTGTGGTCGCACGCGACCGGAACGAGACCGGCGTAGCCGATAAGTGGCGGCTCGAACGTGTAGACGGCCAGCACCGTATCGAAGTCGCTGCCCTCGGTGTCGATCACCGCGGTGCCGTCGGCGGGCGGTTGGTAGGCGAACCAATAGGACGCCGTGCCGACCACCCCGCAGTGAAGCGGCTCATCCGGATCACGCCGCGCAAACACGGTGTTGAAGATTTGGGAACCGCTGTAGCCGCGGGTGATCCCGGCCTGCCGGCGAACCCCGCTGCGCGCAATCCCGCGGTTCTGGCCGGCAGCCCCGGCCAAGCCGAAGTCGAGCGCGTCGACGGGCTTGTCCCGCGCCAAGGCCGCGGACTCCCCCTCGGTGTTGATCTGGATTTCGACGGGCGCGGAGTAGACCTCGTAGTCCTTGGCCTCCTTCAGCTTCACCTCGAGCTTGTATTCTCCCACGTTGGCCCGGGAGAAGTTGGGAATGACCAACACCGGTCCCTCCGCTCCCTCGATGTCCTCGTCATTGAAATACCATTCCAGCTCCACCTCCTCGGAACTGGTGACGTCCACCGAAAGCGTCAGCGTGTCGCCGGCGTTCACCGAACGGTCGGCATCGCTGCTAAGGATCAGCGGCACCGGCTGGGCGTAGGGCCACATCTGCCACGTCAGGCTGACCAAGCCGCTGGCGCCGGCAGCGCCGTCGATCGCGATCTCGTAGCGGACCCCGGCCCGGACGCCGAACTTCACCCAACTGGCCGCGCCGGGACTCGGATGGTCGTCATCCTGTTCGACGATCCGCTTCAGGCCGTCGAACGGCTTCAGCGGGTCGGGCGGGCCCGGCGAGCCGCCCTTCATCTCCCGTTCGTAGGCGTAGGCCGACAGCAACGTGTCGAACGCGCTGCCCGCCGTGGAAAATGTCACCACACCGTTGGTGGTCGGAATCCAGGATACCCAGATGGACGCGCCGCCCCGCTTACCGCCGTGGCGCGGTTCTTCCGGTTCCCGGGTCGCGCCAGCGCTGTTCGCGGTGCCGCTGCCATTGTCCCCCACCAGCATGCCGCGGGCGCCGAAGGCATTGGCAAACGGCAGTTCCGCGGCCGCGCCTTGGCCCAGTGCCAGCAGCGCGGCCCCGGCCCAGGCCCGGAGCAGATTGGATTTCAGACGACGAAACATGGAACAGACCGGCGGAAGTTAAACTCCGCGTCGGCCGCGACTCAAGGCATCGCCCCGCGGCCCCGGTCCCGCAAGTGCAGCCGGGATGCCACGGGACGCCGGGAAGGCGAATTGGCTCAATTCACGCCCTTCGAGGTCCCGCGCGCCGGGTGTCCGCTCCGGAACCGGACCACGCCCGGTCCGGTCCCGCACCGGCGGCCGGAGCTTTCTCTGGCCAAGCCCGTTGCCGTTCCGTGATCCACGTTGGCCAAAGAAAAATCCCCTGCCCAAGTTTCAGGGCGGGGATTTGCGGAAAGATCCGGTCGGCGTTGGGCGGCTATTTGCTGAGGAAACCCTTCGGGCGTTCGGCCTTGGGAGCCGGGAACGGCAAGGTGTCCGGCGTGACCCGGACGTCGGTCGTCAGCTTGAGCGGCGTGGCGGCGCCGACGTCGTAGGTGAGTTCGAGGAAATAGGCGGTCCAGCCTTTCGCGGCGGGGGGCACCTGGGCGGAATAGGTGCCGTCCGCGTTCGGGGCGACGGGAGTGGAATGGTAGATCGGGCCGGCGACCTCGAGGCGGAAGTCACGCACGGCGTCATTGTGGGCCTGCCAGAGGAGCACCTGCTTCGGCTTGTCCTGGGCCGCAACCGTGAGCGTCCCGCCGGCGTCGTGTTTCCACGAGAACTTCGGCAGCGGGAGTTTGTTCGCGGTGACGTGCTGCCAGGCGAGCAGGGTTTCGTAGGCGTCGCTGTTGCGCATGGAATGGTCGGTGTTCGGCACGTAGCGCAGGTATTTTGGCCCGACGAGCTGGCCGAAGTAGAACTGCGAGGAGTCGGGCAGGAAGAACTGGTCGCCGCAGGCGTTCATGATGAGCTTGGGCATCGTGAGGCGATCGCGGTAGCTGAACGGGTCCTCGATGGCATAGAGCGCCTTGGATTCGGGCGTGCCGATCCAATCCATGATCTTGTGGTCGGTGTAGTTGCCGACCGCCGGGGCGAAGAAGCCGTAGGCCTGGTAATGGTGCTTCATGGATTCCTCCACGTTGAGCACGTCGATCACGATCGGGGCGATGGCCACCACGCGATCGTCCACGGCGCCGGTGGTCCACGTCGTCCAACCCCGCTTGGAACCGCCGGAGACGACAAACTTGTCCACGGTGGCCTTGCCGCCCGCCTCGCTGCCGAGGAATTCGGTGATCGTGTCCATCGCGCGGACGGCGGACTTGGTCATCGGCAGCCGGGCTGGCCACTTTTCATCACCGGTGCGTAGGAACTTGTCCCAGGTGTAGGCGATCAGGTCGTCTTCCACGCGTTCCTGACCGTCGTTGCCGAAGATGAGGGTCTGGTTCGGGACCATCTTGAGTTCGGCGACCACGGACTTCGTGGCCTTGGCGATGCGGATCAGTTCGGCGGAAGGGGTGGGCGGCTTGACGCCCTTGTTGTTGCCACCGGAGATGAACAGGAGCGCGGTGTCGTGGGCCAAGTTGTCCGGCTTCACGACAAGCAGCCAGTGTTCCCATTTGGTCCGGTTGACCTCGTTGGTCGTCAGCCATTCCTGGGACGTCATCTTGATCGCGTAGCCGGTGGCGCTGTCGTCCCGCAGCGAGATGGCCATCTGCCATTGATACGCGGAATCCGGCTTGGCGACGTAGCGGTCGAGCGCGGTGACGGTGGCGCCCGAACGGGACTTGGCGGTGGCCGGCAACGAGCCCAGCAGGCTCAACCCGACAGCGGCCCCGAAAAACAATGAACGCAGCAAACGGTGGGACATGCGGGCAGCGTGACCGTTGACGCCGAGGACGGGCGAGCGAAAAGCCATCCCGAAACCGGGTGACGCAAAACGGCCGGCCCCGAAAAAACCAGGACCGGCCTCCACGACACCAACACAGGAACACTGACAGAAACTATTGCGGCACGAGCCGGAAGAAATTCGCCGCTTCGCCGGTGCCGACCTCGAAGGAAGCCGCGGTGCCGGCCGGCGTGGCCTGACCGGCGGCGGTCCAGCTGCCTCCCAGCGTGGGGTTCGTTTCGATCCGGTAGGCCCGCCCGGGAATCGCGGTCCATTTCAGCAGCAACGCGCCGTTGACCAATTCGGCCCGGGCCACCGCCGCGGGGCGAACTTCGACGGAAACCGCCGCGCTTTCGGCCGAGGCGCCGGGGCTGGAAACCACCACGGCGTAGTTGCCGGAATCGCCCACGGCGGCGGAATTGAGAGTCAGCTCGGCCTGGGTGCCAAGGACCGCCGGGTTCCCGCCCTTGCGCCAGGCGTAGGTCAGCGGGGCCGGCCCGGTGGCGGTCACGGATAGACGAACGGTGTCGCCGACATGCGCCACCACCGGACCGGTGGTTTGGGCGGAGATCGCCGGGGCTACCGTCAGGGCCGCCGAAGCGTCGGCAAAGCCGCCGGCATTGCTGACGCGGACGGTGTAGGTGCCGCCGCTATCCACGCCGACGGGGTTGAGGATCAGCGTCGCGGACGTCTGTCCGTTCAACGGGGAACCGCCCTTGGACCATTGGTAGGCGAGCGTGCCGCCGCCGGTGGCGACGACGGTAAACGTGGCGGAACCACCGACCGCCACGGTGGCATTGGCGGGCGGGGTGCCAATGGTCGGGGCGGCGATCGCGACGGCGTTCACGGTCAGCTTGGCGATGGCGCTCAGCTTGTTCCCGCCGCTGTTGGAAACCCGGACTTGGTAGTCGCCGGAGTCCGTGGTCTTGGCCGGGTTGAAGGTGAGGGTTGCATTGGTCGCCCCGGGCGTCGTGAGGGGCACCTCCACGCCGTTCTTGATCCACCGGTAGGCGAGGGCCGAACCGGTGGCGACGACCGTGAGCGACGCATTTTGGCCCTCCTCCACCGTGACAGGCTGGGGCTCGCCGGTGATGACGGGCACGCCATTCAGGATCGTGACGGATACGTTGAACGCCGCGCTGTCGCCCGACTGGTTATTGTTTTTGTAGCCCGTTATTCGCGCCGTGAAGGTGCCGGCCGTCGTCGGGATGCCACCGATCACCCCGCCGGTAATCGACGTCAGGGTCATGCCGGCCGGCAAACCGGTCGCCCGGTAACTCCGGGCGGTGCCGTGCTGGGTGCTCTGGATCAGGACCCGGAATCCGGAAGTCACGCCGTTGGTGCCCTTCGGGGCCGTCACGGTCGCGCTGGGATTTCCCTGGGTGATCGTGATGCCCGTCGCCCCGGACACGGCGTGGAAGCTGCCTGCCACAGCCGCCGCACCAGCGGCCCAGCGGAGGATGGCCATGATGGGCGAGAGGAACGCAGTGGTGTCGGCCACCGCCACGCGGACCATGGGGGCCAATTGCAGGAACACCGACAGCAGCAACGAGGCGATTCGGGTAGAACGCATAGGTTGGAAATTCAGATGAGATGAGCGCCGACGACAGCCCCAGGAACCGGTGGGCGAGCGGACCCAACGGCCCGGGCGGCCAGTCCCCGGCCTTGAAGCACAGGACATGCCGGGCGAGCGGTCGGGTGGAAGTTCAGTTACAACCGCAACCGCCGCCGCCGACCCCGCGACCGCCGGTGGCGGCTTCGCGGCTGAAGAACATGTGCTCGGCCATGGCCAAGCCGGCCGGGTCCCGGTCGGTGCGCATGGTCATGTCGCCCAGGTAACGGCCATACTGGCGTTGCGGGACTGTCGCGCAGCCGGTGAGGAACGGGACGGCGACCAAGGCGAGCAGGCCGAGGCGCAGGAAATGGGTTTTCATGGGAGCAGACGGGTTACTTCTTGAGGAGGGACTCGATCTTGGTGGCGTATTCCTTCTTCGTCTTGTCGCCGTCGAAGCCGGTGTGCGCATGCTGGACCTTGCCGCTTTGGTCGAGGATGAAACTGGCCGGAATGCCCTCAACGCCGACTTTCTCGGCCAGCTTTCCCTTCTCGTCCCGGAGGATCACGAACGGCACCTTCGCCTTCTTGAGGAAGGCATCCATGTCGCCCTTGTCCTCGTCCAGGCTGATGGCCACCACGACGAAGCCGTCCGGGCCATACTTGTCCTGCAGTTCCTTCAGGGCGGGGAACGACTTTTTGCACGGGGAACACCAAGACGCCCAAAAATCGACCAAAACGACCTTGTTGGCGAGGTCGGGCACGGTGCCTTCCAGCCCGGCGTTGCCCAGGCTGGGGAAGACGTCGCCTACCTTGGGGGTGCCCGCCCACAGGGTGGTGGCGAAGGTGAAGGCCGCGAGGGCCGCCGCGAGTTTACGAGGTGACATGTTCATGGAAACGATGGCTTTGCAGAATCTGGTTGCCCGCATGGATGGCCCCGGCGGCCCCGGCGGTGGTTTCGATCAGTTTCAATCCGTCCCTTGCCCCCAGCACGAATGCGGCCGTGCTGAGCATGCCGGCCTGGGTGCAGCTTGGCGCCAGCACGCTGACCGCCCGGACGCCCGTCGCCACCGGCCGCCCGGTGCGCGGATCGACGATGTGACCGTAACGCTGGCCATTGAGCTCAAACTTGCGGATGTAATCACCGGAGGTGGCCACGGCCGCGTCGCGGACCGCCACGCCACACCAACAGGTGCCCGGCTTTTCGGGATTCTCAAGGCCGATATGCCAGGCCGGCCGTTGGTCCGGAGGCGGACCAGCTACCCGGACGTCCGCTCCGAAATCGACGAGCAGTCCCTTGAAACCGGACCGCTGCCCGAGGAGCGCCACCTGGTCCACGGCGTATTCCTTGCCCATGCCGCCCAGGTCGAGGCTCATGCCGGCCCGGGGCAGCCGGATTTTGCCGGGGGCACGTTGGACGTGCCGCCAGCCGACCAGTTCGCGGGCGGCGGCGACCTCCGCGTCGCTGGGCAAGGTCGCGCGGGGCTCCTTCCAGTTCCACAGGCGGATCACCGGGAGGGCCGTGGGGTCAAAGATGCCGCGAGTCAGGAAGTTCAGTTCGTGGCACAGGCCGAATAGGCGCTCGGCTTCGGGATCCAAGGCCACCCAGTCGCCGCCGGCGGCTAGGTTGATCTGGCTAATCAGGGAATCCGGCAGGAACCGGGAATACTTCGCCTCGAGCCCAGCCACCCAGTTCAACGCGGCGTGGAAAAAGGACTGCGCGGGCCCGGCCGGACCGCCGACCACGATCCGGCAGGTGGTGCCGAGGGCGCGGAACACGACTTCGTGGCCACCGTCCTTCGCCGTGGTTTGGGCGGAGGCGAGGATGCGTTGCGCCACGGCGGCGGCCTTAAAGTCGGCGACCGGCGCAAGGGCGGTGGCTGGAGAACCGCCTAGAACCATATCGTGGCGCCCACCGTGATCACGTGGGCCGACGGGTAGGTGCTGTCCAGGGTCACGCCATCGAGCCCTTCCATGACGTAACGCTTGTAGCTGGCACTGAGCGAAACGTGTTCGTGCACCCGGATGTCGGCCGTCAGCCCGTAGGTGAAGGTGTTGAGCTGCGACAGCCGGTAGTCCGAGGAGTAATACTTCGGATGGGCGGGCACGCTGAAGGTGCCGGTCGCGTCGCCCGGAAATGCCGGATCGTCGGCGAACAGGATGGTAAAACCGTCGCTTTGGGCCGCGCCGACCGCGCCCGCGGGCAAGTTGGGATCACCGGCAAACTGCAGGGCGTAGAAATCGGCCGCAGACTGGTGGTGGAAGCGGAAGAAGGGCGAAAGCGTCACCCAAGGATCCATGTCCCGGCCGCGCCGGCCCAGCTTTTGGTGCCACGCGATTTCCAGCGTGTGGGCCACCACGCCCCAATCGTCATGGTGGAAGCGGTAGCTGGCCTCCGCCGCGCCCCGGACGGCGTCCACGTATTGCAGCAGGCTGAGGTAACCCACCTGGCGGAACCGCGAATCCGGCCGCAGTTCGGGGGAATTCACGTCCACCGTGGTCGGGTCGTAAAACGAGATCGGGTAGCTGTAGGAGAAACTGACCCCCTTGTAGGGATCCGTGAGGTAGCCGCGGGCATAACCCAGCGTCAGATTGACCGTGAGCACCGTCCGCGGTGTCAGGATCTGGCGGACACCCACGAGGAAGTCCGTGGTTTCCTTGGCTTGGAAGTCGGCCTGGAAAAAGCCCTTCGCCTCGTCCCAGTTCTGCGCCACGCCCACGGTCAGGGCGGTGTTCCGCTGGTTGAAGTTGATCGTCTGGTTGAGGGCGACGCCGAGGCTTTCGTAGTCGCTTTCCTTGCTGTAGGAAACCTGCGGCGTGGTCACGAACCGGCCATGTTTGCCGTCCGGTTCCTCGCCGTAGGAAATGGCCGTCTCCAGGCTGCCGGCGCGGCGGATGTCCTGGAGCACCACCGTGGGAACCTGCGGATCGCCAGGCGCCGGCGGGCCACCGGTGGGGGTGGCGCCGGAAATGGCGTCATAGACAAACTGCCCCTTCACCGCGATGTGCGAATTCAGCTCCGCCTCGACGTAGGCCGCGTGGGTCTGGATCTGGATGCGGCCGTGGTCTTCCGAATAGTCCTCGTAACGGTAGTCCACCCGGTCTTCCGCGCGGCTGATTTGGGGCCGGGTGAGGCTCAACGCCCCGGCGAGCAGGATGGCGAGCGAGGCGGACGGAAAAGGCCGGGGTGGCGGCTGGGAAGCTGTCATCAGACTGGTTGCCATGACCGGCCGCGAAGCAAATGGGTTACCAAGTGCCCGGCGGCCGTGAAATGGGACCACGAATTCAGGTCACTTCTTGTCCCAATTCGCCTTCAGGTCGTCCGCGGTAACGGCGTCGGCGACACCGCCGGCGGGCACCTTGGCCTTGGCGACCCAGAGCAGGGCGTTCGCAAACAGCCGCCGCTGGTTGGCGTCCCCCCAGTTGGCGTGGGTATGGCCGCCGGTGAACCCGAAGCTCCGGCCACCGCTGGGCCGTTCAAACAGCCACATCATCGTCTCCGCCCGGCCACTGTCGGCGACGATATGGGCGTAAGGCCCCTGCGGATAGACGTAGGGCCCCTTGCGGACCTGGTCCGACGGCTTGGCGACCAGAATGGGCGTTAGCCGCGCGGCGGCCTTTTCATCCGGGACCCAGCGCATGTTGAAATACCATTCGTCATGGGTGGCAAACGGCTTCACCCCGGTCGTGACCGCGTGCTTGGGGAAGTTTTGGTAATCGGGCTTCCACATGGGGTTCACCGAAAATTGGTGCTCATAGTAGCCGCCCACCCAGCGATGCATCGCCTGCCCCGGTTCACCCTTGGGCACTTCCACCCCGTAATGGGCGAATCCCAGGCCGACGCCCTTGGCTTCCAGTGTGTCGATGAATTTGAGCCGGTCCGGCCGGATGGCGGGATGGCCGCCGCCGCCGTCCGCGTAGATGAGCACGGCATCCGCCGATTCGAGGGGCGCGTTGTCGTCCACCGTTTTCCCGCCCTCGACCTTGGTCGGCCAGCCGTTGGAGAAAACCTGCACGCTCACGCCCGGCAAGCCGGCCAGGGTTTTCTGGAAGAGCAGGCAGCCGGCGCGGAATTCGTGCATGCCCGCCGGATGGCTGGGGCGCCCGGCAAGCAGCACGATCCGCTTGGGCGACTGGGACAATTCCTTGGAGGCGCAGCCGGTCAGGGCCACGAGCAACCCGGCAAAGGCAAAGAGGCGTTTCATGTGAGGTGCGGCCGAGCTTCCGTGAGCCGCGCCCGCCGGCAAGCGGTAACTGGCTGCCTCAGTAGCCCACGCTACGCCGGCCAACCGTGGGCAAGTCGCGGAAGCGCGGTGGTGGACCACAAGATAGGGCGGGCGTCACCGGCCCGCTGGGCAAGGAACGGTCCACCTTCGTCTGGCAGTCGGTTCCTGCCGCCCTTCCAAGCAGGCGGACGCGCGCCCCACGTCGCCATGACCCTTCGCCCGTTGCTGGCACAGAGCGGTTGTCTTTCGCACTTTGGGAAACATTTCCGGTAACACCTTCCGGAAAATGCTTCTGAGGCGGGTAGAAAGGGATTACCAGCCATAAAGACTTCCGTGAAGGCCGTATCCACAGCCCACTGAATGTGAGATTGCGGAACGGTCGGCGCTGACAATTTTATACCCGAGGCATTTCCCCGAATGAAACCGCCCTCTTTCCGCCGGTGGCCCCTATTGATTATGCTGTTAGGAGGCAGCGCATGGGCGGGGTCTTTGCTGGATACGTCGTTCCGCCTTGATCGTCGGGCAGAGGGACGGGTGGATGCGGTTCTTCCATTGGCTGAAGGAAGGATCTTGGTGGGTGGGATCTTCCCGAATCTGGGCGACACCAACTCGGCGACCGCTGGTTCGTCGAGGTTAATCCGGCTCCACGGAGACGGTTCCCTCGACCAGTCCTATTCGGGCCCCGTGTTTCGCGGAGCGCAGATGTTTGGTTACTCGGGCATTGGCAGTCTGGTCAACGGGCCAGACGGCGCGATTTGGGCAGTCCATCGCGAATCATACGTGCCGTGGGGCGAGGCACACCTCCGCAAAAGAACCTCATTCAGCCAAATCTGGCGGCTGGATGCCAACGGCGGCGACCTAGGGGAAACGGTGACTTTGGATGCAGGCATCGACCTGACCTTCTTGCCCGACGGGACGCCCGTGTATTTCGGTGCCAAAGGGTGGGTTCAGTTCACGGGCGGATTCGCCGCTCCGTTTCTTGCGGTTGGTAGCCGGCAAATATACCTGCCAGGAACCGATCTCAATGCCAGCGGTTCCGTCAGCGCGTTCCTGGCACTCAAGAACGGTGACTACCTCGTCGCCGGCGAATTTGGCCGCTCGCCGGCCAATCGGGAAAACCCTTACGAATCGAACGGCCTCGTGCGGATGCGTGCCTCGGGCGAAATCCTCTGGGCAATTGGGGACTCTGGAATTGGCTTTCTCAGGGAGGACGCCGACGGCTCCTTGTTTGTAGGAGCGGGGCCGAAATTCGCGAGGTTTTCGGCCGATGGCGGGCGCATTTGGGAATCACAGATTCAAAGCCATTCCTCGACTTTTGCTTCACGCTCGTTGCGCTTGGAAAACGGCGGCATTGCGGTGGCGGGGATGTTTCGCTCCTTGGATTCGGTGCCCAGGGTCAGCATGGCCATCTTTGACCCTGCGGGCACGCTCGACCTGCGCTTCGACCCGGGAACCGGATTCACGGCGACTACCTTCAGTGGGTTGCCAGCCTTCAATGCCTTGGCCGAGCAACCGGACGGCCGCCTGCTGGTGGCGGGAGATTTCAACGCGTTCGACGGAGAAGCGCGGACCATTCTGGTGCGGCTCTTTCCCACCAACCCGCCACCGGTCGCCAACAAAGCGACGACCGCTTTCTATGCTTTCGCCTCTGCCTGGGCCTTTGAGTGCGGCGATCGGCCCAGAATCCAAATCTTTCGGGCCGGCGAAGCGACCGCCTCCCATTCAATCCGGGTCACTACGAAAAACGAAACCGCCCTCGCCGGCGTGCATTACGAGCCCTTGGATCAAGTGCTGGTGTTTGCCCCGGGCGAACGGGAAAAGGAGTTGATCCTGCTGCCCAAGACGACCGGCGAACCGGCGGCAAACGCCGTTAACACCACTTTTGCGGTGACCCTCAGCGAAGCCCAACCGCCAATCCAATTCCTGGGAACCAATCGCTTCCAAGTCACTATTTTCCCACGCGAGTGTCTGGTCAGCTTTCCCACCAACCAGTTGACCGTGATGGAAGGGGCCGATCCGACCCAAGTGGGCCTGCTAGTGCCGAATCACCTCAAGGCTGGCGTGCGCAGCCGCGATATCACCGCCCGCAAGAACGTGGACTATCTCGCTCCCGACACTGACCGGAGGTATTCGGGTTACTTGCAGATCGTCGCCCCGGACAACCGTTCGGTGGATGGAGACCGGACCTTTCTGCTGGAGTTTTCCCCGCCGAACGACGGCCGGATCATCGGCTACCCCAGCAACATGGTGGTTACTATTCGGGACAACGATACCCTTGCTGGCGCTGGCCGTGGAATTTCCGGGCAGCCCCAAGTTATTTCCAGCCTGCAGGACGGAGGTTGGCTGATGTTGGCCACTTCGCCGGCCTATGCTTTCAGCAGCGTGGACGGGACGCCGGTTGCGAACATGGCCCGATTCAAGGCAGATGGAACCCTCGACCCTTCGCTGCGTGTGGCCTCTAACCTGGCCGATCGTCTAACCTGCGCTTTGCCGCTTGCCGACGGACGCCTCGCCGTCGGCACGGCTTGGAGTCCCAATCATGAATCCATCCCCGCGCTGGTGCGCCTGAATGCCGATGGCTCCCGGGATTTGTCGTTTCAGTTTACGATCCCGGCGGAGGCCGCCGTTTCGATAGCCGCCATTGTGCCGTCCGGAACAGCCGGCGACGTCATGGCCGGCGGCTACTTCGGAGAGAACGGCAAATCGCAGGTGGTTCTGGTCTCTCCCACCGGGCAGGTGCTCCGCACATGGGATCTGGGTGGCACTTCGATCCGGAACGTGGCCAGTCTCGCCAGCGCCACCGCCGGCACCGGAGTCGTCCGCGGCTATGATTCAATCCTTCGGCTCCGCTCCAACGGACTTACCACGGTCGTCCGGAGCAACTCCCCGTCCGTAGGCTCCCTTTTGTCCGTGCCCAGCAGCGTCTGGAGCATCTGGATGAACTCCGGAGGGAATGCTGTCGAATTCCTGGGCCCGACCGGATCGGCTGGCCAAAAACTGTCTCTGCTTCGCATCGGAGGAACCAACTACACGATTCGGTCCCTCGGTCCTTGGGGTTTTGGCAACGGTCGCGTCATCGTGGCGACGACTCTTTCTCCAGAGGGCGCCTCGACCGACGCAACGAACTTCCTGGTTACCTTGGATGGACAGGGAAATGTCCTGAAAGCCAAACCACTGCCCCGGGCGATGAGTGCTTTGGCCGTCGCTCCGAATGGGACAGTGGCTGGCATTTGCGCGAATCCGCCAGGCGTCGTCGATCCGCGTTGGCTCCGGTTTGACGCCGAGTTGGAACCCATCAATGACGTCCGACTGGCCCGGGCAGTCTATTCCGCGGCGGACCAGAGCGTGCATCTGGCGCTCGATGGGCAGGCACCGCACGGCTATGCAGTCGAGGCGTCGGCCGATCTTCGGACATGGGAAACAGTTCGCGAGAGTGCCGAAGTGCATTCGGGCCAAACCTTCGTGGATGTGCCGCAGGACCGGCCCGAAGCCCGGTTCTATCGCCTGCGACGCTGAACCGAAGATTCTCCAAACATTTCCGGTAACACCTTCCGGAAAATGCTTCTGAGGCGGGTAGAAAGGGATTACCAGCCATGAAGACTTCCGTGAACGAGGCGACCGCCACGACCTGCCCCACCTGCTCCCGCCCGCTGCCGTCGGGGGCGCCGGCCGGACTCTGCCCGGCCTGCTTGTTGGCGCAGGGCGCCGAGACGGAATCCGGCGCCGGCGGCCCGCAGACCCGCTTCGTGCCGCTCTCGTTGGCCGAGGTGGCGGCGCTGTTCCCGCAGCTCGAAATCCTCGGCCTGCTCGGCGCGGGCGGCATGGGCGCGGTTTACAAGGCGCGGCAACCGGCGCTGGACCGCTTCGTCGCCCTCAAGGTGCTGCCGGCCGGCGGCGACGGGGCGAACTTCGAGGAGCGCTTCAACCGCGAGGCCCGCGCGTTGGCCCGGCTGAGCCACCCGAACATCGTTGCCGTGCATGAGTTCGGGCAGGCGGGCGCGCTGCACTACTTCCTGATGGAATACGTGGACGGCGCAAACCTCCGTCAGCTCGAACAGGCCAGCCGCCTGTCGGCGCGCGAGGCGCTCCAGATCATCCCGCAGATCTGCGACGCGCTCCAATACGCCCACGACGAGGGCGTCGTGCACCGCGACATCAAGCCGGAGAACGTGCTCGTGGATCGCAAGGGGCGCGTGAAGATCGCCGACTTCGGGCTCGCGAAGATTCTTGGGCACGATCCCGAAGCCGCGCGCCTCACGGTCGAGGGCCAGGTGATGGGCACGCCGCACTACATGGCGCCCGAACAGGTGGAACGCCCGCTCGCCGTGGACCACCGCGCGGACATCTATTCGCTGGGCGTCGTCTTCTACGAGATGCTCACGGGCGACCTGCCGCTCGGGAAATTCGCCCCGCCGTCGCGCAAGGTGCAGGTGGACGTGCGCCTCGACGAGATCGTGCTGCGGGCGCTGGAGAATGATCCCGCGCGACGCTACCAGCAGGCGAGCGAGGTGAAGTCGAGCGTGGCCACGGTCGTGGAAACGCCCGCGGCGGCCAAGCTCGGCACGCCGACAATCGCGCAGGCCGGTGGAGATTCACCCAAGCCTGGCGTGCGTTACCTGCGCTGGCTCGGCATTCCCGCCGTGGTCGAGCGTGACGGTGAGCGCGAGGTGAACTTCCAGGGGGCGCTCGGCGTGTTCTTCGTGATGCTGATGGCCAGTGCCCTGATGCAGCAGGCGGTGCGCTGGATGACTGGGACCGAATACGCCACGACTCAACTCGGCTTCGTCACCGCCGCCATGATGGCGATTTGGGCGATCCGCCGGACGATGAATCAGCCTTGGGGAGACGAGCCGCCGCGCCGGGCCGCCAACGGCACCGTCATCGTGCTGCCCACGAAACGCCGGCGTTACCTTCAGGACGGCCTGATGGTCGTGGCCCTGCTCGCGTTTGTGGTGGGCAGCCATTACCTCAAGACTAGGGTCATCAACCCGCGCCTTGGCGTTGAACAAAACGCATCGCCCGCCCATCAGCCCGCCACGCTGGATCCCGAAACAGGCGTGCTGGCCGCCAAGCTGCCCGGCGGCGGCATGCTTGAACTGCTGGCGTTGGCCCCACAGGAGACTCTGCCGAACGGTTGGTGGCGCCCCGATGGTCGGCCGCTGACGGGTTCCACGGTGGTTGTTTCCGGGCTGAACCCTGTGGAACCGGCGAGGGGCAAGACCTACTTCGACTTTGTGTTCCGAGCGGATGGGCTTCCGGCCGGGGCCGAAGTCGCCCAGTTCAGTGTGTGGGGTGGCTCCACCATTCGCGGTGGCACCGTCCTGATGGACGGCAAGACTCCGCCCGGAGCGATCCGGGTGCGCGCCGACCTCGCCAAGACGGCCGGCCTCGCCTCATTCGAGGTCGGGCTTGGATTGGAGCCATGGCAAACCCTCGCCCGCCACGACCCGAAGAAGCAGGCCAACATCCGGTTTCGCCAGGCAGGAGATCCCGCCTGGGACATCAGCCTCGCGCACCGCGCGGGAACGAACGGACTTGCCGAGGTCACCGGCACCTATGGCCCGGGCCAATCCGACTGGCAGGTGCGGATCGTCGCGGTGGATCACGACGGCGTGGCGCACACGGACGTGACCTCACTGTCCAAGATCGGGCCAGAGGCACTGGCCAGCACCTGGACTTTCCGCGCGTTGCCGCTGACCGAGGTGGCCGAATTCCAGTTGCAGGCCCGCCGGCTCCACTGGGTCGATTTCCGCGCCATCGCGCCGAATCCGAAGGCGCCGCTGCCGCGCGGCGAATCACTGCGGCTGGCCGAACCCTTCGAACGCACGTTCGACGAACTGATCGACTTCGACACGGGCCGGACCGTCGCCTTCCCGGTGGCGATTCCCGGGGACAACCCGTTCACGAGCATCGGCGAGAACATCCTTTGGGCGCAGGAGAACGGCTTCGACGCCGTCGCCGGGCGCGGCGAGTTGCAGGTCGCCGACGCGGACTTCGCGCCGCTCAGCAACGCCGACTGGGACACGCTCACCGCCCAGGAAGTCATCAACCGGCTGCATCAGGGCACATTCCACCCGCGCACGCTGAAGGAACTGCGTCCGGGCGAATTCCCTGCCACTTATGCCTACCGCACCCGCGAGCAAGGCTACGGGATGATCCAGTTGGTCGCCTTCGATCCGGAACGGCCCGGGGCAACGGTGCGGTTGAAGCGGGTCGTGCGGCCGGGAACGGAACCGGAGACGGCTTTCGGGGCGCCCGCCCTGCTGAGTTTCGATGAGCTGGTGGATTTTGACCCCGGCCATGCGGCGGACTTCCCGCCCGCCGAGCCGGGCAGCAACCCGCTCGCAGGCATCGGGGAGAACGTCCTCTGGGCGCAGGAGAACGGCTTTGATGCCGTCGCCGGGGTCGGGAAGCTGGAGTTGCTCGGCGTGACGGTCGCCGAGATCAACGATGCCGAATGGGAAGCGATGACGCCCGCGCAGGCGGAAGCGCGGCTTACCTCCACTGGGACGAAACCGCGCGAACTGACACCCCAAGACCCCGACCGCGGAAACGCGCCGGCGTATGCGTTTCGAACCCGTGAAGGCGGGGTTGGGCTGATCCGTTTTGTGGAGTTCCGCAACACCAGGACTGGCTTCACGGTCCAGTTCCGACATGCGGTGCGTCCCGGCGGTGCGGTCGAGGCGATCCATGCGCGACGCGACGGAAAGACGGGCGAACTGGTGGGACGGCTGCCTGGCCGCGGAGTGGTGACGCTCTCCGCGCAGCGGCCGGCCGTCGCTGGCTCGACCGAATGGTGGCGGCCTGACGGTCGGCCCGTGGCCGGCATGGCTCCGCATTTCGCCGAGGATTTCGCCCGCAATGTTCCGACCAACCCTGCGGCCGGCCGCCTGTGGCAACTGTTACTGCGGGCCGAGCACCTGCCCTCGCCCGAAGATCACCTTCAATTCGAATCTCCCGGAGCCCTGAGCCGCTTCTTCACGGGCGGCGCCGTGGTTCCAAGGGATGGCGCAAACCCCGGAGTCGTGTTTCTCCATGCCCTTTGGCCCGATTCCGCGACCAATGCCGCGGTGCGAGTTGGCATCCCGATGGCGCAGTGGCACACGATCCGGAGCTACGAACCGCTTTCGCGCAGCTTCACCAAGACCAGCCTCGGTGACGACCCGCGGTGGAACATCGAAGTGCACGCGGCCGGCGTCGGCATCAAGGGGGCGCAGATCACGGTCGTGTTCGGCACCAACTATCCCGGCTGGAACCTGCGTGTGCTCGGCACGCGCCTCCGCCAGGCACCGGCAGTTGGCACCGCCGACGTATCGGTCACCAACGGCCCGGCGGTCACGCGCACCTTTGTCTTCCCCGAGCTGAAGACCCTCGACGCGGTGCAGAACTTCCAGGTGCAGGCCCAGCCGCTGCAGTGGGTGGAGTTCGCCAATGTGGCTTTGAATTTCCGCGACCCGGTTTCGCCACCCACCTCGCATTACTTCGGGGCCTTGGAAAGTCGGGTGTTTTCCGACCTCCTCGACTTCGACACCGGCGGCTTGGCGACCTACAAGTCCGGTCCCTCGTATCAGGCGGGTCAAGGTGGCAACCTGTTCGAAGGACTTGCGGACACCGTGGGCTGGATGCGGCAGAACGGCTTCGACGCCAAGGCAGGCACCGATCAGTTGCACGTGGTGGACATGGAAGTCGTGCCCCTCGAGAACGGGGATTGGGACACGCTCACGGCGTCCGATCTCGTCGACCGGCTCAAGCATCGGGTGAGCCGACCCCAGTTCCTGAAGCCGGCGTCAGGTGGGCAACTGCCGGTGACGTTCGGTTTTCGCACCCGGGAGCGGGGCATTGGCATCCTTCAACTCGTCGCCTTTCACCCGCGGGAGTCCAAGGCGACCGTGAGTTACAAGCTGGTTCTCGGCGTCGGAGCGCGTCCGCCTGCCGCGCCTCCCGTCGCCGCCCTGGAACTTCGTCCGGTCGTGCCCCCTGGCGACACAGAAAGGCACTTCGAGCTGCTGTCGACGGCTGAGGGCCAGCCCCTTCGCGTGGCCAAGACACCGTGGCTGCGAGGGGACGCCTTCGCCGGCGCCAGTTGGCGGATGGATCCAGTTTCGAATACCCGGGTCATCGTGCTGCGCCTGAGCGATTCGGGACGACGGGAGTTTGCCCGGCTCAGCGCCGCACATGTCCGGGAACAGGTCGCGCTGGTTTTGTCCGGGCGGATTCTGTTCGCCCCGCAGATTGCCGCGCCGATGGACGTCACCACGTTGGACCTGGGAGGCTTGGACCGGGAGCGTGGCCAGTTTGTGGAACTGCTCGCGGCGCTGAATCCGCAGCCCGCTGCCGGACCCGTCCGCTTCGGTAAGGAGCACGAGGCGGTGTTGACCAAAAGCGGCGGCGGGACGTTTCACTGGTGGAACTTGGCGGAGGGCGGCGACGTGTCCGTGAGCGGGTTGGAACCTCTGTGGGCAAAGATGGCCGCGAATCCGATTCCGGCGGAGGCACGCAAAGGCTCGGCGAGCGGGTTGGATCGTTCCACCCGGGAATACCACGAGTTCCGGCGGGCCATGGGCGGGGACCTGGAGGCGTTGGGCGGCAATCCGATGCCCGTGGTGAGCGGCCACGACCTCACGGTCGTGCCCCTCGCCGGTGACGGGCAACCCACGACCGCCCTCGAAGTCGCCTACCGCTGGGAACTGCTGCACCAGGAGCCCGAACCGGAAAACCTCCTGTCCACCGGCACCTACGCCCTCCGAACCCGTCGCGGATTCACCGGAATCCTAGAGGTGCTCGGCTGGACCCAGGACCAGACCGGCGTTCGGATTCGCTACCGCGAAGTGCTCAACTCCAACGCGGCTCCGTGACCATGGCTGGCCCCGCTTCCGATCCGACCTCCACGTCCGCCCCACGCGACGTCTTCGTCACCACGCGCTGGACCATGGTGCTGTCGGCCGGGCGCAAATCGTCGCCGCACTCCGAGCGGGCGCTGGCCGAGCTGTGTCAGACTTATTGGTATCCGCTCTACGCGTTCGTGCGCCGGCAAGGGAAGACAAAGGAGGACGCCGAGGATCTCGTGCAGGCGTTCTTCGCCCGCTTCCTGGAGAAGAACTACCTCGAAGGGCTCGCCGCCGAGCGCGGCAAGTTCCGCGCCTTCCTCCTCGCCTCACTGAAGCACTTCCTCGCCAACGAATGGGACAAGACCCAGGCGCAGAAGCGCGGCGGCGGCGCCGAGCACCTGTCGCTGAACTGGCAGGACGCCGACGAGCGCTTCCACCTCGACCCGCCGGACCCGACGAACCCCGAGCGCCTCTTCGACCGCGAATGGGCGTTGGCCCTGCTCGACCGTGTGATCGCCCGCCTCGCCGCCGAATGCGCCCGGGACGGCAAGGCGGACCTGTTCACCCAAGCCAAAGGATTCCTGACGGTCAGTTCCGCCGCGATTCCCTACGGCGAAGCGGCCAAGCAGCTCGGTATGGACGAAGGCGCCTTGCGCGTGGCCGTCCACCGTCTGCGCAAGCGCTACCGCGAACTGCTGCGCGACGAGATTTCCCAGACCCTCGCCGAGCCGGGCCAGGTGGACGAGGAACTGCGCTCCTTGCTGGCGGCATTGGCCGGATGAAGGCGACGTGGCCCGCCAGCGTTACCGCGACGGCGTGGCCGACTTCATCAGCGTGCTCGACGCCGAACGCACGCTGCTGAGCCTGCAGGAACAGCGCGTCACCAGCGAAACCCAGGCCGCCACCCGCCTCGTCGCGGTTTACAAGGCGCTGGGCGGCGTCGGCGCTGCCGGGGAGTGATGCCGGGGCTGCGAGACGGGCGATTGGGCCTCAGGCACACGACCTGCGCACGACCTTTGCGGTGCACCGGAGCGGCGGACGTGGAGCCGCAGGACCTGAGCTGCGGATCAAGGCGACTGGAACGCAGCCTTTCCGACCTACCGTTGTGTGGCTGCGCTGCCGCGCAACAGTGGCCGAGGGATGCGACCGACCCGCCAGCATAAGCGAAAAGAGGCGCCGCTGGCAGTAACGTGGCCAAACCGCTCGGCGTCGACCAAATAGACCTGGGTGTGCCACCCCCATGCAAAAGCGCTACCGCGAACTGCCGAGGGTGACGAAAGTCTCGAGGCCCTTGCCGAATCCGAATGCCAACCGCTCAGAATTGAACACCTAATCCGGCAAAGAACAGGTCTAAGTGTCGGCCAAAGTTTGGCGCGAGCTCACCGTTCTTGTAGCCACCTTCAATTGAAACGTTTTTGTTGACCTTCAAATTTACCGAGGCTTGGACGTAGCCGTGGGTCTTGCCATCGTTAGGCCCATCACCCAACAGCAAATAGCCTTTGTATTGGGTAGACACACTCAGCCAGGGTGCTTTAACAAACGTTAAATCGAGTCGTGCTAGCAAGAATAGGCGTAGCGTGAAGTCATCAGGTGCTCCGAACGGAACTTCAGTTGGAAACACCCCATCCATTCCCAGCCAAGGGCGCCATTCAAAATTCAAAAATCCCGGGATCAATTTTTCCTCTTCTCCAAGTCCAGGCATTCGTGTTTCGACTATGGTGAATCGCAGGTCTGGGCTAAACGATTGGGTAGTAAAGTCTTGGTCCGCTTCAAACAACCCGTTGACCTCACCATAAAAACCTCCGCCGTCCCATGCGTGCCAAATGCCAGTAAATCCGCTTCGAAATGCCACCGATCGCTCATCTTGAGTGGCATCGCTGCTGAGATGAATATCGGCAGACGTTTGCCACCCAAGAAGCTCAACCTTGAAGTCATCGTTTGGAGAAAACGCACGATTGAAGACCAACGCACCATCAAACTTAAATGTCGCATCACCGGACCTGGGAGCCACAACCGCAAAACGCGCGGGTCCTGCGCCGTTTCCATCACCATCAATCTCCGCTCTCTCTCTCAACGCGAGGCTGCAATCTTCGCACGGCTTGGCGAATTTATCGAAAAGACCGGATTCCTCGATGGTTTTTGCAGGTTCTTCAGCATTTAGATGGAGTGTCAGCAGAACGGCAGCCGTCACTTGTGTCAAACGAAGGAAATTCTTCATGCAAAATAGAGGGATTTGGAATCCTGAAACTGCCTCAAAGTAGACCAAAGCAATGATCAACCACGTTCTTGATGGTGCCGGGCTTTTCACCAGGAGAAGCTAGGGTTTCAGCTTTCATTTTTCTTGTTATTGCAGCAGGCACATTGGCCGCCCGTAACTCCTCTCGGATATAGCGGCCGCAGACTAATCGCTCAGGCTTCTGTGGCTGAGCAGGCGCGTTGCCTTCCTGACGCTTTTCCCAACCATCTGTTTCGGCAGGCAGCAAAGCGCGTCTCAAAACGCGATTGATGCCGCGGCGAACGGCCAGGGACGTTTCTTCTCGTGTAAGGATTGGCATACTGGGCAAAATTCTGCGGTCGGGGATTGGGTGAGGATTTCTGCGCGATGGCCAGCAGTATCGAGTAATTACGCTATCTCCGCTGTTTGCCTGATCTTATCAGGCGGCGCATATGTATGTGTAGCAATTTGAGAGCACCTTAGGCATGCAGCCTTTCCTTCCTGGAAGAACCAGCGGCACTTGGAGCGAATAGCACAGGCTGGAAGCGTCTCAGAAACAGCCGGCAGGATTGAAACAACTCGTTTTGCGAGTTGGCAACGGGTTCCGTCAAAATGAACGCAATGCGATTCCTGACAGGTTACCGCAATCCTGAATATCCGTTGAGGTTCAACAGCTCCTGTCTTGGCCAGCAATTCGGAAGTTATCGGGACAGTCTTTTCCAGCCATGCCACATTCGGTTCGGCCTCCGTGCCCGTCACCACGCCAAATAGCCGGGCATCCGGCATGTCCGGCTGTCCGCTAGGGCATGATCGAGACCGGTCGGTGCTCATGAGGACAACGCGTTTGAGAAGTTGGACGCTGGAGGCTCAGAGCGAGCGAATCTTAAATCCGACCAGCACCCGGCCGTCACCGAGTTTTTCGACCAGAGACGTCAATTTGACGTTTTCGATTGCGGGCAAGCTTCTCGTTAGCTCCTTGGCCAAGGCCGTGGCATCCAGATTCCCCAACGCTGCCTCCTCCAATATGATGCCGTTCACAATGGGTTTCTTACCAACCTTGAGCTTGCCAACACTGAATGCCTTAACAGCCTCCTGAATTGTCGTATCGAGTTGATTGAGCTTAATGGAACCTGGTTTGAGTGGCATAGGATCAGACATGGTATGCAAACGGATCGCAGTTCTGGCACGTGTCAGAAGCTATCGGTCGCATGGGTGAATCAGACCTCTTCATTTGCCCGATTGAAGATTATCATGGCAAGCAGCAATTTACTAAAGCCGCAGTTTTTTAACGCCTTAACCCACCGCCACGGGCCGGCTGTCGTTCCGGGCGGATTCCAGGCAGGCATCCAGCAGCCGTTGAGTTCGGAGGGAACGTTCCGGCCAGGCGTCGTTCAGCGTGCCGGTGGCGACCTGGGCGGCGAAGTGGCGAAACAGGTTGGTCTCCTGCGCCGTGGGATGGTTGTTGCTGGCTTCGCGCACGGTTTCGCGCCGGGCGTGCGATTCCATCACGAACCGGCAGCCGCTCACATGGAACTCGGGCTGGTTCACCTCGAAGGCGCTCTCCTCGCCGGCAAACGGCAGCACGAAGTCGGACACGTGCAGGTGGCCGCGGGTGCCGCTGACGTTGGCCCATTGCTGGTTCTCGGTGAGGAACGAGCAGTAGAAGACCGCCGACACGCCGTCAGCAAACCGGAGTTCGCCGGAGAATTCCGCCGGCACCGGGCCGGGACCGGCGGCCTGGCCAAACGTGGAGTGGATGCGCCCGGTGACTTCCTGCGGCAGCCGTCCGCCGAGGGCTTCGAGGGTGAAGACGAGCGAATACCAGCCGAGGTCGCCGGCGCAGCCCTGCGGTTCCAGCGCGCCGTGGACCCGCATGTTGTGCGCGAAGAAGTCGGCATCCCCGCGGAAGGTGAACTGCGAGGCGATCCGGCGGATGTCGCCGACCGAAGTCCCGTCGGCCAGCACTTCCTTGAGCCGCGCCAACCGGCGGCCGTGGACGAACATCACGCCGTCCATGAACTGCACGCCGTGGCGTCGGCACGCGTCGGTCATGGCCGTGAGGTCCGCCAGCGTGGGCGCGCAGGGCTTCTCGCACACGACGTGTTTGCCGGCCTCGGCGGCGCGGATTACCCATTCGCGGCGGAGGCCGGTGGGCAAAGGAATGTAGACGGCGTCCACGTCGGGCGCGGCGAGCAGTTCGGCGTAGCTGCCGCAGGCGCGAGGCGGTGTGGGCAGCGGCACGTCGGCCTGGCATTCGGCGATGAACTGCCGGGCGCGGCCCAGATCGCGGCTGGCAACGGCGGTGAGCGTGCCGTTGCCGGAGTTGTGGATCGCGTGCCAGTTCTTCCGGGCGATGTTGGCGGTGCCGAGGATGCCCCAGCGCAGCGGTGTCGGTGACATGGGCGAGAGTTGGGGCGAACCCGCGCCCGGGGAAAGCGGGAAAGGGCCGGCGGCATCCCGCCCGATCCGAGCCGCCATTCCTGTTGCCTCGCGGGGGGCGGGTCTCCGATGGTCCGCGCCCGATGTCCGCCGGTGGTTATGAATTGGTCCAGCTGAAGAACGGCACCTGGAGCGTCCGCTCCGTGGCCGAGGGGGAAACGTTTCACCCCGTGATCGGGCCGGTCGCGGAGGCCGAGGCACTCTACGTGCGGCAACTCCGCCTAGCGGAGCGCTTTGCCGCCGCCACGGGCGAGTTCGTGCTCTGGGATGTGGGCCTGGGTGCCGCGGCCAACGTGCTGACGTCGCTGCGGGCCCTCGCTGGCGGGACTGGCTCCCTGCGCGTGGTGAGCTTCGACCACACGTTGGAACCGTTGCGCTTTGCCCTCGGCGGCGCGGCCCAACTGGGTTTCCTGGACGGCTTTGAGGCGCCCATCACCGAACTGCTGGCCCGCGGTTCCGTCCGCTTCAATCTGGGCGCGGTGAAGGTTCACTGGGAAACCCATCTCGGCGACTTCCCCACGCTGTTGGCGTCTGCCGCGGCGAACGCCTGGCCGGCCCCGCACGCGATCCTATTCGACGCCTATTCGCCCGCCCGCAACGCCGCCATGTGGACGCGTCCGCTCTTCGCCCGCCTGCGGGAACTCGCCGGCGAATCCTGCGCCCTCGCGACGTATTCCCGGGCCACGATCCTCCGGACGACGTTGTTGCTTGCGGGCTGGTTCGTGGGCGCGGGCCATGCGACCGGCGAGAAGGAGGAAACCACCATCGCCTCCACTCGGCTGGACCTGCTGGCCGAACCGTTGCCCGCCGTTTGGCTGGAACGGGTTCGGCGCTCCACGAGCGCCGAACCGCTCGAGCAAGCCACGTATCGCCAGGCCCCGCTGTCGGAATCGAACTGGGAAAGGCTGAACCGGCACCCGCAGTTCGCGGCGGCTCGCTGAGGAATGGCCGGTCATTCCGGCGCAGAAGTCTGATTCCCGGCCCGACCATTCGCGTCTATCCTGCCGTCATGCGCTACATCGAACCTCACGGCCACATGGTCAGCCGCACCACGGATGACTACGTCGACATGGTCACCGCCGGCTGCGCCGCCGTCTGCGAGCCCGCCTTCTGGGCCGGCTTCGACCGTTCGTCCGTGGACGGCTTCCGCGACTACTTCCGACAGCTCACGGAATACGAACCCGCCCGCGCCGCCAAATACGGCCTGCCGCACTTCTGCTGGCTGTGCATCAACCCCAAGGAATCCGAGGACGTAAAGCTCGCCGAGGATGTCATCGGGATCATCCCGGAGTTCCTCGACCGGCCCACCGTGCTCGGCATCGGCGAGATCGGCCTGAACAAGAATTCCCGGAACGAGCTCGCGGTGCTCGAACGGCACGTGGACCTCGCGGCGCGCACGGGCCAGCTCATCCTCGTCCACACGCCACACCTGGAGGACAAGCTCAAGGGCACCCGCCTCATCCTCGACGTGCTGAAGAACGATTCCCGCATCCGCCCCGAACGCGTGCTGATCGATCACGTGGAGGAACACACGGTGAAGGTGGTGCTCGACCGCGGGCATTGGGCGGGCATGACGCTCTACCCGATCAGCAAATGCACGCCCGCCCGCGCCGTGGACATTCTCGACGTGTATGGCGGCGAGCAGCTGTGGATGAATTCCGCGTGCGACTGGGGCGAAAGCGTCCCGCTGGCCATCCCCAAGACCGCGCTGGAGATGCGTCGCCGCGGCTGGAGCGCTGAGGCCGTGGACAAGGTGGTTTACCAGAATCCGGTGCGGTTTTTGAGCCAGTGCGCGAAGTTTAGGTTGAGCTGAAGCGCTGGCCTCGAACTTGCAACCCGGATGAGCATGGGACGGATCATCAAGCGGGTATTCCTGGCCTGTTCCGGGTTGGCGTTTGGGCTCGTTCTAACCGCCTGCCTCTGGCCGGGACGCTTTGCTTACTCAAGCGTCTGCTCACTATGCGGTCTGGAATCTCGCAACTCCGAGATCCATCTCGGCCTGTTTGAGACCCAGTTTGCCCCTACCCAACAACTCGAAACCAACGCCATTTCTAACGTCTTGTTGAGCCGGCGTGAATTGTTAAACCACCAGCACGCTTGGGTCTTTGCCGCCGGCGGTGGCGCAGGGATCAAGTGTGCCATCGGCCATGGCAGGCACCTTCGGCAAGCGGTTCGTTCCACCAATGTGGCCGCGTTCCTTCAGCAGCTTGGGAAATCCTCTGAGACGAATTCACTATGGCGATGGCGTGACCGGTTGCTTGACCCTGAGCAATCGCGGGACGCCGTGATGGCGGTAGCCAATGCCGAAGATGATCGCGACGAAGCTCAGACGTGGCCGATGGCAGCTGAGGCGATCTTTCGAGAGTTGCGCAAATTGCAACCAGCCGGACGTAGATAGGCGGTTCCTGCCTGTTCCCAGTCGGCCAACTCCGTGTGCGGCAGGAGCACCAGTTCCTGCTGATCGAATCGGTGCCCCATGTCCAAGGCTGGTTGGGAAGGGATCAAGGTTAACTCGCCCACTTCGCGTTGACGGCCATCGCGTTGCGGCCCGCTGGGTTCGTGGTTTGCGTGCTCCTGTTTGAAGGGCTGGAACCGCCCTTCATGCGGCGCGACTGGCCGCAACGGCTGGGTCACTGGGTGAAGACACTTCAGCGGAGTTGATCCGGGGCATTGCCGAAACGCCAACGCCATCAAACGGCGCCGCGAAGATTCCTTGCGGGCATCGTGAAGCCAAGCTCAACCCGCCCACGAACACCTAACCCTCACCCATTCCCGCCTGGGCGGAACACGCTGGCGAGGATGACCTCCTTGGTCTTCCACAGGAGCGTCATGGTGAGGGCGACCGGGACTAGCGCGAGCAGCAGCAGCAGCCACGTCTTCACAAGGTCGAAGACGATGACGACGGTGAGCAGGGCGTCCGGCACCCGCGGCACCCGCACCAACGTGAGATAGCCCGCCAGCAGCAGGCCGAGCAGGAGCAGGAACCGGTTGTTCCAGCGCACGAAGAAGCGGGTTTCCATGCGCAGGGTCTCGTCCGGCAGCATGGCGGCGAGGCGGAGCAGCACTTGGTTCAACGCCAGCATGAAGGTCAGGCCGGCGAAGAGCAGGATGATCAGGCCGCCGAGGAAGAAGGGTTCGTCCGGCACGCGATTCCACCACTGCGCGACGGGCGCGAGGGCGAACAGCATGAGGCTGAGCACCTGGGCGCGTTCGAGGGCGGAAATCCAGATCCGCTCGTTGGGCTGGAACTGGCGCAGTTCGAACAGGCCAAACACAAGCAGCGCGGCCGCGAAGAGCAGGGGCGGCATGCCCCAGGATTGCCAAGGATCACCCAACGCCGTCTTCGTGTTCAGCAGCAGGACCATCGGCAGACCCCAGAACAGGGCGGACAGTCCGCGGACGACCCGGGCGAGCGCGGGGATGACGCCAGGCGGGGCCATTACTCGGAAGTTACTTCCGTGGCCGGGAACGGTGGCCGGCAACTAGCAGCAGGGCGGTTCCCGCCGCCGCCAGGGCGATCATGCCCGGTTCCGGCACGACGCCGGGCGCTCCAAGGGCACCCGAAGTGTCCACGTAACCGCCAAGCGTGGTGCCGCCGAGGCTGCCGCCAACGGGCAGGGATTCCTCGGCGCGGCCCGATCCCAACAACCCCAAGATGGCGAGGGCCAGTAACAGTTGGTTTCGCAGCGGTTTCATTCAGTGGATCGAGAGGTAGGTGTAATCCTTCAGGCCCTTTTCGTAATCGTCGAGCAGGCTCATGCCTTCTTTGGGCTTGAGGCGGTCCGATTTTATGGCGGCATCCACCTGCGCCTTCATCTGCCGCTTCAGCTCGTTCTCGTCATACTGCACGGCGCCGAGGGACTGGCTGATGGTGTTGCCCTCGATGACTTCCTCGACGTAGTAGCCGTTGGCCTCGTCGGGTTCGAGGAACACATGCACCTCGTTCACCCGGCCGAAGAGGTTGTGCAGGTCGCCCATGATGTCCTGGTAGGCGCCCATCAGGAAGAAGCCGAGATGATAGGTCTCCTGCTGGCCCTGGGCATTGGTCTTCAGCTCGTGCAGCGGCAGCGTGTCGCGGACATCGCGCAGATCCACGAACTTGTTGATGCAGCCGTCGGAATCGCAGGTGATGTCCACCAGCGTGCCCTCGCGGGTCGGTTTTTCGTCCAGCCGGTCGATGGGCATGATCGGGAAGAGCTGGCCGAGCGCCCAGTGGTCGAGCAGGGACTGGAAGACCGAGAAGTTGCAGAGGTATTGGAAGCCCAGCGAATCCTCCAGCTTGTGGATCTCGTCCGGGATGTAGGCCTGTCCGCGGAAGTGCTGCACCACGGCCTCGGAAATTTCCCAATAGAGCGTCTCGATCTTCGCCTTGTCGGGCAGTTCCAGCACGCCGAGCGTGAACATCTGATGCGCGTCGTCGCGGCGTTCCTGCGCGTCGTGGAAGGCCTCAAGCTTGTTCAGCTTCTCCAGGTTGTCGCGGATGTAAATCAGCTCCTTGACGATCCGGTGTTCACCTTCGCCGCCGGGCGCGAAATGGAAGTCCAGCTCCGGCGGGGTCTTGTCGATGGCGCCGAACACCTCGACCAGCAGCACGCTGTGATGCGCCACGATCGCCCGGCCGGATTCGCTCACGATGTCCGGATGCGCGACGCCTTCCTGGCCGCACACGTCGGCGAGGTAATAGACCACGTCGTTCGTGTATTCCTGGAGCGTGTAGTTGGTGGACGAATCAAAGGCGCTGCGGGAGCCGTCATAATCCACGCCCAGGCCGCCGCCCACGTCCACGAACTCCACCGGGTAACCCATCTTGTGCAGCTTCGCGTAGAGCCGCGCGGCTTCCTGCACGGCCTTCTTCACCGTGAGGATGTCCGGCACCTGCGAGCCAATGTGGAAGTGCAGCAGCTTGAAGGCACCGACCAGCCCCTCGTTCTTCAGCAGCTCGGCCGCCGCCAGCAACTCCGTGGTGCTCAGGCCGAACTTGGCATTCTCGCCGCCGCTCTCGGCCCACTTGCCGGCGCCCTTGCTCAGCAGCCGCGCGCGGATTCCGATCATCGGTTCGACGCCGACCTGCTTCGACACGGCGATGATCTGTTTCAGCTCCTCGAGCTTCTCTACGACCATAATCACCTTCTTGCCGAGCTTGATGCCCTGGAGCGCCAGCTTGATGAACGGCACGTCCTTGTAGCCGTTGCAGATGATCAGCGAACCCGGCTCGCTTTGGAGCGCCATGCCGGCGAACAGCTCCGGCTTGGACCCGACCTCCAGCCCGAAGTTGTAGGGTTTGCCCGCCTCCAAAATCTCCTCCACGACCTCGCGGAGCTGGTTGACCTTGATCGGGAATACGCCGCGGTAGACGCCCTTGTAATTGCACTCCGCGATGCTCGCCCGGAACGCCTCGTTCAGCGCCTGCACCCGGTGGCGCAGGATGTCCTGGAAACGGATCAGCAGCGGGAACTTCAGGCCGCGCGCCTTGGCTTCCTCGACGATGTCGGTGAGCTCCACCTCCACGCCGTTTTGCAACGGTCGTGCGACCACATGGCCGGCGGCGTTGACGTCGAAGTATCCGGCGCCCCAACGATCGACGTTGTAAAGCGTGCGGGCGGCCGCGATGGACCAGGGACCGGCGGCGCCGGGGTTGGCGGAAGCAGTGTTGGACTCGCTCATCGAACGTTGCGCAAGAGGGGCGCACTCTAGGAACGAAGTCGCGGCTTTCAAGCGATGCGTTGTGAAACTTCGGCCCGGCGTCGCCCCGGTGGTCATCGCCTTCCCGCGCGGCGGCGTGCCGGCGCGACCCGGGCCGGCTTGCGGATTGCGACCCGCGGCGCTTTGCCGCTACATCCCGCCGGTTCCTCGCGATGCGTCCGCTGTCCCAACAGGATCGTCAATCCCTCAACTCCGCCCTCGGCTGGCTGGGGCTGGGGCTGCTGGCTGACGCCCAAACCGAACTGGACCACCTCGCGCCGGAAGTCCGGAACCATGCCCAGGTGCTCGACGTCCAGTTCGCCATTCTCGGCGAATCGAATCGCTGGGACGAAGCCCTGGCGGTGGCGGAGACCGAGGTGAAGCTGCACCCGGGCCGGCCCGGCGGTTGGATTCACCGGGCGTTCGCAGCCCGCCGGCGGCCGCAGGGAACCATCGAGGAAGCCTACCAGCTCCTGCGACCGGCGTTCGAGCTGTTCCCGGACCAGGTCGTCATCCCCTACAACTTGGCCTGTTACCGCGCCCAACAGGACCACCTGCCCGAAGCCTGGCGTTGGTTCACCGCCGCCCTCGCCCGCGGCGAACTGAAGCTACTGAAGGAAATGGCGCTCCAGGACGACGACCTGAAAGCGCTTTGGCCCCGGATCGCGGCGCTGAAGTAGGCCGGGAGCCGTTGGACTCCCCTCGGCAATTGTCCCCGTTTCGTCCGCTCAGTTCGGCCAGACCCAGTCGAGGCCCTTTTCCTCGGGGCCGGAATCCTTGAGCTTGGCGACTCCGCCGTTGTCCACGCCGTCGAGGCCGACGGACCAGAGCTGGAAGAAACCCTCCGGCGTGCGGCGGTAGCGCAGCGGTTGGCCATCCATCAGGTCGCGGGGCACTTCCGGGACAAATCCCGGGGCCAAAGCCGCGAGGGATTCGGGATACGCACCGTGTTTCTTCCAATGGCGCTCCAAGGCGCAAGCCGTGGCGGCGAGCGCGGCCGTTTGGTCCGCCCGCGCGGCCTTGTTGATGGCCTTGTCCAAGGCGGGAGCCAGCATTTGGTAGAGCAGGTTGTGCGGGCTGCGCGCCTCCGTGAAGGATGCCTGCATCTGGTCGCGAAACTCCCGCAGGGCCGGGCTCCAGCCGCCGGCCGGTGGGTTGGTGGCGAGGTTCCGGCCGAGCTCGATCATGCGCTGATGGAAGAGCGCGATGCGGGCCTCGTTTTGCCTGATCCACCCACGGGGGAAGAATAGCATAGGGAGAGACGGCAGGTGGAAGGACGGTTCGGTTCCGCCCAAATCCGGCGTCCCGAGCTCGAACGGGTTGGGGTGCCCGGTGGTGACCATCTGGTCGAGCATGTCGATGGCTCCTGCCCGTTCACCTTCAAGCGCCCAGGCCATGGTTTTGAGGCAGTCGCTGGGCGTCAGCCGGTGTTGAAACTCCGCCAACTGCGCGTCGGTCCACTGATGCTGCCGGATGCCCGGCCAGATTGCATTCCCCGCAATGGCGGCCTGGGCGATGCGGACCAACTGCGAGATGAGCAGCGGCTCCTCCCGCAAAATGCCGGCCACCCGCAGGCCGCACAGTTGGTCGGTGAAGGCGCCCGCCACTTCACCCTCGGCCAGGCGGGCTTCCACGCGCAGGGCCAATTGGCGGCTCAGGGCCTTGCCGGAGGCCAAGTGGGGCAGCAGGGCGTTGAAGTTCTCCTCCCAGTGAATGGGGAACCGCGCATGGGGCCGTTCGCTGAACTCGCAGATTTCCCGCATCACCGGGTCGGCGACGCTCAACCCGGTGAGCACGACGCGCCCCGGGGTGGCGTTGGATGGGGCCGCGCCGTAGGCTGGCTGCCAAAAGGCTTCGCTGCCTGGCTTGGGTGGTTTCGCGGTCCGGTTCGACACGCTGGCACGGAACGCCACGGCCCAGTCCGCCAAGGCGATGGGGCCGCTGCCGGACTTGCGATTGGGCAGCAAGTTGTCCGGCAGGTTCAGCACCCACAGCCGTTTCTGCGCGTTCGTGTCCCGCCAAACCACGGCGCCCTGTTTGGGTTGAGTGTAATCCAGCAGGTTGGCGAAGAGCGGGAGGCTGGCGAAATTCTGGTCCGCTGGAACCGGCGTCGGCAGCAACTCGCGGAACGAGAGCCGCTCCCCCTTGGCCACCAGTTCGGCGCGGGCTTCACGCCAGGCCAACGCGCCGCGGACGTTCTCAATGCCGGTCAGCACCGCCGCCGGCGTCACCAGGCCGATCACGAGCAAATAGACCGGACCCAGCACCCAACGTTGCCAAAGCGCGGGTGGTGGTGGCGGAGTGCCGTCTTGGAGTCGCAGGCGGCTCGCGCGTTGATTCCAGGCCAGCATGGCAAACCCCGTGTGGAAACAGAGGCAGACCAGCAGGAACAGACCCACAAGGTAGATCAGGATGCCCGCGTCTGCGAATAGGCGCATCCCCAACCCCGGCATCGCGGGCTGCAGCAGCCACGCCCAGAGCAATGTCACCAACGGAAAGGCCAGCGCGAGGCGCACGGGAAAGTTTTGCTCGGGCCGCGGCCGCAGCCGTTTCAGACCAAGCCACATTAGGGGACGCTCGTAGAGCCAGCAGTAGAAGGCGGTGGGAGACATAAGCGGGAAGGACCAATGACCAAAACCCAATGACGGAAAGTTCAGACGGCGAGGAAAGAGTCGGAGTCCGCGAGCTGGCCGAAGCCATCGTCTCGCGGCCGACGTCGGTCACCGCGCGGGCGGTTGACGGGCGTTTCTTGGCGTGGCCAGGCAGCCGGAGCCTTGTAAACGGCCTGGGCGGGTTCCTCCCAGCCGGCGAGTTGGCGAAGTTCGGCCCGTTGCGCCCGCGCCTCGGCCACCTGCTCCGCGGAAACCCGGACCGGCGCGGCGGCCACGGGGCCGTTGAGCCAGCGATCCGCCGAGCCCGCCAGCCACGCCATCAGCCAGCAGGCCGCAAGTCCGCCGGTGGCGAGTGGGAAGCGGGTGAAAAGCCATTCCCACCATGACGGCGGGGCGGAGGGAACGGACGCCGCAGCGGGCTGGCGGGCAGCCTGCCCTGCCATGGTCGCGGCCCGCAGCACGGCGGCCCGCAGATCCGTCGGCGCCGGGCGCGGCGAAGTTCCAGCCAGACGACGTTCCAAGGCGTCAGGTTCGCCGGAGTGGTTTGGGGCATTCATGGGCAAATTCTCCGTTCAGCGGATTTCGTCATAGAGGGGACGCAGCCGGGCGCGCAATTTGTCTAACCCGTAGCGGTAGCGGCTGGCGGCGGTGTTCAGCGGCACGTCGAGCACCTCGGCGATGCGTTCAAACGTGAGCCCGGACCACAGCTTCAGGTGAACGACCGCGCGCTGGTCTGCGGGCAATTCGCCCAAGGCATCGGCCAGCTCCCGCCGGAAGGCCGTTTCGTCGGGGTCGTCGGTCCGGGCGAATAGCTCTACCGTTTCGGCGGCCAAGGCGTCGTGGGCGCGGCTCCGGGAGTCGCGGCGACGCATCTGGTCAATGGCGTGGTTGTGCGCGAGCCGCAGCAGGAAGCCGCGGTCGTCGCGCACGGCCCGGAGCAAGTCGGGTTTCGCGGCGAGGCGGCAGAAGAGTTCCTGCAACGCGTCCCGGGTGTCCGCCTCCGAACGGGTGAGGTTGAGCAGGAACGCGAACAACGCATCGGCGTGCGTGTCGTAGAGGCGTTCCAGCTCGGCGGAAGACATGTGGCTTTGACAAGGACGCAGCCGGGTCGTGCTTTTGTCTAGGCCGGTTAAAAACCCGTATCTCGGTAGACGACGAGATCGGCCCGTTCAACGGCTCGCCGATCCGCGGTTGCCGGCCGGTTGCCGGTGGGCAAGGTTCCCCGCACTTACGCCATGCACCTGCGTCTCCTGCGCCTATTCCTCGGTTTCGCGGCCGTCGCCTGGGGCGTCTCGGTAGTGGGCGTATTCCTGAGCTGGAATGCCGCCGCGGAGGCCCTGGAAGGACTCGGCGCGCGGCCGTTGGCCCATGATCCCATGCTGGATTACTGGCTGCGGATGGCGTCCGGCGCCTTTGCCCTCGTGGGCGGATGGTATCTCGTCCTGGCGCTTTGGCCGCAAAAGTTCCATGGCGCGATCCCTTGGTTTGGCGGCCTGATGGTGGTGGAAGGGATCATCCTGCTGGTTCACGGCCTGCGGCTGGCGCTCCCGCCGTTCCCCTTCTACTGCGATACGCTCGCCTGCCTCGTCGGGGGCGGCGCCATCATGGCCCTGGCCCGGCACGCGCGTCCCGCCGCGACCGACGGCAACCAGCCGACCCCCCATCCCGAATCTTGAATCATGCCCCGCACCTCCCCACGGTCCCAATCTCGCGCCGGCGCCCCGAATACCGTCCACGTGCGGCTTATCTGCGAAGGGTTGCCGGCCAATCAGTTTGAAGGTTTTGACGGCCGTCAGCGCATCTTGGTGACGTTGCAAACCAAGGACGGTTTCGTGACCGGCACCCCGCACGGCGACGATGCCTTGGCGTGGACCACGGAAATCACCGTGAAGCCCGGTGCGGACAGGGCGCCGGACTTCGCCGGCCCGGCGGTGCACGGCAAGCGAGGCGAGCGCTTCTTCTACCTGAGCTGGTCCGGCGAACGGGCCGGTCACCGTGAAATGTTTCGGCGGCTGAAGCTCCACCTGCGCGACCTGACGCCCGCGCAGCTCGACCGTGCCCGGGAATCCGGCGGCACGTTGGAAGCGCGGGTTCACGCCGTGGCCAAGGACGGCGGCCCGGCATGCGCGTCGGTGCCGTTGTTGGGAGGCTGGAAACTCCTACCACGATGAGTCTTCGCCAAAACACTGAGGTCGTCGCATTCGTTGAGGCGGCCCGAACTTTCTGCGGGCACTTGGAGGCCATTCCGCCTGACCGGCAGGTCTGGATGAAACGGCTGCTCGAATCCTTGGCACAACTCTACGCGGCCGCCCATCGGCTGCCGGACCTGGAGTGGAAGGAGGACGGCGACCGGGTTTCCAAAACGTTCCGCATGGATCATGAGCAGTGGAGGGCGTTGGCGGAAACGTTACGCTCAGCCTTGGGCGAGCGCGAAGGCTACTGGCGCCACTTCGATCCCACGCTCCAGGGCCCCGACAAGGAACCAGAGTCGTTGGGGCTTCTCTGGGATGACTTGGCTGACATTTACCGCGACGTCCGGCCCGGGTTGCACGTTTGGGATTCCGGCGAAGACCAGCTGTTGCCGGCCGCGGTCTTCGAGTGGAAGTGGCCCGGATTCTACCACCATTGGGGCCTGCACGCGGTCGACGCGATCAGGGCACTCCACTGGTGGGTTGAAAAAGACGGTCCTGAACCTTCAGGACTCATCTACTGAATGTCTGCGACCTTGGTTTCAAAAGGTATGGACCGCCTGCCGGAGATCAACCCACTGAGACGCCCGCGGGGTCGTCGGCTGTTTGCGCCGCTCAAGCCCATGGTTCGGGATTTCGTCCGGAAGGTCGCCTTCGTGCCGGTGTTCCTGAGCGGGGCCTACGCCACGTTCATGGCGCAGGCAACAGCGCTCGATTACCACTGGCTGTTCCGGTTTGCGTTGGTCCTGACGCTGATCCACCTCGGGTTGGCAGCGCTCTACTTCCGGTTCGTGCCCGGCTGGGTGCGATGGCTGGGCCTGGCGGTATCGCTGCTGGCTTTGTTCTCCCTCGCCGAGCTCGGCCTGCGAGTCTACGGCTGAAACTTGGGCGTCTGGCGGGATGCCCCCGAGCCCGTCTGGCCTAGCGCGGGCGGACAGCGCAGCCACCGGCCGGGACCGTCCGCCATCAACGCCGGGGCGACCGCCCGACACGCGGGCTCGGCTTGCGGGCAGCGGGGCGCGAACCGGCAACCGCCGGGCCACTGGGCCGGACTCGGCACCTGCCCGGGGATGGCGGCAAGCCGTTCGGTTGGTCGGCCGATTTCCGGCACCGAACGCATCAAGGCCTGCGTGTAGGGATGCCGCGGTCGCCGCAGCAACTCGCCGGCGGGAGCCTCCTCCACGATTTGGCCGGCATACATGACGGCGACGTGGTCCGCGAGGTCGCCGACGAGGCCGAGGTTGTGCGTGATCAGCAAGATGGCCATGCCGGACTGTCGCTGGAGCTCGCGCAGCAGCTCGATGATCTGGGCCTGGACCGTGACATCGAGTGCGGTGGTGGGTTCGTCGGCCACCAGCAGCTTCGGCTCGCTGGCGAGCGCGAGGGCGATCATCACCCGCTGTTGCATGCCGCCGGAAAGTTGGTGGGGATAGTCCCGCGCGCGGCTTTCCGGCGCCGGAATGCCCACCTGTTTCAGGAGCCGCACTACCTCGGCCGTCGTGGCGGCAGCGGGTCGGTGAACCTGGAGCGATTCGAGGATCTGGGCGCCGATGCGTTGGACTGGATTCAAGGAAGCGCCTGGGTCCTGAAATACGAAGCTGACCACACCGCCGCGGATCGCGCGCAGTTCGGCTGGCGTCAGGCGCAGGACATCACGGCCGGCGACCCGGATTGCCCCGCCCATGTAGCGGGCCGGCGGACTGGGCAGGAGTTGGGCGATGCTCAGCGCGGTGACGCTTTTGCCGCAGCCGCTTTCGCCCACGAGGCAAAGGGTGCGCCCGGCCTCCAGGGTCAGCGAAACGCCGTCCACGACGCGGACCGCCCCTAAGTCGAGCTGCAGATTCTGGATCTCAAGCAACGCCATGTGCCGGCCAGCAGGGTGGAGCAATCAGGGCGGCGATGCGCCTTCAATTTGGTCGCCTTGAACGGCGAGCGAGGGCGAGTTCAGAACAGTTCGCGACGCCAGGAATGGTTGGCCGGCAGGCGACGAAGGAGCCCGAACGGCAGGTGCCAACCCAGGTTCGGCCGGGCGGCCGCCGCGCCGGCGGCGGAGAGGCGGGGCAGTTCCGTAATCCGGTTGAGATGGTTTTCCAAGGTCGACTCAAAGGCGTCCCCGGTGTGGGCGGCCGACAGTGCGTAGGCGCGCCGGCGCAATTCGAGAATCTGGTCCGGGGTGCGGTCGGCATACCATCGGACCGCACGCGTGGCGTCGGCCAGGTCGCCGGGCCGGTAAAGGAGCTCCGGGGCGACGCGCTCCACATAGTCGTCACCGCCGCACCCGATCCGCGGAAACACCGCGATCCCGCCGCGGCAGTAGTGCTCGATCAGGCTAATGGGCAGGCCTTCGTAGTCGCTGGTGAAGACCATCAGGTCCCAGCGTTCGAGCGCCTTCCAGTAAGACCGGCCGGATTGCCGGCCGTGGAAGACCGAATCCGCCGGGAGTTGGGCCGTCAATTCGCCGCGGTAGGGCCCGTCCCCGAGGATTTCCCAGCGGACTTCGAGGCCGACCTGCCGGAGCGAACGGTTCAGTGCCGGCAGGCGATCCAGGCGTTTCTGCTCCACGACGACCCGGCCGCAGAACCCCAGCACCAGCGGCCGGCCCGGCGGCGTGGGCGTGAGCACAAAGGTGTCCTCGGGCGGCGCGACGGGCACCGGTAGCCAGCAGAGCCGGTCCGGCGGAAGCTCCAGGTGGGTTTCGGCCAATTTCAGCAACGCTTGGCTGACGGCGACCACGCCGTCGAGCCGACCGCGCTGGTGGCGCAGCCAATCACCGATGCCCGGCCAATCGGAGTGCATGAACGAAACCCGGCGCTCGGCGTCGTCCGCCGGGGCCAGGAATGGCAGACCCCAGCCGTTGTGATAGACCCAGGTTCCGGCCCGCGGATGATGGCCGGTGAAATGTGCCAGCCGCCGCCGGGCGACCCGCGGCGAACTGAGGCCGCGGAGGCCAAGGCCGGCGACGTTCGGCAGGGAAAAGGGAGCGGACTCGAACAGGCTGAGCACGCGGTTGGAGGGGGCCCGGCGGGCGTCGGTCTCGGCCAACCGGCGAAGGATGGATTCCACGCCGCCCAGCTTACGGTAATGGGTGAACACATGGGTCACGGGCCGCCGGAGCATGCGCGGAGAGGAAGGGCAACGGGCGCGGCAGCGTCGAGGAAATTCGCCCGCCCTGGCCGGCCGGGGCGGGCGGGCCCGACTTGCCAATTGCGTGACCGGCGGGCAGCGGCTTTGCTTGCGGCCTCGTGACCACGGCCGATGTCCAATTGCACGTCCAGAAGCTGCTGCTGCTGGGCGCATTTTTCCTGGGCGCCATCTTTGTCGGGCTGCTGCTCGCCGGCGCCCCGGTGCTGCTGATCTTGGCGCTGGGCGGTTTCGCCTGGCTGCTCCTGCTGCCCTACCACGCCACCATCGCCACGACGATGGCGATCGTCACGTTTGCCTCCGGCTTCATCCTGCCGGGCTTCCCGGGACGGCCGTTCGTGTGGGAGGCGGCGGCGATGCTGGGCTGGACCGGCGTCGCGGTGACGATTGCCCTGCGGCAATATGCGCCGGAAGCCAGCACGTTGATTCGCCGCCATTGGCTGCTTTTTGCGGGCGCCATTGGCTACTGCCTGGTCTTGGTGACCTTGATGTATTTCCGGGGGGTGGGCATCCGGGTGTTCGGTGGCGCCCAGATGGGTGGCCGCATCTACTTCCAGCAATTGCTCTGCGCGATTTTCCCGCTGCTGTTCGTCCTGCGACCCATGAGCGAGGAGCGCATGGTGAAGCTCTACGTGATCCAGTGCCTGCTGTCGGTGTCCTTCTTGCCGGCGGACCTGGTCTTCGCCTACGGCGGGAAGATCCTCGAACCGCTGCTCTACATCCTCGAGTTGCCGAATGACGGCATCAATTTCGAGAACCAGGCCCAGCAGTTCGGTATCCGGCGCTTCCAGTCCTTCTTCTTCCTGTCGCTCTCGTTTTACTGCCTACTGCTGACGTGGCGGCGTTTCGAGGACTACCTGAACCGGAACGCCCTGTGGATGTGGCCGCTCTCCCTGACGATCATCGGCCTCGGACTGCTCGGCGGCCACCGCAACCTGATCCTGTTCCTGGTCTTTGTGATCGTGATTTCGGCCTGGGCGCAGCGGTTCTTCAGCACCGTGCGGACCCTTGGGGTGATCCTGATCGCGGCGCTCATCTACCTGACGGTGGCTACCAACATCCGGGAAATGCCACTGTCCGTGCAACGCGCTCTCTCGGTGGTGCCCGGGTTGGTGGTGGACCGGCAGGCATCCGACGACGGGCAGGCTACGTTGGAAGGTCGCCGGGCGATCCGCAAAGCCGGGCTGGAGGTTTCCAAGGATTACCGCTGGCTCGGCCGCGGTTTCGGCAAACCGAAGGATTTCAACATGCCGGGCCAACTGGACATGACCCAGATGCACGTGGACTTCGGCATTTTCTACAACGGCACGGTCGGCTTGCTGGTCAACACGGGCATCCCGGGCACGGTCACGATGTTCTGCTTCATGGGAGCCGGTTCGTGGCTGGCGTTCCGGAACCTGCGCCACATCCGGCGACATGGCGCCAACGACGTGTTTTCCCGCATGGCCTGCGTGCTGTCGTCGCTTTGGATCGGGCAGGTGTTTTCCTTTGTCTTCCTGCATGGCGACGCGGAGTTCGCGATGCGCACCTTCGGCCTCGAGGCCGGCATGTTGCTGTTGTGCGACCACAATCTCAGCCTCCGGATCACCGCCGCCCAGCAGGCTCACGCCGCCGCCGAAGCCAAGTCGGCCGAAATCCCCGCTCCCGTGGAATCACACCGGATCCGGCCGCAGTTGGCCGTCTGACCGGGTCTGGTCAGAACAGACTGTAGATGAAGGGGGCCAGCGGGGAGTTGGCCGAAGTTGCCAGGAGGATGCCCAAAGCGGCCAGCACGACGGCGATGGGTAGCAGCCACCATTTTTTCCGGACCTTCAGGAAGTCCCAGAATTCGCGGAGGATGCTGAACTTGCTCACGGCGCCAGCTTGGGCAGGCGCCCGCCAAAGTCAAAACTGGCGCTCGTAGTCGGCCCGGCCGGGCTTCACGGAACGGTCCCGGGCGATCCACCAGGACGGGTCGCCTGCCGGGCGCTGTCGCCGGAGGAAGTCGCGGCCGGAAATCCGGGCGAGCCAGCCCAGCGGGGTCACCGCGAGGAAAAACATCAGCGTGAGCAGCACCGTGCCCATGACTGTGCCCATGACCAGCGCCAGGGTCATCCATGCGCGGTGGGGCCAGCGCAGGGCGCGCGGGGCGAACTGACCGAACAGGAAGAGCCCGAGCCCGGGTCCCGCCACCCACGGCCACCAGGCCCGGGCCCGCCACCAGGCCAGCGTGCCGAACAACAGCAGGACACCGCCGACCAGCCGCCCGAAGCTGCGCAGGGCGCGCGGTGACTGGTCCAGTTGACGTAGCTCTTCGCGGATCATGCTCAGTCGAGTTCGAATTCGCGCAGCCAGGCGGCATCATGGTCGAGCGGGAGCTGCCGCGTCTTCTCCAGCACAAATGGGCCCACGGCGAGCACGTCGATGTTGGTCCGCAGGAAACACCTAAGGGCATCCGCTGGGGTGCAGACGATCGGTTCGCCGCGCACGTTGAAACTGGTGTTGATGATCACCGGGCAGCCCGTGCGCGCCTCGAACGCCTCCAGCAGGCGGTGATACAGTGGGTTGGGCCCGGGGCCGACGGTCTGCACGCGGGCTGAGTTGTCCACATGGGTCACGGCCGGAATGTCGGAGCGCACCGTCAGGAGTTGCTCCATCCCGGTCCGCGCCTGCTCCGCCGGGGTGAGCGCGCGCCGTCGCGCGGGGTGGACCGGCGCCACGAGCAGCATGTAGGGGCTTTCCGAGTCCAACTCGAACCATTCCGCGGCGCGTTCCCGCAGCACGCTTGGCGCGAACGGCCGGAAGCTCTCCCGGAACTTGATCTTGAGGTTCATCGTCGCCTGCATCGCGGGCGAGCGGGCGTCCCCCAGGATGCTGCGGGCCCCGAGGGCACGCGGGCCAAATTCCATCCGCCCCTGGAACCAGCCGACCACCTTGCCCTCGGCGATGTGCCGGGCCACGGCGTCCGGCAACGTCTCGGCGGTGAACTCCTGCCGGACAAACGAGGCCAGTTCATCGCCGGACAGCCGGCTCAGCGCCGCCTCGATCTCCGCGCGGCCAAAGGCCGGGCCCAGATACCCGCCCCGCATCGAATCCTCGCCGGCCACCACCTCCCGCGGGCGCCCGAGCGCGTGGTGCCACGCCACCAGGGCCGCGCCGAGGGCCCCGCCGGCATCGCCCGCCGCCGGCTGGATCCAGATCCGGTCAAAGATGCCCTCGCGCAGGATTCGCCCGTTGGCGACGCAATTCAGCGCCACGCCGCCGGCCAGGCAGAGGTTGGGAAGGCCAGTTTCGCGGCGGACATGCCGGGCCATGCGGAACAAGATTTCCTCGGTGACCTCCTGGATGCTGCGCGCGACATCCATGTAGTGGGCCGACAGCCGGGCTTCCGGGGCGCGCGCCGGTGCGCCGAACACCGCGTCGAACCGCGCGTTGGTCATGCGTAGGCCCGCCGTGTAGCCGAAGCAGTCCAAGTTCAGGCGAAACGAGCCGTCGTCGCGGAGGTCCAGCAGTTCGCGCCGGATGGCGTCCACAAAACGCGGAACCCCGTAGGGCGCGAGGCCCATGAGCTTGTATTCGCCCGAGTTGACCTTGAACCCGCAGTAGTGCGTGAACGCCGAATAGAGCAGCCCTACGGAATGCGGGAAGTGCTGCTCACCCCACAGCTCGATCCGGTTGCCGCGACCCACCCCGTAGCTGGTCGTCGCCCACTCGCCCACGCCATCCACGGTGAGGATCGCCGCCTCGGCGAAGGGGGACGGAAAGAAGGCCGAACCCGCGTGGGATTCGTGGTGTTCGGGGAAGAAAATCGGCTGCGCGAACTGCAGGCGCTCGGCCAGTTCGGCCTTTTGCCACAGCTTGTCCTTGAGCCACACCGGCATCGCCTTGAGGAAGGAGGCAAGCCCGCGAGGCGCCTCGGCGAGATAGGTGTGCAGCAGCCGGTCAAACTTCAGGAATGGCTTCTCGTAAAACGCCACATGGTCTACGTCGGCCAGTGTCAGGCCGCCCTCCAGGAGACAGTAGGCCACCGCGTTTTCGGGGAACCGTTCGTCGTGCTTGCGCCGGGTAAAGCGTTCCTCCTGCGCCGCGGCCACAATCACGCCATCGCGTAGCAGGCAGGCCGCGCTGTCGTGATAAAACGCCGAAAGACCGAGGATGTGAACGGGCTTGGACACGGAACGGCGCCAGCGTATCGGGGGATTGGGCCGGGTGCGAGCCGGAGTCGGCGGGAATCCGAACCCGCGATGGATTCGGTCGCCTTACTGAACGGGAATTGTCTGCCTGAAGTGGTGCGCCCGGCAGGACTTGAACCTGCACGATGTTACTCACTAGAACCTGAATCTAGCGCGTCTGCCAATTCCGCCACGGGCGCACAAAGCAGCGCGGAGGGAGTAGGCGCGCCCGCCCGTTCCGACAAGTCCTTTTTCCGTTCCGACGGAACTTTTCTGCGGCCGCACGGCCGCCGGGGTGGCCCGCCGGGGAATTCCGGACGGCGCGAAAATCTTCGCACGCGGCCGCCTTTTTGGTTCCACTGCGCGGGTCCGATGCTCCGCCAGCTTTCCATTTCCGAACTCACCGGCCGGCTAGCCCGCCGTGAGTGTTCCGCCCGCGATGCGTTGCAAGCCTGCGTGGACCAGATCACGCGGGTGGATCCGCAGGTGAAGGCCTTCCTCAGCCACGACGTCGTTGATGCGCAGGCGCAGGCCGACGCCGCGGACCGCGACCTCGCCGCCGGGGTGACGCATGCGCAGAAGCCGCTGCTGGGCGTGCCGATCGCGCTCAAGGACGTGCTGAACCACCGCGGGCAGCCGCTGAACTGCTCGTCGAAGATCCTCGGCAAGTTCGTCTCGCCCTACGACGCCACGGTGGTGGAGAAGCTCAAGGCGGCCGGCGCGGTGGTCTTTGGCCGGCTGAACATGGACGAGTTTGCGATGGGCAGTTCCACGGAGAACTCCGCCTTCTGGACCACGCTGAATCCGTGGGACACCACCCGGATTCCCGGCGGCTCCTCCGGCGGATGTGCCGCGAGCGTCGCGGCCAGCGAGTGTTTCGCCAGCATCGGTTCCGACACGGGCGGTTCGATCCGCCAACCGGCCGCGCTCTGCGGCATCGTGGGCGTGAAGCCGACCTATGGTTTGGTCTCTCGGCTTGGCTTGGTTGCGTTTGCCAGTTCGCTGGACCAGATCGGGCCCTTCACCAAGGACGTGCGCGACTCCGCGACCATCCTGCAGGCCATCGCGGGCCATGACCGGCGCGATTCCACCAGCGTGCCGCAGGCCGTGCCGGACTATTCCAAGGCGCTGACGGGCGACCTGAAGGGGCTTCGCATCGGCATCGTGAAGGAGTTCAACATCGGCGGCCTTGATCCCGAGGTGGACGCCGCGGTGAAGGCGGCCGTGAAGCAGTTGGAGTCGTTGGGCGCCGAGATCGTGGAGGTGTCCCTGCCGCACAGCGACTACGCCGCGGCGACCTACTACATCATCGCGCCGGCCGAAGCTTCGGCGAACCTGGCCCGGTTCGATGGCATCCGTTACTGCGCCCGGGTGGACGGTCGGGATCCCGAGGAACTCAATTCCAAGACCCGCGGCGCCGGTTTTGGCGCCGAGGTGAAGCGCCGAATCATTCTCGGCACCTACGTGCTGAGCTCGGGTTACTACGACGCCTTTTACCTGCGCGCCCAAAAGGTCCGCACGCTCATCCGCAACGACTTCCTCAAGGCCTTCGAAAAGGTCGACGCCATTGTGTCGCCCACCGCGCCGACTGCCGCCTTCAAGGTTGGCGAGAAGTCAGGCGATCCGCTGCAGATGTATCTGAGCGACATCTTCACGATCTCCTGCAACTTGGCGGGCATCTGCGGCATCAGCGTTCCGTGCGGATTCACTCGTTCGCCGAAGCTGCCCATCGGCCTGCAGGTGTTGGGCAAACCGTTCGGCGAGGAAACGATGTTCCGCGTGGCGCATGCCTACGAGCAGAGCACCGGCTGGCACCGCGAACGCGCGCCGCTGGCGTAGGGCCGAAGCGTCCCACCGCGATGAATCCGGAGCGGCGCAACGAGATCGCCCTCGCGCTGATCACTTGGCTGGTGACGGCGCTGGGTTGGCTCACCGTGGCGGTCCATTGGCGGAATCAGAACGTCCGAGGCCTGCCGCGCATGGAGGGGGATGACGTCCTGCTCAACCTGATGTTTCCGGTCACTGGAATCATTGTGGGCCTCGTCGCCTGCTTCGAGCGACCGCGCTCCGGCGTGAAGCGCTCGGTGTCGCCGCTGGGCCTGCTGCCGGTAATCCTGTGTGCCTTGCTGGCGGCGGGGGTGGTGACGCTCTGGCTAAAAACTCCGGGCTGAGGCGAATCCGGGCACGGAAAGCGCCGTCCGAAGCTTGCGCGACGGGAACCCGTTTCTAGGCTCCGCGCGCACAACACATGAATTTCACCCCGATCATCGGGGCCGTCACCTTGGCGGCCTTCTGCTTCCTGCCCATGAAATCCACCGCCGCCGAGGCCGCGCCCGCGAAGAAAAAAACCGAAGCCAAGAAGTCCGAGGCGGCCCGCCCGGCCAAGTCCCAGCTGCTGCACGTCGTCTCGTTCAAGTTCAAGGACTCGGCCAGCAAGGAGGACGTCAAGAGGGTTGAGGAAGCCTTCCGCGCCTTGAAATCCAAGATTCCCCAGATCAAGAAGCTCGTCTGGGGCCTGAACAACAGTCCCGAGGGCCTCAACAAGGGCTGCACCCACGCCTGGGTCCTGACGTTTGGCAGCGAGGCGGATCGTGACGCCTACCTGGTGCATCCCGACCACAAGGAATTTGGCAAACTCGTCGGGTCGCTGCTCGCCGACGTCTTCGTCGTGGATTTCTGGACCAAGGACTGACCCGTCCGCCGGATCAGGCCGCCGCAGAATTGCTGGCGGCGGCCTGCTGGGCGAGGGCGGTCATCAGGCGATCCAGCAGTGGTTGCTGGGCCAGCTTCAATTTCTCCCGGGCCGCCGCGACCGTGAAGAACGCGGCCTTGTCGATTTCCGGCCAAGTCGTCATCTGGCCGGATTCCGGCGGCCACTCCACCTGCATGCGGTTGCTGCGGATGGGCTGACTTTCGTCCCAGTCCCCCTCAAACCCCCAGGCATGCACGGTTTTCCCGCCCCGTTGCTTGATGGAGCCAAGGGGAAGATACGGTGGCTTGGGTTCGAGTCCGACTTCTTCGCGGAATTCCCGGACGGCGGCCACCAACGGTTCCTCATTGGGCTCGATTTCACCCTTGGGAATGGTCCAGACGTCGAAGTCCCGGTGGGGAAACCAAGGCCCGCCCGGGTGGGCGATGAACACCTCCAGCACCCCGTTCCGCCGACGGAACATCAGCAGACCGGCGCTCACGCGCCCGCGCCTCGGCGGCGGACTGTTGGGTGGATACGCAGGCACGTGGAATCGAAAGGAACGGCGGTTACACGAATACTAGGGTGGCGGTTTGTAACGAATTCGCGCCGCCAAGGCAACAGCCGTGAAGCCGGCGGGTGAATTCCCGCCGCCGCCATGGATCCGGATTGGAGTTGCCGGCGCAGTTTGGGCGCCCTCATTCCGCAGGCCTGATGGCCATCGCCGACGCGGAGCTATGCCTCCGTGGGGACTTCGGTTTTCTTCTTCCGGGTGCGCGGCCGGGGAACCCGCGGGGCGTCGCCCCAAAGCCCCTCCAAGTCGTAGAGGGCCCGGGCTTCGGGTTTCATGATGTGGACGATGACGTCGAAAAAGTCGGCCACGATCCAGTTGCCGCCGGAGGCGCCGTCGGTGTGGTTGGGCTTGATGCCGTGTTCATCATGCAGGCGGTCAAGCACCTCATTTTCGATGGCGCGCAGGTGCGGTTCGCTGGTGCCGGACGCGATCACGAAATAGTCGGTGACCGACGACAGTTTGCTGACATCCAGCACCAAAACGTCTTCGGCCTTCTTGTTGTCCGCCAGCTCACGGCAGAGCAGGGCGAGTTTTTTCGCGTCCATCGGGCGGGGAAGGTGCAGGAAACCGCGACGAAAAGGAAATCTGTTTGTCCGCGGCGTTTCCCCGCTCAGGGAACGCGGGCGGTGGCCGGCGCCCGGCCGTTCAGGCGGATCAGGTCGAGCAGGATTCGCTGGGCCTCCTTCAGGGTGACGTCGCCCGCGACTTCGTCCTCGGCCGCCTCGTCTTCCTCGCCTTCGGCGTCGGTCTTCTTGGCGGTGTCTTTCTTGTCACCCTCCAGCACGCGGGCATCCGCCTTGTTGACGGCGACCACCACCTTGTTGGTCACGGGGGCGGGCAGTCCGTCCTGGTCCGCCAACTTGAGGGTAATCTCGTAGGTGGTCGGCTGTTTCTCGTGACGCTCGGCGAGTTCCTTCTTCCGGGCCTCGACGCGGGCCTTGTCCTCGGCCATTTCCGCCCGGCGCTTCGCCTCGTTCATGGACACCGACTTCTCGGCCTGCCGTTTCTTGAACCGTTCGACGTCCTCGCGGACGTAGTTGAAGTCATGGTCCTTGGCCAGGCGATCGGTGGAACGGCGGGTCAGTTCGGGTAGCACCGGCTGGATCTTGTTCACCTTCTCGAACGCCGCGCTGGCGATGGTATCCCAAGGCAGGGCATTGGTCAGGGAAGCTTCGCCGACTTCCAGGTGGTTGTTCACGCCCGGCAGCACGAGGTCGGGCGCCACGCCCTTGAGCTGGGTGCTGGCGCCGCTGGCCCGGTAGAATTTGCGGATGGTGATCTTGGCGGCGCCGGGGTTCTGGGAGAAACGGGCCAGCCAATTACCCAGCTCCTGGACGGTCTGGACGGTGCCCTTGCCGTGGGTTGAATTGTCACCGACCACGATGGCCCGGCCATAGTCCTGCAAGGCGCCCGCCACGATCTCGCTCGCGCTGGCGCTGAATCGGCTCGTGAGGACCATCAGCGGCCCGTCATAGGCCACGGACTCGTCAGAATCTTCCTCCACCTGCACCGAGCCGTCGAAATTCCGCACCTGCACCACTGGGCCGGACTTGATGAACAGGCCCGTCAGGTTGATCGCCTCCTCCAGCGAGCCGCCACCGTTGCGCCTCAGGTCCAGGATGATTCCCTGGGCGCCCTCGGCGGTAAGTTTCTTCACCAGTTTCGCCACGTCGCCGGTGGTCGTCTTGCCCGAGCCGCGGCGGCCGCCGACGGGGAAATTGGCGTAGAAGGAAGGCAGGTCGATGACGCCCACGCGCGTGAACTGGCCATTGTCGGCCGGCACCTCGATCAGCTTCGACTTGGCCTCGCTGTCCTCGAGCTTGATCTCGTCGCGGATGATGGTGACCACCTTGCGGACCGACGAATCGGCGCCTTCGGGAATCGTCTGGAGGCGAACCTTCGTGCCCTTCGCGCCGCGGATCTGGTCCACCACCTTGTTCAGCTTCTCGTCGATGACATCCACGAAATCGCCGTCGCCTTGGGCAACTCCGATGACCTTGTCCCCGATCTTCAGTTGCTTGCTCTTCTCGGCCGGACTCCCGGCGACGATGGAGCGGATCACGGTATAACCATCCTCGCTCTGGAGCGTCGCGCCGATGCCGAACAGCGACAGGTTCATGCTGATGGCGAACTGGTCCAGCTCCCGTTTGCCGAGATAGTCGGTGTGCGGGTCATAGGCGTGGCCGAGGGAATCGAGCCACACCTGAAGCACTTCGTCGGGCTCAATCTGCTTCAGGTTCCGCAAGGTGCGGTTGTAGCGCCGGGCCAGTTGCTTGACGATTTCGTCATGCCGGTCGGTGTCCAACTGCGCCAGCAGGGCCTCGACGACCTTATCCTGGGCCAGTTTCTCGCCGGTCAGCTTGTTCTTGGCGAGTTCCGCCAGCTTGCCGGCCTTTTCCGGGCTGAGCTTGTTTGTCAGCGACGTCGCGAGTTCCTCCGGCTTCCCAGCTTCGAGGGCGTGAAGGAGCTTCGGCTTGAGGTCGTCCGGGTTGAACGATCCGAGCTTCTCCGCGAGGTATTCGTAACGGATCCGGTCGCGCCACAGCTTCTTGGCTGCCTCCAGATCCTTCGGGCGGGGTTCGTCCTTGCGATTGACCACGAACTGCTCGTCGGTCTCGAAGGTGAACTTGCCCTTCTGCAATTCCGCCATCACCAGCGCGTAGCACTGGTCGAAGCGCTGCAGGAAGCGGTTGAAGATGTCGTAGGCCGGGGCCGTGTCGCTGTGCTGGATCGTCAACTCGTCCAGCTTGTTCCGGAGCGGCACGAACTCGTCGAAGTCGGATTGCAGGAGGAAAAGCTTCTGCGGGTCCCAAATCTCCAGGTAACGGTCAAAGAAGCGCGCCGAGATATCGTCGTCGAACCGGTGCCGGGTGTAGTGCGCCCGTTCCAGCAGGCGGGCAAAGGTCTGGGCGATCTTGCCATCCTCGGCACCAGGCAGGCGCACGACGGCGTTGGTGTATTTCGCGGAGATCAGGAAGGTATCGCTGCCGGCCGCTTCCGTGGCGGAAATCGTCGCCGCGGGGGCTCCGGGACTGGCCGGAACCTGCGCCGCCTTGGCGTCAGGCGTTTGGGCACGCGCGACCCAGGCGGTCAGCAAAAGCGCGGGAATCAGCCGGAACTTCATGCGGCGCGAATATGCAGGCACTCCGCTCGGACGCCAGCCGGGACTTGTTGTTCAACCAAGCCGGAAGCCTTCGGGAGGCGACGGCATAGATCCGCGGCGATTCTTTTGCGTCGTCCCCGTCCGGCCCGGAGGCTGGCGCGCCTGCGTCGGCAAAGATTTTCCAAATTGTTGGTTAGATTGCCCGCGTCCCGGGCGAATCGCAGGTTGATGGCTGAAGTTGAAGACCTTACCCCGGCGGAATTGCGCCGCTGCCGCGAACTGGCTGCCCCGTCCTGGGAAGCCACGCGCCGAAGCCTGCTCACCCGGTTGAAGGACCTCGGCGACAGCCAAGGCTGGCAACGGTTCTCCGACACCTACAGCGGGGTCATTCGCAGCCTGGCGGTGAAGGCCGGCTGCACCGCGACCGAGGCCGACGAGGCCTTGCAGGAGAGTCTCATCTCCGTGGCCAAGGAAATGCCCGACTTCCGCTACGATCCGGCCCGCGGTTCCTTCAAGTCCTGGCTTTTCTGCATCGTCCGCCGCCGGATCGCGGACCAGTTCCGCCGCCGGGCGCGGCTGCAACGCACCGGAGCGGAGGCGACCGAGGAACTCGAAGCCCTGCCCGATCCGGCGACGGATCCCCTGAATGCCCTGTGGGAAGTCGAATGGCGCCAACATAGGCTCCACGTCGCGGTCGAACGGGCGAAGCAGAAGGTTTCCCCGGCCCAGTGGCAGATGTTTGACCTAGTCACTCTCCAAGAGTGGCCCACCGAACGAGTCTGCGCACTGCTGGGCGTGAACCGCGCCCAAATCTACATGGCGAAGATGCGTGTCAGCCGCCTGCTGAAGCAGGAACACAACGCCATGATCCAGGCCGAATCCGGTGGCCCCGTCGCCATCTGACCCGACTTCCGTCCGAACCTGCCGCCCGTCCCTTTCATCCCGACCCCGCATATTTCCGTCCCATGAATCGCCAATCATTTCGCCGCCTCGCCGCCTGGCTGCAACTCCTCGCGACCGCCAACCTCGTCGCTCAGGATTTCCGTATCGACCAAGTCCGGTTCGGCCCGGAAGGCCGGCTGGAAGTCACCTTCCTGGCCCAACCCAACCGCTACTACCGGCTGCTGGAAGGCGCGCAACTGGTCACGCCCCCGGCGCCGGTGGCCATTGGATTCCAAGGCCCGCTAACGACACCCAACCCGGTCGCGGCCAACGCCGGCTTCTATCGCGTCGAGGAGTTGGACCGGGCCGCCGCGTTGGATACTGACGGCGACGGCCGGGATGACGTGGCGGAAATGCTCGCCGGCACCCGGCCGTTGGAGCAGGACACGCCGCCGCTGGATATCACCTCGGTGAGCAGCTCGCCGGCCGCGGGCGAATCCGACGTCGCCGTGACCCGCGAAACGGTCCTGCGCTTCTCCCGCCCATTGGCCGCCGATACCACGCTGAGCACGGCCCAGCTCTACGCCAGCTTCGGCCAGCGCCGGTTGCTGACCCGGGTGGAACTCGCCGCGGACCGCCGTTCCGCGACCTTGTTCTACCTCGAACCGATTCCCGCCAGCGCCCGAATCCGGGTGTCCCTGGATGGCAGCGCCGTGCGCGACGTGGCGGGCAAGGCCGTGGATGCTGACGGCGATGGCGAACCCGGCGGCCTCGGCCAGTTCGAGTTCGACACTGTGAGCGTCACCCCCGTGGGCACGACCGGTGTCGTCGGCCGGGTGTTTGCGTCGGAATTGGTCAACGGCCTGGCGCTGAACCGGCCGCTCGCCGGCGTGACCATCACCGTGGACGGCGCGGAGGAATCCCTGCGCGCGGTAACGGACGCGAATGGCAACTTCCGGCTCCAGCCCGCTCCCGCCGGCACTTTCTTCGTGCACGTGGACGGACGCACCGCCGAGGGCAGCCAATGGCCGGGCGGGGCGTATTATCCCTTCGTCGGCAAGGCGTGGGACGCCGTGGCGGGCAAGGCCGACAATCTCGCGGGCGGCACCGGCGAAATCTACCTGCCGTTCGTGCGGGCCGGCACCTTGCAGCCGGTGAGCGCCACGACGGAGACCCGCATCGAGTTCCCCGCGGAAGTGGTCGCGGCCAATCCGGATCTCGCGGGCGTCAATTTGCTCCTGCCGCCCAATTCGCTCTTTGCCGACAGCGGCGCCCGCGGCGGGCGCGTTGGCATCGCCCCGGTTTCGCCGGACCGCCTGCCGGAGCCCTTGCCGCCCGGCCTGAACTTCCCGCTCGTCATCACCGTGCAGACTGACGGTGGGTCCAACTTCGACCGCCCCGTGCCGGTCACCTTTCCCAATCTCCCGGACCCCATTACGGGCGAGAAGTTGCCGCCGGGCGCGAAGTCGGCTCTGTGGAGTTTCGACCACGACCTGGGTTCCTGGGCCATCAACGGCCCGATGACGGTCAGTGCCGACGGCAAGTTCCTCGTCTGCGATCCGGGCACCGGCATCCGCGAGCCCGGCTGGCACGGCACCCAGCCCGGCACCAGCTTGGACGGCGGGGAAATCGAGGCCGAATGCGAACCGACCGGTTGCGTGATGGGCCCGATCCTCGTGCGGCGACTCGGCGGCGGCCGGTTCCAGTTTGAGCTCGAGTCCGAAGCCCGCACGCCGGGCATCGTGAATTGGTTTGCGGGCACGGCTTCCAACGCGCAGGCGCTCGCCGGGAATCAGGTGGAATTCATTTTCTGCGAACCCGGCTTGCACAACCTGACTGCCCAAGTCAGCCCGAAGTGCGGCGATCCCTGTTCCAAGAGCATTACGGTGACCGTGGGCGAGGACGAGATTCCGAAGATCTGCGACGCCGGCGCGGCCATCGTGGAACTGACCTATCCGGCGGGCCAGGAAGTCCGGCTGGGTCTGGTGTTCATCGAGTCGACGCCGGCGCCGGAGGAAATCACCTGGGAAGTCACGGGCGGCACGCCGGCGCGTGGCACCGGTCTGGACTTCAAGTTCACCTTCTGCACCCCGGGACCCCAGACCGTCCGCTGGACCCGCACGCCGTCCTGTGGTGAACCGTGCAGCCATTCGGCGGCGGTGACGGTGGAGGCCACCGACGCGTGTTCCCTGAAGGAGCTGTTTTCGCTCGGTTCGACCACCGTGGCTGCCGGTGACGGCGTCAGCGTGACCACGGAGGCCAGCCAGGCGGGCACGGTGACGTGGTCCGTCACCGACGGCACGCTGCTGCTGGATGCCGTGCAGCGGGTGGGACCGGGCGGGATCGCCGGCTTCGGCGCGGCCCAATCCATCGAATTCTGCACTCCGGGCACCAAGACCATCACCGCGAGCCTGCTGACCGACTGTGGGCGGACCTGCGTCCGCACCCTGACGGTGAATGTGACCGGGGCGTCTGGCTGCTCTTTGGCGCCGTTCACCCTGTTCGGATCCACGACCCTGCCAGCAGGCGATGATGTCTCCCTGGTGACGTTAGCCACCCAAGCGGGGACCGTGGTCTGGAGCGCCGGGGATGGAGAACTGCTCCTCGATGCCACCCAGACGGTCGGCCAGGTGGGCATCGCCGGCTTGGGGGCGGCGCAGACCATCCGGTTCTGCACGCCCGGCACCAAAACCGTGACCGCGCGGCTAACGACTGGCTGCGGGGAGACGTGCGAGCAGACCGCCACGTTCGTGGTGACGGAGAACCCCTGTAATTTTCAACCCATCGAGTTGTTTGGCACCTCCGCCACGATCACCGCCGGGGGGGTGGTGGCGCCGGTGACCACTTGTCTGCAGCCGGGCCAGTTCGTCTGGGAAGCCCCCGGCGGCCAACTGCTGCTGCCGGCCATCCAACGAATGGGGTCGGATGGAGTGGCCGGCTTTGGCGCAGCCCAGACGATCCAGTATGACCAGCCAGGAACTTACACGATCCGCGGCACGCTCACGACCGACTGCAATGAGGCATGCACCCGCACCGTGACGATCACGGTCCTGCCGGCCACCTCGCCGGCACCGGCGCCCGGCGCTGAGTCCCATCCCGCGGTGTCGGCCTGGCAGCGCGCGGCGGAACTCGCCCCGGTCCCGGCCCTTGCCACACCCGCCGGTCCGCAACGCCAGGCGGTCACCTCGGCGTCCGTCCGCCAGACCGGGCTCCACTACTACGTGCAGGTGAATCCCGCCACCGGCGCCGTCGTGCGGCGGGGCTTCGCCGGCCGCAACGGGGTGGCTCACGCCCGTCCGCTCATCGTCGGCGCCAATCGTAGCCTCCGGGAAACGATCCTCCAGGCGGACTCCTTCTGGCTCGCGAGCCAGGATTTCCGCACCGGCGAAAACGGCTCCAGTCTTACGCTCGGCGCCTTCCGCCTGGAACCGCCCGCCGGCCCGGACACCGACGGCGATGGCGTGCCCGACGCGGCGGAATTTGTGGTCGGCACCGATCCGGCCAAGCCGGATTCCGACAGTGACGGCATCGGTGACGCGGAGGAAATCCGCGCCGGCACCGCGCTCGCTGACACGCTGGGCGTGATCGCCGCCGTGCGGACGCCGGGTTACGCCCTCGACGTGGCGGCCGACGGCGAACGGTTGGCCGTGGCGCTGCGCGAAGGCGGTGTGGCCGTGTTCAACATCTTCAGCGGACTCGCCCCGGCGCGCATCGCCCAAGTCGCGCTGCCGGGCGCCGCGACCGCGGTGGCATTGGCCGGCGACACGGTGGTGGTCGGCTGCGGCGAGGCCGGCGTCGCCTTGGTGGATGTGTCGGATCCGGCGACGGCCAGCGTGCGCCATCAGGTCCGGTTCCCCGGGCCGGTCCGCAGTGTGGCCGCCCGGGCGGGACTAGGATATGTCGGCCTGAACTCCGGGGAAATCCTCGTCCTCGACCTGGTCACGGGCTCGGAAATTGCCCGGTCCAACCTCGGCCAACCGGTCCACGATCTTTCATTGGCCGGCGAATTCCTCTACGCGCTGACCGACCGGCAGTTGATCGCCTTCGGGCTGGCTTCCGGCGGCTTGGAATTCCGCGGCTCGGCCGAGGCCCAGGGTTCCGTCGGGGCCGGCCAGCGGCGGTTGCGCCTGTTTGCCGGCGGTGACCGGGCCTACGCGGTGGATACCTCGGGCTTCCGGATCTTTGACCTTTCGTTGCCGGAACAGCCGCGGTTGCTCCAGCACCAACTGACCGCGCAGTTCGGCTGGAAACAGCTCGTCCCGGACGGCGCCGGTCTCGGACTGGCGGCAGTGGATGCGAACAGCACCGACGACGGGGCGCATGACGTCTCGCTCTTCGACCTGCAACCGGGCGGCACCAACGCCGTGTTCGGCGAAGCCTTCGTCACCCCCGGCCTCGCCGAGGCGGTCACGTTGGCCGGCGGCCTGGGTTACGTGGCCGACGGCGCGGAAGGCTTGCAGGTCGTGCGATTCCGGCGGCGCGACACCTTGGGCCGGGCGCCCAGCGTTACGCTGCGGAGCCCGTTTGCCGACGGCGTGGCGGAGGAGAGCAAGCCCGCCACGTTCCGGGCCGAAGCGACGGATGACGTGCAGCTCAGCCGCGTGGAATTCCTGCTCGACGGCGCGGTGGTCGGCACTGACAGCAGCTTCCCCTACGAACTGCGCCTAACCACGCCCGTCCGCAGCGAGACCCGGACGTCATTCCGGCTCCAGGCCCGCGCGGTGGACACGGGTGGCAACTCCGCGCTGAGCGCCGAACTCACCCTCAACCTCGTGGGCGATGCCACGCCGCCGGGCATCGCCCGGCTGAGCCCGGGTTCGTTCTCGTTCACCGACAGCGGACCGGTGGACCGCGTTGCCGTGACCTTCAACGAGGCGTTGAATCCGGAATCCGTGAAGCCGGACTTCTTCGAGGTCCGCCACGCCGGCCCCGATTTCAGCTTCGACACGGCGGACGACCTGGTGATTGCCGGCGGGCGGTTCAGCTACCGGCCGGACACCTTCACCGCGCTCCTCGTCCTGGACACGTTGCTCCCGCGCGGGGCGGTCCGCGTGACCGTGAAGCCAGGCGTGGCCGACCTGAAGGGCAACGCCCGCACGGAGCCGCTGGCGTGGCAATTCTCCGTCGGGGGCCCGCGGGTGGTTTCCACCACGCCTTCGAACGTCAGCGTCTCGGCGGGCCGGCGCATCGAGGCGCGCTTCAACGGGCCGATTGATCCCGCCACGCTGAAGGACCGTTTCACCTTGGCCACGGCCGGGACCGACGGGCGCTTCGGCACGGCGGATGACGTGGCGGTCACCGGCGGGGTCGTGGCTTACGACGGCGAGAACCGCGCTGCCCAGTTGCGTTTCGCGACCCCCCTGCCCTCGGGCAGCTACCGCGCCCAGCTGGCCGCGGACGTGGCGGATGCCGCGGGGAACACGCTGGGCGGACTCTTCCGCTGGGACTTCTCCGTGGTGAACGGCACCGTGAAACCCGAACAGCCGGCGGGCTTCGTCGTGTCTCTGAGCGGTGTGGGCGCAGTCGCCGAACTCGCCGTGACGCTGCCGGCGGGCCAACCGATCTCGTTCTTTGCCCCGGAAGACTTTGGCGACTGTGCCGCCTGGAGCCTGTTCGCGCCGTCCGGCGAGGCGGTCTTCACCGACCAACCGCTGTGCCGTCGCCCGGGAATCTTCCGGCCGCTGTTTGCCGGCGAATACGTGCTGCGGGCGCGCAGCGAGACCGCCAACGGCGGCCGTTACCGCGTCACCGTCGCCCTGCACACGGAGCGTCGTCTGGCCGCCAACATGGCGGGCAAGGATCTGTTTGAGCAGGCTTCGGGCGCCCGGGTGCCCGGTGATGTGGACGTGTGGGACCTGGACCTGCCGGCCGGGGAAACCTTCGCCTTCAGCATCGGCGGGAGCGGAGCCGTCTACGCCACCCTGACCGATCTGGCCGGGCGGACCCTGTTCGAACAGGAACCGTTGCTGAACCGGTTCGCCGTGCCCGACACGCGGCTCGGCGGCCGCTTCCGCCTGGTCGTCGTGCCCACCGCCGCGACCGGCTACCAACTGCGGCTCGCCCGCAACCAGACGCGCAACTACGCAGTGGACCTGCGGGGGAAGTCCGAGTTCAACAGCACCGAACTGCCCGACGGCAACGCCAACACGCGGGTCCCGGGCGACGTGGACCTGATCCGCTTCACGGTCACGCCCGGCGAACGCTGGGTGTTCCTGCCGCAGAGTTCGTTCCCGTGCTTCAACTGGTCACTGGGCGACGCCTTCGGCCGGCCGGTGTTTGCGGCCCAGGCGATGTGCGATGGCTTTGCCGAAGCCGACACGGCGGCCGGCGGGGACTTCACGCTGCGGCTCGGTCTGCGCGACAATGCGTCGGGCGGCTACCGCTTCCGCGCGCTCCGCGTGGTGGAACAGACGTTCACTCACGACCTTCGAGGCGGCCAGTCGTTGCAGGCCGCGGGCACCTTGGCGGCGACGGGTTCCAGCGATACTTACCGGCTCCAGTTTGATGCCGGCACGGAAGTGCGATTCCTGCTGAGCGACTCCTGCTTCGAATGGGAACTGGTGGCGCCGGCCAACGGTGAGGGTTTCCTGCTGGAATCCACCTGTAACGGGCCCAAGTTCACCGTGCCCGTCGCCGGCGAATACCGGCTGCGCATCCGCGCCGGGGCGTTCCAGAGCGGCAATTACCAACTCGAAATCCGGCCGCTCACCGGCCTGCGGATCGCGGCGGACCTGCGGCCGGCGGGCACCCGCTTTGAGCAGACGGTGCAACCCATCTCCGCGGCGCCACCGGAGGATCTCTTCACCTTCCAACTCGCCGCCGGCACCGCTTACCGGGCCCGGATCGAGGGCCGGACGCCGGTGCGCTGGCGCGTGCTGGATGCCGACACAAATTCCGTGAGCGAAATCCCCGCAACGGCGAATTGGCAGGAACTGTTCACGCCCGCGACCGACGCGGTGCTCCGCCTCGGCCTCCAGGCGCTGGTCGAAGATCGCTACACGCTGCGCATCGAACCCGTGCCGCAGGCACCGGGCCGCTGGCTGCCGGGCGACACCAACACGCCGCTCGACAAGGTCGAGGCCGGGACCTTCCACCAAGGCGCCCTGCATCTCGCCGGCCGACGTTACCGGCCGGGCCAGTTGGACGAACTCGTGTTGCTCCGCCAGGACGGCACGAATTGGAACCAGTTGGGCACCTTCGAATCATTCGGCTTCTTCCGCGGCCGGCTGGAGACCAACAGCGGCTTTGTGCTCTCGCTGCTGAGCGACGGGACCGACCTGGTGGTCGGTGGCCGGTTCACCCGCGTGAACGGCGTCCATGCGCCGCTCGTGGCGCGCTGGGACGGTGCGACCTGGCATGCCCTCGCCGATCCGGCCTCGGCCGAGTTCGTGCCGCAGTCCGGCGACACGGTGTTCACGCTCACGCGCTTCCATGGCGAGCTGCTCGCGGGCGGCGATTTCGGCCAGCTCGCGAGCCCAGCCTTCACCAGCTATGCCGCCCGCTGGGACGGCACGACTTGGCGGCAGTTGGGCGACGGCTTGGCGGGCGGTTTCCGCCTCTTCAACGGCGCCATTTCCGGCAGCGTGTTCACGTTTGCCCCGGAGGGCGAACGCCTCTTCCTTGGCGGCGTCTTCACCTCGCCGAGCGCCGGAGTGGTCGCCTGGGACGGGACAAATCTCGTCGCCACGCCAGGCATCTTTGACCCGGATTTTGATGATGCCCCTTACGTGGCGAAGCTAATCCCGCAGTCCGGCCGTCTGCTGGCCGCCGGGAGCTTTTTCCTCAAGCAGGATGGCACGAATTTGCCGGCGCGGCTGGCCGCTTGGGATGGCACCGGCTGGACCAACGTGCCGGGTGCGCCGCCGGTATTTGTCAGCTACAGCGACGGGGCGACCGATGCCACCGGCGCGACCTACTACGGCGAAAGTGTTTCGCTTGGAGCTGAAGGCGCCGGCGCGGATTCCAACGGTCTCGTCCGTTGGGATGGCACCCAACCGACCGCGCTGCACAACGGCGTCTTGCGCGAGGAACTCCGGCCGTTCCGGAGCGGCGGCGGGGAATCCGTCGTGCGCCAGGCTCTGCGCCGCCACGCGCAGGTCAACGACGGGGACCTGCTGCCCTCGCGGTCGGCAGGGAATGTGGAGACCGTCTTCACCCACGAGGGGCGCATCTACGTGCTGGGTGAATTCCACGTCGCCGGCCCCGAGCGGGTGCGCCATTGGGCGGTCTGGGAACCGGCCGCCGCGACGCCGTAGGTCGCAAAGAACCCGGGAGAGTTCCAGCCTTGGGTCGGCGGCGACGTCGGCCCAGGGCGCCCGCTCGCCGGCCGCGCCGCACCCGCCGCTTGCCCCGGTCCCGGACTGTGCCTAGCGTCCCGCCCATGAAGTCACCCGTGTTGCGCGGCCTCCTCGCGGCCAGCCTGTTCCTCCCGCTGGGCGCGGCGACCGACACGGTCGTGCTCAAGGACAAGGCCACCGTCTCCGGCAAAATCCTGGCTGAGAAGAAGGACCTCGTGGTCGTGGACCTCGGTTACACCGTGATCAGCGTGCCGCGGAAGGAGATCGCCAAGATCACCCGCGGCGACGACGAGACCGCCAGGCCGGCCGCCCGGCCGGCCGCCGGCACGCCCGTGGCCAAACCTGCCCCGGCCACTTCCGCGCCGGGCATCGAGACCCAGGCGGGCGGTCTTTTTTCCGTCGCGACGGCCCCGTTGGCTGAAAAGTCGGTCCGTGAACTCGTGACGCAGATCGGCGAAGGCGTCGTGCAGGTGCGCACGCCCAGCGGCCTCGGCAGCGGCTTCTTCCTGGATGAGGACGGCCATCTGGTGACCAACTTCCACGTCGTCGAGGGCGAGACGAAGATTTCCATCGAAGTTTACCACCAGAAGGATGGCCAACTGGAGCGCCGCAGCTACAAGGACGTGCGGATCGTGGCCATGAACAAGTTCGCCGACCTCACCTTGCTCAAGGTGGAGGACAAGGACGCGCCCAAGTTCAAGAAGGTGCTCATTGGCGATTCTGAGCAACTGGGTCAGGGCGACCGCGTTTTCGCGATCGGCAGCCCGCTGGGACTCGAACGCACTGTCACCGAGGGCATTGTCAGCACGACCACCCGGCAGGTCGGCGGCGACCTCTACCTCCAGACCACGGCGCAGATCAATCCGGGCAATTCCGGCGGACCGCTGTTCAATCTCCGCGGCGAAGTCATCGGCGTAACCAACATGAAGCTCACGTTCGGTGAGGGCCTCGGGTTCGCCATTCCCGGCGAGGTGCTGCGCTATTTCCTGCGCCACCGCGACGCCTACGCCTACGACAACGACAACCCGAGCAATCCGTTCCGCTACCTGGAACCGCCCAGCCGCCTGAAGAACACCGAGCCGGCCGGCGAACGCGCCCGTTAGTCCGGGCACCGCGACGGCCCTCGTCACATTTGACGAGGCGCCAAATGCCAGTTCGGCCTTGCCATCGCGCCGGCCGCCGCAACCTTGGCGCAGCAAATGAAGCTTCGCACCCTGTTCGCGGCCCCCTTCGCCGCGCTGTCGTTGCTCGCGGCCGTGCCGCCGGCTCCGCAACTCTTCCCCAGTGACACCATCGTCCTGCTCAGCGTCGCCGATTGGGCCGCCGCGAAGAGCACGATGAACAGCGCGCCGTTCGGACAGCTTTGGGCCGATCCGGCCATGCGGCCGTTCCGCGAGGATTTCGAGAAGAAGGTCGTCGCCAAGTTCATCGGCGACCTGGAGAAGGACCTCGGCATCAAGGCTGACGAATACCTGCCGCTGCTCCAGGGCCAGATCTCGTTCGCCGTCATCCGTGGCGACTGGAATCCCGCCAATCCCGATTCCAGTGCCGGCAACGTCCTCGTGCTCGACGCGAAGGACAAGGCGCCCGAACTGAAGGCCAAGCTTGCGGAGGCCCGCCAGAAGCTCGGTGAAGCCAAGAAGACGCTGAAGGCCGAGAAGATCCGCGACCAGGAGTTCACCACCGTCGTCATCGACCCCAAGCCGGCGAAGGGTGCCGACCAGGAAGACGAGGACGAGAAGGGACCGGCGAAGAAGATCGAGATCACCTTCGGCCAGGTGGATTCCGCGCTGGTGCTGGGTGATTCCGTGAAGGCGCTGGAGAAAGTCGTGGCCCGTCTCACCGGCGGTTCCGTCCCGACTCTTTCCGAAGTAGGCCCCTACCAGGCCAGTGAAGCCTCGATGAATTTCCGCAAGGCGTTGGTTTACGGTTGGGTGCATGTCGCCCCGCTGTTCGCGACGCTGGAAGGCGAACTTTCCAAATCCGCGGGCGGCTTGGCAGCGTTGGGCATCGAGCCCCGCCGGGCCATCCAGGCACTCGGCCTGCGTGGGCTCAAGAGCCTTTCGGTCGCGGCCCAGCAGGAGGGCGACGGCGCCTACTTCAACCTCGGGCTGGCCGTGCCCGAAAGCGAGCGGACGGGCCTGTTCAAGCTGCTCGCAGTCGAGTCCAAGGACGGTTCGCCCCCGGCCTTCGTGCCCGCCGACGCGGTGGACTTTCGCCGCCTGCGCCTGAATGGCGCCAAGACTTGGGCGAACGTCGAGGCGCTGGTCCAGCAGATCTCGCCGCAGCTCGGCGGCATGCTGCAGATGTCCATGGGTGCCATGGGCAAGGACAAGGATCCCAACTTCGATTTCAAGAAGGTGTTCATCGGCAACTTGGGCGACGACTTCATCAGCTACGTGAAGGCGGCCAAGGGCAAGTCGGCCGACGAACTGGCCAATCCGCCCACGCTCACCCTGCTCGGCGCGGTCAATGCCGAGGAGCTCGCCAATGGCCTCAAGGCCTTCTCTTCGCTGCTCCCCGGCGGCCCGGACGACCTCAAGGAACGCGAGTTCAACGGCAAGAAGATCACGACCATCACGATGCCTTCCACCGATCCCCGGAAGAAGCCGACGCTCCTGGAGTTGGCGCCGAACGGCGGTTACCTCGCCATCAGTGACGATCCCTCGTTGTTGGAGCAGTTCCTCCGCAGTGCGGATGGCGGTGGCAAAGCCCTCCGCGACGCCCCCGGCCTGGCCGAATCCGCCCAGAAGGTTGGCGGCATGAACACCGGCGTCTTCGGCTACCAGGACCAGCGCGAATCCCTGCGCGGCACCTGGGAAGCCCTCCGCGGCGGCAGCCTGACCAAGACGATGGGCGCCCAGCGCCCCGGCGCCCCGACCCCGGCGCCGGAGGATTTCGCGGACTTCAAGTTGCTCCCCGCCTTCGACCTGGTCGCCAAGTATTTTGGCACGACCGTGTATGCCGGCGCCTGGGACAGCCAGGGCTTCCTGCTCAGGCAATACGGTCCGAACCCGAAGTGATTCGGGCGGGAACCGAATCGATCACGGGGCGGACTCAGGTCCGCCCCGTTTTTCATTGTCGCCGACCCGCCACCCGGGCCCGCGCGAATTCGGGCAACTCGACGGGCCGGGACGCGGGATCGGCCCGTTGGGAAATCAGTCGGCCGTCAGGCGGACATCACGCCACCAAGCGGCGCTGAGGTCGAGCATCAGGCGGTTGCGGCCATGGGGATGCGCGGCGCGGCCGGCGAGTGCCGGAGCGACGGTTGGAATGGTCCCGGGAAAGTAGGCATCGACCGCCAACTCGACGTCGGAAGTCCCGCCGGGTTGGCCAACCGTCGGGTTTTGGGCGGCGCGGAGATCCCCAAGGGCGACCTCCGGCGTCTTGTTCCAGAAGTTGTCCAACGGCACCGGGGCGGAATCCCGGTCGAACCGCCACAGCCAATAGCCGGTTTGGGCGGAGTTGGCGTTGGTGCCATAAGCCTGCGCCACCTGGACGGCTTCCCGCAGCCGCGAACCGGCCAAGGCCGGACACATCCAAACCCCGGGGCGACCGCCGAAATCCCCCAGCGCCACGGCGGCCCAACCTGCACGTGGGTCGGATGGCGGCCAATCCGTCCAAGGCCGGTAGCCGAGAGACGTCTTGAGGTCGCGCCGGTCGGGCAGGCGATCGGCGTTTTCGCCCTGATACAGCGCGAAGCCGAGCCCGACCTGGCGAAGGTTGGACAGGCAGGCCGATTGTCGGGCTTTGCGCTGCGCCCGGGCGAGCGCCGGGAGAAGCATGCCCGCCAGCAGCGCAATGATGGCGATCACGACCAGCAGCTCGATCAACGTGAAGGCAGTCCGGCCGCCGGAAGGTCGTGACCGAATGTAGCCAGGCGGGGACATCGGGGCGGCCGGGCGCGCGGGGTTGCCTACTCGAAGCGATGGTCCGGGAAACGTTCCCGGATCTGGCGCCGGAGGGCTTCGATCTGGTCCGGCGGCGCGAGGTCCCGGTGGTAACGGCGTTCCAGGCATTCCAGCAGGCTGAGCCAGTCCTCAAGGCTGGGTTCCGGCAGCGGTTTCCACTGCACTTCCGGCCCGCGCCGCTTGAGCCGCTCGAAGAACTTCCACTCCTTGCCGTGCTTCTCGACGGTGACGAGCCGCTTGGCCCCGTCCTCGGTTTCGGTCGTCCAGCCGATCTCGGATTTTACGCCCATAGGAAAAGGAGGTGGCCGTTCAGTCTTCCGGCAGGTCCACGGAGGCCACCGCCATCGCGGCGATTCCCTCCTCACGGCCCACGAAACCGAGGCGCTCGTTGGTGGTGGCCTTGAGTCCGACCTTGCGGACGTCGATCCCCAGCGCGCCGGCGATCTGCGCCTTCATGGCGGTCAGGTGGGGATAGATCTTAGGCTGCTCGGCGATCAGCGAGGCGTCGATGTTCACGATCCGGCCGCCCCGGGCACGGACCCGCCGGGCGGCTTCCTCGACAAAGATCCGGCTGGGAGCGTTTTTCCAGGAGGGGTCGGTGTTGGGGAACAGGTGGCCGATGTCGACGTCGCCGATCGCGCCAAGGACGGCGTCGGTAATCGCGTGCAGCAGCGCGTCGGCATCGGAATGGCCGTCGAGCCCCTTGGAATGGGGAATCTCGACACCGCCCAGCACGAGCCGGCGGCCCGCGACCAATTCATGCACATCGTAGCCGATGCCAACGTGAACCATGCGCGCAGCCTAAGGCTTCGGGCCGCAAAGGACCAACCGACATTTTCCCGGCGATGCCCGCTGCAACGGCTTGCCGGTGGCCATCGGCCCCGGGGAACGCCGATGGGCAAACCGTTTTCTGGACACCCGCGGCGGGACTCGGATTTACTCCGTCTGTTCCACCTCCAACACACAGGTAACGATTTATGAGCAATGTTAGTAACGAGGGCATCGCGCCCAACGCCAAGCGGCTGCTGTTCGCCGGCTTCATGGCGATTCTCGCCGCCGGCATCGGCTTCGGCATCCGCGGCGGCATCCTGGCCAACTGGGCGGCCGACTTCGGTTTCACCGGCGCGCAACTCGGCGCCATCGGTGGCGCTGGCTTCACCGGTTTCTGCTTCGGCATCATCATTGGCGGCGTGATCGTGGACAAGATCGGCTACGGCAAGCTGGTCGTGGCGGCCTTCCTATTCCACGTCCTCTCCGCGTTTGTGACCTTTGCCGCCGGCAAAGGGCAGGCGCAGGAGACGGCCTATAACTTCCTCTATTGGGGCACGTTCATCTTTGCGCTGGCCAACGGCACCCTCGAAGCCGTGGCAAATCCGCTGGTTGCCACCCTGTTCCCGAACAACCGGACGCACTACCTGAACATCCTGCACGCGAGCTGGCCCGCCGGTCTCGTGTTGGGCGGTCTCGTCGGCTGGACGTTGGGCGAAGGCCCGAACGCCATGAGCTGGAAGCTGCAGCTCGGCCTGTTCCTCGTGCCCACCGTGCTTTACGGCGTGCTGTTCATGGGTCAGAGCTTCCCGAAGTCTGAGGCTTCGGCCAAGGGCCTGAGCATTGGCGAGATGCTGAAGGACGTCGGCATCCTCGGTGCGGCGGTCGCCTGCTACCTGTTGGTGCTCTTCTTCCAGAACGCGCTCGGCCTGCCGGTCGCGGCGGCCTATGCGATGGGTGGCGTGATCCTGGCCGTGGTGGCGGTCATCACCGGCTTCTCGATCGGCGCCTGGCTGTTGTTCGTTTTGCTGATTACCCATGTGCTGGTTGGCGCGGTTGAGCTCGGCACGGACGGCTGGATCCAGAACATCACCGGCAACATCCTGACCCCGGGCGAAGGCAAGATCCTGTTCGTGTTCACGTCGCTGTTCATGTTCGCGCTGCGCTTCTGTGCCCACTTCATCGAGAAGAGCCTCAAGATTTCCCCCATCGGACTGCTCTTCATCTGCGCGGTGCTGGCCTGCATCGGCCTGAACATGGTCAGCGGCATCACCACCTTCATGGGCGCCATCGTCGCCCTGTCGGTGTATGCGTTCGGCAAGACGTTCTTCTGGCCCACGATGCTGGCAGTGACCAGCGACCGCTTCCCGCGCACGGGCGCCATCGCGATCTCGATCATGGGCGGCTGCGGCATGATGTCCGCCGGTCTGCTCGGCTCGGCCGGTCTCGGTTACGCCAAGGACCGTTTCGCCGGCGAGGAGCTCCAGAAGGCCAATCCGGCGCTTTACGCCACCTACAAGGCCGAGAAGCCCAGCACCTTCCTCTTCCTCGCCCCGGCCAACGGCCTCGACGGCACCAAGCTGTCCGCCGCCCAGACCTCCACGAACAAGACCCCCGACCAGAAGATCGTGGTGGATGCCAGCATCGCCGGCGACCGCCGCACGCTGAAGGCCGACTCGTTCATCCCGGCCACCATGGCGGCGATCTACCTGCTCCTGTTCCTCTATTTCAAGGCGATCGGCGGCTACAAGACCGTCACCATCGCGGATACGGGCAAGGCCTGATTCCACGGCGATTTAATTACGGCGGCTCCGCAGGGAGCCGCCGTTTTTCTTTTTCCAGGCCGGCCCCAAGCTCACCCTTCGCGACATGGCGAACGCAACCCTCCGCACGTTTCAAACAGCCGATCACGCGGCCGCGTTGACCCTGTGGCAACGGACCGAAGGCATGGGCCTGGGTAGCTGGGACGAGGCAGGCCCCATCGTTCAGTTCCTGGAGCGGAATCCCGGGCTCAGCTTGGTAGCCGAGGCCGACGGGCGGATGGTCGGGGCCGTGCTGTGCGGTCACGATGGGCGAAGGGGTTTCCTCTACCACCTTGCCGTGGACCGGGAATTCCGCGGCCAAGGAGTGGGTCGCCAACTGGTGGAAAGTTGCCTCGACCGGCTCCGGGCGCTTGGCCTGACGCGGTGCCACATTGTGGCGTATCAGAGCAACGCCGAGGGGCGCCGGTTCTGGCGGCACCTCGGCTTCCGGGAGCGGCCGGAACTGCAACTTTGCTCGCGCGATCTCGGTTCCGTGGCGTGACCTGTTGCCGCTTGCAAGCCAGCGGATGCTGGAACAGCTTCAAGAAGCTTCACCCCATGCAGTCCATGCACCCGAAACATCCGCGTCGCCAGATTCGTTCACTTCTTGCCGCCGCGCTCCTGCTTCCCGTCGCCGCCGCGGGCGCTTCGTTTTCGTATTCCGGCTCCCTGTCGCCAGGGGGTGCCGGGGGCGGGAGTTGGGTCGACGGGCAGTCCATGGTCACGTCCATCGTCGTCGGCACCGGCACGGCGGCCAACCAAAGCGGCTTTAGTTACTTCGTCGGCCGCGACATTGGATTGCTCACGTTCCAGTTTGCCGACCTGGAACTAAGCAACTTCCAGTCGCCCACCTTGGACCAGTGGGGTTTCATGTATTTCGCCGAAGCCAATGGCGCCCCCATGCCGTTCCGATTTTTCTACGATGGCACGGAAATCGCCACGGGCATCACGGATCATATCAACCTGACGGTGGACAACGACACCGACTTGGGCGCGTCCGGCGACGGGGCCGTGACCCTGACCACTCCGGGCGTTGATCCCACGTTCTTCAATGAGGTCATGGCCAAAACCGGCGGCTCGGGCCGGTTCAACGTCTATCTGTCCGCCGACGCGGTGCCTTCCGGCGGGGTCATGGCGATGGGCGGGACCTTTGTGACGGCCGCGGTGCCGGAACCGGAGGAATATGCCGCGATCGCGGGCCTCGGCTTGGTATTGTGGGCGGTGCGCCGCCGGCTCCGGTCCACCCGTTAAGATCCGAAACACAAATGCCCGGCGGTCCTTGGACCACTGGGCTGGTTTCTTCCGAACGCCCTTCAGCGCCCTTTCAAGGATTCGCCAGGCCAGGGCTCGGCATCTGGGTCTGGAACAGCGCCGGGTTGGCCGCGGAACGGCTCCAGGCCTGGTCCTTGGCGAGCATGCCGAAGGTCGTGACGTCGAGCAGGATGTTGTTGCCGGCGTCAGGTCCCACGAGCCAAACGGTCTCACCCTCCTTGTCCAGCTTGAAGCTGGCGTGCAGGCCCGGGGTGATGGTGCTGTCCTCGTCGAGCCACACGAGCAGGTAACCGTTGGCGGCGATCTTGGTGCCGACGGGGAACTGCCACTTGCGAGGGTTGCTCGCCTCGTCACTCAGGTAGTGGCCCGTGAGGTCCACGTCCTCCGCGGTGAGGTTGCGCAGCTCCACGTAGTCCTCGAACTCACCCTGCGGGTCGGCGAGCGTGGTCCCGTTGCTGGCGAGCAGCTCGTTGAGCACCACCGGGCTGGTGCCGCCCACCGAGGTGGTCACGCGGTAGGTGAGGGCGTCGCGTTCGGTGCGCGCCGGGAAGAAGCGGGCGGCCTTGGCGGTGTTGGCCGAACGGGCTTCCAAGTAATAACGGACCTTGGTGCCGGCGAGGTAGCCACCGGTGGTGCCGGCGAAAATGCCGTCACCGGCCGCGCCGTCGCCGTGCGCGCCGTCATCGAACATCTCGCTGCGGGTGAAGCGGCCGTAGTTCGCGCCGCGATGGTAGAGCCACACGGAGCTGATGCCTTCGTTGGCGTGGCCGGTGACGCGGGCCGTGATGTTCGCGCCGACACCCGCGGCGGGCGGGGCGGGTTCCGAGACTTCCGTGATCGTCGGCGCGACGGGCGTCAACTCGGCGTGGTTGGTGAGGAACTTGTAGCGGTTGGTGACGAAACTCTTCAGCGAAGTGACGGCCGTGTTGTAGCCGGCAACGGTGAAGCTCTTCTTGGGGTCCGCGGTGATGGCGGCCCCGCTCAGGTTCGTGAACTGGTTGATGAGCGGCGTGAGCTTGTCGGGGTGGAATGACTCCTCCAGCACGGTGCGCATGTGGGCGAGGTAACGCTGCTTGAGCTCGGGATTGGCGATGAACTGCTTGATGACGGGGCGGTTGGTGCCGGTGGAGCCCTGGAGCGGGCTCATGCTGACGTCGGCGGTGACGAATCCCTCGTTGCCATCGTGTTCCACCGGATGGATGCGTCCGCTCTCGGGTTCGTAGTAGAAGGCGTAGTCGGCACCCTTGTTCCAGTAACTGTCGTCGTCGGTGAAGATGTTCTCGAGCGCTAGGAACCAGCACCAGGTGTCGGTCGCGAGCACGCTGTCCACCTTGTCGTAGAAGTCGCCCCCCGTGGGAGAAGTGAAGTGCAGCGTGAAGATCGCGTTGGTGAGCCGGAGCCAGGCGCGGTTGGTGTCGGTCGTGTGCCGCAGCTCGTAGTTGGATTTGTAGCTGGAAAGGTTGGGTCCGACGTAGGTCAGCGCGGAGCCGGCGCCGCTGAACATGCCGCCCCCGCCGCCGCCCGGTCCGCCGCCGCCCGCGGGGGCGTTGGGGGCGCGCCAACGGTCGCCGTCGGCGTTGGCAAACCAGTCCTTGATCAGGTCGCTGTCGCCGTTCTGCGCGAGCGAATAGACACCCCAGTTCGCACCGTTGATGTAGAGCTGGGCGAGCGCCGCCTTGGGGGCGGGGGTGTAGCGTGCCATCACCGTGAAGTAGATGGGCTCGCGGGCGATGGTGTTGTCGCCGGCGGAATTGTTGAGGTTGAAGGTCTCGTAGCCGAGCACCTCGGTGGCGTCATTGGTGTAGTTGACGGTCACATTGATGGACTTCTTGGCGCCGCCCATCGTGAACGAACTGTTGCCCTTGTAGCGGGAACCAACCCCGGTCCGCGCCACGCCGTTGTCGAGCGTCAAGGTGCACAGGACGTCGGTGCCGGCGGTGCGGGCCGAAGTCAGCCGGGTGGCCCAATCCGCGAAGGTGAAGTTCAGTGAGAACGTCCGCAGCAATGTCGGGTCGTAGAGCCCGTCGGTGCGCACGGCGCGGAAGAAGCCGGCGTCGGCGTCGAGGCCGGTCAGGTCCTTGGCCGGGGCGTTGGTCGAGTCGCCGGCGACGAGCGTGCCTAGGGCGGGATCGTTGGTCCAGGTGACGAAGTCCGGCGAACGCTGGAGGCGCCAGTCGTTGTCGGCGTCGCCCAGCACACGGATTCGGGGCGTCGCGCCGTCGGTGAGCAATTGCAGGTCGGCGGCCTGGGCGAAGCCGGCCCAGAGGCCAACGAAGGCCGCCAAGCTCGGGACGAAGTTGGAACGGATCATGGCATTGGATGGGTTGAAGTGTTTGAGACGGACCAGCCGGAGAAGTATGTTACACATGTAACCGTGTACGGGCGGAAGGGTCGGTGGCGCGGTGGGGTGGCGGTGACTTACTTCGCTGCAGGGGGCTGGTAGCTCAACAGATACGCCCGCCGTTGATCGGCGAAGTTCTTCAGTGCGATGGAGCCGCCGCCGAACGGTCCGAACCCGGTGCCCTCGGTATCCCGGGTGAGGCTTTGGGCAAAGGCTTCGTAAGAATCCAGCTTGCGGGTGTCGGCCTTCACTTCGTCCGCGATGAGGTCGTGCAGTTGCTGGGCGACCGGCCCCAGCTTCTGCCAGTCGAGCCACTTCGTGGCGATGTCGCGGGTGTAGCCGAGGTAGCGTTCCCGGAGCGCGGGCACGGCGAGGAGCTTCGAGAGCAGCGGCTTCGACGCGTCATTCGCAGCCACCAACGGGTCCAGTTTCACGCCTTCGGTGCGCTGACCGCCTCCTTGGCCGCCCGGACCTCCTGGGCTGCCACCAGGGCCACCGGGGCCCCGTCGGCCGCCGCCGAAACCTGGTCCGCCGGGGCGGGCAAAGCATTCGTTCATGTCATGCGGGATCAGGTGGAACTTGCCGGCCTCGTCCTGGTAGATCGCGTAATCGCTGTTCCGGATCCAATAGCCGTCATTGTTGATGAGCACGTTCTCCAGCGCGAGAAACTTGAGCGCGCCGTCCACGTCGAGGATCGGCTTCAGGGCCGACTCCAGCCGGTCGGCTGGGGTTTCGTTGAGCACTTTCATCAGGTTCGCCAGGTCGGCCCATACCTTGGGCGAGTCCTTGGTCTTGAGCACATAGATGCCTTCGTAGTCCTTCTTGGCATCCCCGAGGTAGGCAAACGTGCCCCGGCCGCCGGGACTGCCCTGCACCTTCCATCGGGCGCCCTTGGTGGAGCCGAAGAATTCCTGCGTGAACTCCTTGTTGAACTGCTGCGCGCTGACGTAGAGGCCCCAGTTTTCGCCGTTGATGACCACGCGGACGAGGTTGGCTTTGGGCGCGGGCAGGTATTCCCGGGCAATGTGGCTGTAGAGCACCGTGCGCAGGAAGGACGGATCCTCGTGTGAGTTCAGGAGATTCAGCGTGCGGTAGCCACCGACGCTCTGATCCTTGTCCGTGAAATCGACTGAGACATTCAGCGAACGCTTCCGTCCCTCGCCCACCGTGAAGTAGGACGAGGCGCCGCGGAAATGAACGCCCACGCCGGCGTAGGCTTTGCCATCGACGGTCAGCTTGGCGGGCACCTCGACATCGGAGTTGTAGAAGTCGGCCAGTTCTTTCTCCCAATCGGCGCTGTCGAATTCGAAGAACAGCGTCCGCACCGTGCCCTCGTCGTAGAACGGCACGCCGGTGACCGGCTTGACGTCGGCCACGGCGACCTTCGGGCCCGGCTGGGGCGCCGCTTGGGCTTCGCCGCCCCGGGGACCGCGGGGGCCGCGTTGCCGGATCCGGCCGGAGGCCTTTTCCTGGGCGAGGAACTCCCGGGCCGCCTTGCGCTCGGCGGGGTTGAGGCGTTTGTCGCCGTCTTGGTCGAACTGCTTCACCAGCTTGGTTTCCGTCTGCATTCCCGGGCCGCCAAATCCGCCTGGGCCCCCGGGACCACCTTGGCCGAATGGCGGCGGGCCGCCGGCGCCCGGAGGTCCGCCGAAGCCGGGCGGAGGTCCGTCAGGACGTTGGGTATCGGCGGCGTGGTTGGCCGTGAGCGAGACGGCCAACACCAAGGCGGTGGCAAGCGGGCGAATGAGCGAGTGCATGGCTAAGTTACCTTTCGGTGACAGGTGCGGCTTCCGTTCGGTTTCCGCAACCCGTTGTGTGACCTAACGGAAACAGGAGGCGATTAAGACCGTATGTGCGGCGAAGGGGAATTTTGTTAAGCCGCCGTAAATCTCACGGTCCCCGGATGTGGCCGAGCCTCAGCGCACACCGAGAAGGAACACCAGCCACAGCAGGAGAGCTCCCGCGAGTCCGACCCAAAGTCCGGACGTCCGCCGGCGCCGCACGTAGAAGAGCAGCCAGAGCCCGGTAATCGCCACGAGCGTGAGCAGGCCGGCGGTGAGGTCGATGGCCCACGCCCAGGCGCCCCCGGTGTGGCGCCCCTTGTGCAGATCATTGACCAGGGCGACGAAACCCTCTGTGGCCAGCGTGAGCTCGTAAGCCCCGGTTTGGCGGTTGATGACGATGTCGGCCGAGCTCCCGGGGCCCTTGAAAGCGAGGGAGCATTCCGTTTCGTCCACGCGGAATTCATCCACCAACCCGCGCAGGCCGTGGGCCCGGCGCAACGCTTCCACGACGGCGAGTTTGTCCACCGATTGTTCGCCAGCCCCGTCCGCCAGCCAGGCGGCGTAGAGCTGGCCCTTGAGCTGTTGTTCGTGCCGTTGGCCACCCAACGTCCAGTCGGGGTGGTTCAGCGTGAGCCCGGTGACGCTGAAGAACAGCAGCGTCCCAAGCCCCAGCATCGAGGCGTAGATGTGCAGCCAGCGCATCCAGCCCGGCAGCCGGCGCCGGTCCGGGGCGGCGGCCGGACTACTTGCGGACGGTTCGGCGGCGGTATTCAAGCGTGGCGCCCTTGATCTCCTCGTTGCCCTTCAGTTCGGCGGTGAAGGCCTGTTCGCCGACGGCAAACTCATGCTTCATAAGCTGGTAGGTGCCGTGTTCCCGGGCGGCTTCGAGGTAAAAGGTGTAGGTGCCGGGTTTTACCGGTTCGCCGTGGTCGTCCTTGCCGTCCCAAACTATATTGTATTTGCCGGGATTGCGGGTCGCACCGGAGACGGTGGCGACGAGGTCCTTGTCCTCGGCGAGCCGGCGCACCTGGTCGCCGCGATGCCAGCGCCGCAGGTCAGGAATCCAGCGTTGGCCCTTTTCGGACTGGAGCAGCCACAGCAGGACGGTCCGCACGGGAAAGCCGTCCTTGTCCTCGATCCACGCGGCGACGTAGGGGCGTTGGTAGCGTCCGCCCTCGACACGGTTGATCTCGAAGCCGAGGGCCAACTCCATCGCCGGGCCAGTTGGCGCCGCGTCGGCCTTGGCCGGCTTTTCGTCGGCGAAGGCCGTCCCGGCGAACTCACTGGCGGGCCAGCGGGAACTGCGCAGTTGGCGCCCGTCCGCAAGCACCAGCAGGCAGGCGACCTCCGGGGTCGCGTCGGCGAGGCGAAGGCTTTCGTCCGGCGCCAGCACGCTGAAGGTCGTCGAAAGCGCGTCGGCCGTCATCGTGTCGGGAGCGATTACCGTCACGCCGGCGACATGGGTGACGGGTTCGCCCGTGCGCGGGTCAATGATGTGGGAAAAACGCTGCCCGCGGACCTTCACGCCACGGCGATAGCCCCCGCTAGTGGCGAGGCCGGCTTCGCGCACGGGCACGGCCAGCAGCGGAACGGCGTTCTCGGTGTCATTCTTCGGATCGGTCAGAGCGATGGTCTCGGCAAAACGTCCGCGGACCCGCAGGTCGCCGCCGATCTCCAGCAGCAGTCCTTCGACCCCGGCCACCTTTGCCGCCGCGGCGCTGGCCTGCTCGATGATGTAGCCCTTCGCCAGGGCGTTCAGCGTGAGCGGCACCTCCGTGAGGTGCTCCGCGGATTGGGCGGTTGAATTGAGCCGCCATGCCGGTTGGCCAACCCGCAGCGCGGTGGCCGCCAGTTCGGCGGAGGACGGAACGCTGTCCTTCGCCGCGGCCGCCTGCCACAGCCGGCTTAAGGCTTCGGCTCCCGGATTGAATGCGCCGCGGGAGGCCGCCTGCCAGCGTTCGCTGGCGGCCAAGACCGAATACAGTTCCGTTGAAACCGTGAACGCTTCGCCGCGGGTCCGCTGCCAACGGCTGAATTCGCTGTCCGGTAAATAGCTGCTGAAGATGCGCGCCAAGCGATCAACCTCCGCCAAGGCAACCGTCTCCGCTTGGCCTGCGGCCGCCGCCCCGTTGCCGCGCACATGGAGTTCGAACGAGGTGCCGAGGACGTTTTCGTGGTGGAACGAAAACCGGCCCGGCGCCGGTCCGGTCGCTGCGTCAGCCACAACCGCACTCAACGCAGCGACCAAGGGGACGAGGAACGGGCGGAGGTTCATGGACGGGATCACTTGGGCTGGGCTTCGGGACGCCGCTCCTGCCGTTGGGGACGATCGCCTTCCGGGCCGCCCGGGCCGCGATTTCCACCCTGGTCGTTGAGCGCCTGGGCAATCTCTTCCTTGGTCGCGAAACCATCCTTGTTGACGTCGGCGCGGGCCACGATGCGCTTCATCCGCTCGGGCATCTCGTCGACGCTCAGCTTGCCGTCACCGTTCTTGTCATTCGCCATGAGCCGCGTCACGGCCTCGGTGTTGTCGTTGGCGCGGGGACCGCCGCGTTGACCTTCGGGTTGGGGCGGACGCAGCTCGTCGGGGCCGAGCTTGCCGTCACCGTTCTTGTCGAGCGTCTTCAGGGCCGTTGGCGCCGCGGCGATCTCGGTGGCGGACAGTTCGCCATTCTTGTCGGTGTCGAGGGCCTGCAACAGCGGATTGGCCCGCTGGAACTGGGCGCCGCGCCCGCCTGGGCCACCTTCGCGGCGTTGCGGCCGTTCGGGTCGGTCTTCGGCGGGTGCCGGTTGCTGGGCCACGAGTGCGAAGGTGGAAAGGCCGGCCAGCAGGGCGAAGGCGGCGGGAGAGAGAGTTTTCATGACACGGGAATCAGTTTTGGTGAAAGCGGATACAACACTTCCAGCCCGGAGTTCCACGGCGAACTTCGGGGGCAACTTGTCCCGTGGCGGTAAAGCCCGTGTGAGGTCACGGCGGGAAAATTGTTAAGCCCCGGTAAAGGATGCCACGGGGCCAAGGCGGTTTCCGCCGCGGTCCGGAGCGGGAATCCACGCGCGGAAACTCCCGCGGCTTACTTGATGCCCGCCAGTCGGTCGCGCCAGATGCGATACAGCTCCACGGTCGCGTGGACGTCGCGGAGGCAGTATTCCGCGATGTCCCGGTAGCGGCCCTCGGCCAGGAGGTCGTTCACGTCGAGCCCGGTCACGCCCATGGACTTGGGCGACGGAATGCCGAAGGCCTTGCAGTAGAAGTCCAAGTTGAACTTCCGGGCGGCGCCCTCGCGGCCGCTCACGTTGTAGAAGGTGAATTGCTCCGCGAGGTCGCAGTGCGGATCCACCTGGTAGCGGTAGCCCAGCCAATCCTTGCGGGAGATCGGCACGTTGAGCAGGGCGGAGCGGAGGTAGAGGAACGGCACGTCGAAGCCGCGGCCGTTGAAGGTGACGACGGTGTCGTAGCGTTGGGCGGCGTCCCAGAAGGCGGTGAGCAGTTCGGCCTCGTCGACCTGCGGCGCAAATTCGACGACCGCCTCGCCGTCTTCCTCCGTCTCGTCGAAATCGTCGGCCTGGTAGAGCACGCGGCCCTTGCCGCTGTCCGCGTTGACCATGGCGATGCAGACAACCTGGGCGGTGAATGGCCAGAGGTTGAACTGCTGGGAAATCTCGGCCCGGCGCCGGGCCTTATCCTCCTCGGTAACAAGCCGTTCGGCGTCCCGGAAGAGATATTCCTGCTGGGCTTCGTCGAAATTTTCGAGCGGGAGCGCAGAGGTTTCGATGTCGAAGACAAGGCGGGCCATGCGGGGCCGTTGTATCGGGCGGCGGCCGGCAACAGAAGCGCGAACGCGCGGCGTCCCGGAAAATACAGAGGCGGAAGCTTCTCGGACGAACCGGGCCGCTTCCGCCTCAGGTGGAGGGTGAGAACTACTTCTTCTTTGCCGCTTTCTTCGCGGCCTTCTTCGCCACTTTCTTAACTGCGGCTTTCTTCTTAGCTGCCATGAATCTCACCTCCGATCCAATTGCCCTGGGTTGGTAAGAACATTTTCAGATTACACGGGCGTGTTGTGTTGCTTGTAGCGAATGGGTGACGTGCTAAGCGAGGAATTTCGTGCGGCACGACCGAAAAACCTCCACCGGTGGTATGCCTTTCGCCGCGGACCACCTTGCCTAGGACCTCCCGCTCCGTAGTCTGGCCGCCACAATGTCCGCCAGCAGCGAACCTCAACTCACGCCCATGATGGCGCAGTATCGCCGCATCAAGGGCGAGCTGCCCAAGGACGCGCTGCTGCTGTTCCGCCTCGGTGATTTTTACGAGATGTTCTTCGAGGATGCCGTCCTCGGCGCCCAGTTGATCAATCTTGCGCTCACCAAGCGCAACGGCATCCCGATGTGCGGCTTGCCGTATCACGCGGCCAACAACTACATCAGCCGCCTGCTCAAGCACGGCCGCAAGGTCGCCATCTGCGACCAGACCGAGGAGGCGAAACCCGGCAAACTGGTGAATCGTGAGGTCTCGGCGATCCTTTCGCCGGGCACGCACTTCGACGAACGCCTGCTTCAGGCCGAGCGGAACAACTTCCTCGCGTCCGTCTTCGCGCAGGGGAAGACGTTTGGCATGGCCTGCGTGGACCTCACCACCGGCGACTTCCGCGTTACGGAACTCGATTCGGAGAAGACGCTGCTCGCGGAACTCGACCGGCTGCGGCCTGCCGAGTTGATCCTGCCCGCCGAAGCCAAGCCACTTGCCGAACTGCTGCACGATGGCAGCGGCCAGCTCGTGCCCTACGACGACTGGACCTTCTTTCCCGAGACCGCCGTCTTCACACTGCGCGAACACTTCAAGGTCGCCTCGCTCGACGGCTTCGGGCTCAAGGGCCGCACCACGGCCATAGGTGCCGCCGGTGCGGTGCTGCATTACCTGACCAACCATCTTCGCCGCGACCTCGCGCACCTCACGCGGCTCGGGTTCTACCAAGTCGCCGACTTCCTGATCCTGGACGCGACGTCGCTGCGGAACCTGGAGATCCTCGAGCCGCTTCACCGCGATGCCGCGCGCAACACGACGCTCTTCGGCGCCCTGAACCGCACCGTCACGCCTATGGGTGCCCGCCGCCTGCGCGACTGGCTCACGCAGCCCCTCGCCGCCGTGGAACCGATCCGTCGCCGCCAGGATGCCGTCGAAGCGTGGCTGGCGAACCCGTCGGCGCTGGAAACCTTCCGGGCGAAGCTCACCGAAGTCCGTGACCTCGAGCGCACTTTGTCCCGGCTCAGCCTGGGTTCCGGCAATGGCCGCGACCTGGTCGCGCTGCGCCTCGCGCTGGAGCAGATTCCGCTGCTCCGCTCTGTAGCAGCCGAGGTCACGGGGCTCACTCAGAACGAGGATGATCAGAGCCTCCTCACGTCGGCTGCTACGGAGGACGAATCCGGCCTCCAGCCTCCAGCCTCCAGCAAGGGCCTTCTCTCCGAGCTCTTCGCCCAGCTCGCCGAGCTGCCCGATCTCGTCGAACTGCTCGCCCGCGCCATCGCCGACGAACCGCCGCTCGCGGTGAAGGAGGGCGGCCTGATCCGCGACGGTTTCAGCCCGGAGCTGGACGAACTCCGCAACGCCGCGCGCGGCGGCAAGGACTGGCTCGCGAAGTTGCAGCAGGACGAAGTTGCCCGCACCGGCATCCCGTCGCTCAAGGTCGGGTTCAACTCCGTCTTCGGCTACTACATCGAGGTCACCAAGGCCAACCTCGCCAAGGTGCCGCCCGAATACGTCCGCAAGCAGACCATCGCCAACGGCGAGCGCTTCATCACGCAGGAGCTGAAGGCGATGGAATCCAAGATCCTCGGCGCCGAGGAGCGGGCCACGAAGCTGGAATACGACCTCTTCCTCAAGGTCCGTGAAGCCGTCCTCGCCCAGTTGAAGCCCATCCAGCAGACCGCGTCCGCGCTGGCGCAGTTGGACGTGCTCGGGGCCTTCGCCGAAACCGCCCGCTTGCATGACTGGACTCGGCCCGCCGTGGCCGATGAAGGTGTCTTGGAGATCCGGAACGGCCGGCATCCCGTGCTGGAACAGGCGATGACCGAGGAGCGCTTCGTGCCCAACGACACGCGGCTCGACCTCGTGCAGGAGCAAATCGCGCTCATCACCGGGCCCAACATGGCGGGCAAGAGCACCTACATCCGGCAGGTGGCGCTGCTGGCGCTGCTGGCGCACACCGGTGGCTTCCTGCCCGCCGCCTCGGCGCGCGTGGACCTGCTGGACCGCATCTTCACGCGCATCGGTGCCAGTGACGACCTCGCGCGAGGCCAGAGCACGTTCATGGTCGAGATGAGCGAGACGGCCAACATCCTCAACAACGCCACGCGCCGCAGCCTGGTGATCCTCGACGAGATCGGCCGCGGCACGAGCACCTTCGACGGCCTGAGCCTCGCCTGGAGCATCGTCGAGCACCTGCACCACCAGGTCGGCGCCAAGACGCTCTTCGCGACGCACTATCACGAACTGACCGAACTCGGTTCCACGCCCGCTGAAGCTCATGGTTTGGAGTCCGCGGTTCAAAGTTCCGATGCGGAAGCCCTGGCCAGCCATCTCCCGACGCCCGGCACTCCCGCACTCGCGCGAGTCCGCAATTACCACGTCGCCGTGCGCGAGTGGAACGACCAGCTCATCTTCCTGCGCAAGGTCCATCCCGGTGCGACCGACAAGAGCCACGGCATCCAGGTGGCGCGGCTCGCCGGCGTGCCCAAGCCGGTGATTGATCGCGCCAAGGACATCCTGCGTGTGCTGGAAGAGGCGGAGCTGAACCTGCAGCACGTCCTCGGCGGCCAAGCCGAAGCCGCCGGACCGAAGCCCGAACCCGCTAAGGGTCGACGTCACCGCGCTGAGCGCGAGAAGCTCAAGGAACTCGCCCCGCCGCCACAGTTGGATCTGTTCTCCTGAACCTGGCTTCGCACTGCGGGCGTCGGTGCGCCCGTCCGGCCATCCCTACGCGGGAAGGTCGTCGGCCAATCCGCGGAACTTCTGCACGCGGCTGGCGTCCGCCACCGACACGGAGAACTCAGAGGCCGCCAGCACGCGGCCCATCGGCACGCGGGTGTTGCGATGCGCCATCCGGCTGTCCCGGGTCGCGCTGGCGGACACGTGGAATTCGCGGGCCCGGCATTCGCGCAGGATGCGGGGCAGGTTGCGTTCGGTGATCCCGCCGCCAGGCACGACGATGATCCGGTCGCCGGCGACGCGGACGAGTTCCGTGATCAGCTCCAGGCCTTCGAGCACGGACTTTTCCTGGCCCGAAGTGAGCACCCGTTCCACGCCGAGTTCCACCAGCGTTTCGAGGGCCGCCCGTGCATCCGCGGCGACGTCAAAGGCCCGGTGGAACGTGACCGGCAGCGGCCGGGCTTCGGCGATCAGTTGCGCCGCCCGGGCGTGGTCCACCGAACCGTCGGGCGCGAGGATGCCGAACACAATCATGTCGGCCCCGAGCTGTTTCAGCAGCGCCAGGTCACGTCGCATGATCTCAAACTCATCCGCGTCGTAGCAGAAGTCCCCGGCCCGCGGACGAACCATCGCGGCGATGGGTAGGGAAACCTTCTGCCGCACCACTTCCATCAGCCCGGCGGTCGGGGTCAGTCCGCCCTCACCGAGCGCGGCGCACAATTCCAGCCGATCCGCCCCGCCGCGGGCGGCCGCCAGGGCCGAATCCACCGAGTCCACGCACACTTCGATCCGACGACGCGATTGCATGGCCGCAGTAGACCCCAATTCGTGGCCGGCGGCGAGCGTTGGGCGAAGCCTATGGCCCTCGCCCGGCGGCGCGGGTTTTGTCTTGGACCGATCCGCCCCGTGGCCGTTACCGTCCGTCCCAGCACTCCACGAAGCAGCGTCCGCAGCCTGGTGGCCGCGGCGACTCGAGATGAAGAACCAAAAGAAGTCCGAGCAGTCATCCCGGCCTGGCCCTGTTCCGGCCGGACCCGAAGATCAGGCGCCGACCACCCCGTCGGCGATTTGGTGGGATCGGTTCAAGGACTGGTTGGCTGCGCCGGTGAGCGGTGCGTCGTTGGCGGCCTTGCGCATCGCGTTCGGGCTGGTCATGGCGCTGGAGGCCCGGTCGTTGGTCCGGCCTTCGCAGATCACCAGCGGAACCATTCCGTTGGAGACCTACTACACGGGCGCCGATCTCCAGTTCCACTTCCCGTATGAAGGGTTTGGCTGGCTGCCGATGCTGCCGGCGGGCGCGATGCACGCGCTGGTCTGGGCCCTGGGAATCTGCGGCCTCCTGATGGCGGCCGGCTTGTTCTACCGGGTGGCGGCGGCGGGCGTGTTCCTGCTGTGGGGTTACCTGTTTGCGATCGAATCGACCCGCACCTATTGGCAAAGCCACTATTACGTCGAACTGCTCTTCGCCTTCCTCCTGGTGTGGATGCCGGCCGCCCGGCGGTTCAGCCTTGATGCCCTGCGGAAGGGTCAGGGCAAGGGGCCGGACACGGTGCCATTCTGGACGCTGGTGCTGCTCCGCGGCCAGCTCGTGGTGATGTATTTCTATGGCGGCGTCGCCAAGATCAGCACCGACTGGATGCTGGACGCCGTGCCGCTGCGCTGGCGGTTCCACGACGCGCACATGCTGGAGCCCTACAAGGCTTACCTCAGCGCCGGCCAGTTGGATTTCATCACGGGCATCCTGCACCACACCGCGTTCGCCTTCCTCATTTCCTACATCGGCCTGATCTTCGACCTGGTGATCGGCTTCCTGCTGCTACTGCCGCGGTTCCGGATCATGGGCATCCTCATGATGGGGATGTTTCATACGACGAACCGGTTCCTACTCTACGACAACATCGACTGGTTCCCGCTCGTCGGGTTCACGACCGCGCTGATCTTCCTCGAAGCGGACTGGCCGGAACGTGTGGCCCGTTGGTTTCGGCGGCCGCGGTTCGTGAAGCCGGACTGGGGTTGGTTCACCGCGGGGATCCTCCTCCTGCCGGGCATCGGGGCGACCCTTGGCTGGAAACTGCCGCCAACCCCGGTCCTTCCGGCATCGCGGACCCGCCTGCCACTGGGTCGGTCCGTGGCCCCGTTTGTCGTGGTCTGGATGGTGTGGCAGTCCCTGTTCCCACTGCGGCACTACTTCATCCCCGGTGACGCGCGGGCCACTTACGAAGGCCTGCGTTTCAGTTGGCGGCTCAAGTCCGACGAGCACGATTCCGACGGCCTCAGCCTGTTCGTCCGCGACGCCAAGGTCATCGCCCCGGAAGGCACCAACGGCGCGGTGATTCATTGGCCGGAATGGCGTGGGGAGCGGGTCATCCACCGGCAAGTCTGGCCGGGCCGGATTGACTGGACCCAGATGCCGGAACTGGTTCCCACCCTGGAGGCCGTAGTCGGTGCGCGGATCATTTATAACCCGCTCGCCGGTCCCAATCCGCCCCGCAATGAGGCCGAGGCCCGCGAACGGGTTCGCGTGCTCTGGCAGCAACTCCATGGCCGGCAACCGACGTCAGTCCGGCGCACCGTGACCCTGTTCCAGATTCTCGACGCGGTGGCGGACGGCCTGCGCGGCGGCGGCATGGCGGCCGAGGCGGCCGAGGCCAAGCAGGTGGCGGTGCTCGCCCGACAACTCGAGTTGCCCGGGGTTGATCCCGCGGGTGATGCCCAGCGGCGGGCGACGGTCCGGGCGCTGTTCGGCACTTTCCGCAACCGCGACCAGACCGGGGCCCTATCCCCCTATCTTCGGGCCATGCGGCCGTTCGCCTTGGAAGGCGAACCCACGGGCATCGCCCCGTTCCTCGTCATCGAGGACCCAGCCCTGATCCAGACCCCACCCGCGCAACCCGCCCGCCTGCGCGTCGCGGCCTGGAAGAATCCGCCGGGCCAGGGCCTGGGACGAAACCTCCGGGAAGCGCCGGCCGACGGGAACACGCTCGTCCTCCATTTCGGGAACCTCGGGCCCGAAGCCAAGGACCTGCTGCCGCTGCGGGCCATCACCGATGAGCTTATCCGGCCCGGCCAGCCCCCGGCCATCCTGTGGAACTGCCTGCGGGACCTGCCGCAATCGAAGTTCCTGCACGTCAGCCTGCAACCGTTCTACCTGCGTCGTTACGCCCGGAGGGTGGCGGAACTGTGGGAAAAGGAATACGGCCGCCGTCCGGCCGTCACCGCGTTGACGCGTATGTCGGTCAATCGGCGGCCCTTCCAGCCGGTGGTGGATCCCGAGGCGGACTTGGCCAGCGTTCCGGTGCGTTGGTTCCGGCACAACGATTGGGTAATGGACTTGGCCACGCCCCGGGTGCCGCGGGAAGCGCTGAAACCGTAAGGCGTGCTCCGGCCGTCCCCATTCAGGCGCGGGCCGCGGGGGCTTCGCCGACGGGTTCGGCATCGGGCTCGGCAACCGGCAGGTAGCGGCCGGTGCCCACGAGCCGCTCGAAGATAGGCGACGCCATCAGCGTGGTGATCACGGCCATGATGACGAGCGTCGCGAACAGGCCCTCCGAGATGACGCCGCGCTGGAGGCCGATGTTGATGATGATCAGTTCCATCAGCCCGCGTGCGTTCATCAGCGTGCCGATGCCGAGCGCCTCGCGGTTTGAGATGCCGGTGGCGCGGGCCGCAAGCCAGCACGCGACGCCCTTGCCCAGCACGGCGGCGACCAGCACGGCGCCGCACATCAGCCAGAGGAAGCCGGAGTTCAGCAGCCCGATCTTCGTGTTCAGGCCGGAATAGGTGAAGAACAGCGGCAGGAGCAGCGCCACGGTCAGCGGCTGGATCCGGCCGATCAGATCGCGGCACACGGCGCCGCGCGGCATGGCGGTGCCCATCACGAAGGCCCCGAACACCGCGTGCAGGCCAACCAGGTCGGTGAACCACGCGCCGAGCGCCATCAGCGCCAGGCCGACGACGAGCCCAGCCTCCGTCAGGTGGCCCTCCCGGGTCAGCCGATCGCCGAACCGCGCCAGCAACGGCCGGATGACCAGCAGGGTCAGCGCGACATAGCCGGCCCCGCCGCCGATGTTCACCAGCGCGTGGCTCCAGTTCTGGTCGAAGCTGGCGAGCACCACCGCGAGCAGGCACCACGCCGTCGCGTCATCAATCGCCCCGGCACCCAGCGCCACCGTGCCCATGGTCGTGCCGGCGAGCTTCTTGAAGTGGATGATCCGCGCCAGCATGGGGAAGGCGGTGATGCACATGGACGCCCCGAGGAACAGCATGGCTTCCATCAGCGACGTCTTCTTCGGGAACAGCTCGGTGTAATGGAAAAACACCCACGCCAGCCCGGCGCCGAGAATGAAGGGCGCCACCATGCCGGCCGCGGACACCGCGATGGAGCTCTTCAGCCGCTTCTGGACGATGTCCACGCGGAATTCCATGCCCACGATGAACATGTAGAGCGCCAGCCCGAGCTGCGACGCCGGGAAGAGGTAGGACTGCGTGTCGCGGGTCAGTTGGGTCCGGTCCCACGGGAAGAGCCACTCCTGCGCCCCGGGCGCCAGCAGGCCGAACAGCGACGGCCCGAGGAACACGCCGGCGATCATCTCGGCCACCACCTGGGGTTGACCGAAGCGCGCCGCGACGGCCCCGACCAGCCGGCAAAACAGCAGGATCACGGCGATCTGCAGGAAGAACTGAACGGCCAGGTGGAGATTGTTCATCGGCGACCACGCCAGTGAACCACGCCGCGGCTGTTCGCGGAAATAGCATTTCCCTATCGCATTGATAGCGGGCCGCGATAATGCGCGCATGGACCTCCGCCACCTGCGCTACTTCCAGGCCATTGCCGAGGACCTCAGCTTCTCCCGCGCTGCGCGGCGGCTCAACGTCGTCCAACCGGCCCTCAGCCGGGCGCTCAAGGAGCTGGAGGCCGAACTGGGCGTCGAGTTGGTCGCGCGCACCCGCCGGGTCGTGAGCCTGACCGCCGCCGGCAAGCTGCTCCTCGAAGACACCGGCCTGCTGCTGGAACGCCTCGACGGCACCGTGCGCCGCGTGCGCCGGGCGGCGGCGGGCCAGTTGGGTGAACTGCGCCTCGGCTACATTGGGCCGCCTACGCTGCCGTTCCTTGGCCGGGTGCTGGAGGAATACCGTCGGCGCTGCCCCGACGTGACGGTTTACCTGGAAGAGCGCACGCCGGAACGGGTTTGGGAAATGGTCGCCAGCGGCCGGCTGGACCTGGGACTGACCCGGCCGGTGCTGGCCCATTCGGCGCTGCGCATGGACACGTTGCGATTGCGGGAAGAACGCCTGTGCGCCGCCGTGCCCAGCGGTCATCCCCTGGCCGGCCGGAAATCCCTGCGCTGGCGGGAACTCGCGGACCAGACGCTGGTGGTGCTGGCCCGGCGGGAAGGCGGCGGCCTGCACGACGAGATCCTGGCCGCCTGCCGGCAGGCGGGGTTCACGCCCAAGCTCGGCCACACTCCCAGCCTGATCGGGACCGTGCTGCGTTACGTGGAGAGCGGCGTCGGCATCGGCGTGGTGCCGGAATGCCTCGGCGAATCGGACCGCTCCGGGCGCTGGCACCCGGTCCCGCTGCTGCCGGCGCAGACCATCCCGCTGGTGCTCGTGTGGAAAGGCCCGCGCGAGGAACCACCGTCGCTCGCCTTCCGCGCCCTGATGGCCGAATGGCTCCAATCGGGCCGACTCTGGGCGGCGGAGTGAAGGGCGACGGCGGACTGGGCGGGAAGGGGGCCAAACGAAGCGGATTTCGGTCTGGCAAGGTGGCGGGGTTTTGGACTGCGCCGGCACGCCGGCGCTTTGGCTCCGCGGCTGGGAATTCCGCCACGTGATAGGGGACTTGGTCGCGGTGAAGGGAAAGCGGGGTCATGCCCCCGCAGTCCAAATGGGCGGTCACAGAACTGCTTCGGCGGGGATAGCCACCGGTGGCACCGGCTGAAGTTCAAGGAGCCCCATGAGCCAGGGGCTTTGTGCAGGCCGAGGAGAACTTGGCCTGCCCCCAACTTCGGCTTAAGCCTCGTTGAAAACCAATGACTTCCGTGGCCGGTTTCTCAGGGGGCGACGTTGGTGTCCTCGAACAAAACCTCGACGTTACGGGCAAATCCAACGATGGGAATGTAACGGACCAGACAGTGCCGGTTAGACTTACGCCCATCGCGAGTTACGAGGGTCACAATGTATCCGGTGCTCGTGGCGGCATCCACGACTGAACCAAGATCGAGGAACCCATCGATGGGTCGTATGCGAGAGATTGAGGCACCGTCCTTCTCGAACGCTTGATGGATTCTGCGTCGAGCGCTCCACCGCAAAACGAGGCGGCCCAGAACAATGAGGGAGAATACGCCCAAGATCAGGATCAATGCGAATTGTCGAACTTGGTTCATGGCTCATGTGCGGAGTCGCCCTAAACCCGATGGTTCATGCGAGTCGGTCGGACGAGTTGAGTTGAAGGAGTGGGGTGGAACGGGAGCGGTCGTGTGGGTTGTCCGGCGCTGAGGCGCTGGGCCTTGCCACAAAGGGGCGGTTCGTCCGAAGAAAGCCGGGAACAGTATCCCAGCATTGCCATGAAATATCCATCACCCACACCCGCCAACCTCAAATACGGCGGTCTCGATGTCCATGCCGAACCCCTCGCCGCGGTCGACGCGGCGGTGCGTGTTGATTGGAACCCCTTGCGCCGGTGCGATTCCGGCCGCGGCCGAGCGGTAAATGCCTTCCCGGCCACGCACGAGGTCGGTCCCGCGGTGAGCAACGCGCCGTTGCCAAGCATCCGTGGGCTTCCCTAGGCTGGAGGGACCCGGAACTTCTCGGTCCCGGCGCCAATGAGCGAATATCGCGTCCAGTTTGAGGTCTTCGAAGGACCGCTCGACCTGCTGCTTCACCTCGTGAAGAAGCAGGAGGTGGACATCTATCAGGTCAACCTGACGAAGATCGCCACCGAGTTCGTCGCCTACATCGACCAGATGCGCGACCTCGACCTGGAGGTCGCCGGCGAGTTCCTCGTGATGGCCGCCACGCTCATCTACATCAAGAGCCGCGAACTGCTGCCGGTGGACCAGCAGGTGAAGCCCGAGGGCGACGACACGGACGAGGATGATCCGCGGTTCGAGCTCATCCGGCGGCTGGTCGAATACAAGAAGTTCAAGGACGCCGCCGCCCAGTTGCAGGTGCGCGAAGGCGAGATGGAGAACATCTACGAACGCCGGCCCGGCAAGCTGGAGTTCACCGTCGAGGACCTCGGGCCCAAGCCCGGCGAGGTCTCCATCTTCGAGCTGGTCAACGCCGTCAGCCAGATCCTCAAGCGCTTCGGGGCCCGTGACGACGTGCGCGAGATCAACGCCGATCCCCACACCGTCAGCGAAAAGATCGAGGTCCTGCGCGCCCTGTTGCTCGACCGTGGCCGGGTCCGTTTCGGTGAGTTGTTCGAGCGCGCCGGCTCCCGCACTGAGGTCGTGTGCATCTTCCTCGCCATGCTGGAGCTCACCCGCATGAAGCAGATCGTGCTCACCCAGGGTGACGAGTTCGGTGAGATTGAGGTCGAGCCCGCACCGCCGCCGGTCCTCACCCCGCCGCCCGCGGAGCCGCCCGCCGACCCTTCCGGCCTGCCCGCCGCCGTTCCGCTGGCCGGCGATGACGCCCCGCAGCCCGTCTAGCCGGTCCGCCATGAACGCCCCTTTCCGATGGTCCAACAGCTCTTCTTCATGGAACTGAAGTTCATCCTCGAATCGCTGCTCATCGCCTCGCCGAAGCCGCTTTCGGTGGCCGAACTGCGTGACACCCTGACCAAGGCGGCCGACGAGGAAGGTGCGCCCGAGCACGTCAAGGCCTGCCGCAAGCTGCCGCCCGAGAAGCTGGAGGAAACGCTCACCGGGCTCGCCGCCGAGCACGAGGCGGCTGGGCGGAGCTACACCCTGGCGTGCGTCGCCGGGTCCTGGCAGTTCGTGACCAAGCCGGAATTTGGCCCGTGGCTGCGCGCCTTCGTGGGCGTGAAGAGCCGGCCGCCCAAGCTGTCGCAGCCGGCGCTGGAAACCCTCGCCGTCATCGCCTACCGCCAGCCTGCCACCCGCTCGGAGGTGGAGCAGGTCCGCGGTGTGGCCGTGGATGCCGTGGTGCTCACCCTCAAGGAGCGCGGCCTCATCTGCGAGGCGGGCCGCGCCGAAGTCATCGGCCGGCCGATGCAATACGCCACCACGCCGGCCTTCCTCGAATACTTTGGCCTTAAGTCGCTGGCCGATTTGCCGGCCGCGGACGAACTCCGGCGCATCCCCGTGCAACGCCCGGAACAGTTGGTGACCGCCGAAGCCGGGCTCGCCACGCCGCCCCCAGCCCAACTCACCTTGGAGGAGGCCGAAGCCCCGCCGGCCACTCCCGCCGTGGAGGCGCCGCCGGAAGCCGCGGCCCCCGATTCCCCGCCGTCGGCCGCGTAATTCGCCGGCGGTCCACCCGGCAGCACGATCCCTTCGAGTTCCGCGATCCGATGAATACCACCGCCTTCGCCGCCACGCCCGAGCCGCCTTATTTCGCGGTGATCTTCACGTCCCAGCGCACCCCGGAGGACCGCGGCTACGACGTCATGGCGGCCCGCATGGTGGAATTGGCCGCGGCGCAGCCGGGTTTCCTCGGCGTGGAAAGCGTGCGCGATGCGGGCGGCCTCGGCATCACGGTTTCCTACTGGCGCACCCGCGACGACATCCGAGCCTGGCGCGAACACGCGGAACACCGCGTGGCGCAGGAAACCGGGAAGCGGGTTTGGTATGCGGACTACCGCCTGCGCATCTGCGAAGTGCTGCGCGGTTGAGGTTTCGTTGGTCGGCTGCCATACCAAGAATAATGGGGCTATTTCGCCGAACCGCGCGTCAGATCTTATCGGTGTGATGGGGCTCCAATGACGACCTGTTTGAAGAATATCCGTTGTGATGCGCCGCTCAGTAGCTAGGTCGCAGGCTGAGCGCCGATCGGTAGTTGTGGGTGCTCAAATGGGAGGGGAGTTTGAACCTCTCGCAAGATGAAATCATGAACCCTCATTACCGTATAAAGAACGGGTTTTTCATCAATTGTATCTACCCGGACATCAACAACAAATGCGTGTCGAAAGATGTTGCCTTTTACCCCAAGCACATGCGCCTTCGCCTCTTCGGTCGCGAAGATTGTTTTGATTGGCGAACGCCCGAAGCGTTCGATGATCGCCTTGTCTCCGCTGGCACTCCGGGTGTCGTCACGGGTTTGGAAAAAGTAGAGAACTGCGCGGTCGTGGTAACCTGCGACAGGCTCTCGGAGAGACGCGATTTCTTTGCGTGCCGTGTTCTGAATCGTGTTCGCGTCAGCCATAGATATGCTCACCGTGTCCCCCAGTTTCCCGCCCTTTTCGATGTAGATAATATTGAATTGGGCCCCAGGACTATCGGTGGCGATGGGCTGAACAAGGTTGTTCATTCGCTCCAATCGTTGTTTATCGAGCTTCGGTTTTTCATCAGTCGGCTCGTGCTTTAGGTGGCCAAGCACTGCCTTGAGATCTTTGAAGAAGTCGAACAACTGCGATGCATACGATATCGCACCTGGCAGGAAACTGTAAGATGCCGCTACAAGCTCAATGATCGTCGAACCCTGGCGGACTTCCCGAACGAAAAGCCGCGCTTCTTCGGGTTCGGGATCTCCGGCACGATCCGAGACGAATTTTCGGAAATCCGCGGCGGCACTCGTAAGGCACTTTCCCAATTCATCAAGGTCCAGCGGACGGACGTTTTTGAGTTCAAGGACGATTTTGCCGTTGTCTGCGTCTTCGGGCATGTCCGCTAGATACACTTAGGCGAAACACCCGTGAATCGGAAAATCCGTTCTGGCCTTTGCACATGGAGGTTCCGCAGCACCGGTAGCGTCGCACTCGTTTCAGACTGCCACGCAACCTGAGACGCTCAAATCTCGTAGAGCCGCATCGGCACCCGCCAATCGAGGATAGTTCCGCCGCTGTCCCAGTAGTAGGGACTGCACATGAGGTTGTGGCTGTCCTTCCGAATCACCCGGAACTCGCCGACCCGGAAAATCTTGCGGGCCCGCACGTCGAAGCGTTGATCGTCCAGCCGCGGCGTGGGCACGAACGGAAAATGTTCGTCCAGGTAAGCCTGCTTCTCGGCCTCGGGAACCTCGATTTCCTCCACGGCGGGTGCTCCGGAGGCGTCCCATTCCACCACCCGGCTTTCATAAGGCAACCGCGGACATGCTTTCCATCCCATGCCACGGAACTAATGCACGGTGAACGGTTAGCGCAAGGGCGGGCTTGTTTCGCAATGTTCCGTGTCGCCACCCGCCGCCAGCCCGGTGGAACGTCTTGGCGCGTCAGACCGGACCGACCGCCTAGCCGTGCAGGCAGCCTTGGATTGTGGTGACCAACGTCAGCAGGTCGCACGGTTTGGGCAAATAGCGATAGGCTTCCGGCGGGAGCGATATCCGGCCGTGGGAGTCGGCATTGTAGCCGCTGGTGATGATTACCTTGAGGTTGGGCGACTCGGTGAGAAGGCGCTCCGCCAGTTGGAATCCGTTCAATTCGCCGGGCATAACGACATCAGTGTAGAGGAGGCGGATTTCCGCGTGGTGCCGGGCCCAAACTTCAAGCGCCTCATCGCCGGAGCCAGCCTCGAGCACTTGGTATCCTTCCCGGGCAAGCACGCGCCGGATGAGCTTTCGCACGATGGCTTCGTCCTCCACCACGAGGATGGTCGCGCCGTTGGCCTGGGCAACCGCCGTTGGCGGAGCCGGTCGGGGACCCGGGGCCTCGATGGCGGGGAGAAAGATGTGGAACGTCGTGCCCTTCCCCAGCGTGCTTTCAAAGTCAATCCAGCCCTGGTGCTGCTCGATAACACCCAAGGCGGTGGCGAGTCCCATGCCGGCGCCAGCGCCAAACTCCTTGGTGGTGAAGAATGGTTCGAAGAGGTGGTCCTGGGTGTTTTGTTCCATCCCGCAGCCGGTGTCGGAAACCGACCATCGGACGTAGCGACCCGCCCCGCGGGTCGCGGCGGTCCCGACCGCCTTGGGTGTTGCTTCAACCATCGCCAGGCTGGACCGGAAGAAGCCGCCGTCGGGCATGGCATCCCGGGCGTTCAGGCTGAGGCTGATGAGAACTTGATTCAGGGCGTCCGCGTCGGCGCTGACCCACGCCGGCTCCTCGCTGGCCGAGAAAATCGGCGTGACCTGCCCGCCGAGCAGGTGGGACACGAGGTTTCGTTGTTCCTCAAGGAATGCGCCGAGATCAAGCGGCTGGAGTTCGAGCCGCGATTGCCGGGCACAGGCCAGCACCTGTTTGACCAGTTTGGCCGCGCGGAGAGAGAGCCCTTCCAGTTCACTGAGCAGCTCCATCGCGTGCGGTTCGGTCACCATCGACTTCAACAAGGAAAGGCTGAGGCTCTTGGCCGCGAGGATGTTGTTGAATTCGTGGGCCAAGCCGCCGGCCAGATGGGCAATCCCGTCGAGTTTCTGGATCCGGCGAAGGCTTTCTTCCAGCCGCTTCCGTTCGGTGACGTCGCGCGCCGACGCATAGAGATGGGTCGAGCATTCGAGGTCGATTCCCCGGGCGGTGATTTCGACGTCAATCAGGGAGCCGTCGCGGCGCCGATGGCGGGTTTCAAACTGTTCAGAGCCGGTGACCATTTTCCTTATCTTGCTGATCAGCTCGTCAGACGACCACCGAGCGTCCCAATCCGCGACATTCTTCAGCCGCGCATCCCCGTTCTCATAACCCAGCAGGCGATAGAACGACGGACTGGCCTCCACGAGGTCCCCGTCCTGGTTCAGCACGTGAATCCCGTCGGTCGCCGTTTGGAGCAGGTTCCGATACCGGTCTGAGAGGCGAAGCTGGGCGGCCTCCAATTTCTTGAGTTCGGTGACGTCGTAGGCTGTGGAATGGCTGGAAACATGGTCGCCCGCCTGGTCCTTGGCGGCGACGGCAGAAAGCATGATCCGCAACGATCCCCCGCCTTTCCGGTTCAATGTCAGCTCGACGTCCCGGAGGAATCCGGACTCCTTGAGCCTTGGAGAATTGGCCTCGAAGACCGCCCGGCTTTCCGGCGTCAGGAGCTCCTGGAATCGAACTTTTCCCTCCAGTTCTATCCGCTCATATCCTAACCACGTCAGCTCAGTGTGGTTGATGCGCAGGATCGTCCCATCCGGCCTCAGGGAGTGAAGTCCGCAAGGGGCGTTCTCGAAGAGGTCGTCCGACAGGTTCATGATGGTCCTCCACGGAACTTGACCGGCCATTTCGGCGAAGTGCCCTTTTAGCCGCTTGTGGTGTCCCACTTCCAAACCGGTGACGCTAGCCCTCGGTTGCGGTGTCTTCACCCTCTATCGCCCAAACCACGCGGTGGGGCCGGCGATGACGTTGACGCACGGGCTGTGGCTGGACCTGCAAGACAGCCTCGTCGCGTCCTACCTCGAACAGCGGTCCTGCCGTGGGCGGACCCGGGCGCAACGGGAAGTGGACCCGAAAAGCATCCTCGGTGTGGGCCTCTGGCTGGACGACGCGTCCGTCGAGCGGACCATGGCCCTCTACGAAGCCGCCTGCGCCACCTGGGGCCACGTTGCGGAAGGTCCGCGGCTCAGCCCCCTCAAGCTCGCGCAACTCGGCGAAACCCGCGAAGCCCGGATCTACGAGGAACACCGCGCCTGGCTCCGCGAACAAGCGCAACTCAAGGAGGCGGGCCATGCCTGACTCGCCCTACATGACCCGGCGCGAAGCGGCCGAATACCTCCGCTGCTCCGTCGAGACCGTGGACCGGCGCGCCATCGAACGCCGCTGGCGCTACGACCGCGACGGCCTGCGCGTCCTCTTCTACCGCGAAGACGTCGAAGCCTCCCTCCAACGGGGCTTCGTCCGGGCCCGCGGTTCGCAACCCCCGGCCCTCACCCTCAACCGGGCCTTCCCCGCATGAGCGCCGCCCTCCAGCTCCCGGCGCTCAGCGTCGTCACCGCCGGCCGGCGCTCGCCCCACTCCAAGACCCTGGCCGTCCTCAAGGGCGAAACCCGGCCCGTCAAAGTCCGCCTGCGGCCCCAGCGCCCCGGCGAGATCGGCGACCGCGACGACCAATCCCCGATCCTCGAATTCCGGCCCCGCGGCTCGCGGCATCCCTTCTGCGTGACCCTGCAACGCCTCTGGCGGGCGCATCAGGAAAGCGGCGAAGTCCGCCAAGCCCTGCACCTCGTCAGCCAGGCCGCGAAGAACGCGGAAGACGCCGGCCAACTCTGGTTCGGCCATGAATGGACCCCCGAACTGCCCACCTCGCCCAAGGCGCCGGCCCCATGACCCTCCAAGTCCTCAACCTGCCGCTGGGCCGGCTGCGCCCGGCCCCGTTCAACCCGCGGAAACAATTCCCGCCCGAATCCCTCCAGGAACTGGCGGCCAGCCTGAAACAAGTCGGCGTTCTCGAACCCCTGCTCGTGCGGCCCCTGGCCGTGCCCGGAAATCCGGCCGGCGATGCCCCCGCCGAAACCCTCTTTGAGATCGTCGCCGGCGAACGCCGTTACCGCGCCGCCCTGCTGGCCGAACTCCCCGAAGTTCCCTGCCTGATCCGGGAACTCGACGACACCGCGGCCCTCGAACACGCCGTCCTGGAAAACCTGCAACGTGAGGACCTGCAACCCCTCGAGGAAGCGGAAGGCTTCGCGGCCCTGATCGAGCGCGGCGGCTACACCGTGGCCCAGCTCGCGGACCGGCTCGGCAAATCCGTGCGGCACGTCTACGGCCGGCTCGCCCTGCGCAAGCTCGCCCCCGAACTCGTCGAGCTCGTCGCCACCAAACGCCTCCCCGCGAGCGCGGGCGAACTCATCATTGCGGCGGCCGGGGAGGAACGGCACTGGCCCGCAGCGGCCCACCAGCGGCAACTCGAACTCGTCGCGGCCGTCGGCCTCCTCGCCGAAGGCGGACCCTCCCTCTCCGTGCGGGACATCCGGCGCCGGCTCCGGGACCACGAAACCACGGCCGCGGAACAAGCCCGGGCCGCCGAAGCCCAGTTCCAGGCCGAACAACAGGAACGGGATGCCGCGGCCCAAGCCCAGGACCAGGCCGACCAGAAAGCCGACCGCAAACGGCGCCGGGAAGAAAAAGCCCGCCTGACCGAACTCCGGGACCGGCTCACCCCGATCCTCGCCCAGTTGGACCCCTGGGAAATCATCCGGCGGATCCTCGGGCACGGGACCCCGATCCCCGCCTACTGCCACACCCGGATCGCGACCGCCTTCGCCGATCTCCTCGCAGCCAAGCCCGAAGCCGACCTCCCGGCCAACGCCCAACCGCGTCGGAAACCCCGGCGCAAAAACCGCACCCGGCGGAGCCGCTCCACCCCGACCCCGGAAACCCCATGAACCCGGAACCCCCGCCCCCCGAACCCGCGGGCTACGCCACGGCGACCGACCGGCAAGCCGAAGCCCTGCGCCGCGAATTCGAAGCCTACGTCACCGAACAGCAACTCGCGGCCATCCGGGCCGGGACCTACCTCCGGCCGCCCGAACACCTCCGGCTCGAAGCCCTCGAACACTTCCTCCTCACCAAACTCGCGGCCCTGCAAGTCCGCCTCGGGACCGAAGCCACGCCATGACAGCCCCCACCCCTTTCCACCTCGCCGCCCCGGCGGCGCTCCTGAGGACCGAAAAGGCCCCCATGAGGCATTTGGGCCTTTTCGGTCCGAACCAATCCTCCCCGCTGGACCCCAGCGGGCCGAGGGACGAGCGAGCCCAGCCTCAGGGCGTGCCAACTGGCCACCCTCCCTGCCTCGGCCAGTTGGCGCGACCTGAGCGCTCGCGGGTGGAGTGGACGGGGGCGGGAGCGGCGGCAGGCCCCGGCGGAGGGAACCCCTGGGCCTCCGGCCCCGAACGGTCTGTCCGGCCGAGCGCAGCGGAAGGGCAACGCGCCGGGAGCGCGCAGGCGGCGAGGAAGGGCGAGTCTCCGGCGGACTGCCAAACCCCTCCTGCCTTCGCGTTCCCCGCGAGGGCCACCCTGGTTTCCGTCCCCAAGGAGTCTCGCCCTGGAACAAAGCCGGAGGCGCGGACGGGAAGGCGCCCTGGAGCGGAGCTCGGCCGGACAGTCCGTGAAGGCCGGCACGTAAAAGCCGTTCGCTCCGCCGGGGCCTGCCGCTGCTTCCGCCGGGTCACGGGACGCACCGCGGCTGGGGCCGGGACACGAATTTGGGCTAGGCGGGTTGCCCTCGGTTCCTTCGGAACCGACGTCGGAAAATGACACCCGTGAAGCGGAGGGCCGGCCGGCTCCGTTTCGATTCCAACACCACCGGCCGGAACTCAAAAACCAAAACACAGAAGGACAAGCCATGCCGTTAATGACGTGCGAAGTGATCAGCGAACGGAAAAACGAATACCCCGGCAAACGGGGCTTCGTGAGCGACCGGCTCATCACGTTGGTCGACCAGGAACCCACCAAGGGAGCGCGGTTTCGGACCGCGTTCGAACACCGGCTCAGCGACGACGAGAAACGCAAGTTCGAGCCCGACGCCCTCACCGGCAAACTCATCAAGTTCGGGCTCACGAACACGGCCAGCTTCCAGGGCGGCCGGCTGGGGTTCGAAGGCAACATCATCGAGGTCGTCGGCGCGAAGCCGGCGGTGAAGGCCTGAGGTGTCCGGCCCTCCGGTGATCTGGGGCGACCTGGGTCACCTGGGGGCCAGACGCAAGTCCGGCCCTGAAAACGTCCACTGATGTCATCCGATCAGAAAACGCGGTTTGGTATGGCCACAGGGCGGGTTGCGACGCACCCCGAACTGGAGCTGATCACGCGCTACCCGAGCTGGTGTCAATTCGGGACCTTGACCTTCCTGGGCAAGGCAACTCCGAGCCACGGGTGTCGAAGAAAAATGGCGTTCGCCTGGCTCCGCACGATGGCGACGATGGCTGATCTGGACTTCTCCCGTCTCCTGTGGTGCCTGCGAGACGAGCAAGGGGAGAAAACGGGCAGGCACCACTTCCACGTCCTGCTGGGGAGGACACGCCTGCCGCCGGGCCCGACTACGAACTTCCGCCTGATGGCGGCGTGGGAAAGGCTCGGCGGCGGAATGGCCCGCGTGAAGACGTTCAACCGCTCCTTGCTGGGGGCGGAATACGTCAGCAAGTGCTTGTCCGGTGAAAGCACCCGCGGAGAGAGCGCCTACGAGCTCGACAAGTTCGGCTGGACCGAAAGTCCGCCCGAACTGTCCCACTCCCTGCGGGAATACCTGGGCCGGCGCACGCTGTGTGAGCGCCCCCCGGGCGGGACGCCCCAAGGGCCAGGCAGGGAAGGAAGCCCTGTCCGTCCGAAAACAGGGGACCTGACACTGGCACACGTGCTGAAGCCGCCCGGAAGGGCGGGAACCGACAAGCCCCGCGGCCGCCTGATCGAGCGCAGCTCGCTGCTCTGGAAACTCAGCCGTCATCCATACGGCTGTGACCGGAGCGGGCACCGCGGGTGAATAGAGGGGCCGCAAGGCCCGAAAACTAAGGTTCCTGAGAGCTTCCCGCCGTGGTTGGGAGCGAGTCGGACCGGTGGCCGTCCTGTCATGGGAATGCGGACACCTGGCGAACGGAGCGGATCCGCCGAGAGGCCCCGCCCGGCCGGCTTCCTGGCCCCGGTGTGCCCCGCAGGACGCGTGTGAAACCGGGCTCGGGGTCCCCGACGACCGCCCCGCCGGCGCGCCAGCGCCGGCGGGCGGTCCGGCGGGGTCGCTTGAATGGATATCTTTTGCCTGAAAGGGACGGACGTATGGGGAAGAGACTGTGGAAAATCGTGGTGCGCCTCTGTTGGGGTAACTGGGTGTGGGGCTGGTATTCGGTCACCCTCCGGAGAGGGGAACGACCGTTCCACCTGACCCTGCGCTACGTCCGGCCCGCGGCGCTCGAAGACCTCGCCCTCCAGGCCTATCGGACTGCCCGGCGGGCGGGCCTGACCGGCCGGTGGCGGCTGGCAGAAGTGCGGAGGATCAGCGCATGAAAACCCTGCGGGCGGTGAACTCGCTAAGCGAGTTTGAAGAACTTGTCGACGAAGTTGGCTCCTTGGTTCCGTTGTCTGTCGCGAGTGTGTTCCTTGGCCTACACGTAAGCAGGGCCTATCAATTGGCTGAATCGGGACGGATCAGGGTATTTGGAGTTATGGGAGTCTACCAAACACCGATCGAGGACATTAAACGGCGCCTTGAGTCGCAGAGGTCTGGTCGTGTAAACTAATCTGAAGCGTGACCAATTCTGATTTCGACAAACTCTTCCCTAAAGTTCGAAGCGAGCATGAAGCGACATACTTGTTTGTGGATGGGGAGAACCTAACCGCTCGGTCTCAGGCATCCCTGAAAGGAACACTTGATATCGATTCGCATTACTGGATGAAGGATGCGGTAATCTGGTCCAAGACGCTCGAGGTGGTTACCGACATATACTTTGTCAGAAGAAAGTTCTACTACACGTCAACCACAGGTGGTCACGAAGTTATCGAAAACACGGAACGCTTCCTGAGAAGCAAAGGGTTCGAGGCTCCACGGGTTTTTAGGAGAAAAAAAGACAGCCGATCAAAGCAGGTCGATATATCGCTTACGGCAGAAGTGCTTAAGAATCTGTTCAACAAGAACTTCAAGAACATGATTCTTGTGACCGGCGATGAGGACTATGTGCCATTGATTGAGACAGCTCAGGACTTCGGAGCCCGTGTTGTGTTGTGGTCGATTCCGAGCGGGCTTAGTCCACGATTGGTGGCAGCTGCGGACGCCTTTTGTGATGTGTCCGACCATCTTTTCGACGCTTCGGTCGTTACCCAATCTGATGGAAGTGGAGTAGCCTGATTCTGCTCGCTTTCTGTTGAGTCAATAGTCCCCGGTCCATCTCCCCCGTTCGATAACCAAGGGCGCTGCCAAAAGCCCCCGGCCAGCGACGGCCGCTGGATCAGGATCGGCACTAGCGAAGTGGCGATCCATCCGACGGCCGGCGTTTCAGCGTTTGAAGCCGAACATCCGACCATGAAGTGACAAGGGCAGCGTTTGTCCGTCATGGAGGAAAGTGATCCGTGCCTACGAAGGATGTAGATCCGAGGGTTCTGGTGATCGATTTGTCAGTTCGGAGGCGCGTTGCGCGGACGCTTGAAAGCGGTGATTGCGCTTGGCACTGTTTCTTGTATGGCAAAATGCACAGCACCAGTATACGGCCATCATTCGGAAAGCGCTGCCGCGGCCTGCCCCGCGTGCCGCGGCCGGTCCCGTAACTACTGGTCGCCTTCGTATCCCTCGGATTCTAGTCCGGTATACTCTTACGCGCCCTATTCGCCGTCCCAGAGTGGCAGTGGAAGTTCCAGCAGTGGTAGTGGATCAGCCGGAAGCGGAAGACCGCGCTGGTCGAGGTCGGGTTCAACGGTGGTTTATACAGTCGCCGACGTGCGAACGCTTACGCCGTTCCGAGAAACGGTCGAGAAGCGAGCTGCGCTACCGGACCTTCGGCAGGTCTTTCTCTGTCACGCGTGGGACGACCGAAAAGGAGTCGCTAAGGAGCTACACGATTTACTAGAATCGAAGGGTGTCTCGGTTTGGTTTAGCGAAAAGGACGTTGCGCTAGGGACTCCCTTGCTCCGCGAAATTGACAAAGGATTGGCCAAATCGCAGGTGGGCGTAGTGCTCGTCACTCCGGCGCTTCTGCGCCGTGTCCAGGGAGAGGGCATAGCGGACAAAGAACTTTCGGCACTTCTGGCGCGCGACCAGCTTGTGCCTATTGTGCACGAGACGACCTATGAGGCCCTGAGGGAAGTGAGTCCCCTGCTCGGTTCGCGAAGTGGGTTGAGCACTGCGGGAACGTCGATGGCAGAGGTCGCGGCAAAGCTTGCGGAGTTGGTGACGCTTTAACTCTTTTGCCGGCTCAGACGAATGCGCGCCTCGCAGGTAGTTTGAGAGGACAAGACAACCGCCTTGGGCGTTCGAAGAGGTCGAGGATACCATTCAGGTGAACCGGGGCCGCTGAGGGTGTTCATCACTTTTGGTGCGTTACCAAACACCATTGGTGGACGTAATGCAGCGCACTAGATTGCTAGCTAGCCCAGAAGTATATGCCAGAAACGACCAATGTCCCGTCACGTCTGTTTAGGTTCATGACCTTTGGCAGCCCGGCATCAAAGCCTGATTTTGTGCCCTACAGGGAGCTTTGGGAGCACGGGCGTTTGTATTTTTCCGACCCGAAGTGGTTCAATGACCCCTACGATCCACTTCCAGCCTTTGAGGAGTATACGAAGGAAAGACTGCCTCCGTTCATCCGGAAACACTATGGGGCTAATTTCTCAAGCGTTCCTCCGAACCTTTACGCCCTCAAGATTGCCGAAACTGCCGATAACCTGCTGGCTGATTATCCGACGTGGTTAGAGATCTGCCGAAACCTTGCGGCAGATAACACTAGGATTCTGTGTCTCACTGAAGAGGTAACTAACAATCTGATGTGGTCTCACTATGCAAATAGCCACAGAGGATTCGCCATAGAGTTGAACGTTGAAAAAGGCGTGACTGGGAATCTGCGCCAAGTGCTCCACAAGGTTAAGTATGTGGACCGTCGCCCACTGGTGAGCGTGCACGGGGCGGCGGAGTTGAAGGTGTTTTGTTCAAAGAGCCCGGATTGGCGTTATGAAAATGAGTGGAGAATCGTGACCACTGCCGATTGTCTCGCTAAGTCTAAAAACGGCCATTACGCTATTGCTTCCCCCGATTCAATCGCGGGCATCTACCTTGGATGGCAATGTAATCTTGAGACGAATCCGACGGTTAGAACGGACCTGAAGACCCTGATGGCGGCAAACCGTGGATTGAAGGTCTTCAAAATGATCCCGGAGACCGACGGATACAAACTTTGGGCGAAACCCATTCAGAGCATATAGGCCCTCTCTAGTCCCCAACCCCACTGCCTCATGCGATACCTGCCGGCGCTGCCAGAAGCAGCCGGCCGGCGACGGCCGCGGGACCACGGTCGGCATGAGAGAGCTGGCGATCAACGCGAGTGCGGAGCAACTGGCCCTGGGTGGGTTCGTGGTTGCGGCCTCGCTGGCGATCATCGGCGCGGGAGTGCGAGTGCTGCTCCGCCTGCTGGACCGTGAGGACCCGGAAATCTGAAAGGTCCCATGAATCGCAGCAACCTATCCCCCAACCGCGTCACCCTCGACGCTGTCACCCACCGGCCGGTGGTCCCGGCCCCCGTGATCCGCCGGAGCAAGCTGGCCGTCCTGTGGCAATGCCTCTGCGCCCTGGCCCTGATGTGCCTGGTCGCGTTCAACCTCGGCGTGAGCAAGGCCCAGGCCGCGCTCGTCAGCTACGACGGGACGAACGTCTCCTGGTCGGTCACCGACCTGCTCACCCCGTTGACCACCGCCATCGTCGCGGCCGTAGGAGCGGCTGTCGTCATCTTTACGATCATCGTGGGGGTGCGGTGGATCTTTCGCATGGTTAAGGGGAGCAAATAGCTGGGCGGAACCCCGGTCCGAGGCCGAACGGCGGCAATGGCGTTACGAGGACTTCGTCACGGCGCGCCAATACTACGGGATGCACACCGGACCGGACGGCAAGATGGTCGGACCCAAGGGTCCCCTGCCATGATCACCCTGATCTATCGCGACGAACTCGGCCGCCTCTGCCGGAAGCCCTGCGGCACGGTGGAGGCGGCCTTTGACCAGGCGTGGGGCCTGCTGCGGCTCGAACCCCTCCGCCAATTCGTGGAACTCGTCCTCACCCTGTGAGCCATGGCGCGGCTCCTGATCCACAACGGGGTCACCAACATGCACCTCCTCAGCGACGCGGCGGGCCCGCTCCAATACTTCCGCGAAATCCCCCTCGGGACCTCCGAATGGCTGACCCTGGCCGACACCTACTTCGTGCGGGCCACCCACGACGGCACCGGCTGGACCTTCGCCACCAATAGCGTGTTCGTCGCCCACACCAACACCTCCGTCACCGTGGAAATCGCCCGGCCCCTGGCCAGCCTCACGGACCAAGGCCAGACCGCGGCCGTCTTCACCCGCCTGGAACTGCCCCCCGCGGAAGGCACCTACCTCGGCGTCCGGGCGCAGCTCGTCGCCTCCCTCATGCTCCTCGGGTGCGTCCTCTTCCTCTGCTACCAGTCCGGCCGGAGGTCCGCGGCCCGATGAACCTCGTCACCTTCGATCCGGGCACCCTCAGCGTGGAATTCAACGTCTACGTGTTCCTCGAAGTCCTGGTGCGCTGTCTCGGCGCGGCCTGCGCGGCGCTGATCCTGGTCTGGATCACCTGGTTCGGCGTCTCCCGTATGCTGATGATGATCCGGGCCCTCGTGTTCTACGCGAAAACCTTCTGGGGGAAATGACCCATGCGGCGACTTCTGCTCCTCACCCTCCTGCTCCTGGGCGCCCCCACCCGCTCGTGGGGCTACATCTGGCTCGATATCACCGTCGCCTACCCCGGGGCGGCTTTCCCCATCTCGGTGCAAATCGAGAAGTTTGTCGGTGGCTCCTGGGTGCCGATTGCGGCAACGGGCGCCCGCAGCTCGGCAGGCCCGCTGGGGTTGGTGAATTACGACTCGACCCCGGACGTTCCTCTGCGGTTGTTGGCGGTCAACGGCTCCTCGCCACATAGCCCGCTCGCGCTTGGCACCCGTTCCGGGACCGCGGACGTTGAGTGGCACGGAACGGTTACCGTTACGGGGGCATTCACGGCCACGTGGTCCGGCACCACGAGCGGGACCGCGTCGGCCACCTATCCGAAAAGCGCCTGGGGCCAGACCCTGACCAACGGCGAGAGTTTTGTGGTCCGCTACCGGTTCCGGATCGACTACGCCACTGGCGAAGACTTCGAGGAAATCTTCAGCCTGCAGCCCGGCGAAGTCCGGACCCTCTCGGTCGAGAACGCGGTCGGCTTTGTGCCGTCGGTCGAAGTCGAGCGGGTCCTGCCCGATGGCCTCGGCACCGTCTGGGTGGCGACCACCGGACTCAACCCGGTCACCACCACCACCGAAAGCAGCGCCACCACGCCGACCAATTCGGGCAGCACCGCGGCCGGCAACATCTGGGACACCACGACCGCCCCGGGCCGGCTCGGCACCCAGACCCCGATTGCCGCGACCCCCTCACCCCGGGACGACACGGCTGCCGCCAGTGCGGACGCCCTGCAACGCCTGATGGACGCGAACGCGGACAAACGCCACGCCGAGCTGAAGTCCCTCCTCGTCGCGGCCGACAACGCCCAGGCCAGACGCGACACCGTCGCCCTCGACTCCTCCATCGCCGGCCTGTCCGGCATTCGCGCCCAGGTCGCGGCCTCCGGCGCGGCCGTGGTCGCCTCCCTCGAAGCCGGGAAGAATAACGCCCCGCAAACCTACGGCACCGCGGCGGCCACCACGGGCGCCCAGGCGGGAGCCGGCGCGGCGGCCGGATCCCTTGGCGGCCTGATTCCCGCCGTCAGCGTCCCCGCCGGCACGGCCCCCGTCCTTGTCCTGCCCCTCTCCGGACTCCACGAATCCCTGGAAGACGCGGAATGGGACTTCGGGAGCGAGGAACTCGAACCCTTCGTCGACGCCACGCGGGCCGTCGAACTCGTCGGCGTCACCGTCTTCTTCTTCGTCGCCTCCGTGAAACTCCTGGGGAGGTTCGCCAATGTTTGAATGGGTCTACGCCCGGCTGGTCGAGTGGATCACCGGTTGGTTTGGCGGCACCAAGGCCGTCGGCGACGCCATGCTTGGCTGGCTCCTCGCCCAGGCCAGCCCCTACCTCCCCGACGCCGGCGGGGCCCTCTCCGTCGCCGGCGTCCAGACCCTGCTCGGCCAGATCAACTACTTCGTCCCCCTCTCCGAGATCGTGGTCTACGCCACCGCCTACGCGGCGCTCTGGGCCGTGGTCGCCGGCTACCGGTTCGTCAAATCCTGGTTCGTCGGCGCCTCCTCGTAACGATGGCCATCCACGCCATGCAGGGACTGATGGGCGCCGGCAAAAGCTGCGTCGCCGTCAACCGGTTCCTGGCCGACTGGCTCACCAACTCCCACCGGCCGATCTACACCAACCTCCCCCTGCGCTACGTCGGCGAAGTCGGGGCCCTCGTCCACGAAGCCCGCCCCGGCTGCCTCACCCTCGCGCTCCTCTGGCTCTTGGGCCTGATCAACCCCCGCTGGCGGCGCGGCCTCCTGCGGCGGATCGCGGCCATCCGGCTTGCGAGCTGGAAAGAACGGCGCGTCCAATGGCTGGCCAACGCCGCCGCCCGGCCGCAGCTCCTGCAGATCGTCGCCAACGTCACCCGGAACCATGCCCGGCGCTGGCAGATGATGGAACGCATCCACTTCCTGCGGCCGCGGATCGAGCCACCCCTCGGCGACGACGGCGAACCCCTGCGCTACGTCCCCCTGGACGAAGACGGCGAACCCATCGCCGGCGCCGAACCCCAGCTCGTGGGCCCCAAGCACGGCGTCCGGGAATTCTGGTATTTCACCAAGCCCAACGCCGTCGTCTTCCTCGACGAAGTCGCCGACATCTGGAACACCGACGACCGGAAGAACCGGCCGGACACCATGAAGAGCTACGTCCGGCACCACCGGCACTACAAGGACGACCTCTACTTCTTCTTCCAGGACAAGGAAGACATCGATCCCGACCTCCGGCGGAAGATCCAATACCTCTGGACCGTGCGGAACAGCACCAAGGAAAACATGATTCCCCACTGGGCCTTCCGCGGCATCAAGTGGCCCGTCCAATTCTTCATGGTCCGCTGCTACCTCGGGCGCGCCGTCGTCGGCCTCGCCGAGGACGCGATGACCCGGCGCGAACCGCAGGAAGCGTGGAACTTCCTCCCCTTCCGGCGCGACTTCGCCACCTACCACAGCTTCAGCCAGGCCGGGACCCTGCCCGGCAAGAAATCCGCGTCCGCCCAGGCCCGGTCCACCGACTTCGACCCCAGCCTCCTCGGCAAGATCCAGGGCTTCATCAACAACCTCGCCCCCCTGGCGGCGATAGCCGGCGGGCTGATCGGCCTGATCTGGGCGTGGTGGTGGGGCATCCACTGGCTCATGCGCCAGGCCGACGGGCAATCCAAGTTCGGCGCCCAGGTCGAACACCGGACCATGACCGACCAGAAAGACGCGGCCCCCGGGACCTTCGTCACCGACGCCGGCAACGGCGACTTCCTCGTCAGCGCGACCAACCTTCCGCCCGCGGCCCGGACCGAAGACCCCGAACGCGTGGTCCTCGTCACCCCCGGCCTGCTGCGGACGACCCGAAAAACCTATGTCCTCGGCGATCCAATGGGCGACGGCGTGGTGCGTCGTTTTCTTGTTAACGGCGTGGAACTCGAAGGCGGCCGACGCGTCCCCTTCCAGCTTCTTTTTCCAGGCCCATGAAGCCCCCGCCACCACCGTGGCCGAAGCCATTGCCGACCACTACGCCGTCAGCGTCCTCGTCCACGAGAAATCCGCGGCCCGGAAAGTCTCCGGACGCCTGATCTGCCGGACCCTCGACGAAGCCCTCGACTCCTTCGCCTTCCTCCTCGGCGAGAAATACCGGGCCGACGCCAGCCGGCGGATCTTCATGTTCGGCGGCCCCGAAGTCAGCGTCATCACCGCCTTGCCCTCCTACGGGCTCCAGACCGCCGAAGTGGCGGCCCTCAGCAAGGAAGGCGTCCGCGCCGTCGCCGACCGGATCGTCATCGATGCGGACCAGGCCAAGACCGCGGAACTCCGCGAAGTCCTCACCGGGTTCCGCGACCGGCCCGCCATCACCCTCGAACTCTTCCTCCTCGACGTGGGCGACAGCAGCGTCGACCGGGTCAACGCCTGGCTCGACACCGTCCGCGTCGGGGGCGGCTACGTCGCCAAATCCTACCTGACCGCCGCGGGCGGAGCCGGCGCGGCCCCGCTCCTGCAATCCGTCCGCGGCCCCACCTACGACGTCGAGGTGAAGGGCCTCCTGGACCTGCTCGAAACCGAACGCGGCTCCCGGGTCGAACTGCGGCAGCAAGTCCAGGTCCTGAGCGGCTCGCAAAGCCGGTTCAGCTCCGGCGAAGTCTTCACCGACACCCTCTACACCCGGCAGGCCCAGACCGACAACGACCTGACCAGCCGGATCGAGCGCCGCACCGTGGGCCTGACCATCCAGCTCCACGGCACCTGGACCGGCGAAGCCTGGCATTTCCGGATCGAGCTCGAGGACTCCAGCTTCGTGAACCAGCGGGAGCGTTCCACCAAGGTCCAGACCGAACGGGTGCTGAAACCCGACGCCGGGTTCGTCTCCCTGGCCTCCTTCACCCGCAAATCCGAGGAACGCACCAAGGCCGGCGTCCCGGGCCTCTCCGGCCTGGGCAAGGTCGGCCGGAAACTCTTCACCAAGGGCCAGACCAACTCGGCCAGCCGGTCGCTGATGCTCCTGGCCCGGCCGGTGCGCTGACGGGGTGGGGAGGCGGGATAGGTTGCAGGATTCGGCTGGCCAAAGTGCGTAACCTGTTCTAACGCATGGAAAAGCCAACTGAGCCAGGCCGCGGGCAGTCCGAGATAGGCTGCACCCGGTGCGGCTCAATAACAATGTTAGACCTCATCGCACGCGCACTGTGAAACCGAGCCAAACATCTCTACTCCGAGACGTGATTGGGTTCTTTATCGGCGGTCTGATGGCAGCCGTTGTCGCTGGAGTTACACTTGTCACCGTCTTTCCGATTCAGCCCGATGTGCCGGACCGTCCGAATTATGGACCAGTCGCATTGACGGCTGTTGTGATCGCCTCATTCTTCTGCGGCGGCTTCATCGGTCGCCGGGCTTTCAGTGCGGACTTCTGGTCAGATTTGTTACCATCTGTCGCCACCTCATACGGCGTCATGCTTTTTCTCTGTCTGACTGCGAGTCTCGATTTTCGAGAGATGGCGTCCATGATTGGATTTGCCTCAGCGGGCATTGTTGTCAGCACGACGCTTTTGATACTTTTGGGGCGTCGTTTTCCACCGAAGATAGAATCGTATGAGGTCTAACCAGAGCGCTGCAGCGAACCGCCGCCCCGCTGGGCAGTTGGACGGTTCGGGTAATTTGTTCGCGACTGTTGCAGCCGACCGGGCGTTTCCGGCGGCGGTCGCTGAGCTTGGTCGTTAGGCGGCAACACGCGTCACAACACTACACACGATTATGAAGACATGGATTGCGATTTTGTTCAGCATCGGGTTGTTCGTCGCTTGCTACATCGTTTCCTCCCTCATCCATTTCGACCTCATCTGGATTATGGTTGTGGCTACGGCGATTTGGGCGGCGATTGATTCGTCCAAGATACAGCTCAGGCGTTACAAGTCGGGCATTTCGTATGGGCCGGTGGTCCTGTTCATTGCGTGTGCATTGCTCTGGATTGTGGGCTTTCCTTGGTATCTCTCGATGCGCTACAAGATTAAGATGGGCACGGCAGTCTTGAAAGATGGAGCTACCAATGTTGCCGCCTAACAAGTCGCTGAGCTTGGGTCGTTAGCCAGCATTGCGCACGCCCTGTGAATTCGACCATCAATCTTTCGTTCCGATACGCGGAGAGTGATTACGTTCGGGCACTACGAGGGCACTATGCTTCGCACCTTCGTCTGCGTCTCGATATTGTCGTCACCGTCGTTCTCGTTGGCATCGGTGTTTATCTCTGGCAGTTACCGAGTCTGCATTGGCTTGGCCTTGCGTGTATCGTCATTGCAGTCGCGTTTGCGCTCATGCTTATCGCCGCGTTCACGGTCATCCCGCCGTTGGTCTTTCGCCGCGAGCCGAAGTTCCGCGACGAGTATTCACTCACGTTTTCACCGGAGGGCATCCACTTCCGCACAGCACACATTGATTCCCAGCTTCAGTGGAGCATGTATTCACGGGCATTGATTGATGCTCACTCCTACGTTCTTTACTACGGCTCGCGTCATTTCACCGTGATTCCGAAGCGATTCTTTGAGAGTATCGAGCAGCAGCAGGCGTTCGAGCAGTTGCTGACTCAGCACGTTTCACAGATAGTGAGGCGAGACCCATGATGCTGGCTAACCGTGCGCTGCAGCGCCTATGAGGGTTGTCAATATGCCGCGGGGTCTGGGCGTTACTTTCTTCGGTTGGTTTCGCTGAGGTAAGTCCCGCGCAGGGCGCGGGAACGCCCGGAGCCGGGCGCCTGGACGGTCGGGCTATTGTCCCTCCGCCGGCGGGGTTCGCCGCCGGGTTTCCGTTCCACGGTTCCTTCTCCCCGGCTGACTCTAGTTTCCGTTTCGCGTTCCCTGAGCGTGTCCGTCCCCCGGTCACCAGCTCCTGTTCGGGCACGTAACCGGGGGCGATGGGCGATTGGCCGGATTGGAAAGGGCTGGACTGCCAGCTGGACTGCCGGGAAAGGCAAGGATGCGTAAACTGGTGGGCGGTGAGGGATTCGAACCCCCGACCAACTGCGTGTAAAGCAGCTGCGCTAGCCACTGCGCCAACCGCCCGACCGTGGTTGCCGACGGCAACGCGCAAACTGGTAGCCAGCCGCGGCGCGGTTGGCCACAGCATTTTCCAGCGGGCTGCCGGCGGTGACTTCCCTGACGCAGTGTTTGAATCCGCCCGCCCGCCGCGCTACACCTTGGCCATGAAGCCGTTTTCGTTCGCCCTCGCCCTGTCCCTGACCGCGGCCGTCTCGGTCCATTCCGCGGTGGATTTTCAGCAAGCCGTGCTGCCCGTCCTGCAGGAGCGCTGCCTCGAATGCCACGGCGCCGAGAAGCAGAAGGGCAAGCTGCGCCTCGACACCAAGGCCGATGCGTTCAAGGGCGGCAAGAGCGGGAATCCGTCCTTCAAGGCCGGGGATGTCGCCGCCAGTTTCGCAATCTCCCGGGTCATCCTGCCCAAGTCCGACGACGATCACATGCCGCCGGAAGGCGAACCGCTTACCGAGGCGCAGATCAAGACGCTGAAGGATTGGGTCACCGAAGGCGCGAATTGGCCCGACGGTGTCGTGATTGCCCCGGCCAAGGCCGCCGCGCCGGTCGCGGCCCCGGTCTCGAACATCCCGGCCAAACCGGTGCCGCCACTGCCGGAGCTGCCGAAGGATTTCAAGCCGGCCGCCGGTGAGACTGCAGCGCTGGCCGCCTTGGCGAAGTCGGGCGCCGAAGCCCGTCCGATTGCGCAGGGATTGCCCTGGAAGGAACTCAACCTCCGGCTGCTTGGCACCAACGTGACCGACAAGACCATTGAGCCGCTCAAGGATGTGACCAGCCTGATCGAGGTCCGCCTCGGCACGACCAAGGTGACGGACGCCGGCTTGGCTTCGCTCAAGAACCTCGACCAATTGCAGGTGCTGGGCCTGGAACTGACTGGCATCACCGACCCCGGTTTGGCGCACCTGAAGGACCTGAAGAACCTAGTCTACCTCAACCTCTACGCCACGCAGGTGACTGACGCAGGCCTCGAATCTCTCAGCGGTCTGAAGCATCTCCGCAGTCTTTACCTGTGGCAGACCAAGGTGACACCCGAGGGGGTGAAGAAACTTCAGGCTGCCTTGCCCGGGCTGACGATCAATACCGGCGCCGACTTGGTTGCCGCCGCCCCGGCCGCCGAGAAGAAAGAGGAGAAGAAGGACGAAAAGAAGTAGCCAGCCGAGCGGCGGCTACTCACTCCGGTCCGCGTGCGGCTTACCGGTCTGGCGGACTATTCGCGTCCGCGGCGCACCAACGCGAAGCCGGCCAAAGCGATGCCGGTCAATAGCACCATCGTCCGTGGCTCCGGCACGGCTGTGACGCCTTCGATCCAGTCCGCATAGTTGGAAACCCGGGTGGAATAGAAGCTGGCTTCGAGATTGCCAGGCCCGTCGTTCAGTAGCGTGAAACCGGCGCCCGTGTTCCCATACAGTCCGCCGGCGTCGAAGATGGCCGCGGAGAACGAACTCCCGTTGGCGGTCAGTCGAAACTCGGCCTCCACCGCGTAGTTGATGCCGGCGAGCTTCCAGATGCCGGCGTCCTGGAGGAAAACACCGCCGCCGGAGTCTCCGCTGGCCAGCGTCGCCTCGTTCAAGCCGCCATCCGCGCTGAACCCGGCTACCAGGTAGTTGGCCCCGGCAACAGTCGCGACCGCATCCACCGTGTTTTCGCCCCAGCGCCGGACACCGCCGCCGGTGTTGCCCCATTGCCAGCCCCGGAGATCCGTCGGAGACGCCCCGGCTACGTTGACCTCCGCGCCCCGGACCGCACTCCGGCCGAACACGACCAGGTCTTTGCCAACCTCGTCGCTGCCGGTGTAGAGCGGCGCATAGCTGGTGAACGTGCCACCCACCTGCCAGAGCGTGAGGTCGGCCGTCGGGTGGTTGAACCGGGCGACCGTGGTGAAGGATTCGCCTTGGTAGGAGAAACTGTTGCCCACCGCCCCGCCGCCGTGCTTGGCGGTCAGGAAAAAGTTCGGGCTGACGGGCGTGCCCAACAATCCGCCCCAGTTGCCCTGATACTGCCAGCCGCTGTCCGTCAGGGCGCCGCCGGGGGCGGTGGTGTTGAAGCCGGTGTCGCCGGAACCGATGAAGATCAATGCGTGGGCCGTCGGAACAGCAGCCAGGCCGGCGAGGCTTGCCAACGCGATCAGGGCGGGGCGACGGAAGGAACTTCGGTGCGTGGACATGGCGTTTAGTAAACCGGTTGCCGGACCGCAGGCAATCGTTGGTCGTGAACCGTGGGCGATGACGGCATTCCCGGGCGTGGATTTGCCCGTGTCGAAGCGCGCCCAATCCCGTGTCCTAGCGGGTTTCGGTCTGGCGGGCCGATGGTTCCCGGGAATCGCGGAACGCCGTGAGGTGGCCGGCAGTGCGCAGAAGCAGAGCCTCTCCCACCATGACCGGTGACGCGTGGACGGTTTCGCCGAGGTCGTTGCGGGCAAGCACTTCGAGGGTGTCGCCGGCCTTCACCACGGAAACCACGCCGCGCTGCGAGGCGACGTAAATGCGGCCGTCCGCCGCGGTCGGGCTCGCGTAGTAGGCGCCGAGAGGCCCCAGTCGTTCTTCCTGATAGAGGGGCCGGCCGGTCAGCGGGTCGAGGCAGGTAAGCATGCCGCCGTCCTTCACCAGGTAGAGGCGCCCGCGGTAAAGCAGCGGCGAACCGACGTAGGGCAGACCCTTCTTGAAACGCCAGAGCACGCCGGCATCGGAGAGCCGTCCCTGCGCGTCGGGCCGCACGGCAAAGGCCTGGTTCTCCACGCGGGAAAATATGTCTGCCATGGTCTCCCATTCGGTCCGTTCGACGAAGCCGTTGCGGTTGCCGTCGAGGTGCTTGAAGCGGTCCTTGGCGGGGCCGGGCGGCAGTTCGGCGAAGCTGAACCGGCCGTCGCCGTCCGTGTCGCGCTCGGCCAGCACCTCGGCGAATTTGGGCATGAGCAGGTGGCCGGGCCCATGGTCGCCGCCGGTGGTCCAGCTCGCGGCGAGCAGCAGGCCGTCGCCGGCCACCGGGGACGTGCAGGTGATCCGGGCAAGGCCGCTGACCCGCCAGCGTTCGACGCCGGTGGCCGGATCAAGCCCTCGCAACCACAGCGTGCCGGGCACGACGAGGTCGGTCGCGCCGTCATGAGTCCAGACCAGCGGTGTGCCGAAGCCGCGGCGCATGTCGGGGCGTTCCACGCGCCAGACGACTTCGCCGGTGCGTCGGTCCAGGGCGACGAGATGGGAATCGCCATCCTGGTCGAGCAGTTGGATGACGTGACCGCCGGCCAACACGGGCGACGAGCTCGCGCCGTATTCGGTTTGGGTCAGCTTCATGGGCCGCCGCCAGAGTTCGCGACCGTCCAACCCGTAGGCTGCCGAACCGAACGAACCGAAATGAACGTAAACCCGCTCGCCGTCGGTAACCGGCGTGGCCGAGGCGGGGCTGCCGAGCGAGGGATGAACTTCCTCGACCTGGGCCGGGGTGAGTTCGCGGCGCCACAGTTCCCGGCCGGTCGCCAAATCCTGGGCCAGCGTGAGCAGTTTGCCCCCGGCGAATCCCGTCAGGAAAATCCGCCCGCCCCAGACGATGGGCGACGAATTTCCCGCCGGGACTGCCACCCGCCACTGGACGTTGGTCGCCGGCCCGAAATGGATGGGGGGCCGGGCTTCCTCCGCCGCGATGCCGAGACCGCCGGGTCCGCGGAACTGCGGCCAATCCGGGCCCGCCAAACTGGACGAACAAAGTCGGGAGGCCAGCGCGGCCGCGAGCATCAGGCGGGGGAAGTTCACCGGCCCATGAACGCAGCGCCGATCCAAGTCGGCAAGCGTGTCGGCTCGCCTTGGCGGCGTCTGTCCGTATGCTCGGCCCACCGCGATGTCCGCCGCCGTTCAGCTTGTCCCGCTCGACCACACCCGCGCCGCCGACCGCCGGCGTTTCCTCGGCGTGGCCCACCGGCTGTATCGCCACGACCGGCTTTGGGTCGCCCCGCTGGATTCGGAAATGCACCGCGTGCTGGCGCCTTCAAACCCCTTCTTCCAGCACGCCCGCATGCAGCTCTGGGTGGCGGTCCGCGCCGGCCGGGACGTGGGGCGCCTCGCCGCGCTGGTGGACGACACGCACAATTCGCTCCACGGGGAACGCACCGCGCACTTCGGTTTCCTCGAGAGCGAGAACGATTCCGCGATCACCTCGGCGCTGTTTTCCGCGGCCACGGATTGGGCCCGCGAGGCCGGGATGGACCGAGTGCTGGGGCCGATGAACCCGTCCATCAACGACGAGTGCGGCCTGTTGGTGGCCGGCTTCGATTCGGCCCCCGCGCTGATGATGAGCTACAACCCGCCGCACCTGCCGGCGCTGGTCGAGGCGGCCGGATTCACCAAGGCGAAGGATCTCATCGCCTTCCACATCGACCTCGCCACGGCGCCGCAGGCCCGGCTCGACCGGCTGGCCGAAGGCTTTCGCCGGCGGAATCCGCGGCTGGTCGTCCGGCCCATCACCAAGCAGTCGTTGGCGGCCGACGTGCCGAAGATCAAGCGCATCTACAACGAGGCCTGGGAGAAAAACTGGGGCGCCGTGCCGTTGACCGACGGCGAAATCAGCCTGCTGGCGGAACGCCTTGCGCCCTTGCTGGTGAACGGATTGGTCTGGCTCGCGGAACAGGACGGTGAAGTCGCGGGCTTCCTCCTCGCGCTGCCCGACGCCAACGAAATCCTCCAGCCGTTGCGAGGGCGGATGCTTTCGCCGGGGGTCTTCCGGGCCCTGCCGTATCTGCTGGGCTGGCGGCAGCCGAAGCTATTCCGGCTCGTGGCGCTGGGCACGCGGGGCGAATTCCGGCAGCGCGGCCTGGAGGCGATGATGTTCGCCGAAACGCTGCGCGAGGCCCGGCGCCTCGGTTTCGTCGGCTGCGAGGCCTCGTGGGTGCTGGAGGACAACGCGCCCGTAATCCGCCTGCTCGGCGCCTTCTCTGCGGTGCCCTACAAGACCTACCGGCTTTACGAACGGGCGGCGGCCTGAGTCGGGGTATCGCCTTCCGGCCGGCGCCCAGTTAGACTGTTCGCATCATGAATCCTTACGCGTCGCTCGTGGCCGCCTACGCCCGTGGTTTCCGGGAAAGCAAAGCCTATGGCCTGGGGGGCTATGCCCCGGCCGCGAATCCGCCGGTGCCTGCTGGTGCGCCCAAGGCGCTGATCTTTTCGCCGCATCCGGACGACGAGTGCATCATCGGCGCCCTGCCGCTGCGGTTGCGGCGCGAGGCCGCGTGGAACGTGATTAACGTCGCCGTCACGCAGGGCTCGGCCAAGGCCCGCCAGGCCGAACGGCTCGCCGAGCTGAAGGAGGCGTGCGGCTACATCGGCTTCGGGCTCATTCAGACGGCACCAAACGGGCTGGAGAAGGTCACCCCGAAATGCCGCGCCGAGGATCCCGCGCACTGGGCGGGCATGGTGAAGGTGATCGCCGGCATCCTCGCCGCGGAACAGCCGCGGGCGATCTTCTTCCCGCACGAACACGATTGGAACGGCACCCACATTGGCGTGCATTTCCTCGTGATGGATGCGCTGGCGCAACTGGGCGCGGGCTTCGCCACGACCTTGGTCGAGACGGAATACTGGGGCCAGATGACCAAACCGAACCTGATGGTCGAGGTCAGCGAACAGGGGCTCACGGACCAGGTCACCGGCACGTCGTTCCACGTCGGCGAGGTGCGGCGCAATCCCTTCCACCTTCTGCTGCCGGCCTGGATGCAGGACAACGTGCGCCGCGGCAGCGAACTGGTCGGTGGCCAGGGCGGCGCGGCGCCGGACTACGGCTTTGCGACGCTCTACCGGCTGCGCGCGTGGCGCGGCGGCCAGGTGGTCGAGGTGCAAGGCGGCGGCCGGAACCTCGGCCTGGCGGAAAACGCGGCGACGCTGTTTGCCTGAGGCGCCGTCGCCGTCGCCCGGTTTGGCACTCAGTTTAACCGTCGCGGCGATTTCAATTCGGTTACCCATCCCGGCGCCGGACCATAGCGGAAGCGAAGGCGCGAGCCGGCGGGGAAGTTGGTCACGCCGGGCAACAGCACGAGGCCGGCTTCACGGGACGGGACCGGCACCGCCGCCTGTGCCCCCACCGACAGCACGTAGCCCTGGGCGTCCACCAGTTCCACCGCCGTGAAGGTCCGCGGCTTGAGCGAACGGGTGGCCGGCGAGTAACTGGCCAACCAAAGCATCACGCTGTCGGAATCAGCAACCGGCACGTTCAGGGAATAGTGGCGCCATCCGAGCCGATCCCGTAGCGCCAACGGGAGCCAAACAAACGGGCGTCGCCCAGACCATTCGCCGGTCGAGAAGGCGTGGTTGGGACCAACCGTCGCGGCCAGCACCCGCAGGTAGGTGCCGTCTGCCAATCGCACGCCGGCCGGGCGCAAGGCGAGGCCGGCCAGCAGCGCGAAGCCGACGACGAGCAGGACAATCCTGATCCACCCGTGGCGCATGTTGTCGTGTGTGGTGAAACGGCCGGTTCAGTTCAGCAACTCCTGAATCTCGTCCCAGCTCAGTTTCTCGGTGAAGGCTTCCTCGCCGGTCAGGGTGGCCTCGATGATTTCCCGCTTCTTGCGCTGCAAGGTCAGGATCTTCTCCTCGACCGTGCCGCGCGCGATGAGTTTGTAGCTCGTCACCACGCGGGTCTGGCCAATGCGGTGGGCACGGTCGGTGGCCTGGTCCTCGACCGCGGGATTCCACCACGGATCGAAGTGGATGACGGTGTCCGCACCCGTCAGGTTCAGGCCCACGCCGCCGGCCTTCAGCGAGATGAGGAACACCGGGATGGATTCGTCCGTCTGGAACTTCTGCACGACCTCGCCGCGGTTGTTGGTCGAGCCGTCGAGGTAACAGTGCGTGAGTTCACGCGCCTCCAGTTCCTCGCGGAGCAGCGCCAGCATCGAGGTGAACTGGCTGAACACGAGCACGCGGTGGCCGCCGTCCACGATCTCGTCGAGCAGTTCGCCAAACAGTTGGACCTTCCCTGACGCCTTGTCGGCCTTGACCGGTTTCTCGCCGGATTCGTCCGGCTTTTGCAGCAGCCGCAGGTCGCAGCACACCTGCCGCAGCCGCAGCAGGGCCGTCAGCACGAGCATCCGGCTCTTCGCCAGACCCTGTTCGCCAACCGCTTCGAGAACCTCCTTGCGCGTGTGGGCAAGCAACTGCTGGTAAACCGTCGCCTGTTCGTCGGTCAGGTCGCAGAACGACACCTGCTCCAGCTTGGCCGGCAGTTCCTTCACGACATCGCGTTTGAGGCGGCGGAGCAGGAACGGCCGCACGCGTTTGGCCAGCCGCGCAATGGTCGCCGCGTCGCGCTCCTTGGCGATGGGCACCTCGTAGCGCTCACGGAAGTCCTGCGTCGTGCCGAGGTAACCCGGCATGAGGAAGTCGAAGATGCTCCACAGATCGAGCACGGAGTTCTCCAGCGGCGTGCCGGTCAGCACGAGCCGGTGCTGCGCGCGGATGGCCTTCACGGCCTGGGCGTTCTGGGTCTGGCGGTTCTTGATGTGCTGCGCCTCGTCGAGCACCACGGTGTCGAACTCCAGTTCGCGATATCGCTCTGCGTCGCGGCGGATTAGCGCGTAGCTGGTGATGATCAGGTCGCTCTCGGCAATGCGGGCGAACTCCTTGTGCCGATCCGGTCCGTTGAGCACCAGCACGCGCAGTTCCGGCGTGAACTTCGCCGCCTCCGCCGCCCAGTTGAAGACTAGCGTGGTGGGGCAGACGACCAGAGTAGGGCAGGCTGCCAGCCTGCCCGCTGCGCCGGTAGGCGCGAAACCCTCCCGTTCTGAAACCACCGACGCGGGCAGGCTGGCGGCCAACCCCGCTTCGATGGGACCGCCGGCCGCGCTTCCGTGCCCCACCCTCGCGTCGTTCTCCCCAAGCCGGGCAGCCTTGGGATTGTCCCGGATGTATTCGGCCACCTTCCGCAGATGGCCGGAGCTGCGCACGATCATGTCGAACGACTCATCCTGCCACAGCCGCCCGGTTCGCCCGACGGCGGCGTTGATGCGGTTGGCGGTGAAGCTCTTCCAAGTATGCGTGATCTCGGAGAGCGCGTGACCGTTCAGCGGGATGACCAACGCATGAATGTGATTGGGCATGATCGCGAACCAGCCCAGCGCGTAACGCTCGCCATCAAAGTGCCGCAGCGATTCCTCAACGATTGCCACCGCATCCGGCCGTTTCAACCAGCATGCGCCATGGCCAGCGTCGAGCCAGCCTTCAAGCCGGCGGACAAAAAGGTCGTGGTGCTCTTCTTCCTGGGCTTCCGAGCGAGGTTCCGGGTTCCTTTCCTGCCAGGCTTTGCGCTCGAAGACCAGTTCGGTCAGTCGGCCGGCCGGCAGGGAATCGGCGAGCCGGAAGGTGACGAAGTAAGTGGTCCCATCCTGCCGCCAGTGGGGCAGGTGCCGCTCGGAACGCCCGACCGGGCGGGCTTGGTCGAGCGGCATGAACGAGGGGTTTGCTGCCAGCCTGTCTGCGTGGGTTGCGGATTGCCCAGATCGTTTCGCGCCTAACGGCGCAGCGGGCAGGCCGGCAGCCTGCCCTACTTCCGATGGCGTCGCGTCCGTCGCATTCCGTAATGCCTTCAAATGCGCCAGCACCTGCAGTGTCTTGCCCAGGCCCATTTCGTCCGCGAGCACGCCGCCGAAGCCGTTCTCGCGCAGGAAGCGCATCCATGCCACGCCGTGCTTCTGATATGGCCGGAGCACGTCGTCTAGGCTGCCGAGTGGCGGACACACGAGGGTGGCTTCGCCGGTTTGCTGACGCACGCGTTCCTTCCACTGCAGCGGCGCGGCGAACGTGAAACCCTGTTCCGTGAGCGATGAATCGAGGAAGCCCGCCTGCGCGGCAGTCATCCGGTAGCTCGTCGCGGCGCCGCCCGTGCGCTGTTGCGGGGCGCAGTCGAGAATGACCTCCTGCAGCTCCTCCACCGCACCCGAATCAATGATGGCGAACTTGCCGTTCTTCAGCTTGCGCCCGCCGCCCTGGAGCAGCGACTGGATTTCCGCCGCGCTGAACCGCTCGCCGCCCGCGGTGCCGTAGCTGACCTCGAGGTCAAACCACTGCTCGCCACTTGGCGTGATGCGGAACTGCGGTGTCACCCGCTCCAGGTTCTTCTGCGTGCTGTGCGAGAGGCGTTCTTCCAGCGAGACCTCCCACAGCTTTTCCAGCCGGGGAAACTCGCGGGCGAAGAAGGCCAGCACTCGTTCCTGGCCGGCCAGTTGCCACTGACCCTGCGGATTCGGTCCCATGAAGCCGGCATTGCGAAGCCGTAGGAGCGCATTGTGTTCGGCCAGCGGATCGCGCGTGGCGTAACGGCGCGGATTTGCCGGATCGGGAATGAATGCGCCCTCGCCCGCCGCGCTCACGCCCACGGTCATGATGCGCGATCCGTAGGCGCACTGGAGTGAGCCCGTGAGCTGCGCGAGGCCGCCCGCGAGGTTGAGGATGAACTTTGGCGGCTGTGGTTTGAGCTCGAAGTCTTCCAGCCGGAAGTTCGCGTCCACGGAACCGCCCGCGGACAGCTTGGGCCAGTCCTGCGACAGGAAGAGCGGCACCTGCGTTCGCGGAATCCGCAACGGTTGCTGGAGCGCCCCACGGAACTGCGGCGCGAGCGCGAGCGGCGCCAACGTAGGGCAGGCTGCTAGCCTGCCCGAGTTGGTCGCGGTCACGGGGGCGCCTTTCGCGCCTGTCGGCGCAGCGGGCAGGCTGGCAGCCTGCCCTACTTCGGCCAGCACCCACGCCGCGGTCCCGCCGCTGAAAACCATCGGCGGTTTCCCGCCGGGCCGCAGCGCAATCGTGATTTCGCCGTTCGCCTCCAGCGTTGCCTTGAGTGGCAGGCCGGAGGGCGTGTTCGACACGGCGAAAGGTTGCGTGCGGCCCACCGTGAGGCGCGGATGTCCTGCCAGCTTGGGCAGCAGTTCGACGAAGTCCGCCGCCGGCAGTTGGACCATGCCCGGCGTGTCGCCGCCGCTGACGAGTTCCGCCGCGTCGAGCAGTTCGGTGTCGGTCGGCGACAGCCGGAATGGCCCGGCCTTCACGAGCGCGTTGAGGGGCATCCGGCCCCGGCTGGTGGCGCCCTCGAACACCAGCATCGCCCGGCCGCGGGCCAGCGAATCGGCGAGGTTCGGTGGGAAGATGACATGGATCTCCAGCACGTCGCCGGCTTCGGCCCGACGCAGCTTGATTCCGTCTCGCGCTGGTTTAGGCGAAGCGGCGGGCCCGCTCGTGGCCGAGCGAAGCGTGCCGACCGCCTCCGCTCCCGCTTTCCTGCTTTCCTGCTTTCCAGATTTTCCCGCTGCCGCCTCTTCCGCCTGCCCTCGCATCCAGTGCAATCCCACCGCCACCGAATGCGCGCAGATGATCCCGTCGTCCCGCGAGGCGCGGCAGGTGCACAGGTTGTCGATGTCGATGACGCCCTTGATGACCAACCCGGCGCGATAGGTCGTCTCGCCGGCGGCGACTACGCCCTTGAGCACGGGCGGCGTGTAGTTGGACGACAGCACCTTGTCGATCGCGAGCAGGGCGCGGGCGTGCTTCACGACCTCCCAGCCGGCAGTCTTCTGGAAAAAGGCGTCGTTGAGTTGGATGTCGCTCATCGGCCCGGCCAACGTAGCAGACCGGGGAAGGCGAGGGCGAACTCCCGTGGCGGAACATCGACCCGCCCGGCCAGACCGCGGGCGGTGGGACCGAACGCCGTGACCACCGTCTGGGGCGACGAAATTGGCCGGTGAGGCGTTGTGGCCCCGGAAACTTCCTTTTGCCATCCGGGCGCCCGCTGACCAAGCTCCGCCCTCATTTTCGCCGGGAAACAGGCTCCGCCTGCCCCGGCCTGACGCCATGAAACGCACGCATCATTGCAACGAGCTCCGCGCCGAACACGCCGGGCAAACCGTCACGCTCACCGGCTGGGTCCATTCCCGACGCGACCTCGGCGGACTCCTCTTCATCGACCTGCGCGACCGCGAGGGCCGCACCCAGACGCTGTTCGATCCGGCCGACTTGGCGAAGGACGTCTTCGAAGTCGCCACGCACCTGCACAGCGAGTCGGTCATCGAGGTCACCGGCAAGGTGCGCGTGCGCCCGACCGGCACGAACAACGACAAGATTCCCACCGGCCAGGTCGAGGTGCTCGTCCAGAGCTTCATCGTTCTCAACAACGCCGAAGTCCTGCCGTTCCCGGTCGATGACCCGGAGATCGCCAACAAGGTCAACGAGGAGCTCCGTCTCCAGTATCGTTACCTCGATCTGCGCCGTCCGGAGATGATCCGCAACCTGCGCCTCCGTTCCAAGGTCGCCATCGCGACGCGCAGCTACATGGACGAACAGGGCTTCCTCGAGGTCGAGACGCCCACGCTCTTCAAGTCCACGCCCGAAGGCGCGCGTGAATTCCTCGTCCCGAACCGCCGCGATCCCGGCACGTTCTACGCGCTGCCGCAGTCGCCGCAGCAGTTCAAACAGATCCTCATGGTCAGCGGCGTGGAACGCTACTTCCAGCTCGCCCGCTGCTATCGCGACGAGGACCTGCGCGCCGACCGCCAGCCCGAGTTCACCCAGGTGGACATCGAGATGTCGTTCATCGACCGCGAGGACATCTACGCGCTCATCGAAGGATTGCTGAAGAAGGTCTGGAAGACCGCGCTCAACGTGGACATTCCCACGCCCTTCAAGCGCATCAGCTTCGAGGAAGCCCTCAACCGCTGGGGCATCGACAAGCCCGACACGCGCTTCGGCATGGAGCTGGTGGACTTCTCCGATGAGTTCAAGGGCTCGAAGTTCGGCGTGTTCGGCAACTGCATCGCCAACGGCGGCGTGGTGAAGGCCATCAACGCCCGCGGCCTCGCCGGCGCAACCCAGGGCCAGATCGAGACGATGACCGAAACCGCCAAGGGTTTCGGCGCGAAGGGCCTCGCCTACATCAAGGTCGAGAAGGGCGAATGGAAGTCACCGATCGTGAAGTTCTTCTCGGACGCCGAGAAAGCCGCGCTCACCGCCAAGCTCGATATTCAGGAAGGCGACTTGATCCTGTTCGCCGCCGACCAGTGGCTCAACGCCTGCGAAATCCTCGGCAAGATCCGCCTTTACTGTGCCGACGTCCTCAAGTCCCAGGGCAAGCTCACGATTGATCCGAAGCAGTTCAACTTCCTGTGGGTCGTCGAATTCCCGCTGCTCGGCTTCGACCGTGAGATGAACCGCTGGTATTCCAGCCATCACCCGTTCACCGCTCCCGTCGCGGACGACATCCCGCTCCTCAAGACCGACCCGAAGAAAGTTCGCGGCCAGCACTACGACATCGTGGTCAACGGCGTGGAACTCGGCGGCGGCTCGATCCGGATCCACCAGCCGGACGTGCAGAAGACCATCTTCGAGGAACTGCTCCAGATTCCGCCGGAGGAAACGCAGAGCCGCTTCGGCTACATGCTGGAAGCCTTCAAGTATGGCGCGCCTCCGCACGGCGGCATCGCGCTCGGCTTCGACCGCCTGATCGCGATCCTCTGCGGCACCCCGAGCATCCGCGACGTCATCGCCTTCCCCAAGACCGCGAAGGGCGTCTGCCTCATGACCGACAGCCCGAGCCAGGTCACCCCGCGCCAGCTCCGCGACCTGCACATCGAAGTGAAGGCGGCGGTGAAGAAGGAGTGAGGCGGTAAGGAGCCTGTCTATGACGGCAATTGGAGACATGACTGGGCAGTGGATCGGCAAGTCCACTCCTGAGAACGGCGAGTCTCGCGTAATAATGGTGAACGTTGAGGCGCGAACTCCCGGGTCAGCCGTCATGGTAGGTGTCGAACCCAAGTTTCAACTGCGCACTCTGAGCAGGGGTTCGATTTGTTCGGAAGGTAGCACCTTCCGAGGTAAGACATGGGATTATCACGTATTTGATCAGTTGGCAGACGAATTGGTCCCGCTGCCGACCTTTTACAAGCGGAACAAAATTGAGGTCTCGCCGCCAAGTGACGCCGAGTATTCCGCTGAGTTCGATGGCCAAAAGCTCGCAGGCCGCTGGAAAAACAGTCTTGGTGAGGTCGGCCGATTTGAGCTGTGGCGCAGTTTCTCTGAGGCGATGGTAGGCAGACCGCCTGCGGCGCCAGACGCAATAGGCCCGCTTGATTGGGAAGAATTTAAGCGCCAAGTGGGCAAGTTCCGATCTCGTGGTAAGGTTTTGTTCCGTGGCCAACATTCGAACAAATACCCGCTCAGAACAGCGCTGCATCGAAGCGGGCGCAATAACCTGTTTCGCTACCTGAGTGAGGATGTTTCGAGACTCAGGCATCAAATCAACGCCATCACGACGCACTACTACCAATCCGCTGGTGAAGACCTCCTCGGTCTACTGAGTCTAGCACAGCATCATGGCTTTCCGACCCCGTTGCTTGATTGGTCAGAATCCCCCTATGTCGCGGCGTTCTTTGCATTTGACTGTCTAACTCCGCGGGCGATGTGGATTGACGAGAATAGCCGCCCGCCAGTTCGTGTTTTCGCGTTTGATTTGGAGAAGTGGCGTAACATCGATAGGCCTTTGGCAAATTCTCTCAAAGACCCTTGGCCGGATTTTCAGTTCGTGCATCCCCCGGCACACTGCAATCCGCGTTACTATCCTCAGCAGTCGATGGCGGCCTTCTCGAACATCGACGATATTGAGGGGTTCGTAAGTGCGTTCGAGCTACAGCATCATGAAAAGTATCTGACGAGAATCGATGTTCGCGCGGACCAGCGAGAAGTGGTGGAGGAGGAGTTGCGGTTTATGGGGATCACTGCGGCTACCTTGTTTCCTGGATTGGAAGGGGCCTGCAAGTCACTTCGCGCTGAGCTCTTCTGACCTTTCCCGAACGCTGCCTAGACGGCGAGCGTGTTCGATACAAGGTCCGGGCAGGTTCGTCGCACCCCCAGTTTTCCGGCCTCGCTACGTTCCAGAGCTTTGTTTAGGCCGGGGATCTCCGCATCGCGTATCGCCCCGTCTTCTTGCTGCCGACCTTCTCCACCAACCCTGCTTCCAGCAGCGGGCGCAGCAGGTCCATCGCTCCCTGCCGGGAAACACCGACCGCGTCCCAAATCTCCGCCGGAGCCATGCTTCCGTGGTCGCGCAGCAGTTTGAGCAACTGCTCCTGTTTCGGGCGGAGAACCAGTTTGCCTTTGCCTTCGCCGCTGTAGGTCTGCACCCGCAGCCAGACGCGCTCCAAGGTCTGCTGGAGTCCCTCGGCGGAGTATTCCAGCCAGCCCGTCAGGTCCTCGCCCGCCTGGCGAACCGCTTCCAAGGCCGAGTAATAGCGCGGACGGTCTTCCCAGTAGTATTCGTCCACCGAGAAGATGTGGTGGGTGTCGAAGCCCCGGCGGTAAAGCTCCCACAAGGCCAGCGCCCGCCCGGTGCGGCCATTGCCATCGGCGAACGGATGGATGGCCTCAAAGCGGTAATGCACGATGGCCGAACTCAGCACCGGTGACAGGTCGGTCGCCCGGCGGTTCCACCACTCCAGCAGCTCGAACATCAGGCCTGAGACGTCACCCGGCGGCGGCGGCACGTAGCGCCCAACGCGCACGGCGATGGTCCGGTAGCGGCCAGCTTCGCCTTGATCCATCACTTCGCCCGCGAGGATGCGATGCAGCGAAAGCACATCTTCATGCCGGAGCGTCTTCTTGCGGGCGTGTTGTTCCACATGGCGCAGACCAGCCAGGTAGTTGACCACCTCCCGTTTGGATCGGGTATCGGCGGCAGCCAGTTCCCGGCCCTCCGCCACGGCCCGCACCTGCTCCAGGGTCAGTGGATTACCCTCGATGGCGGTCGAAGCGTGGACGTTCCGGTTGCGGGTGTCCTTTTGCAGCGCAGGAATCCATGAGACCTCGACCGTTGCGCCCTGGATGCGTTCCCGTAGCACGGCGATGGTCTCGACCATCGCAAGCAGCTTCGGCGTGATGGCGAACTGGGGTTCGTAGCTCACACAATGAGTCAAGTGTGAGTCAAGTTGTTGGTCAAGCTTCCCCCAGTTGGGCACTCTTGGAACCGGACGGTCGGCGCGGTCGCGTGGCGCAGTCGGGCAGCCAGCCGTGCCGCGGAGGGGCACTGGCGGTGACCTTCCGGGAGAAAACCAAGCCGTGTCCGCCGACTGCGGTGTTTCGCGCCCAAAGCTCGCCCCCATTGACCGGCAATTCGGGTCAGACCGCCGTCCTGGGGCCGCGCCGCCGGAAATTCAGCCAGCGGTCAGCGCGGCGCGGGCGTCGTCGGCCGAGCCGGTCTTTTCGAGGAAGTAATCGTAGCCGCCGGGATAGGCCATGATGCGGCCGTTGTTCACGTGCAGGACCTTGGTCGCCAGCCGGCGGATGAAATGCACGTCGTGGGAAATGAACACCAGCGTGCCCTCGTAGCGCTCGAGCGCCATCGTGAGCGACTCGACCGTGGTGATGTCGAGGTGGGTCGTGGGCTCGTCCATCAGCAGCAGGTTCGGCGGGTCCACGAGGAACTTCACGAGGTTGAGCCGGCTCTTTTCGCCGCCGCTCAGCACGGTCGTGGGCTTGTAGATCTCCTCCTTGCGGAACATGAAGGAGCCGAGGATGCCCCGGGCCTCGTCTTCCCGCAGGGCCGGGGCACTGGCGAGCAGTTCCTCGAGGACGTTCTTGTTGGGATCCAGCGTGCCGGAGCGGTGCTGGCTGAAGTAACCCAGCTTGGCGTTGTGTCCGAGATCGCGTTCGCCGCGCTGGAATTCGACCACGCCGGCGACGATCTTGAGCAGCGTGGATTTGCCCGCGCCGTTGGGGCCGACGAGCACGGTGCGTTCGCCGCGTTCCACGGTGAGGTCGAGCCCGGCGTAAACCTGGTGCGTGCCGTAGGCCATGTGGATGTCCTTGAGCGAGATGGCGCGCTGGCCTCCGCGCGGCGGCGGCGGGATCTGGAACCGGAAGGGTTTCCGCGGCGGCGTGGGCTTCTCGATCAGCTCCATGCGCTCGATCTGCTTCAGCTTGGACATGGCCTGGGACGCCTTGGAGGCGACGGAGCGGAAGCGGTCGGCGAATTCCTGGAGCGCCTGAATTTCCTTCTGCTGGTTCTTGTAGGCGGCGAGCTGCTGATCGTAGCGCTCCTCCCGCTGGGTCAGGTATTCGGAGTAGTTGCCGGTGTAGGCGATGAGCTTCCGGTCCGCGATCTCGTGCACCTGGGTGATGATCTCGTCCATGAACTGGCGGTCGTGGGAGATCAGGAGCAGGGCGCCGGAGTAGTTCTTCAGGTAGTTCTGGAGCCAGAGCAGCGAGACGAGGTCGAGGTGGTTGGTCGGTTCGTCGAGCAGCAGCAGGTCCGGCTCCATCACCAGCAGGCGGGCCAGGTGCGCGCGCATGACCCAGCCGCCGGACATTTCCTTGGCTTTGCGCTCGAAGTCGGTGTCCTTGTAGCCGAGCCCTTTGAGCATCTTCTTCGCCTTGGCCTCGACCTGCGGGTCGTTGAGCGCGTCGTGCTTGGCGTGGGCCTCCAGGTATTCGGGGCAGTCCACGGTGCCGGCCTTTTCCAGCTCATGGAGTCGCTTCTCGAGGGCCGGCAGTTCGGTGGCGCGGCCGGTGGCGACTTCGAGGACGGTTTCCTCGCCGATGGCTTCGCCTTCCTGCGGCAGGTAGCCGACCATGGTCCAGGCGTCGCGTTCGATGGCGCCCTCGTCCGGGACGTTGCGCTTCAGGATGAGGGAGAAGAGCGTGGACTTGCCGGCGCCGTTGGGGCCGACGAGGGCCACGCGGTCGCCGTAATTGACCGTGAGCGACGCGTTTTCAAACAGCGTGCGGCCGGCCACGGACATCTTGAGGTTTCGGATCGAAAGCATGAGTCAGCGAATCAGGGGCGGATGGGTAACGGATAACGGGCCGCTTGCCAACGGAGGGAACACCCGGCCGGCCGAGCAGGCTACGGGAATTGTCCGGACGTGCCGAGCGCGGTTTCGGCGAATCGCTGCCACCGGCCGGGTGCGAAATCGTAACTCGCGGACCCGCTCTCGGGGATTGTCCCAGGGCCGTCTCCGGGGCGACGCTGCGCGGCAGCATGAAGTTCCTTCGCTTGTGGCCGCTGGGTTTGGCGGCGTTGGTCGGCTGCCAGACCGCGGACGAATCCCGTCCGGCCCGCACCGCCGACACCGAGACCGTCGGCCGACGCGGCACGAATCGCACTGTGCTGCCGGTCAATCAGGTTGTCACCCCGCTCGGTCGGCAGGTGGAATTGCCCGGATTGCGTCCGCAGGACTTGGCGTTGTCGCCGGATGGCCGGCTGCTGGTCACCGCGGGCAAGACCAGCGAATTGATCGTCGTGGACCCGGCCACCGGGGCGATCAAACAGCGGGTCGCGCTGCCGAATGACGCCAAGAACGAGCCCCAGCCGGCGGTGCCCTCGGCGAACATCCTCAAGCCCGATACCAGTGGGCAGCTCAGCTACACCGGCATTGCTTTCTCGCCGGACGGTCGGCGGGTGTTCCTCAGCAACGTCAACGGCAGCATCAAGGTCTTCGACGTGGCGGCGGATGGTTCCGTCACCGGTTCCCACTCGATCCGGCTGCCCGACGCCAAGGCGCCGCGCCGGGCCGAGGAAATCCCGGCCGGCTTGGTGGTCTCGGCCGATGGGGCCAAGCTCTACGTCTGCGGCAATCTGTCGAACACCCTGTTCGAGCTGGAAACGGCGTCGGGCAAGGTCTTGCGGAGCATTGAGGTCGGCGTTGCGCCGTTCGACGTCGTGCTGGTGGGCGACAAGGCCTACGTGTCCAACTGGGGCGGGCGCCGGCCCACCGCCGGTGAATTGACCGGGCCTGCCGGCCGGGGCACTGAGGTGCGGGTGGATCCCGTGCGTCACATCGCCAGCGAAGGCAGCGTGAGCGTGATTGATCTGGGTTCCCCGGGAACCCGGGCGAAAACCGAAGTCCTGACCGGGCTCCACGCCAGTGCCCTCGCGGTGTCGCCCAATCGCCGCTATGTCGTTTGCGCCAACGCGGCGGCGGACAACCTGAGCGTGATCGACACCCGCACCGACACCGTGGTCGAAACCATCTGGGTGAAGCCCAAGCCCAGCGACCTCTTCGGCGCCTCGCCCAACGCGCTCGCCTTCGACGCTTCCGGCAAGACGCTTTACGTCGCCAACGGCACCCAGAACGCCGTCGCCGTGGTGAAGTTCGATCCGGCGGACCGCGAGTCGAAGCTGCTGGGGTTGTTCCCGGTGGGCTGGTTTCCCGGCGCGCTGGTCTTCGACGGGCCTCGCCGCACATTGCACGTCGCCAACATAAAGGGCCACGCCGCCACCCCGAAGGCTTACAAGGACAAGGATGCCGGTCCGGATGCCGTCGGGTTCAATTCCCACCACTATCACGGCTCGCTGTCGCTGGTTCCGCTGCCGAGGGCCAAGGAATTGCCGAAGCTCAGCCAAAGCGTGTGGGACAATCTCCGCCGCGAACGCATCGCCGACGCCCTCCAGCCGCCCCGGCCCGGCCAACCCGCCCGCGCCGTGCCCGAGCGCATCGGCGAGCCCAGCCTCATCAAGCACGTCGTCTACGTCATCAAGGAGAACCGGACCTACGACCAAGTGTTCGGCGACATCCCGACCGGCAATGGCGATCCCCGGCTCTGCATCTTCGGCGAGCGCATCACGCCGAACCAGCACAAGCTGGTGAAGGAGTTCGCGCTGCTCGACAACACCTACTGCGCGGGAATCCTGAGCGCCGACGGTCACCAGTGGAGCACGACTGCCTTCGGCACCGATTACCTGGAACGTTCCTTCGCCGGCTGGCCCCGGAGCTATCCCGACGGCATGGGTGAGGATGAGAACGACGCGCTCGCCTATTCGCCCGCGGGCTTCATCTGGGACAACGCGCTCAAGCACAAGGTCAGCATCCGCAACTACGGCGAGTTCATGGCGCCTGCGGTGAAGTGGCGTGATCCGAAGAAGAAAGGTTCGCCGGATTTCACCGCCTGTTACCGCACTTGGAAGGGTGAGAGCGACGAAGCGGTCTTCGCCAGTTACCCGATGGTCGAAACAATCCGCGCCTTCTCGCCCACAAATTACGTCGGCTGGGACATGAGCGTGCCGGACCAAGCCCGCGCCGACTTCATCCTCGCCGAATTGAAACAATTCGTGGCCAAGGGTGAGTTTCCGCAGCTCACGATCATCTGCCTGCCCAACGACCACACCAGCGGCACCAGCCGCGGCGCGCCGACTCCCGCCGCCTGCATTGCCGACGGCGACCTGGCCTTTGGCCGGATCGTCGAAGCGTTGAGCCGTTCGCCATTCTGGAAAGACATGGCGATCTTCGGCATCGAGGACGATCCGCAGGCCGGCTGGGATCATGTCAGCGGCTACCGCACGACGGCGTATGTCGTTAGCCCCTACGCCAAACGGAAGCAGACCGTCAGCACCCAATACAACACCACGAGCCTCATCCGGACGATGGAACAGGTCCTCGGGATGAAGCCGATGAACCAGTTCGACGCCAGCGCGGTGCCGATGTGGGATGCCTTCACCGACACGCCGGACCTCACGCCCTTCGTCGCGGTGCCCAACAACGTGCCGCTCGACCAGATGAACCCGGCGCCCCAGGCCATCGCCGACCCGATCCTTCGGCAGGACGCCCTCGCCTCGGCCCGGATAAACTTCCGTCAGGTGGATCGCGCGCCGGAGGATCAGCTGAACCGCATCCTCTGGCGGGCCATGCGCGGCACCGTCGAGCCGTATCCGGAATGGGCGATCACGGCCGGCGTCGAAGAAGAGGAAGAAGACGAAGATTGAGCCGGGCAGTTTCCTCCGCGCGGTTAGGTCCAATGGTCGGGGCACCTTCTGGGTGGGGGAATCGTCGCCGAATCTTCCGGGCGACGATTGAAATCCCGGGGTGTTCGGTGGCATTCAAGTGCCGGCGCCGCGCCGTTGCCGGGCGCCCGACACCGATTGCCTCACCATGATACCCTTGGAGAATTTGGAGCAGATGTTCGACGACCTTCGGGCGGAAACCGACTGGGACGTCGATGGCGAGCTGATGTGGGGCTACTATTTTACCGATCCCGATCCGCGGAAGCTGGAGCAGGCGGCCCAGCGGTTGACGGCCATGGGCTACGACATGGTGCTGATTTCCGCGGCCGACGACGGATCCACCCAGGTGCTGCAGGTCGAGCGTGCCGAAAAGCACACCCCGAAGACCTTGGAAGCCCGCAACACCCAGCTGGAACGGCTGGCCGCCGAACTCGGTCTCGAATCCTACGACGGGATGGACGTGGGCCCGGTCAGCGACTGAGGCCGATGCCCTAGGCGGGAACCGAAGAGGTCGGGAGGGAAACTGGAGCCGGTGGTCGGGATTGGTCTTATTGGGCCGTCCTGACACCCAGAGAATGCCCGATTTCATTGTCGAATCAAGCGTGCTCGCCTATGCTCGCTACCAGCTCAGAACCGCTCGGTTGGTGTCCGTTTTGGTGTCCGCACTCGCTGCGCCAACCCACTCGGCCGCTACGCCCAAAACAACATCGGAACCCTGGGGCAAAAGCACCCAGTGCACAGATATCGACGCAGGGATGGGACCGAACCCACTCACCACGCGCAGTCACTTCCCCTGATCGGCGTCGTGGTAGAGTTTCGGAAACTTCACGAGGCCGACCAGCTTTTCGAGCTGCTTGAGTAACACCATGCGATGCTTCCACTCCGTCGTGACTAGTGTGGACCGGCGTTAATTCTGTGACTTTAGGTGGGCGGCCCGTGCGTTGGTGACTTTGGCGAGGATGGCGGCGGCCTTCGCGGTCCAGATGAACGGCTTGGGCTGGGCCTTTTGGTGCCGGAGGTAAGCGCCGATGGCCGCCTCCAATTCGGCGACGTTCTGGAAGATCCCGGCCCGCACCCGGCGGGTGGTCAGATCGCGGAAGAAGTGCTCGACCATGTTCAGCCAGGAGGCGCGATGTTCGAAGCTGCTTGTGAGCATGCCTAATTGCTGCTGGCATAAGGTTGGCGTCAATCTGGGCATGCGAGGTTGTTTGATCACCAAAATTGGTTCGCAGCAACGCTAGGGTGCCCTGTAACGCGCGCAAACAATCGCATTCCGGTCCCTGAGTGGTGCGGCGCTAACTGTCGTTGGTATGTTCCGAAGTCGAAACTTCGCGGCGATGGTAGTTAAGTGAAATCGTATTCGCGTCGTATCTTCCCGCTGATTCTGGTAGGGCTAATTGCTGCAGGCGTCGTTTCATCCGGCCCCGACGGAGGCAGCCACCATCCGCGAACTCGCGCGAACAAGGTGATGTCTTGGATTGGCATGACCGGCGTGACATTTATCCTAACCCTTTCGTTGGGCCGCTTCGGTGGCGGGGATTGCAATCGCAACCGTTTCGGCCTGGCCAAGCTGCGAACGGCTGGCAGCGCAGTGGCCGATGCTGGATCAGCTTCGACGACTGGCTTGGCTCGGCCATTAGCTCCATGAGCCCGGCCCGGCCTATTGTTTATCGATCGTCTACGCGCAGGCGTTCACCCGAGTTGGTTACGGAGATGGTTTGGCCCAACTTCGCCCGTGCCCGGGCATACTGGCGACGCCACGGCGGGCTGAGTTCAGTCCGGCTGGTCATCGAGGGTGACTGGACAGTGCGGCAAGTGCGGATCGCCTTGGACATGGGGCTCCGGGTCATGGTGCATGAGAGCGCCCCGGCCGAAGTCAAACAGGCGGCTCGCGCTGTCCTGTTTGCAGGTGGAACGTTCGTCTGGCTGCCGGCCATGCCGGCAGCCGTGTCGGCGAGTCGTCCGGACCCTTCCCTGACCTCGGCGCAGCTCCGTGTCATGAAACTCGTGGCGGAAGGCTTGAAATCCAGCGAGATTGCAGCTCGGCTGGGCGTCTCCGTCCGCACGGTTGAAACCCATCGCCACCACATTCTCAAGCGCACCGGGCTGAGGGGTGGAATGCCGATCCTGCGCTTGGCCCTTTCGCTGTTTCCGGGCTGATCTTGATAAGGGCAAAGTTGGAGCGCTCTTACAACCACCCCAACTATTCAAGTCTGCCCACTCGGGCTACCTGACACCGCGTCACACCCCCACACCGGAAAGTTATGTTGCGGCCCTACGAGGACGCAGGCGCCGGTGGGGCTCCTGGGCAACGCAAATTAGCCAGCCTCAACGGACCTCACTCGAAGCCAATGAAATGCCCCACCGGCAGAACTACGATATGTTTCGGGGAGAGTTCGGGAAACGTTCAACCGTGGTTAGGCTGACGGTTTGCCTGAGCGGCGGGTGATTTTGAAAAAGCAAATGCTGGCCGGATTCATTGGGCCATTTGGCGGATTGCTGCATTCCGGTCCCGAAGCCCGTGAGTTGGAGCTAACCAACCTTGGCCGTGGAGGGCACCCCCTTTCGCCAAGTATCCTTCGGGTCATGCAAGACTTCCCGCCGGTTGCCCGGGGCATGAACGGGCTGCTCCAGATGCTGCTCTTCACCGACCAATCGCTGTCAGAACTTGCCGCCGCCCGACGGCAGGATCCGGCGGAACTCGATAACCAGCTCCGGGAAGCGCTCGGGGAAGAATACGCTGACTTGGTGGGTTTGCTGGCCGCGGCCGAGGCGCGCTGCGCGGAGCTGGCGGAGGCCATAGCCGTCGCTCGGGCCGAACGGCATCGTTACCGGCGCGAAATGGCCGTCGCCGCGGTGGGCGCCGCGCCGTTGCCTCCTCTGGTCGGCGCGTAAGCACCAAATGTTCTGGAATTCGCACTCTGCACTGCCGCTTGGGTGCGCCTTTTCTCGCGGTCAGAATTAGGTGGGCCAGTCCAGCGAGACCCACACCCCAAATAGGGACACAGGTCAGGCTGCGAACGGGTGTAGCCCCCATTCGATGGCGTAGCGAACCAAGTCCCGGTCGTTGTGGGCCGAAATCTTTTGGCGGATACTTCGGCGATGCGTTGCTACCGTCAGGTGAGAAATGCCAAGGGCATTGCCGAGCTGTTCGTCACCTTCGCCGCGGCAGACGCCCGCAAGGATTTGCTGTTCCCGTCGGCTGAGAATCCTGAAAAAGGCATCGTTTCGAACTAGGTGGGATTGTTTGGTTCGCTGATAGCCCGGACTGTGATATCGTCGGCCCGCCGCGATTTCTTCAATCGCAGCCAGCAAGAGAGCGGGTGGCTCGTGCATGTGCACGAATCCTCCAATGCCGGACTCCCCGGCAGACCAAACCCACAGCGGTGAGAGGGATGGAGACACGAGGACGGCACGGGAGTGGTAACCCTGAAGCAAATCTAGTGCCTCCTCCGGAGTCTGCAGCGCTGGCACGAACACCAAGATCGGGTTGGAGGACATCGACGCCTGCGAATCCGCCCTCACAGGATAAGGCACGCGGCAGGTGCTGGCGTAGCCGGCTGTGCTAACAAGGGCGGTGATTCCGGCACCCACCAAGTGATCGGCACCGACCACGAGGACCGATGGCCGGGAAGGCTTACCGCTCATGGCGCAACCTCGCCGGGAACCGCCTTTCGACGGCGAACAGTCAGGCTGAGTCCGTCCACCGTGGCAGGAATGTCGTTGGTGCGCGCGGTCCAGAGGACGTCGTTGGTCGCACCCCAGCCCCGGTAGCCTATCAGGGCGCCCGAATCTGGGATCAGGGCCACAATCTGTCCGGTCGGTTTGGCAGGGGAATGCGCGTCCGCGTCAAGCGCCTGAACTTCCCAAGCCGGCGCCAATGGCCGCGAAACATGGTCCTTGGCGGTAAGCAACTGCTCGGGCGCCGTAGCCGCGGACCTGGCCCCAGCTGGCCACTCCAAAGTAAGAGTTACAGCCTCGTTGGTGCCGCGCCAGCCCAGCAGCAGCATCGCGAGCCGGATCTGCGTCGCCGACGTGGACGTGACGAGAAGACTTTCGTGGACCTTTCCCTCCTCGGTCACGAGCAGGTATTCGAGCGGTGCCCCCAGCGCCTGGCCATTTATGGCCACTGGCAACCGCACCGTGTCCGTCGCCTTGTTCAGGTTCACCGGGCCTAGTCGGTATTCGTCAGGTGCGATGCGCACCACAGTGAGATCCGGGGGAGGGGGCTTTGACTCGACAACTGGCGTTGGAGGGGACGGCAGCGGGGGGCTGAAGGACGCAGCCGGCTTGGTGCTGTCCGCAGTAGCAGCCATAAGGGTGATTGTCAGCGTGCTGGCCAGCCGGAGTCGTCGGATCCACGCATCCACACCCACTATGGGCAGGCCTGTCGCCGCCGCCAGAGCGGGGCTACAGCGAGCCGCATAGCCCAATGGCCACGACGCCCCGCGGAGCGTTCCGTATTCCGATGCATCGCCCGTAAAAACGGTTTCAAACTTGGATTCATTTCGATTCATGTGCCGACAAATCATGAACGCCACCTTTGAAACACCTACATCTAATAATGGTTATGGTTTTCAAACCATGGCAGAAAACTCGGTCATTCACACGTCCAACACTTTGAGGCAATTGTGGATATTCTCTCATTAGAAGGTAACGCCATTAAAACCCGGGGATGACATGAATACTCACCAATGATTACTCCTACAATGGTGTTTGTAGTTGTTCGCGATTCCGGAGGTGGCATTAGCATCTCAACGAAATGCACGGGAGTGTCCTAAAAACATTTCCTGTGACTACAGATTGGAAATACCATTTAAAATGAAACGACAGACTTGGCGCTTGGGGGTTCTGGCTGCAGTGTGTGGGGCCTGCACATCGGTCTTAGCGGACCTCAAAGTCGCCATGATGCCCAGCAATGGGCAGATCCCGGGCTACGGCAATGCGGCCAAGGATGAGGCCATTGAGGTTTGGGGGCGGGCTTGGGGCGGTGTTGCCCCCTACTCCGTCACCTTGGACTACGGGGATGGATCTGCGCCAGCTACCTGGTCGGGGGTTTCGGAGTCTCAGGCGGCCTACTATCTCGGGGCGGCGCATACGTATACGGCGGGTGGCCGTAAGACGGTAGCCATCACTGTGGTGGACTCCCAGGGGGAAACCAAGACGCGTCAGTCAGTCATCAATGTGCATGCGACCACCACGCAAGAGGATCGCGTCAACATTGCTTTGGAAAAATCTCTCCTTTTCCTCTACAAGAACAAACAGGAGGTTGCTGCCTCTACCCCCGGGCGAGTATTTTGGTATGGTAATAACACTTCCTACTACGCGCAGGGTTCAACGGCGTTTGCCGTGCTGGCCTTCGAAGAAAATGGCCACCTTCCGGGAAATGACTACGAGTCTGACATCTACGCGGAGACGGTGCAGAAGGGACTTAATCAGCTGTTTGCGAACTCGAACATTCGTGACATCTCGATCTTGGCCCACTCGGACGGTGTTTCGAACCGGGATCCGGACATATTTTTGGTCAACGGCAAGGGTGTGGCCCTGACGAGTGATGACCACGGCGTGTATCAGAGTTCGGTCACGGCGCTTGCCATCATCATGTCGCAGCCCAGCGCGGCGGCGGCGCGATCCAAGCTCGTGGAGAACGGAACCCTGACGGGACGCTCCTACTACAATGTCATCGCTGATGCCTTGGATCAGTATGCGTTCTGCATGGGCGATGGCTCCCAGCGTGGTGGCTACGGCTATGCAATTTCCAGCCAGAACGCAGGAGGTCGCTATGACGGTTCATCCCAGCAATGGCCGGCCCTCGCATTCCTCGCCGCCAAAGAGCGTTGGGGTGTGGAAATGCCGCAATGGCTGGTGGACAACGTGGTCTACGGCTTTGAACAAACCCAGATCCTGAACGATAACTATGGTGCTCAGTGGAACGGGGCGGTGAATTATTACGATACCGCTTCAAGCGGCAAATATTGGCCAACCTCAGGAAAGACCGGCGGCGCTTTGGTCGCCTATGCGCTCAAAGGTGTTCAAAACGCGACCGTGGCGGGAACCCCGGAGCAAAAGGGTTACGCGTTTATTGGTCGTCAATGGGGAAACCTAAACAATTCGCAGAGCACATCGAACGGCGAGTTCTGGGGTTCTTCGGCTTACAACGCTTACGGCATCAAGAAGGGTCTCCAGTTGCAGGGCGTGAACACCGTGGACGCCGGGGCGATGGGGGTTCGGAACTGGTATTCGGACATGGCGTCTTGGTTTCTCGGAGAGGCGGCAACATTGGATCCTAGCATCGGTTCCAACCAGCGTAACGTGAATTACGGATTTGGGCAGAATACCGACGGTAGTTGGACTACTACGGCATGGCCGTTCAATTCGACCTCCTACAAGGCGATCACGACTGCCAAGGTCAATCTCGTTCTCACGAAGTCGGTCACCCGCGCAGTGCCGGTGGCCCTGATCAACTCGATCAGCGACATTTCCTGCCTGCGAAGCTCTTCCTTCCAGTTGAATGCATCACGGACCTATCACAGCGATCCCGCGTTGTCGGTTGTTGAATACCTGTGGGATCTGGATGATCGCGACGGTGTCGACTGGAACAATCCGGATGCGGTCGGTGCGGTGGTCAACACCAACACGCCTTCCGCCGATTGGCGCGGCAACGGCAGCCCGGCCACCCGGACGATCACGCTGAGGGTCAAGGACAATGCTAACCCGGAAAACATCGTTACTGCGACCGTGGTGGTAAACTTGGTCAATACTGACCTGCCGCCCGTCGCGGTGGCCATTCCGGCCGGTGTGCAACCTCCGGTCTACACTTCCCGTGTCGGCGACACCATCTCCCTCGATGGTTCGGGATCCTACGAGCCTGATGCCGACCTCGGTCAGACCATCGTCGGCTATGCTTGGGACTTGGACGGCAATGGCACCTACGGCGACGCCGCGGATGCCGCGCTTGATCAGTCCGGTGGCGGCGCGAATGCGGTTACCGCCCAGCTGATCTATAACAACGCTTACTCGGGGCAGGTCTCCCTCAAGGTGACGTCATCCAGTGGCGGACTGACCGGCGTATCGGCCACGCCGATCAACATCTATGTGGCGCCCAGCGACCTGAGCGTTGCCTCCCTCACGGCCAGCAATGTGATTCCGGGAACCAGCGTCGACGTGTCCGCAGTGCTGGCGAGCGATGCGGCTTCCGGTTCGGCGGCCAACAATGTCCGCGTGCGCTTTTACGGCGGCAACCCGCTGCAGAACGGGACGCCGTTGGCCACGATCCCTGCCGGTCAGGATTTCATCGTCACCATTCCGGCGGCCGGTTCGGTGACGGTCAACGCCACGTTGGCGCTCCCCGTGGGCGTCGAGGAGGTGTTTGTCTATGTCGACTCCAGCGACGTGTTTCCGGAATTCGACGAGTCGAACAACATCTTGGGCAAGAATGTCGCCATGACGGTGGTAAACGAGGGGCTGTCGGTGCTGCCGGCCAGCTTCAAGGTGATCGACAATGCGGCGCTTTCCACCGATGACGGCGGACGGTCGACGGCTGTCGGCACGGTTTATACGGTCGAGGCGTTGCCGACCGGCGGCGTCCTCAACCTCGACGGCGTGGCGGTGACCGTGGGCAGCACGTTTACCCAGGCGGACATCGATGCGGGCAAGCTCACGTATGAGCAGACCGAGCCCGGAATCACTTCGGACCTGTTTGAATACTCCGTGGCCCTGACCAGCGGCGAATCGGTGCCGACCACGGAATTCCTCATCACCGTGTCCAAGGTCGAGGCGATCGGCGGCCTGGATGGCGTCCCGGGCAACGGGGATGCGATCATGGTGTCGATCTCGAAGAACGGCCGCTATGTGGCCTTCCAGAGCAAGTCCTCCAACCTGGTGGCCGGTGACGCGAACGGAGTGGACGACGTCTTCCTGCATGATCGGGCCACCGGCGTCACGACGCTGGTCAGCCAGTCGACGGCAGGCGTCCAGGGCAATGCGGCCTCCGTGAGCCCGCGCATCTCGGCGGACGGCCGTTGGATCGTGTTCCACAGCGCCGCCAACAACCTGGTGGCCGGGGACACCAACCAGAAGAACGACGTGTTCGTGCATGACCGCATCAGCGGAACCACGGAGCGCGTCAGTCTCCCCGATTCCAGCCAGGTTGCCTCCCAAGGCAACGGGGACTCCTGGTATGCGTCCATATCGGGCGATGGCAACCTCGTCGCGTTCCACAGCTATGCGAACAATCTGGTGGCCGGCGATTCGATGGCCCAGACCGATGTGTTCCTCCATGACCGCAGCGCCAATACGACCATCCGTCTGAGCGTCGTGGGCGGAACCGAGGGCAACAACGCCTCCACCTATCCGGTGGTTTCGGAGGACGGCTCCGTGGTGGTGTTCCAATCCTTGGCCACCAATCTGGTGCCGGGCGACACCAACGGCCGGGCGGACGTCTACCTGTATGATGTGGGGACCCATGCGTTGTCGCTGATCAGCCGTGCGCAGGACGGTGTGACCCTCGGCAACCTGACCTCGGTGCAGCCCACGGTGTCGGCGAACGGCCGCTACGTGGCCTACCAGAGCAGCGCGTCGAACCTGGTTCCAGGTGACAGCAACAATGTGACCGACATCTTCGTGTATGACCGGTCCACCGGAACGCTGACCTTGGCGAGCGTCAATGACGCCGGCATGATCGGCAACAGCGCCTCGTCGGACGCCCGGATCTCGGACGATGGCCGCTATGTGACGTTCCACAGCAACGCGCGGAATCTGTCGACCGTTGCCGACAACAACGTGACCACGGACATCTTCGTCCGCGACCTGCGGGATCAGAAGACCTACCGCGTCAACTTGGCGCCGGACCTGTCCGAGGCCAGCGGTGGTGCCTCCACCCGTCCTGACATCTCCGGCAGCGGCCGTTACGTGGCCTACATCAGCAAGGCTACCAATCTCCGCACGGCGGCCAACGGGGTTGACCAGGTGTATGTGACGGGCTTCAACAGCCGTCCCAGCATCACCGGCATTCCCGACCAAACGCTGCCCGAAGACACCGCGACCGATGCGCTGCCGTTCGTCATCGGCGACGACATGACGGCCGGGCCGTTCCTCGACGTCACCGTCACCAGCGCGGACCCGACCCTGGTGGATGTGGACAACGGCGGTGCGGTGCTGGCCGGCGACGGAACCAACATGTCTGTGGTCGTGACGCCGGTGGCCAACGCCTACGGGACGACAACGATCACCATCACGGTCTCGGATGGCTCGCTTAGCGCCCAGACCAGCTTCCAGGTCACCTTCACCCCGGTCGACGACGTGCCGTCCCTCGATGGCAAGTCTTACACGGTCGCGGAGGAGTTCCCGCTCGACGTCAATGCGGCGGAGGGTGTGCTCGACGGTGCGACCACCGACGTGGACGGGGAGGCGATCTCCGTGGCGCTGCTGGATGGCCCGAGCCATGGCACGCTCACTCTCAATCCGGACGGCAGCTTCCTCTATCTGCCGGAGCCCAACTATTACGGGCCTGACAGCTTCCGCTTCACGGCGACCGCCGGTGCCGGAACCTCGGAGCCGGTCACGGTCAACATCACCGTCACCGACGAGCCCGATGCCCCGATCGCCTACCATGACCTGTATGCAATGAACCGGGACGGTGTCCTTAGCGTGCCCAGCCGGTTTGGCGTGCTGGCCAACGACTATGATGCGGACGGTGACCAGTTGGTGGCCTTCCTTGTCGTGAGCCCCTCCTACGGTTCGCTCGTGCTCAACGAAGATGGCGGCTTCACCTACGAGCCGAACGCCATGTTCACCGGCTACGACTACTTCGTCTACACCGCCAACGACGGGTTCGCCGACAGCGAATTCGGCCTCGTCGAGATCAATGTCCACGCTCCGAGCAACCGGCCGCTCGGCATGCCCGACTCGTTCACGATGAGCCAGGGCGGCACCTTGACCTTGCCGGCTCCGGGCGTCCTGGCAAACGACACCAACCCGCTGGGAGGCAGCTTCCAAGCGATTCAGCTCACCTTTCCCGAAAACGGGGTGGCGACGCTCAATCCTGATGGCAGCCTGACCTACACTCCGGATGCGAACTTCGTCGGTGTCGACCAGTTCACCTACGAGGGCAGCAATGCGGATGGGCGCGGCTCCACCAACCAGATCAGCATCGTCGTCCAGAAGGCGGGGATGGCTCCGGAGCTCGTCGCGCCGCTGACGCCGCAGATTGCCGTCTATCAGAACGCGTTCTCGTGGGAGATCCCGGTCGAGGCGTTCACCAGCCCGAAGGGCACCCCGCTAATCGACAACGTCACGGGATTGCCGCCCGGCATGACGTTCGATCCTCAGACCCGCACGGTCTCCGGCTCTCCGGAGGACACGGGCGTCTACTTCGTCACGGTGGAGGTGTTTGATTCGGTTTCGCCCAACTTCCGGGCCAACTCGTTCTTCACGCTGACCGTGAATCCCGCGCCATTGACGGTCACCGCCAACGATGCGGAGCGGTTCTACGGTGCGCCGAACCCGGCGTTGTCCGTCCGCTACAGCGGGTTCCTGAACGGCGAGGACGCCAGCGTGCTGGATGTGGTTCCCACGGCTTCCACCGCGGCGAATGCGCTGAGCAATGCCGGCCTGTATCCGATCATCGCTGCGGGCGGCGTCGACAATCACTACGCCATCACCCACGTGGCCGGCGTGCTGACCGTGGCCAAGGCTCCCCTGGCTGCGAACGGGCCCGACGTGAGCCGCCTCTATGGTGCGGCCAATCCGGCGCTTCCGGTCAGCTACTCCGGGTTCGTCAACGGTGACGACGCGGACGACTTGGACGTGGCTCCGGTCGCTTCGACCGCGGTGGTCGCGATCACGCCGGTCGGGACCTATGAGGTCTCACTGAGCGCGGGTTCCGACAACAACTACGTCATCGGCAACACGTCCGGCACGATTGAGGTCGGCAAGGCGCCTCTCACCGTGACTGCGGACGACCAGATCAGGCCGTTTGGATCGGTCAATCCGCCGCTCACTGCGACCTACTCCGGCTTTGTGAACGGCGAGGACGCCTCGGTGATCGACCACCTCGCGACCGTGGCCACAACCGCCATGGTCAACAGCCTGGTCGGCGCCTACCCGATCACCGTGTCGGGGGCGACCGATGGCAACTACGACATCACCCACGTGGCGGGAACGCTCACGGTGATCAAGGCGGACACCCAGCTGTCAATTGTGCCCCCAGCCCTCCAGCCGGTCTTTGGACGCCCGGCGGTGATTACCGGTGCCATCCTTCCGCGCGGCGCCTCCGGCCAAGTGCAGCTCCTCGAGGGCGGCACGGTGATTGCCACCGGTGAGATTGTCCGGGGCCGGGTGACTTGGACCGTGAGCGGATTGCTCGGCGGAACCCGGTCGCTGGTGGCCCGGTATCTGGGCGACGGCTCTTACAATGTCGTCGATTCTCCGGTTACCGCGGTGACGGTGGCAAAGACCGTCTCGGCAGTGTCGTTGCGGAGCACCGTGAATCCGGCGTATCACAGCTACGCGGTCGGTCTGATCGCGACGGTGACCGCGCCCGAGGTTCAAACCCCCGGTTCTCCGGTCCAAACCGGCACCGTGTCGTTCTTTGAGGGCGGAACGCTGCTCGGCGTGGCGCCGGTGGTCAACGGGGTCGCCCGCTTCAATGCGAACAGCATGGGAATTGGCGAACACACGGTGACTGCCCTGTATATTGGCGATGCCAATCACCTGGTGGCCACGTCGGCTCCGATCGTTCAGCGGGTCCAGAAGATCACGCCGTCGGTGCTCATTGGCGCCTCAGCCTCCGCGGTGAACTTCCGCGATCCCGTCACGTTCACGGTGATGATCTTCCCGGCCTCGGTGACGGGCAATGTTACCTTCCTCGATGGGGAGAATGTGCTGGGGGTGGTTCCGGTGTCGGCGAACTTCGTCTATGGCGAGGCGGTGCTGACCACGACCGGCCTGGGCACCGGCGTGCGGAACGTGACCGCCCGCTACAATGGGGACGGCGTCAACAGCGCCAATACATCTATGATCCTTCCGGTGACCGTGCGTGGGGCAGGACGGGCGCCCGTGGCGGCGGAGGACTTCTTCAATGTTTACCGGAACAAGTCGGTGGTTATTCCGGTGCAATCGTTGCTGGTCAACGACACCGATCCGGATGGCGATACGGTCCGCTTCATCTCGGTCGGCAGCAGCACCGCTGCCGGCGCGCAGGTGGTGGCCGCGAATGGGTTCATCAATTACACCGCTCCGCTCAACTATGTGGGTGTCGACACGTTCACTTACGTGATCGAGGACGGTAACGGCAATCAGGCGGTGGGCACGGCACAGATCTCGGTCACTGATTCCGAGACCATCTCGCTGGTGTCCATTCGTGACGAAGGCGGGGTGGTGACGGTCCGGTTCCTTGGATCCCCGGGCCGCGTCTACACCGTGGAACATCAGGGCTTCGTGGGGGGCGATTGGACCAAACGAGCCAATCTCACCGCACCGCGCAGATCCGTGAACGGTCTCCCGCTCGGGGTGTTCGAGTATTCCGAACCTTCCGGCCAGTCGGGATTCTTCCGGGCGGTCAGTCCGGCTTATTGAAAAAATGGGAATCAGAAGTCAACGGTATCAAATAACTATGACTAACATGAAGAAAATCATCAGCACCGCCTGTCTTATTGTGGTGGGGAGCTGCGTTGCGCAGGCCGCCGTAGTTCTCACGGTGGACGTATCCAATCCTTCGGTCGTCGTCCTGACGGCTTCGCGCGCGAACTCGGGCGTGGCCGTGAGTTCGGACGTGTTCGACGGATTCACCTTGTCGAACTTCTTCACCGCGGATCCCAGTGGGAGCTTCGCGACATCCAGCCTGACGGCAGGCCTCAGAGGCGGCGACGCGAGCTTGGAATACGATGTCGCTCAGGTAGACCTAGTGTCTAACGTCGGACTTTTCATCGCCGGATCCAGCAATGAAGCGATGAGCTTCAGCACGGGTTCGGCCGCTTTTACGGGTTCGTCGGCGTTGGATCTCAGCGCAGCGTCGCTGTTCCTGCCGGCCAGCGGGTCTGGCCCTCTGGTGGTCTGGGATGCGAATCTCAATGCCGTCGAAATCGGCACCTGGCAGATTTCGCCCGTGCCGGAACCGTCCTCCTATTTGGCAGTCATCGGGTTCGGGCTCATGGGACTGTCCGCTTACCGCCGCGTCCGGGGCACCTCGCGGTAATACTTCACGGGCGCTGAACGGGTGTCAGCGCTCCTTGATCCCTTAAACAAAACGCAGTCGGGCATCCGTCCGGCTGCGTTGTTCCGTTGTCGCAGACTTTCTATGGCGGGAAACATGATGATCTCTCTGGTTCGATACGTTGTTGGGGCAGTGGCCGCCTGTGCGGTGGCCGGGCAGGTCGCGGGAGCGGAGATGGCGCTGGCGCCCGGTGTCCTGTCGATGAAGAAGGAGGCTTCTGCCGCGGTGGGGCGGGGACTCCGGTTTTTGGCCTCCACCCAGAACACCAATGGATGGTGGAGCACCCCGGAACACCCCTCGGTAACGGCGTTGGCCCTGTTTGCGGGCGCTGGCGATCCCGACAGGCGCTGGGCGGACTTGCCGGGTCGGAGGAAGGGGTATCAGTTCCTGCTGGGCTGCGTGCAGACGAACGGTGGCATCTATGTCCGGGACCTCGCGAACTACAACACGGCCATCTCGGTGATGGCGCTGCTGGCCGCAGAGGAACCGGAATTCCGGGAACCGGTGGCCGCGGCGCGCAGTTTCATCATCCGCTCCCAGGTGCGGCCGGGTGCGGCGGGCGGGGCCTATGCCGGGGGCATTGGATACAGTGACAAGGACGGCACGATCCATTCCGACATGAACAACACACTGGTGGCGCTGGAGGCCCTGCATTACAGCCGAGACTCGATCGCCCGGGACACCGGCAAACCGGCCGAGGATCTCGATTGGAAGGCCGCTGCCGCGTTCCTGGAACGCTGCCAGAACCTTCCGGGGGTCAACCGGCAGCCGTGGGTGTCGGTGGATCCGGCGGATGTTGGGGGCTTTGTCTATGACCCTGAATCCAGCAAGGCGGGAACGGTGACCAACGCCAACGGGAAGGTGGCCCTGCGGTCCTATGGCAGCATCAGCTACGCGGGCCTTCTCAGCTACATCTATGCGGACCTGAAGGCGGATGATCCCCGCGTTCGTGCGGTTGCCGACTGGCTCGGCAAGCACGCGTCCTATGAGGAAAACCCGGGCATGGGGCAGCAGGGCTACTATTATTACCTGCACCTCATGGTTAAGGCGCTTACGGCGGCTGGGATGGATGAGCTCACCGACGCGAAGGGCAACCGGGTCGCTTGGCGGCCCGAGGTGCTGCGCCGGCTTCTGGAGCTGCAGAAGGGCGACGGCAGCTGGTTGAATGCGAGCGGCCGCTGGTGGGAGAGTGATCCGAACCTGGTCACGTCCTATGCCCTGATCACCCTGGAAACCCTGCTGCGTCGGGATTGACCCTCCCTCGCACACGAGGGCCCCACTCCACGGGATCATAGAACCACACAGCCGGCGCCTAATGTTACCGGGATGTAACAGAATGGAGGATGGGGCATGAAAGGAGATGGCAGTCGTGTCTGTTATTGCTGACACGATGAAAGACACGATGAAAGACACGATGAAAGACACGATGATATGCGCGGGCGTCGCGTGCGGGGTGGGGTTTGGACTGGGGGCGTGTCAGTTGTCCGCCGAGGACGTCGGAGTGAGGTATGAAACCCTCGGGAGGATGGTGGTCACCGGAACGCGGATCGGCACGCCGGTGGAGGACCTTCCCTATCTGGTGGACACGCTTGCCGAAGGTGACATCCGTCTGAAGTCCATGGCCGCGAGCGTGCCTGAAGCGCTCCTGCAGACCCCGTCGGTCCTGGTGCAACAGACCGCCCGGGGGCAGGGATCCCCCTACCTTCGCGGGTTTACCGGCTTCCGCACATTGGCCCTGGTGGACGGGATTCGCCTGAACAATTCCACCTTTCGGGATGGACCGAACCAGTATTGGGCCACGATTGATTCGCTCGCGATCGATCGCCTGGAAGTGATGCAGGGGCCGGCGGGCGTGATCCACGGATCCGATGCGATCGGAGGGACGGTCAATGCGCTGATGAGTCCCATCCGCTACGGTTCCCCGGGGGAGCACACGCTGTTCGGCGGGGTCTATTACCGGGGCGGCATTGCCGACAGCGCCAATCTCAGCCGGTTTCAGGCCGGGGAATCCGTGTCCGGGAAGTGGGGGTATTCGCTGGGGATCTCCGGCAAGACCTATGGCGATGTCCGGGCGGGGAGCGAGGTCGGCAATCAGCCGGGAACCGGTTACAACCAGTGGGACGCGGATCTGAAGGGGCAGTTGAACGTTGGTGAAATGAGCCGTGTGACCGTGGCCTACCAGCGCACGGAGCAGGCCGACGTGAACCGGACCCATCGGACCATTGACGGCATCGACTGGCAGGGGCTCAGCCGGGGAAACGACCTGCGTCATGCATTCGACCAGCTGCGCGAATTGGTGTATTCGCGGTTGGAGACCGCCACCGAACGGGGCGATCAGTTCACGGCGACGCTTTCCTGGCAGGTGCAAAACGAGGTCCGGGTGGTTCGGAAGAAGGATCTTTCATGGCAGCACGACACGGTGGACGTGGGCACGGTCGGGCTGTCGTTGGAGGGCCTGAGCCCGAGTCCCGTCGGCCAGCTCACCTACGGCGTGGAGCATTACCACGACAACGTCAATGCGGGGGCCGAACGGTTTAATCCGGCCGGGGTGCTCACCGGTGTCGGCTTACAGGGACCGGTGGCCGACGACTCGGCCTATGATCTTTCTGGCGTCTATGCGGAGGACCGGATCGGGCTGCCCGGGCGGATGGAGGCCACGGTGGGTGGACGCTATACTTGGGCGAGGGCCGACGTGGGCCGGGCCCAGGACCCGGTGACCAAGCTGGCGACCTCCTATGCCGACCGCTGGGATAGCGTGGTCGGCAATGCCCGGCTGATGTGGCACCCCGACGAGGCGCGTGAATTCGGCCTGTTCAAGGGCATTGCCCAGGGATTTCGGGCCCCCAATCTCAGCGATCTGACACGGCTGGACATTGCCCGGAGCGGAGAGCTGGAGACGCCGTCACCGGGGCTGTCGCCGGAAAAGTTCGTGTCGGCGGAGATCGGGCTCAAGGTGGTCAAGACGGGGTGGACCGCGTCCCTTTGCTATTACCGGACATTCATCCTCGACATGATCGTGTCCACCCCGACCGGCCGGGTGGTTTCCGGACTGACCGAGGTGGTGAAACAGAACGGCGCCGAGGGCTGGGTGGAGGGCATCCAGCTGGACATCGACTACCGGCTTTCGGATGACTTCGCCGTCTTCGGGGGAGGTGCCTGGCAACAGGGGGAGAACGACGATTTCCCCGCGCCCGGAGCGTCCATGGCCCGGGGCCCGATGACCCGGGGCCTTCCGTTGACCGTCTTGGCGGGCGTGCGTTGGACGCCGGAGTCGTTACTGCCCGGCCTGTCGGTCGAGTTGTTCGGACAGTTTGCCGCCAAGCAAGACAAGCTCTCTCTTGGAGACGCTCACGACTCCCAGCGGATTCCGCCCGGAGGCACGCCCGGATGGATGACGGCGAATCTGCGCGTCGGATACGATTGGACCAGCCGGCTTCGCACCTCGGTGGCGTTCGAGAACTGGTTCGACGAGACCTATCGCATCCATGGCAGCGGCATCAACCAGCCCGGCCGCAATCTCCGCGGCAGTGTGGATTTCCATTTCTGACATCATGAAAACCGCAGTTGGCAGACATATGGAGGCCTCACAGGCCCTGATCCTCGCAGGAATCATCGGGGCCGTCGGTGCGCCGGCGTCGGCCGCCGTGGTTTTCCGCTTCGACTACAGCTACGACACCACCGGGTTCTTTGACCAGAGCCGGAGGAACGTGCTGGAACAGGCCGCGTCCACGGTCACCTCCCGGCTGGAGGACTCGCTGTCCGCGATTCCCTATTCCAGCGGGAGCCAATCTTGGACTCCCGCATTCTACCATCCCGCTTCCGGAAACGTGGTCCAGCTCCCGGGACTGTCCGTGGAGCAGGATGCGGTGGTGGTCTTCGTGGGGGCCCGGGCGCTCTCGACGGGGACTCTCGCCGAAGCCTCGTTTGGCACGGGGGTAGACGCGTTGCCGGGGGCTGCCGGAACGGCGTGGACGGAAACCGTGCTGGGGCGGGGACAGACCGGAGTCGATGTGGACGGCGTCTCGCCGAACGCCAGCACCGATTTTGGGCCATGGGGTGGGTCCATCTCCTTCACCACCGGTTACGGTTGGTATTTTGATGACGACATCACCACGTTGGATGTCCCGGCCAACCAGTATGACTTTTACTCGGTGGCGATGCATGAGCTGGGGCACATCCTCGGGCTGGGAACGGCCGATTCATGGAGCCGGCTGATCGACGGAGGTCTCTTTACGGGAAGTGCGGCGACCGGGGTGAATGGCTCTGCTCCCCGGCTCCATTCAGACGGATCCCACTGGGCCTCGACTACTCAAAGTCAGACGCCCGGAATCTCCTCCACGACCCAACTGGCGGCGATGACGCCGGACATTGCCAGCGGCACGCGCAAACTATTCACCGAACTCGACTGGGCTGCCATGGAGGACATAGGATGGCAAGTGGTTCCGGTTCCTGAGCCTGCGGACGCAGCCGCGGTTGTCGCGGCGGCACTGCTTGGTTTGGCTGGTGGACGCAAAGTTGCGACACTGCGCCAATCATAGGTAGACGGGTATGCATGCGTGCCTGTCCCAAGATGGTTGAGGTCTGAGTGGACGAGTCAGGTGCCTACGCGGGTGGTGCCGTCATCGAGGGTTAGAACAATGTCGGCAGTATTTGTGACACCATGGGCGTTCCTGATCTGAAGTCGGTAGGTGCCAAGATTATGGGCGGCGACGGAGCGAATCTGCAAGGTCGGTTCGAAAGCCCCGGGTAACGGCTGTCCGTTAAAATGCCAAATGTATTGTAAATCCCCGATTCCTTCGGCCTGCACGCTGGCGCACCACGATGCGCCAATCCTCGTCAAGCAAGTGTATGGTTGATTGATCACGACCGGGCCCAGATGTGTGCTGACTTGCAGAGTGACCTCATTGCTGACGTCGATGCCCTCGGCTGATTTTGCAACCACGCGGTAAATGCCTGCGGATGAGAGTTCGACGTGAGGAATCTGCAGCAGGGGTAACGTGCCCCCAGGAACATTGACACCATTCTGTTGCCACTGAATAGCAATGTGGGAGGCACCGTTCATCACCATCAGCGACACGGAATCACCGACGAAGGTCCTCAAAGCAACCCGCCCAATCCGAGGAAACCCCACGGCTAGCAAACGCTCAAACCGTTGCGCCAACAATTCGCATGGCGGAATAAAGCGGCTATGCCAGACCCTCCAACGCCAGTTCGAGGCTTCATGGCGCCGTTCCCAATACACATACTGTTCCTCCAGGTCCTTGACAGAGCGAGAGCCGGCAATGTCCTTAAAAAGGCTCGAGGCAACACGGCGCGTCGAGGGGCCCGCAAAATGCCACAAAAGCCTCCATCTGAATCGCAGCACTCCGATGCCGAGGTCGAGCAACCGAAGAACATTCTCGTCGCTACCTGTCAGATCATGTGAAGTTAGGGATCCAAAAGGCGGCGTATTGGCAATTAAAACATCAAATGGCATTAAATGGAAAAGCGAGATATGGGTTTATTACAAAATGGTGTGCATATGTATGCGGCGATGCGAAATCAACAGTGTTCACTGCTAAAAACTCAGGAGATCCCAGGAGTATGGTCAGTCGCACAGCCACTCATTGGAGTCGTAACCCGTTAAAGTGGACGATCATGCCGCGTATATTAGCGCCCGGACAATGATCTCAAAATGAGGCGCATCTTCATTTTAGCCTTCGGGCGGAGTCACGGCCACCACCGTTGCAGCGGTGTGAGAACGTTATGGGAATAACAGTTCCGATAGACGTGACGGTGTTGAGTAGTATTCAATCAACAGGAGCGGCAATTGCGATGCAGTCCAGTGCCGGGGCGAACGCAGTGCAAGGAGTGAGTAGCATTGAGCTGTTCACGAAGGTCGCACAGGAGCGAATTAGGCATAGACTGAAAGGCGAAGTTACATGCGGGAGCGAGGTGATTCAGCTAAAGCACGCCTCGGTGCCTTGGTGTGACAGGGGTGACCGAATTGCAACGATATAGAGAAGTCATTTTCAGTGAAGCAAATAAAACAGCTCGTCGTGATGCATGATATAAACAAGGTTGGGTAGTGTCGTTGTGTGCGGAGTGTAAAAAGCCCATCCTTCAAAAGGATATTGGCAGCTGCGCCTCGTTAAAATACCAAATGTTGACATGCCCGATATATGCGGGCGGCGTGGTTGTATGCATTGGAACTTCAGAAGCGTGTCATAGTGGGCATGGGTTGTCGGAGCCGGATGCGGCCCAGTCGAAAGCTGCTTTGCTCGGGGAGCCACAGTGGGTGCGGGTGAGCGAGATACGCCGGGGTGATCGGTTCGTCGAGGTGTTCCTGGGGGAGAGCCAGACCTTCCTGGCCCTGGAAGACGCTCAGCCGTGGAGTTCTGCCGACCAACCGCCCGGACACCGGTTCAAGGCTCTCGGCGACCGTGGCCCCCATGTCTTCTGTTGCGCGAGCGGTTGGAAGAGCTATGGACCGCAGCTTTACCGGCTGCCGCCGCCACAGACTGGCTGGGAGGCATCGGGCGCTGGCGCCAGTCGGGATCAAGGGGGCCGTTGCGCCAAAGTGTCCGTCACGATGGCAGTCGGCAGCGGGGCTCCGGAGATTGTGATCCTCGCCCAGAACACGTTGTGGGTGCGGGGACTGCAATCCGCTCTTGAGGGGCTGGGCTCGATGGTCTGCTGGACGACCCGCGAATGTTGGGAACATCCCAATCACTGCGGCCTGCGGACGGCCCCCCGGCTGGTTGTGCATCATCGTGACGAGGCGGCTGCCGGAGAAGCGATCATGGACGTCCGGCTGGCGGGCGAGCTGCGGGACCGGTGGCCGGGCGAGAGGTGGCTCAGCATCACCGACATGCCGACGAGCCCAAACGACGCGGCAGACCATCGGCTACCGCAGGCAACGTCGGCCGAGTCGCTACGCGCGGCCGTGCAGACGCTGTTGGCCGGCGGTCAGGTCGCGACCGGGCCCTGACGGTTTCGGAGCACGGCTGCGGCGGCATTGCGGTCGCCCACGCCCAGCTTGCGGATGATGCGTTTGTTGTGGACGTAAACCGTATTGACGCTGATGCCCAGCCGGCGGGCGATGGTCTTGCAGTCGAGCCCGGCGGCGGTGAGTTCGAGGATGTTCTGCTCAGCCCGGGAAAGCTGGTCCATTTGTGTTCCGGGCTGGGCACGAAAGCTGCCCAGAATGCCGCCTAAAATCTCTTCCGAGACCACGGCTAAGCCGGCACAGGTCTTCATGAGCTGGCTGATCAACTGGCTCCCGGAATGGTTCTTGAGCAGATAGCCGTCCGCGCCCGCCCGCAGCACCTCAAGGACAAGCTCGGGATGGCTGGAGGAAGTGAAGGCCAACAGTTTGGTGCTGATGCCCTTTTCCCGGAGGCGGCGAATGCATTCCAGCCCGGACATGCCGCCCAGACGGAGATCAATCAGCGCGACATGGGGAGCCAGCACGGGAATTTCCCGTAGGGCGGTGACGGCGGAATGGAAGACCGCCACCGGACCAAATCCCGGGGCCGAGGAGAGCTGATCGGAGACGACCTCGGCCAAGCGGTGATCATCTTCAACCAAGGCGACACGAAGTTCATTGTTCATCGGCAGGCGGCAAGATTCACGGTGGTTACCTTTCATAACCAAACTAGTATGCCCAGTCTGCCAACTGCCAAATACATCGTTGGCTAGAAAACGCGGGATCACACCGCGTGGCCTCCTCTGGCTCCGCTAAAACTCGGGTGGAATGCCCGTTTTATTGGGTGATTCGAGCGGTTGGCAAATGGGGGGAGAGAACGGAAAAAATAAACATACCCGAGATTGATTGAAGCGCGCAGGCGGAAAAATGTCCAACCTTGGGAACTCCCAATTGCCGCTCATTGGGACGATGCACAGCGCCAAAGCCATGAACACTTTGCAGTCTCCCCGTCCGCTCATCCTGGTCGCCGAGGATGATGCGCAGCTCCGCGAACTCCTGCAGGAAGGGTTGACGGAGTCCGGGTTTGAAGTGAGGGGGGCCGCCAGTGGGCGCTCAGTGTTGGCCTGCATCCGGGAACGGAAGCCGGACCTGCTGCTCTGCGACGTGATGATGCCGGATGGTGACGGCCATGACGTGTTGCGGGCCATACGTGCCGATCACCAACTGGCCAATCTGCCGGTCATCCTGCTGTCGGCCCTGGGCGGCGGTGCCGATGTGCGGGCCGGCATGAACCTGGCGGCCGACGATTACCTGACCAAACCCGTAGCCCTGACGGAAATTCGCCGGGCGGTGGAAGTCCGGTTGGCGCGAATGGTCCAGGTTGTCCGCGGGGACCTGCAGGAGCCTGCCAGTCCGGTCGCCGGCTGCCAGACGCCAGTTTTTCCGGAGCCCGGCGGGACTGCCGGAACAGGGGTGGCGGAACCCCAGGCGGTGCGGGTGCAGGCGACCCGAGCCCACGAACTGGCCCAAACGCTGGGCCGGGTGGAACGGCGGCTGACCGACCTGCTGGTCATGGTGCAGCCTGGCTGGGTGCGGTGTCCGCCGGAGGATTATGACGGCGTGGTCGGCGCGCTGCTGGCCCACGCGCTGAGCCACACCCGCCCCGGTGATGCCGTCTGGCTGGTGGGGGCATGGGAGGGCCATCGTTATCAGTTGACCCTGTGGAGCCGGGAAGTGGGCCATGCCCCACGCGAGTCCGGAGTCCCAGCCCCCCTGGTGCGCCCGCTTGCAGATTCGGGCCTCCGGCAGATGGCCACCCGGCTTTGGGCCACCGGAGGCGAACTTCACTTTGAGGACTGCCCTCCCGACGGGGTGCGGCTGCACCTGCACTTTCAGCCGGCCTGCCCGTTCCCATGACCAAACCAGTCCACCACCCGGCGTCAGGTGCCAGCACCGGCGAGACCAGTCTCGCGCTGGTGGCGGCGTTTCCCTTTTATCTCCGCTGGGATGCCACCGGGGTCATTGTGGCTGCCGGCCAAGGCTGGGGCGTGCAGGCGCAGGAACTGGTGGGACAGCCATGGTGTCGGTTCTTTCGTTCGAGAACGACTGCACCGAGCCTGGCTCCGGTCGCCGGTTCCGGCGGTGAACCGGAGTCCCTGACGCTGGAGGCGATGATCGCCGGGCCAAACCTGCACGGCCCCTGTCTGCGTCAGTGGGGTGGGGAAACCCTGTATCTGGGCACGCCGCTGGGACCAATTCCGGCGGTGGGGGCGCCGGCCGAGCCGTGGGGCTGGCAGCCGGGCGCCGGCCTGCGGCTGGCAACGGCGATCTGGCAGAGCCTGGCGGAGGTCAACGCGGCGGCGGAATTGCTGCCCGCGTTGGTGGCCAGTTTGGGCCGGCACCTGGGCGCGTGGTGGGGGCAGATCGTGCCGTTGGATGAAGACGGAACGGCGGCCGGCCCGGCGACGGAGTGGAGCGCACCCGGTGTGGAGCCGGGCCGGTTGGCCGAACTGCGGGCGCGTCCGGAAGTTTGGCAAAAACGGAACCTGGACACGGGCACCTATCCTCTCGGGACCCCGGCAGAGGCGTTCCTGTTGGCGGTTCTGCACGTTCACCACAGTGCCGCCCGGACGGTGCTGATTCGCCTGATTCTGCCGCCCGCCAGCGCTCTGCCGGCGACCGGGCAAGGCACCGTCCCATTGCTCGCGCAACTGCTGTCGCAGTTCCTTCGCCGAGACCAGGCCGAACGAGCCTGGGCCAATGAACGGAGCCTGACCCAGAACGTGCTGGAACTCATGGGACAGGGGCTCACCGTCAGCGATGGCGAGGGGCGGTGGATTTACGTGAATTCGGCCTATGCGCGGCTGGCCCAGCGGAGCGTGGAGGAATTGGTGGGCAGCCGGCCCGATTACCTGGCGGCGCCCGAGGATCTGCCGGTGCTGGCGGAAGCCCGCCGATTGCGTGGGCTCGGACAGGCCAACACCTACGAAATGACCATTGTCCGTCCCGATGGGAGCCGCCTACCCGTGCTGGTTTCGGGCGTGCCGCGACTGGTAGATGGCCAACCGGCAGGGGCGGTGGCGGTGGCGACGGATCTGAGGGTGATCAAGGAAGCGGAACGCCGGATGCAGGCGGCGCTGGTCCGGGAACAGGAGCTGAACCGGGAGAAGGATGCCTTCATGCGCTTGGCGACCCACGAATACCGGACTCCGGTCGCCACCATCAGCTATGCGGCGGAGCTGATGGTCGCACGTCTGGCCGAGCTGGGGTCGGTGACAGAACCCAAACGTATCAGCCGGCTGCAACGGCACGCGCAACTCATCAGGGAAAGCGCCGACCAGATGAACCGCCTGCTGGACAATCTCATGCTGTTGTGGCGGCTCCAGGCGCAGGAAGTGCAGATCCTGCCCAAACGGGTCAACGTCAGCCGCCTGGTCGAGGAGTTGTTGTTGGCGGCCGGCCAGGCCGGCCAGTCGGAGCGCCTCCGCCTCGTGGTTGAGCCCACGGCGCCGGAGACCTTCCCCCTCGATACCCAAATGTTCCGGCTGGTGGCGCTCAACCTCATTGATAATGCGCTCAAGTATTCGCCGACGGACCAGCCGGTCACCGTGCGACTGGCGCAGCCTACCGCCGGTTGCCTGCACGTGGTTGTCGAAGACCACGGCCCGGGCATTCCCCCGGGTGACCGGGAACGCATCTTCAACGCCTTTTACCGCGGCAGCAACGTCGCGGATCAGCCCGGCACCGGTATCGGCCTCACGATCGCCCAACGGTGCGCCCGTCTGCACGGCGGCGAGGTGCGCTGCGAGTCCGGCGAAGCCGGCGGCACCCGCTTTGTGCTGAGCGTGTCGGACGTCGTGCCCAAGCCGGGCGATCTGGCAGCCGTGATATGAAATCGACGGCCCACGGAAGCCGCGTGTCTGCGTTTCAGTGGCCGCCGAGCTGGCTTTCCTGCTGAAGTTGCCGGATCAGGGCGGACAAGGCCGACAGGACGAACGGTTTGGCCAAGTAGGAGTCCATGCCGGCCGCCAGGCAACGGTCCCGGTCCCCCGACATGGCCAGGGCGGTTAGGCCCACGATCCGCGTGTTGGCAATCCGCGGGTTGGCATGGCTGCGGATGCGGCGGGTCAACTCGAAGCCGTCCATGCCCGGCATCTGCACGTCCACCAGCGCCAGGGCGATCCGCATGCTCTCGAGGCAGCTCAGTGCCGCCGAGCCGCCGGCAGCTGCGTGGACCACGAAGCCCTCCTCTTCCAGGTATTCGGCCACCAGGGTCCGGTTGGTGCGGTTGTCGTCCACTAGCAATACCTCCCAGCCAGCAGTCGCGGCCGCCGGCCGGGCCGATTCGGCGATGTTAGCTCCCACCGGCCCCTTTGCGGTCGCCTGTGCGGCGGCGGGCATGCGGACCCGGAACTCGCTGCCCCGGCCCGGTTCGCTGGTCACCGTGATGGTGCCGCCGTGCAGTTCCGTGAAGTGCTTGACGATGGCAAGGCCCAGGCCCGAGCCGCCAAAAGTGCGGTTGAGTCCGGAGTCCAACTGCACGAAGGGCTGGAAAATCTGCTCCAGATTTTCCGGCGCGATGCCGATGCCGGTGTCGGCAATCCGCAAGTCCAACCAGGCGCCCACGTCCGGGGTTTCCATCCGGGCCACCGTCAGGCTGACCTCGCCGCCCGGCGCGGTGAATTTCACGGCATTCCCGAGCAGGTTCACAAGGATCTGCTTTAGTCGCAGGGGATCGGCGATCACCGCGAGCCCGGGCGGCCCCGGATCGAAGGCAAGCCGCAGTCCCTTGCGCTGGGCTTGCGGGGCTATCAGTTGCACCGCCCGCTCGGCGATGCCGACTGCCGGCACCGCCTCGAGGTTCACCTTCATCGTGCCGGCCTCCAGTTTGGCGAGGTCGAGGACCTCATCGATCAGTTCCACGAGGTGCTGGCTGCTTTCCTGGACCAAGAGAACCCGTTGGCGTTGGCGTTCGGTGAGGGCATCCGCACGGTTGCTCAGCAGCATTTCCACCAGTGCGAGAATGGTGGTCAGCGGCGTCCGCAGCTCATGGCTGATGCGGGCTAGGAACTCGTCCCGCACCTGCGCCGCCCGCGCGAGCCGGACATTCGCTTCGATAAGTTCTTGGCTGCGCTGTTCCAGAGTCGATTTGCTCTGCCGACGGGCGGTGATATCGACGTGGGCTCCGACCGCCCGGATCGCCCGGCCATCCGGGGCCCGTGACACCACTTTTCCGTGATCGCTGATCCAGCGCCAGGTGCCGTTCCGATGGCGCATCCGATATTCCGCATTGAAGTTCTTCCCCGATCCCTGCAGCCAAGCGTCTACCTCGGCGATTATCCGCGGATAATCCTCGGGATGCACACGCTTGGCCCAAGTCTCAATGGTTTCGGGCAGCTCCCCCGGTGAGTAACCCAGCATGGTCAGCCAGCGGTCCGAGTAGGAAATATGGCCGGTCGGCAGAACGTAATCCCAAGTTCCCATCTCGGCGGCTTCGAGCACCCACGCCAAGACCTCCTGGCTGCGCCGCACGGACTCCTCCCGGCGCTCGCGCTCGCTGATGTCACGGCAGGCACAAATGAGGACCCCGGTTGCGGGGGCGATGGTCAGGCTGATCTCCGTGGGGATGGCCGAGCCATCTTTACGCCGGCCGCGGGTCAGCCCAGTCCATCGCCCGTGCATGGTGAGGGCGGGAAACACTTCCGATTCAATCCGGCGCGCCTCCTCGTCATCGTAGATGATCCGCCAGGTTTGGCCCCGCATTTCGGCCGCCGTGTAGCCATACATCCCGGCATGGGCCGGATTGACCATGACGTAACGGTCCCCCTCCAGGATGGCCACCCCCTCCACCGTGGCGTCAAAGGCGTCATACAGGCGCTGCAACTGATGGATGGTCTGTTGCTGGGGGGAAAGGTCGTGATAGGCCACGATCCGCGCTGGCGAACCGGCAAACGTGGTCGGGATGGAAAACCCTTCGGCAGTAAAGAGGGAGCCATCCTTGTGGCGACAGCGCACCCGCACCGATCTGATTTCTGGACCTTGCGCCAGCTGCTGGGACAATGCGTCGCGATCCTCGGGCGCCAGCAGATCCCACATGGCAAGGCTGGGCACTTCCGCCGCCGCCGCGTAACCGAGCTGTTTGCGCGCGGCTGCGTTAAGGGCGAGCACCTGAGCATCAGCTGGGCGATAAACCATTGCCGGGGCTGGCGCATCCTCAAAGGAATGCACTTCGATTTCTCCGGCCGGAAAGGGCGGGACGGCGATTGGAGCGTTGGGTTGATCCATTTGCTATCCAGATGGAGCCGCCTTGATTTTGACGGTGGCCGGGCTCCGGGAAATAGTCGCAAACCAATCCGAAGGCCAGCGCTTGTTGCCGTCGGCTCGTCGGGACCACGACTAGTTGCTATTTTTGCTTTATTCAAGAATTTACCAATGACGGTGATCCGAGCCGAATTCTATGCGAATGCCAAAACATGGTAAAAAAGCCGGCAAAGTTGTGAGCCGGCAAGCAAGGTCGGAGGGGCGCCGTCGTATTTGGCACGGCTAAAAGGCCGATGTCGCTGTGGACGAGGCCCACACGCTCATCCGCAAGGCGGAACTGGGCCCCGCCAGCGAGCACGGCAGCCGCCGGTTCGAGAACTTGGTCGAGGGGGACGAACAGATGGTCGTGGCCGACAAGGCTTACTGGAGCCGCGCACGCAGCGCGTGGCTGGACGAAAGGAAGACCGAGAACGGCATCATGCGGCGGGGCACCCGCAGCCATCCGCTGGGCGAACCGGCCCGGAAGCTCAACCGCTTCCGGAGCGGGGTGCGCAGCGGGATCGAGAAGGTGTTCGGCCACTGGAAGCGCGGCCTCGGCTACCGGCGGGTGCGGCATCTGGGAATCCGCCGCAACCGGCTCGAACTCGAACTCAAGTGTGTCGTCTGGAACCTCCGCCGCTGGGTAAATCTAACGCCGGCGGCCTGAAGGGTCCGCCGGCAAGTCCGCGGAGGGGCGCGGCCGATGGATGGCACGACAGTTCGCGGCCCGCACGGCGCCTTTCTCCCCGCGCCCACCTATCGGCGAGGTCGAGCCCAACCCGCCTTACCACTCCCAACCCAACTTCCAACCCAACTTCCAACCCAACTTCCAACCCAACTTCCAACCCAACTTCAGTCCTGCCGCCTCGAAAAACAGGTGTTCTTCAAAGGTCTCAAGAAATGATTTTCGAAACCAGATATGTGCCTCGACGCGACGCATCGTATTCCATCTATCGAACGCCGCTTTCGATATCCCTCTCGCGAGCGGGATTGGTGAAGGTTCGGCATCCCATCAATCAAATTAATGCTATGGCTCCGAGGATGTATTTGAAGGTCGCGCCACCGGCAAAATTGCGTTCACTGGAACTTCCTCCAAGTTTTCAACAAAATCGTATCGCCGCGTCCACGAAGGGTTGCCCTGGTCATCTTTTCGACTTTTCAGTCGTGCCAACGCGTGGTCACGGTGAGCCGGATGGCCGGACATGAACCGTCAACAATCCGCCTTGGCTTCACCCGTAAGGCAGGATTCGACCGCACGTCGCTGAGCCTGTTGCACCAGGTGCGCGGTGGCGATGAGACCGCCTTGGAGGAGCTTTGCTCCCGCTACTGGTATCCCCTCTATACGTGGCTGCTAGCCACCCGCCTGGCCCGGTCGGAATCCGATGCCCAGGATTGGGTGCAGAGCTTCTTCGCCAAGATGCTCGCCCAAGGGACGCTGGCGGTTCATACGCCGGAACGGGGGCGTTTCCGCAGCTACTTGCTGCGCTGCCTCAAACACCAGGTGATCGACCAACTGCGGCGACCTGCGCTCGCACTCGCCGAACCTTCCGAGCCGGAAACAGACCCGCTGGCCAACGTCGAAGCCACCGAGTCGGCGGACGCCGCCTTTGAAAAGGCGTGGGCGTGGGACCTCTTCGAGACTGCCAAAGTCCAATTGCACCAAACCTGGCAGGCCAGTGATCAGGGGGAACTGTTCGCTGCCTTCGCGCCTTTCCTTGAAGGCAACCCCAGTCCTGAAGGCTTGGCGGCCATCGGGGAACGTTTCGGGCTCAGCCATGACAACACTCGGACCCGGCTGCACCGGCTGCGGAAACAATTGCGGGAGCTGCTGACCACGCTGGTCATCGCCGACTTGCCCGACGACGCCACCGAGGCGGAGCGGTCCGAGGAGATGCGGCATTTCCTCGAAGCCCTTCTCCTGTGATCGGGTCCGGCGAAACCTGTGCCTGTGGCCGGGCAGCGGTCCTGTTGGGCCGTTGTGCGACCTGCTTCGGCGAACTGACGTTGAGCTCGCGCGCCCAAGGCCAGGCCGAAGTCCCGACGCGGCGATTCCACGCGGGCGAGCGGTTCGGCGGACGGCGGTTCACGCTGGTCGAACCGCTGGGCGAGGGGGGCATGGGCACGGTCTGGCTCGCGGATGACGAACACCTTTCCACCGGCGGCGCCCCGGAACAGGTGGCGCTCAAATTTATCCTCGCCGAGGGCTCGCCCGACGCGGAACTGGTGGGCCTGCTGCGCCGGGAGGTTCGGGCCGCACTGCGCCTGAGCCATCCGAACATCGTGCGGGTCCATTCCTGGCACGAGCATCCCGGCGAGCCGGTCTTCTATTCCATGGAGTTTGTTCCGGGGCTGAATCTCCGCCAGCTCCTGGAAGCCCAGCCGTCGGGCCGGTTCACCGGCCGCGAACTGGAACCGCTCCTCGCCCAACTGATCGAGGCCCTGGCCTACGCGCACGAGGAGGTGGGCTTGGTGCACCGGGACCTGAAACCCGCCAACCTATTGGTCACTCCCGAGGGCCGGTTGAAACTGGCCGATTTCGGGCTCGCCCGGCCGCCCGTGGCGGACAACGTCTGGGCGACTACCGCCGGCGGAACACTGTGCTACGCCTCCCCGGCGCAACGCCGGGGCGCCGCACCCGCGGCCGCGGACGACCTTTATTCGCTGGGCGCCGTCCTTTACCACCTGCTGACCGGCTACGTTCCCTTCTCGCCCGAGGACCTGGCCGGAGAACAACACCCCCCGCCGCCCGTCCATCCTTGGCGGCTGCTGCCCAGGGGAACCGAAGTGCGCCGGGAGATCACGCCGGAAGCCGCCGCCACCATCCTCCGTTGCCTGAGCCCGGAACCCGGCGAACGCCCGCCGGACATCCGAACCTTCTGGCAATGGTGGAAAGCCGGTCCACCCATCGAAGAGGTGGCGCACCATGCGGCGACTTGGCTGCGGATGCTGCGCGGACTCGTCCAAGCGGCGACCTGCTTGCTCCTGCTGGCAGTGCTCTTGGCCGTGGCCTGGCGGTGGGGCCTCGATGGCTTCCTGAAACAACACGCGCCCCGGGTGGCCGCGTTCGGGCAACGGATTGAGCGGGGTTGGTCGGGACTTCCAGTGGTGGTCAACCCTGCCACTAACGGATGGGTCGCCAATCTGACCAACCGCATCGACCAAGGAGCGGCTGAGCCGCAATCGGCCAATCCGGTGACCACGCTATACCTTCGCCCGGAGGGAGTTGGTCCCGGCGAAGTCCGCGTCGAAGTCTTCCCCGCGCCCGCTTCCACGAATGCGCCTCGCCCCACCAAGCCCGTCGCGCTTCACCGCCTCGCACCGGGCCAGGAACTCGTCGTCACCAACCTTGGGCCGGGCCGCTACTGGCTGGAGGCGGGAACCGGGCCGGTCAAATCCGCCGGGAATTGGCTTCAGCAAGAGGTGGTGCTGGCGGCCGGGACCAACCGGGTGGACCTCAGCTTCCGCCGCGGCGGTCTGAGCCTCTTCCTCAGTGTGGCGGCCCCCTTTGCGCTGCTGGATGCCTGGGAGCAGCCGGTGCGGCACGTCGGGACCAATGACTTTACGTGGTTCTATGACCCGCCGAAACGCGACATCCCGTGGCGGGCCAATCCGCTGGAAGGACTCAGGCTGCTGGCTGGTCGTTACCGCCTGCGGCTGGACCGTTGGGCCACCAACTCGTTGCCGCTTGAACCCCGGGAAGAAATCCTTGTGGTGTCGCCCGGGCAGACGGAGCCCGTCAACCTGAAGCTGGAACCGTGGCGCACGCCGCGGTTCCACGCGGACTGGACCAACAGCCTGGGCCTCCACCTGCTCCCGGTCGCGGCGGAAACACCGTTCCTGGCCGCCCGCACGGAGACGACCGTGCGAAACTTCTCCGTCTTCGCCGCCGACACCCGTCTGCCCGACGCCACCCTCGAATCCATCACTGCCGCGGGCGCCACCAATACGGGCCGGACGTGGCGCAACGCGTTTCCCCAACAGGGACTGGAGCACCCCGTCGTCGGGGTCTCCTGGGATGACGCGACGGCCTTCTGCCGTTGGCTGACGCAACGGGAACAGAACCTGCACCGCCTGACCGCCCGGCAACGGTATGCATTGCCCACCAGCGCCCAATGGTCGGCCCTTGTTGGGGCCGACCCGTATCCGTGGGGCGGAACATTTCCGCCTGGGGCGGGGCACGGCAACTATGCCGGCCAGGAACTGAAGGACGCCGACTGGCCGCCGAACTGGTGGCCGCTCCTGTTGGCGTCCAGCGACCCGAAGTCGGCCCGCACGGTGCCCGTGGGCACGTATGCCTCCCCCGACGCCTTCGCCGACCTCGGGGGCAACGTGGCCGAATGGTGCGACACTTGGTATCAGGCGGGCATGAACGATTTGTCCCGGTGGCAGGTGGCCTCCCGGCGGCTGGCCGAGGACCGCGGGGGCACCCATTACCGGGTGGTGCGCGGCGGCTCGTGGTTCGACCAGGACCCGGACCTGCTGCGGTCGGCCACCCACTGGGCGGAGCCGCCCGCGACCCGCAACGACCGCCTGGGCTTTCGCGTCGTGCTGGTGGAGGACCCGGAATGAACCTCACGAGACTATTCCTGTTTTGCCTGTGGGCTGGCGTCGCCGGCAGCGCGGAGCCCGCCCCGGTCCTCCGGCTGCCTGGCTGGTTCCGCGACAATGCCGTGCTCCTCCCGGCGGAACCGACGGGCCTGTTCGCCCCCAAGACGGTGGTGGTGGCCGGGGAAGCGTCCGACCCCAGGGGCGTGAAGGTGGTGTTCTCGGCCTGGCCCACGGACCGGTTCAGCGTGGAAGCGAATGGCGAGCCCGCTCCCCGCGGCGGCTTGGCTCCGTGGCAGATTTCCACCCGCAAGCTGAGCGAACCCTTGGCGCCCGGGATGAGCTTCAACATGACGGTGACGCAGCCCTCGCGTGGCCAACAGGCCGGGGCGGTGCTCGTCGCCACCAACCTGGCCGTCGGCCAGGTCTGGGTCCTGGGCATCAATCCCGCCCGCGACTCCCACGAACTGCCCGAACTCTCCCCGGCGGCCCGCCAGCGGGTCCGAGTGCTGGCTTGGGACGGGGACACTTGGGACGAGGCCACCGGGCCTTGGCTCACCGCCGAAGCGGCCGAACGGGGTCGCCTCGCCGCCTTCGGCGGGCTGCCACGGGCGTTCGCCAATGCCATCGTGCGGCAGGGCGCCTACGGCGAGGGCGCGCAGGTCATTGGCTTGATTCTGCGGCCGCTGTCGGCCTTGCGCCTGATGGCGCAGCAGGGGGCCGACCTGGACCGCGGTTTGCGGGTGCTGGCACCGTCGGGCAGCCCGCAATTTGCGGCGGGCATCGAAGCCGGGTTCGAGGCGAACGGGGCGTCCGGTTTCGGCGCCGCCGACCGGTTTGCGCGAGCCCGGGCCAACTACCTGGCGGCCTTGACGGAACAAAAGCGGGAGGGAAATCCGGGCACCGCCTTCCCGGTCGTTCCGTGGAAGTGGCAGCGTTATCTGGCGGGCGAATCCGCGCCGGTGCCGTTCCGGGTCACCGGCGTCATCTGGTAATCCTCCCGGCGAGCCGGGTGGCGCCGGATGTTCCCGCAAGGGTTGTGGTGCCGCCCTGGCTCCCGGTTCGGTCACCGGCGGAACGCCGGAAAGACAAAACCAACCGACGACCACCCCCAACTGATCCCCGGCAATCCGCTGGGCGTTCGCCGGCACCACGGGGGGAAACGGCCAACCACGGCGGCCGCGGATTGGAACCCATTGGGGGCTCAGTCTCTCCGGGGGGAGGGCTGTGGAACTATGGACGAGTCCGGTGGCCAAGGCCAGCCGGACCGGCGCTCTGCGGGCATTGATAACCTGTGGAAAATCCCTCCACCGGCTTCGCCGTGTTCCGTGATTTCCCACAAGTTATCAACACCACGCGCCTCTCGCCCACAGTTCCACAGCCCACTGCTGGATTCATTTTTTAATTTTCCCTCCGGGAGGCTGGGAAAGCCGGACGGCAGGGGCAAGTGAACGGCGTCCCCGGCCGCTGGACGGGCGGCAACTCCGACCCCATTTCAAGGTGCCCCAAAATCAGCACACCGGACGCACTGTATAGTGCAGGTCAGAGTTCGGGCCTCTGTTCCGCCGACTTCCTCGATTCGACCAATTGGTCGGTCGAAGAAGTGCGATTGGGTAACGAGGTGGCGTTGTTGATCGAGTCGCGATGGATCGCCGCCCGGGCAACTGGTCTCGGCGCCTCGGACCGGTTCGCACGCGCCCGGGCCAACCACCGGTCGGCCCCGACGGAACACAAGCAGGACGGGAATCCGGGCACCGCCGGGGGAAACGGCCAACCACGGCGGTCGCGGATTGGAACCCATTGGGGGCTCAGTCTCTCCGGGGGGAGGGCTGTGGAACTATGGACGAGTCCGGTGGCCAAGGCCAGCCGGACCGGCGCTCTGCGGGCATTGATAACCTGTGGAAAATCCCTCCACCGGCTTCGCCGTGTTCCGTGATTTCCCACAAGTTATCAACACCACGCGCCTCTCGCCCACAGTTCCACAGCCCACTGCTGGATTCTTTTTTAGTTTTCCCTCCGGGAGGCTGGGAAAGCCGGACGGCAGGGAAGCGAAGTTGAGAAACAGGAGGAAACATGACGGATACGGGATTGGTTACGGTCGCAGGCCAGGGGTTCAAATACGACTTGGGCACGTTCGAGGTGGGCCACTTCGGGGAACAGTCGGCGATGGGGCGGACCCTGAGCGCGATGGAAGTGGTCGCGTGGAACCATGGCGCGGACGGGGAGGCGGAGTTCTGGCCGTCCGGCGACCATGCGGGCGTCTCGATTCTTTGTGCTGACCGAAGCGCCGTGACCGGCTCGGATCTGCTGGCCCTCGACCGGGCGCTGGACGCGTTGGGCGGGGATGACCTGGACAACTTCCTGAGAATTCACTGCGCCGTGAACGTCCATGGGATGGCGTTGGACGACATCACCCCTGAGCGACTGGACGCGCTTTGCATCCGCATCCTCCGAGGAACCAACTTTCCCGACCTTTGGCGCGCAGCCAGCCAGGACATTTTCGACGCCTACTATGCCGGGGACTACCGGCCAGCGGAAGAAACCGACTACACGCAGGGGACCATCGCCCTGGAGGACATTTTGGAGTGGGAGTGCTGGCACGTTGAGGAGCTCCGGTTCGGCGGCGACTACGTCCTGCTCATAGTGGCGCAATAGACCAAGGCGGGCGGGCAGCGGCCTCCGCCTCCTGAACCGAGGACGGTGGCCAAGGGCGGTGCAGGACTCCCCATCCGCCGGTGCCGGCATGGTCGGCACCCGGCCGAAAATATTCCCGGACTTTCTTTGTCACAAAGCGGCGGTGGTTCCGTGGGTTCAGGTGTCGGCAACCAATTCAGAAGCCTGTCCCCCGAGCCATGCACCCCGAAGCCAAGAACGTCCTGACCCTCGCCCTGCTGCCTGCCCGGCTGAATGCCGAGCAGGCGGCGACCCTGCTGGGTTTCGCCCCCCATGACATTCCCACCCTCACGGCGGCGCGCCTGCTCCAGCCGCTGGGGCGGGTGCGGTCCAACACGGTCAAATACTTCGCCACCGTGGACCTGCTCCGGTTGCGGGAAGATACCCAGTGGCTCGCCAAGGCGACGCAGGCCGTCAGCACCCATTGGGCGCTGAAACGAGAGCGCCGGACCAAGGGCGGGAACCCGCCGACGGAAGGCGCCCCCGGCGGCGAGTGAACGCCTCTCCCGAATCGAAACGGAGCCACCCAAAGGAGTCCCTCACCGTGAAGACCGGCAGCCACCGCCACCCCAATCGCGATGCCCTATTGCCTGCACACCGGACGCACCTGGCGGTGCAAACCGTCGGACCCAAAAAAACGTCGGAACCCCTGAAAATACGGACCGAAGCCGTGTCCGCAGCCCGTCTGCACCCGCTGCTTCCCACGTCGCAAGTCACTCCCCACCAGTCGCCTACGCCGCAAACATGAGCACCACCTCGCGCACCGTCTCCTTCCGGATCGGCCCGGACCATTACGACCGGCTGGCGGAAGCCGCCGCCGCCGAAAACCGCAGCCCCGGCGACTATGCCCGGCTCCGGCTGCTGGACTGTCTCGACGGGGATGGGGGACGCGCCGAGCTGATGGCCCGGCTGGGGCGCCTGGAGCAACTGCTCACCGACCGGGACGGCCAGCCCACGCTGCTCGAACGGCTCGCCCGGCTGGAAGGATGGCTCACGGATGTCCGGCATGACCTGCCCCTGACGGCCCGCGCGCTCCTCATCGCGGCCGGCCAGCGGGAAGGCTGCTCACCCGCCGCCGCCGAACGGTGGGCCCAAGAAAATCTCCGCACCCAGGACTGACCATGCTCAGCATATCCCAACCCATCACCGGGACCGCCGGGGCCAACTACTACCTGTCATTGGCCCGCGAAGATTACTACCTCAACGGCGGCGAACCGCCGGGCCTTTGGCACGGGGGCCTGGCCCGGCAGTTCGGGCTGGCAGGGGAGGTCTCCCCGGAAACCCTGCGCCGCCTGTTTGCCGGCTACTCGCCCGATGGTTCGACGCCCTTGGTCCAGAACGCGGGCGACCCCGAACGGCGGAATGGCTGGGACCTCACGTTCAGCGCCCCCAAGAGCGTCTCGGTGCTCTGGTCCCAGGCGGACCCCGAGACCCGGGCCCGCCTCCAGGCGGCCCACGCCGCCGCCGTCGCGTCCACCCTCGACCTGCTGGAGCGGACCGTCGCCTACACCCGTTCGGGCAAAGGGGGCCGACATTGGGAGCGGACGCCCATCGTCGCGGCCGTGTTCGAACACGGCACCTCCCGGGCACTGGACCCCCAGCTCCATTCGCACGCCTTGGTCCTGAATCTGGCGCAACGGCGGGACGGCCGCACCGGCGCCTTGGAGAGCAGCGAGTTCTTTGCCCTGAAGATGGGGCTGGGCGCGCATTACCAGGCGTTCCTGGCGGACCGGCTCCACCGCGACCTGGGCGTGGCCATCGAATGGACCGGCCAGACGTTCCGCCTCCCGCAGGTGCCGCAGGCGCTCAGTGACGAAATGTCGAAACGGCGGAAAGCCATGCTGGCGGTCTTTGCCGAAACCGGGGGCTACTCCGCCGTGGCGGCCAAGGCCGTCGCGCTGGCCACGCGGCCCGACAAGGTCGAGGTCGCCCGTTCGACCCTGTTCGAGCAGTGGCAGCAAGTCGGCCGGGAATTCGGCTGGAGCCAAGCCGAGGCCCAACGGCTCACCGCCCCCCGGGGCCGCACCCCGCAGGAAGACCCGGCGAAGGCGGCGGGGGAAACTCGCGAGGACTCCCCGCGGCCGGCCGCCGCCGGGCGGTTGGCCCCCGAGGCTGAACGGAAGGAGCCAGCGACCCAGGACCCGAAGGCCGGACGGGGGCGCAACGAGAACCCGGAACAGCCCAAGAAGCCGTCGGCGAAGAATCGCCGCCCGGAAGACCAACGACCGCCGCGCCGGCCGGCCGACGCGGCCAAACAGTCCGGCGCCGAACCGGCCGATGCCAAACAGTCCGCTGCCAAACAATCCGCTGCGCTCGACCCGAAGGCCGCGGCCGCCCGCCGCTGGGAGGCCTGGCGGAAGATCACCGTAGCCATCCGAAAATACCTCCCGCGCCGACGCGGATCCCCGATGCCCCGGAGGGCCGAGCGGGTCGTCGGCCAGAAAAAGCTGTCCTTCCTCCGGCTCCAGGTGCGGAAGGGCTACCTGTTCCCGGAGGCGCCCGGCTGGAGTCCCGCCCGCTTCATGCCGTCCTACCGGATCGCCGTCGCCCGCGACGCCGCCGAGCGCCGCAAGGAATTCGCCAAGGCCGAACAGGTCGCGGCCAAATTTACCGAGGGCCAAAAGTTCACCTTCCAGGCGAGCGACAAGGTCCCCGCCGTCCGGGCCGGCGAGTGGGCCACCGTCGTCCGGGTCGAGCAGACAGGCATCCTCGTGCAGTTGGACGATGGCGTCTATCGGCGGATCGACTTCCGGGAGTTCCCGCATCTGTCGGCCGCCCGGCGCCGCGGGGCGGTGCGGCGGGATGCCGTCGCGCAGCCGGAAAAGGCCCCACCGGAAAAGGAGACCCAGGCTAAGGCCCAAGCCCAAGCCCAGGCGCAGGCGCAGGACCCGCAGAAACGGGAGCCGGAAGAACGCCGTCCGGAAGACCAACGCCCGCCGCTCCGGCCGGCCGACGCGCCCCCCGGGTCCGGCCCCAAACCGGCCGAGGAGTTGCAGCCCGGTTCGCCCGAGCCCAAGCCCGCGGCCGCCCGCGGCTGGGAGGCCTGGCATAAGGTGGCGGCACCCGTCCGCAAGGTCCTCACGCGCAAGCCCCGGCCAAAACGGCCCAAGCCACCCAAGCCGTCCCGGAAGACGGAGGAAGTCATCGCCCAGAAAAAGCTGCCGTTCGTCCGGGTCCAGGTGCGGAAAGGCTACCTGTTCCCGGAGGCGCCCGGCTGGAGTCGCGCCCGCAAGGTCCGGTCCTACCGGGTCGCCGTCGCCAGCGACGCCGCCGAGCGCCGCAAGGAACTGGCCCGGGCCGCACAGGCCGCGTCCGAGTTTGCCAAGGGCCAACGGTTCACCTTCCGGGCCAGTGACAAGGTCCGTGGCGTCAAGGCCGGCGAGAGCGCGACCGTCGTCCGGGTCGAGCGGACGGGCATCCTCGTGCGGTTTGACGATGCCACCCATCGGCGGATTGACCTCCGGGAATTCCCGAACCTGCGGGCCGACCGGCCGGCGCCGGAGGTGCGTCCGGACGCCACCGCGCAGCGGGAAAAGGACCGGCAGGAAAAGGAGGCCGAGGCCCGGCGGAAACGGGAGGCGGAAGAACGCCGTCGCCAGGAAGAGGAGGAGCGTCGTCGCCGGGAGTCCGCCGCCCATTCCAGCGCCAAAACCCATTCCCATTCCCACTCCCGATGAATGCTTCCCACCGTTTCTGGATGCTCCGCCCGAAAGGGTTCTGGGGTTGGGCCTGCCTGATCCTCACGGGGCTGACCCTCGGCGTCAGCGCGCCCCACACGGTCAACCCGCAGCATGTGGTGGGCGTGGCCGCCGGGATCGGCCTGCCCTTGCTCGGCTGGTTCAGCCTGCCGGACCGCTGGCTGATGCGCTGGGCCGGCTGGCCCCGGCGGGTTCGCTGCCTGCTCGGGTTCGCCGTGGCCTACACCGGGGTGGTTACCGCCTTGGCCGCCGCCGAACTGTTCACGTTCCCGCTCTGGCTCGACTTCCTGCTGCCGGCCCGGCTCGCCCCGTGGACGCCGGTGAACACCACCGGCCTGTGGGCCGGCCTGACGGTCTTTGCCGGCCAGTTCTATCCGCGGCCGTCCCCGGTGCCCCCGGATTCGGAAACGGTGGTCCGCGGTCCCGAGTTCATCTCGTTTGCCGACGCGGAACAGCGGGCGGAACAGCTCGGGTCGGCCCCCTCCGGTCCCCCTCCCATTACCCCGATCGACAACCCTCACCACAACTGATCCATGCGCGACTCCATATTCTGGGGCGGACTCCATCTGCCCGTCTCCACCGGCACCCAACACTTCGGCATCATCGGCGCGCCCGGCTCGGGCAAGTCCACCTCTCTGGCGCTCCTGATGAAGTCCGTCCTGCCGGGCATCCGCCCCGGCTCCAACCGGCGGGCGCTGATCTTTGATGCGAAGCGGGACATCTACGCGACCCTCATCGGCCTCGGCCTGCCCCCCGAACGGATCACGATCCTCAATCCCTTCGACCTCCGGTCCGCGGCCTGGGACATGGCCCGGGACATCTCCTCGCCCGCCATCGCGATGGAGATGGGCACCATCCTGGTGCCGGAGAAGGAGGAGTTGCAGCCGTTCTTCCCGGAAGCCGCCCGCAGCCTGCTCGGCGGCGTCATGGAGTCGTTCACGACGCTCGCGCCCGGCCGCTGGACCCTGCGGGACGTGGTGCTCACGTTGCGCCACGACCGGCGGCTCCAGCGGGTGCTCGGTTCCAATCCCAACACCGAGGCGCTGGTCCGGCGTTACCTCGGCACCGGTGAGATGCAGAAGAGCGTCGAGGCCACGGTCGACGCCACGATCCGGCGGCTGACGTTCGTGGCCGCCGCCTGGGAACGCGCCACCGCCAAGGTGAGCCTCCAGGATTTCCTGCGGGAGGAACGCATCTTCCTGCTGGGACGCAGCCCCTCGCTCAACAGCACGGTCCAGCAGATCAACCGCGCGATCCTTCACCGGCTGACCCAGCTCATCCTGAAGGGGGAGGAGGCCACCCGGCTGTTTCCCGCGCCGCAGACCTGGATCATCGTGGACGAACTGCGGACGGCCGGACGTTTTGACTCCATCCCGTCCTTCATGGTGGAGGGCCGTTCGAAAGGGGCCTGCGTGGTCGTGGGGTTCCAGGATCTGCCGGGGCTCATCGAAGTCTATGGCCAGCACCTGGCCCACGAGATCTTTGGGGCCTGCCGCAACAAGGCGTTCCTCAAGCTGACCGAGATTGAGTCGGCCAAGTTCGCCTCGGCCCATTTCGGCGACCAGGAGCTGGAGCTGGTGCATCACACGTGGAACTCCAGCAGCACCCAGTCGCAGTCCGGCAAGCCCTTTAGCTTCTGGCAGGAGTCGGCCCGCACGTTCGGCATCGCCCAACAGAAATCCCGGCACACGCGGCCGGCCCTGCCGCCCTCGGGATTCCAGCGGCTGCCCGAGGCCACGCGCTACAACGGCATCGCCGGATACTACGACACCGCCAGCATCGGTCACCCCTACTTCCACGTCCTGTCCGGACCGTTCCTCAACCGGGCCGTGCCGAATCCGGCCCGGGGCATCGCCGACCTGATCGACCGGCCCCCGGAACATGAAATCCTGACCGAGTGGCGGCCCGCCGACCTCGAACGGCTCGGGCTGGGCGAATTCCCGGAACTGCTTTCTTCCCCGGATAAACCACCGGCGGAAGGTGAAAATCCCCTCAACAAACTGCCCAAAGGAAAGAAATGAAACATAACCTCAGTCTCCTCATCGTCGGCACGCTGCTGTTCACCGGCTGTGGCCGCAAACTCAACCCCAAGGATACCGCCCCGGCCGCCTTCGGCCTGGGCCGCGAGGCGGAGCCACCCGCCGCCCCGCCCGCCAATCAGCTCGTGGTCGTGGACCCGGGCAACCCGATCGGAGCTGGCAATCCGGTGGCGGAGGTCGCGCAGACCGCCGGTTACACGTTGGAACTGCGGCTCGTGGACGCCCCGGTCGGGCGGCCCATGGAGGTGGTCTTCGAGGCCCGGGATGACCTCGGCAAGGTGCGGGGCGGTGGCAAGGTCCAAGGGGTCCCGACGGCCCCGGGCTGGGTCTTCCTGTGGCACGAGGCCGAGACGTATGCGACCAATGTCGCGGGCCGCTGGCACTGGACGGCCCAGGTGGATGGCCGGAAGAAATACGCAGCCAAGGTCAGCGTGCTGCCCCCGACTCCCGACGAGATGGCCCGGCTCGCCCGCCAGGAGGAGGCCCGCGAAAACGTGCTGCGGGCAATCAGCCACTACTGGTTCGCCCAGGGCGATCACCTCTACACCAAGCTGGTGGGCAAGAACGAGGTCATGCTCCTGCAAGTGCGGGAGTGGCGACCCCACCTCGCGCTGCGCGGCGTGCCGGAGGTGGATCGGCTGAACGGGGTGACTTACCGCGGGAGTGCCAACCTGGGTTTCGAGTTCTACCGGATTTACGGAAACCAATTCAACGGCTGGAGCGAATGGTCGAACGACAAGGACACTCTGGCCCGTTTCCTGGCCGACCATTCCCCGGTTCCCATGCGCCCGAATCAGTTCTCCGCGCTGCTCCGGCTCCACATCGACCTGCTGGAGAAGGACGCGAACTGGTTCCTCCAGGTGGCCGGGGACGGCGAGGTGATCAACGGCAAGCGGGTTTCGGAGGCGCCCCAATTCACGGTGCCGCCCACCCCCGAGGAGGTTGAACAGGTGCTGACGCAAGGCCGGGTGCCCGTGCGGGAAGGCGACAAGGCCCGCGGGGACCTCGCCCGCCGGGAGCTGTCGCCGTTGACCCGCCCGGCCATCGACACCATGGCCATCGTCCGCGGGCGCACCCTGCGCTGATTCCGAGTGTCCGGGCGGCCCAGGCAATCCCTGGGCCGCCGCCAGTTCAGCGGGGCGGCGGATCGTCGTCCCGGGCGGCCAACGCCGTCTCCACGAACCGCACAAATTCCGGGTCCCGGGCGGCTTTGGCCTGTTCCCAGACCGCGCGGGGCAGCGGCAGGGCGAAGAAGCTGCGGACATCCGCCGCCATGATTTCCGGGGAATGGACGACGCCGCTGACGGCGAGCTGCCAGCCGGTGTGGAAATGGACGATGACGAGGTTGAGGAAACGTTCCTCAGCCACGCTGACGGGGTGGGCCACCAGGTCCACGGACGGCAGCACGACCCGCTCCAGCTCGGGCCGCCGGTGAACCTCGCTCCAGAGTTCCCGGTGCTGTTCCAGCAGGACCAGCCGGTCGCTGGTTAGCCGGGACCGGGCCTCGCGCCGCGCCGCGAACCCCGTGAACAGCAGGCCGCCGACGATGCCCAGGCTTTGCAGCAGGGAAAACCAGTTGTCGTTGAGCCAGGCAAGCGGGTGGGGCATCCGGGCACGCTACCACGGAAGCGCCCCGTCCCGAAAGCCGGCTCAGGCGGCCGCCGGAATGTCCGCCCGGGCGGCGACCAGGATACGGCGGGGCACCCGGACCACCCGTTCGCCCGGCCCGCAGCCGGAACCCGCCGGGAACTTCCCCGTCGCCTCCGTCGTGATGTCGGTGCCGATGACCGCATAGTCGCCGGATTCAAGTTCGAGGATGTCCGGACAACTGTTGCCGCCGGAGCACGGGAGAGTGGGGGAGCCGAGACGTCGGATGAACATGGTGAAAGGGTTATCAGTTTACTGATATGCGGTGTCAACCATGGAATGGTATAGCGGTAGGACGTGGACGAAGGAACTATCCGGAAAGCGGTCTGCGCGGAGCTGGCGCGCCTGCTGAGCGAGGAGCGGCGGCGCCAAGGTGTTTCGATGAACGCGCTCGCGGCTCAGTCGGGACTCAGCCAGTCCTTCATCAGCATGTTCGAGTCGCAGCCCGCCAACCCCACCATCGACACCCTGCTCCGGATTTCCCGGGCACTGGACATCGATGCGGGGGAGCTGCTCACGGTGGCGCTCGCGAATGTCGCGGTCGGTCCCCGCGGCAAAGCGGTCCGGCGCCGGGCGATAACACCCAAGCCCTGATCATCGCGATCCACCGGATTGCCCCACCTTGGTTCCGCCTGCTATCCCCAATTCCATGAGCAACTCGCCGGTCATGTATGAGATCGTCGTCTTCCGACCGCCGAAGTTCCGTCTGGTTGCGGCGTGAGGCGTTCCCATTGTGGGAGTCGCGCAACCCCTTGGTTCATCGCACGCGGACACCCGCCTTCGAGGCCGCCTGACGCAACGGCTCGTCCTTCGTCGCCAGCGGCAGCCGTTCCCGAAGGGCGAGTTCGAGGTAACTGGCGTCGTAGGCTGAAAGGCCGTGCGCCAGGGCCAGCTCCGAAACTTTCGTGAAGGCGAACCGGTGGCCTTCCTCATCCACGGCTGCATTCAGAGCCAGCAAGGTGGCGAGCGCTTCCAAGCGCTCGACCTGCCTGAGCTTCTTGCGCCGTTCCAGCACCAGCAGGGCGTTCGCCACTTCCACTGCCCAGAGGGCGGGAACCACGACGCGAGCGCCGCGTCCGACCTCTTCCAGCAATTCGTCCGTCACCGTGGTCGCCTGGGCGGGATGAACCCATGCCAACGCAATGGAGGCATCGATGACCACCCGCTTCACCGGCGGCCCTCCGAAATCGCCGAACGCACCTCGGCGTCGGTGAGCGGTTTCTGGCCACGGGTGCGGGCCTGGATCTTGGTCCGCAACGTCCGTAGGCCCGCGACCGCAAACTGGACTTGTGCCAGGCTCTGCTGGCCTTCCGGCACGATGCGGGCGACCGGCTTGTCATGGCGGGTGATGACGATCTCCTCGCCGCGCGCGACGCGCTCCAGGAGTTCGCCGAACCGGGTCTTGGCGTCAAAGGCGGTGATGGTGGACATAAACGGATTCCAAATTGACCAGACTTTAACCAGTCTATCATGGACTGGCTGCCTACGCAAGGGAGCGGCCACCGAAAGGCGGGGAGCGTGGCTCACACAGAAAGGGGGGAGAGGATGGGAGATTGTTTGAGGCACAATTCCCGAAAGCCCGAACCTTCTTCAAAACCTCGCGCGCATCAGCGGTGGCCGCGTTCGCGCTCGCCGCCCTGGGCCTGCTGTTCGCAGATCCAGGTGTGGGTCAGGTCGGCGACCTTCGCCAGGAGCAGCAGGTCGTCACGGCCGAACGAGTCGCTGTTCTTCCACTCGTCGCCGTCCTTGTAGAGCCGGCTGAACGTCACGTTGAACCGGACGCCGCTGTCGGTGTCGTTTTTCCAGAGGGCGGCCTTCACCGCCCCCAGCCGGATCTCGTGGACCGGTTTTTCCCTGGATGTTGCCATGGTAATTGCTGGGTATGGAGTCACTGGAGCGAATGCAGACGACCGCGCACCGCGCGATCAAACCTCCAGGATGACGTCTTACCACAGATCACCGGGGCAACGTCAACGGGGGGACCGGGAAGGCCTTCCCCCGCCGCCGCCAGCCGCGATAACCTATTTTATCGCGGCCAATTCAGCGGCAGGGGAAGTGGCCGGGGCGATGACACAAAACATCACCACTTGCGAATAAGTGTGTAGGTATTGTATGATGAGCCATGGTTGAACGGTTGCGACAAACCTCCCGCAAGCTGGCCGCCCGCTTCGGCGTGCTCCGCGCCCGCGACTTCGAGCGGCACGGCGTGCCGCGCCGCTGCCTGCCGCAGCTCGTCGCGGACGGCCTGTGGGAACGGACCGGACGGGGCGTCTATCAGTCCACGCTCCGGGCGCCGGGTCCGAACCATTCGCTGCTGGAGGTCGCCCGGCAGTCGCCGCAGGCGGTGGTCTGCCTGCTCTCCGCGCTGCGGTTCCACGAACTGACGACCGAGACCCCTTCCGAAGTCTGGATTGCGCTGCCCCGCAATGCGTGGACGCCCCGGCTGGAGTCGGTCCGCCTCAAGGCGGTCCGCCTGTCCGGGGCTTCCTTCACGGAAGGCATCGAGGAACATCCGGTTGAGGGCGTGCCGGTGCGGATCTACTCGGCGGCCAAGACGGTGGCCGACTGCTTCAAGTTCCGGAACCAGATCGGCACCAACGTGGCGGTGGAAGCCCTACGGGACGCGTGGCGTTCGCGCAAGGTGACGGCGGATGAACTCTGGCACCACGCCAAGGTCTGCCGGGTCGCCAATGTCATCCGGCCGTATCTGGAAACGGTCGTGCAATGAAGAAACCGCTCCGCAACGTCGCCGCCTCCGTCCGCCAGCGGCTGCTCGCGCTGGCCCACGCCAGCGGTCAGCCGAACGGCGAACTGCTCGACCGCTACTGCATCGAGCGGCTGCTCTACCGCCTGTCGCGTTCCCCGCACCGGGAGCAGTTCATCCTCAAGGGGGCGATGCTGCTCACCGCATGGGGCGGCGGGGTCGCCCGGGACAAGGTGAAGCAGACGCAGTGGCGCGCCTTCTGGAAGAAGGCGGTGCGCCGCGAACCTATGCCCGAATTGCCGGAGGTGGTCGTGGCGATCAGCGGCTTTCTCCTGCCCGCGGTCACCGCCGCGAATCGGCCGGCCGGGTTCCCGCAGAAATGGCCGGGCGGCGGGCCGTGGCGGGCGGCGTAGGCGGCGCGCGAAACTTACCGGCGGCCCGCGGTCCGCCACGCGCGCAGTTCGGCGGCCGGGACAGTCCGGCCCGGCCGGGTGGCCCGCATCCGGGCGATGGCGTCGCCCACATCCTCCCGACTCGGTCTCCTGGCGGGGATCAGCCGGGCGACTTCGACCCCGTGCCGCGTGAGGACGAACTCCTCGCCCCGACCGGCCCGGTCCACGAGTTCAGACAGCGTGCGTTTGGCCTCAGCCAATGGGACCGAAATGGAAAGGGTGCTCATCAGGTTCCGCGTCCGGCCAGTTCAGCATCGCCCGGACCGTCCGCCAAGTTTGGATGACCATGACCCCTCGCGCGGAGGGGCCAACCTGTGGCACACTGGCCCGCGGGAGGCGGCGGATGGGAAGGAAGACGGAGCAGGATTGCGGACCGGTGGCGGTGACGGAGCGTCGCCTGAGCCAGGCGCAGTTCCAGGCGTTGAACGAGATCCCCCACTTCCTCGAATGGCTCGCCAACCTCGCGAACCCGAACACCCGCCGGGCCTACCAGCACGACCTCGTCGAGTTCATGCGGTTCGTGGGCCTGAGCCAGCCGGAGGAGTTCGCCCGCGTCTCCCGTGCCCACGTCCTGGCGTGGCGCAAGGACATGGAGCGCCGGACGCTCCAACCGGCGACCATCCGCCGGAAGCTGGCCGCCGTCTCCGAGCTGTTCGATTTCCTGTGCGAGGAGAACAGCATCGCCCGCAATCCCGTGAACGGGGTGAAACGCCCGCGCGAGGGCGCGAACGAGGGCAAGACCCCTGCCCTGTCCGACGCGCAGGCCCGGCGCCTGCTGGAAGCGCCCGCGGCGGACACGCTCAAGGGACGGCGGGACCGGGCCATCCTGGCGGTGCTGCTGTATCACGGGCTGCGCCGGGGTGAGCTGTGCCGGTTGCGGGTGCAGGACTACCAGCTGCGCCGGGGCGTGCCGACGCTCGTGGTCCACGGCAAGGGCGGAAAACTGCGGTATCTGCCCATGAACTCCCGCGCCGTGGGCCTGCTGGAGGAATACCTCGACGCACTGGGCCACCGGGCGGACGAGGCCGGTGCCCTGTTCCGGCCCGTGACCAACCCGGTCGGCGGCCTGGACCAGCCGCTGAACAGCTCCTCCATCTACAAGGACGTGCTGAAACGCTATGCGGCGGCGGCGAAGATTCCGGAACAACTGTTGCGGCCCCATGTGCTGCGGGCGACCGCGGCGACCAACGCCCTCGAACACGGGGCGGACATCACCAAGGTGCAGGAATGGCTCGGGCACCAGTCCATCACGACGACGCGGCTCTACGACCGCCGTCGGTCGAAGCCCGAGGACTCCCCTTCCTTCAAGGTCGAGTATTGAGCGCGGACCGCGGGCGGTGTCCGCCCGCCCGTTGATCCCACCGGTGAATTCGGGTAGCTTGGAACGGGTTAAGTCCGAAAACGTGTTCCCCAGAAACCCCGACCGGATTGCATGAAGATCACCACCGCCGACGTCCTCCGCTCCTGTGAAAACCTCGCCTGCACCCTGAACGGGCGGCTGGAGGAGGCCCTGAGCGTGGCGCAACCGGAGGAGCAGCCGGTCCTGTGCGAACTCGCGGTGAAGGCGCGGGAACTGTCCCTCAGCCTGTCCCAGTTCAGCGAACGGCTCCGGTCGTTCCGGCCCGAACCGGAGGCCGGTCCGGCCCGTCCCCGGACTAAACCCAAGGCTGCCCGGCGAACCCGCTGAAGGGTTGAAGTCCGGCCGCTCAGTAGTCGGCCGGCAGGAGCACGGTGGTTTGGGAGCGGTCCGCTTCCGTGATGATCCAGAACGAAACCCGGTTGGCCGCCCGGTAACAGGAGAGCACCCGGGCGCCTTCGCGCAGGGCCACCTCGTTGGCGTTCCAGTCTTCCGGCGTAAGCTGCCCCCAATCCTTGGCCGCATGGCGGCGGAGCGCACCGACCACTTCGTGGTCCGGCAGGACCGCCGCCGCGGCGGCGGTGATCACAACCCGGCCCAGCGTCAGGCGGGCCACGGCGAGGTGGGCGGGAAAATCGCCGGGTCCCGGCGGCGTTTCAGGGGTTCGGGGGACGTGGCTTCGGACGGAGGATTGGTTCGGCATCGGCAGGTTCTCCCAAAGTATCCCATACCACATCGACGGGGCCGGACGCAAACGGCCGGACTGGCTGGCGGCGGCCCGGCGCCGGGCACACCGGGTCCAGGCCCGCGGCCTGCCGGGCCCGGTTCACTTCCCGCAGGAGGCGCGCGACCTGGCGCCGCACCGGGGCGTAGAGAGCCAGGCGGAAATCCCGCAGGGTGGCCGTCAGTTCCTCGGGCGTCGCCCGGAGGGCCCGCGGCCGCAGCGCGGCCCGGACCCGTTCCAGGGTGGTCTCCGTCAGCCGCACCGACGGCCCCCATCGCCCCCGGCTGTCCTGCCAGGCGCCGACCGAATATCCGAAGCAGACGAGGGGGGCCCGGCGCAGGTCGCGGACCTGCGTTTCCAGGACGAAGAAGGGATGCCGGCCCGCGGTGGCGATCAGCACGAAGAAGCGGCCGTGCCGGAGGTATTGCACCTTGGCTTCGCCCCGCGCCTGGCGCCGGGCGTTGGCCCATTTCGAGCAGCCGATGCCGTAGCGGCCCATGAGCTTGGCATCCACCGCCTCCGGCGGCTTGTCCCCGGGAATCCACCCGGTGACGTAGAAGAAATAGCCGTTGGCCACGTAGCTGACCGCGAGCTGTTGCAGGAAACCCGCCACGCTGACGGCGACCCAACGATACATGCTGCCCTCCCGAAAAAGAATGGGTTGGAGACTGTTTGCGGCACAGTCTCCCAAGCCAAAACCATCGTTCACTCCACGGTGACAGAACCTGCGGCAAAACCGGCGCAGCCGAACCGGCCAGGCCTTCGCAAATCGCGCCCGCTGTATTCCAGCGTCGCAGTAGCGAACTCCCTGGCGGTAGCGCACCTTGGACCGGACCACCTTGACCAAAACCTGAACCGAAAAACCGGCACGCGCCGCCCTCAGGACACTGCTGGCGTCCCCGCAAACACTGTTCTGAGCGCATCGCCCCGTGGCCTGCCACCGGGCGGGTGGACCGAAGTGTCCACCCGCCCCGACTTCACCGCGACGGATTCCTTCCGTCGTTCCTTTCGTGTGTGCGCCTGTGCCCGGCACCACCCGTGGGCACGCACACGCCACCCGGACTGCCTTGCCCGGGTTGCGTCCAGCCGAGGCTGGGTCCTACTGGGAACACTCTCATCAGAGCTGGCGTTTGAATCACCGGGGGATTTCTCCCCCGGCACCGGGCACCACCCCGGCCGCCTTGGCTCCTTGCGCGGTTAGTCACGCTCTCCACCCATGCGGTCACGTCGGCCGGACGCCGCAGCGTCCTCATCCGACGGGGTATGTCCGGGACTCCCGTCCCGGCATAGTTTCCCGCCCCTCGCTGGGGGCGGATTTCGGCGACCAGAATACAGAAGCGGTCACCTATCCCTCCCCGTCGGACGTTGCCGGTTCGGCACCGTCTCCGCATGGGCTCACTGGCAAGGGCTTGACGCCCCTCTCATCGTTGAGCTTTTCGCGGTCCGCCTTCTCTCAGCGGAACCCCGGAGGCAAATCACCTCCGGCTTCTCCGTGTCACCACGGGAAGGCTCCCGACGCCAGCGGCGTTGGGCGAACCTGACGGGCCTTGCACCCGAATGGCCCCGCAGGGCTTTGGTCCGCTCCCCCACCGACAGGATTTGAGGTCTCCCTCGCACCTGCTTTGAGCCTGACAACTTCCCGGATTCGCACCGGAAAGCGTTTCCCGCTCGCCCTGACTCCCTGGGTCATTTCATGAGGTAGAATCGGGAGATTACTCTCTGGTTGGTGACCAGAGGATTACTTCCCCAAGCCCCTCTCGAACTGGACGGGCCACTCTCGTGGCATCCAGCTCTACGGAACCCTGCCGTCGCGGCCGGTGAGGCCGTGTCCTTCCGCCGGTTGGTGAAACCGGTTTTCCGGGGGCAGGGTCCGTCTGGTGAAGTCAAAGGGATGCGTTGGCATCACTTGTCCGGGGCAACGCACCGGGTGCGCCGCCCCTGCCGGTCTCATACCGTGTCCGGTCGGTGCGCGACAGCCGTGGTTATACAAACGGTGGTTGAGTGCCGGGCGTTCACTCGTCCAGGTAACCGTGGCGGGTCAGCCACTGGGTCAGGGCCTCGGCCGCGATCTCCTGCTGGCGGTGGGCCTTGTGGCGTTTGAGCTTTCGTTCGGTGGCGGCCCGCAGCAGGGCGTCGGGAATCTCCGGACGCACCCGGATGGAGAGCGTCACGAGGTTGCGCGGGGGCAGCAGCTCCGGCTCCGCCTCGCGCCCCGGGCGGGCCCGGACCGGCTTGGGGCCGGCGGCCTCCGGGCGCGGGGCCACTTCCCGCGCGGGGGCGGGCGGCGCGCTGGACAACGCGGCCGGCACTTCCGGCGCTCCGGCCGGCCGGACGGGCTGGGGTGTCCCCGCCCGGATGAAATCAAGGGCGCCCGGGGGCAGCTCCACCGGCTGCAGGGCCTGGGTCAGGGGTCGTCGTTCGTTCATGGCTCATTACCTCCTCAAATAATCCTCGGATCTCGGCGGCCGCGGCCGCACCCCGCGCGCCCATCCGCCACACGACCGTGCCTTGCCCCGGTGCGTCCGCGTAGGTCTGGCGCAGGCGCAGGCCGCCGGTCGCAGGCACGGCCAACGACTGGGCGGCGGTCAGGAACTCCTGGCTGAGCCGGTATTGGACTTGCAGCTTGTTGGGCACGAGCAGGGCCCGCGGGGGCCCGCCCCGGATCGCCTGCACCTGGCGCACGGCCCGGATGGCGTCGTTCGCCGCCCGGAGGTCGAGCACCGACGGCCCGCAGGGCAGCAGGGTCAGGTCGGCCACGAACAGCAGCGTGCGCGTCACTTCTGAAAGGCCGGCCGGTCCGTCGGCGACCAGGTGGTCGAACTCCCCGCGCAGCCGGGGCAACTGTTCGAGCACCTCGTCCGGCGTGGGCAGCCGATAGAGCGGAATCTCCGGGGCGGCCTCGTGCAGCCAGCCGGAGGACGAGCTTTGCACGTCCGAGTCCACGAGGGCGACGCGGGCCCCCTGCTCCCGCAGCCAGACGGCCAGATGCACGGCGAGGGTGGACTTGCCCACCCCGCCCTTCGAATTTGTCAGTGCCACGATCATGCGTCCCCTCCTTCGGGTGGCCTTCCGCCCCCAGCCTTGCCTTGTAGCACGCCTGCGGTCCGGCCCGCAAGCGGTCCACTGGGCCGGCCGGCCGGCCACCGGGCCAACCGCCTGGCTGGCAGGCAAGCTTGCTGGCTTGCTGGCTGGTCCGCCGGTCGGCCCGGCGCCACCGGGAAACCGGCCGGTCCGGCCCCGGGAAATGAGGCGGGAAACTACGGGGATTCGGGGCGGGCATTACCGGGAAACGGGGCGGACCCGCACGGGGAACCGGACCGGAAAAAGCCGGGAGCCGGGGCGGATAAAGTCGGCCAACCCCTTGTCCGGACTACGGGTTTCAGAGTATAACCTTTAACGGTGTTGAACTAACTTTGTAACCGACAACAGGCCACGCGCCGGTTGTTGCGGGATTTTCCGGGAGGACGGTGTGGGGGAAAGACGGGTGGACGAGGCGCCGCTGAAGTTCCAGGACGGCAAGGATGAACTGAATCTCGCGGAGTTTCCGCTGTGCGCGCTCGCGGACCGGCTCGCGCCGGGCCAGAAGACGATGGTGTTCGAGGACCGCATCTGGGACGCCAACCGCGGCGAGATGGTGACACGCAGGCTGACGATCACCGGCTCCGACGAATACGGCCTGCCCACCGCCCATGACGACGAGGTGCTGCTCGGGCTGCTCCAGCTCTCGCGCCTCGGCGGCTTCGCCGACCGGCGGGTGAACTTCACCCGCTACGAGCTCATCCGGCTGCTGGGCTGGCGCGAGGAGTCCAAGAGTTACGCCCGCATCGCGCTGTCGCTCAACCGCTGGGTCGGGGTCACGCTCTACTACGACCACGCGTGGTGGAACCGCGCGGAGCAATGCTGGGTGGACGAGAAGTTCCACGTCCTCGACAACGTGACGCTCTTCGACCGCGACAGCCCCCGGGGCGCCTCCCGGCAGGGCAGCTTGCAGTTCTCGACGTTCAGCTGGAACGACGTGCTCTTCCGCAGCTTCCGCGCAGGCAACCTCAAGAGCCTCGACTTCGAGTTCGTCCAGCGGCTCGACAGCGCCATCGCCAAACGGCTCTACCGCTTCCTCGACAAGCGGTTCTTCCACCGGCCCCGCTACGAGTTCAACCTGAAGGAGCTGTGCTGGGAGCATGTCGGGCTGTCCCGCAACTACGACGCGACCGACCTCAAGCGGAAGCTCCGGCCCGCCATCCTCGAACTGGAGCAGGCCGGCTTCCTGGAGCCGGTGCCCGACTCGGAACGCTTCCGCAAGGTCCGCTGCGGGGACTGGCGGGTGGGCTTCGCGAAGGCGGCGGCCCGGCGCCCCCCGGCGCCGCCGGACCCCGCCCAGGACGAGCTGGCCGTGGCGCTGGGCGCCCGCGGCGTCACCGCCAGTTCGGCGCGGGCGCTGTGCGCGGAGTTTCCCTCGGACCGCATCCGCAGCCAGTTGGAGGTGTTCGACTGGCTCGTCGCCCAGCAGGACAAATGCCTCGCGCGCAATCCGGCCGGTTACCTGGTGAGCTCCATCCGCGGCGAGTATGCGCCGCCCCGCGCGTTCGTGAGCCAGGCCGACCAGGTGAAACGCGCCGCCGCCGCCGCCGAACGGGCCCGCGCCGCGGAAGCCCGCGCCCAGCGGCAGGCGGAACAGGAGCAGGCGCGCCTCCAGGCCCGGGCCCAGGCGGTCGCCGGGTTCTGGGACGCGCTCTCACCCGCGGAACGCCAGCGGCAGGAAGCCGAGGCGTTGGCCGCCGCGCAGCCCGCCGAAAACCGGCTGCTCCGGCAGGGGGGCCGGATTGCCCAGACGCTCCGCCAGAACTTGCTGGAGGCTTACGCCCTCCAATGTCTCCAGGCGGAGGGCGCATGAACCTGCTCGCCTTCCAGCGGCTGGGCCGCAACCGCGACACGCCCCGGCTCTGGGTGGAGTCGTTTCGGCTGGAACGGCTCGGGTTCCAGCCGGGCATGCCGCTTGCCATCGAGCGCAAGGCGGAGGAATTGGTGCTCCGCCCGGCGGTGCTCGGCGAAAACCATGTCTCCAGCCGGGAAGTAGCCGGAGGCCGACGGCCCATCATTGACCTCGCCAGCCACTCGCTGCTCGACGGCCTGGCGGAGTATTCGGAGGTGAAGCTCCTTGCCGCCTTCGAACGCATCACGGTCACGCCGTCGTGCCGGGCCTTCGCCCTCCAGCGCAGTCGTTCCTTGGCCCCGCCGTTCCGGGTGCTCGAAGTGTTTGCCGGGGGCGGCACGCTGACGGAGGCGTTGACCGGCAATCCGCATTTCACGGTTGCTGCCGGGCTGGAATTGGAACCGGACTACGCGGACGAATGGCAGGGGAAACATCCCGGGGCGCTGTTGGTGCAGGCGGACCTGCGGGCGGTGTTGCCCGCCGAGTTGCCCGCGTTTGACGTGCTCGTCGGCGGTGTCCCGTGCACGAGTCATTCCTACCTCGGCCGGGCGAAGAAGTCGCTGGCCGGCCAACCGGAACTCGGTGACTCCGGCGACCTCTTCCTCCCGGTCCTCGCGCTCATCCAACAGCGGATGCCCGCCGCCGTGGTGCTGGAAAATGTGCCCGCGTTCGGGACCAGCCTCGCCGGGCGACTGGTCGTCACGCACCTGGAACGGCTCGGGTATGCGGTGCAGGCGACGACGCTGGACCCGAACCGCGAGTGGAACGAAATCGAGGTCCGCAAACGGTGGTTGCTCGTGGCGACGCTCCAGCGCCCGTTCACGCTCCGGGTTCCGGGCGAGGCCAACCGCACCCCGTTGGCTGCCTTCCTCGATGGCCCGGACCCGGAACGGGACCGGGCTGACGCCGAACGGATCGCCCGCACCGTGACCGGCCTCCGCGCACACAACGCCCGGCATCAGGCACAGGGCCATGGATTTGCCTTCACGGTCGCGGAGCCGGACACAGTGCGGTTGCCGTGCATCCCGAAGTCGTATCACAAGATCAACACCGGCCCGTTCGTGGCGACTCCGTTCGGTCCCCGGCTGCTCCGGCAGACGGAAATCGAGCGGCTGCATGGCTGTTGCTTGCGGACCCAGCACTACGCGACGGCCGTGCAGATGCTTGGCCAGGGGGTGCAGACGCGCCTGTTCCGGGAAGTGTTCCGGCAACTCGGGGAACATCTCCTGATCCGTTGAACCGCTCTGGGAGTCCTCCCGTGCGTTCGTCCCGGAGGTCCGCCGCGAAGTCGCTCCGGGCTGCACTCCGCTTTCCGGCTCCGCCGACTTCGCCGACGCTCCGTTTTCGCCCGGGCGACCCCGCGCCCGACCTCCGGGGAGGCCGGGGCGCGACCAACGGCGGCGGTCCGGGCCTGGTCCGCTCGGACGTGGCCGGCCCCCAGGGGCCCGCGGCCCGGCCCGGCCCGCCGTCGCTCGTCGCGGTTTCCCCCGGCCGTTGCCCGGCCTTGGTGCCCGCCGCCCGTCGGGGCGAACGCAGCGCGATTCGGGCGGGGCGATTGTATGGCGGCAGGCGGGCGCCTCAAGGAGTGCTCGTGCCTGCGCTCCTCCTTGACCCGACCACCCGTCGCCAAGGCCCCGCTGGTTAGGTTTCGTCGCGCGGAACCTGGCTGGTCGCCGTCCCGGTGAAGGCTCACCGCGAGCGGTGGCCGAGCCCGGCGGAATTGTGGCGGAGCAATCAGGGAGTCTTCCGGTCCGGGCTACCGGAGTCCCGCCCCTTTGTGGTAGGGATCAGGGATGATGCCTAACCTTCAGCCACGCCCCCTCGCCACGGAACCGTGGATCACCGAGTTCCTCGCCGACCACGGCTTCCACCCGACCTCGACGGACAGCTTTTCCAATGGCCGGGCGACGCTCCGGTTTGACCGCGGCCAGCTCCTGGCGCTACCGGCCGATGCCAGCCGGGGGTGGCGGTCGGATTTGACCGCGGCCGAGCCGGAAACCGTCCGCCAGTTGCTAACCCATCTGCTGGCCGCTCCCGGCTTCCAGTCCCAGGCTCAGTTGGACCAACGCGCCGCCCGGGAGCACACGCTGGGACAGGCGTTGACGAGCCTTGCCGCCAGCATCCGGGAGGGGCCGGAGACGCACAGCGGCCAGCAGCTTCGCCGCTTCCTGTGGTCGCTCTACAACGGCCATCATGTGCTCAATCTGTGGTCGCTGAAGGGCGTCCTCGATAGTCAGCGCGCGGAGTGGGTGGGGGAGGTGTTCACGGGCTGGCTGCAGGGGTTCGTCTCGGAGGATGCCCTCCGCCAGGCGCTGACGGCGGCCGGGGAGCTGGAACGCTGGGACACGGTGACGTTGACGCGGCCCCAGTTAGACCGCGTCACCCCGCTGGTTCAGGAGCTGGAGAGCCTGCTGAAGGCCGTGCCCCCGGGCCAACCGCACACCGAACTGCGCCGGGTGCATGGGTTGCTGCTCGATGCCCGGGCCGACCTCAACCGGCTACGGGTCGCCGGGCCTTGAAGGGATACGCCTCGACCTCGCCTGCCAGCGCCCGGGTTCACTCGGGGACGTCATTCGATGCAAAGGGGCGTCGGTCAGTCGGAGGAACAGCACGCTGGACGACGAGCCCGTTAGAGTGGGCCGGTCTGACGTGAACTGCGTTTCAATTCTCTGGCGAAGCCGACCAAAGGCTCAACGACCTCTCCTTCACGGTGGGCAAACACGTAGGTGACCGACAGGGATTTATCTGCGAACGGCAGGGCAACGAGTGATTCCCCAACATTCCGCGCCAGCGAGGCGGGGAGAATCGCAATACCAACCCCGGCTGCCACCATCACGGCGACAGCCTGGCCTCGAACCGCTTCATGAACCACCTTTGGCCGGAAGCCTGCCTCGCCGCAGTGGCGTTGAATCTGGGCGGCGAAACACGGGGCGGATTCGGACGACACCGACACGAATGATTCCCCGGACAGGTCGCCCAACTTCACCTTCCGTGCTTTTGACAAGCGATGTTCTGGAGGCAGGAACACCAACAGCGGCTCCTTGCTCCACGGAATAAACACTAAGCCGGCGGCAGTGTTCCACGGTGTTGAACCCACAAACCCGCCATCGAGGCGTCCCTCGGCAATTGCCCGCAACTGCTCGGCAGGCGGGCTGTCGTGCAGGGTCAGCTGAACGTCACGGTGCTTGGCCCGGTATCGTTGAAATATGCCGATGAGCCTGGGATTCAGCACCGCGCTCACGAACCCGATTGAAAGCCGTGAGGTTTCGCCTCGCCCGGCTCGTTTGGCCGAGTCACAGGCGCGTTGCAGCTGGGTCAGGGTGCCTTTCGTATCGGCCAGAAAGGCTCGTCCTACTGCCGTCAATGACACGGAGCGGGGAGTTCGTTGAAACAGAGCCGCTCCCAATTTGCGTTCGAGGGTCTGGATGTGGCGTGACAAGGGAGGCTGCGAAAGCCTCAGCCGCCGTGCCGCGCGGGTGAACGAGAGTTCCTCAGCCACGGCCATGAAACATTCGAGTTCACGGAGCGAGCAATCAATCATGCCGAATCGGTATCGTGTCCGGACAAAGGTGGTATTTCCAGCATTTCTCAGGATAGGCAGGCTGTCCCCGTGTCGTCCTTGCACGAAGCCGCCAATTCCTCCGGTTCCCGTCTTCTCGCCCATGTGCTCATCCTGCATGAGGTGGCTGACTACCCTGTTTGGAAGCAGGTGTTCGACGAGGCGGCAGTGATCCGGAAAGCGGCCGGCGAGCATTCCTACCAGGTTCTCCGCGAGCGGGACGACGCCAACCGGATCGTCCATTTCTCGGCCTGGTCGTCGCACGAGGATGCCATGCGCTTTTTCCAGTCGCCCGAGCTGGAGGAGATCCGCCGCCATGCCGGCGTAAAGGCACCCACTTTCCTCTACCTCCATCAGGTGGAACAGGGGCATCTCTGACCAGCCACCAACCGCGCCGAACTACCGTCACCCACTCCATCCGCTGTCCCGGAACACGAACCGATGAATTCAGAACGCATCCAAGGAAGTTGTCTCTGCGGCCGTGTCCGCTTCGGATTCGCCCTTCCGCATGTCCGATTCAACTACTGCCATTGTGTGTCGTGCCGGAAGACAACCGGCTCAGCCTTCGCCGCGAACATCTTGATTCCATCCGCGCAGTTTCGCTGGGAGGACGGGGAGTCCATCATATCGCGATTTACTGACTCGGTTACGAACCCCGGCTTTCGGCGCTGGTTCTGTTCCCATTGCGGCGGGTCCGTGCCCCGGCTGAATCGGACGGATGAATTCATGGTCGTCCCGGCCGGGCTGTTGGATTCCCCATTGAGGGTTCATCCGGAACGAAACATCTACTGGTGCGAGCGGGCGGACTGGCTCATCAGCGTGGATGCGGTGCCAAAGCTTGTGGAAGGCCTGGATAGCAGAATGAGCGACGACACGGTTCAGGTCTGATGGCTCTGCGACTCGCATTCGAGCCCCATTTCGAGATCAACCACACCAGCCCCACGCAGATGCACCCGATCACACTTCGTAAACCTCAGGAAACGTTGGCCGGATGCTCGTGGTTGCCCCGCTTCGTCGACAAATGCCGTCTCCACTGCTCCGGACGCCTTCCACCCGACTACGGGATCGCCTTTTGCAGCCCTCACGGAATCGACGGCATCTTCCTCGCCCACTTCGGCTTCACGGCGATTGAGGCGCAGACGGCCATTCGCGAGGCAAGCACTGACGCCGAGGTGGCGCGGTGGTTTAGCATGCAGCCTGGAGTCACTCCTGAGACGATCCAAAGCTGGAATGAGCTCGCACCAAACATCGGCAAACCCGGATATCCAGGCGAAAGGGGGTTGGCTTGGGCGCGGCGGCACCTGCTCACAGCCTGCACGGATCCGCGGGTCGTCAGCAGCTTCACGGCCATCGCCTGGGACGAGGGGTTCCTCGACGATTCACGACCATCGCACTAGAACATGAAGGCAATCGAAGGGTATTGGATCATCACGCCAGACGACCTTGCTTGGCGACCGTCAAACCTCATGCGCATCCCGAATGCGGACTACCTTGAGCGCACCGGAAGTGAAAACCTGGGCGCACGGCTATGGCGTTTGCCACCCGGAAGCGCGAACACGCTGCACAAACACATCCGAACGGAGGAATTCTATTTTGTGCTGGAGGGCACGGGCCGTATCCGTGTGGGAGACCACACTTTGACGGTGCCGCGTTATGGTGGTGTTCTCGTCGCACCCGATCAATTGCGGCAGGTGTTCAACGACACCGACCACGACGCGCTCTGGCTGATTGTCGGCGCCCCGGAAGAGTTGGAGTTCCTTCGGGGCTCCCAATCCGAAACGGACCTTTCGTTATTCTACCCCACGGATCCCACCCAACTGCCCAAGGAACTCGCCGGAAACACCTGGCCGCCCAAGGACGCAACTCGGGCAGGACAATCCGGCGGTTAGCCAGGTCACACGACGATGGATCGAATTGATTACGCTTCCAACAAACCGGACTTCATCGCGGAGCTTCGCAACCTCACGAAGAAACAGCGAACGTTCGGCTTGGAGGCCACCTTGCGCGCTTTGGTCGAAACCCGGGTTTCCCAGATCAATGGCTGCGCCTATTGCACCGACCTGCATTGTCGCGAGGCCCGGGAGCATGGCGAAACACAGCAGCGCATGGATTCGTTGCCGGTCTGGAGGGATTCGCCGTTTTTCACCCAGCGTGAGAAGGCGGCATTGGCGTGGGCGGAGTCCATGACCCTGCTCCCGACCACTCACGCAGGTGACGCCGAATATCAACGACTGGGCCAGCACTTTTCCAACGTGGAGATCGTCGAACTCAGCCTCTCCATATCACTCGCCAACTTCTGGAACCGAATGGCCGCCGGTTTCCGAAAGATGCCGTCCCCACTGATTGCCGACTGACCTGAAGCTCATGCGCAACCGACCGGACCCTGGCGTCCTCTCGACTTCCTCCACCTCCCCATTGTCGCGGGTTGCGGTCGTGGGTGCAGGAGCCGTTGGTGGTTACTTTGGCGGCATGCTGGCCAGAGCCGGCGTCCCCGTCACGATGATTGGCCGCCCTGCGTTTGTTGAAGCCGTCAACCACGCTGGCCTTTGCCTGGAGACGCTGGCGTTTACGGAGACCATCAAGGTGAAGGCTTCCTGCGACCTGAGCGAAGCACGTGGCGCGGAGATCGTTTTGTTCTGCGTCAAAACCATCGACACCGTGGCGGTAGCGAAAGAGCTGGCACCGTTCATTGCGCCGACGGCGATTGTTCTGAGCCTCCAGAACGGTGTGGAGAATGTTTCGATCATTCAGGCAAACACCAAGGCTGTGGTTGTTCCGGCGGTCGTTTACCTCGCCGCATCGGTGCCGAAGCCAGGAGTGGTAAAGCACACTGGCCGGGGCGATCTCATCATTGGGCCGACAGGCGTTGAGACGGCACGGCTTCAGGCACTGTTTCAACATGCCGGAGTGACCTGCCAGGTATCGGACGAGATCGAAGGCCATCTGTGGGAGAAGTTCATCTGCAATTGTGCGCTCAACGCGATTTCCGCACTGAGCCAACGGACCTATGGAGAGATCGGTGAACAATCCGAGTCATGGCAGCTGGCAGAGGCCGTAATTCAAGAGGCCCTCCAAATCGCCGCTGCTCAAGGCATCGTCCCAAGCAACATGCGCGACCTGAGTGAGGCAACAGCGACGGTTCGAAGGCTGACCCGCCAGATTTCAGGAGCCCTTTCTTCAACCGCCCAAGACCTGCGCAGGAAAAAGCGCACCGAAATCGATTCGCTTAACGGTTTCATCGCACGCCGGGGCCGAGAATTGCGCATACCTGTCCCCGTAAACCAGGCACTCTATTCGCTCGTGAAGCTTGCGGAACCCAAGCACCCGTAGAATCAAACTCAATCCCAGCGATGTGTAACGGTCCTGCGTGTTCGTGTCAGCTTTCTGGAGACGCGGGGCCGGTGGGGCGATGCTCGAACGGAGCAATGCTGACAGGACCGCAACTCCGCGCTGCTCTCCGCGCCAGCCGCCGCCTGCTTGTCGAACGCGTCCACCGCGCGCCAGTCCGGAACCAATCCCAAGTGTTGCCCCAAAAGCTTGCTGGGACAGCCCATCACCTTGGCCCCCGGGCAAAGGCCCACAGTCGCCATGTTTTTCGAGGAAGGCCGGGATGTATTCGACAACAACCTCGTCGAAAACGCGATCCGGCCGACCGCCCTAGCCAAGAAGAACTGGCTCTTCGTCGGCGCCGACACCGCCGGGAACCGAAGCGCCATCCTCTGGACCGTCATCGAGAGCTGCCGCCGCCGCGGCCCCGATCCCCACGCCTACCGCGTCACCATGCTGGTTCAGGAGTTGGAGAGCCTGCTCAATGCTTTTCCGCCGGGGCGACCTCACACTGAACTGGGGCGGGCGCTGGAAGCGGTGAAGCAAGCGTCGGCTTCCAAAGAAGCCTGAAATTCGAGCTTCAACCCTCCCAGTAGCCGTAAACCGGAGCTGAAAACACCGGCCCCAAAGGCGGCATCGATATCCTGAGCGCAGAAATGAACACCGACAACGAACCTAAGTTATTTGTATTCAAAACGTTAAATATTCGACCAGCAAACCAAAGAGGGGGAGGGGCCTCCCGAACAATCCGAGCGCATGCAGCTTAGCTTCAAATCACGATTGCAATGTGTGCGATTTTTCTTGTTTGACGCGACAAATTTCGGATGTATGTATTTGCCATGGCTTACAAAAGCCCAACAAGCAGAACGCCTGTTGGGCTCGTAGTCCGAAGCAGCAACGAGTGCGAACTTCAGCCTGGCAGCGATTTCGTAACTCGTATTGACCTTCGGAGGCAACAGATTCCCGGTGTCGCCTATTTTCCGGGGTAGAAAGATACCATGCCCGATACAGTAGAAATCCAGTGCATCAACAAGTCAGACCGGCAGAACGCTCACGAGCGAATCAAAAGCGTGGGAGGAATCAGCAATGGCAAGAGGTGGAAACTACCTCAGGAGGAAGCCATTGCAGGAATCGAATCCGGCAAATGGAGATTCTTCGTCAAGGTCCAAGGCCATGCGGTTTGGGTGATCGTTGCAACCAGTCGCTACGGAAACAAATACCTCAAGACAGAGAACGATGGTGAGCACCCCAACAACTTGCTCAGCCTTCCCGAATGCCCCTAGTCCGCCCAATCAATGACGCTCCTCGGTTCCATCGCTGAAATCCGAATGGGCGTGACCCTGAGGGGTCGGGATGCCACGCGTCCCGACCCCAACGGGAAATATCGCCTGATCCGCATTGGCGACATTTCCCAAGACGGCCAGTTGGCGGATGCCGAACTTCCACGCATTGAGCCAAATGAGCCGATCAACAATGACCTTCTCCTGAAGACCGGCGATGTTCTTTTTGCCAATCGGGGAACTCGCAACACCACTCATGCGTTTTCACTCCAACACACGAATGTGATCGCGGGCGCACAGTTCTTTGTGCTGCAGCCGGACCCGTTGCAGGTGATGCCCGAATACCTCGCTTGGTTTCTTCGGACCGAAGATTCCGCCGCATACTTCGCGTCACGTCGCAAAGGAACTCTAGTCCAAGTCCTGCAGCGCCGTGATCTGGCGGAGCTGCCCATTCCCGTGCCGTCCGTGAAGTTACAATTCCGGATCGTCCAACTTGCCGAACTCGCCCGCTCAGAGCGCCAAGTGTCAGAACGCCTGACCGAACTGAAGTGGCGCGCCCTTAACCTTCAGTTGACCGGGTTAGCCCATACCCCCCGAACCATCATTTTCCCGTGAGCCGAATCAACCAATCCGAAATCAACGACGTCGCCTGGCGCGCGTGCGACACTTTCCGCGGTGTCGTCGATGCCGAGAACTACCGGAACTACATCTTGGTAATGCTGTTCTGGAAGTATGTCTCCGATGTCTGGCGCGACCACCGCGACCAGTATGTTGCCGAATTCAAGGGCAACATGGAACGGGTGAACCGACGGCTCGCCCGAGAACGTTTCCAACTCCCAGAAGGCTGCGATCTCCCCAGTCTTCACTCCCAGCGGAACGAAGCCGACATCGGCGAGCGCATGAACATCGCCTTGGAGAGAATCGAGGAAGCCAACAAGGCCAAGCTCGAAGGCGTTTTCCGCGAGGTGGACTTTAACTCCGAGAACAAGCTGGGCCAGACCAAGGACCGCAACGCCCGGCTCAAACTGCTGCTCCAGGATTTCAACGATGCCCGGCTTGATCTCCGGCCCTCTGTGGTCGGCGAAGAAGACGTCATCGGGAATGTTTATGAATACCTGCTCGAACGTTTCGCCTCCGATGCGGGCAAAAAGGCGGGTGAATTCTACACTCCGGGTCAGGTTTCCAAGCTGCTCGCCCTGCTCTTGGCCCCGAAAAAAGGGAACACCATCTGCGATCCGGCCTGCGGGTCCGGTTCGCTCTTGATAAAGGTCGGTCGGCAAGCCGACGAGCGTGACTTCGCCCTCTTCGGTCAGGAGATGAACGGCACCACCCACGCCCTCTGCCGGATGAACATGTTCCTGCACGGCATGGACAACTTCCGCATTGAGCGCGGCGACACGCTCCGGAATCCCCGGCTCGTCGAGCACGACCAACTCATGAAGTTCGACATCGTCGTGGCCAATCCACCGTTCTCCCTCGACAAGTGGGGCTACGAGGAAGCCTCTGCCGATCCGTTCCACCGCTTCCATCGCGGCCTTCCGCCCAAGTCCAAGGGCGACTACGCCTTCATCAGCCACATGATCGAGATCGCCCGCGAAGGCACGGGCAAGGTCGGCGTCGTGGTGCCACATGGTGTGCTCTTCCGAGGTGCCGCAGAGGGACGCATCCGGCAAAAGCTGATTGAGTCGAACCTCCTTGAAGCGGTTATCGGTCTTCCGGCCAATCTCTTCTTCGGCACGGGTATTCCCGCGGCCATCCTGTTGTTCAGCAAGGGCAAGACCCACAGCGACGTCCTCTTCATCGACGCCTCACGGGAGTTCAAGGACGCCAAGAACCAGAACCTCCTCGCCGACGAGCACTTGGCCAAGATCGTCCAGACCTACCACGACTTCCGTTCGGTGGATAAATACGCCTACCGCGCCACCATCGCCGAGATCGCCGACAACGAGTTCAACCTCAACATTCCACGCTACGTGGACACCTTCGAGGAGGAGGAGGAAATCGATCTCGACGCCGTCAAAGCGGAGATTCTGACGCTGGAAACTCAATTGTCCGCCCTCCGGCAGAAGATGGACGGCCATCTCAAGGAGTTGGGCCTGTAAATCGCCGTCGTTAACCCGAACCACCCCACCCCGTGGATTCCGACAAATTCATCCTCTATCCCGCCGCGGGCGGGAAACCCGAGATTCAACTCCGCGTTCAGGACGGCACCGTCTGGCTCAGCCAGGCGGAGATTGCCCAACTTTTTGGGACTTCCGTTCCCAACATCAACATCCACATCCGCAACATCTTGCAGGAGCAGGAGCAGCCGGTGGATTCAGTGGTTAAAGAATCCTTAATTACTGCCACTGATGGGAAGAGTTACCGGACCAAACTCTACCGCCTCGAAATGACCCTCGCCGTCGGCTACCGGGTGAAGAGCCCGCGCGGCACCCAGTTCCGGCAATGGGCGACCGCCCATCTCGGCGAGTATCTGGTCAAGGGATTCGTCATCAACGACGAGCGCCTCAAAAATCCCACCGGGTGGGACCATTTCGACGAACTGCTCGCCCGCATCCGGGAAATCCGGGCCTCGGAAAAGCGGTTCTACCAGAAGGTCCGCGACCTCTTCGCCCTCAGTCTCGACTACGGGGATGAACCGAAAGTGTCCGGCCAGTTCTTCGCCGAGACACAGAACAAAATGCTCTACGCCGTCACCCAAAAGACCGCCGCAGAGCTCGTGGTTCAGCGGGCCGACCCCATGGTGCCGAACATGAACCTCCAGGCGTGGAGTGGCTCCCGGGTGCGCAAGCACGACGTCATCGTGGCCAAGAACTACCTGACGCAGGACGAGATCGACACCCTCAACCGGCTGGTCGTGGTCTTCCTCGAACAGGCGGAACTTCGGGTCAAGGAACGCAAGCAGCTCACCCTCGACTACTGGCGGACCAACGTGAACCGGCTGCTGGAGTTCAACGACCGTCCGGTGCTGACGAACGCGGGCTCCATCAGCCACGAGCGAATGAAGGAGATCGCCGAGGGACGCTACGAGCAGTTCGACGCCAAGCGGCGAATTCTGGAAGCAATGGAGGCCGATCAGTCCGACGTGAAGGAACTGGAGGAAGCGGAGAAGAGGCTGCTACAGAAACCGGAGGCTCTTGAATGAAGATCCCGAAGGGTTGGAAGCTGCGGTCGTTGGAAGAAGTCGCGACGATCCAGACAGGCCTGTCGAAAAGCGCGACCCGGTCCGGAGAGTCGGTGCGAATGCCCTACTTGAGGGTGGCCAATGTGCAGGCAGGCGGCTTCGACCTCACCGAAATCAAGGAGATCGAGGTTCCGAAACATGCCGTTGAGCGTTTCCTGGTCCGAAAGGGAGACCTCCTTTTGACGGAGGGTGGAGATGCGGACAAACTCGGCCGAGGTGCGGTCTGGGGCGGAGCAATCGAGAATTGTGTCCACCAGAACCATGTGTTTGTTGTGAGACCGGACCGCAGTGTTTTGGATGAACGCTTCCTCGCCCTCCAAACTCAGGCATATCACGGCAGGTCTTACTTCCGATCCTGTTCCAAGCAGTCCACCAATCTTGCCAGCATCAACTCCACTCAACTGCGGCAGTTTCCAACGCTTCTTCCGACACTCCGCGAACAACAGAAGCTCTCGGAGATCGTTGCGACATGGGATGAGGCGCTGGAGAAACTCGACGCCCTGATCGCCGCCAAGGAGCGCCGCAAGCAAGCCCTCATGCAGCAACTGCTCACCGGACGCCGTAGGCTAAAAAGCTCGGCCACCCCGTGGACGCGCCATCGCTTCGCGGAACTGTTGGAGCCGCAGGATCGATACGTCGAATTTGATGACGCGCACACATACTCTCTAGTGAGCATTCGAAGGCGGGCCGGTGGCGTCTTTTTTCGCGAAGCACTTCAAGGTGGAGACATCAAGACCAAGGTGATGAAGAGGGTCCACACCGGCGACTTCCTCATTTCCCGGATGCAAGTCGTCCACGGTGCTCTCGGCATGGTTCGCGCCGAGTGCGACGGCATGTATGCCTCCGACTCTTACGACGTCCTTGTTGCCAAAGACGAGGACCGGCTCCACATGCCGTTCCTAGACTGGCTGTCACGACTTGGCTCGTTCTGGCATCTCGCCTACGTCAGCAGCCATGGAGTCCACATTGAGAAGATGAGCTTCAATCTCTCGGACTTCATGCACGAGAAGATCACCATTCCCAGCGACATCAAAGAACAACGGCAGATCGCCTGCGTTCTCGATGCGACCGACGCCGATCTCGCCTTGCTCCGCCAGCAACGCGCCGCCGTTGATCAACAAAAGCGCGGACTCATGCAAAGGCTCCTTACCGGACAAACGAGGGTGAAAATCCAATAACCTATGGAATGGTCCAACCTCCTCTCAAGCCGCCGCCTAGAATCGGATAAATCCGAAACCTACGACCCCGCTCGCCCACCCTGGCAAATGGACTACGACCGGATCGTATTCTCGTCAGCATTTCGGCGGATGCAGGACAAGACCCAGGTTTTTCCTCTCAGCGGCAGCGATTTCGTTCGGACCCGTCTCACTCACAGCTTAGAGGTCTCCACCGTTGCTCGGACCATCGGGACGATGGCTGGGAAGATCATCCTGGATCGCCACGGCAAGGAGCCCTACTGCCAAGAAGGCAAGACACTCGGTCAAGTGCTCAGCCCGGCCGATATCGGAACCATTACCTCAACGGGTGCGTTGGCTCACGATATCGGCAATCCGCCATTTGGCCATTCCGGGGAAAACGCGATCCGCTATTGGTTCAACAACTCGACCATCGCGAAGGACATTGGTGGCAAGCTGAACCCTGAACAGAGGGCGGAGTTTAAGAACTGGGAAGGAAACGCGGCGGGTTTTCGGATCTTGGCGCGGCAGCAAATGGTTCGGAACAAGGGAGGGCTCCGCTTGACCGCGGCTTCGCTGGGGGCCTACGCCAAATACCCCACCGCCGCCACTGCCGTTGCCACCAAGGCCGAAGCCGATGCGGGGAACCAAGCAGCCAAGAAACCGGGATTCTTTCTCCACGACCGAGAGCTTTGGGTGCAGGTCGCCGAAGAGCTTGGGCTCATCAAAGACCCCGACCGGGATCGTTGGTGCAGGCATCCATTGGCTTACCTGACTGAAGCCGCAGACGACATCTGCTACCGCATCATCGATCTTGAAGACGGCTTTCGCTTGGGGCGTATTGCCTATCAAGAGCTGGAACCACTGTTTGTGTCGGTTCTTGGCGCGGGTGGCGCAGGAAAACTTGCCAAGATTCCACAGAACGATGAGCTGGATCGTGTCACATACCTTCGATCCATGATCTTTGGCGTGGTCGTCGGGCAGCTTGTGGAGGCGTTCGCTGAGCACGAAGCATCAATGCTCGGCGGAATGTTCTCGGGTGACTTGATTGAAAAGGTCCCAAGCTATCCCGAGCTGAAAGCCATGAAGAAGCTGGCGGCTCAAAGGGCGTATTCCACTCCTAGCGTTCTGGAGATTGAAGCCGCCGGATTCGAGATCATCCCTGGCCTCCTAGACGCATACGCAGGAGCGGTCGAGAGTGCCGCCCAAGACACCGCCGAGCCCTGCCCAAAGTCCCAGAAGCTCCTCAATCTGATGCCGTCCGAATTCTTGGCCGATGAACGGAAGCCTGATCCCGATCTCTATGTTCGTCTGTTGGGGGTCGTGGACTTTGTCGCTGGGATGACTGATTCGTTCGCTCTCACCCGCTATCGGCGCATCAAGGGAGTTTCGCTCCCAAGTTGATCTTCATGACACCTTCCTTCCAAGAAGCCCACATCAGCCAGATTCCTGCGATCCGGCTGCTCCAACAATTGGGCTACACCTACTTCTCACTGGAGGAGGCTGCGGTGGAACGGCGGGGCGAAATCCGGCATGTGCTTTCGGAAGACATCCTTGAGCATAGGAATCGTGGGCCCCTCCTGAGAATCCAGAACGGAAATGGAGACGATCTAGGATGAGAGACCGTGACTACCTTTTCGCGGACGGCGATTTGTCCGCTACCATCGAAGGACTCAGGCAGAAGTTGATGCAGGAGATTCAGGCGCTTTCACCGGGTCAGCTCCTGCCCTCCGACGACGACGCAGTGCGTCAGCACTTTGTATCGGAGTTCACCATCAATCCGGTCGAGATTTACGACGAACACATCGTTTTGATTGAACCTCGCGAGGTTGAGTCCGACTCCGACGGAGGAGATTTTGGACGCCGCTTCCGACGTAAGATGTTAGAGTTCCGCTTCGAGATTCCGTTCGCTGGTGACATTTGGCTGTTTAGTTGCAGGCCATCGACTTGGAGTTCCGTTTGGCCACGGGCCCGGGTCGAAAAGCGGCAAGCCGTGGTGACTTTTCTTCGGGCTGATCGCGACGGTGAGGCCATCAAGAATGAGTTCAGCAAGGAGCTTTCGAAGATTAAGGAATATCTCAGCTGGCAACGTCCCGACATCGACCGTTGGAACAACGCGCTCCCAGAACTCGTCCGGCAACAGGTAGAGGTCCGAAGGGAAAAGCTGGTCGCGGACAAAACGCTTGTGGACGACCTCGGATTCAAGGTCGTGCGGCGCGGCGGATCAACGAGTGCGTCGGTTCCGATTCAACGCAAGCAGATCATTCCGCCGCTGCCGCCAGCACGGTCTGGCGCGGTGGCGGTTTCCGATCCCGTCTTGGAAACCGCGATCTACGAGGAAATCCTAGATACGCTCGACGGCATGAGCGTGGTCATGGAGCGCAACCCATCGGCCTTCGCGACGGTAGATGAAGAAACTTTGCGCACGCACTTCTTGGTGCCGCTTAACTCGAACTTCCGAGGAATGGCGAGCGGTGAAACCTTCAATGCCGCTGGCAAGACGGACATCCTGATCAAGCACCAGGACCGAATTCTGTTCATCGCCGAATGCAAGTTTTGGAAAGGACCGCAGAGCCTCTCCGATGCCATCACCCAGCTTTTGAGCTACACCACCTGGCGCGAGACGAAAGCCGCGATCCTGCTCTTCAGTCGCAAGAAGGACTTCAGCGCCGTCCTCAGCCACATTCCCGAGGTATTCACCAAGCATCCGAGCCACGTTCGAATAGCGGAATACACCAAGAATACCGGATTCCGCTTCATCCTGCGTAGCCCCAACGATCCGCAGCGCCACCTGACTGTGACGCTTCTCGCCTTCAATGTTCCCGTAGAGACCTAGAGCAGCCATGAAAAACATAGTCGCCGAACTCAAAGCCGAGGCGGACCGCTTGGAGTGGGATGCTCTTTATTCCGCCAAGGGTCATTTCAACGCTGGGATGCTCTGGAATGTGGCCCACTACTCCCTCGGAATTTTGTCGGTCGCGCTGGGTGCCCTTGCCGGCAAACACTTCTTCGAGAACCACAATGTGGTGGCTTCAGTAGTTGCGACGACTTCCGCCGCACTGACCGGCGTAATCACCTTTCTGAAACCATCCGAAAAGGCCCATCCGCACCACGAAGCTGGCACTGTATTCGCGGAGATCAAAAGGAAGGCGCGGATGTTCCAGAACATTTCTTCCATGATTGAGACTGATCTCAAAGGTCTCCAGAACGAGTTGAACGACTTGGTTGCCGCCTATCACGAGCGTCAGAAATCGGCACCTCCGGTTCCGTGGATCGCCTATCGGTTGGCCCGCCGTGGGGTCCGTAACGGTGAACACACCTACAATGAAGAAGGAGAGCAGAAATGAGCGCCAACGCTTATCTCACCCGACTTGCGGAGAGTGCGTTTACCCGGCAGTTGGAGAAAGAAAACATCGAGCGTTCGCTGGAGGGTCTGCGGTCCAAGCTTAAGCTTCATTTTTCCGGATCTGTTTCCTCCGACCGCCCCGTGAAGGACCACTTCGCATTCGGCTCGTTCACCCGTGGCACAATGCTGCCCCGGAGCATGGACCCACATTCGGATATCGACTACATGATCGTGTTCGGCGACACCGAGGTGAAGCCCCAGGCCTACCTGGACCGGTTGCGCCGTTTCGTCGAGGCTCGCTACCCCCGTTCCGAAATTGCCCAGTCCACCCCGACAATCGTCCTATCGCTTAACCACATTCGCTTCGAATTGGTTCCCGCCACCACGGGCTTTTTTGGAGGACTCAGGATTCCGACTCGTTCCGATGGAAATCAGAGCTGGATGGACACTGAGCCAAACGCTTTCAACGAACGGCTCACCGAGAAGAACAAGAACAACGCGAACCTGATCAAACCCTTGGTCCGGCTCCTCAAATACTGGAACGCATGTAACCGATACCCATTCGAGTCCTATCAACTTGAGCAAAGCATCGTCGGCCACGCTCCGATCGCCCTGGCCCTTTTCGGCGGCGATCTCTGGGCGAGGTTTGCCAGATTTGTCGAGGACTTGAGTGCGTCGTGGGGCGATCCGAACTACAAGAGGGAAGCGATAGATCGCGCCAAGTCACTAGTAGCCGACATACAGGGGCACGAACGCCGGGGAGAGGAACTCCAAGCGCAACGGAAACTGGAGCGGCTGCTTCCGCCACTGACCTAGCGCGAGGAGGTAAATGAGCACGCCCTCCTTCCAAGAAGCCCACATCAGCCAGATTCCTGCGATCCGGCTGCTTCAGCAATTGGGCTATACCTACCTTTCTCCGGAAGAGGTGGCGGTCGAGCGGCGGGGCAAGTTCCGCAATGTGCTGTTGGAAGACGTGCTCGCCCGGCAGTTGCGGCGGCTGAATTCGGTTTCGTTCAAGGGCCGCACCGAATCTTTCACCGAGGAGAATATCGGCAAAGCCATTGAATCCCTGCGCGACCTCCCCTTCGAGGGGCTAGTCCGCACCAGCGAGAAGGCATACGACCTCCTCACCCTTGGCAAGAGCCTCGACCAGGAAATAGCCGGCCAGAAACGGGGCTTTACACTCCGGTTCATCGACTGGGCAAACCCGCGCAACAACGTCTTCCACGTCACCGCCGAGTTCGAGGTGGAGCGCACCGGAAGCCGGGAAACGCGCCGACCGGACATCGTCTGTTTCGTGAACGGCATCCCCTTCGCCGTGATCGAGTGCAAGCGGCCCGAGGAAAAGCACTCCTTGGAAGAAGCCGTCAAACAACACGTCCGTAACTGGCAGGAGGACGAGATTCCCCAGCTCTTCGTCCACAGCCAATTGGTCCTCGCGCTGAACAAGAACGACGCCAGCTACGGCACCACGGGCACATCGCTGAAGTTCTGGGCCAAGTGGCGGGAGATGTTCGACGTCACCGCGGAGCTGAAGGCCGCGATCAACTCGGCCGTGCGCCGCGAAGAGCACGAGAAATTGTTCCGGGGTGTTTTCGCCTATGCCAAGGCCACCTTTGAGGAGCTGGCCATCCAGGACCGTGAACCGACCGGGCAAGACCGGTTGATCTGGTCGATTCTCCGGCCCGAACGCCTGCTTGAGATTGCACGGAACTTTGTCCTCTACGACGAGGGTGGGGCGGTCAAGAAGGTGGCCCGTTATCAGCAATACTTCGTCATCCGAAAGACACTGGAACGCGTCCGGCAACGGGAAGCGGAAATGCGGCGTCTCGGTGGTGTGATCTGGCAGACCCAGGGCTCCGGCAAGTCCCTCGCGATGGTGCTGCTCGGCAAAGCCCTCGCGATGGACGAAGTCATCCGCAACCCGCGAATCGTGCTGGTGACGGACCGCATCGATCTGGACGAACAGATTTGGAAGACATTCCACCAATGCGGGAAAGAGCCGGTCATGGCCAAGACAGGCCGCCATCTCCAGGAACTGCTGGCCGACGACGACGTGGCGGTGATCACGACCGTGCTCGACAAGTTCCGGGCGGCGGCGAACTCGAACGAAATCTTCAAGAACGAGAGCCGCGACATCTTTGTCCTGGTGGACGAGAGCCATCGCAGCCAATACGGCGAGGCGAACATCAAGATGCAGAAGGCGCTGCCGAACGCCTGCTTCATCGGGTTCACGGGAACGCCGTTGATGAAGTCCGAGAAGAACACGGCGAAGAAGTTCGGCGGATTCATCGAGCCGGCCTACACGATCCGGGACGCGGTGGCGGATCATGCAGTCGTGCCATTGCTCTACGAGGGGCGGCACGTCCTGCAGGACGTGAACCAGAAGGCGGTGGACTCGATGTTCGAGGCGATGTGCGAGGGCCTGACGCCGGAACAGCGCGGCGACCTGAAACGAAAGTTCGCCTCGCGGGACGAGTTGAACCGATTGGAGAGCCGCCTCTACCTGATCGCCTGGGATGTCTCGCAGCACTTCTCCGCCCAATGGAAAGGAACGGGTTTCAAGGGGCAGTTGACCACCTCCGGCAAGAAGGAGGCGCTGATCATGAAGCGCTTCCTCGACCAATTTGGTAAGGTGACCAGCGAAGTGATCATCTCGGGTCCGGGTGAGATCGAGGGCGAGGATTCGCCGGTGGCGGCCGATGACTCGGTGGACAAGTTCTGGAAGGCCATGATGGCCAAGTATGGAACCGAGAAGGAATACAACCGGCAGATCATCAATTCGTTCAAAAACTCCGAAGACCCGGACTTGGTGATCGTGGTGGACAAGCTGCTCACCGGTTTCGATGCGCCAAGGAACGTGGTCCTTTACATTGCGCGTGGGCTTCGGGAACACACCCTATTGCAGGCCATCGCGCGGGTGAACCGGCTGTATCCGGGCAAGGACTTCGGACACGTCATCGACTACTACGGAGTGGTCACTGAACTGCACGACGCGCTGGAACTCTACAGCGCGTTGGAAGGCAAGTTCGACCGCGAGGATTTGGAGGGTGCGCTCTTCGATGTTGCCGAGGAACTGAAGCATCTTGCCCCCCTGCACGACGGTGTTTGGGATTTATTCCGCAATGTCGCCAACAAGCAGGACGAGGAGGCGTTCGAGCTAGCCTTGGAAGACGGACTCGTGCGCGAGGATTTCTACGGGCGGCTGTCGAAGTTCTACCGCGTGCTCAAGCTCGCCCTGTCCAACATCCAGTGGGTGCGGGCAACAGCCGGAGAAACGGCGGATCGCTACAAGCGGGACGCCGTGTTTTTCCAGAAGCTCCGGGCATCGGTGAAAATCCGGTATGCCGAGGAAATCGACTACCGCGACTACGAAGCGCAAATCCAAAAGATGCTGAACAACTACGTTCAGGCGTCCGAGATTGTGCAAGTCATCGCGCCGGTGAACATCTTCGAGAAGGAGGCATTCGAGCAGGAGGTGGAACGGGCGCGCTCGCCACGCGCCAAGGCCGACATCATTGCCAACAGAACGAAACGGACGATCACGGAAAAGATGGAAGAAGATCCCTTCTTCTACCGGAAGTTGTCCGCACTCCTTCAGGAAGCCATCGACGACTACAAGGCCCAACGGATCAGCGAAGCGCAGTATCTTGAATGCGTTCGGAAGGTTTTGGCGCAGATTCGCGACGGAAACCGCCAAGATACCCCCGCCATCTTACGCCAGAGTGAGCTAGCCGAAGCATACTTTGGGGCATTGAAGGAGCACCTTGCGACCAAGCCGCCAGAAGCGGAATCGTTGCGCGAAACTTCGCCTGCTTACGGTGGCGGCACCGAACCCGCCGCGCACGACTCCAAGCTGGGAGAGTTATTGGCAAACGTGGCGTGCGACATCGAGACCATTGTTCGCCGTCATGCGGTTGTGCGCTGGCGGGAAAGTCAGGACGCGCAAAACCGGATGCGAAACGACCTCGACGACCTGCTCTTCCGCCTGCAACACGAGAAAGGCGTTACACTTTCGTTCGCCCAGATGGACTCGATCATTGAATCCATCCTGCGCATCACCCGGAATCGCGAGGATGTCTGAGGTGGAGACCATCGAAACAATTGCCGGAGCAATTCGCTTGAAAAGGTCCGACCGACGCACCCTCGCCATCAGTGTGCTGCCAAATGGTGCCATCGAACTCGTGGCACCCCGGGACACGCCACTCGGCGACATCGCCACCAAGGTTGCCAAGCGTATCCGGTGGATCGTCGCGCAACGTCGTGCGTTCGCCGATATGAACCACGCACGTCTCCCGCTTCGCTACGTGAGCGGGGCTACTCACCGTTACCTTGGGCGGCAATACCGCCTCAAGCTTGAGCGCGGAGAATCAGGCGGAGTTCGGTTGATGGCAGGCTATTTTCATGTATCCGGCCGGACAGGAAACCCGGAAGAGGTAGCAGCCTTGCTGGGTAAATGGCTGCGCGACCGCGCTCAGGCGCAGTTTTCGGAGCGGTTGCGGAAATGGAATGGTTGGTGCCGTGATCGTGGCCTGCCAACGCCCAGTCTACGACTCCTCAGAATGCCGAAGCGCTGGGGGAGCGCTCATCCCAATGGTCGGATTTACCTGAGCCCAGAGCTGGTGAAGGCACCCCCAGTCTGCATTGACTATGTGATCGCCCACGAAGTCTGCCACCTTCTGCACCCGACTCACGATTCTAAGTTCTACCGCCAGCTATCGGAGTTGATCCCTGACTGGAAACAGATCAAGGCGCGCCTTGAGTCAGTGGACCTGTGACCGATATCTCACCAGCTCCAATCACCTTCGCTTATTGAAGCCGATTCATTTGTGGTCACTGACTCAGTAGCTTCAACCTCCACTGCCCCGGATGCCTGCCCCTTGGTCAGGTCCAACGCCGCGACGAGTTCCTGCTGCCGTTGCATCAACTCGGCCAGCTTGGCGGCATACTCGAACGGCTGCGCCGCCTGCGTTTCCAGGTCAGCGAGCCGCCGACGGCCCTGGTTGAGGTGAGCCTCGGCCTGAACCACGGTTTCCTCCAACGCGTTCATCAGGTGCTCGACCGAACGCATGGTGCCCACGGCGGTGGGCTGCACGCGGGTGCTGTGCAGGGCGGCACCCTTGAGGATCACCTGGGCCTCGCCGTCGTAGGTGCTGCCAATGAACACTTCAAACCCGGCGAAGCGGCCCACCTTGCGTTCGAGGCGCGTGGCCTTTAGCCGGTCACCCCAGCGGTTGAGCAATTCCCCCGCGATGCCCCGTTCCGTCACGATGCCGCCGTCCAGCTCGATGACAAAGCGGTCGCCCCGCGTTTCCACGCGGGCGGTCAGGTCCTGGCGCAACGCCTCCAGCCGCCGTTCCCACCGGGGCAGGTCGGCGGTGAGCTGCCGCACCTGGCCCCGCATGGAATAAAGCGCCTCGACATGCTGGCTCCGCAGCCGCGTGAGCCGGGCGACCTCCGCATCCACCCCGGCCTTCTCGATGACCCGCGGGTTGCCCGAGGCGATGGCCTTCACCTCGGCGTAGGTGAGGGCGCTGCCATCCACGTCCTCCAGCCGCCGGAGCGACGTGTCGCCCGTCATGATCTGGGCGATGAACTTGGCCTTGGTCTCCAGCGTCTGCCACATGTAGGCGTCGAAGGAACCCTCCGTGACGTAGCGGCAGATCTGCACCTCGGCGTTGCTGTTGCCCTGCCGCAGGATGCGGCCCTCGCGTTGCTCCACATCGGCGGGCCGCCACGGCGCGTCGAGGTGATGCAGGGCGATGAGCCGGGCCTGGACGTTGGTGCCGGACCCCATCTTGGACGTGCTGCCCAGGAGGATGCGGACCCGGCCGGCCTTCACGTCCCGGAACAGGGCGGCCTTGGCGGCATCCGAGTCGAAGTCCTGGATGAAGGCGATTTCCCGGAGGGGCACCCCGGCGGCCACCAGCTTGGCCCGCAGATCCTCATAGACCGAGAACCCCTGGCCGAGGGTCGGGGTGGACAGGTCGCAGAACACCAGCTGCGTGGACCGTTCCGGGATCGTCTCACGCCAGATACGGGCCACCTCCTCAGCGGCCCGGTTCACCTTGCTGTCCGGCTCGTCGCCGAGGGCCGGGTCATACAGCCGCAGGTCCAGCGCCGCCTTCCGCCCGTCGGTGGTGACCAGCAGCATGTTGTCCTCGTTCGCTTTCACGCTGCCGCGGCGGATGGCCTCCGCCCGGGCCACCAGCGTGCGCACGATCTCCTTCAGCGCCGGTGAACCCGGCGACCGGACGATGGCGGGCCGTTCCCCGCGCAGGCGGGGGATGGGCAGGTTCAGCATGGACCGCGTGCGGATATCCGCCACCTGCCGGAACTGGGCCATGAGCTCGGGCACGTTGATGAAGCGGGCAAAGCGGGTGTTGAGCCGGTAACCCGCGCCGTCGGGCGACAGCTCCATCGCGGTGACCGGCTCGCCGAAGGTGCCCGCCCAGGCGTCGAAGTGATCCACGTGCAACGACTTCAACGCCGCCATTTGCAGGTAACGCTGCATGGTGAACATCTCGGCCACCGAGTTGGCGATGGGGGTGCCCGTGGCGAACACCACGCCGCCGCCCCCGTTTGCCTGCTGGACGTGCCGCACCTTGAGGAACATGTCCAACGCCCGCTGGGAGGCCGTCTGCGGCAGACCGGCGAGACGGGTCATCTTCGAGACATAGAACAGGTTCTTGAAACAGTGCGCCTCGTCCACAAACAGGCGGTCCACGCCCAGTTGCTCGAAAGTCAGCCCCTCGTCCTTGCGGTCCTCCGCCAGCAGCTCCTTCAGTTTCGTCTCCAGCCGCTTCTTGGCCTGCTCCAGCTCCTTCACGATGCGTGAACCCCGGTCGTCATTCGCCTTCTGCTGGAGGATGGCGTCGGCCAGTTCCTCCAGCTGTTCCGTGAAGAAACGCTCCCGCGTATCCCGCGCCAGCGGGATCTTCTCGAAGCCCGAATGCGTCACAATGACCGCGTCCCAGTTGCCGGTGGCGATGCGGCTCATGAGCGTCTGGCGGCGTTGCTTCTCAAAATCTTCCTTGGAGGCGACGAGGATATTGGCCGCCGGATAGAGCGTGAGCAGCTCGGCGGCGAACTGTTCCAGCATGTGGTTGGGCACCGTGAAGAGCGGCTTGCGGGCGAGCCCGAGGCGGCGCAGCTCCAGCGCCGCGGCGACCATCGTATAGGTCTTCCCGGCCCCCACGACGTGCGCGAGCAGCGTGTTCGGCGTCTGGAGGATGCGCCACACCCCCGCCTTCTGGTGGCCGCGGAGGTCCACCGCGGAGCTGGCCCCCGGCAGGGCCAGGTGGTCGCCGTTGAACGTGCGGAGCCGGACGCAGTTGAACTGGTCGTTGTAAATCCGGAGCAGCCGTTCCCGGCGGTCGTCGTCCCGCCACACCCATTCCTGGAACCGGTCCTTGAGCTTCTGCTGTTTGTCCCGGGCCGCCTCGGTCGCGGCGCCGTTCAGGACCATCCGGTCGTTCGGGGCGTCGTAATCGTAGATCGTGGGCGTGCGCAGGTTGAGGGCGTCCTCCAGGAGGTCCAGGGCGCCGCGCCGTTCCGTGCCCCATTCGGCGGTGTTGGCCACGCTGGCGCGGACGTCGGTCCGGCCGCGGACACTCCAGGTGCCGATGACGGACGCGTGCTCCACCCGGATACCGTCCGCCCCAAGCAACTCGGCGGCGAACCGGGCCAGGTCCTCCGGCGGCAGCCAACTGCTGCCCAGCCGCGCGTCGATCTCCGTGGCGGTCAGGTCGGCGGGCTGCACGGTGCGCAACGCCGCGACGTTCGCGGCGAACTGCGGGTCGGCGAGCGCGGCCGCCTCGGCGGCGGCGAGCTTCGCCTTCACGTTGCCGGAGAGGTAGGCGTCGTCCGTCTCCCAGGCCTGGCTTTGTGGATTGAGGAAGATCAGGCCCTCGAGTTGCGGCAAAACCTGCGCCGATGTCTGCCGAAGCAATCCCCCAAGGAACTCCAGGTCCACGCGCCCCCGTTCGTTGAGGGTGACCAGCAGGGCGGACTTCGCGTCGGTCACTTCCACCGTGACGGCTCGCTGCGTGATGGTGCGTTCGTGGAACAGGGCCGCCTTGGTGGCCTGGCCGCTTTCGCGGTCGTAGTGCTCGACCGACAGCAGCAACGGGAGGTCGGGATCACCCCGGAAGGCGGCGGTGTTCCGGCGGTCGGACACCGGCCCGAACTTGGCGATGAAAGCGTCGTAGGTCTGGTTGAGCGCGAGCCGGGCGTGGGTGATCTCCTCCTCCGGTCGGTTCTCCCACTGGGTTTGCAGACAGTGCCGGATGGCGTCGCGCACGCGGATCAGTCCCCGAATCCGGGTCACCGTGCTGGCGGGCAAACCGCCCAGGCGCACGACCTGATCCCCCTCGCGCCGGGCCAGTTCGCCGTTCAGCAGGGTGAAGGCGTTGGGCTTGAGCTCGGCGGCCGCGGGGACAGGGGAAACCTCAGCCGGGGGTGGCGGCAGTTCGACCGGGGAAAACACTCCCGCCGGAAAGTGCCCGATGGCTTCCGCCAGTTGGGCTGCCAGGTCGCCGGTGGGGACCAAGGTCGGCTCCGCGTGCCGATACATCCGGCCTGAGAGGCGCAGCTCACCGAGCATCCTGCCGGGCTGCGCGGCATACCATTCGTTCACGGCGAGAGTCTCGCCGAGGGAATTGGTCATGGGCCGGAGTTCGCGCCACGGCTGGCCCGCCCGGGCTTCGCCGGGCAGCCGCTTCCGCAACACCACCAGGTCGGTGGTCACCTCCGTGTTCGCGTTCCGTTTGAACGCCGTGTTCGGCAGCCGGAGGGCCCCGAGGAAGTCGGCACTCTGGTCGAGGTGCGCCCGCAGCGTGGCGTCCGCCTTGTCGAGCGTGCCCTTCGAGGTGAGGAACAGCACCAGCCCGCCGGGGCGGACCTTGGTCAGCGCGGCGGCGAAGAAGTAGTCGTGGATGAGGAAGTGGTTCGCCCGGAACCGTGGGTCGAAGGGGCGGTAGTCGCCGAACGGGACGTTGGAAATCGCCACGTCGTAGAAGTCGTCCACCAGCCGGGACTCCTCGAAGGGTTGGGGGCGAATATCCGCCTCGGGATACAGCCGCTGCGCCAGCCGGGCCGTGACCGGATCGATCTCGATGGCGGTGACCATGGACCGGGACCGCAGGGCGTCGGGCATGAGCCCGAGGAAATGGCCGAGACCGCAGGCCGGTTCCAGCACCCGCCCCCCGTGAAAGCCCAGCCGCTCCAGCAGGGCATACATGGCCCGGATGATCGTGGGCGGGGTGTAGTGGGCATTCAGCGTGGTCGCGCGCGCAGAGGCGAACTCGGCCTCGGTCAGCAGTCCTTGGAGTTCGGCGCGGGGTTTGGCCCACGCCGCGTTGCGCGGGTCGAACACCTGCGGCAGGCCGCCCCAGCCGACGTAACGCACCAGCACCCGCTGTTCGGCCTCGGTCGCGGGCCGGGCCTCCGCGTCGAGGCGTTTCAGCAACGCCAGGGCGTCGAGGTTAGCGCGGGTCTTCTGGGCCAACGACCCTTCGCCCAGCCGGTCCGCGTCGGTGATGCGATAGTCTTGGGGTGGGGCCACGACCGGGACCGGCGGCAGGGCGGTTTCCGCCAAGGGCGGGACCGGGAAGACGGATGGAAATTCCTGGCCCGGCGGTTTTGCGGCTTGGAAACAACCCTCGGGACTGGGCCCGCGAACGGTCGCGGATGGAGCCAGACCGTTGACGGACCGGGCGAGTGTGCCGGTCGGCATCTCCGCACTGCCCAAGGGACGCACCGGCGCGGAGAAAGTGAAAAAGTCCAATTGCCGTCCGTCATCCGCGACGGCGTGCCTGCGTGTGCCCATGCCTGCTCCTCCCAAAGAACCGTGGGCGGACCCGACGGGGGCGCCCACAAACGCCCCAGTCTTACCAAACTTCTCCGACCTCCGGCAAGCTGGGCTCAGGCGTTGGCGGCTGCGACAGGGGCGGGCACCGGCGCGGGCACGGACTCCGGCCCGTGGCCGGGGAACCGCAGCACCGCCGCCTTCTGGGCCGCGCCCTCGTATTCCTCCAGCGAAGGCAGGAGCACGGCCGCCCGGCGCGCGTAGGCCCGGTGGACCGCCTTCGAGTTGTGTCCGAGCGCCTCCTGCGCAAACCGTTCCGGGTAGCCGCACGTCTTGGCCCGCTCCGCCCACGCGTAACGATACGAGTGCAGGGTGACCCCGCGGATGCCCAACCCGTCGCAGCGCCGCTTGAATTCCTTGGCCCGATGTTTCTCGTCCATCAGCGCCAGGCGGGGGAACAGCGGACCGTTCCGGGGCAGACTGGCCAGCAGGGTGGCTGCCTGTTGGCCGAGGTGGAGCCTCGATACCGCCCCGGTCTTGTTGCGGGTGTAGCAGACGACCCGGTCCACCCAGTCCACGTTCGCCGCGGTCAGGGTGGCCACATCCGTCTGCGAACCGCCGAGGTGCCACAGCAACTCGTAAAAGCTGCGGGTCTCCGGGTTCGGTTCCCGGGCGACGATGGCCTGGTGTTCTTCCGGCGTGATGGCCCGCTTCTCCTTGAACTCGAACTTGGGCCATTGCCGTCGGGGCAGGACCGGCCACGGCAGCCAGCCCATATCGAGGCAGAAGTTGTTCAGCTTGCGCAGATGGACGTTGGTGCTGACGGAACCGGCCCGGAGCACCGCCAGGAAATGCTCGGCCTGCGTCTCGATGACGAGCCGTCCGAGCAGGGAGGTCAGGGCAGGGTCACGGGCTGCCCGCCGCCACCGTTGCTGGGTGGGGCCTTGCTTGGTCCCGATGAGGAATTCGAGCGCCTCCCGCCAGGTTCGGGTCGCGACGCCGGAATCGCTCCCGGCGAGATAGGCCCGCGCGATTTGGAGGTTCAGGGAAGGTTGGCGCTGCGCCTGGTTCTGGGCGGCGACGATCTGTTCGGCCGCATCCCGGTCGGCGGCGCCGAGGCTCCGGCGTTTCCCGGTCAGGGTGTCCACGCTGTAGAAGGTGGCGCCGCGGGAGCCGCGGGAAATGAGGCGGTATCGGTTCTTCATGCGCTGCGTCGAAGGACCAAGCGTAGGAAGACCAATCCAATCCGGTTAGCGGGCTCTGGCCGAGCCGCCCGGAGCAGTTGCGAGCGCTGGGCGAGCCGCCAATTTGGTGTCCGTTTTGGTGTCCACGGACATTTTCTCTTCTCCAATTCATTGCCGCACACACGGTTAGAACTGGAGCCGGTGGTCGGGATTGAACCGACGACCTACGGTTTACGAAACCGTTGCTCTGCCACTGAGCTACACCGGCTGGCTGAAGTTTGCGCCGGCTTGCCCGGCCGCGCGGGCTATCTAAGCGAGCCGACCGGCTGCGGCAAGCCGCATTTCCGCGACCGCCCCGGCGATTCGTGGGCACAACGTTCGACAGCCCGTGGCCGGACCGGTTAGCCTGCCGGCCCGTGACGCTCAAACTGACGAGTGCGTTCGGGATCGTGGTCCTGATCGGCGTGGCGTGGGTGCTGTCGGAAAACCGCCGGAAGTTTCCGTGGCGCCAGGTGCTTTGGGGAGTGGCGCTCCAATTTCTCTTCGGCGCCCTGATCCTCAAGACCAAGGGCGGTGAACGGGTCTTCCAATGGGCGCAGGAGCTGGTCGTGAAGTTCATCGGGTTCGCCGACGAGGGCACCGGCCTCGTGTTCGGACCGCTCGCCAAGCAGCCGCTCATGGGCCAGTCCTTCGGCCCCGGCAACGCTGTGGTGCTCGCCATCGTGATCACCGGCACGATCATCCTGATCAGTGCCATCTCGTCGCTGCTTTACCACTGGGGCATCCTGCAATTGGTGGTTCGCGGCATGGCGTGGATCATGCGCCGGGTGATGGGCACGAGCGGCAGTGAAACCCTGTCGGCCGCGGCCAACATTTTCATGGGCCAAACCGAGGCGCCGCTGGTCATCAAGCCTTACCTCGCCGGCATGACCCGCTCCGAACTGAACTGCATGATGGTTGGCGGCTTCGCGACCATCGCGGGCGGGGTCGCGGCCGTCTATTCCGGCGTGCTCAAGGTCCCGGCTGGTCATCTGCTCACGGCGTCGGTGATGAGCGCACCCGCGGCGTTGCTGATCGCCAAGGTGCTCGTGCCGGAAACGGAAGTCAGCGAAACGGGGGCCGGCACCCAGGCCAAGACGGAAGGCGACCACCTGAACGCCATCGACGCGCTGTGCGCCGGCGCGGCCGACGGCATGAAACTGTCCCTCAACGTGCTCGCCATGCTGATCGCCTTCACGGCCGTCGTCGCGGCGGCGAATTGGCTGCTGGGCGCCGCCTTGGGAATGGTCGGGCTCACGGTTGCCCAACCGCTCCAGACCGGCCTCGGTTACCTGAACGCCCCGTTCGCCTGGCTCATGGGCGTGCCGGGCAAGGACTGCGTCGCCATCGGCCAGGTGCTGGGAGAACGGATCGTCCTCAACGAATTTGTCGGTTACCTGAGCCTGACCGGCATGAAGGACCAGCTCGACGACCGCAGCTTTACATTGGCGACCTATGCGCTCTGCGGCTTCGCGAATCTCGCTTCCGTCGGCATCCAGATCGGCGGCATCAGCGGCCTCGCCCCGACCCGGCGTTCCGACCTCGCCCGCCTGGGCTTCAAGGCGATGCTGGGCGGTCTCGTCGCGTGTTACCTGACCGCCTGCGTCTGCGGCGTCCTGCTCTGAGTTGGCTTACTTCGGTTCGCCGAGATGGCGGCGAAAGAATTCCACCGTCCGCACCCAGCGCTGCTCGGCCATCGCCGGTTCGGGCACCATGTGGGTGAAGCCGCCCAGCGGCACAAACTCGAACGCCTTGCCCGCTCGCGTCAGCGCGTCGGCGAGCTTCAGGCTGTGGCGGAAGAACACGTTGTCGTCGGCCGTGCCGTGGATCAGCAGCAGCGGACGCGACAGGCCAGCGGCGTCCTTGAGGAGCGAGTTGGCCGCATACACCGTGTCGTCTTCGCCCGGCACGCCGAGGTAACGCTCGGTGTAATGCGTGTCGTAATCGAACCACTCCGTAACTGGTGCCCCGGCGACGCCGGCCTTGAAGACATCCGGTCGGCGCAGCACGCCGAGCGCGCCCATGTAGCCGCCGAAGGACCAACCGGTGATGCCCACGCGGTCGAGGTCGAGCTCCGGATACTTCGCCCCCAACGCCCGCAGCGCGGCCACCTGATCGTCAACCGGCACGGAACCGAACTTGCCGAAGATTTCCCGCTCCCACTCACGTCCCCGGCCGGGCGTGCCCCGGTTGTCGGCGGCCACGACGATGAAGCCCTGGTCGGCCAGCCATTGCGGCAGCAGCCAGCCGCGTTGCGCCGCCTGCACGACCTGCGAATGCGGCCCACCGTAAACGTCCACGAGCACCGGATACTTCTTCGCCGGGTCGAAGTCGCGCGGCCGGGTGATCCGCACGTGGAAGCCGGCGCCTTCGCCGACCTTCGCCAACTCGGTCCGCGGCACCAGCGAGGGCCGCTCGGCAATCGACGGGAGTTCACCTAACTGCGTCCCGTCGGGGCGATGAATGGTCGTGTGGGCCAGCGATTCGGGCGTCTCTTGGGTCAGTGCGTAAACGGCCGGCTCACCGCCGAACGTGGCGCTCACGACGCCCGCTTCCCGCGTCAGGGGCGTGACGGAACCGTCCGGATTCCGCCGGCAGAACTGGCGTTCCACCGGCGTCGGCTGCGCGAGAAAGTAGATGGTCCGCGCGTCGTCGCTGGTGTGGATGAGGCTGTGCCAGTGCGCATCCTTCGCCGCGAGCGTTTCGCGAAACGCCCCGTCGGTGCCGCGGATCTCCAGCTCCCAGCCACCTTTGCGCTCCGTGGTCCACAGGAAGCCGGAGCCGTCCTTGAGCCACTGCGGGAACTTCGGGTCGAGATTCACCCACACCGGGTCGCGTTCCGTCAGCAGCGGCGTCGTGGCACCGGTCTTGGGGTCCGCGCGCAGCAGGACGACTTCACGCTGGTCACGGGTCTGCACCGTGATTGTCAGGCCGCCGGCCGGATGCCAGTCCGCGTGGGTGAAGTAGGGATACTTGGCCGCATCCCAATCGAGCCAACGGGTGCGGCCGCCCTTCGCGGAAATGACGCCGAGGCGGACCTTCACGTTGGCCTTGCCGGGCCGCGGATAAAACTGCGGCGACGGCGCCCGGTCGGGCTTGAACGGATCGGCCAGATGCCACACTTCTACCTCGCGGGCGTCGCTCTCCTGGTAGAGCAGCGACTTGGAATCCGGCGCCCACCAGTAGCCGGCGAAACGGTTCATCTCCTCCTGCGCCACGAACTCCGCCAACCCATGGGAAACCGCCTCGCTGCCGCCCTTGGTGAGCCGGCGTTCGCGGTTGGACGCGAGGTCGAAGGTCCACAGGTCGAAGTCGCGCACGAAGGCGATCTGGCGGCCATCGGGCGAGAACCGGGGGTCGAGCACGCTGCCGGCGAGCGGCAGCTCGCGGGCCTTCGCCGTGGCGCGTTCGATCAGGAACAGCCGCCCGGCCAAGGGTGCGAGGATCTGCGTGCCATCCTTCGACAACTGCAGCGAGGTGAAGCCGCCCACGCTGATGCGGGCGCGTTCGCGACGGGCTTTTTCCCCGGGGGAAAGCGTTTCGTCGCCCGCGCCCAGCACCTGTTCCGCGGTCAGCAGTTCACGCGTCTGCCCGGTGGCGACGTCGAACTCGAACACGCTCTGCTTGGCCGTGCGCGGTCCGGCCGCACGGAGGAACAGCACGCGCTGGCCGTCCGGCGTGATCTGCGGCGCCACGGGCCGGCCCAGTTGGAATCCGCGCGTCTCCGCGTAGTCGCGGATGAACGAGGTGTCGGCGGCGAGGGCTGGGGAGATGGCAGTTTGCAAAGTGGTTATCAGGACACACGCCAGCCAGCCAGCCCCCCGCTGTCCAATGCCTGTCCGGCAGACCATTCGACACATTTTGGCAACTGAATCGGCTTTCATGAGCCGTGACTGTGCCGGCGTCGACTCGGACTGCAACTCCACAGCCGGGCACAGGTAGCCAGAATCGTTTGCCCACCCGCGCTCGGTTATTTCGAATAGACTGAGCGTGCGTCGTCCCACCCGTTTCAGTCCTTGGCGACACCCCAACTGCCGAGTTGCCGGTCAAATTCAATCCGATTGGTCTTTCCAGCGCGGACAATGAACCAATTCGTCCCCAGCAGCTGAGTGGGGGTCCAACTGCCGCCCATGAACACCTCCCTTTGGGATTGTTGCACGTTGCGTCGCATATCGACCACGGCGTCGCCATTAATGTCACTCAACCAGTAATCTCCCGCTGGGGATGTTTGTTCGTGAACCATCCGCAAAACCCTGCGGGTCGTTGGGTCGAAGAAGACAGTGATCCCATTCCCGCCGACGACGAGCTCAGCCCGGTCGTTTTCCGAAACAAAGGTGATTCCGTTCGTGAGGGTAAACTTAGTTCGGATGCCTCCGTTCTCGACCAGATTGGTGGAAACCGTGAATAGCGGCACGGTTTCCGGTTGATCCGGTAGCCGTCGGCAGCCAGCAAACATCAAAAGCAGACAGGCGTAATTGATCATTGTTCGCCCGGAGACTTGGACTTGTCCGACCAATGAGGCTGGCGCCTGCTGTTGGTCAGACTCAGGCTCGCGTTGACGGCCCTGGATGTGGAGCCGAAGTCCGAAATGCATGGGAGAAACCTTGGGCGTGGTGACGCCGGATTTGAATCTCCAATCTGGACGGAGGCGGATCAGCATTGTCCCAGAGGGCGGAAGCCAAGATTCCGGGCTTGGACACGGCCACCGAAACAAGGGAACCTCTTTTCCGCACCACCCGGATTTCTGTCCCCGCCATGAAGGCCGCATTCACCGAACGCTTCCGTCCCTGCGGCATGGCCGGGGTGTTGGTCTTGCTATGCGTGTTCTTCGCCGTCGTCACGGTGCGGGAAGAAGTCCCGACCGGCCATGAGGCTGGTGTCGCCATTAAGGGTGAGATAACTTTTGTGGATAGAGCCCGTTTTCTTGCCTTTGCGCCGGACACGGACGACGGACGCGCATTTGCTGCTCCCCTCCAGGGAAGCTATCGGGGCACCAACGAACTGGTGGTGATTTTTGTAAATTCACCGCGAGACGTGCGGGCCAATCTTCGCCGTTTGGGTGCCAACCAAGAGAAGTTCGACGCAGTAATCGCCGCACCTGAGTGCGCCAATTGGACCGTCTTCGAGAAGATGTCCGAAGATTTGCCCGGCCTAGCATCCAGCGAGCTGATCACCAACCGCGGAACGCGCTGGCCCGTGTTCCTCACGCGTCAGAACCTGCTCAACGTCGCCAACCAGATCGTCGTCGTCGCGATCCTCTCCGCCGGGCTCACGCTGGTGATCCTCACCGGCGGCATTGACCTGAGCGTGGGCAGCCTCATTGCGCTGGCCGCGGTGGTGGCGACGCGGCTGGTGCGGGACCACGGGGGAGGAACCAATGCCGGGCCGGGCGGGCTCCTGCTGGCGGCGGCGGCCGGATTGCTCCTGGCGGGGGTGATCGGGGCGGCTTCGGGCGGCGTGATCGTGCGGTTCAACCTGCCGCCGTTCATCGCGACGCTGGCGGTCATGCAGGCGGCGAGCGGACTCGCCTTCATCCTCGCCCAAGGCCAGTCCATCTACGAATTGCCCGAAATCGCCACCTGGCTCGGCCGCGGCACCGGCTGGTTCGGCCTGCCCCACGCGGTCCTGCTGATGGGCGTGGTCTTCGCGGCGACACATGTGCTGCTCACGCGCACCGTGCTCGGGCGGCAACTCTACGCGGTCGGCGGCAACGAGGCGGCCGCGCGGCTCTCCGGCGTGCCCGTCGGCCGGGTGAAAATCTTCGCCTACACGGCGTGCGCCGGGTTGGCCGGACTGGGCGGCATCGTGATGGCGTCGCAGCTCAAGAGCGGGGCGCCCACCTACGGCACGAGCTACGAGCTTTACGCCATCGCCGCCGTGGTCGTGGGCGGCGCCAGCCTTACCGGCGGCCAAGGCAACGTGCTCGGCACGCTGATCGGTGCCCTCATCATCGCGGTCATCAACAACGGCATGAACCTGACCGGCGTGGAGAGCTACACGCAGAAGGTCGTGCTCGGTTTGGTGATTCTCGCCGCCGTCCTGCTCGACCAATGGCGCAAGCGGCGGTGAGTCCCGGGGAATGGCCGGCGGGTGTCGCCGTTGCCCTTCACGCGACGGCTGCCTCGCCGAAAGGCCATCGCCCCAGGCTCAGCTTCATGCCAAACAGGCCGAGAGTGGCGTCGTCACCCGCGGTTCGTTGGCGGGCAATGGTCAGCGCAATTCGCGTAGTTTCGCCGCCAGCGCGTTGGCTTCCGCTTCCGCCTCCGGCAGCGGCTTGCCCCGACCCATGCCAGGACGCTGATGGCCGACGTGGGTGAGCCAGGCGTCCTTCAGCACGCGCTCGCGCTGCTGCACGAGCTTCAGCACCTCGGCTCCGTGCGGATGCGACTTCACCAAGGCGTCGGGTTGGTCGGCGTCCACCAGCGCAGCGTCAGCGCCCCAGTGGCGCAGCAGTTCGCGGGCGATCAGCCAGTGGCCCTGCGTGTTGGCATGGACGCCGTCGCCGGCCAGCAGGAACTGCGGGTTGGTGCGCCGCTGTTCCGCGAGGAAGCGGTTCATCGGCCCGTGCGTGTCGACGACTTCCCAGCCGTTGGTGCGCTGGCTCACGAGCCAGTCCGAGTAACGGTCGAGCACGCCGTTGTAGCCCTCGAAGGGCTGTGGATACGCGTCGCGGCCCGCCGGTAAGGTGCGGCCGGCGAGCGGCAGCGGGTCGAACACCGGTGGGGTCAGGTGAATCACCCGGACACCTTCGTGCGCCGCCCGTTCGCGCAGGCGTTTGATGCCGTCCTGGAACTTCTTGAAGCGGTCGTCTCCCAGCGGGAAGTAGATGCCGTCGTTCATGCCGTAGCAGGCGACGATCAGGTCGGGCTTCGCCTTTTCGAGCAGGCGGCCGAGACGCTCGTGGGCATCGGGCCGGGGAAAGGTGCCGCCCGCATGGCCGTCCTCGGAAAGCCCGGAAACCGTCTCGCTCGGCAGCCCGACGTTGAGGAATTCGATCTCCGTCGTCGGAAACTGAATCCGCACCCAGGCCTCGACGAACTCACCCCATTCACCGCCGTAGGTGATGCTGTCGCCGAGCCAGACGACGCGTTTCGCGGCGAGCAGGTTCAGCGTCGGGGCTGCGGGCGTGCGATTGTCGGCGACCGGAATGAGGCGGACTTGGCGCACGTCCATCACGGCCCCGCCTTGTTTGCGCTGTGGCTTCAGGGCGAGCGAATGCGTGCCGGCTGCCAGCGTCACCCGGCCGAGCCGGCGCGGGACGAAGTTCTGGAAATGGCCCGTCTCCTCGACGACGAACGGCACCTTCACGTTGCCGATCTCCACGTTCACGTCGCTGCCGCCGTGTCCCCAGCCGCAGCCTTGCAGCAGTTCGATCTCGAAGGTCCCGCCCTGGGTGAGGGTGAAGCCCCAGCTCGGCCAATCCTCGGCGCGGCCCCACCAGCCGAGCGTATTCTTAAATGGCATCGGCTCGTAGCGCAGCACCGAACCGTGCACGGCGGCGCTCCGGGAATGGAGCAGCACCGAACCGTCGGCGGCCTGGGCCAGCGGCTGAGGTTCGTGCGCTGGGTTATACATCGGCCACTGCGCGCCGACCTTGCCCTGCCAGTCGAAAAGCTTCTTCGCGAGTTCCATCACCCGATCCGGCTGCGCGGTCGCGAGGTCCTGCTGTTCGCCGGGGTCGGCGACGAGGTTGAAGAGTTCGTGGCGGCCGTCCTCGTAGTATTGGATCAGCTTCCAGTCGCCGGCGCGGATGGCGGCGTAAGGGGTCGCGTCGCCGGGATGGTAGTGCGGGTAATGCCAGCAGATGGATTCGCGTCCGAGCTTCGCCGCCGGATTCTCCAAAACCGGCCGCAGGTCGCGCCCGTCGGCCGAGGCCGCATTCGTGAACACGCCGGCCACGGTTGCGGCGAGGTCCATCGCGATGACCGGTTCGGCGCTGGTCGAACCCGGTGACGTGATGCCCGGCCACTTCACCACAAGGGGCACCCGCACGCCGCCTTCGTAGGGTGAACCTTTGCCGGAACGCAGCGGCGCGTTCGACGTCGGCGGATTGGGTCCGAGCACCAGCCCGCCATTGTCGGAGCTGAAGATCACCACCGTGCGGTCGGCGAGCTTCGCTTGGTCCAGCGCTTTCAGGATCCGACCAACCGACGCATCGAGGCGTTCCAGCATCGCCGCGTAGATCGCGTTGGTTTGCGAACCGCCGATCTGCGCGGCCTTGCGTTGATACTTGGCGATGAGGTCGGCGGGAGCCTGCAACGGCGTGTGAACCGAGTAGGGCCAGTAGTTGAGGAAGAAGCTGCGGTCGCGGTTCGCGGCGATGAACTTCGCCGCCTCGGCGCCTTCGCGGTCGGTCAGGTATTCGCCCTTCGGTCCGTCGGGCAACGTCGGAATGCCGTAGGGTGCGAAGTAGCTGGGAGGCTGGCCGCGGAAATAACCGCCGAGGTTCACGCCGAAGCCTTGTTCCGTGGGCCCGGAACCCTCGGGCCCCAGGTGCCACTTGCCGACATGCGCCGTGGTGTAGCCGGCGGATTGGGCGCGTTCGGCGAGCGTCGTTTCGGCGAGCGGAAGCTGTTTCACCCAATCCACAGGCGGCTTGAGCTTCGCCTTCGGCGCGTCGTGCCCGGCGATCCAGTCCGTGATCTTGAGCCGCGCGGGATACTTGCCGGTCATCAGTGCCGCCCGCGATGGCGAGCAGACGGTGCAGGCCGAATAAGCCTGGGTGAAGCGCATGCCCTCGCGCGCCAATCGGTCGAGGTTCGGCGTCTCGTGAAACCGGCTGCCGGTTACCCCGAGATCATGCGCCCCGAGGTCGTCGGCGAGGATCAGGACGACGTTGAGCGGCCTGGCTTCGGCCGCGACCGACCGGGCCGGCAGCCAGCCGAGGGCGAGGACCATGAGCCAGCGGGCGGCGCCGGCGCAGATACGGGGGCATGACATGCGGTCACGTTGCCCCGGGCGGACCGCTGGGGGAAGCGCGGAACAGTCCCAATGCGGGTCCGCGCGCCGCGTCACTGGCCGTTCAGCACGTCGATCAGCTGCCGTAGACGGCCGTAGGCGCGCCGGTTAAAGCCGAAGGCGATGCGGGCGAGGTCCAGGGCATCGTGCGCCTCGACTTCCTCCGGCGTCGGGGCGGCAGCGTGGAATGGATCGCCTTCGATGATGTCGGCGAAGTCCTCGTTCAGCGCTTCGAGGGCTGACGGGCTGGGGGCGTGCCGGAGCCGGATGACCAGTTGGTCCTTCACGAAGCGGGTCGAGTGGAAGTTGCGGTAGAAGCGTTTGACAAGCTTCACCGCCTCGGCCGGGCTGTCGGTGATCTGGTAGAGGTTCACGTCCTCCTCGGAGATCAGGCCGTTGCGGAGCAGGTGTTCGCGTATGTGTTTGTCCCACGTCTTCCAGAAGGTGCCGCCGGGCCGGTCCACCAGCACGAGCGGCATCAGCTTGCTCTTGCCGGTCTGCATGAGCGTCAGGGATTCATAGCCTTCGTCCATCGTGCCGAAGCCGCCGGGGAACAGCACGATCGCGTCGGAATGGCGGAGGAACGTGAGCTTGCGGGTGAAGAAGTATTTGAAGGTCACCAGCTTCTTGTCCTCGGCAATGACCGGGTTGGCGGACTGCTCCCACGGCAGGCGGATGTTCGCGCCGAAGCTGCGTTCGGCGCCGGCCCCCTCGTGTCCGGCCTGCATGATCCCAGGCCCGGCCCCGGTGATGATCATGAACCCGGCGTCCGCCAGCAGCCGGCCAGTCTCCTTCGCCTGCTGGTATTCGACGCCGTCGGGCTTGAGGCGGGCCGAACCGAAGATGGTGACCTTGCGCGTGGCGGCATACGGCGCGAAGAGACGGAAGGCGTAGCGGAGTTCGCGCACGGCGGTCTGGATGACCTTCACGTCGCCGCGGTGCTCGACGTCCTTGAGCAGTTTCAGCGCGTTTTCGATGACGTCGGTGACGAGGTCCGGGTTGTGGCCGCCGCCCTTGTAGGCGATCAGGTCGGCGATCCGGCGGCGCAGCTCGGGGTCCTGCGGGGTTCTTTCGGTGCGATCCATGCCGGCAACGTATCGCGGCTGGGCGGCGGGGCAATCCCGCGAGCGTCCGACGTATTTGGCGGAATCCGCCGTTCCCTCGCCGGGGCGCGCGCGTTAGCATCGGGCGAACGCCCGCCATGCCTGCGTCTTTCCATCGCACCTTTGTCCTCAGTGTCGCTTTGCTCGCGGCGATTTCGGGAATTCGGGTCGCGGCGTCCGACCCGGCCGTCGACCACTTCGAACGGAAAGTCCGACCCATCTTCGCCGAGCATTGCCTGGGGTGCCATGGCGACGAGAAGCAGGAGGCGGGACTGCGGCTGGATTCGCGGGAAGCCGTGCTCAAGGGCGGCGAAACCGGGGCGGCGGTTGTGCCGGGAAAGCCGGAGGAAAGCCTGCTGCTCGCCACGCTGCTGCACCGGGAACCCGCCCCAAAGATGCCGCGGAAAAAGCCGGCGTTGCCGGCCGCCGCGATCGCGGACGTTCGTCAGTGGATCGCTGCCGGTGCACCGTGGCCGGCCGGTGGTGCGACGGCGAAGGCAGGCTTCGACCTGGAAGAACGCAAACGCCGCCTGCCGTGGCTGTGGCAGACTCCGCAGCGCCAGCCGGTGCCCCACGAAGGCAGCGGCGCGATTTCCGACGTCGATGCGTTTCTCGACCAACGTCTGCGGGAGGCCGGCCTGCAGCCCGCGCCGCCGGCAGACGACCGGACTTGGCTGCGCCGGGTCCACTTCGTGATCACTGGCCTGCCGCCGACGCCGGAAGAGGTCGCCCAGTTCGTCCGGGAGTGCGCGGAGGAGCGGAATCTGGAAGGCGGGAAGGCAGGAACACAGCCAGCAATTGCCACTGCCAACGGCGCTTCCCATTCCGGCTTTCCTGCGTTCCAAATTTATTCACCCAATGCGCGGGCTCGGGCCGTGGACCGGCTGCTCGCTTCGCCGCACTTCGGCGAACGCTGGGCGCGGCACTGGATGGATGTCGTGCGTTATGCTGAGTCGCGGGGCCACGAGGATGACTTCGTCATCGCCAATGCGTGGCGGTATCGCGACTACCTCGTTCGCGCCTTCAATGCGGACGTGCCCTACGACCGCTTCGTCGCGGAACACGTCGCGGGCGATCTGTTGCCGCCGCGTCGGAATCCGCTCACCGGTGGCAACGAATCCGTGCTCGGACCCGGCTGGGCGTTCCTCGGCGAGGAAGTCCACAGTCCGGTGGACATCCGGCAGGACGAATGCGAGCGCGTGGACAACAAGGTGGACGTGCTCTCCAAGGCCTTCCTCGGGCTGACCGTTGCGTGCGCCCGTTGTCACGACCACAAGTTCGACGCCCTCACGCAGCGCGATTACTACGCGCTGAGCGGCTTCATCCTCAGTTCGCCCTACCGGCAGGTGCGCTACGAGACGACCGAGGCCGAAGCCCGCACGGCCCGGCAGTTGGTGGAGCTCCGCGCGCAGCATGGCGGGGCGATTGCCGCGGCCTTGGCGAAATCCGTGGAACCCGGCGTGCAGTCTGCCGCGGCGCTGTTGAACGCCGTGCGGCAGCAGCTCGCCGGCGAACCGACCGCGGGTGGCGCGGACCTGCCGACGGACCGGACGTCAGCGTGGCGGGAACAACTCCAGGCGGCGGGAACTAACGCGAACCATGCGCTGCATCCGCTCGCGTTGGCGTTGCGCGCCAGTGTGTCTGGGAAGCCGTTCACGATCCCGGCGCGTGCCCAGGAGCCCCTGCGGCTGAAGCTTCCCGAAGGCGCCCGCGTGCATGCGGATTTCACCGTCCCGAACGCCACGACGTGGCGGACCGACGGGCCGGCCTTTGGGGATCGCGCCCGATTTGCGGGCGAGTTCGTGCTTGGTTCAGGAGATGGCGGGATTGCCCGCGTGATGCCCTTCGGCGCGGCGAGCCGGGATCGCTTCTGGGACAAGCTCGCGCTGACGCCGGGCACCGAGACGGACTCCGGCACCCTCGGCGCCGCCGGCCGCGCCGGGAAGAACCTGCTCACGCCCAAGTTCACGCTGAAGTCCGGCAAGCTGCACTACCTGCTGCGCGGCAGGGCGCAGGTGTATGCCGGCGTGGATTCGCACATCATGGTCAACGGCCCGCTGCACGGCCGCCTGACGACGAGTTTCGACACGGGCGGCGCCGTGCGTTGGGTCACGCAAGATCTCTCGGAATACATTGGCCACCGGGCGCATGTGGAAATCGCACCGAAGGATCAGGCCGACCTCGACGTGTTGCTGGTGGTCGAGTCCGCGGAAGTGCCGTCGTGGCTGCCGGTGACCGCGTGGTTGCCCGCCCAGCCGGTGAAGTCATTCGCGGAACTGACTTCGGCGTTTGCGTCCGATCTCGGCGCGATGAGCGCGGCCTTAGCCTCCGGGCAGGGCGCCGTGCCGGCTGAACTTGCGCCGTTGGCCGACTGGCTCGTCCAGAACGGAACCCTGTTCAGTGCGCCGGCGGGCTGGACGAATGCGGCAACGGATTTCCGCCGCGCATGGGCGAAGCTCGCGGACGACGTGCGCTGGGAATCGCCGACGGCGGTTTCATGGATGGAGACATCCGGGGTGGACGAAAACATCCTGCTGCGCGGCAAGCTGGGCAAACCGGCCGCGGTCGCCGCGCGCGGCCTGCCGACGGCGTTGGGCTTCGCAGCGATCAATCCGGCGGAATCCAGCGGCCGCCTTGAACTGGCCGCGCAACTCAACGCCCCGGCGAATCCGCTGGTCGCCCGCGTGTTCGTGAACCGCGTGTGGCACCATGTCTTCGGTCGCGGCCTGGTGCCGACCGTGGACAACTTCGGTTATCTCGGCGAACGCCCGACGCATCCCGAACTGCTGGACCACCTCGCGTGGGCGTTCGTCCACGAGGACGGCTGGTCGTTGAAACGCCTGCTGCGCCGCCTGGTGCTCACCGAGGCCTTCGCCCGCAGCAGTTGCGGTGGCGATCCCCGCGCCGAGGAGGTCGATCCGACGAACCGTCTGCTGCACTGCATGCCGGTGCGGCGGTTGGAGGGCGAAGCCATCCGCGACGCGCTGCTGACGGTTTCCGGCCGGCTGGATCCGGCACAGTTCGGCCCGCCGGTGCCGGTGCATCTCACCGAGTTCATCGTGGGCCGCGGACGGCCTGGCACCAGCGGCCCGCTCGACGGTGCGGGCCGGCGCAGCCTCTACACCGCGGTGCGGCGGAACTTCCTGCCGACGATGATGGTGGCCTTCGACTACCCGACGCCGTTCAGCACGGTCGGCAAACGCAACGTGACCAACGTTCCCGGACAGTCGCTGGTGATGATGAACGATCCCTTCGTGCGCGAGCAGGCTGGGCTCTGGGCGGCGCGGCTGCTCAGAGAACTTCCCGCTGCCAGCGAAGCGGCACGTGTGGAATGGTTGTTCGAAACGGCCTTCGCGCGGCCAGTCACGGCGGAGGAACAGGTCTTTGCGCGTGAATCGCTGGCGGAGTTGCGCGCGCTGCACGCCGGCGAACCGGAGCCGGCGGTTTGGACCGAGTTCTGCCACGCGCTGCTGAACGCGAACGAATTCATCTACGTGAAATGAACCTGCCGATCCCCCGCCTCTCCCGTCGCGCCCTGCTGCGTCAGGCCGCCAATGGCTTCGGAGCCGTAGCGTTGTCCGCGCTGTTCGGTGACGTGGCCCGGGCGGCAACGGCCGGAGCCGTAGGCGCGCCCCGGGTGCCCCATTTCCCGGCGCGGGCGCGGAACGTGATCTTCCTCTTCATGGAGGGGGCCGTGTCGCAGGTGGACAGCTTCGACTACAAGCCGCGCCTCGCGCAGCATCATGGGGAGAATCCGCGCACTGCCATCGGCAAGCTGGAGAAGACTCAGTTTGAACAGATCGGCACGGTGATGAAGTCGCCGTGGAACTTCGCGCAGCATGGCCAGAGCGGACTTTGGATCAGTGACCTGTTCCCGCACATCGCGCGGCGGGCGGATGACCTGTGCGTGATCCGTTCGATGACCTCGGTGTTTCCCGAGCACACGAGCGCGAACTATTTTCTCCACAGCGGCCTCGGCTTGCAGGGCCGGCCCAGCATGGGCGCCTGGGTCGCGTATGGCCTAGGCAGCTTCAACGACAACCTGCCCGGCTTCATCGTGCTGAACGGCGGCCAGATTCCTTCGGGCGGCCTCGACTGCTTCGGCAGCGGCTTCCTCCCGGCGAGCTTCCAGGGCTCGCTGCTCAACGCCAACGGCACGCCGCTGGCCAACATCGTTCCGGGCGAGAGGGCGCCAGCACAGCAGCTAGCCAAGCGCCGCTTCGCCGATCGCCTCAACCGCCTCGCGCTCGCCGAGGCCGGCGGCAACGACGCTCTGGAAAGCGCTATCGCCAACGCCGAGCTCGCGGCGCGGATGCAGGTGACGATCCCGGAACTGCTCGGCCTCGCCGGCGAATCGGATGTCACCAAGAAACTCTACGGCATGGACGCGCCTTACGAGCACACGCGCACCTACGCGCGGCAGTGCCTCATCGCGCGGCGCATGGTCGAGCGCGGCGTCCGCTTCATCGAGCTGACCATCCCGATGGTGGACGGTTTTCAGCGCTGGGATGCCCATGGCGGACTGGTGAAGAACCACGGCAACAATGCCCGCGCCGTGGACCAGCCCATCGCCGGCCTGCTCATGGACCTGAAGGCGCGGGGGCTGCTGGATTCCACGCTGGTGGTGTTCGCCGGCGAATTCGGCCGCACGCCGTTCGCGCAAGGCTCTGACGGGCGCGACCATAACGAATTCGGCTTCAGCGTGTGGCTGGCCGGCGGCGGCGTGCGTCCGGGCATGGCTTATGGTGCGACGGACGAATGGGGTTACCGCGCGGTCGAGAACCCGCTCGAAATCTACGACCTGCACGCGACGATGCTGCACCTGCTCGGACTGGATCACACCGCGCTGACGTATCGTTTCGGCGGCCGGGACATCCGGCTCACGGACGTGCATGGCAACGTGGTGCGGGAGATCTTGGCCTGATGGGCCGGATTTTCAACGTGGCCGAAGAGCAACCACTCACTCGTGAAGGCTCGGAATTACAGTGTGCGGACACGATAGAAGCGCCGGGGTTGGAATCCTTCAGGCTGATCCCGAAATTCAACCGAACCATCGCCAGAAACATTGATGCTAACTGTCAGCCAGACAGCTGAATCGAGGTCCTGGCAAGCTTCCACCACTACGGTGGTGTTTGGAGCCCAAGAGATGGTCAGTCCAAATCCACTGTCACCCGGCTGGCCACGGACAAAGGAAAGAAATGGGGTAGTCCATAGCGCGGTAGGCCGGCCCGCGTAGGTGGGTTGCCAGCCTTTGGTGCCGGGCAGGTAGTGAATAGTGACGTTGGCGTGGTGGAAGGAGAAGGGCTCATGGGTGGGGGCGTTTCCTTGGAAATAGGCTGCCCCAAGGTTGGTGCAGCCCCAGAACACCCTGTCTCCGAGCGCTGTAATGTTGCTGGGGACCGTAATGTTGGCCAAGCCAACGCAGTGAGAGAACACCGAATGACCAAGGAATGACAACCTCTTGGGAATCTTGATGCTGGCCAAGCTACTACAGGACGCCATCGCGGATCGCCCGAGGTAGGCAACACTGTCGGGAAGGCTAACACTGATAAGCCCGGTGCAACCGCTGAAGGCAAAATCGCCGATTTCCGCGATGCCATTGGGCAAGGTCACGCTGGTCAACGTGGTGCAGTCGGCGAAACCATGATTGGCGATGCGGCTTACCTTGCTAGGAACCGAATATTGGCCGGCCTTACCGGGAGGGCACGCGATCAGCAAGTCTTGGGACTTGGTGAACAGGACTCCATCCTCACTGCAAAACCAAGGATTCGTCGAATCCACTCCGATACTTGTCAGGTTGGAGCAGCCGCTGAAGGCATGAACCCCGATGAAGTTGACGCTGTTAGGGATAGTAATCCCGGTGAGGCTAGTGCAACCGCTGAAGGCCCAAAGGTCTATCCAAGAGACACGGCTGGGAATGGCAATGTCGGTCAGACTGATGCAGCCGGCGAAGGCTGACTCAGGGATTCTTGTGACACCGCTGGGAATGATGATGCTGGTCAGGCTGGCGCAACCGAAAAACGCCCGATTCTCGATACTGGTGGTGCTCTCCGGGATTGCGATATTGGTCAGGCTGGCACATCCGCTGAAAGCACTCGCGGGAATGCTGCGGACGCCATTGGGGATCGTTATGCCCGTCAACCTTCCGCAGCCTTGAAATCCGAACCCTCCCGGATTCCCGATGCGAGCTACGGTGTCCGGTGGCGAGTAGTTACCAGCCTTTCCGCCTGGGCACTGGATGAGAGTGACCTGGAGTTTGTCAAAAAGAACGCCGTCGGAGCTGCTGAAGAATGGGTTGCCCGAGTCCACCGAAATCTCCTCAAGCCGGTCGCAGCCGACGAAGGCAGTATCCTCAATGAAAGCCACACTTCTGGGTATGACGATGCTGGCAAGGCTGGTGCAGCCCGAGAAGGCGTGTTCACCGATTCGTGAGACACTGTTCGGAAGCGTCAGTCTGCCCGCTTTGCCTCCCGGGCATTGCAGGAGTGTGGTCTGATCCTTGTTGAATAACACCCCATCAACGCTGCTGAACCTCACGTGGCCGGTGGTAACGTCTATGCTCGTCAGGCTGGTGCAGCCCGCAAATGTGCCGGATCCGATGGTGGTTAGGCTGTCGGGAATCGAGATGCTTGCGAGGGCGGCGCAGCCGAAAAATGCTCCATTTCCGAGGCTGGCGACTTTGTTTGGAAGGCGGACCTGGTCCAGGCTGACGCAGCCAAGAAAGGCGTTGAACTGGATGTTGGAGACACTGTCGGGAATCGAAACAGTGGCCAATCTTGTGCAGCCCTCAAATGTTCCCTGTTCAATGCTCGAGATTCTCTTGGAGAGATAGGCGTTGGTCAGGCTGATGCAGCGGCTGAAAGCACCATGCCCAACGTCGGTCACGCTGTCGGGAACCACGATGGCAGTGAGGTTGGTGCAGGAGAAGAACGCCATCGCTTCGATGGCAGCGACCGGCAATCCATTGATGGTTTCCGGGATGACCACCGCACCTGGCGTAATTGGGCAGCCTTTGGTAATTGTGATCGTCCCGTTGTTGATCACGTAGTCGAAAGGCGCCTGGGCCGTGGCGGAGCAGAGTCGACAAAATGCGGCCCCAACTGCGAGGAAGGTGAAAGGCAGGAGTCTTGCCGACTTCATGGTTCGCATTCAGCCAGAAAGCAATCCGAGGATGGTAAGGAAATCGTTTTCCAGCGGGCTCATTCTGTTTCGATCAATTCCTTCAGGTGCTTCCCTTGGGTGGGCGCCGCCACCTCCACCAGAACGCAACATAGTTTATGGAAGTGCTCTAGCGTCGGGCGTCGGGCGATGAGCGCGGCAACGAGCGGGAAATTCCAGTGGTAGGTGTTCACGAAGAACATGCAGTCGCAGTGGCCCTCGACCGCACCGTCGCAGACCTGATTGCGGAGGTCGGTGATGCCGGCGACGGGCGCGGCGACCTTCACCCGATCATCGAGCGCCGCGGTGGTCCACGTGTAGCTGCCGCCGCCGCTCCGGCCGGTCATGCCGATGCGGGTGTGGTCCACTTCAGGTCGCGTCTCCAAATAATCTAGGGCGCGAATGCTGTTCCACGCCTCGACGCCGGCCGGCGTGTAACCGCGCGAATTCCACCACCATTGCCCGAGCCGATAGGTGCCGTGGTGATCGCCCTGGATTTCGCCGAGCTGGAGCGTGTCGATGGTCAGGCAGACGTAACCGTGCCTCGCGAGCCACACGCCGTGATGTTGGTAATACGTCTTGTTGCCGTAGCTGACCCCGTTGGTCTTCACCTCCGCGTGGCCGCAGGCATAGAGGATGGCCGGGGCGGGCGTCGCGAGGTGACGCGGCAGGTAAAGGTTCGCGGTGACGTAGAGTCCGGGCAGCGACTGGAAGTGGAGCTTCTCCACCGTGAAGTCATCGCCGTCCACCCTGCCGGTAATGACGGGCTTCAGCTCCGTTCGTTCCGGCAACGGCCACAGGCCCAACATGTCGAACAACTGCCGGCGGCGCTCGTCGCGCTGATTCGTCCAATCCTCGAGCGTCTTCACGTCGGCGAGGCATGCGGATTCGAGGCGCGTCACCTCGGCCTCGAAGTAGGCGGTCAGGTTGGTGTCGGCGATGCGCCAGTCGGCGGGCAGTTGCTGGGCACGGATGCCGGACAGGGACCGCGACAGCCACAGCAGGGCAAGCAGGAGGCGGAGGCGCGGGAACATGCCGCAACGTGCCGCGGGGTGGGTTGGCCCGTCAGGCGAAATGTGGTCTCCTGTGACGTCCGTGACCTGGCCGCGGGAAACGAAACCCGTCGCCTTCGCCCCGGCTTTCGGGCACGAATCCGGACGTGCAGCTCGAACTTGATTCCGTCTCCAAGCGCTACGGCTCGGTCCGCGCCCTGGACCGGGTGTCGCTCTCCGTGGCGCCGGGCCAACTCGTCGCCGTGCTTGGGGCCAACGGCGCGGGCAAGACGACGTTTCTCCGGCTGCTGGCCGGGGTCGCCGCGCCGGACCACGGCATCGTCCGGTTCGACCAGGAGCCGTTCCGCCGCGAGGACCTCGGCCAACGCCGCCGGTTCTTCTTCCTGCCCGATTTCCCGCCGTTGTTCCCGGACGAATCGGTGCTGCGCAACCTCGCGCTCATCCTGCGGCTCTACGAGGCCGACCGTCCGGGCGTCGAGACGCGGCTGGTGGAATTGCTCCGCGATTTCGACCTGTTGACCCTGGCCGACGCACCGGTGGCCACGCTGTCCCGCGGCCAGACTTACAAGGTCGCCCTCGTGGCCTTGCTGGCGGTGGACCCCGAACTGTGGCTGCTCGACGAACCGCTGGCCTCGGGCATGGACCCGCACGGGCTCAGCGCCTTCAAGCGCCACACCCGCGACGCCGTCGCGCGCGGCCGGACGGTGATCTACACCACGCAGGTGCTCGACTTGGTTGAACGCTTCAGCGACCGCGTGTGCCTGCTCCACGAGGGCGAGGTCCGCGCCTTCGCGCCGGTGGACGAGCTGCGTTCCCGGGCCGGTGGCGACGCGGATGTCCTGGAGCGCCTCTTCCAGCAGCTGCGGGAGGAAACGCAGTGAGCAGCGAGGACCGGAACTTCTACCGGAGCCTGCGGTCGGCGGTCCAAGCCACCGGCGTGCCGCGCCGAGTGCATCGCTGGCGCTGGCTGCGGTCCACCCAACTGGGCAATGCGGGGGCCTCAATCGCGATCTTCGGCGTCGTGTGCCTGGGCATCAGCGTGGCGGAACCGTTGGCCGGGCCGGGGCGGCGGGCGTTGCTGTCGGTGCTGGCGCTGCTCGTGGCGCTCAACCTCCACGGGCAGCTGCTGAAGGCGATTTACCAGCATCCGGACTTGCTGGCCCAGGCCTTGTTGCCTGCATCCCGCGAAGCCGTCTTCCGGCGGCAACTGCGGCTGGGCCTGCGCCAACTCGGCTGGCTGCCGTTGGCCGGGGCGGTGATTGCCTGGGTCGTGCAAGTCACCGGCCGGGGCGCCGAGGTGCCGTGGCCCCTGGCCGGGCTGGCCGGAGCGCTTCTCGGCACCTATGTCTTTGTCCTGGGGTTTCTCGCCTTGCGCTGGCGGCACGCTGCGCGCGCTTACGGACTTGGCTGGGTCGGTCTCGTTACGCTGTGGCTGGGCAGCAACTTTGCCCCGGCGCCGCTGCGGGCGGCGGTGATTTCCTGGCTCAACGAGCAAGGCGACCTGCTCGTCGGAGTGCTGCCGACCGGATGGCTGGTCGGGCCCGGCCACCGTTGGCTCACCGGCCAGTCCCACGCCTCCGATGCGCTCTGGCTACTGCCGGCCATTGCCCTGACCACGCTGGTGCCAGCGGTGCGCCGGTGGCTGGAACAGCGCTATCAGTTCCGCGAAGCCGTGTTGCTGGATTACGCCGCCGAGGTGCCGGAAGATTGTTCGCCTGAAGATCGCGAGGCGCTGGTCGGACACTTCGAGGCTCCGCCGCGCACGGGCCTCACCGAAATCACGGACCGCATCCTGAGCCGGGAATTCCTGTTGCCAGCGTCGGAACCCAATTCGGGCTGGATCGAGCGGTGGGTCTGGCGGTGGTGGACGCCGCGGGAACGCCTGCTCGCCGAGTGGGACTGGGCAACCGGCCCGACTTGGACGTTTGCCTGGAAGACCGGCGCCATGCTGCTGGGCGGATCGTTGGTGCTGACGCTCAGTGGTCGGCTGCTCGGATGGACCTGGCTGGAAAGCGCCTTGCCGGTTGGCGGAGTGTTGGGCGGCCTTTCCTGCCTTCCGGTGCTGATTGGTCTCGCGGGCAGCCGTCTCCAGACGCCGTTTGGCGCCACCGTCAAACTGTCGCCCTACGGCGTCTATCCGCGCGGCGTGAAGGAACTGCTCGGACTGCTGAACAAGGCGAGCCTTGTGCGAACCTTGGCCGCGCTGCCCTTGGTGACCGCGTTCGGCGCTTGCGCCGCGGTCATGCTGGAGCGTCCGTGGTGGGTGGGCGTCGATTTCGCGGTGCGCGCCGGCTTCGCGGCCTGGGCCATCACGCCGGCGTGGCTGGTGGTGCGGGTCGCCCAGGTCACGAATGACGTCAATCAACTGCGAGCGAGATCACTCCTGATCCTCGGCTGGCACCTCGGTTGCCTCGCGCTGCTGGCTGCTTTGCTGCTGGCCGCCTTCCTGAGCGAGGCCGGCTGGTGGTGCCTGCTTGGCGCCGCGGTCACGGCCCGGCTGTGGGAACGCGGCTACCGGCTGGCCCTCGACCGCCACTGGTTCGACCTCATGAAACGCGAGTGAACGAACCGGGGCGCACGGCTGGCGTCAGTCGGAATGTTTCAGCCAGCCCACGAACCAGCCCAACAGCAGGCTGCTGACCGCGAAGGCCAGCGGGAAACGGAGGTTGCCCGGGCTGAAGGTTTCACCGTCCGGCCAAAAGGTCAGGCCGGCCAGCAGGCCGCCGGCGTAGGCGCCATTCAGCAGCAGCCAACCTTCCGGGAAACCCCGGGCGATTCCCACCGTTGCGACCGGTCCGAACAGGATCAGGGCGAACAGGACGGCGACCTTGGCGTGGGCCGTCAGCCAGCCGGCGCCGAGTCCCAGCGCAACGAACAGCCCCGCGGTCAGCCATAACCCCACGTCCAGTTCCAGGCTCCGGCGCGCGGCGCGGGACCAGCCGCACTGCGGGCACGGCGGCAGTGGTGCCGGCTTGGGTTCGTCGGGCGTGCCGAGCGGAGTATTGCAACGGGGACACTGGAAGACGGCGTTCATGGCGAAGTGCTGTTCGGCCGCAGCGTGAGCCAGGCTAGCAGGCCCGCGACATCGGAAGGGTTGAGTCCCGATTCCAATCCCTCCGGCATCAGTGAACGGGATTCCTGCCGGAGCTGTTTGATCTGCGCGCGCGGGAACACGGCCTCCGTTCCGCCGGCCAGTTTCAGGGTCACCGAGGAATCCGTCTCGCGCACCAGCAGGCCGGAGGTGCTCTCGCCGTCTTTGGTTTCCGCGGTCCAGGCGGTGAAGTTGGGCGCGACCTCACGGTTGGGATCAAAGATCGAGACGAGGAGCTTGTCGCCGCCGTTGGCCGCCACCGAGGCGAGGTCGGGGCCCAGCGCGGTGCCTTCGCCGCGGAGGGCGTGGCAGGTCACGCAGCGTTCGCGGAAGATGGCCGCGCCCCGTTGCGCATCACCCTTGAGGTCAAGCGCGGGCAGGAACGAGGCGATGACGGCGAGGCGGTTCGTGTCGAGCGCGCCGGCGGTGAAGGCCTTGGCCGCCGCCGGTCGGTTGGTGGCCCGTTGCCAGGAGGCAGCGAGCAACGTCGCGTCCGCCGACTCCAGGCTGGCCAGCGAATGGCCGCCCCGGGCCAGTCCGCGGGCGAAGGCGTCGGCAATCGCATTCATGCCGGGCTTGCCGGTCCACGCGCGCAGCGAACCGACCACCAACGCGACCTCGGACCGGCCGCCGCGCCGGCCCAGGACGCCGGCCAATTCGGTCAATGCCGCCACGGCCGGCTCGGGTCTCGGCGCGGAAATGGCCGTCCACAGCAACTGTTCCGCGCCGTAACCAGCATGAACCGCGGCGGCGATCACCCGCGCGTGCGGCGAGCGCAACAGTTGGGCCAGCGGCGCCACCTTCTGCGCGACCGGTAAGTGGGCGAGCGCGAAGGTGAGTTCCAGTTGGTTGAGCGGGTCCGTTTCGGTCGCGGCCTGCGCGATCACTGTGTCGCGAAGTGCCGGCGTGTTCACGCGGAATTGTCCGCCCGCACCCTGCTGGGCGGTGAGTTGGATCGCGTGGCGTCGCACGGTGGCGTCACGGTCGCCGAGGGCGGCAACCAGTTGGGAATCGTCCAAGCCGTTCAACGCGGCCAGCAGGCGAAGGGCGTTCAACCGTCCCAGCGGGTTCGTCGATTCCCGGACCATGGCCCGCAGCAGCGGCAGCGAACCCGCATCGGCGCGTTCCATCAGCAGGCGGCTCGCCGTGTCGCGATGCCAGGCGTTCGGATGGGCGAGAAAACGGACGAGCGCGGCGGGGTCAGAGGCCGGAACCTGGAACCGCGAACCTTGCGCCTTGAACCCGTTCGGCGCGATTCGCCACAACCGCCCGCGCTCGCGTCCGCTGTCGAGGTTGAGATGCTTCTTCAAGTTCGCCGGCAATGACCAAGGGTGTTCGATGGTCTCGCGATACATGTCCACAACCCACAGGCAACCATCAGGCGCGTTGAAGAACTGCACGGGCCGGAACCAGTTGTCGGTGCTCGCGAGGAATTCGGACTTTTGTTCGTCCGCCGCCCGTTCGCCGACCAGCAGGAGGCCGTCGGGACCGCGCCGGAGTTTCTTCCGGTGGACGAGGTTGCTGCCACAGTCCGCGATGAAGGCGTCGCCGGCGAAGTCTTCGCCGAAAGCATCGCCGCGGTAGATGGTCACCCCGGTGGCGCCGGTGAAATATCCGCTCGCCCGGCCGCCGCCCTCGATCATGCCCTCGACCACGCCGGTCACGCGCCAGCGGGTGCGCAGGACGCGCCACGGTTCGTCGGGACTGCGCCGGAAAACTTCCGCGGCCGGGCCGTCGGCGGCGATGCTGTGCCGGCCGGCAGGGAACTCGTGGAATGGATTCGAGGACGCGCCCAGTTCGTTGAAGGCGATGAGTTGGAGGTGATCGGAGTTGGAGCACACGAACTTGCGGCCGGCATCGTCGAACGCCATGCCGTGCTGGCCGCCGCCCGGTTCGGCGCGCAGCTCCAGCGTTCGCGGATCGAAGGAGAAGTCGCGGCCGCGGAGATCGAGTTCCCGGCCCGCGCCTTCCGCCGATGCCCCGGCTGGCTTGCGCCACGCCCGGGTAAACGCGCTGTCCACCCGGCGCACCTTGCCGCCGCTCACGCTCGTGGCGCCGTGGATGCGCTGGTCCACACCCCAATGGAACGAATTGAGCAGCGCCTGGACGTTTAGTTTGTTGGTGGCGTAGGGCGCATAGTCGCTGGCGAAACCGGTGAAAACCGTTTCCTGGATGTCGGCCACGCCGTCGCCGTCGGTGTCCTTCGCGTAGAGCACGTCCGGCGTGGACCCGATGAAGACGCCCCCGTTCCAGCAGGTGATCGCCGTGGGCCAGGGCAGGTTGGCCAGGAACACGGTTGCCCGGTCATAACGGCCATCGCCGTCGGTGTCTTCCAGCCGCTTGATGCGGCCGAGCTGTTCCGGTCGTCGCTCAGAATAGTCACGCATCTCGACGACATAAGCCCGGCCCTGTTCGTCCACATCAAGCGCCACCGGACTGCCGATCAGCGGCTCGGCGGCGACCGACTGGGCGGTGAACCCGGGGCGGAAAACAAAGGTTCCGGGCGCCTGGGCGGGTTCGGTGGCCGGCACTCGCGGCATTTGGTCCGCGGTGATCTCCGGCTCCGCCGCCTGCGCCAAGACGAGGGCCAAACTACCCGCCACGATGAACCGGCTGAACATGCGCCCATGGAAGCGGCGAACGGCGGGCCTTCGCCAGCCACGATTTGGGGGACGCGGATTGCTTTGCGGTTCCTTCGCGGCGTGGGCCGGCCTAGCGTGCGTCGGTGCCGATGCTCGAAGTTCAGAACTTGCGGGTCCACTTCCCGGTGAAGCAGGGCGTGTTCGCGCGCGTGCGCGGACACGTCCGGGCGGTGGACGATGTGAGCCTGACCGTGGCGGCGGGCGAGACCGTGGGCCTGGTCGGGGAAAGTGGCTGCGGCAAGACCACGCTAGGCCGGGCCATCCTGCGGCTGGTGGAACCGACCGGCGGAACGATCCGCTTTGCCGGCGAGGACATCACCCGGCTGCAGGGGGCCGCGCTGCGGGCGAAGCGGCGGCAGTTCCAGATGATCTTCCAGGATCCGTTCAGCTCGCTGAACCCACGCCTGACCGTCGGCGAAAGCATCGGCGAGGCGCTTGACCTGCACCGCCTCACGCCGACCCGGGAGGCCCGCCGCCAGCGCATCGGCGAGTTGGCGGCCAGCGTTGGCCTGGACGCAGCGCACGCGGCGCGATTTCCGCACGAATTCAGCGGCGGCCAGCGTCAGCGCATCGGCATTGCCCGCGCCCTGGCGGTCGAGCCGCAGCTCATCGTGTGTGACGAACCGGTCAGCGCGCTCGACGTGAGCGTGCAGGCGCAGGTCGTGAACCTGCTCCAGGACCTCCAGCGCGACCGCGGGCTCGCTTACCTGTTCATTTCGCACGACCTCGCCGTGGTCGAACACCTCAGCCACCGGATCGTGGTCATGTATCTGGGCCGGGTCGTGGAAGCCGGACCGGCCAAGGACCTTTGCCGCACCCCGCGGCATCCCTACACGCAGGCGCTGATCTCCGCGGTGCCGGTCGTTGACCCCGACGCCAAACGCCAGCGGATCATCCTGGCCGGCGACGTGCCGTCGCCGATTCATCCGCCCGGCGGCTGCCCGTTCCATCCGCGATGTCCCGTCGCCGCGGCCCGCTGTCGGACCGAGGTGCCGTCGCTCCGCGAAACCGCAGGCGACCGGCAGGTGGCGTGTCACCTGGCGTAGATGCTCAAGGTTGCTTGAGCCAGTCATTCACCGGGTTGGCCGCCGGCACGGAAAAGGTTTCCTTCAGCCAATGAGTTTGCTGCCGCTGCCACGCTTCGAAGGCGCCTGGAATCGGGGCCAGCGATTCGCGGATTAGCTCCTCGTGCTGCACCCGTAGGGCGGTCAGTTCCGCCGTGCAGTCTGCCCGGGACAAAGCCGGGTCGCGGACGAGTTGCCTGGCCTGGGCCTGCACGTCCTTTTGCTTCTGCCAGAGCGTATTTAGCTCCGATTCGCCGAGCCCGGTTCGCCGGGACAGGTTGAGCCATTGCTGGTAGCTGCCGTCCTGGGCCCGCTCGAATTCCGCGAATCGTTCCGGCCCGAGAAGGGCCTTGATCTCGGTCTCCTGCTCCCCCGGGGACATGGGCGGCGGGTTGCCGCGGCCGCTTTCGGTGTCCTTCAGCCGGGCGATTTCGGCCAGCTCGGCCGGGGATAGTTCGACGCCGTTCAGGTGTTTCACCCAGCCCGCGCGGCTGGAGTTGCGGGCGCGCCATTCCGCCAGTTCCTCCGGACTCAGCAGTCGCTTCAGTTCCGCCTCGAACGCGGCCCGGGCCTGCTGGATGAGTTCTTCCTGGAGGTGAGGTTCGGTCTGAGTGTTGTGGGCCTCTTCAATCAACGCCTCCCGGTTCTTTTCCGCTGCCAGCACCTGGTCGGCCAAGGCCGGCGGGAGGAAACCCAGGCGCGTGTCGGGCAGTTGCACGGGCGGTTCAGCCGATTCGGTCCAGTTGCCTGGGAACAATTGCTCCAGGGTCGCCCGGCGTTCCGAATCCAGCGTCTCGAACCGCTTTTCCCAGGTTTCCTTCCGCTCGCGGGCGGGCGGGCAAAACACTTCCCAGAAGCGGGCTGAGATTTCGGCGGCGGCCGCTTGGAGACGTTGGGAAAAGTGCCGGTTCACCAAGGGCACCAAAATGTGCCGGACCGTCGGGCGCGGACATCCGCAGGCGACCAATTCGTCCCGGAAGCGCGGCCAATCGCCCGTCGAGAACCGGGACCAGTCCACCGACTCCGTGGTAAACTGTCTGAGCCGCGGATCGGCGGCGGCCTGGTTCTTGAACGCGAGCCGCGCTTCGGCCGACGCGACAACGGCCGTCGCCGTGGGAGCGACTCCGGCGTCGGTTGCCGGAACGACCCGGGGACGCCAAACCCAGCCCAGAGCCAGGACGAGCAGGGCGTTCAGCGCCAACGAAAGGAGCAGCCAGTTGGGCCGTTTCATGGCTGCCTCCATCCCTCTTGGGCCGCCTGGAGCAGCCACTGCCGGAGTTGTTCGGTGCGGTTGGTGGCGGGAACGCGGCTCAGGCTTTGCTCCAGCCGGGCCAGCGTGGCGTCATGGGCGGCTTGGAAATCGGCCTTCACCGCGTCGGGTTGTTCCCGGCCAGTCTCGGCCAAGGCGGCCACTGCCTGCTGGAATTGTTCCAGCTCGGCGAACACCTGCCGCGGGGTGGCGGCGTCCAGACCGAATTTTTCCGCCCACTCCCGCGTGGTTCCGTAGGTAGGGCTGGAGCGCAAGCGCAGCTCCTCGGCCCGGGCATTGCCCAGCACCTCGCGTTGATCCACGTCCAGTTGCGCTTCCGGACGGCTGGGTCGTTCGTCGTCGGTCAGCAACCGCTCCCAATTGAAAACTCGCTCCAGGTCGTTCTCACCCGCGAGGAAACCGCGGCGATGCAGTTCCCGGAATTCGGCGGGGGTCAGGGCCAGCGCCGCCGCCACATCGTCGGGCACCGCGCGGCCCTCCAGCAGGGCCACGGCTCGGAGACAGACTTCCTCAAAGTCCGCGACGCTGAGCACCCGGCGGAACCGTTCCGCGAATTGCTGGGATTCAGCTGCCAACCACTGGAGATCCGCCGGCAGGACGACGCCCTCCGTCCGCTCCCGCCACCGATCCCGGAGCTGCACCCCGACCAAGAACAGATCCAGCAGCGCCATTTGGCGTTCGCGGGGCAGGAAGCCGGCGGCGACCCGGAGGACCAGGTCCACTTGGAGACCTTCCTCCTCGGGCCATTCGACGACACAACCCAACTTGGTCAGTAGCTCCGCCTGTTGCTGTTGCCAGCGCGAAGCCTGCGCCTGCACGGCTCGGTTGTGAGCAGCCTGTTGGGCGCCTGAGAGCCAGAAGTTGGTATGGAAGTGCGCCGCCTCGGTGCGGATCGCTATGGCCAGTTTGCCTTCCGGACGGAGGATGTCGCAGATCGTTTCGGCCGGGCAGCCGGCGAGGCGAAGGTTCGTGGCGTATTCCCGCAGGTCCACCGACATGAGCCGCGACCAAGGGGTCGGCTCGCTGGATGGAATGACCGGCGAACGGAGCTTGGGAGTGGCTGGGCTTGAACCTGTCCTTCGCGACGTCGCCGTGGTGGAAGCCTCAGGATCGGCGGCCGGGTCGGCCGGAATTTCACGGACCGGAGCGGGGCGCAGGAACATCAGGGCGAGGGCCAGCAGGAGATTGAGGCTGGCGCTGAACCACAGCAGCCGGCGTCGGCCGGTGGCGGATTCAGTTGCGGGTGGCACGCCCCATCGGTGCCGTGCCCGCCAGTCCTTGGCAAGCGCGTCGGTGGTCAGGCCGGGAGCCGGCTACGGAAATCCCGGCAGGCGGCGGCTACGTCCGACGCGTTGAGGATGGCGGACACGACGCAAATGCGCGTGGCACCGGCGGCCAGCACCGAATCCAAATTGCCGAGGTGGATGCCGCCGATGGCGAACCAGGGCACGGCCAAGTGATCGGCCGCCCACCGCACGTAATCCAGCGTGACGGCGGCGCGGCCGGGTTTGGTGCCGGTGGGGAATACCGGTCCGACGGCCACGTAATCGGCACCCGCCGCCACTGCGCGCAGGGCCTGTTCCGGTGCGTGGGAGCTGAGCCCAAGATCACAAAGCAGCGGCCGGTCCGGCAAATCGCGGACGTGGCGGAACCCGGCGTCGAAGAAATCCTCCTGGCCTAGATGGCAAACCTCGGCGCCCACTGCCCGGGCAAGGTCGAGGTGGTCGTTGATGACGAAGCGAACATCGGCTTGGCGGACCACCGGCGCGATGGCTTCGGCCAATCGCCGGACCTCTTCCTTGGGCCATCCCTTGGCGCGGAGTTGGATGAGATCCGAGCCACCGTCGCAAAGCTGCCGGGCCAGTTCCGTGGGATCGCGTCCCGCGAGGTAGGCGGTGTCCACAAACGTGTAGAGACGGCAGTCGGCGAGCGGTTTCACCGGGCGAATAGTTCGACGACGTGCGGCCTAGGCACTGACACCGCGGCGGATGAGCCCTCCGAAAGCCGGGACTGGAGCCTCGGGCCCATGGGCTGGCTATTTCAGTTGCGAAGCGTGCTCCCGCAACCAGGTGTGGTCGCGCTTGCTCAGCTCCGCCATGCCGCCGCCGTGGTCATGCCAAGGGCCGTTTTCCGGCTCCTTGCGTTTGGTGAAACGCGCTTCCACCCAGCGGTGAGAATCCGAATGGCCGTCAAGATAGGCGAAGTTGGAACCCTGCCCGTGGACGTCGTTGGGCACATGGTAGATGCCGGTGCCGGTCATCATGATGCCGAAGAACGGCCGGCAGACGCTGAACGGGTGCATGTCCACGAAGGTGTAGATGTCCGAGGGCGCGGAGGCGTCGCTGGTCTTCTTGAAGACCCGGTATTTTGAAGCGGGGTCACCCTGGAAATTGTAGGCGGTGCCGGTCCAGCCGACCCAGGAATTGAGGCCGTAGGTCCGGGACGGCAGCTCCTTCTTGTTAGTGTCAGTGATGATCTTCCGGGATTCGCCGGGGCAGCGGAACGAGCCTTTCACTCCGAGATAGGGCGCAATCAACGACGCCCGCGTCGAGGTGAGGAACTTGGAGGCGTTGGCCTCGGTCAGCTGGCTCTGCTCCCGGCCCTCCACCCAGATGTTGGGCACAAAGTTCGCAGGGATCGGATTGCCGGCAGCATCGAAGGACAGGCCGGTCGCGCCGGCGCCGTTCGGGATCACCGCGTCACCGAAATCGGCCCCGTAGGTGATCGACCCGAGCATGAGCTGCTTGGTGTTGTTCAGGCACGCGATGCCCGTCGCCTTGGACTTCGCCTTGCTCAGCGCCGGCAGGAGCATCCCGGCGAGGATGGCGATGATGGCGATCACCACGAGCAGCTCGATGAGCGTGAATCCGTGTTGCCGGCAGGGAAGGCGATTGATGTTACGCATGGTCTGGAGAAGGGCTCACTGTATGGGGGGTGCCGCTCACTGCAAGTCCGCAAGTAGCCCTTCGAGTTCGGCCTGGGGTCCCTCGTGATGCTGTGCCACCGCGAGGGCGAGAGCCCGCTCGAAGGCGCGGCGGGCACCCGCGTGGTTGCCGGCTTCCAGGTCGCATTTGCCGAGCAGGATTTGGACAACCATCCAGTCGGGCTTCCGGGCGAGCGCCCGCTCCAAATGTTCCCGGGCCTCGGCGAATTCGCCGCGGTCGAACAGCGCCTTGCCGAGGCTGAAGCGGCCCAGTTCGTTGTCGGGATGTTGCCGGACCAATTCGCGTTGGCGGGCGAGGGGATCGTTGGGTGGATTCATGCGGTAGGGGGCGGTTCGGTGGGGCCCTCGGTGGCGGACTTGCGCCGACCGAAACGGGCCCGGGCGAGCTCCAGGAAATCGTGCGCCTGCGGGAGCCGCAACCAGAGCGCGAGACCGAAATAAGCCAGGGCCGCCGCGCCAATCGCTCCAAACACGGTCACGGCCCGGGCAAACAATGACACGGAACCCAGCTGCAACCGGATTCCCTTGGCGCAGAACCACGCCAGCGCGCCCGCCACCAAGGCGGCGGCCGCCACGCCGGCGAAGTTTCCGGCCAGGTCACGGAAGCTGAGTTTCGGCAGCTTCTTGCGCAGGGCGTAGAAGAGCAGCACGGAATTCAGCCCGGCGCTGAGGGTGTTGGCGAGGCCCATGCCGGCCTGCTGGAACAGCGGGATGAGGAACAGCGCGAGGAGCAGGTTGAACCCGAGGCAGAACACGCTGATGCGCATCGGGGTCTTGGTGTCGCCGAGCGCGTAGAAGGCGCGGGCCACCAAGTTGTTGACCGAGAAGGCGACCAGGCCGGGCGCCAACGTCAGCAGGGCGAGGGTCGTGCGATCGGTGGATTCCGGCGTGAATTCGCCGCGCTCAAACAGCAGCCGGATCATCGGCGCGGCCAGCGTGAGCAGCAGCACCGTCGCCAAGCCGTTGATGAACACCACTTGCAGCAGTCCTTCCCGGAACACCTGACGAAACTCCGGCAGCTTCTTCTCGGCCGCCAACCCGCTGAGCTCGGTCAGGAGGAAGGTCGCCAGTGAGACACCGACAATGCCCTGCGGCAGTTCCATCAGGCGCACCGCGTAGTTGAACGACGCCACCACGGATTCCGTGATGCCGTAGGCGAAAGTCTGCGTGATCACCACGTTGAGCTGGTAGGCTGCCACGCCGAGCACCGCCGGAGCCATGCGTTGCGCGACGGTCCGGACCGTCGGGTCGCGGAGCGGATTCACCCAACGGAAGCGGAAGCCTTCCCGCCGCAGGGCCGGCCACTGGAAGGCTGCCTGGACGAAGCCGGCGATCACCAGCCCCACGGCCAGCCCGAACACCTGCTGGTCCTTGCGGAAGCCAAACTGCGGCGCCAGCCAGAACACGGAAGCGATCATCACCACGTTGAGCGAGGCCGCGCCCAACGCCGGCAGGAAAAATTGCCCACGCGCGTTGAGCACCCCGATGAACACCGCCGCGACGCAGACGAAACCGAGGTAGGGGAACATCACGAACAAGAGCCGGGCGACCAGCTCGTCGCGGGACTCCAGCGGCAGGAACAGCACCGCGAACGCCAGCGCGGACATGCCGAGTGTCACCACCAGCGTGCACACCGCGACCAGCGCGCAGATGACCGCGTTCGCCGCCCTCCAGGTCGCCGCCTCGCCCTCGTTGGCCTCCTTGTCCTTGAAGATCGGGATGAAGGCCGCAGTCAGCGCGCCCTCGCCCAGCAGCCGCCGGAAGAGGTTGGGAATCTGCTGGGCCAGCACGAACGCGCTCGCCACGCCGGAGTCGCCCATGAAGTTGGCGTAGACCGACTCCCGCACAAAGCCCAGCACGCGGCTGATCAAAGTCGCCGCGCCGGCCGCACCGGAGGAACGCAAGAGTCGTGACATGTGACGCGCGGACCTTCCCGGAAAAACCGGCGCGAGGCCAATTCGGAAAGACGGCGGGAGCGAGCTGGGCTCGGGCCGCTTCCGTGCCGGACGGTAAGCGGCGGGCGCGGTGGCGACGGATCCGTCGGACGCCCCATCCCGGACGGCTCCGTCTCCGGTCGCCCGAGGCCGGCACTTATCGAATCATGCCATGTCGATATGACGATTCATTGTGAAAACTGTTGCTCTAAGAGCGCGCGATTAATTACAAGCTGCGCGCACATTACATGAACGTCCGTCACTTAACATCAAAACTGAGCAAGCCGCGCACGGCGGGCTTCGCAGCCTCGGGTTGCGAATGGCCGCTGAGTGGCAGCGAACTCGGGTTTGGCGTGAATTGTGCGGGTTATCGCCCCGAAATTCATGACTCAATGGAGGTGGCTGGCAGGTAGAGGAACTGAAGAACAAGGATTTCCAAACCCTGCTTGCCCCACGCGAGCAGGGTTTTTTGTTGTCCGGAAATTGGCTGAGACGGTTAACCAAAAGATATCAGAACTGAAATGAGTCCGCGCGCAGGCGCCGCATGATACGGCGATCCGCCAACTGTAAGATGGCCCGGGTGCCATCCATGATTTTCCCCGTTTACATCGACGAAGGGCTTCGGAGGAGGTGTGCCCCAAACACCGAAACGTCCACCGCGAAACGCCTGTGGCCGCAGCGATAACGACCTGCGACGGTGTTTGTTCTTTGTTGGTCCATATCGGGGCCGGGAGCGTAACGCTGCCGGCCCCTTTCAATTTCCACTTTGTGCAGGGGCGTGCCCGCTCCGGCTGAAAAATGGTCCGGCGCCCGGATTCTTTCGGGCTGGCCGGGGAGTCTCCCCGGAGCGTTCGGCGCTCCGTTCGGTGGAGACGCAGCACGGCGGCGGGATTTCACACGCGTCATCCACCCGATGACGGCCGGGTAGGCCACCCGGTCCGCTGCACGAACACGCCGCGCGCCAGCCGCGCAATCCGGTCTCCAAATCCGGATGTGCCTGGGGCAGCACCAGGGCGGCGTGCCCATTTTCGGGAAACGTTCCGGCCAGCGCCCTGTAGACCCGCCGTCGCCAAAGCGGCCGGAAGACGACGACTGGAGCGTTACCAGCGTTTCCCACCAGTTCATGGATCCGTAGCTCAATTGCCGGAGCGCCCCGTTGTCTTCGGGACGGTTGCGGGTGCGAGTCCCGTCGGATCCGCCAATATCCCACCGCGGGATCGCCGCCCAAGGAAGGCGAGTTCCGCATCTCCCCAACTTCGGCGTGCAGCGATGCCGCCGGAGGAATCCTGCCGGATGGTGTCAAAGTAGCACGGCGGCCTGTTAAGCCGCGTGTCCTGGTGCGAGTCCGGGTCCGGCAGCCAGCTTTCCGCTCCCAAGGTGCAAGAGATCCTGCACGCCGCCCTGCGAAGGCGGAGGTTCGTGGTGCGAATCCACGTGGGAGCACCAATTTCGAAGTGGGAAGTGCGACGGACGAGCTCGGGAGGAGCGGGATCCGCCACTTCCGACTTCGCCCGTCCCCGAATGCAAAGAGCCGAGCGACCGGTCTTTCAAGCCGGGCCTAGCCGGTGCGAGTCCGGCCGGGGACACCAGATTCAAGGCGGAAGGTTGAAGGAAGAATGAAGAAGCCACGCCCCGTTGCCCTTTTCTGCCTTCCCCAATGTTGGCCATGGTGTAAGAGCAGCACCCCGCCTTGTGGACGCGGCAGCACGGGTGCGAGCCCCGTTGGCCAACCCAACTTTCGTTCCCTCGTGGAACGACAACCAAACCAAACCCGGCGGCGACGGTCCCGGATCGTCGCCGCCTTTCGGGAAGGCTCGTTGAACCGGAGGAAACGAAGAGAAGTTGTTCCAGAACCTTCGTGGCCTCCGTTTCCGTCTGTTGATTCGCTTTCCAACTCTTACTGCCGGGCAGACGAATGGCTTTGCCTGCAAACTGGCCGGTCCGCGGAGCGTTCCTCCAGCGGGACCTCAGATTTTCGCGGGCGGTTGCGGTGAAGGCTAACTCAACCTGAGAGACTTGATTCGTGACGAACTGCCACGCAGTCGAATCAGCGTTCAGTTTGGCCTAAAAAGCCCGACCCGCCCGGGGCAGCACGGAGGACTGGGACTTCGCTCCCCGTTTTCCAAGCCCACCCCATTCTCCCCTTTTTGTCTGCGGGATTGGACGGTTCCAAGCCAGGCCTCATAAGCCCGGTCCCGGTGGTTCAATTCCACCTCCCGCTACCAGTTTCAACAGGTCAGGTAAAGCAAGGCGACTCCCTCCATGAGCCGCTCGCCCGGGGTGATCGTGAAGCGGAAGCCGTAGCGGCATTCGCTGGCCTTTATTACCAACCACGTCAATCGGAGTTCGGTTTCCACCGGTTTGCGGAACAAGAGTCCACCACCGCGGGAATGCCAACCAAACGGCTCCGTGATGTCTTCTCGCGAGATGGACTCTTGCCCATCTCGCCCTCGTGCGATGCGGAGGAATTCCCCTCCGGTTTGGCCATGCACCAGCTTGAGTTCGGTCCGGGAGCGAATGGACCGGACAAGCATGGCCCCTCGCGCATCGCTGATTTCAATTTCGTCAGGCCCGGTGGCTACCCGGCGGCGCTTCCCCCACCTTTCCCAGAATCGAATCAGGTTGGGCCGGCGGCAAACGAACGCCTCGATTTCGTCGAGGTAGACGATGCGGTCGTCAGGCCGATAGTGAAGCCCGCGTTGATACACCCGAAATCGCCCGGAGACCGTGGCCGAAGTGTTCGGGCCTGTGGATGAAGGCAGGCCATTCACCCGGTCGGAGTAGTCGCAATCAGGACGCCCCGCAAGTGACCCAAGTCTTTCGCCACCGTAGCCCACCTGGCAAAGGCGTCCCACTCAGGAGGAAAAGCCGTGATTCTGCGAGCCACTAGAGGGAATCCGACCTTGGAGCGGCGCTCTTCGCCTTCCGGTTCGGAAAGCGAAGCCAATAGTCACTTTCATTCGCACCACGATGTGCGGAGAGCCAGTTGCGAAGGCGTTTTGCTGCTGGGCTGCCGGCCGTTGTTTTGGAAGGCCGGCTTGTAAAAGCGAGAATTGCCATACTTGTGTTGGCGCCCGTCCATGGTGTCGCCGGTTGACGCCTGACGTTTAACCCCAGCACCGTCGGGCATCCACCGCATGAACCGTCGCCAGTTCCTCGCCTCCGCCACTTTCGCTTCCCTGTTGGCCGCCGTGGGCTGCTGGCATCGTCCCACGGCGGCGGTGCCGCGGCTGTTCTTCACCTCGGACGGCCGCACCGCGATGATCCGCCCGGACGGTTCGGGCCTGCACTACTTCGACTTCCAGGTGCCCGGCCAGGCCACCTGGCAGCCGGGGCCGTTTCTCTCCGACGGCCGGGTGATCTTCCTCAGCATGGAGCCGCGCCGGGATGGCCCCGGTCGTCCCTTCGAGGAATACTACACGCAGACGCCGACGCACCTTTGGCTGCACGATCTCGACCGCGGCACCCTGACGGAGATCGCGAACCGCGAACGCCTCGCCGTCTTCTACACGCCCGCGCTGCTGCTCAGCGATGAACGACTCCTCGTGCAGGTCGTGCGTAACAAGGTCGGCCAGATCTTCAGCATGAACCTCGACGGCACCGACGCCCGCGAGTTCACGAAGGCCGGCGAGGGGTTGCCCTACGGCCTCAGCCTGAGTCCCGACGGGCGCCGTGTGGCGTTCCATTTAGCGAGCCCGCGCGGCTACGAAATCTGGACCTGCGCCGCCGACGGCTCGGATCGCGTCCGCGTGGCCGGCGATCCGGAGCACCTCTACTTCGGCACCAGTTGGTCGCCGGACGGCCGCTGGATTCTCTACCAGGACTGCCATTTCAAAACCGATCCCGGCCACGACTGGACGGACCTTTGCATTGGGCGTCCGGACGGCTCCGAACATCGCGTGCTCACGCGGGGCCAAGCCAACTGGTTCGGCGCGACCTACGGCAATCCGCAACTCCGCGGCGGCGGCTCGAACATGCCGCTGTGGACCCGCTCCGGGCAGATCCTGTTCGCCCGCCGTTCGCCCGACGCGAAGGTGCCATGGGAATTCCAGCCGCAGCGTCCCGACACGGACCACTTCAACCGCGACTTCAAACCCGAGGCCGCGCGCGGCGGCACGCAGATCTGCCGGCTGGATCCCGCGACCGGCGCCGTGACCGAACTCACGCCGCTCGGCGAAGGGGTCTGGAACTGCCGCGCCGCTGAATCGCCCGACGCGAAGCACATTGTCTTTTGTCGCGCTGCGACCGGCGAAATGCCCTCGCTCTGGGTGATGAACGCCGACGGCGGTGACGCCCGTCTGCTGACCCGCGGCTTCAACGACCGCGGCGCCGACCATCCGCGCTGGGTGCCGTAACGTGGTGCCGGCGTCCCGCCGGCAGTGCCCAGCCACCGGACTACGTTATGCCCACCGGTCGGTTGCGTTTGGGCAAATGATCCACTGTCCCTTCGCGCTCGGCGGACCTGCTTCCGCCAGGGGTCGATTTCCGACTGCCGGCGGGACGCCGGCAGCACGTTGCTTCTCCGCCCCTCTCCCATTTCGTCTCCCAAACCTCACCCACCACCATGAGCCTCCTCCACCAATCCGTCGTTCTGGTGCTCAACCGGAACTGGCAGCCTATCAACACTCGCACCCCCGCCGAGGCGTTTTGCCAGCTCGCGACCGGCGCCGTCACCGCACTCGACGTCAGCGGCGAGGCGATCCGTCCCGTGACCTGGGCCGAATGGCTCACGCTGCCCGTGCGTGACGACGACCGCGCGGTGCAGACCGTGCGCGGCCCGGTGCGGGTGCCGACCGTGATCGTGGCGGTGAAGTTCGCGCGGGTGCCCAAGCGCCGGCCGACGCTCAACGCCCGCAACATCCGCGAGCGTGACGGCGGCCGCTGCCAATACACCGGCCGCGTGCTCGGCCCGGGTGAAGGCAACCTCGACCACGTCGTGCCCCGCAGCCGCGGCGGGCGCGACTCTTGGGAAAACCTCGTTTGGGCCGCCCGCGAGGTGAACACCCGCAAGGGTAACCGCCTCCCGCACGAAGCCGGCCTGAAGCTTCTCCGGACCCCTTCCGCGCCCCGGGAAGTTCCGGTCACTGCACTCATCCGCAACGCTCACGGCGTCGCCGAGTGGGAACTGTTTCTCAGCCAGTAAACCAACCACCCGTAGGAGCCAACGTCAGGAGGCTCACTTCAGTTCCGCATTCCGAAATCCGCACTCCGCATTTCAGAATGAGCCTCCTGACGTCGGCTCCTACGCAAACCAGAAAGGAATCCCATGCCCAAGCCCGTTCTCCGTTTCCAGGCCCAGCTCCTTGTCCGCCGCAGCTACAAGCCCGGCCGACGCACCGTGATCCGCGCGCGTCCGGCCGCCACCGGGAGCCCGCCCATGCGGGAGCCCGAACACGGCCCCGACTGCGCCCCCGAAGGCGCGTGGACGCTGACCCGCACCGAATGAACCCAACCCACGGCGGCGGCCGGACTCGCTTCGACCGCCGCCTTCTCCCATCCACGCTAAACTCTCCACCATCCAGTCACTGCCATGCGCCCTGACATGCACAAGGTCGTTGTCGAACGACCCCGCTGGAATCCCGGTCCCGCCAAACTCAACCGCCGGGCCGATCTTGACCTTGACCTGCTGTCCCGCTGCGAGGGCATGCGTCGTCCCTACAGAAGCCGCAAAGCATTCACCGACCTGCTCGGTCCGCTGCGCCGCTGGCTGCGCGCCCAGGTCGGCCGTCCGTGGGACGACGTCTATTCCGAAGCCTGCGCCGTCATCAAACCCGACAGCATCGTGCGCGCGCACATCAAGACGCACCTGCTGGAGTTCGTGCACCGCCACACGTTCCTGCGCGACGGCCGGGTGTGGTGCTTTGGGCGCAGCCGGCTCTTTGCGCCCGGCATCGAAGGGCCGGTGGAAGAAGCCGCCTCGCGTTGGACACCCTTTTACGTGCATCCAGCCAACGGCCGGCTCTGCGAAGTGCCGTTGGCGTCCCAGCGGGAACGTCGTCGCGCCTGGTCAGAACTGCGGTCCGGGTTTGCCCCGGAACAACGTTGGCTCGGCGATACGCGCGCCCTGTTGCGGCTCAACGGCCTCTGGTTCGACGGCACCATGAAAGCCTTCCCGCCCTACTGCAACCGGGGCGACGAACCGGTCCGCCAAGATGTCGCGCTGAAACGCCGGCTCAACCGCAGCCAAGCCTACGATCAATACGGCCGCTACGTGTTCTGTGTCGCCAAGCGCCAGCTCAGTTCCAAGGAACTCCGCCGGCACGGCCTCACCAATCATCCCGCGGACATTGCTCCGCGCCCGGCGCCGGAATCCCGGTCCGATGGCTTCCCACGTGGAGTCACCGGGCCGGGGTTTCGGCGGCCAACCCGTCGCCCGAATTCGCCGGTCAACCACAACTCAACCACGGAGGTTCCCATGCAAAACCATGACCAGTCCGACAACGATCAACCCAGCTTCGAGATCACCAGCAAGCGCCGCCGGGGCTTCCCCTCCGAAACCCAGGTTGGCCGCGGTCACCGTGTCGTCCACGGCGACAAGGAGCTAATTGAGAAGCTCGGGCGCAATGACCTGTGCCCCTGCGGCTCAGGACGAAAATTTCCGCGCCTGCTGCCTGCGCACCGGCCGCTTCGACGGCTCACCGCGGAACCACTTCTTTCCGCGAGTGATCACCGCAGTAGGTCGGGCAGCTTGCCCGACACCGTAGAGCAGGCTGCCAGCCTGCTCAGATGCGGCTCAAACCGCGGGCTGACAGCCCGCGCTACGTGACAGGCTGGCAGCCTGTCCTACGCACTTCACCCTTTGGACCGGGTTCGCAGCCTTTCGGCAGTTTGCCGGAATGGTTCTGCACGTCCGCCTGGTTCGACATAGGACTGTAGCCCTCGGGCTATTGCCCACCAGGAATGCCAGCGGGTTCGACTCCCGCATCACGGTCACAGACAGCGAGGCCGGCGATCACGCGCAAGCCGGAGCGCCGCTCCGCGAGAAATGCATCCGCGTTTCCCCCGCGGCGTCACAGCGGCCTCCTGTCCGTGGCTCTTCCTCAACCATAGGAGACGAGGTAACGAGGCTCGCTTCCCTTCTGCCGAATCGAGAACGGGCCGTCTCACGTCGGCTCCTACACTTGCCAATCTGTTTCCCACGACCCATCCCATGAACACCCCCCAAATCGTCTTCCTTGGCCTCGGATTTGTAGCGTTCGCGATGGCAACTGCTTGGCTCTGTCGTTTTCGCCGCTACCTCCTCAGGTCAGGCGGCTTCGTGCCGCTGAAGCAGGGCAACACCGGCCTCCCCCCCTGCGGACGATGATTAGGGTGCGCCTCGAACTTGGTAAAACCCGCCAAAGCCGTCGGCCGACACCGGAAATGCGCGATCGTAGGTCACGCCATTTTCAACCGGAGTAGCCTCAAGTGTGTCGCGTTTCATGATCGTGAACGGTGCTCGGCCGCCGACCCATTCCAAGACGAGGCCGAAGGAGTCCAAGCGGGTTGTCGTGAAGATTGAGGAAGTCGTTACCCAGATATTCGCGCTCAACGGCAGATGCCATTCGTCCCCGGCCTGTTCGGCAATCAGCGTGACATTCCCTATGTTGGTGATTGTAACCGTTTCCTGCTGGACGGCAGCAGGACCGCCAAGCAGTCGAAACGATACCGGAAGACCGCTGCTCGCGGATGCCTGGAGACGATACGCTTGGTTTTGCTCCAGCACTGCACCGTTGGTGGGTGAGGACCAGGTTAATGTCTGCTTGATCCACTCCCTGAGGTGGACGACGTGGATCCCGGCTTCGCCTGCCGCAACAAAGGCAACATTGTCAACCACCTGAACCCGTCCAGCGCTGCCGGGCATCAAATGGCTGCCTGCCAGAACAGGAAATGCCGGCCGGCTCACGTCCACAATCTGTAATCGACCGGCTCCCTCAGCGAGGAAAGCAAGGTTTCCCACTACGGTTATCCCTTGGGTATCGCCACCCGTTATGTAGCTGCCAACCGCCATTGGAGCCGCCGGGTTGCTAATATCCAAGATCTGGAGACCTCTCTCTCGAGCTGCCACGAAAGCGAGGTTTTGCACCACCTGAACGCCCTTTCCACCTCTCAAGATAAAGCCGCGACCCAAAGGAACTGGCTTGGCTGGATTTCCCACATCCACAATATCCAATCCTTTGTTTGGACCGCGCGTCACATAAGCCAGGTTGCCTACGATGTCCGCGCCGTTAACATCTCCGCTTGGCCAATTGCTACCCAGTCTCACCGGGGTTGCTGGGTTGGTGATGTCAATGATTTCGAGGCGGTTGTCGGTCATCAGATATGCGCGGTTATCAACCAATCGTAGATCCCTGCCGAAGTCACCAATGGAACACACGCCAACCGGCGTCGGCGTTGCAGGCCGTGTGACATCCAGGATCTCTAGTCCTCGGGATGTTGCCAGATAGGCAAGATGCCCTGCGAGCCGGACACCGTAAACAATCGTTCCAGATGCGTATCCGCCTATGTGCGTTGGGGCCGCAGGGTTGCTGAGATCCTTGATTTGCAGGCCAGCAACTCCTGCCGCGACATAGCCAATACCACCACTTACTTGAATATCGTGTGCCACCCCACCGATGCCCGAGCTGCTCAAGAGCCCAGTTTGGACAAATGACCGGTTCAGGGACCGGGCTTCGCTAACCGGCAAGTGGGTCGCATCTCCCTGCTGCTCGGCAATCAGTTTGATGGTGCCCGCGTTGGTAACGACGACCATCTCGCCTTCGATGGATGCCGGGCCCGCTGCCACCCGGAACGTCACGGGAAGGCCACTGGCAGCGGTCGCGGTCATTGGATACGGCTGGCCGACGCGCAGAACTGCCCCGTCTGCTGGGGTGCTCCAAGTCAATGTTTGAGGGACACCTTCCCGGAATTGGAGCACTTCGACCCCAGTTTCGCCGTCCGCCAGGTAAACATGATTTCCAACCACCTGCGCGGCACGGGCTGTCCCACTGGTATCCAAGCTGCCCACGAGCGCAGGCGCAGTGCGATCACTGACGTCCAGAACCTGCAAACCCCGGTCGAAATCACACACAAAGACGCGGTCGCCGACGACTTGGACCGCAAACGCAGTCCCTCGAGTATCGTAACGGCCTACGCGCACCGGAGTAGTCGGTTCGCGAACATCCACAACTTGCAGGCCCAAACTCCCGTCGGCCAAATATGCGACTCCGTCCGCTACCTGGACTCCAATACCGTCGCCGCTGGTCGGAAAGGCTCCCACTTTCCTGGGAACGGTCGGTTCACTCACGTCGAGGATCTGCAGGCCGGTCTGATTACCCACAATATACGCGAAGTTTCCCACCACATGGACGTCGTGGATATTCTTGTCAGCGAAGTAGCCGACAGTCCGTAAAGGACCAGCCGGGTTGCTCACGTCCAAGATCAAGAGTCCGGTGTGCCAGTTCACAACATATGCCAAGCCATTCACCACCTGCACTTCAATGGCTCGGGCTCCCGTCTTGGAACCGCCGACACGAATGGGAGTCGCAGGATTGCTGACGTCCAATATGTGCAGGCCACCATCATTGTCGGCCACAAAAGCCAGATCGCCGATGACATCAACCGCATCTGCGGTTCCCGGTGTTTGGTAGCTGCCGACTTGGCTGGGAGCTTTCGGGTCGCTCACGTCGAGGATCAACAGCCCAGCGTCGGCCCTCGGAACGAAGGCAAGGCTTCCAACAACCTTAATGTCTTCGGCCGGATCAAGGAGGGACAGATAACGATAGCTTCCGAGGTGCGAAAGTTGGACGGAAGGTTGATTGAAGGTTCGGGCTAGGCTGGCTGGTGAGTATTCGGCGTCCCCGGCTTGCTCGGCGACAACCACGACCGTGCCGGAGTTGGTGGCAGTCACCATGCCATTGCTGATCTCGGCAGGGCCGTTTGCGACTCGAAAAGTGACCGGCAATCCGCTGCTTGCCGTGGCCGTCAATGGATGGGTTTGATTCAGCCGCAGGACCGAGCCGTTGGTTGGCGAAGTCCAATCGATGGACTGCGGAGCTGCCAGCGACTCGGCTATCCCACAGAGCGCCGACAGGGTTGAAATCCGTCCGAGCGACCGGATGAAAATGAAGCACGAGCGAAGCAGCTTGTTCATCGACTGAGGAATCGTAAGTCAGGGCGAGTGGCGGAAGGCTGGTAACAACGGCCCACTGAAGCTACTGCATTTTTGCCCCTCTGGACCAATAAAGCACAAACACCGTCCGGTCGTGTCGTGTCGGCTGCGGGCCTGCACTCAACCAACATGAACACAGACCAGAACAACCCGACCATCCCGATCCACGCCACCGGCGAGGCTACCGGCTTCATCCCGGCGCCCGACGACCGCGGCAAACCGATCACGGTCATCGGCACAAACTCCATCCGCGCCGGCTTCGACGCGACGTGCCTGCGCCAGGCGCTTAACTCCCGCGGCGCGCCGGGCGTGACCGACCTCGTGCTCAATCCCGACGCGCACGCCGGCTACGGCGCGCCCGTCGGCTGCGTGATGGTGTCGCCGTCGCACATCTATCCCGGCCCGGTGGGCGTGGACATCAAGTGCTCGATGAGCTTCCTGCAGCTCGACCTGCCGGGCGACCAGCTCGCCGACAAACCGCTCCGCCGCGCGCTCATCAACGCCATCGCCCAACGCACGCCGACCGGTCCCGGCCGCGGCCAACGCCAGGCTTACAAGGCCCGCAAGATCGGCGAGGAACTCGGCTTCCTCGCCGTGACCGAGGGCGCTTCGCCGACGGTCTGCCATGCGCTCGGAATCCCGCCCGGGTGGGCCGCGCGTTGCGAGGACGCCGCCCATGTCGGCCACGACGAAACGAAGGACGCGCTCGCGCTGCGCCTGCAACGCCTGCTCGACGCCGGCGCGTTCCGCAACTTCGGCGAGAAAATCAGCCAGCTTGGCTCGTATGGCGGCGGCAACCACTTCGGCGAGTGCGAGGTCGTGCGCGTCGCGGAGGATGACCGCGCCCGCCAGGTCGCCGGCGTGTTCGGCCTCCGCGACGGCTGCGCCGGGTTCCTGTCGCACTGCGGTTCACGCGGGTTCGGATTCGTGCTGGCCCACGGGCAATTCCGCGCGCTCCAGCGCAAGTTCGCCGACTGGTCCATCCCGCTGCCGGGCGACGACCGCGAACTCGTGTATGCGCCGCTCGGTTCGCCCGAGGCCGACGCCTATCTCGACGACCTCGCGCTCGGCTCGAACTTCGCCACGGTGAACCACCTGCTCATTAACGCGCTCGTGCTCGAGGCCTTCCAGGAGGTCATCCCGGGCGTGAAAGGCGAGCTCGTGTATTTCATCAGCCACAACATTGCGCGCCGCGAGCTCACGCCTGACGGCCAGGGCGGCTTCAACGGCGAGGCATGGGTGCATCGCAAGGGCGCGACCCGCGCGTTCCCGGCCGGACATCCGGCGCTGGCCAACACGCCGTTCGCGGCGACGGGCCACCCGATCCTGCTGCCGGGAAATCCGACCGCGGGCAGCGCCATCATGGTCGCCGATGCCGGGGCGGCGCTGAGCCATTACTCGGTGAACCACGGCGCGGGCCGCTGCATGGGCCGCAAGCAGGCCGACCGCACGCTCGACCAGCGGACGGTGGACGCCGAGTTCGTGGCCCACGACATCCTGACCAACTGCCGCCAGTATCCGAAGGACGAGGCGCCCGCCGCCTACAAGGACTTCGACGCCGTGCTCGACTCGGTGAAGCGGGCCGGGCTGGCGAGCGAAGTGGCCCGGCTCCAGGCGCGCTTCGTCATCAAGGACGCGGACCAGAGCAACAACGGCGCGGCGTGAAGCCGCTGACTGCAAGGGCTGAAAGCCCGCCAGAAGACAGCCCAGGGCAAGCGACGCCTCGCGAGCGCAGCCCTGGGTAATTGGCCCAAATGCGAGCAAGCCCTGTTGGGCGAAAGAACCAATCGGCCTCGAATCATTGAAGCGTCGAAGACATCATCATCAACATGCAGCCCATTCCATCCGATACAGGCGCATTGCTGGGTAAAGTCGCCAAGTCAGCAAGCTGGTGGAGGCGCTTCTTCGAGAGCGAGGATGCCGAAGAGATTCAGGGGATCATTGAGGAATTGTCGCCGCTCGATCTGGCCGTCCTGGATCAGCGTGCGCGCGGCTATACGGAGTATGGCTATTCCCGCCTTCGCAATTGGGAGAGTCTTCGCCCCTCGGATGTGGGACGCCTCGCTCATTCGCAGTTCGCTACGAGCCTCGTCGGTCTGAGCAGCTTTCATTTCAACGGCCACGTGCGCGAAGCGGCTGTCGAAGAACTGGCCAGACATCATTCCGGCAAAGAGCTGCCTTTCCTGCTCATTCGCCTCAACGACTGGGTCCCGCAGGTTCGAGACGTCGCCGCCAGGGCGGCGCGGGCTCGAATCGAGCCCGCCTATGCTGCCCATTTCCTTGCCAACATCGGTCTGGTGCTCCGACTGGGAGACTGCGGACGAGCGGAGAAGCAGCTTGTTGAAGATGTGCGTGTCTTGCTGAAGCGCCCGGAGTGCAAGGAAGTATTGCGGGCCGGAATGGCTTCCAAGGATAGAACAGTTCGGCGGACCAGCTTTCGGCTCGCGGCAGAGGCGGCCCCAGCCGAACGTGCCTCCATAATCCGCTCGGTTTTGGACGATCCCGACGCTGTCACCCGCTCGTGGGCGGTCCGCCATTTTCTGCCCGACGTCACTCCGGAGGAACTGGGCGAACTTGTCGGGACAATGTTGGCTGACCAATTCATGCCGGTGCGCCGGGATGCGCTCTGGACGGTAGCGACCAAGCGGTCGGACTTGGCCGTTGAGCCGCTGCGACGGGCGTTGCTCGACAGTCACCGTTCAATGAGGGAGATGGCTCGGCACTTCCTTGCCATTGCTGGAATCGCAGACGTCAGGGATTTCTATGCCGATGCCATCCAGAAGGGTGCCAAACCGAAGCTGTTCAGCGCCATCTGTGGGATGGGAGAGACCGGCAAAGCGTCGGATGTGGCCTTGGTCGCCGCCCACCTCCGTGCCCCAGTTCCGAAACTGCGGCGCGCGGCGGCATATGCCGTTGGAAAACTGGGGGCCGACAGTTGTGTCTCCGCGTTGGTGGGCTTGTTATTGGATCCGAGCGTCAGCGTTTCGCGTGAGGCCCTGAAGGCGTTGCTTCCACAGGCCCGGCGGCTGCCAGTGGAGGATTTGGAGACGCTGTTCGCAAGCGACGCGGCCATTCACACCCGGCGAAACGCGCTGACGTTGATCTTACATGTTGGCAAGTGGCGAATGCTCCCGGTGTTGCTCAGCGCCTGCGTTGATCTGGACGCCCGAATTGCCGGACAGGCAACTCGGGCGCTGGATAACTGGTTCTCCAACTACAACCGCAGCTTTGCCGAGCCGACCCAGACTGAGATGGAGCGGATAAGGACCGAGCTGGCCAAGGTTGAGGCAAAGCTGCCCAGTGGTGTGACAAGAGAACTGAGGGCCTGCTTGGCCATCTATTCTGACTGAGCGATGGCGATTTTCGGTGTGTCTGCCGCCCCTTCAGGACTTGGGTGATTTGTGGGCCGTTTACCTAGGGCGGCGCGGACGTCGTCTCGCTTGCCCTGGGCTATCTTCTGCCGGGCCTTCAGCCCTTTGCGCACGCCGGGTCGGAGACCGGGCGCTCCGTTCACACCGGCTTCCAGCGCGTGCCGTCAGCGAAGACGGTGGTCTGGGTGTAGGCGCCGGTGGCGAGGTCGAGTTCGATAAGCTTGGCGCCCTTGCGGACCTTTTCGCCACCGTAGCCGGAGTGGCCGGTGGCGCGGCCGTAAACGAGGTCCACGTCGCGGGCGCGCACGGCGTAGTCGTTGACGTGGTCGTGGCCGCAGAAGGTGGCGCGGATCGCGTGGCCCTCGGCGAGCGCGGGCAGGGCGCGCCCGGATTCCTGTTCGTGGCAGACTTCCTCGTGGCAGAGGCCGGCAGTTACCTTGGGCCGGAAGAGCGTCTTCTGGTCGAGCAGCGGGATGTGGAAGAAGCCAAGCGCGGGCGCCGGGGCGGCGGCGGTGCGGGCGAGTTCCGCCTGCATGCGCCGAAGCGCGGCAAGCTGCCATTCGCCGAGGCCGAACTGGTTGCTGTTGAGCACGAACAACTGCGCCGCGGGCCGGGGCGCGCCCGTGGCGTCGGTGGTGCGGACTTCGATCCGGTAGTCGCCGTGCGTGGCGCCGCCACGGTAGAGCGAGTGGCGGGCGGCTTCGAGGGCGTCATGGCCGCGCTGGAAGTCGTCGAGCTGGTCGTGGTTGCCCCAGCAGGTGGCCCACGGGACGTCGAGCGCGGCGAGCTTGGGCAGGACGTGTTCGAGCGTGGCCTGGCCGCGGCCCCCGGGATTGTCGTGCCACAGGTCGCCGGTCGCGACGACGAGGTCGGGCTTAAAGTGGCGGACGAAGCTCTGCCAGTCGCGTTCCGTCGCGCGGTCGTCGCCGGTGATTTCCATCCCTTCCTTCACGCCGCAGAAGAAGTGGTTGTCGGTGAATTGAAGCAGCCGGAGTCCCTGGCGGCGGCCAAGGTCCAGCGTCGCGACGCCATCGCCTGCACGGGCCGGCCGGGTGCTTCGTCCGATGATGGGCGGCGTTGCCGTCGCCTCGGCCCTAAGGAGCGACGGTGCGGTCAGGAGGGAACCGAGCGCTAGCGGGGTAGCCTGCATGAAGGTGCGACGTGAGATCACGGGGCGTGAATCTGGCTAGGGCCGGGGCGGAGGCAAGGCCCCGCCTCAGGGAAGTTGGCGGCGGCCTCCTTCTTGGCGTCTCCGCACCTTCGCTGTTCCCGTTCCGGTATGTCCATTTCCCGGCACCCGTTCCGTGCCTGCCTGAATGAAGCTAACCTAGACACGGTGACGAGACGCCCAAACCGTCGTCGCCGTGGCTTGCGAAGTGACCCGTGTCCGGCGTTGGATTCACCGTCGCCCGACGGTTCCCATGAAACGATTCTTCGCCCCGCTCCTGTTCCTGCCGCTGCTTGCCCGCGCCGCCGACGGCGACTGGCCGACCTACCTTGGGGACAAGGCCAGCAGCCATTACTCCGCGCTGAAGCAGCTCACGCCACGCAATGTCGCTAAGCTGGAGGTCGCGTGGACCTTCAACGCCGGTGGCGCCGACCCGAACAACCGCTCGCAGATCCAGTGCAACCCGCTGGTCGTGGACGGCGTGCTCTACGGCACCACGCCGGATTTGCAGGCCTTCGCCCTCGATGCCGCCACAGGACGGGAACTGTGGCGCTTTGATCCGGCCTCCGTGAAGGGCGTCACCAAGGCCGGCGTGAACCGCGGGGTCGTTTTCTGGTCGGAGGGCAACGACCGCCGTGTGCTCTACGCCAACGATCATTTCCTCCACGCGCTGAACGCCATCACCGGCGAACGCATCGCCTCGTTCGGCGAAGGCGGCTCCATTGATCTCAAGCGCGACCTCGGCCGCGAAGTCGGCGGCCTGGCGCTGCAATCCACCACGCCGGGCGTCGTCTTCGGCGACCTGCTCATCATGGGCATGCGTCTCGGCGAAGGTCCCGCGCCCGCCGCGCCGGGCCACATCCGTGCCTACAGCATCCGCACCGGCAAGCTGGCTTGGCGCTTCAACTCGATTCCCCAACCCGGCGAACCCGGCCACGAAACCTGGCCGCCCAACGCCTACCAATACGCCGGCGGCGTCAACGTGTGGACCGGCTTCGCGCTCGACGAAAAGCGCGGGCTCGTCTTCTGCCCCACGGGTTCCGCCGCGTTCGATTTCTGGGGCGGCAACCGGATCGGCCAGAACCTCTACGCCAACTGTCTCCTCGCGCTCGACGCCCGGACCGGGAAACGCGTGTGGCATTTCCAGTTCGTCCATCACGACCTCTGGGACCGCGACCTGCCGGCACCGCCGAACCTGCTGACCGTCACCCACGGCGGGAAGAAGGTGGACGCCGTGGCGCAGGTCACGAAGTCGGGCCACGTCTTCGTGTTCAACCGCGAGACGGGTGAACCGCTCTTCCCGGTCCGCGAAGTGGCGGTGCCCGCTTCCGATTTGTCCGGTGAATCCGCCTGGCCCACGCAGCCCATGCCGCTGAAACCCGCGCCGTTCGCCCGGCAGCTCTTCACCCATGCCGAGATCACGGACATCTCGCCCGCGTCGCACCGGCAGGTGCTGGAGCGCTTCGCGAAGCTGCGCGCGCACACGCCGTTCCTGCCGCCGAGCAAGGAAGGCACGATCATCTTCCCCGGCTTCGACGGCGGCGCGGAATGGGGCGGCGCGGCGGCCGACCCCGACGGCATCCTCTACGTCAACGGCAACGAGATGCCGTGGGTGCTGAACATGGTGGAGGCGAGACGTTCCGGCGGTGAACCGCTGACGACGGGCGAAGCCATCTTCAACCAGATCTGCGCGGCCTGCCACGGGCTCGACCGCCAGGGGAACAAGGCGCAGAACGTGCCGTCGCTCGTCGGCGTCGAACAGCGGCTCAAGCCGGCCGACGTGCTGGCGCTGCTCAAGACCGGCAAGGGCGTGATGCCGTCGTTCGACTTCCTCACGGAGAACCAGCGCCAGTTGGTCGTCAGCCACCTGCTCGGCACCCCGGCGCCAGGCGCGACCCCGCGCGACCCGAACAGCAAGGAGGAGCTCGGCGGCGTGGACGTGCTGGGCACGATTCCCTACTCGATGACCGGCTATCATCGCTGGCTCGACACGAACGGTTATCCCGCCGTGAAACCGCCGTGGGGCACGCTCAACGCCATCGACCTCAACACCGGCGAATTCCGCTGGCGCATCCCGCTCGGCGAATATCCCGAACTCACGGCCCGGGGTGTGCCACCGACCGGCACCGAAAACTACGGCGGTCCGGTCGTGACCGCCGGCGGCCTGATCTTCATCGCCGCGAGCCGCGACGAACACTTCCGGGCCTTCGACCGCAAGACGGGCCAGGAACTGTGGCGGGCGAAACTGCCCGCGGCCGGTTACGCCACGCCGGCAACCTACGCGGTGAACGGCCGGCAATACGTCGTCATCGCCTGCGGCGGCGGCAAGATCGGCACGAAGAGCGGCGACGCCTACGTGGCGTTTGCGCTGCCGCGGTAGTGCGGCGGCTCACCGCTTCACGCGGGCATCCAGTTCGGCCAGCTTGAACCGCACGCTGATCACGTAGGGCGGCTGGCCTTGGTCCCAGTGGCCATAGGTGGTCGTGACCACCGTGCCGTCGGGCAGCACCTCGACTCCCGGATAGGCGCAGTCCCACGCATGCTGGTTGTCGCCGAGGCGGACGCGGTATTCGCCCTCGCGCCCGGCGAGGATGTCCTCGAACCGGCCCACCCAGCCGACCCAGTCGCCGGCCGTCGGGGAATCCTTGGCGGTGTCGCGGAACGAGAGGAACAGCCGGCCGTCGGGCGTATATTTGGCCGTGTGACGATCGCCGGTCAGCGCGCGGGAAACTTCCTGGGGTTCGCTCCACGTCGCGCCTTCGTCGTCCGAGACGATGAAGTGCGAATTCTTCCGCCGGGAATTTTCCCGGAGCAGCAGCACGAGCTGTTTTCCGTCGGGACTGCGCACCGCGCCGGGTTCGCACAGGTGGACCGCGCTGGAAGCGTGGAGTTCGCGAGGCTGGCCCCAGGTGAGCCCACCGTCGGTGGACGCGACCTGGAAAAGGCGGAACACGACGGGCTTCTCCGCCTGGGAATCGCGGCGCAGAAACCGGCCGTCGTCATGGAACCACGCGAGGTAATGGCCCGGCCGGCCGCGCACGGCCTCGACGCTGCCCATGACGACGATGCCGCCCCAGTCGCCGGCGGGCTTCAGCGGGGACCAATGGGCGCCGTCATCTTCCGACACGGCGAGGCGGGCGGGAAACATGCCCGACCAGACGATGAGCCGTTTCTTGCCGGCGGCATCCACCACGCGATGGATGGTGGGCGTCTCCAGCGAGGTGGCCCAGTTCTCCGGCACCGGCAGCCGGCCGCTCCAGGTGCGACCGCCGTCGGTGCTCCGCTGGAGCTGGATGGCGCCCTTGCCGTGGCCCTTGGGATAAACGCAGAGGATCGTGCGGCCGTCCTCGAGGAGCACGGTGGTGGGATGGCCTAGGTATTGGCCGGGCTCACGGTCCACGACGACCCGGCGGGCGGCATCCTGGGCGAGGTCCACCAGCGGAAGCGCCGCGCGGAGGGAACCGGCGAGCAACAATCCCGCACCGACCGAACGGGCCAGCGTCACGAACCATGGAGTCATGGCGGAAGCAAAGCGGAGCGGACGCCGTAGGGAAACCCGCAACTGCCCAGGGTCGCGGCTCTCCGAGCCGCAAGGAAGCGACCGACTCGCGACTCGGAGAGTCGCGCTCCCGGCGGGGAACCGGGGCTTCAGTTACGCAATTTGCGTTTGCCGGCGCCACCGCCGCGGGTGTTGGGTTCCGGCATGAAAGCAGCCCTCGCCCTCCTCGTCGCGCTGGCCGTGTTCGCTCCCGTCGTTCGCGCTGACCAAGCGATCAGTTTCAACAACAACAACCTCGGCAGCCCACGGCTGGTGACGTTTGGCGGCACCATGGGTGCGCTGGCGGGTTCCGGGGTTCGTAACGGGGTGGCGGACGGCGCCTCGTATGTCGCCCAGTTGTTTTGGGTGTTTGCCGACGGTTCCCAGGTTGCCATCGGGGCCACGGCTAATTTCCGGTCCGCCACCACCACGTCACCTGGGACGTGGTCGGGCGGCACCCGAACTGTGGTGGGTGTGCCGCAAGGCACGCCGATGATGCTTCAGGTCAAAGCTTGGGACGCCGCGTTTTCGTCGTTCGAAGCAGCCTGTGTCGCAGGCAAGGCGGCGAGCCAATCCGCAGTGTTCCTTTTCCAGGACGCCATGAGCAATCCACCTGGGGCAGCCGACAACTTCATGGTCAACTTCCAAGGCTTTAACCTTGCCCCATGCATGCCCGAACCGCAGACCGTCGTGCTGGGCCTGCTGGGTTGCGCCGCCGTGCTGTGGCTGCCCCGCCGGCCGGCGCGCTGATTGCAACGGGACGGCTGGCGGGTCAGATCGCCTCGAGGATCTTGTCGAGCTTCACGTGCTTGGCGATGAGGTCCTGCACGAGGCGGATTTTTTCCGTGTCGTCGGGCCGTATCTTCACCGTGAGGTCGTGGACCTCGCTGGCGACGTGATAGCTGTCGCCGCGGGCCCGCAGCACCGGGCACGGCAACGTGCGGGCGAGCTTGAGCATGGCCGCGCTGGGCTCGATGTCGTCGGACAGGACGATCCCGGCCATGGGACCGCCGGCCTTCAGGTATTCGGCGGCCGCCTTGAGGATGTCGTCGCGGTCGCCCGGCGCGATCAGCAGCACGCCCGGGCGGAACAGCTTGGCGGCGCGCGGCGCGCCCATCGCCCCGATCACGACGCGGGTGATGATGTTGTGGCTGTGGTGCTCCTGGTTCAGCACCTCGGCATCCAGCACGTCGCGGACGAGGTCCATCGTGGGGCTCGACAGGATCGGCTGGTGCGGCACGACGCCGAGCAGCTTGAGTCCCTTCCGCTTGAGCCCCTTCTCGGCGAACTCGGTGATGTAGTCGTGCTTCTCGGGCAGCACCTTGTTGAGGATGACGCCGATGACCTCGACGCCTTCCTTCTCGAAGAGCGCGCGGTTGAGGTTCACCTCGTCGATCGGCAGGCCGATGCCGCCGCGGGTGACGATGACGACCTTGGCGTTGAGCAGCCGGGCAACGGTGGCGTTGCTGAGGTCGAACACGCTGCCGACGCCGGCGTGGCCGGTGCCTTCGCAGAGCACGAACTCCTTTTCCCAGGCGACGCGGTCGAAGGCCTTGTGGATGCGCTTCACCAGCGTATCCCAGTTGGCGGTCTGGAGGTATTTCCGCGTGAAATCGGGCTCGACCGCGATGGGCGACATGTCCACGAGCGGGCAGTTGAGCTTGAAGACGCGGTCCATGAGCACCGAGTCCTCGTCGATCTTCTCGGCGTCCACCTCCACGAAGCGCTGCCCGACCGGCTTGATGTAGCCGACGCGGCCGAAGCGCTTCTGGAGCGCGCCGAGGAGGCCGAGGGAGTTCGTGGTCTTGCCGTCGTTCTGCCGCGTGGCGGCGATGAAGACGCGCGGGGTCTTGGTATTTAGCAGCACGGGAGACGGAATTAAAAATTGGGGAATGGTAAATTCAAAATGAGGCCGGCCCGACCGGGGCCGAACTCATCCTTAATCGAGGCATTTCACATTTTTCATTCTTCAAAGGTCGCCCGGCAGGTGCGCGCCGGCCCCTGGATACAGCTTCTGGTATTCGATGCTCTGCAAACCGGTGATCGCGGCGACGCCGAGGATGTCGTGGGCGCTGCTGCCGCGGGATACGTCGGCAGCGGGGCGGTCCAGGCCGTTGAGGATCTGGCCGTAGGCGTTGGCGCGGGCGATGTGCTGGATGAGCTTGCTGGCGACGTTGCCGGAATTCAGGTCGGGGAAGATGAGGCAGTTGGCCTTCCCGGCGACCTTGCTGTCGGGGAGCTTGCGCATGGCGATCTCGGGCACCAGCGCGGCGTCAACCTGGAGTTCGCCGTCAAACTCGGCCTCGAAGAGCGATTCCTCGGCCTTCTGCCGGGCGAGCGCGGTGGCCGCCTTGACCTTGAGGATGCTCGGGTGCTGGGCGCTGCCGTGGGTTGAGTAGCTGAGGAAAGCGACCCGCGGCTTCACATTGAGGATCTGCCGTGCGAGGCGGGCGGTGCTCAGGCCGATGTCGGCCAACTGCTCCACCGTCGGGTCGGGAATGACGCCGCAGTCGCCCATGAACAGCACGCCGCGTTCGCCGAAGCGGGTGTCCTCCACCTCCATCACCATGCAGGACGACGCGGTGGTGGTCTTGGGGGCGACCTTGATGATCTGGAACAGCGGCCGGAGCACGCTGCCGGTGATCTCGTTGGTGCCGGACACGAGCCCGTCGGCCTGCTTCATGGCGACCATCATGGCGCCGAAGTAGTTCGCCTTGGTCATGGCTTCGCGGGCCTCCTGTTCCTGGACACCCTTGGAGCGGCGCAGCAGCAGGAAGCGCTGGACAAAGGTTTCCAAGTCGGGGCTCTCGGCGGGATTGATGATCCGGATGCCCTCGAGCGAGACGTTGAGGGCCGACGCGGCCTCCTTCACCTCCGCCCGGTCGCCGAGCAGGATGGGGACGCCGAGCCGCAGCGACTGGAATTGGCGGGCCGCCTGGAGCACCCGGGGTTCCGTGCCTTCCGGGAAGACGATCCGTTTGGGGTGCCGTTGGAGTTTTTCGTAGACGCTGCCGATGAAGCGCATGGGCGTGTAGGTAGGCGACCGCCGCCCAAAGTGCAATTGCCATCACCGCCCCGGCAGGCGACCGTCCGGCCAAGGTCATCCGCCATGAAAATACTCGCCGTCGCCGCCGCGCTCCTGTTCGTCGCCCCCGTTATCGCTGACGACGCAAAACCTGCCGCCGCCGCCAAGAAAGCCGGCGTTCGCAATGTCGGAGCCGAGGAATTTGACAAGCTCCGGCAGCAAAAGGACACTGTGGTGCTCGACGTCCGGACCGCCGACGAACACGCCGACGGCTTCATCAAGGACGCCGTGTTGCTGGACTTCCGGGCGCCCGACTTCGCCGAGAAGGTCGCCAAACTCGACAAGAGCAAGACCTACCTCGTGCACTGCGCCGCCGGCGGCCGCAGCGCGCGGGCTTGCACCAAGATGGAAAGCCTCGGTTTCAAGAACCTGGTCAACCTCGAGGGCGGCCTGGGCGCCTGGAAAGACGCGGGCAAGCCGGTGCAGAAATAGGCACCGGCCGCGGTTTCACTCGTCGGCCTGCTCCCGCAGCACGCGGAAGCCGCTCTGGCCTTCGCGGACGTAATTGAGCAGCACGCCTTCCTTCAGCTTGGCCTGCTTGAGCGCCTCGTTGAACTCCTTGGGCGACTTCACCGGCTCGTGGTTGATCTCGGTGATGACGTCGCCAGGCTTGAACCCGCGGTCCGCTGCCAGGCTGTCGGCCTGGACCTCGGTCACGATCACGCCGGGCTGCACTTCCACGCCGAACTTCTTGGCGGAATCCTTGTTGAGCGGCCGGACCTTGAAGCCCAGCAGGGCGGTCTCGGCCTCGGCCGGGGCGCGGCGGGGCCGGGCCACGGCGGCAGTCTGGGTTTCCTCGGGCCAGGCTTCGGGGCGGACCTTGACCTGCAGTTCCTTGCCGAGCCGATGGACGTCGAGGGTCACCACTTCGCCGGGCCGCTTGCGGCTGACCAACGCCCGAAGGTCGGACGGCGTCTTCACGGCTTTGCCGTCCACCGCGGTGATGACGTCGCCGTCCTTCAGGTCGGACTTCGCGGCCGGGCCTTCGGGCACGCGCCCGTTGACCACGACGCCGTCCTTCAGGTCCTTGAGCATGTCGGCGTAGTCCTCGTTGTCACGCAGGCTGCCGATGGAAATGCCCAGCCAGGAGCGCGTGAACTTGCCGTGGGCGATGAGTTGGTCGCTGATCTCCCGGGCGAGGTTCGACGGGATGGCGAAGGCAATGCCGGTGCCCATGCCGCGGATCATGGAATTGATGCCGATGACCTCGCCGTCGAGGTTGACCAACGGGCCGCCGGAGTTGCCCGGGTTGATGTTGGCGTCGGTCTGGATGAAGTCCTGGTCGAACGAACCGCTGGTGCCCATCCAGCTTGGCAGGACGTCGCGCCGGCCCTTGGCGCTCACGTGGCCGAAGGTGAAGCTGTGTTCCAGCTCGAATGGGGCCCCGATCGCGATGGCGAACTCACCCACGCGGACTGCCGCGGAATCGGCGAACTTGGCGACCTTCAGGTCCTTGGGCGGCTGCTTCAGCCGGATGACGGCGATGTCCGACTTCTCGTCGAGCCCGGTGAGGTCGGCCTTGAACTCGCGACCGTCGCTGAGCTTCACAGAGATCTGCTCGGCATCCTCGACGACGTGGTAATTGGTCAGGATGTAGCCATCGTCGCGGAGGATCACGCCGGAGGCATTGCCGCTCGGCGCCGGCGATTTGCGGCGGCCGGGTTCCTTGCGGGACTCGTCCTGACGCTTTTCGAGGTAACGCTCCCACTGTTCCTTCAGTTCGTCGGGGAATGCGTCGAGGAACGGGTGGTTTGCTGGGGTTTCCTGCGGTTTCTCGACCACGTGGATCACTACGACCGACGGCGCGACCTGCGCGGACACCGCGACAAAGGCCTCGTTAAGCTGCCGCGCCACGCTGAGGGCAGACTTGGGCTGGTCGTCGGCGCCCCGGACGGGACCAGTGGCCAACACGATCGCCGCCAAGGAACCGAGCCACCGTCGGGAGCGAAGCTGAATCATGGCGCGAGGTTACGGGCAGACGCGGGCGGCGCAACCACGGGGCCACGAAGGGCAGGCATCCCGCCTCAGGTTGCGCCCGCGCCAGCCTGCTCCGGGCCGGGCCGTTACGATGGCCGACGTTTCTTTGGCCGGGCGCGGTTGGCTGATTTGCGCCAGCGGTCCCCGAGGTGTTTCAGGGCGCCGTTGACCCGGGCCAGGTCGAAGGCCTCCGGGTCAAAGGTGCCCGCCCAGGCTCGGAGGCCATCCGGGTCGGGTTTCTGGGGGTTCGCCAGCAGCGCGCACAGGTGGGCGTAGCCGGGCACGCTGCCGCAGTCCTCCGGGGGGCACGCCCGCCGGCCGTCGAGGCAGGTCAAGGCGCCTGCCGCGTCGGGGGGCAGCACCTTTTCCAGCACCACGGCGTGCGCCCAGTCGTCGCCGAAGTCGTAACGGTAGGTGAGTTTCGCCTTCGGCTTGAGCCCGATTTCCCCGAGGCGGGTGCGTGCTTCCGGCAGCACGGGCCGAGGCCACTCAGGGTCGGATTGGCCGATGCTCTGGCCGCGGAATTCAAAATCGTGGAGGTGCGAATTGGTCCAGCCCATGACCACCTGCAACACCTCATGGAATTGCGCGAAGGTAAGCCCGGACGGAACGGTGAACCGGCGCCAGATCAGCGGGCGGATCGAACCGAGGGAGACCTTGAACTGGTAGGTGGCGGGCGCGGCGGGGGCCTTTGGCTGCGGCACCGGCGCCACCGGGGGCAGGGGATCCTCGGCGAGGAATTCTTCCAGGAGGGCAGTCAGGCCGGCCGGCGTCGCGGAGGCTGCCACGCTCTCAACTGCGACGTGCATGCGGCCCGGGCTGAAGCGCTCCGCGAAATCGGGCGGGGCCAGGAACATGTCGCGTGGCCCCGCGAGGGCGCCCGAGCCGGCGGGACTCGCGTGCATCATGGCGCCGAAGATTTGGGCCAACTGGTTCGGTGCCGGCCAGCCGAACCCTGCGGCCGCGGCGGGATTGGCCGTGATCCATTCGCCGAGCAGCGCCGACATGCCCACCCGCACGGCGTAGGGGACCACCCATGGGCCGGCCGCGGAGGGGTCGCAGTCCTCGAAGGCTCCGAGCGCCTTGGGTTTCACCGCCGCGACCTTGGCCGCCTGGCGGACGCTCCAACCGCGCGCCTGTCGGGCGAGGGCGAAGAGTTCGGCCAACGGCTGGAGCCGCAGCATGGTTCCGAGGTCCAGGCCGGTCACCGCCAGGATGTCCCGGAGTTCGGCCGGCAGCGACTTCAGCAAGGCCCCGACCAGCCGGTCCATGGCGGCGGCCTCGGGAAACGTGCGGGCGGAACTGACGGGATGACTCACGGGGAACAGCGTGGGAAGCCGAGGAACATCGGCCAAGGAATTGTTTTGCGGTGCCGTCACCCTTGCTGCTTCGGGACTTCCCGTGACGGGGCAATTCCCTAGCCTTAGCGGCGTGTTGTCCAAGCCGCCCAATTTCGCCGTCAGTCCGGGGCCGCCGCCGGCCGTGGCCGACCATGCGCTGATCCGGCGGGTGGGCGTGGGGGCCTACGGCGAGGTGTGGCTGGCCCGAAGCGTCACGGGTGTCCGGCGGGCGATCAAGATCGTGTGGCGGAGGAGTTTCGATCACGAGCGGACCTACGAACGCGAGTTCGCCGGCTTGCTGCGCTTCGAGCCGATTTCCCGGCAGCATCCCGGATTGGTGGACATCCTCCACGTGGGCCGCAATGACGCCGCGGGCTACTTCTACTACGTGATGGAGCTGGCGGACCCCGCGGTGCCGGCGGCGGAAGGCGACGACGATTACGTGCCGCTGACGCTCGCGGAACTCCTGCGCCAACGGCACCGGCTGCCGGTGCAGGAAACCGCCCGGCTTGGCGCCGGGGTGGCCGAGGCGCTGGAATTCCTGCACGGCGCGGGGCTGGCCCACCGGGACATCAAACCCTCGAACCTCGTCTTTGTCGGCGGCCAGCCGAAGCTCGCCGACGTTGGGCTCGTGGCGAGCCTCGGGGCGGCGCGTTCCTTTGTCGGCACCGAGGGTTACATCCCGCCCGAGGGGCCGGGTTCGACCCGGGCGGACCTCTTCAGCCTCGGCCGCGTGCTCTACGAGATGGCGACGGGCAACAGCCGCCATGTGTTCCCGGACCTGCCGCGCGAACTGCTCGATGCGGACGACGCGGCCACGTTCGCGGAGCTGAACGAGATCATACTTCGCGCCTGTTCGCCGGCGGCGGACCAGCGGCACGCGACTGCGGCGGAACTGCGCGGCGAACTCCTGCTGGTGGACGCCGGCCGGTCCGTGCGGCGCCTGCGCCTGAACGAACGGCGGCTCGCGCGGTGGCGCCGCTTCGGCTTGGCGGCGGTGGCGCTGGCGTTGGTTGCCTTCGTGGTGGTGACGGTGGAGCGGCAGCAAAGCCGGGAAGCGCAACGCCAGGCGGAAGCCGAGGCGCGGCAACGCCGGCTCGTCGAGGAGAAGGAGCTGGCCGCGCGGCAGAACCTCTACGCGGCGGACATGAACCTCGCCCAGCAGGCGCTGGAGACGGGCAACTTCGGGCGGGCCGAGGAGTTGCTGAATGCCTACCGGCCGGGTTCGGGCTCGACCGATTTGCGCGGCTTCGAGTGGTTCCATTTCGCGGACCGGCTCCAGGGCGACAGCCTCGGCGTGATCCGCGGGCACAGCGAAGTGGTCTCCGCCCTGGCCCTGACCCGCGATGGCCGGCGGCTGTTCTCGGCCAGCTTCGACTCGGGCGTCCGCGAATGGTCGGTGGACACCTTGCAACCGCTGCGCGAATGGCGGCTGCCGGGAATCCTGTTCGCGGCGCTCGCCCTCGCCCCGGATGGACAAAGCCTCGCGTTGGAAGGTGGCAATCGCCCGGCCTCCGCGTTGCTCGATCTGGCCACCGGACGCTGGACGACGAACCGCTCCAGTTGGTCCTCCAGCGTGGCCTTTGCGCCGGACGGGGAGCTGGTGCGCGGGGCGCGTGCGCTGCTCTTCGCGACCAATGGCGTCATCGAGCGGGTGGACCGCAACTTCGCCGTGCGGCAGACCCTGGAGGAGGCCGGCGGCCGGCTCGCGTTCTCGCCCGATGGCCGGACGTTGGCCACCGGGCCGTGGGGTTCCTCGGTGCGGTTGTGGCGTTGGCCCGGACTCGAACCCCTAGGCGAACTCCCCGGCGCGGGCACCGTGCTGGCGCTGGCGTTTTCCCCGGATGGCCGCCGCCTCGCCTCGGTGTCACGGGCCGGCGAACTCATGGTCTGGGACGTTGCCGCGGGTCGTCTGGCGGCCCGCGCTACCGTCCATGGCGGCGCGGCCGTCTGGTGTGTGGCCTTTTCGCCGGACGGACAACGGATCGCCACCGGCGGTAACGATCAGGCGGTTCGAATTTGGCAGGCCGGGACGTTGGCCGAGGAACGCGTCTTCCGCGGCCACGGCAGCGAGGTTTGGTCGGTGGTGTGGACGGCGGACGGCGGACGCCTGTTCTCGTCCGGCAAGGATACGACCATCCGGGTCTGGGACGCGGTCCACACCCGGAACCTCGCGCGCCGGGGGGACGTGAATGCCCGGCCCGCCTTCTCGCCCGACGAACGCTGGGTGGCGGTGCGCCACGGAGACGAAACGGTCGCCGTGTTGGAGGCGCGTTCCGGGTTCGAGCGCCTGCGCCTGACCAATGTCCTCGAACTCGGCGGCTTCAGTCCGAATGGCCAGTCGTTGCAGGTCGTTGCGGTCGGGCCCGCCTACGAATCCTACTCGCTGGAAACCGGCGAACGCCAATCCAGCCTGCCGCTGCGCAATCTGTCAGGCAGCCTGACGAAGCGGATCCTGACCGCCGACGGGCACTGGTATGTCTCAGGATTCAATTCGGGCGAAGTCATCGTCCAGGACCTGCAACGCGGGGGTGAAACCTTCTCCTTGGTGGGCCACCAGGAAATGATCGTGGCGCTTGCCGTCTCGCCCGACGGCCGGCAGTTGGTGACCGGTAGCATCGACCGGGTGGCGAAACTCTGGGACCTCACGACGCGGCGCGAAATCCGCGCCTTCACGGGCCACCGGATGGCGGTGGGGAGCGTTGCGTTCTCGGCCGACAACCGCCTGCTCGCCACAGGCAGTTGGGACGACACGGTCCAGGTCTGGGACGCGCGGAGCGGGGAACGGTTGAACGCCTTCACCGGCCTGACCGAAGGGGTGCAGGATCTGGCCTTCGCGCCATTGGGCCGGACCTTGGCGGTGCTCTCCGGTGCGGGCCGGCTCACGTTCTGGAGTCTGGCCGCCAGCCGCGAAGCGGGCGCGGAACGACTGCCCCGCGGGGTGGGTGGCGGCTGGCTGCAATTCTCCGCCGGCGGTCGCTGGTTGGGCGCCGTCGCCCCGGGCCGGGAGATGACCCTGATCCGCGGACCGGGGCCGGAACCGGCCCAAGCCCCGGCGAGTCACCAGTAACCGTAGCAACCGTCGGCACCCCAGATCTGGGAACCGCGGTAGCGACCCATCTGGCGGATGTCCTTCCAGCGGACCGAGCCGTCGAGCAGGCCGACATTACCGCCCTTGGCGCCGAGGTCCGCCGGCCGCTGTTCGTAGGCCTCGGGATGATCGTCGAAGTATTGGTTCTCCGCGACCCGCGGGCCCCGGGCCGTGTGGGGCGCGAGAATCCGTTGGTAGGCCGGCGAATCCACGTTGAGGTCGGCCAGCAGGACCAACGATGGGTCCTCGGTCGCCTTCTGCGGCGAGACCCACGTATTCGTCACGCCCTCAATGAGACCCCAGGGAGAATTCGGGTGCCCGCCGAGGTAGTGGTAGCCGATCGCGATGCCGTAGTCGGGATGGTTGCGCCAGTCCGGCTTCTGCATCCACCGGGTCAGGTTCGGGCAGTCGAACGCCTTGAGCTGCGTGGTGTAGCGCAGGAGGTTGGTCTGGTTGATGGTGGAGAACACCGGCGTGTGCGTGTCCTTCTGGTCCGCCTTGTCCGTGCCGCCCTGGGGCAGGAACTGCTGGTTGTCATTCGCGTAGAGCAGCGACGCGAGGATGAACTGCCGCATGTTGTTCAGGCAGGCGGTGCGCTGGGCCCGTTCCTTTGCGCCGGCGAGCGCCGGCAGGAGCAGGCCCGCCAAGATCGCGATGATCGCGATGACGACCAGCAACTCGATGAGCGTGAAGGCGGCGCGCCGGCGGGCGGAAAGAAGGGCGTTCATGCGACGGGCAGGTGCGGGTTCAGGGGCTGGGGCGTTCCACGACGCGGACCCAAGTGGAGTCGGCGGGCACGGGCAGGTCGGCTTCCAGGCCGCCGGCCTGGGCGGTGAAGGTGGTCGCGGAACTTTGCCAAGCCGGGGCATCGGCGCCAGGCGGAGCAGCCAGTTGAAGCTGCACGCGGGCCGCCTCGGCGCCGGTCAACGGTGACTGGTTCTCGGCCGTTACGCGAAGCTTCCACCGCCCGAGGTCGGGCAACAGTTCCGCGGACAACCGCAGGGCCGGCAGCGGCGCCACTGCGGCGGCCACGTCGAGCGCCACGATCTGAGTGTTGCTCCGGGCGTAAATGCGGCCGTTCGCGAAGGCGGGATGATTCCACGAAGTGCCGGACAGGGCTTGGTAACGGGCGATCTCCGTGTAAGCGGCCGGATTCGGTTCGAGCAGCACGAGTTCGCCCGGCTCGGTCAGGATTAGGAGCTTGCCGCCGACCCGGATCAGCGAGGCGTAACCCGGATTCCCGGAGCCCACGGTGCTCGTGATCCAAGTGTTGGTCCGGCCCGCGAGGCTGAAGCAGGCCAGGCTCCGGGTGCTGCGCTCAACGACGCTGTAGAGGAAACCGTCGTGATGCACCGGCGTGGACCAGTGGTTCTGGTAGGAGCTGCTGCGTTTGTAGTCGGTCTGGCCCACCGAAAAGGTGTTGCCCGACTTCGTGACCCGCGCGGTCCAAGCGCCGAGGGAATAGGCGCACGAGGCGTAGACGTAGTCGCTGGCCACGATCGGCGAGGCTGCGGTGGACGTGGCCGACGGCGTGAAGCCGTGCCGCCAAAGCACGCCGCCCGTCTCCGGCGTCACGCCCACCAGCCCGCGCGCCGTGAGGAACACCACCTGCGGCGTGCCGGCGATGGTGGCGAAGGTCGGCGAAGCATGCGTCATCGTGTCGGTCTGTCCGCTCCACGCGGTGACGCCATCCGACTTGCGCACGGCCATGAGCTTCCGGCCGGCCACGTTTGAGTTCAGGAAGATCAGGTCGCCCACCAGCAAGGGCGAGGCGGCGCTTTGCCAATCGATCACTTCCGTCCCCGGGAACTCGGCCACGAAATCCCGGCTCCAGACCACGGCCCCGGTATCCGCCCGGAGACAGAACAGCTTGAGGTAGGACGTCAGCACATACACCCGGTCGCCCTCCACCGTCGGGGTGGACCGGGGGCCGTCGGTGCTCCCGGTGCCGGCGTCGGGATAGTCGGCGTCATCCAGCGGCGTCGCCCAGAGTTCCGCGCCGGTGTCGGCGTTCAGGGCCACGCAGATCTCGCGTGCTTGGCCGGACAGCCGGCGGTTCACCTGGGTGAACGCGCGGCCGCCGCTGACGGTGATCGAACTCCAGGCCGGGGAGATGGCCTTCTTCCAAACGACCTTGGGCGGGACGGCCGCCCAGTTCGTCCTCAACGTTTCGGGGGAAGAACCATCGTGGTTGGGTCCGCGGTATTGCGGCCAGTCGGCCGCCCGAAGTCCGCCGCCGGCCACCAGCGAAGCGAGGACGACGCACTCCAGCAGACGTTTGAAGGGGTTCATGGGTTGTCGAAGCTTGGGCGATACGGTGGCAACAGTTTGGCTTTAGTCAAACACCTGGGTGAAATCAGGACCAAGCCCGCCACCACGGTAGCCAAGATCGCCCCGCCAAGTGACCGGCCGCGGCAGTCTCAACGCCCGTTGGGGAAACCGTGCCGGACGGTTCCGTCGCCCTGGCCCCAATCAGGGTTTGCCCAAACGAATGAACAGCGTCGCGTTCGGCACCGAAATCCGGAACGTGTTGGGCTGTCCCACGACCGGGGTCATGGTCACTCCGGTGCGCTGGAATGCGGCCGTCAGTTCGGAGGCATATTCCAGCACGTAGCCGCTGAACTCGGCGGGCCAGGAAACGATCAGGCCGTCACCGTCCGCTTGCACGCTCAACGCCGGCTCAGTCGGGGACGGGTCCGCCTCCTTGAGGCGCGTGATGTAAACGCCCCCGGGAAACCAGCTGGGTCCAAACGTCTCTTCGCCGGCCTCGCCGATGGCCCAGGCGACGCCGTGGCCGTCCAAGGCCACACGGCGACCGACGTCGTTGTTGGCACTGCCGGCGGGAACTGCCCAAGCCGGGGCGCCCTCGGGTTCCAAGCGTGCGAAGAAGACATCCAGGCCGCTCACCACCGGCAGCGTCGTGCCCGCAATGTCGGCGGCGGTGGCATTGAAGAAGCCGGTGACATAGGCCACTCCTGCCGGCGTGACGGCGACGTCGAACGCCCGCGAGCCGGTTTTGCGGGCCCACAGCGGCGTTCCGTCGGGCGTGTATTTCGCGACGAAGCCGGTCGAGGTGCCACTGGGGTTGTCAAAGGTCGTCGTTCCCACGCTGAAGGTTGTCGTCCCGAACCGGCCCGCAACGTAGACGTTGCCCGACCCGTCCAGCGCAATGCCGGTGCCTTCGCTGAAGAACGTGTCGGCGGCGTGCCGCTGAATCCACTGCTGGTTGCCGTCGGCGTCATGCTTCGCGATGAAGACGGCCGACTGCCCGGCGTCCATGCCCGTGATGAAGGCGTTGCCCGCCGCATCGACCGCGAGCCCTCCGGTCGCGGAGGACCCAGTGACGGCAATGGCCTTGGCCCACACGCGCTGCCCGGCCGCATCGTAGCGCGCGAGGAAAAACCGGGTTTGCGAACCGGAACCAACCGTCTGTCCGTCAAAGCTGGCGGTTCCCACGATCCGGCCGGCCACGAAGACATTGCCCGCCGCGTCGGCGCCGATGCCGAAGCCCTGATCATTTTCCGGTCCGCCCGCGGTGCGCGCCCAGATCAGCGAACCGTCGGGCCGGTATTTCGCCACGAACGCATCCTTCTTGCCGGCGGCAGTCACTGGCTGGCCCTCGAATTCCGGCGAGGCATCCAGCGTGCCGACCGCGAGGATGTTGCCTTCGCCGTCGAAGGCCAGATTTGAGCCGAAGTCATCGCCCGCGGCCCCGGCTCGCCGCGCCCAGATGACGCCGCCGGTCGGGTCATACTTGGCCAGGAAATAGTCGAACCGGCCGCCGTTGGTCAGGGTGTTCGCCCCAAAGACTCCGGTGCCGCCAAACTGGCCGGTCGCGATGAGGTTGCCCGCGGAATCGACGAGCAGGCCCTGCCCTTCGTGCGCCCCCGTGCCGACGTGGAAGGCCGGATCGAACGTGGGCGTCGCGGCCGCGGCAGGCAACGAACTCACGGTGATCTCCAGAACGCAGACGCAGGCGACGACGAAGTGAGGAAAGCGGAATCGCGGGACCATGTTGCAAAAAACTATTCCGCCAGCGTGGCACGGGTGAAGCGCAAAGCCGTTCGCAACTCAGCTGAAAGCGTGGACCCATTCTTGCCGAGTCCGGCTTCATGCGCGGCCAGTTCTGCGAACAGTTCGGGCGTGAGGTCATGCCCTTGGCGGATCGGGTTGTTGCAGATCATGATTGGCAGCCCGGTGACCTTGGCGCCCGCCCGGAATTGATGCAGCGACTCCCGTGGGTCCGGCGACCTGTAGATCATCGGTGGCATGAGCGTGCAGCCGTCTGCACCGAGGCGCTCCATGTCCAGGGAATCAGTCGCGCCGCAGCCGGAAGAAACGCGCCCCATCACCGATGCTCACCTCAATTTCCCCGGTGCCATTCACCGGCTGCCACGTTTCACCCAACGTGCCGACCGCTTCCAGCACCGCACCCGCCGGCACGGTGAGTCGCAAGGTGCCGAGGTTCGGACGGGCGTATTGCAGCTTCAGCGGTTCTTCGTCTGCCGGACCCACGTTGGCGTAGAGCGCACGGCCGCCGCCCACGAAATCCACCACCACCAGCACCCGGTCGCCGTCGGCATGGGCCACATACGTGGACGCCACGCGACGGGCGTCGAGTTTGGTGGCGAACAGGACGGGTTCGATGCCGGAGGCCGCCGCCGCCACGATGCCGCGCTGGATTCCTCCGGGCGTGGTCAGCCGGGCCGCCACGAAAGAACGTCCGCCGCTGGCCTTGGTATAAGACGTCTCCAGGGTCTGGATCGTGCCCAAGGTTCCGACCACCATGCCCGGGCCGGCGACGCGCGTGAGCACGCCGTCGCGCCACTCGACGATGTTCACGGCAAACGCACCGTTGAACACCAGCAACGTGGTGGTGTTTCCCTCGGTGTCGCTGGAGCCCAAACTCCGCACGGTGTCGGCGGTGCCCGGCAAGAGGTCACCGGTGGCGAGCAGCTTCGTGACCTCGCCCGCGGCGTTCACCCGCAGTGCGACCAGCGTCTGCTGGTTGGCGGTGGCCGCCGTGACCGTGAAGGTCTGACCATCGAACGAAAGCCCCTGCAACTGGGTGGTAGCCGTTCCCACCACGGGCAGATCCTGCGACGCGGACAGCACCCGGCTCAGGCCGGAATCGTTCGCGAGATAGAGCCCGGGTTTGCCGCCCACCGTGGCGGTGAAGACCGTCTTTCCCGCAGCCCGCGAGGCATCGCCGAAAAAGCTCGGGAACAGCGCGCCGCCGGCATCGGGCGCGGCCATTGTCATGTCGGCAATCGCGGCCAGCCCGGAGCCGTCGTAGCGGTAGAGGCCAACCGGATCGAGAAAGCCGCTCCCCATTTTCAGCGCGCGGACCGAAAGCGACTCGCTCGCCGGGGCGGGAATCAGGCTGAACGCCTCGGCCGCGCCCAGTCCGTTCGGCAGGGCCGCTCCCGGGCCCAGGAGGCGGACGAGGGAGCCGTCCCTCCAGGCAAACACGCCGCCTTGTGGCTGGCCGTCGGAGCCGCCCACGAAGACGATTTCGCTGCCGCTGAAGCGGGCGGAATGCTCACCCAAGGACTGGGTGGCGAACGGGGTCTCCGATCCCGGCAGCAGCGTTGACGCGTCCACGATCTTCACGAACCGCCCGCCGCCGAAGACCGGGTTGGGGGCTGGCGGATTCACAGTCACGACCGCTTCGGCGCTGGTGACCTGGCCCCACGCGTTGCTGACCACGACCGTGTAACGGCCGGCATCCGCCGCGGTCGCTGCAGTGCGGGAAAAGAGCCCGAGCGCCGTCGTGTCGTTGGTGGCCGGCGCGCCGTCCTTGAACCACGCAAACGAAAGCGGCAATCCGCCCAGGGCCGTGACCCGGAGGATCAGTTGGTCGCCCCCTTCGACCACCGCGTTCGTCGGTTCGGTGATGATTGCGGGCTTAGTTTCGACGTTGAGTTGGGCGTTGTCGGAAAAGGCGTTGCCCAGCGGATTGCTGACCGTCACGCGGTAGAATCCGACATTCGTCGCGCCGGCCGCCTCGATGACCAGCGTGTCCGTGGTGGCTCCGGCGATGATGCCGAGCGGACCGTTCCACACATACGTGAGCGGCGCGTCACCGAGCGCGGTGACCTTGAGTTCGACGCGCGTGCCCGGGGCCACGGTCCGGTTGGTCGGGCTGGCGACGATCACCGGCACCGCCGGGCTGGCGAGGTTGGCGACGAGCCGGCGGTTGCGGAAGGCGTCCGTAATGTCCAGCACGACCGTGTCCGCCGCCACATCCTGCAGCACGACGGCCGTCGGTTTCAGGCCCGACACGGTGGTGCCTGGGGCGATCACGGTCTTCAGCACGCCGGCTTCGAGCACGTAAAGCCCGGCGCCTTTCGAGGTGAGGGCCGGGAAGAACACCTTGCCGCCTTCCACAACCAGTCCGAACTGGCCGAGGTTCCGGAGGGCGTCTCCTTCCGGCGTTAGGTCACCGTCCTTCACGAGGACCGTGGCGGTGCCGTTCTCAAACTTCAGCAGGCGGGTCACCTTGGCGTCGTCGTAGGCGTAGAAGTAAACGGCTCCGGCGGCGACGAACGGCGGGCTGATGAAGCCGTCAACGGTTCCACCATCCGGGAACGCGTCGCCGTTGCGGGCGATGACCTTCACGGCCTCCGTGCCGGCCTGCACAAACATGCCTTCGTTTTCCGTGAAGGGTCCTTTCGTCGCCCAGAAGGCCAAGGCCTGCTCATCGAAGCCGACCTGGCTGCTGAAGCCGTCGGGCACGCCCAGGCTGGGCAGCGCCGTCGCCGTGTCCGCCACTGCTTCGAGTGCGCCCGCCTTCACCCGATAGACGCCGCGGAAGTCGTCCGTGCCGCCCGTGGGTTTATGGGCGGCGATCACCGCCAGCGCGTCGCCGACCAGGAAGGGTTCGCCGAGGACATTGGCCGCCTTGCCGCCGGAGTTGGGCAAGCTGCTGCCCGAGGCGAGCAACGTGGTGAATTCCGTTCCGTCCGTCCGGTAGAGGGCATCCGCCCGGGCGGCCCCGGCGGCGATGACCACCTGGCTGCCGGTCGTCGTGTCCCGGGCGAAGCCGTCGTGAAAGAACAGCAGGGTGCCTCCGGGCACGGCCGTGCCGGGACCGGCCACCTTGGCGAGGGGACCGCCGCGGCCCCGGAACACGCCCCCGGCATTGACTCCGGCCATCGGCACGAACACCACCGAATCACCGACGGCCTGCGCCCGGCCGAAGCCGGAAATGAAACCCGCGGCCGGGTCGTTGAAGTTGGCGCGGGAAATTTGGACAAACGGCCGGCCGGCGTAGGTCGGCACCGATTGCCCCCGGGCCGGGCAACCCAGGAGGACCAGGACGGACCCGACCAGCAAGCGGAGGACGTTGGTCCGGATGGCGGGCGCGGAAAGTTTCGGATTCAGGAGGGGCATCATGAAGGCGTCGGTTCGGTGACGACGTAGCACCGTTGGTGGGCGGGAATCCACCCTGTTTTCCGCCGCGCCTCGTCCCCGGACGAACCGGATCGGCCGGTTCGTGACTTCGCCGGCGGCTGGTTTTGCGCTTAGCTCCGGCCATGCAACTCGACCTCAACTGCGACCTCGGCGAAGGCGAACCCCCGGTGCGCACGCGGGCGCTGATGCGCCGGGTGACCAGTGTGAATGTGGCGTGTGGCGTTCACGCCGGGGACGTCGCGACGATGGAGCGCTGCGTCCGGCAGGCGAAGGCGATGGGGGTCAAGGTCGGCGCCCACCCGGGCGTGGCGGGCGCCTTCGGGCGTGGGGAGGTGCGCCTGACGCCGGCCGAGTTGCGCCGGTTGCTGCGGGCGCAAGTGGGGGATCTGCTGCGCTGCACGGAGCAACACGGGGTGCGGTTGCACCACGTGAAGCTGCACGGTGCCTTGTATCACGCCGTGGAGCGGGAGCCTGCGCTCGGGCGGTGTTATGTCGAGACGGTGAGCCGCGAGTTCACGGGCCTGACCATTTACGCGTTGGCGGGCGGACGGCTGGCGCCGCTGGGACGAAACCGGGGGCTGCCCGTGTGGGAGGAGGCCTTCCTCGATCGCGGCTACCAGGATGACGGATCCTTGGTTCCGCGTTCGGAGGCGGGCGCGTTGCTGGCCTCGCCCGGGCAGGTCCGTGCCCGCCTGCGGAGCCTGCTGGAGCGCGGCGGCTGGGCCACGGTCTCGGGCGGCTGGGTCAGCCTGGCGCCGCGAACCCTGTGCGTCCACGGCGACACGCCGGACGCCCTGCGTTTGCTCGGGGCCATCCGCCAGGAAATGGCTGCGGGCCATTCCGGCAAGCACTGCCCGCGGCCCGCGGGCTGAGGCGTCGCCGCGGTATCCGCGCCGGAGAGGTAGGGGATTCACCCTAGGGTGCCTACCGGAAGCACCTGAGGCCAAAATACGGCATTCGGGAAGTATCGCGGAGGCGGTGACGTGGGAATGGTCTGCTCGCCATGACACCGCACCGCGATGTTAAGATCGTGCCGACCGGACCCAAGGAAGGGCCGGCCGCTTGCTGCTGGTTGTCGTCTGCAGTGCGGCGCGGGGCGCGAGTGCGCCTCCGTAAGCTGTTAACGCAAAGCTCCACCAGGGAAGGTCGGAGCGGTGCATGGCCCCTGTTGCCCGCGGACCGAGATAGGCTGGGTTCGCGCGGGGACTCATGCCGCGGCCGGAAGACGAAATCCGACAGTCCTTTGCCGGCTGTCGGCCTGGTTCTCCTGAGCAGCGGGGGGACAGTGACAGCCTGACAACGCACACCCACTAGCACCGAACATAAAATGAACATCACCCGTAACAACCAAGCCCGTCGCCAACGCGGATTCACCCTGATCGAAATGATCGGCGTGCTCGCCATCATCGCCGTCCTCGCCGGCATGCTGGTTCCCCGCGTCTTCTCGGCGATCAACGATTCCCGGATCAACTCGACCGTGATGAGCGTCAACGGCGTCAAGTCCGCCGCGATGCTCTACTTCGGCAAGTATGGCAAGTTTGCCGGCGCCAGTGGCGCCACCCTGACCCTGGCCACTGCGACCGCGACCAACTGGGACCAGTCGGTCCTGGTGTCCGAGGGATTCCTCGACAAGCCGTTTGAGGCGAAGATGGGCACCGAGGCTACGACGGCCGTCGAAGTCGTGGCCGCAGTCTCAGCGGCGACAGCCGTAACGGCGACCAACGCCGGTTATGACTTCAACGCGGATACCGCGACCAATGAGGCCGGCGGCGGCGCCGTGGTCGTGCAGATCCGTCTGCCCGGCCTGGCTTTGGATGACGCGAACGCGATCAACAAGGCGCTCGACGGCAACTCCGTGGCGGCCGTGGCCTCAGGTGGCAGCGACACTGCGGGTCGCGTGAAGATCAGCTACAACGATCCCGTGTATGATCTGTTGATCTACGTCGCCCACAAGTAAGCCGAACGGCTAACCAAGCCCGAACTGCTTCGCAAGAACCCGGCGGTCCGAACCGCCGGGTTTTATCCCCCTCCGAATCCGTTGACGATTTCTGTCCCGAGCCATGAACGCCTCGTCCCGCCATGCCAGAAATTCCCGGCGCGGCTTCACGCTGATCGAGATGATCGGTGTGCTGGCGATCATCGCCACGTTGGCGGGCATGCTGGTGCCCCGGGTTCTTTCCGCGGTCAGCGAGGCCAGCGTCAGTCGGTTGGTGGTGAACCTGCACTGGGTGCGCTCCGCCGGAACTTCCTACGTCGCCAAGTATGGGCGCCTGGGCCGGGTGGGCGGATTGCCACTCCAACTGGATACGCACGCCGCTGACGCGGCCCACTGGGACACCGCGGTGCTCGTGCCGGAGCTCCTGTTCGAGCAACCGTTTTCCAGTCGCCTCGGAGTGGATTCCTTTATCGAGCTGGTGGCTGCTGAAGCGTCGACCGCAGATCCCGCCACCGCGGAAAACGCCTACGATCTCGACGGCTCGGCCGTCAGTCCCAGCCTCGCAAACGAGGCTTCGGGCGGAGATTTTGTCCTACAGTGCCGGCTGACTGAGGTTTCCCCGGCGGATGCCCGGGACATCAACCGTCTCCTCGACGGCGCCGCTTTAGGAGTGGCCGAAGGTGACGATACGATTGGACGCGTGAAATACGTGATCGATGGCGGCACCGGCCTGGCCACCGTCCGGATTTACCTGCTGCACAAATAGCCCGATCGCCCGGCGAACCCGATCCCACCAGCGAGAAATCAGCCCAACCTCAACCACCGCAGCCATGACGGCCGCCTTTGCCAAACCTCTGACAGTCGAGGATCGACTGCTCCAGATGGGTGCGATTTCCGAGAGCCAGCTCGAGCTGGCCCGCCGGGAACAACGCCGCCGGGGCGACGCCATGCGCAAGGTGCTGGTGGACCTCGGCTTCGCCACCCCGGAGACCGTTTCCCGCGTTGTGGCTTCCGAGGCCCACGTCGGGGTCGTGGACCTCAATTCGGTCTCGTTCGACCGGGAAGCCTTCCGGATGATCCCGGCGGACGTCGCCCGCCGGCACCTGGCCCTGCCGTTCTCGCGCCGCGAAGGCTCGCTGACGGTGGCGATGGCCGATCCGTTCGACATCGTCGCGATCGACACCATCCGCCGGATCACCGGGTGCGAGCTGGACGTCGTCAGCGCCTCCGAGCGCGACATCCTCAACTTCCTCGACCAGCTCGAATCCTCCGGCGAACGCATCGAGGACTCGATCGACCGCATCGTCGAGAAGAAGGAATCCGAGGAGAAGGTGATCACGGCCGCCACGGCCGCCGCCGCCGCGCAGAATGCCGCCTCGGCCGAGGATTCGCCGATCATCAACCTCGTCAGCCAGATCATCACCCGGGCGGTGACCTGCGGCGCGAGCGACATCCATTTCGAGCCCGAGGAAAAGGTCATGCGCATCCGCGTGCGCGTGGACGGCGTGCTGCGGCCCGACGTGCTGATCCCGAAGACGCTCCAGTCCGCCGTGATCGCGCGCATGAAGATCCTCGCCGACATGGACGTGGCGGAGAACCGCGTCCCCCAAGATGGCCGGGCGTCGGTCACCGTGAAGCGCCGACAGATCAACCTGCGCGTGTCCACCCTGCCGACGAGCTACGGCGAGAGCGTGGTGTGCCGCATCCTGGACGCCGGCACGCACGTCCACAGTCTATCGTCGATCGGCTTGGCGCCGGACACCGAGAAGCAGCTCCGCAAGGCGATCGATTCGCCCTACGGTGTGGTGATCGTCACCGGCCCGACCGGTTCCGGGAAGACCACGACCCTTTACTCGGTGCTGAACGAGCTCAGCACCACCGAACTCAGCGTTTTCACGCTCGAAGACCCCGTTGAACTCCGTCGTCCGGGCATGCGCCAGACGCAGATCAAGGACGACGTCGGCCTCACGTTCAGCGCCGGTCTGCGGGCCCTGCTGCGCCAAGATCCCGACGTGATCCTCGTCGGCGAGACGCGGGACACCGAGACCGCGACGCTGATGATCCGCGCGGCCCTCACCGGGCATCTCGTGTTCACCACGCTGCACACGAACGACGCCCCGAGCGCCATCCCCCGCCTGCTGGACATGGGCGTCGAGCCCTTCCTGCTGCCCGGCGCCCTCGTGGGCGTGCTGGCCCAGCGCTTGGTCCGGCGCCTGTGCGACCGCTGCCGCAAGCCCGTGGAGGATGTGGACGCCGAACTGGCCCACTACGAGGTGGCGTTGCCGGCGGACCTGCCCCGGACGCTGTGGCGTCCCGGCGGTTGCCCCGTCTGCTCGGGCACCGGCTACAAGGGCCGGCACGGCATCTTCGAGCTCATGATGCTCGATGAGAGCTTCCACCAGCCCATCATCAAGCGGGCCGGTGCCTCGACCTTCGTCGAACTGGCGAAGCAGCGGGGCATGAAGACGATGTTCGACGACGGCCTGCGGCTCGCGACGCAGGGCACCTCGACGATCGAGGAAGTCCTCCGCGTGTGCCGCTCCGAATAACCCCGACCGCCATGACCAATTTCATCTACACCGGCATCGACCACCACGGCCGTTCCGTCACCGGCACCCTGGCCGCCGACAACGCAGTGTCGCTGGAGCAGCGCCTGCAGACGATGGGCGTGTGGCTGCTCAAGGCCGAGGCCGACAAGACGTCCGACTCGAGGCGCACGCTCCGGTCCGCCCGCCTCAACGGCGGCACCAAACGCCGGCAGCTGATCAACTTCTGCACGCTCATGAGCTTCATGGCCAAGGTTGGCATCCCGCTGGTGCAGGCCTTGGAAATCGCCGGACAGGATTGCGACAACCCGGTCTTCCGCGAGGTCATCACGGACCTGAAGAACCAGGTCGAGGCCGGCCAGAAGCTGGCGGAGGCGATGGAGAAATATCCCGGCCTGTTCGGCTCGCAGTTCACCAGCCTCATCCGGGCCGGTGAGGAAAGCGGCTCACTGCCGGAATCGCTCAATGAGCTGAAGCGCTACCTCGAGTGGCAGGAACAGGTCATCTCCGACGTGCGCCAGGCCACGATCTACCCGGCGGTCGTGCTGATGATGGTCATCCTCTTCGTGCTGATCCTGTTCACCTTCGTGGTGCCGCGCTTCGTCACGCTGCTCACCGCCGTGCGCGTGGAATTGCCGCTGCCGACGAAGATCGTTTTCGCGGCGTCCGACTTTGCGAAGGCGACCTGGTGGATCTGGCTGCTGGGCTTCGTCGGGATTCCCCTCGCCATCACCCTCGGCACCAAGTGGTCGCACCGGTTCGCGATCTGGGTGGACCAGGCGAAGTTCAAGCTGCCGCTGTTCGGCCCGCTGAACCACATGCTGGCCATGTCCCGGTTCGCCCGCAGCCTGTCCGTCCTTTACCGCGCCGGCGTCGCCCTCCTGCAGGGACTGAAACTCTGCGAGGACCTGGCCGGCAGTCCGGTGGTCGCACGCGACCTGCGCGACGTGCAGCACAGCATCGAGGAAGGATCTACCCTAAGCGAGGCGCTGCGCCGGCACCCCAATTTCTCGTCCCTGCTGATCCGGATGACGGTCATGGGCGAGAAGACCGGCAACCTCGACGGGGCGCTCGACAACGTCGCCGAGTATTACAACACGATCATTCCCCGCCGGATTAAGAAGATCTTCAGCGTCATGGAACCGGCGCTGATCCTGACCCTCGTCGGCATCGTCGGCTTCGTCGCGCTGGCGATCTTCATGCCCATCCTTTCGCTGATGCAGAGCATGCGTTGACCTAGCTATGAAGACACCAAACGTTCACCGGTCGGATTCTCCACCTCCTGCGGGCTTTACCCTCATTGAGGTGATCGGCGCCTTGACGCTGATGGCGGTGATCGCCGCCGTGGTCACTCACTCCAGTCTTGCCCGCATCAACCAGTCGCACCAAGCGCGCGAGGCGACCGAATTGGCGACGTTTGCTCGGGCCTTCGAGACGGCCGTAATCCGCACGCGCACTATCCCCGAGGCGGAGGGGTGGATTTCCCTGGTGGCCACGGAGTTGGCGCTGAGCCAGGAACAAGTGCGGAAGAACGGCGCGGGCAGCAACCGTCAACTGCTGCTGGACCCGGAGCTGCAACTGGGCGTCTCGGGCACGAATGTCCTGCCCTACCTGCAGACCGCGAGCGGCTCGGTGCATCCGACCCATCTCCGCGCGGTCATCGTTTCCAGCCTCGGAGGCCCGTTACCCCCGCTCGGCTCGGCCGACTTTACCGGCCTGTGGAATGCCTCGGCCAACGTGGTGCCCGCCGGCGTGGCGGCCAACTGGGCGGGAGTGGCCGATGACCTGCGGATTGAGCGCATTGATTTCGGCCGCCTGTTCCGCCACGTCATCCTGAACAATCTCGACTCGGCGGAGAGTGCCCCCTACGGCGTTGATGCCACGAACCGCATTTCGATCCCGCCCCGGCAACGGGTGGAGGGCTGGTTCTTCGAGACCTCGGCGGTGAACCTGTATTTCGGCAGCGGCGTCCTGCAGGCGCGCGAAAGCGTCGCCCGGGATGCCAGCTACGTCTACGAGAACGGCCGTTGGGGCCGCAGCCTGATCTATGGTGCCGGGGCCGGTAGCACCAGCCTGGGCCAGTTGACGGATGATTTCATCAACATCGTCACGCTCAACAACACCGCGGCGGACGATCCGCCCACAGACGATACGACGGGCGTGACCGAGGCTTCGGCCTCGACCCAGTCGGAGACGACGGTCACGCAGACCGCCACCACCACGACGACCACCACGGTTCACACGAAGGTCAAGAGCAACAACGGTCACGGCAACAACGTGGACGGGGTTGATTCCAGCAATCCCGGCCAGGGTGGCGGTGGTCCCACCGGGGCGGTGGATCCCTCCGGCGAAGTCGACGACGAGCGGGGCACTGCGGGCATCGCCTACGGAACCACCTCGCGGGACGTGGCGGATGCCTGCCACCGGTTCATGAAATCCTACGCGGTCTGGGCGATGAAGGGCCGGCCGTTGGGCGGCGGCACCGCCAGCACCCGGCACCCATCCTACCGTGCGGTCCTGGAGGCGAAGAACGCGCTCGCCGACTACACCCTCAATCTTGCGAACCCATGAATGCTCCAGTCGCTTGCTGCCGGCCGGTCGTCGGGCGGACGGGATTCAGCCTGATCGAGATCCTCGGCGTTCTGTCCATCATTGCGGTGCTCGCCTTGGTCCTCACGCCCAACATGGTGGGCGAAATCGACCGGGCCGCCCATTTGCAGGAGGCCCAATCGCTCCGCCGGATCGCCCTCGGGCTTGAGCAGCATGTGGTGCAACACCGGACGATCCCGGACCACGGCGGCTGGCTTGAGGCGGTCGCCTCGGAAACGGGGGAATCGCCGAGTTGGGTCGCCACCAATCCGCGCGGCGGATCCCGCGTGCTGCTGATTGATCCGCGCTTTGGCGTGGGGCCGTCGGGCACGAACCGCCCGCCCTATGCCCAGACGCACGAAGGCTCCACCCACGTGGTGAACCCGCGCTACGTCATCCTTTCCAGCATGGGGGCTCCGCTCCCGGTGACGGTGACCAGCGGTTTTGCCGGGTCCGCAACCGAGTTCGACGAGCTTTGGAATCTGGTGGACGGATCGAAGCCGGCCAGTTGGTCGTGGGCGGGCGTGGGGGTGGACCTGAAGCTCCAGCGCGTCGACCTGACCCCGAAGTTCCACTACCTGACCCTCAACAGCGTCGACCTCCTGCCCGGGCGCTACGCGGTGGATGCGTCCGCCGTCGCCGAGGTGACCCGTTCACCGATCTCCTTTTTTCTGATCGAAGGTTCGGTCCTCAGTCTGGTGGGGACGGACAGCGCGATCCAGTCCCGCGAGGTGGTGGACCGGGCGACCTCGTTTTCGTTTGAGGCCGGCATCTGGCGTGGCCAGCTGTTCGCGGGCATCCCGATCGCGGCCCTGACCGGCTCGGAATTGGAGGCCGTGGCCACCAGTTTTCTCGCCGCCCCGGAGAATCCGGACACGGCCACCACCACCGAGGACGTCTACAAGGCCGTCCAAGATTACATGAGCGCCTACAATGCCTGGGCCTTGGCCGGTTACCCCAGTTCCGGGGCGCTCCGCAGTGCCGTCACCTCAACCCAGTCGATCCTGGCCACGTCCGCCGGGAACTTGGTTGAAGCTCCTTGAATCCGTCGTCCCGCGGATCCCCCTCCCGGGCCCAGTTCTTTTCGTCCATTTAAGCCAACACCGGTTCTGACCGATGACACAGCTCGGGCCGCCAGTTTCGTCGAGAAGGGCGACCGGCCCGAGGTGCCGTTGGTCTGAACCCACAGTCTGCGGGTATGAACAAGCACACACCAAATCCAACAACCGTCAGTCCCAACACTGCCTCGGGGTTCACCCTGATCGAAGTCATCGGCGCCCTCGCCGTGGTCGCGCTCATCGTCGGCGTGGCCGCCCAGTCGGGCTTTGAACGCCTGAAGCAGGCCGACCGGGCCACCGAGGCCGCCGACCTCAGCCAGATCATCACCGGCATCGAAAGGGCCGTCGTGCGGACCCGGAGCGTGCCCACGGCCTCCAACTGGGTGACCGTCGTCGCCGGTCACCTCTCGAAGTCGACCAACCAGATCGCCAAGACCCGGCAGGGTCATACGCGCGTGCTGTTGTTCGACCCGAATTTCAAGATTGGCCCGAGCGTGACCAACACGCTGCCCTTCGTGCAGACGGCCACCGGCTCGATCCTGCCGAGCAACGCCCGAGCCGTGGTGGTGTCCAGCATCGCGTCCGCGCTGCCTACGCTCACTTCGACCAACTTCGCCGAACTTTGGAACGCCACGAGCGGCACCTTGCCCGCCGGCTGGGCCAATTGGGGCGGCTCCGCCTCCGATCTCCGGATTGAGCGGCTGGACTTCAGCCGGCTGTTCCGCCGGGTGATCCTGAACAACCTCGATTCGGCTGCCGCGGCGCCCTACGGCGTGGACGGCACGAACATCGTCACCATCGCCCCGCTCCAGCAGGTCGAGGGCTGGTTCGTGGACACGTCCCAGGTGAACCTCTACTTCAACACGCTGGCCCTCCAGGCGCGCGAGACGCTCGCCGAGGACACCAGCTATGTGTTTGAGAACGGCCGCTGGGGCCGCAGCGTGACCTATGGCACCGGAGCGGGTTCCACTGAACTCGCCGAACTGGTGGACGCGTTTGTCGATACTCCCCCGCTCGACAACACCACCGAACCACCGCCCGGCGGTGACACGGGCGGCGGCGGGGATCCCACCGGGCCGTATGACTGCGAGGGCAGCGACCACGATGATGACCACGGCGATCACGGCGACGACCACGGCGATCATTCTGACGGCCACTCCAGCTACGATGACGACCACGACGGCGACCACGACGGCTGGGACGACCATGATTGCGACCACGATGGGTGGGACGATCACGACGGCGACCACAACGGCCACGACGACAGCGACGAGCACAGCGACGATCACGAAAGCGATGACGTCCGCCACGGTTGCACCCCGCACAAGGTGGCCGAGTCCTGCCACAACTTCATGAAATCCTATTCCGAGTGGTCCAACCGCGGTTGCCCCCGCGGCGGTTCCACCCCGGACACCGAACACCCCGCCTACCGGAACGTGAAGAACGCCTGCACCTCGGTGCGCGACTTCTCCCGCAACCTCAGCCGACGATGAACACTGCATTCAGTCCTATTGCCACGCCCCGCCGGATTCAGACCCGGTCCCGGCGTGGTTTTTCCATGATCGAAGTCCTGGGCATCATGGCCATCGCCTCGCTGCTCGCGCTGGCCATCGTGCCAATGATGCTCTCGGAGCTCGACCGACTGGCCCTCCAGCAGGAGGAGACGAGCCTGAGGCGGATCGCGGAGGGGATTGAGAAATATGTCGTCCGCAACCAGATCCTGCCCGACCAATCGGCCTGGGGCGCCGCAGTGTCCGCCGCCATCGGCGACGCCGCGGACCGGGTGCTCACCAATTCACGCGGTCAAAGACGCGTGCTGGTGATTGATCCGACCTTCGGCGTCGGCCCGGGTGGCACCAACAAGCCGCCCTACACCCAGACCGCGTCCGGTTCGTCCGCGATCAGCAACCCGCGTTACGTCATCGTATCCAGCATGGGCCGGGACCTGCCGGCGACCTTCGTCAGCGGCTACGCGGCGACGTCCACCGCCTTCGAGGAAATCTGGAACTTGGCCGATGGCGCGGCGCCGGCCAGTTGGTCCTGGTCCGGCAACGGCGCGGACCTGCGCGTGCAGCGGGTGAATCTCACCCCGTTGTTCCACCAGGTGACCCTCAACAACGCCACCGCCCTGACCGGCAAGTATTCGATCAACGGCTCGTCGCCGGGCGTCCTGCCCTCGACCACCTTCACCACCTACCTGCTGGCCGGCACGGTCCTTGGCCTGCACGGCGTGGATTCGTCGACGCAGGCCAAGGAAATGGTCACGCGGTCGTTCTCGTTCTCGTTTGAGGATGGTCTCTGGCGCGGCCGGCTGTTCGCCGGCACCGCCGCGGGTTCGACTACGGTCACGGGGGCGGACCTCGAGGCGGCGGCCAGTTCGTTCCTCAGCGCGCCGAACAACCCCACCGCCACGGCCACGCCGGCACAGGTGATGGCCGCGGTCGAAACCTATCTCACCGCCTACAACGTCTGGGCCGCCGCCGGCTTCCCGGCGTCGGGTTCGACAAAGACGGCCGTGGACGCGGCCCAACTGGCCCTCGATTCCGTGGCCGCCGGCCTCGTGAACTGACCGTTCTCCAAACCTCAAGGCATTCCCCCCATGCTCCAGATCCAAAGTCGCCCACGGCATTCCGGGCCGACCGCCCCGGCGGCGCCCCCCGAATCCGCCCCGCCGCCGGCGCCGACGCCGTTCGCCGCCGCCCGGGCCGCCGCCGCGGCCAACGCCTCGCTCGGGGTGAGTTGGCTCAACAACTTCCTGCACGTCGCAGTCGTGCAGGGGGGACAATTGGGCGGCACCTGGTCGTCGCCGCTGTCCCCGGAGGACATCCGCGACCTGGGCGACCTGATGCGGGAGGCGGTCAAGCAGACCGGCTTCACGGGCACGACCGTCTCGGTGGTGCTGTCCCATCCGCAGTTCATCCAGCAGATCATCGATGCGCCGCCGGCGAAGGGCGCCGCCCTGGAGTCCTACGTCCAGCGTCAGGTTGACCAGCAGAAGGGAGCCGAGGGCACGTTGGCCTGGGTTTCCCAGCCGCGCCTCCACAGCAAGACGGGCCAGGGACTGCTGCTGAGCCTGCTGCCGGAGAGTTTCGTCGATCAGCTCAAGAAGGAGTTCCAGCGCGCCGGGCTGCGGCTCAAGGTGCTGATCCCGGTGACCGCCATCTTGCAGGAACATCTCGGCAAGCTGCCGCGGAACCCGACCGACACCGTCCTCGTGGTCGCCGACACCAACGGCCTGACCTCCCTGCTCGTCGCGCAGCCGAATGGCGAGATCGTGCTCGGCCGCGCCGTGGCCGGCGGCTGGGCCCAACAGGCCGACCGGGTGGCGATGGACATCAAGCGCACGAGCCTGTTCGTGACCCAGCAGCTCAACCAGGCGGTCAACAGCATCTGGCTGTTCGGGCCGCCGAGCGTGGACCAGATGCGCCGGTTGCAGGCGGACCTGGGCACGCCGGTGCTGCCGTTCCCGCAGGAACTTTCCCCGACCTTCTGGGCCGAGGCTGCCACGCGTTGGCCGGCCGACCGCGCGCCGAACCTGATCCCTTACGAACCGGAAGTCGCCCCCAGCCAGAACGTGGTGAACCGGCTGGTGCTGACCGTCGCCGCGGGCGTCGCCGTGGTGGCCGTCGCCACCGTCGTGCTGCTGGAGACGCTGGCCCGCCAGGAGGTCAAGAGCCTGACGCGCCTCAAGACCCAGGCCAACGAGCTCCAGACGCGCCACCTCGAATTGCAGCGCCTGACCGGCGACGTCGTGAGCCGGCGCCAGGCCATCCGCGAACTGAAGGACAACCGCGTGGCGCCCGTGCCGGCGTGGTTCCTTGGCCAGATCGGCGAGGCGTGCCCGCGCAGCCTGCTGCTCACCGGCAGCCAGATCCGCCGCGAGGGCGCCGGCTGGAAGTTCCAGCTCCTGGGCCGGCTGCAGCCCACGCAGCGCACGAACGCCGTGGAACCGGGCCTGCTCGCGAAATCGGTGAAGGAATTTTCCCTGCGGCTGGCCACCAGCCCCTTGCGGGCCAAGATGACGGAGGCCCCGGCGGTAGTGCCCCCGCCGCGCTCCGAGTCCGGCGGCAATGCGTTCGCCCGCTGGGCGCAGGCCAAGGGCCTTAACCTCACGGCGCAAAATGCCGATCAGCGGTTTGTCCTCGAAGGAACCCTGCAATGAGACCGTCCCGCCTCACCCATTTTCGGCGCCAGCATGGCCGCAGGATCCTGGTTGCCGTGGCGCTCATCCTATCGCTGAGCATGCTGTCCTACAGCATCACCCGGCTGCTGGGCGCCCAGCGCGAGGCCACGCAGGTCAACGGCAACATCCAGCGGCTCACCCGCGAGATCGAGCAGATGGACCGCGAGCTCAATTCGACCAACGCGCCGCAGACGTTCGAGGCGCTGCGGCAGGAGGAGCAGAGCCTGCTGGTGACTTCGGCGGGGCTGGCCGACTGGACCGAGCAGCTCCGCCAGCAAGGCGTCCCGCTGGTGCTCGACGTGAACGCCCAGGCCGGTTCGCCCTTTGCCGGCGCCCTGGCCGAACGCGGCCTCAAGATCGTGCCGGTCACCGTGGACCTTACGCCGCCGAAGGGGATCCTCGCGGTCAAGCCGCCTTACCAACGGTTGCTGCAATATCTGCACAACCTCACCCAGCAGACGTCCCGTGTGGACTTGGTGGAACTCAATGTCTCCGCGGAATCCGGCGGCATCGAGCGCGCCAGTGCGGTGCTAAATGTCTGGGTCGGCGAGGCCGCCCCGACAGTCGCCGCCGTGGATCCCGCCCCGACGGAAGGAGCCAAGCCATGAAGCTGCTCCAGAATCCATGGGTGGTCGGCGCGATGGCCCTGGCCGGGTTTGGGGTCCTCGCCTTCAACGTGGGTGGTCCGCTCTACAAGAAATACGCCCGGAATCGCCCGTCCGCCCCCAAGGCGGCCGCGGCCAGCCTGCCGGCCACCGCGGCCATCCCGGTCACGGAGAATCCGGCCGCCCCGGTTCCGAGCGCCTTGGATCACGCCCATTTCACCGCCCGCATGCGGGATTGGGTCGAAACTCCGCCGACCGATCCGTTCACCCCGCCGCCGGCGCCGCGGCCCGATGCCCCCAAGGGCCCCACGGCCGCCTCGGTCCTGAAGTTGCAGGGCACCTGGCGCCAGACCGGCAGCATGGTCGCGGTCATCAACCGCCAGGCCGTCATCGCCGGCGAGGTCGTGGACGGCTTCACCGTGCAACGCATCGAGGCTGACCGCGTGCTCGTGGTCGGCCCGCGCGGCGTCGAGGAAATCCGCTTTGCCGGCGACCCGGGAAGCACCGCCTCCGCGACCGACCTGTCCGCCCTGGAGCAGGCCAGCCTTTCCAAACCATGACTCTTACCCCATCCCCCAGTCATGCGTCCACGCTTCGCCGGCCCCCTCGGCCTTGGCGAGTCGCCGGATGCCTGCTCACCGTTCCGTTCGCCCTTTTCGCCGCTGACCCGGAAACCCCGGCGGTCACGCCGCCCCCCGTCATCACGGCGACGGCCCCGACCGCGACACCTGCCCCGGCAGCCCCGGCCCCGGCCGAGTCGGCGACTCCCGCGACGGCCGAGAAATCCATGTCGGGCAAGCAGGTGTTCTCGTTCCGGGCCCAGGACTTGGAACTCAAGTCGGCGCTCGCGATGTTCGCCCGCGCCAACAACCTCAACATCGTGCCGGACTCCGACGTGACCGGCACCGTGACCGTGGATCTCCGCGAGGTGCCCCTCGCCGAGGCGATGGAATCCCTGCTGCTCTCGAGCGATTGCGTGTGGAAGCAGCAGAACAACCTCATTCGAGTCCGCGCCGCGGAAACGCGCACCTTCAAGGTGGATTACCTCCGGATGATCCGGAAAGGCACCGGCAGCAGCTCCGCCAACCTCGCCTCGGCCAGCTCCGGCAGTGGTAGCGGTGGTGGTAGCGGCGGAGGATCCGGTGGTGGCGGCGGCGGCGGTGGAGGTGGTGGCGGCGGGGGATCCGGTGGCGGCGGCTCTGGCGGCGGTGGCACGGCCGGTTCGTCGGTCAACGTGCAGCAGGACAACCCGGTGGAATTTTGGAAGGAGCTCCGCGAGGAACTCGGGCACCTGCTCACGGAAAAGGGCAAGGGCACGCTGGCGATCAACATGACTGCTGGCCTCATTCAGGTCACCGATCGGCCGGCGGCGCTCGAGCGAATGTCCAGCTACCTAGAAGGGCTCAAGAATACGATCCATCGCCAGGTCGATATCGAGGCCCGGCTTTACGACGTCACGCTGAACGATCAGTTCCAGCTCGGTGTGGACTGGGAACACGCGATCCAGATGTATGGCGGCAAGATGGCCATCTCGGGCGCGCCGACACCGACGGCCGCCGCGGGCGGGTTCAACCTGAAGAACGGCTCCTTTGCCGTCGATTTCCAGAACGCCAACACCAAGGTCCTGCTGCAGGCCTTGCAGGAGCAGGGCGAGGTGAAGGTCATTTCCAAGCCCAGCATCCGCACGCTCAACAACCAGACCGCGCTGATTAAGGTCGGCACGGAACGGCCGTTCTTCTCGCAGGCCACCGTCCTGGTCCCGACCGTCGGCACGTCCAACGGCGGAACCACCACGACCGCCGCGGGCGTCGAGCAGGACGTCGTCACCACGATCACCATCGGCACCATCCTGGCGATCACGCCGCAGATTTCCGACGATGACTACGTGTCGCTGGACATCTCGCCGGTCCTCACCTCGCTGGTGGAAACCCAGACGTCGCCCAACAAGCGGGCCAACGCGCCGGTCCTCGACATCAAGCAGGCCTCCACGCTCATCCGCGTCCGCAGCGGCAGCACGGTGGTCATGGGCGGCCTGATCCAGGAGGAAACGGCGAAGACCCAGCGCAAGCTCCCGATCGCCGGCGACATCCCGATCCTCGGCCACCTGTTCCGCGGCAAGTTCGAAGGCAGCCGCCGTCGCGAACTGATCATCTTCATCACGCCGCGCCTGGTGGAACCGGACCTCGCGGCCGCGACAAAGTAGCCAAGTTTGACATTTCCCCTTGGGGGGACGTTCGGACCTAGTTCGAGACGTCAAGGAAAGGGGGGACGGCCCGCCGGGTCAGACTGCGAGGGGGGGTATCTTGCAACTGACGGAAGGCGGGCCGTCTTTTTCTCGGCGGTGGCAATTTCCGTCGGCTCAGAGCAACTCCACGGCCCGGTGCAGTTCCGCGTCGGTGTTGTAGTAATGCGGGCTGAAGCGGATCCAGTGCCGACCGTCGCGGGTCTGGCGCAGGGATGAAACGATGCGCTGGCTGTCCAGCTTGGCGTGGAGCGCAGGCAGGTTGTCGCCGGCCCGGGTGAAGGTGACGATGCCGCTGTTGTTCTCGATCGGCAGTTCGAGGTTCAGCACTTCATAGCCTTTCGCGGCGATGGCTTGGGCCAGCCAGGCCCGCTTGCGCGCCAGTTCCGCGGCCACGTTCTCCTGGCCGATTTCCTCCAGCAGGGCAAAGGCCGCCCGCAGTCCCGCGAGCCCCACGAGGTTGTGCGTGCCGGCCTCGTAACGCCGGGCGTCGTTGCGAAACTCGAGCGAGTCCTGGGCGATGAAGCCGGGGCACTTCACGTTGTGCCAGCCCTGCACCACCGGCCGGAGGAAAGGTTGCACCTCGCGCCGGACATACATGATGCCGGCGGCGCACGGGCCGAGCAGCCACTTGTGCGCATCCGCGGCCATCAGGTCGAAATGCGGCGCCAGCGTGGGGAACGCGCCGAGCGTCTGGATGCCGTCCACGCAGAACAGGACGTTCTGGCTGCGCAGCCACTTGCTGATGGCTTCGAGGTTGAGCCGCCAGCCGCCGAGGAAGTGGCAGCTCGCGAGGGCGACGACCTTGGTGTTGGTGTCGACGGCGAACTGGATGTCCACGAGCCGGATCTTGCCGACGCCCTTGGCGGGCACGTAGCGGATTTCCACGCCGCGTTCCTCCAGGGCCATCCACGGATAGACGTTGGACGGGTAATCGTCCTGGTAGACGAGCACGTTGTGGCCCTTCCGCCAGTTGAGGCCGGCGGCGAGGTAGCTCAGCGCGGTGGAGGTTGGCCCGACGAAGGCGACTTCCTCGGGCTGCGCCTGGATCGCGTTGGCCGCCAGCCGACGGGTGTCGGCGATGAAGTTGGCGGGCAGACTGGATTCCTGGTCGTTGGCCTGGGCGGCCAGGGTGCGGGCGGTCATCGCCTCGGCCACGCGCCGGGGCAGGGGGCACACGCCGGCGTGGGCGAGGTAAACCTTGTCCCGGCAGACCGGGAATTCGTGTTGGCGCAGCTCCTCGTTGGCGTGCAGTTCGGCAATCGTCATCGGCGCGAGCCTACGGCGAAGGCGGGGTGAACAAAACCAAGGAATCGCCGAAAACGGGCGCCCCGCCTATTCGCGGCGGAAGATCAGCGTCTGGAAGTCCCGCGGGGTCTGGCCGCCGCGGCGAATCGTCGCCACGTAGCGCCGGCGTGTGTTGCCGAATTCGGCGGCGACCTGGACGAGAAAGTGGGAGCTGACCGTCGTCCACTGGGTGCCGAGCTGGGCGCCGGCGGCCCCGCCTCCGGCCGGGCCGAGCAGCTTGGCAATTTCGCCCGGGTTGCGGGCGGGATCGTCGTCGAAGGTGCCTTCCTGGCCGTCCGGACCGGCCCGGATCTTGATGATTTCCTGGGCGTGAACCTGGTCGCCGCCGAGCGCGAGGGCCAGGACCGGTTCGGGGGCGGTGTTGATGTTCACCTGGCCGGTGGACAGCGCACAAAACACCCCGACCAAGCCGCTCCCGCTGCCACTGCCGGAACCGGCGGATCCGAAACCGTTGCCACCGCCGCGAAACCCGCTGACCTGATAACCGCCGCCGAAGAAGAGTTCCGGGGTCACGCCCTTGATCTTCAGCAACTCGGTGATGTCGTCGATGGGGCCGTTTTTCGCGAGGTAGGGCGGGTCCAAGCCGAGGTAGTAGTCGCTCTCCGCACCACCGCCGATCTTCGGGAAATCATCCCGGTCGACCCAATCGAGGATGGAACTCGCGATGATGGAATTGTCGCCCGCGTCGACGCCCACCAGGCCGAGGCCGAGTTCGAGCAACTGGGGGCTGGCGCGGTTGATGTTGAACTTCCGTTCCTCGTCCACGATGCGGACGGAGATGCGCCCTTCGCCGACCGGGATGTTGACGAGCGAAAGACCTTCGAACGGATTTTCCCCCAGGTCCGGGTTGCCCGGTCCGCCGGCCCAGAACTGATTGAGGCCATTGTAGGCCTGTTCGCCGGGCACCTGCTGCTGGAGAGCCAGGATCCACTTGGCGTATTCCACCCCGGAGCGGCCGAGCCATTCCAGTTCGGACTCCGAGCGGGTCGTGGTGGCCAGCCGGGTCTCGACCCGCATCTGGTAGGCGAAAGTCGCCGCGGTCACCGTCAGCGCGAACACCACCAGCAGCACGATGATCAGCGCCACGCCGCGCGGATGGCGGCGGGACGGCGGAACCGTTGGCGGACGGAGGCGCATGGTCAGCGGGCCGGCGGTTGGATGAGGGCGCCGCCCGCGGCGCCGGGCGGGACGGTCGTGGACGAGACCAGCACGCTGCGGGTCACAACCTCGGGCGGACGGCTGCCGCCCCCGCCGAAACCCATGGAAACCCGGACCATCCGGGGCAACTGGTTGGTCCAACGCCACTCGGGCGCGTATTCCAGCGTGCGCGGATCCATGAACTCCAACTGGAACGCGCTCACGTCGCGGGCGAGCACGATGGGCACCGACGCCACGTCGGCATCCGGCGGGGCGTGGGCGGAATTCTGATACAGGCGCAGCTCGGGGCCGGAGTCGCCGGACTCGACGATCAGGTTGACGCGGCGCAGGCGTTCGGCGCCGAAGTAACCGCCGCCCGGGAACGATTCGGGCAGATTCGCGCAGAAACTCAGCGAACTGAACTGTCCGGAACTGTCGGCGAAGAAGGCATACATGCCGGCGTTGGCCTGGAACATCTGCGCCGCGCCGACGGCTTCCTCCACGACACGGACCGCCATGCGGGCCCGCTGGGCATTGACCGTGACCTGCAGCGCCCGGTCGGTGCTCCGCAGGATGATCTGCCAGGTGCCGTAGAGCGACACGAGGATGAGCGACAGCACCAAGGTCGCGACCACGACCTCGATGATCGTGAAGGCCCGGCGGGCGGCGCGCTGGAATCGGGAAAGCCTCATTGCGGCAGACCTCGCCGGGACACGGAGCCCGGCCGGAACAGCAGCAGCGACAGGCGGGATTCCGCCTCGCCGCCGCCGGACACCACGAAGTCCACCCGGAAAAGGCCGTTGGTGCCGGCTTCCGTGATGGTCCGGGTCCAACCGTAGCCCGGATGCGCGTCGCCGAAGTCACCGGATTCGACGCCCTCCTCCAGCCGGTTGGTCAGGGAGAGTTCGCCGGCCACACTGCTCGCGTCGACATGCACGCGGTCAAGGATGCGGGCGGTGCGGATGCCCGTGGAGACGATCAGCAGGATGCTGGCGAGCGAGATCACGAGCACCGCCGTGGCGACCATCACCTCGATCAGGGTGAACGCCGCGTCGTTTCCGGCGCGCCGCCGCCGACCCGGTTGGTTGGCGCGACGGCGGTTCATCGGACGCTGGAGACGGTGGCCTGGCCGGTGATCACCTCGAGCGTGAGGTGCTGCAATTCGCGCCGTTCAAACGCGAGGATGGCGTCGAGTTGGTCGCAGGTGCCGTTCGGGTAGAACCGGATCTGGGCCGTCTCTTCCTGCATCTGGTCCCGGAGATTCACGATCAGCCGTTCGAACGCGACCCCGTCGGCGAAGGCCGCCGAGAACGCCTTGGGCGCGAACGAATTCATCGACGTGGAGGCCGGGGCTTCGACGGAGTTTCCCGAACCCAGGTCGGAGAGGAAGGCAACCGCGGGTTCGCCGCCGGCCGCCGGGGCCGCCGGGCTTTGGGCAAAGGCCATCGCGGTCGGGTCCAGCACCGGCGCGGGTTCCACGCCGATGGCGCTGCCGCCGTTGTGGATCACCACCTGCATGGCGCGGTTGCCGAGGATCGCCTGGGCCCGGGCCTGTCGGCATGCCTCCACGAAAACGTTCACCCCGCGCACCAGCGGTGGCTTCTGCATCGCCCGCACGGCCGGAATCGTCGTGAGCATCAGCAAGGCGCCGATGGCGATCGCGAACATCAGCTCGATGGTCGTGAACCCTTGGCGCACCGGCCCCCGGCGCGTGGGATGTGGGGCGAGGTTCGGCATCAGCGCTGGATGTTCTGGGTGATGAGCATCATCGCCTGGATGACGCCCATGAGGATGAAGCCGACCACCACCGCGATGGCGATGATGACGAGCGGCTCGATCAGGTTAGTCATCGCCCGCAGCGCAAGGTTCAGCTCGCGTTCGTAGGTGTGCGCCACGTTTTCCAGGGCTCCCGGCACGTCGCCGGTGTCCTCGCCGATCTTGATCAGGTCGATCATCAGCTGGGGAAACACCCCGGACTTCGCCAGCGGCTGCGCCAGCGTCTTGCCGTCCGTCACGCCCTCGCGGGTCTTCGCGATGGCCTCGCCGAGGATGACGTTGGGCACGACCTGTTCCGTGATCTTGAGCGCGTTCAGCACCGGCACGCCGTTGCGCATGAGCGTGCCCAGGGTCTGGGCAAACTGGCCGAACAGGTTCAGGCGCACCACCCGGCCGACGATGGGCAGGTTCAGCTTGAGACGGTCCACCGACCGGCGACCGGACGGCGTGGACTTGAAGCGGACGAAGATGAGGGAAACCAGCACGCCGACCACGAGCAGCAGCCACCACCAGCGCGCCAGGAAGTTGCTGGTGTTCACCAGCACCTGGGTGGTGAACGGCAGCGTCACGTTGTCGAAGCTCTGGAACAGCCCCATGAACTGCGGCAGCACCTTGGTCATGAAGAACCACACCAGCGCCGTGCCCACGAGGCAGACCATCAGCGGGTAGACCATCGCCGACTTGAACTTCGCCTGCGCCTCCGCGAACCGCTCGAAGTGGCTCGCCATGCGCCGGAGCACCTCCTCCAGCGCGCCGCTCTGCTCGCCGGCCCGCACCATGTTGATCACCAGGCCCGGGAAGATGTCGCTCTGCCGCAGCATCGCGTCCGACAAGCTGCGGCCCTCCGTGACGTCCTGCTTGAGCTGCTTGGCGACCTCCGACGGAATCCCCTTGGTCGAAAGGCCGGTCATGGACTGGAGCGCCATCGTCAGCGGCATGCCGGCGCGGAGCAGGTTGGCCAACTGCTCGGTGAACGTGGCCAACTCCTGGAGCTTGGGCGTGCGCCGTTTGTTCAGCTGCGCCGCGAGGCTGGGCGGCAGGATGGAAGCCAGCGTCCGCGGCTTGCCCGGGGTGGACTTCTCCGCGCCGCCCTTCGCGGAATTCACCGCCAGCGGGAACAGTCCGGACTTCTCCAACTGAACCACGATGGCGGGTCGGTCGGCGCCCTCCAGGAGGCCTTCCACGAGCTCGCCGGAGCGGCGTCGGGCTTTGTAGGTGAACTGAGCCATGTCGCGACCGGGATGAATAACCGCTTCGCTGCGAAAGTTCCAGTCGCGTCGCGGCTCATTTGGCTCCGCGGCAATGCCAAAGTGCTGCCGGCGTCCCGCCGGCAGTCCCCGACGACTCGCCAACCACTGGAAGGTCGTGCCGGGTTGGCTGGCGGACGAGCGGGTTCGCGTTCTGCTCTCCAGGCCCGGACGGTGGCCCAACCCGTCCGCGGGGCGAGGTTGCTACCTCTGGCTTCCGCCGGCTGAAAGCCAGCGGCACTTTGTCCGGCCTATGCCGCCGGAAAGGTCACCAGCTTCAGCTCCTTGAGCGCGTTCAGCAGGAACTGCATGGCGATGGCGGCCAGGAGCAGGCCCATGATCCGCGTCGTGATCCGGAGCACGATCGGGCTGAGCCACTTCGCCCCCTTGGCCGACACCACGAAGACGTAGTAGCTGCCCACCGCCACGGCCACGATCGCGCCGAACAGCACGAAGTGTTTCGCCCAGTCGCCCTCCGCCTTCGCCTGGAGCAGGATCACGGTCGAGATCGCGCCCGGCCCGGCCAGCATCGGCACCGCGAGCGGCGTGACGGCGATGTCGGCCTTGGCGGCGCCGGCCTCGACCTCGGCGAGGGTCTCCTGCGCCTTCGAGCGTTCGGCCCGGAGCATGTCCAGGGCGATCATCAGCAGGACCACGCTGCCGGCCATCTGGAAGGCGGGAATCGTGATGCCCAGGTAATGGAACACCCACCGGCCAAGCACCGCGAAGACCAGCAGCAGCCCCGCCGCAACCTGGCACGCTAACCGCGCCATGCGGACCCGCGCTTCGGGCGTCTCGGTCGGCGTCATGGCGAGAAACGCCGGCACCGTCGCGATCGGGTCGATGATCACGAACAGCGAGCTCAGGGCGAGCAGGGCGTATTCGAGCAGCGTCATGGTTGCGTTGGCCGGAAGCCGAGCCGCAGCAAGGCTTGGACCGCGGAATCCAGATTGGAAGCTTCGAGTAGCGGCAGCAGGTCGAGCTCCGAAGGGACGCTGTTGGTGTTCCGGGCCGGGCCGGATTCCTGCCAACTGGAAAGCCAGAACTCGCGACTCTCGGCATCTTTGTCGCGCCATTCTGCGGCCCTGCGACCCAACCCTTGAATGGTGCCACAGAAGTGACGCTCACTCTCCAGCCACCGGCCGTCACTGGTCCGCGCCAGCGCGTGGCTCTGCACCCGGCCGGCGTGAGTGTCGCGGTAGCGGATGGCCACCCAATCGCCGTTGGTGAAGGTCAGAAACGTGCCCAAGGAATTCACCGCCGCCCGGGCCGATTCGTCGTTGGTTGCCGCCGACAAGCGGGCGACCGATTCCTGGCGGGCCCGTGATAGCCAGACCCTTGGCTCGTAATAATACCAGCCCACCAGCGCGGCGGCGGCCGTCACAACAATCAAGCCGGACCAGAGCAGGATTCTCCCCAACGTGAGGGTCCGACCTTCGTTGTTCGAACCGTTCATTCGTTCGTTTTGGCTCACTTCAGATGCTTCTTCAGGAACTCAAACGTGCCCTTGCCGTTGATCGAGTGCGGGCCGTCGAAGAACTCGATCTCGGTGCGGTCGGCGAGGCCCAGCTTCACGTAGTGGCGGCGGGTCTTGGCGTATTCGTAGGCGACCCATTCGTCGGGCGCCACGCCGTCGTCGTGGCCGCGCTCGACCATGAAGGGGCGCGGGAAGATGAGCCACGAGAGTTCGGCGTAGTTGAACTGGTTGGCGAGGTTCCATTCCGGCATGTCGTATTCGCTGGTCCACAGGTAGCCGTAGGGCGAGCGGGCGGACATGTTCTTCCAGATCCACTCGTTGTAGTCGGCGGAACAGATGCTCAGGCAGTAGCGGTCCACCAGGATCGGCACGCGCATGGCCGACTTGCCGCCGTAGCTCAGGCCGTAAAAGGCGATGCGGGCCGGGTCCACGAAGTCCTGCGCGGCGAGCCAGTCGGTGATGACTTCGTGCTGACGGTGAATGAAGGACCAGAGGGTGAGCCCGAGCGGCTGGGCCTTGCGGAGAACCTGCCGGAAGGTGGTCTGCCCGATGTAGGGATTCTGCGGGGCGAAGGTGACGTAACCCTGTTCAGCGAGCTTGAGGCCGTATTGGTGGTAGAAGTGGCTATTCACCGCCGGGTCGGAAACGTCGGAGGGGCGGCCTTCGAGTCCGTGCTGGCAGACGACGACGGCGCGACGTTCGCCGGGCTTGAGGCTGGCCGGGACGCACAGGATGCCGTAGGCGAAGACGTCGGGATGCACGTCGAGCACGACGTCGTAGCCGCGCACGCCGTTGGTCTCGAAGCGCAGGCGGGTGCGGACGTGGGGCGGGAGCGACGCGGCGGGAATCAGGCCCACGACGTCGTCGCGGAACTGCTGCCGGAGGAGTTGGGTGGAGTTGGTGAACTGGGCGGCGCCGGAGAAGTCGGCCCGTTGCTTCCACAGCTCGCGCCGGACGTATTCGCTCTCGCGCATGAGGTGCTGGGTGTCCTCGAGGAGCTGGAGGTATTGCCGTTTGGCGCGGGCGTAGGTGTCGGGCAGGGAAGCGGCCGTAGGCTTTGGGGTCTCGCCCGGTGAGCCCCCGGTTCCGGCGGTGCCCAAGGCTTTCAATGCTGCCATGGCCGTGGGTTGGCTGACCACGGCATCGGGTCCAGACCGGATAAAGACGAGGTTGGGTTTGGCGGCGGCGGGCAGGACGGCGCGGGCGCGGTCGAGTTCGGCGAGCACGGCGGATTCCGCGGGCTGCCCCAGTTTGCCGGGTGCGCCGCCGTGGTCGTCGGTGTGCGTGACGACCGGGTAGGCCCCGGCTTCCACGATGAGCGGCCGCGGCGCGATTAGCTTGGCGACCTCGGCGTCACCGAAGCGCTCCAGCAGCGACCACACGTTGCGGTAAATCGGTTGCGCCGAATTCTCCTCGGCCAGCCCGAAGGCGCCGCTGACCACGGCCGCATCGAACCGCGGGTCCAGTGCGGCCGTGTAGAGCGCCAGCAGACCGCCTTCGCCGTAGCCGACCACGGCTAGCTTGTGCCGCAGTTGGACGAGATCGGGGCCGCGTTTGACCGTTTTCGGCGGCATCATCCAGTCGGCGGCGGCCAGCAGTTTCTGGATTTCGTAGCCGAGCGGGTGGCGACCGACTTCGTAGGCGGCGCGCCAGAGCGTTTCGCGTTGGCTGTGCTTCACGGAACGCACCCCGGGATTCCCCGCGAACTCGGAGCCGCGGTCCACCAGCGCGGGCACCAGCACGCGGCAGCCGGCCTCGGCGAAACGCCGCGGGAACTGCTGTTCACCCGGCACGCCGGGCACGAGGCCGATGGCTTGCTCGGGCGTCCAATCGCAGTCGGGCACCGCGATGACGTCGGCGGTGGCGGGCGCATCGGGCACCAGCAGCAGGCCCTCGCCCTTCACGCCACGGAACACGTCCCACTCGACGGCGAAGACGCGGTAGCCGGGGCCGGTGGCGAGCGGGCCGGGGTGCGCGGTGCCGTTGGTGCCGGCCGGCGTGACGAAGCGCATAGCCGGCTGTTCCCGGGCGTCTACCACACCGAGCAGGCGGGCGAGCCGGGGGCGATTGCTGGCCTGGGCGCGTTCTAGGGCGTCGAGGGGGTTCGCCTCATTGCGATACCAGTGGCGATCCCGTTGCCCGCGCAGTTCGGCGGCGTAGCGGTCGAGGTAACGGTCCAGCCCGCGCACCATGTCCGCCGCGAGGTCGTTGGTGCCGGTCAGCGGTTGCGTGCCGGCCAGGGGGGCTTGGGCGGGAACCAGCCAAGGAACGCAGGCGACCAGCACGAGAGCCAACTGGGGTAAGCGCATGCCGGATGTTGGCGGGACCGGGGGGCCTTGGAAAGGCCCCAACCGCGGCGCGGCGATGGGACGGTCGCGTTCGCGTGCCGGCACCTACGGATTCTTCGCCCGCAGTTCGGCCCGCACCAATTCGCCGGAGGGTGACCGGTGTTCCGCGGTCCAGTTTCCGTTCGCCGGGGCACCGGGCCTGAGCGCGGCCGTGGTCTCCGCCTTGTCGGCCACGGACCAGTTGCACCAGCTCAGTTGGTGGCGCTCCATGAATTCCCACCAGCGGCGCGTCTCGGATTCGTCCAGCATCCCGGCGCCATCGGCGGAACCGGTGCCCCACTCGGTCACGAACAGCGCCACGCCGCTCCGCAGGGCCGCCTCGGCTTTTTCCCGCAGCCGTCCCCGGTGCGTGCCGGCGTAGAAGTGGAGCGTGTAGGCGAGGTTGTCGCCGCGCACCGGATCCAAGGCCGCTTTGTCCACGTCCTGCGACCAGGTCTGCGTGCCGAGCACGATGAGGTTGTCCGGGTCCACCGCGCGGATCTTGGCGACGAGCGCCTCGTGCCACGGCTTGATGAGCTTGCTCCAGTCATGGTCCTGGAGCGGTTCGTTCCAGAGTTCGTAGATGACGTTGGGCCGGTCGCCGTAGAGCCGGGCCATCTCCTCGAAGAAGGCCGTCGCCTGGGCCGTGTGTTCATGGGCGCGATGGTCGTGCCAGTCGATGATGACGTAGAGGCCGAGGGCAATGGCCGCATCCACCGCGGCCCGGACCTTGGCCTGTTCGCGGGCGGGTTCGCGCAGGAAGCCGCCACCCTCGACGCCCAGCGCCACCCGCACCACCGAGCAATGCCAGTCATCGCGCAACCAACGGATGGCCTCGGCGTTGTAGAACTGACCCTGCCACTGGCTCCAGAACAGCGACATGCCCCGCAGGACGACGGCTTCGCCCTGCTGATCCACGATCCGGTTGCCGCGCACCCGTAGCGCCCCGTGCCGCTCGACGGGCGTGGGCGCCGCCAGCGCCGCGGTGGCGGCGAGCAGCAGGAATCCGGCGAACAGGCGGCAGCGGGGCAGGAAGTTCATCAGGGACCACGGGCGAAGCCCGCGGGCGCCCGGCAGTTACGCCAAAGTTGGCCGGGAGGCGAGCCTTGCCGGCGTTTGCTTCCGGGGTGTGATCCGCCACAATTCGGCAGCCGTGACCAACGCTCCGCTCCAGCAGTTGCCGCCGCTGCGCGATGCGCTGCTGGCCCTGCACAAGACGCTCGTCGATTCCGAACGGGTGGGCTACGAGGCCGCCTTCGGGCCGATCCCGTCGCCGAACCACTTCCTCAAGCTGCTCACCGGCGATCCGTGGTTCGAATGGCTGCATCCGCTCTCCCGCCTGATCGTCGCGATCGACGAGGCGCTCGAAGACAAGGAACCGCTGACGCCGGCCGCGGCCGAAGGTCTCCTGCAACAGGTTCGGGCGCTGCTGGTCGCGTCGGAGGATGGGGATGGATTTCCCCGCAGTTACTTCGAGGCCCTGCAACGCGATCCCGATGTCGTTTTCGCGCACGCGAAGGCGGCGGAACTGTTCCGGCCGCGGGGCAATTCCCGCTGAAAAGCCGACTCCGCTCAGGCAAAGAGAGCGCCTGGGTCAGGTCGCAGGGGACAGGGGTGAAAAGAAATTGGTGCCGATGGAGGGACTCGAACCCCCACGCCCTCTCGGGCAACAGATTTTGAGTCTATCGCGTCTGCCATTTCGCCACATCGGCACCGGGCGTCAGAAACGCGGCGATTGGTATGCTTGAGCGGCGCCCGGTGTGCAACAGAAAGCTCGCGGGAATTCGGGCGCCGTGACGGCCCCGTCCTGGCCCGGATTCAGGCCGCCGCCCGGCGCAACCGGTCGGCGATGCCGCTCCATTCGGGCGAGTCCGGGAGTTCCTCGACCACGATCCATTCGGCCCCCTGGTCGTCGCAGCCGTGCAGTTCGCCGTAGAGCCCGCGGGCAAAGGCCTCGGCGTCGTCGGGGATGACGTGGACATGCGGCAGCCGCCCACCGAGCGGGATGCGCGAATGCGCGATGACACAGGTCCGTTCCAGATTGGCGCCGAGCCGCGTCAGTTCGGCCAGCAGCTGGTCTTCGTCCGCCCAGCGGAGGACCACCAACCGGGCGCGCGGCGAATAGTGCTTCTGGAGCAGGCCAGGACTGCGCAACGGGCCCGCGGCCGGGGTGGTCCCGCCGGATTCCACGCTGGCGCCGCCGATCGCCACGAGGATGGCCGGTTCGTGGATCATGCCGGGCCGAAGGATTCGGGGGTTTGTCCCGGTGAGGTCCACGACCGTGCTTTCGATGCCCACGTTGCTGTCGCCGCCGTCCACGATCAGCGACAGGCGGTCGCCCAACTGCCGGGCCACGTGGCTGGCATTGGTGGGCGAAAGGCGGTTCGCCAGGTTCGCACTGGGGGCGGCGAGCGGGAAATCACACTTCCGGATCAACGCCTGCATGAACGGGTGCTGCGGCCACCGGATTCCCACAGTGGTTCCGCCCGCCGTGACGATGTCCGGGATGACGCCCGACTTCGGCAGCACCATCGTCAGCGGTCCTGGCCAGAACGCGGCGGCCAACCGGTCCGCGGCGGCGGGCCACGCAGCGGCGCAGGCGCGGGCCATCGCTGGCGAGGCCACATGGACGATGATCGGATTGTGGCTCGGCCGGCCCTTGAGGGCGTAAATGCGGGCCACAGCGGCCGGGTCCAGTGCGTTGGCCGCCAACCCGTAAACCGTTTCCGTGGGCACGGCGACCACCTCGCCCGCCCGCAAACGCGCGGCCGCGCGCTCAACGGCGGCGGCCAGCAGCGAGGGGGTGTGGGTGGACAAAATCTCGGCGGACACGACGGGGCAGCCTACCGTCGGGCCTTGGTCGAGCCGAGCCGGAAAATGCGCTGGCGCACCCATGGCGAAAGCCTCATCGGTGGGCTTGGTCGCCTGTCCCATGAAACTTAACCCTCTGTTCGCCCTGATCCTGGCCACCGGGTTGGCCACCCTTGCCAGCGGTTGCCGGACGACCCCGGAACAAACGGAAGCCCGTCTGGAACGCCAATTGGAACGGCTCGGGCGCGAGTTGGAAGCCGCCACCGACGAGTCCGGCCATTCGCCGGCACAATTGGCCGAACGCCGGCGCCGCCTCGAGGCGGAGATCCGGAAGACCTTGGCCGCGCTGACCCGTCACTTGGAAACCATGGCCGCCAAGGAGCTTCAGCCCTCGGCCGAAACCGGGAAATCCGCCCGCGGCCAATGAGCGGGCGGGATCGTCCTACGTTGTCCGCCGCGCAAATAGGGTTTGCGGTTGGGACGGCGGTCCCGCAGCTTCCGCGCGGGTCGGGACGTGGCTCAGCCTGGTAGAGCGCTTGGTTTGGGACCAAGATGTCGCAGGTTCAAATCCTGTCGTCCCGACCATTTCCTTTTCAGACCAGCTTTCCCGAGCCTGCGGTCATTCCACCGTCGATCGGGAACGCGGCGCCGGTGACAAAGCTGCTTTCGTCCGCCGCCAGGTAGAGCGCCAGCGCCGCCACTTCCGCCGGTTTGCCCATGCGGCCGTTGGCCTGCGTGGAGCACATTTCGCGGTAGGCCACCTCGGGGTCCGGATACTCGGCGAGGCGCGACTTCACGAACGCCGTCTCCACCCGGCCGGGACAGATGCAATTCACCCGCACGCCGGACAGCGCGTGGTCCAGCGCGGCGCAGCGGGTCATGCCCACCACGGCATGTTTGCTGGTCGCGTAGGCGAAGCGGTCCTTGAGGCCTTCCAGGCCGGCGGCGGAGGCGAGGTTGATCACCGAACCGCGGCCGCGGACCACCATCGCGGGCAGGAACGCCTTGGTGACGTTGAACACGCCGCGGACATTGACCGCGAAGATCCGGTCGAAATCCTCCAGCCGGGTCGTGATCAGCGTGCCGACCGCGCCGATGCCCGCGTTGTTGACGAGGACGTCCAGCGGGCCGTGCGTCGGATGAATCTGCTCGGCCAACGCCTCGCACGCTTCCGGTTGGGTCACATCGAGCGAGACATACTCGCCCTGGCCGCCGGCCGCCTCGATCGAAGCCAGGGTGTGGCGGCCGCCGACTTCGTTGACGTCGGCGATGAAAACAAAGGCGCCCGCGCGGGCGAACGTTTCGGCGATGGCGGCACCAATGCCGGAGCCGGCGCCGGTGACGAGGGCGGTCTTGCCTGCCAGTGAGAACATGCCCGAAGCATCCCCGGACTGCGTCCGGGCGTCAGCAGCTTTGTCGGCCGTCAGTCCGGTCTGGGCGACGACGACAGGAGGCTGAACTGGATGGAATCCGGGCGCGTCGGCGATCCGTCGGCCGTGGCGGTCAGGCACGCTGCCAAGCTTTCGAGCCGGACCGTGCCGGTGTCGGGACAACTGGCCTCGGCCACGATGCCCTCCAGTTCGCGCAACCGTTCCTCGTTCTCCTTCAGCTTGGAAATGTCGGACAAGGTGACGAGCAAGGCCGGTTGGCCGTCCCAGACCGTGGGTGAGGTCCGCATCTGGGCGGTTACCTGCCGGTCCGGATGCGAAAGCGTGATTTCGCGGGATTCCCCGGCCCGGGGGCCCAGATCGGCGAGTTGCTGTTGAATTTGCCCGGCGGTGCCGCGGAACAGGCGTTCGGCGGCGGGATTGGCAAACCGGACGGCGCCCGCGGGTTCCATGACCACCAAGGCGTCGGCGGAATCCCGGAGCAAGGCGCGATGATTGGCCTCGGCGGCCCGCAACCGTTGCTGGGCGAGGCCCAGTTCCCGGTTCTGGGCGATCACGTTGTCGTAGGTCGCGACCAGCAAGGTCAGCAGTTGCCGGCGATTGGCGGTCACCTGATGGCGGACGCCGTCGATGACGATTTCCAGCGGCTTGGCGGGCGGTTCCTCCTCCGGTTTCGGCGGGTTACTGAGCATTTGCTCGACCCGGTCGAACAGCATCTGGGGGTTCACCGGCTTGGCCAGGAAGAAGTCCGCCTGGGCGTTCAGGCCCTCGAGGATGTGTTCCGTGGAACTGAGCGTGGACAGCAGGATGACCGGGATGTGCCGCAGCCGGGGGTTCGACTTGATATGCCGGCACAGCGTGTAGCCGTCCACCGCGGGCATGTTGATGTCGCTGATGACCATCTGGCACTGCCCCTTGGCGACGATGTTCATCGCCTCGTGGCCGTCCTGGGCCAGTGTGACCTGATAACCGCGGCCCTGCAGCCGCCGGCGGGTCAGGAGGGCCTGCGTGACGTCGTCCTCCACCACCAGAATATGGGCGGAGGCAGGCTTCATGACACGGTCGTCCGGGCGGAAGCCGGGCGGGCAGGGCGGACGCTGACGGACCGGTGGCGCAAACCACACGGGCCGTGCTGACGGTGCCGGAGCGCCGGACCAGTCGCGGCGAGGCCCGTGGCGCAGCCGAGGCTGATCACGCACTCTTTGCCGGCCCAGCCCCACGTTCCGTCCGACGTCTGGCTCTCACCCAAGGAAGGTTGTTTCACGTCCCCAACAGACGCCCCGGCCTGCCCCCCCTCAAGCTACCAACACTGGGTAATTCCCCGCGGCGGATACTGGAAACTGGTGGCGGCCGGCGCCGAGGCCCCGGTTGGCCTGGTTGCCCCTACGTATTCTTACGTAGGCAGCTCCCGACAATGCGCTCGCAAAACCGGGGCAAACCATGGCATACCTGCAACTGTTCGCCTTTGGAGCTCCAACCGCCGCCCCCCATGAATGCCCATCGCTTCGCCCTTTCCGCCGTTCTCGTCGCGTGTTTTGCCTTCGTTGGCGGCCCGCTGGCCCGCGCGGCCGACCTGCCACCGGGCCTCGTCGGCTACTGGCCCGGCGAGAATAACGCGCTCGACGCCACCGGGGCCAATCCCGGCACGCCGGCCAACGGGGTTGAATTCGTGGACGGCCGGGTCAATCGGGCGTTCCACCTCGACGGCGTGGACGACTATGTGGATGTCGGCGCCCTACCCACGGTTGCCGGCGCGGATGGGCTGACGGTCATGGCTTGGGTCCGTCGGGCGCACGGCGACTACTCCGTCGGCGGCATCGTGGGCCAGTGGAACACCGGCGGCAGCGGGCAGAACCGGTTCCTGCTCTACAACTCCGAGGGCGCGTTGGCGGGTCAGGGCGGTTTCGTGGTGGAATTCACCGATGGCACTGCCCAGAGCATCAGCGGCACCACGGCCATGCCGGTGGGCGAATGGGTGCATGTCGCCGCAGTCTGGCGGGGCACGGACGGTTTGATCGGCCTCTACAAGAATGGCGCGCTCGAAAGTTCCAACTTCGGTCCCGCCGGCAAACGGCTGACCACCGGCGCCGTGGACACCGCCAAACTCGGCGAATGGGGTCCGGTCCGGTCCGCCGCCTACAAATGGCCCGGCGACCTGGACGAAGTCGCCGTCTTCAACCGCGCGCTCTCGCCGGCGGAAGTCCAACGCGTCGTCAGCGGCGGAATCCTGAGCCTGCCGCCTGAGACGGCCAATGACGTTGCCGAAGGCACGGAACTGCTCATCCAGGGCAGTTCCGCCAAGGGCCATCTCAACTACGAGACCGACGGCTTCCGTAACGCCGGCTCGGTCCGCCTCGAATCCATCAACGCCGGCTACACCTCCGGCCTGACCCTGTGGGGCGGTTACTTGACCAACGACCTCACCGGTTCCGTGACGATCAACCCCGGCAGTGGTGGGCCCCGTTTCATCCGCGGCGGCTTGCTGAATTACGGGACGGTGAACGTGAACCACGAGGCGGAATTTGGTGGCGTGGACGGCTGGTTCCGGAACCTCGGCACCTGGAACATTGAGGGTGGTGACTCTGTCACGCTCGCCGGCGCCGGCACCCGCTTTGAGCAGGCCGGGGGCGTGCTGCAGCAGAACGGCGGTTTCGTGGTGGACGGCACCCGGTTCGTCTTCTCGGGCGGCGAGGTGAAGGGCGGCTACGTTTACGTCGATGGCGGACGGCTTGACTTGGGTTCCGGGGTTCCCGGTGAAGGCCGGTTCTTCCTGACTCGCTCGAGCGCCCGGCTGACGGGCGACGTCGGACCGCAGACAGAGATTTGGGTGCGCGGTGACAGCCGGGGCGGGCACACGCTGGCCAAGGCCGAGACCGGTTTCGCCAACCGCGGCACGTTGCGCCTGGAAAGCGCGAACGCCGGTTACGCCAGTTCCTTCCAGGTGGACGGAGTGCTGACCAACACCAGTTCCGGCAAGATTATCTCCAACGGTGGCGCCGGCGGTGGTCGCCAGTTGGTCACCGAACTGCGCAACGAAGGCCTGCTCACGCTGAACTACGGGCTGGGCTTGGGGCGCGCCGATGCCCGCCACGTGAATCGTGGCACCATCGATATCCTCGCGGGCAACTCGCTGGTGCTCGACGCCGGCGCTCAGGTCTTCCGGCAGGAGGCCGGCGCCCTGAACATCGCCGGCGGCTTCGACGCCTCGAACACGCAGTTCGAGTTCGCCGGCGGCGATATCACGGGCGGAGCGTATCTCGACAACAGTCGGCTGCTGGTGGAGCCGGGCGCGACCGGTCCGGGCTACTTCTTCCTGACCCGCTCCGGTTCGCGGCTGGGCGGCAGCCTGCAATCGGGCCAGACCGTCCAGGTCCGCGGCGACAGCCGCGGCGGCCACACCCAGATCACGGTCGAGCCCGGCTTCGTGAACCGCGGCGAGGTCAAACTCGAAAGCGCCAATGCCGGCTACACCAGTAGCCTTGCGCTGGGGGAGGGCTCCTTCCGGACCGGTCCCGGCGGCAAGGTGACCATCAACCCCGGCGCCGGCGGGCCGCGCAACTTCACGGCCGAGCTCTTCAACGAGGGCGAGTTCATCGCGAACTACGGGGTCAACCTGGGCCGGGACAACGCCAGCCACACGAATCGCGGCACCTTCACCGTCGCCGAAGGCGTCGGGCTGCGGATGGACAAACCGGGCCAGACGTTCCGGCAGGAAGCCGGCCTGCTCAACGTGTTCGGCGGCTTCGATGCCGTGGGCCTGCGCTTCGACTTCGCGGGCGGCGAAATCGTCGGCACGCCTTATCTCGATACTGTCACGCTCAACATCGTCCCGGGCAGTTCCCGGCCCGCGTCGTTCATCCTCACCCACAGCGCCTCGCGGCTGGAGGGCGCCCTGCATGCCGGCCAGACCGTCTGGGTGCGCGGTGACAGCCGCGGCGGTCACACTGACCTGACGCTCGCGCCCGATTTTCCGAACCGCGGCACGCTCCGCATCGCCAGCGCCAACGCCGGCTATACGACCAGTTTCCACCAGGATTCCGGCGCCTTCCGCAATCTCCCCGGTGGCCGGTTGCTGGTCGAGCCCGGTGCCGGCGGGGCCCGGCGGCTCGGCACGGAATTGCAGAATGACGGCGAAGTCGTGCTCAGCGACAGCACGACCTTGGCCCGGCCGAATGCGGTCCATGTCAACCGCGGCACCTTCACCGTGGTGCCGGGAGTCGGCCTGACGCTCGGTGGCCTGGGACAGACCTTCCGGCAGGAAGCGGGCCGGTTGGACATCGCGGGCGGCGGCGACTTCACCGACCTCCGTTTCGAATTCCTCGGCGGCACGTTGACCGGCACGCCCTATCTCGACGGCTGCACGCTGCTGATCCCGGCAGCCAACGCCAGCCCCGGCAGCTTCATCCTGACCCGCTCCAGCTCCCAGCTCCTCGGCGAATTGCATGCCGGCCAGACGGTCTGGGTGCGCGGCGACCACCGCGGCGTCCACACGGAGGTTTTGCTCGCGCCGGAGTTTTCCAACCGTGGCCTCCTCCTGCTGGAAAGCGCCCACGCCGGCTACACCACGTCGGTGAGCAAGCCCGAGGGTTCCCTCGTGAACCAGGCCGGCGGCGTGATCCGCGTGAACCCCGGCGCCGGCGGGGCGCGGGTGATCCGGGCCCAACTGGTCAACGAGGGCACCATCGAGGCCAATCAGGGACTGACCCTCGGCCGCGCCGGGGATGTCCATGTCAACCGGGGGCAGTTCCTGGTCGCGACGGGAGTCGGACTCGGATTCACCGCGGAAGGGCAAACCTTCCGCCAGGAGGCCGGCGAGCTGAAGGTGGACGGTGGCATGACCGCCGTCGGCCAGCGGCTCGAATACCTTGGAGGACTGATCGAAGGGGACGTTTACCTGATCGGATCCGAGCTGGTCTTCGGCCCCGGGGCGGGCCCAGGCGGTCTGTTCACCGTCACCCGGTCCGACTCACGGCTGTTCGGTTCCGTGCCGGCCGGTGCCCGGCTGACGGTGCGCGCCGACCACCAGGGTGTGCACACGGCGGTCGTCGCCCCGGAAGGCTTCGCCAACGCGGGTTATCTCCAGGTCGTTTCGGTCAACGCCGGCTACACGTCCGCCCTCGACGTCACCAGCGGGGACTTGGTCAACGAAGCCGGCGGCATCCTCGAAGTGAACCCCGGTGCCGGCGGTCCGCGCCGGCTGGGCGCCCGGTTGGTCAACCACGGCGAATTCCGCGTGAACCATCCCGTAACGCTCGGCCGCGGCGGTGAAGCCGGCGAATCCGACGGCGTCATCCGGCTGGCCGACGGCGCCACGCTCACGTTGGATGGCCCCCTTCAGGTCACCGGTGGCCAACTGGCCGGGAATGGCACCTTCGCCGGCGACATCGTCAGCCGCGGCACGGTGGCTCCGGGGGCGTCGGCCGGCGCGTTGAGCTTCACGGGCCGCTTCACGCAGGAATCCCGCGGGGCGCTTGAGCTTGAGCTGGGCGGCACCGAGCCCGCCGCCTTCGACCGGGTAACGTTTGTGGGTGCGACCCGCCTCGACGGTGTCATCCGGGTGCGCCTCCTGGACGGGCATCAGCCGGTCGCCGGGAATCGCTACGCCGTCGTCAGCGGCGGCTTCGCGGGCGCACCGCGCCTGGAACTGCCGCCCTTGGCCGCGGGACTGAAATGGCGCGCCGACTTCCAGGGCGGCCTCACGTTGGTGGTCGAGGAAACCCCCGCGGCCGAAGTGGCGATCACCGGCCGGGTCACCGACTCGCAGAACCAACCGCAATCCGGGCTCGCGGTGCAGGCGATCCAAGCCGCCTACCGCGGGCTGGTGGCGGAGTTTTGGAACCAACAGTCCACCAACGGCACCCCGGTGACGCGGCGTCTGGATGCGACCGTGGATTTCGACTGGGGCACCGGGGCACCGGCCGCGGGCATCAATGCGGACAATTTCTATGTTCGCTGGACCGGCGAGCTGACCCCGCAGTTCACCGAAACCTACACGCTTTCGACCAGCTCGGACGATGGTTCCTGGCTGTGGATCGACGACCAGTTGGTCGTGGACAATGGCGGGCTGCACCCGATGAGCGAACGCACCGGCACCATCACCTTGGAAGCGGGTCGCGCCTACCGGGTGCGGCTCGAGATGCACGACAACGGCGGCGGCGCTGGCTGCCGCTTCTACTGGTCCAGTGCCAGCCAGGCCCGCGAAGCCGTCCCCGCTTCGGCGCTGCGGCCCGGCGCCGAACTCGGCGACTTGCCGCCGTCCGACTACGTGACCGTGGCCACCGTCACGGATGCCACGGGCAACTACCGACTGCCGGTCGCAGCCGGTGAATGGAGCGTCACGGTGAACGGCGTGGAAACGCTCGGCCTTGAACCGCCGGCCCCGCAGCTGGTGTCGGTCGCCGCTCAGGACGCCGTCGCCAACTTCACGCTCCTGCCTTCCACCGCGCCGCGTTTCCCCGACTTGGTCATCACCGACGTGACGGCCCCCGCGACGGCAGTGGGCGGGCAGACGATTGAAGTGGCGTGGCAGTCACGGAACCAAGGCGAGGGCGTCGCCGCGGCACCATGGCGCGAAACCGTCTTCTTCGCCCGCCAAGCGGGCGGCTTCGGCGCCCAGCCGTTGGGCTCGCTGGACGTCACCAATGAACTCGCCGCCAACTCCGGCATCACCCGCCGGCTGGTCGTCACGTTGCCGGCCGGCACCGTAGGCCGTTACTGGTTGTTGGTGCGCACCGACGCCACCTTGCAGGTGGACGAAGGCAGTCGCGAAGGGAACAACCTCACCGCCACCACCGAGCCGACGGACCTGCTCATTGGCGACCTGGTCGTGGACCGGGTGGAAGTGCCCGCCACCGGCCGCTTCGGCGAGGAGGTCCCGGTCACGTGGGTCGTCCGCAACGCCGGCGGGGCGCCCGTCGCGGCACCGTGGGTGGACGGCTTGATCCTTTCCCGCGTCGGCTACGAGGCGTGGTTGGTTTCGGTCCCTGCGCTGCGCGGCCTCGCGCCGGGCGAAAGCTACACCAATACCACGCGCGTCCTGCTGCCGCTGGCCGGTCAGAACACGCCCGGCACGCACCAGTTCCGCGTGGGGGCGGACTTCCATTCCGAGCAGCCCGAGGCGAACCGCCTCAACAACTTTACCACCAGCGCCGACTTCGAGGTCACCGCGCCGGCGCCGCCCGACCTGGTGGTGACCGAAGTGCTCGTGCCCGCGTTTGCGCCCGTCGGCCAGCCGGTGCCGGTCGTGTGGACCGTGAAGAATTCCGGAAAAACCCGCGCGGTTGCGCCATGGTTCGAACGCCTCCGGCTCGCCACGGACGCGGCCGGCGCGAACCCGCTCGACCTGCTCACCCTGCCGGTAATCGAAGCGCTGGAGCCTGGCGCCGAGATCCGCCGGACCAATCAGGTCATCCTGCCTGTCGGGCAGTTGGGCGAACGCTTCCTGTTGGTCACCGCCGATGTCGACGACGCGGTGGCCGAGACCGGCCCGCCGGAAAACAATACGCGCGCCACCGATGCCGCCTTCTCCGTGACGGCGCCGAATCTCGTGGCTGCCGAACTCTTCGTGCCCAGCAGCGCCAGGCTCGGGGATCTGTTCCAGGTTCGCTGGCGGGTTCGCAACGCGGGCAGCGCGCCCGTGGCGACGCCCTGGGTGGACCGCCTCGTCCTGCAAACGCCCGCCGGCCCGGTGACGCTGCTGACGAAGTCGGCCGATGACCGCGTGCCGTTCGCCGTGGGCGCGGACTACGAACGCATCGAGAATGTCCGCCTGCCGCTGCTGGGTGGCGTGACGCCGGGTGTTTATGCGCTCTCGGTGACCACCGACGCGGGCGGCGAGATCGTCGAGGCCAGCGAGGCCGACAACCAGCGCGACACCGGCAACCTGCCGCTCACGATCGAGCAGCCTCCGCTGCCCGACCTGGTGGTGACGGACGTCGTTTTCCCGGCCAACGCCGTGGCCGGCGCCGAAGTCGAGGTGAGCTGGACCGTCCGCAACCGCGGCGCCGCGCCTGCGGCCGGCCCGTGGCTGGAGACCCTGGCACTGTCGCCGGACACCCAGCCGGGCAACGACGTGGTCCTCGGCGCGTTCACGGCCGATCAGCCGCTCGCCCCCGGCGCGGAGCGTTCCCAGACGAACGTCGTGCGCCTGCCCGCCAGCCTTGCCGGACTGTTCTCGATCTTCGTGACTGCCGATTCGGACCGCGCCGTGGTCGAGAGCGACGAGGCGAACAACGTCGGCACCACGCCGAACCGCCTGAACCTGCCTTCCAAGCTGACCTTTGAGGTCGCCGCCGCCAGCGTGCGCGAAACCGACCGCGGGCTGCGCGGCCGGCTGCTCCGCACCGGCGCCACCGACCAGGCGCTCACGGTGACGCTTACCAGCAGCGACACCAACAAGCTGCACCTGCCCGAGACGGTGACCTTCCCCGCGGGCGCGCCGGTCCTTGACCTGGACATTGGCGTTGCCCACGACCCGCTGTCTGCCGACGAGGGCCTCGTCACCTTGCAGGCGAGCGCCGAAGGTTTCCTGCCGGGCCCGGCGGCGGTATTCGTCCAGAACGTGGATCTGCCCACGCTCACGCTCGCCCTAGAGGCGCCGGCGGTCGTGGAAGGCCTCACCGTGGGCGCCACCGTGTCCCGGCCGAAGGCGGACGCGACCCCGCTCGAAGTCACGATCCTCACCGGGTTGCCGGAACTGCTCGGGCCGACTTCGGTGACGATTCCCGCGAACGCGCGTTCGGCCACCTTCACGCTCATCGCGCTGGATGACCCGCAGTTGGACCTGGCGCGCCCGACGGAAGTCCGCGCCACCGCCGCCGGCCACGTCGCCGCCCTCGCGGCGCTGTCGATCGAGGACAATGACCAGCCGGGCCTCGCCGTGACCGTGGAGCCGGGAACCTTCAGCGAAGCCGGTGGCGCGCTCGCCGCCCGCGCCTTCATCACGCGCACCAACGTCACCGGCCGGCCGTTGCTCGTGCAGTTGCGGGTGGATGACGATTCGGAAGCCGTGGTGGTGCCCAGCGTGCTGATCCGGGGCGGCCAGGCTTCCGCCGAAGTTTTCCTCAGCGCGGTCAACGACCGGCAGGCCGACGGCCCGCAGACGGTGAAACTCCGCGCGTTCGTGATCGACTCGGGCGGCGGGCAGGTGCTGGCCGAGGCGACGCCGGCGACCTTCACCGTCACCGATGACGACGGGCCCGCGCTGCGGCTCGTCGCCGGCAGCGCGCTGGCCCGCGAGGGCCGGAGCCCGGCCTTCACCGTGGTCGTGCTCCGCAACAGCGACACCAACCAGCCGCTTACGGTCGAGCTGTCCGTGAGCGACGCCACCGAGGCCGGTGTGCCCGCGACGGTGGTGATCCCCGCCGGCTCCGACCGGGCGACCTTCCCGGTGACGACCCTGGCGGACGGGGCGATTGATGGCAGCCAGACGGTGGTGCTCATGGCCGCGGCGCCCGGCCACGCGCCGGGCACGGTGCCGTTCACGGTCACCGACGCCGATCTGCCGGACCTCGTGGTCAGCGAAGTGACCGCCCCGGCCAGCGGCGTCACGCGGGGGCTGTTCGAGGTCGGTTACCGCGTGCTGAACCAGGGCTTCGACCAGGCGAACGGCGTGATCCTCCAGCGCATCGTCGCCTCGCGCGATCCGGTGCTCGACGACCAGGACGAGGTGCTCAACGAGACGCCGTTCAACGCCGCGATCCCGGCCGGCGAATCCTTCGCCCGCACGCTCACCGTCTTCGCCCCGCGCGGGACGGGTGACTGGTGGCTCTTCGTGGTCGCCGACGTGGAGGATGCCGTCCGCGAAACGCTCGAACGCAACAACGCCACCGCGGCGCCGACGCTGTTCCGCGTCGAGCCGTCCTACACCGCCACGGTCGAAACCGACGTGACCACCGCGCCCGCGGGCACGCTGGTGCCGTTGCGCGGCCGGGCGGTGAAGCCCGACGGCACGCCCGCCGTGGGCGAACTGGTGAACATACACGTCGTGCTCGACGGCGCGCGGCGCACGCTGTCCGCGCTGACGGGTTCGGACGGGGACTTCACCGCGACCTTCCAGCCGCTGGCGACGGAGGCCGGCAGCTACACCGTCGGCGCCGCGCATCCGGGCGTCGCGGAGGCGCCGATGCAGGACCGCTTCAACCTGCTCGGGCTGCGGATCACGCCCTACTACGCACGGCAAACAATCCTGCCCGGCCAGGTGGCGCGCACGGAGTTCGAACTGCTGAACCTGAGCGCGTTGCCGCTCACCGGCATCACCGCCAAGTCCGGTGCCGTGGCCAACCTCGACGTGCAGGTGGACGCCCCGGCGCAACTCGCCCCGGGCACCACCGGGCGTGTCGTGGTTTCCAGCTCGGTGCCCGAGCCGCGCGATGCGGCGGGCCGCTTTGTGGTCACCTTTACCAGCGCCGAGGGCGCCACGGTGGACCTGACGCTCGACTACGTGGTCGAACTGCCCCAGCCGCGGCTGGTCGCGGTCCCGCGCAGCCTGGAGCAGGGCATGGTGCGCGGCCGGCAGACGCTCGTGAGCTTCGAGCTCATGAACACCGGTGGCGGCGAATCCGGCCCGCTGAACCTCACCCTGCCGGAGATTCCCTGGCTGAAGGCCGTGACCGCTTCGCCGCTGCCGTCGCTGGCGCCGGGCGCGCGGCAGACCATCACGCTCCAGCTCACGCCGGATGACACGGTGCCGCTGGAAATCTTCGAGGGCCGCCTTGCCGTCCACAACGCCGACGCGGGCGTGACCGTGCCGTTCGCCTTCCGCCACGTCTCGGATGCCGTGGGCGACGTGGCGGTGTCGGTCGTGGACGAACTGACCTACTACGGCGGCGGCGCGAAACTGGCGGGCGCCGCCGTGGTCCTGCGCGATCCCTACACGAGCGAGGCGCGCTTCTCCGGCGTGACGGGGGCGGACGGAGTGGCGACGTTCACGTCGGTGCCGGAAGGCTCCTACAACCTCGATGTCACCGCGCCCAAGCACGACAACTACCTCCAGACCATCGCCGTCAAACCCGGCAAGCTGAACGAGGTCACCACCTTCCTGCGCACGCAGCTCGTGCGCTACAACTGGAAGGTCGAGGAGATCGACGTCGAGGAGCGCGCCAAGATCACCTTGGAGACCACCTTCGAGACGACCGTCCCCGTGCCGGTCGTCACCATTGAGCCCAACTCGATTGACCTGACCGGGATCACCGCGGACGAACACCAGGTCGAACTGAAGATCACCAACCATGGCCTCATCGCCGCGCAGGAGGTGAAGCTCCAGGCCGGCGACGGTTCGCGCTGGCGTGTGCAGATGATCACGGACGACCTTGGGGTGATCCCCGCGAAAAGCTCCCTCACGGTGCCGGTGATCTTCCGGCGCATCGGTGCGGGTGGCGAGGAAGGCCAGGGCCAGGTGGCCCGCCAGGGCGTCGCCCGCGCCGCGGACGGCGCGGGCTGCAACCAGCCCCGCCTCGGCGTGGACTGGCGCCTCATCTGCGGGCCGTTCGGGGTCCAGTATTGGGCGCCGGTGCCGGTCATTGACGTGACGCTCTGCCCGCCGCCGCCCGGGCCGGCCGCGCGGCATCCGGGCTTCCTCATCGGGCCGCTGCCGTTGCCGCTCGGCGGAGGCGGCGGGGGCGGAGGCGGCTCCGTGGGCTGGGGCGGACGCGGCTTCGTTTCCTATCAGGCCACGAACGAGTGCGCCTGCAATCCGGCGACCTTTGCGGACAAGTGCGCCGGGGCCGAGGGCGGCTTCAAGGGCGAGCTGAAGGGCTTTGCCGAGCAGCTCGTGAACACCGCCGCGCAGTCCCTCGCCTACACGCGGGTCCTCGGCGTCGAGGTGAAGCTCAGCGGCAGCGGCAAACTCTGCACCTGCTGCGAGGAGGTGAACGGCCAGGGCGTCGTCGGCCTCAAGGCCGAGGGCAGCGTCTCCGCGCAGATCGAGGCCAAGGTCTTCTTCGGCCCGAGCGTGCGCTGGAAGCAGGGCGTCTCGGTGGGCGGCCTGAACGAGGCCGAAGGTGAGTTCTTCGCCGGCGGCGGGGCGGAAGTCGGCGTGTCCGGTTACGCGTCGCTCAAGGCCTCGACGGAGTGCCTGCTGAAGAATCCCGAACTGTGCCTCGAGGGCGGCATTGCCCTGAAGGTTTTCGTAGGGGCCAAGGCTTCCGGCAAGGTCTCCGGCAAGCTTGCCAGCGGGCAGGGCGTAGCGGCGGGCGTCGAGGGTGTGCTGGGCATCGAGGGTGGGGCCAGTGTCCGCACCAAGTCCTGTCGCAAGAACGGCCAGAGCACGAGCACCAACGAGCGTTGCGTGGATGCCATCGTGGCCAAGGGCACGCTCACCTTCAGCGCCGAGAGGCCCGCCGGCGAATCCGAGGTCGGCGACGTGGCCGGCTTCCTCAGCGGCACGGTTGGTGTCGAGAAAGAGCTCGCCAAAGCGGACTGCGGAAACAAAGGCGGCAATTCAGAGCCCGTGATCCTTTCGCTCGCCGAGGAATCCGAGGCGCAGACCGTGGCACGCTGGTTCGGACACGGCTCTCCCGCCGAACTGGCCGCCGCCGTGGCCCCGGCTGCCGCCGCCAGCGTGGCGAGCCTGCCCGCCGGTGCGGACGGCCCGGCGCTGTCCGACGCGTTGCTGGCCGCGTGGCCCGCCCGTGAGGCGCTGCCATCGGTGATGAAGGAGGTTACCTTCCACCAGACCTCGCAGGCCGCTTCCGCCGCCGACTGGGCCCGGGCCGCCGCCCGCGCGGCCCGCGCCGCCCGTCCCCGCCGCACCGCTGGCAACGACGGCGTCTGCGCGCAGGTCCGGCTCCAGATCGAGCAGGAGGCTGTGGTCACCCGCAAGGCCATCGGCGCCACCCTTGAACTCATCAACGAGTCCGAGGACACCGAACTCCAGGACATCGGCGTGACCATCAACATCTACGATTCCGCGGGCAACCTGGCCAACGACCGCTTCATCGTGCTCGCGCCCGAGCTGACCCGGCTTACGCCCGGTGCCGGCGGTGAGGCGAGCGAGATCGTCTTCGGCGGCCTCACCTACCGGCTGGCCCCGGCCACCACGGGTTCCGCCCGCTGGGTCATCCTGCCGCGCGACGAGGCCGCGCCGGATGACGTGCAGACCTACTACGTCGGCGGCGTGCTGGCCTACACGGCCGGCGGCGTGCCCGGCACCGCGGAACTCACGCCGGGCCAGGTCCGGGTGTATCCGAACGCCAAGCTCGACCTGAAATACTTCCACCAGCGTGACGTGTTCAGCGACGACCCGTTCACGGACGCCACCGAGCCTTCGCTGCCTTTCACCCTCGCCGTCATGGTCCACAACCAGGGCAAGGGTCTCGCCCGCAACATGCACATCATCTCCGCGCAGCCGAAGATCGTGGAGAACGTGAAGGGGCTGCTGATTGACTTCTCGATCATCGCCACCGAGGTCGCCGGCAAGTCGCTCACGCCCTCGCTCACCGCCGAGTTCGGCGACATCAATCCCGGCGACACCGCCATCGGCCGCTGGCTGCTCAAGTCCACGCTCCAGGGCCTGTTCATCGATTACCAGGCCACGCTCGAACACGAGGACCGCTTCCAGCAGCCCGGCGCCTCCGTGTTCAACAGCGTTGAGATCCACGAGCTGATCCACCAGGTCGAGGTGCAGGGCACGTTCGCCGATGCGAAGCCCGACTTCCTCGTGAACGACCAACCCGACGACGAGGATTTGCCCGACACGCTCCATCTCAGCAACGCGACGACCGCACCCGTGAAGGTGGTCCGCGCCGCCACGCGGGATGCCGCGCCGACGGCCGACGACCTGGAAGTGGTCCTCACCGCGCCGCTGCCGGCCGGCTTCGTCTATCTGCGCGTGCCCGACCCGGCCAACGGCCAGTTCCGCCTTGCCGGCGTGAAGCGTTCCGACGGCCGCGTGCTGCCGGTGGACGTCAACGCCTGGGTCACCGACCGGACCTTCCTCGGCATGGGTAAACGGCCGCGTTACGAGAACGTGCTGCACCTGTTCGACCACGACAGCACCGGCAGCTACACGCTGACCTACGCCCGCGACGAACGCGTGCCCGACCTCAGCGCCCCGAGCAGCCGCGTCGCCGCGCTACCGGCCAACAGCCCGGCGCAGATCGCGGTCAGCTGGGCCGGTGAAGACGACACGTTCGGCACCGGCATCGGGGGCTACGACCTGTTTGTGTCCGTGAACGGCGGGCCGTTCCAACGCTGGCTGACCAACACCCGCGCCACCTCGGGCCTCTATCCGGGCGCCGCGGGCCGCACGTATGCCTTCTACTCCCGCGCCCGGGACGTGGCCGGCAACATCGAGGAGGCGCCGCTCGCGCCGCAGGCGGTGACCTTCACCACCGGCAACTCCGCCCCCACGGTGGACCCGCTCGCGGCCGTGACCGTGGACGAGGGCGACACCGTGAGTTTCACCGTGACCGCGACCGACGCCGACATTCCCGCCGACGCGATCACCTACGGCCTCGCGAATGCGCCCGCCGGCATGACGATTGATCCCGCGTCCGGCGCCGTGACCTGGCCGACCGGCGAGGCCGACGGACCGCGCACCTACCAAGTCACCGTGCGCGCCACCGACAGCGGCTCGCCCAACCTCACCGGCGAAGCCGTGGTCGCTGTCATCGTGCGCGAGCGGAATACCGCGCCGACCCTCGAGCCGGTGGCGGGCGTCCTGGCTGCGAAGGAAGGCGAACTCCTGTCGGTCAACTTGGTGGCCTCCGACGCGGATCTGCCGGCCCAACCCTTGCACTTCCGCCTCGCCGACGGTGCGCCGGCCGGCGCCACGGTGAATTCCTCCGGGGTCCTGCAATGGATACCGGGCGAGACCGAAGGTGGTCGCACGGTGACGCTGGGCGTGATCGTCTCGGACAGCCAGTCACCGGAACTCACCGCGACCACGACCGTGACCGCGCACGTGGTCGAGGCCAACTCCGCGCCGCTCCTCGCGCCGATCCGCGACCAGGTGGTCTGGGAAGGCGACCTGCTCAGCCTGCAATTCCTGGGCACCGATTCGGATGTGCCGGCGCAGACGCTGACGTTCAGCCAGAGCGGCCAAGACGGGCTCGGCACGGTCCTCGACTCCGCGACCGGTGCGTTCTCGTGGCTGCCGGTCGAGGGCGAAGTGCCCAACACCAATCACATCACGATCACCGTCACCGACGACGCCACGCCGTCCGCGAGCGCCAGCCAGAGCTTCCGGCTGGTCGGGCGCGCGCTGAAGGCCGGGTTGAACCGGCCGCAACGCTTCGCGAACGGCGACGTCTCGTTCCGCTTCAAGGGCACGGCGGGCCGGCGTTACTTGCTGGAGGGCGCCACCGACTTCACGGAATGGACCCCCATCCGCGAGTTCATCGCCGACCCGGCGATCATCACGCTCACGGACCAGACGTCCGCCGCGTTCCCATGGCGGTTCTTCCGGGCCCGGGAGATCGAGTAGCCTACGCCGCCGTCCGCCGCCGGAGTCCGGCACTCCGGCGGCCGGAAAGGACGCTTCGTTTGGCCGGCCAGCAGCCCAATCGCGGTCGGGAGCAATTTCCGCCTACGGTTTGGCAAGGCCCTGTCGACCATCTCCGTTCCGCCGGCGGTAGGCTGCGCGAGGAAGGCATCGCCATGCGCCATCATCAGTCGCCCATTCGCGCCGGATTTCGTCCGGCTTGGGGCGGCCGCGCGCGGGCCCGCCCGGAGGCACCATGAAATTTCCCCTGCCGCTTCGCTATTCCTTGCCGCTCGCCCTGGGGCTCCTCGCCGGGGCGTTGGCGGGCATCAGTTTCGGGTTCGACTGGGTGCAGTCGAATCGGGCGGTGGAGGCCCTCACCGAGCGACGCGCGGCCGCCCTAGGGGGCCTGATTGCCCGGAATCTGGAACGTCACTTCGCCCGCAATGACGTGGTCGCCGCCGCCGCCGAGATCGCGACTTTGACGGAGGTGCCTGGCCTGATCTTGGGCTTGGGCATCGTCTGCGACGGGGCGGACCGGATCCAGTTTGCCACCGATCCCGGTTTGGCGGCGCGCACCTTCGCGGAAACCCAGTTTGGCGTCGCCGGGCCGTTGCTGGCACGGGCCCGGGCCAGCGGGACGCCCCAACTTGAGGTCACGCCCGACGGCACCGCGCTGCGGGCGGCTTTTCCGCTCAGCGTGGGCGCCCGGGCCGACGGGGTGGAGTCGGCGCGGGCCCCGGTATTTTTCACCCAGACTGACCTTACCAGCCTGAAACGGATCGGCCGGGTGGCCTCGGGCAAACGTTCGCTGGTCATGACGCTGGCCGGCGTGGTGTCCGCCTTTGTCGTCTGGCTTTACTTGCGAATGACCCTGACCCGCCGGGTGGAGGATCTGGTGGCGGCCACGAAGGAAATGACCGCCGGGAATCTGGCGGTCCAGACCCGCCTCTCTGGCTCGGATGAAATCGCCGGCCTCGGCGAGTCGTTCAACCGCATGGCGAACGAACTCCAGGAACGCACCGCCGCCCTGCGGGCCAGCGAGGATCGGTTCCACACCTTCCTGCGCCAGAGCCCGATGGTTGCGTGGGTGAAGGACGACACGTTCCGGTTCCGCTACGTCAACCCCGCCTATGAAAAGCTCTTCGCTCGGTCCGCCGCCGAGATTGTGGGTCAGACCGACTTTGAGATCCTCCCGGCCGCCGCCCGGGAAAATCGGGCCCAAGACCAGCGGGTAGCGGACACCGGCGAAAGCCTGGAAGTGGTCGAAGTGGTGGCCGGCGCGGACGGGCACCCACGCCACTGGTTGGTTCAAAAATTCCCGCTGCCGCAGCCCGGCCGGGCCCCTTGGGTGGGCGGCACGGCCATTGACATCACCGCCCGTATCGAGGCGGAGAATGTCTTGCGGCGGGTGCTGTCCGGCACCGGGACCGAGCTGGGCCGCGATTTCTTCCGTTCCTTGGTCGAGCACCTCGCGGGGGCCTTGCAGGTGAAATATGCCTTCGTCGGTGAACTCACCGGACCGAACCTCGATCGGGTCCGGATCCTGAGTCTCTGGGCCGACGGTCAACCCGCGGAACCGGTGGAATATTCGTTGAAGGGCACGCCCTGCGAACAAGTGCTGGATCGCCGGCAATGCCTGTATTCCCAGGCCGCCCAACATCAGTTCCCCGACGACGCCCTGTTGCGGGAGATGGGCGTGGAAAGTTATCTCGGCGTGCCGTTGCATGACCGCGCGGGTAAGCCGCTGGGTTTGCTGGCGGTGTTGCACGACCGGCCGCTGCCCGACCTCGAGATCAACCGTCTGGTGCTGTCCATCTTCGGCGGCCGGGCGGGCGCGGAATTGGAACGGCTGCGGGCCGAGGAAATCCTGCAGGCCAGCGAAGCCCGCCTGCACGCCATCGTTCACCGCACCCCCAACGTCGCGGTGCAGGGCTATGATTCGCAGGGCCGGGTCCAGCTCTGGAACGAGGCCTCGGAGCGGATGTTTGGCTGGCGTGCCGAGGAGGCGACGGGCCGGACCCTGGACGAATTGATCTACACGGCGGAACAAGCGGCGGAGTTCACCCGTTCGTTGCGCGAGCTGGCGGGCACCGGCCGCGCGCTGGGGCCGGTGGAAAATGCGTTCCGGCGTCGCAACGGGGAGGCCGCCCAATGTCTCTCCACGATCTTCGAGGTGGCCGGCCCCGGGGGCGAACCGCTGTTCGTGTGCATGGACGTGGACATTACCGAACGCAAGCGGACCGAGGCCCGGCTCCGGCAGTCGCAAGAGCAGTTTCAGACCCTGTTCCGCTCCAGTCCGCTGGCGAGCGTGCTGTTCTCGCCGGAGCAAACCGTGTTCGTGGATGTCAACGACCGGTTCACCGAAGTCTCCGGTTTCAGCCGGGAGGAGGCGATGGGCCGAACGGGCGAGGCGCTCGGGCTGTGGTGTGACCTGGCCGACCGGGACCGCCTGCTGGCCGTGCTGCGGCGGCAGGAAGAACTGCATCAATTCGAGGTGCGCCTGAAGACCAAGGATGGCCGGGCGCTCGACGCCCTGCTCTCCGCCCAGTGGATCGACCTGCCCGAGGGACCAGTCATCATGGTTCAGGCCGTGGACCTCACCGAACGGAAGCGGGCCGAGGAATCCCTGCGGGACAAGGACCGTTTGCTGCGGGAGGTCATCGACCTGGTGCCCCACTTCATCTTCGCCAAGGACAGCCAGTCCCGCTTCCTGTTTGCCAACCGGGCGGCCGCCGCCGCGGCCGGGCTGACGCCCGAGCAAATGGTGGGGCTGAGCGACGCGGACCTCCGGCGCGATCCCACCGAGGTCGCCGCGTTCGTGCGTGACGATCAGGAGGTCCTGCGCAGCGGCGTTCCCAAGTTCATCGCCGAGGAACGGCTGACCGACGCCACGGGCCGGGTCCTTGTCATGCAGACCTTCAAGGCGCCCTTCCGCGTTCCGGGCACCAACGAACTGGCCCTGCTGGGCGCCGCGGTCGACATCACGGAACGGCAACGCACCGAGGCCGCCCTGCGCGCCTCCCAGGCCATGATCTCGACGATCATCAACGCCATTCCGGTCCGGGTGTTCTGGAAGGATCTCAATCTCCGTTACCTCGGGTGCAATGTGGCGTTCGCCCATGACTCGGGCTTCGCCACGCCCGCGGACCTCATCGGCAAGGACGACTACCAGATGGGCTGGCACGCCCAGGCAGAGATCTACCGCGCCGATGACCGCAATGTCATCGCCACCGGCGAAACGCGGATGAACATCGAGGAGCCGCTGACCTTGCCGGATGGCCGGACAATTACCCTCCTCACCACCAAGACTCCGCTGCGGGACGCCGCGGGCACGATCACCGGCGTGCTGGGCACCTACCTCGACATCACCGCCCGCAAGGAGGCCGAGGCCGCCCGCACCCAGCTGGAAACCCAACTGCGCCAGGCCCAGAAGATGGAGGCCATCGGCACCCTGGCCGGCGGCATCGCGCACGACTTCAACAACATCCTCGGGGTCATCCTCAGCAACGCCCAGTTGGCCACGCTGGACACCGCCCCCGAACATCCGGCCGCGGAGAGCCTCGCGGAGATCACCCACGCGGGCCAACGGGCCAAGGCCTTGGTCGAACAGATCCTCGCCTTCAGCCGGCAGCAGCCGACCCACCAGCGGAAGGTGGAGGCACCGGTCATCCTGGCGGAGGTCGCCCGCTTCCTGAAAGCCACGCTGCCGGCCGGCGTGGACCTCGTCACCACCGTTGAGCCCGGGTGTCCGCCCATCCTGGCGGACGCGACCCAGGTTCATCAGATCCTGGTCAACTTGGCGACCAACGCCTGGCATGCGCTGGGCGGCGACTCGGGCCGGATCAGTCTCGGTCTGCGCCCGGTGCGGTTGCCCGACGAGACACTTTCCGCGGCGCCGGAATTGCCGGCCGGAATCTACGTCCGTTTCACTGTGACTGACACCGGCAGCGGCATGGATCCGGCCACCGTGAAACGCATCTTCGACCCGTTCTTCACGACCAAGCCGCCCAGCCAGGGCACCGGATTGGGGCTCTCGGTCGTGCACGGGATCGTCCAGCAGCATCACGGCGCGATCGAGGTGGAAAGCCAGCCGGGCGCCGGCTCCACCTTCACCGTTTACCTGCCGGCCGCCGCGCCGGTGGCCGAACCGGCCCCGACGTCGGCGAATCCGCCGGCCGGGCCGACCACCGTAAGCCTGCGGGTCCTGCTTCTGGACGACGAGGAGGCGCTGCTCCAGGTCAGTCGCCGGCTGCTGACGCGGCTGGGTCACCGGGTGGAAGGGTTCGGTCAACCCACCGCGGCGTTGGCCCGGTTCCATGAGGATCCGGGCGCCTTCGACCTCGTCATCACCGACTTCAACATGCCGGGCCAATCCGGCCTGGCCATCGCCGCCGAGATCTTCCGGCACCGACCCGACCTGCCGATCCTGCTCACCTCGGGGAAAGTGACCGACGACCTGCGGCGACGGGCGCGCGACCTAGGCATCCGCGAGGTGCTGACCAAGCCCGTCGCGCTCGACGAGCTCACGGCGGCCGTGCGCCGGGTGGTCAGCGAAAGGAAAACCGAAGCGGCCGCTACGTCGCCGGGTCCCACCGGCGCAGGATGAGCGCGCAGTTGGTGCCGCCGAAGGCGAAGGAATTTTTCAGGACGTATTCCGGCCGTGCCACCAGGGCTTCGCCGCGGACGAAGTTCAGCGGGCAACGCGGGTCAGGTTCGTCGAGGTTTCGGCACGGCGGAATGAGCCCGTGCCGCAGGATCAGCAGCGTGGTCACCGTCTCCACGCCGGCGGTTGCGCCCATCAGGTGGCCGAGCTGGGCCTTGGTGTTGGTCACCGGAATGGCGTCCGCCGCGTCGCCGAAGGCCGTCCGGAGCGTGGCGGCTTCCACCACGTCGGCGAGATCGGTGCCGGTGCCGTGGGCGTTGACGTAGCCGATCTGGTCCGGCCGGAGCCCGGCCATGGCGAGCGCCTTCCCAATGGCGCGGACCTGCTGGGCACTGTCGGGCACGACGATGTGCTTCGCGTCGCAGCTGGATCCGTAACCGACCAGTTCGGCGAGGATCCGGGCGCCGCGGGCCTGCGCGGAGTCGAGCGATTCGAGGACGAACCCGGCGGCGCCTTCGCCCATGACCAGTCCGTCGCGTTTCAGGTCGAAGGGCCGTGACGACCGTTCCGGCTCGGGAATCTTGGAGAGCACGCCCAGGCGGTTCCACGCGGCGAAGGTCGGCAGGTCGAGCCCGTAGTCGGCGCAGGCGGCCACGGCCTGGTCGGCGAGCCCGAAGCGGATGCGGAGGAAGGCGTCGCCCAGGGCGATGGAGCCGGTCGCGCAGGCGCAGCTCACGACGAAGCTGGTGCCGGTGAGCCGGTAGCGGATGGACGCGATGTTGGCGGGCCGGTTGAACATGGAGCGGATCACCGTGGTGGGCCGGAGCTTGCGGTAGCCGCCGTCGGTGAAGGTCTGCATCGCGGCGTTGGTGAACGCGCCGTTGCCGTGCCCGGTGCCGAGGATGAGGTCGTGGGGTAGCTCGGTCTGGCCGTCGGTTGGCCAGCCGGCGTGCTCGAGCGCGGCGCCCACGGCGAAGAGCGCGAGCTGGTTCGCGCGGTCGGGATCGTCGAGCCCGAAGCGGTCGGTGGCCGCCCGCAGCAGGTCGTCCGGGATGCAGCCGGCGTGCTTGACCGGCAGCGGCGAGTCGTCGGGCACATGCGGCACGCGCGAGATGCCGCACGCGCCGGCGCCGAGGTGGGTCCAGAAGGTGTCGAGGTCGCACCCGAGGGCGGTTGCGACCGAGGCGCCCGTGAGGACGACGCGACGGGGAAGCGATGCCAGTTCAGCAGCCACGATGGCGCGAGGAAATCACGGCGGCGGCGCCCGCGCGAGCGCGGTGTGCGAACGCACCTTGGCCCGGGCGCAACCGCCCTCGGGTGCGGAACGGGCGCCCACAAAGTGCTGCCGGCATCTTGCCGGCAGTCCCGGGCAGCTCGCCCGGCCAAGGTTTGGAGTTGTTTGCGCCGGTGTGTGTTCGTCGCCGGAGGGTTGGCCGCAGCGCGGCCACGGGCACGCCGCGGTGGCGGGCTTGGCCCGCCAGGGCTGCGCCTTGGGCCTGCCACCGGGCTGGGGATCAATCACGCCCTAGGTTCGCGGCCAGCCGCGTCCCCTGCCGGCAAGATGCCGGCAGCACCTTGGGCCAACGGCCCAAACCTGATACGCACACGGTGAAGAGATGCGCTCCCTTGGCCCCAGGGTGCCGTTACCGCCGTCGCTTGCCGGCCAGGTCGGCTTCTTCCTCGCCGAGCAGGATTTCCAGCATCCGCCCGGGGCGGTTCAGGAAGTCGCGCGTGATCAGGAAGTGCTCCGTGTCCTCGTAGCGGGTTTCGCGGATGCCGTGCGGGCCGAACTCGTAGATGCGCGCGTGCGGATACGCCAGGAAGATGGGCGAGTGGGTCGCGATGACGAGCTGGCTGCGGTGATACACCAGCCGATGGAGCAGCGTGAGGACACTCAACTGCCGCTGGGGCGACAGGGCGGCCTCCGGTTCGTCGAACAGGTAAACGCCGTCGCCCTGGAGGCGGTTCGTGAGCAGGGCGAGGAAGGATTCGCCGTGGGACTGGGCGTGGAGGGATTGGCCGCCGTAGCCGCCAGCCACGCCGAGGTCGTCAATCTGCGAGGCCACGTTGTAGAAGCTCTCCGCGCGGAGGAACCAGGCATCGGTGAAGTGCCCCCGTCGCTCCAGCGTGAGAAATTCGTGCAACGGCGAATGCGTCTCTCTCGTGGCGAAGTTGAAGTTCCGGCTTCCGCCCTCGGCATTGAACCGCAGCTTCACCGCGAGGGCCTCCAGCAGCGTGGATTTGCCGGAACCATTCTCCCCGATGAAGAACGTCACCGCCGGATGCAGCTCCAGCCGTTCCAGCGACCGGATGGCCGGCAGGTGGAACGGGTAGGCGTCGAAGCCCGGCACGTCTTCCCGGCGCAGCCGCAGGGCGGAAACGAAACCGCCGCCGGCGAACTGCGGATCGGCTTCCCGTCCGAGGGGCAGGCGCGACTGGCGGGGGTGGCTGGAATTCATGCCGGGCTGGGTTCAGGCAAAGTCATGCGAGGGCGCGGTGGGCAGGCGACGGCAGTCCAGCCACTCGATGCGGTGCGCGCGGACGTGGAGGGTCCGGTGCCGGCTTTGCACGATGCCGTCGATCACCAGGAACGGTTCGCCGGTGAGCACCAGCCGCCGGGCTTCAAACAGCGCCGGCGCCACGATGGCGTTGCTGATGCCGGTCTCGTCTTCCAGGCTGACGAAGCAGACGCCCTTGGCCGTGCCGGGGCGTTGCCGGCAGATGACCTGCCCGGCGATGCGGACGACCTGCCCGTCCCGGGCGTTTTCCAGGTCGCGCGCCCGCCACACGTCGGGCAGCCGGTCGCGGATCAGGGCCATGGGATGCGGGCCGGTGGAAAGGCGCATGGCCTGGTAATCCGCCGTCAGCCGTTCGTGGGCGTCCATCGGGCGGAGCGGTTGGGGCGTGGTGCCCGGCTCGTCCGCAAAGAGCTCGCCCTGCCGCAGCGGTTGCTCGGCCTCCCACAGCGCGGAACGCCGGTGCTGGCCGAAGACGTTCAGCGCACCGAGGGCGGCGAGCGTGCGGCGTTCCTCCTGCTGGAGGGACGTGCGCGCGAGGAAGTCGGTCAGGGAAACGAACGGCCGCGCCGCCCGTTCCGCCAACAGCCGGGCCACGGATTCCCGGCGCAGTCCTTGCACCTGCAGGAAGCCGAGCCGGATCGAGCCATCGGCCTCGATGACACATTCCCAGCGCGAACGCCCTACGCAGACAGGCCGGATCTGCACGCCGTGTGACTTGGCGTCGCGGATCAGCGTGGCCGGCGAATAGAAGCCCATGGGCTGGTTGTTGAGCAGGGAACAGTAGAACTCGGGCGCGCGGTGGACCTTGAGGTAGGCGCTCGCGTAGGCCAGCAGCGCGAAGCTGATGGCATGGCTCTCGGGAAAACCGTAGAGCGCGAAGGAGCTCACCGCCTTGGTGATGCGCTCGATCGTGTGGGGCGCGACACCCCGGGCCTGCATGGCCGCGCGCAGCTTGGCGGTGGCCTGGTTCATCTTCTCGTCGGAACGGTGGAAGCTCATGGCCTTGCGGAGGTCCTCCGCTTCGCCGCCGCTGAGCCCGCCCATGACCATCGCCATTTCGAGCATCTGCTCCTGGAAGAGCGGCACGCCCTTGGTGCGTTCCAACACCCGTTCGAGGCCCTCGTAGCCGTAATAGTCCACGGGTTCCTCCCCGCAGCGCCGCCGCAGGTAGGGATGGGCCAGGTCGCCTTGGATTGGTCCAGGCCGGACGATGGCCACCTCGATCACCAGGTCGTAGAAGCACTCCGGCTGCAGCCGCGGCAGGGTCGCCATCTGGGCCCGGCTCTCGACCTGGAACAGCCCGATGGTGTCCGCGCGTCGCAGCAGTTCGAAGGTGGCCGGATCGTCCTTGGGCAGGTTGGCGAGGTCCACCGGATGCCCGCGCTGCTGGGTCAGCGTCACGGCTTCCTGCAGGGCGGCCATCATGCCGAGGCCGAGCAGATCCACCTTGATGATGCCGAGGTCGGCGCAATCGTCCTTGTCCCACTGCGCGACCACGCGGCCGGGCATCGCGGCGTTCTCCAGCGGCACGAAGCGGTGCAGGTCACCCTGGCAGATGATCATGCCGCCGGAATGCTGGCCCAGGTGCCGCGGCAACCCCAGGACCTGCCGGACCAACGCGATGAAAGCCCCCGCCCGCGGATGTCGGGCGGGCAGGCCGGCCTGCTCCATCTGGGCGGCCGGTTCCAACGTGTGCGGAAAGTCGCCGCTCGCGTAGAGGGCGGAGAAGCGGTCCAGCACGTCGGGCGGCAGATTGAGGACCTTGCCCATCTCGCGCGCCGCGCCGCGCCCGCGGTAGGTGTGCACGGCGCCGGTCATCGCCGCGCCATGCGGACCGTAGCGGCGGTAAACTTCCTGGATCACCTGCTCGCGCCGGTCGCCGCTCGGCAGGTCGATGTCGATGTCCGGCCAGCCCTTGCGGCCCTCGCTCAGGAAACGCTCGAAGAGCACGTTGAACTTCACCGGGTCCACCGCGGTGATGCCGAGGCAGAAGCACACCGCGCTGTTCGCCGCGCTGCCGCGGCCCTGGGCAAGGATGCCGTTTTCCCGGGCGTAACGGACCAGGTCGGCCACGATCAGGAAGTAGCCGGCGAAGCCAAGTTTCCCGACGAGCGCGAGTTCCTTCCGCAGCAACGCCGCCACCTTGGGCGGAACCTCGCCGCCGTAGCGGTGGCGCGCGCCGCGCCAGGTCCAGTCGTGCAGCACGCCTTCCATCGTTTCGCCGGGACCGACGGGGAACTTCGGGAACTCGTAGCCCAGGTCCGTCAGCCGGAACGTCAGCCGCTCGGCCAGGCGCACCGTGTTGGTCACCGCCGCCGGCAGGTCGCGGAACAGCGCCTGCATCTGGGCGGGCGACTTGAGGTGCCGCTCGGCGTTGACCGTGAGCAGGTCGCCCGCGGCGTCGAGATGCGTGTGGTGGCGGAGGCAGGTGAACACGTCCACGACCGGCCGGCCATCCGGCGTGGCCTGCTGCACGCCGTTGGTGGCCAGCAGCGGCAGGCGATGCGCTTCGGCGAGCGCCACGAGCGGGCGGTTCAAGCGCTCCTCGCCGTGGCGATGATGCCGCTGGATTTCGACGAAGACGTTTTGCCCGCCAAAGGCCGAGACCAGCCGGCGGACCGTTTCCTCCGGCGCCGTGGCCGTGCCGGTTTTCACCGCCCGCACCAGCGGTCCGTCGTCGCCGCCGGTGAGCGCGACCAGGCCTTCGGCAAATTCCGGCAGTTCCTCCCACGGCACGACCGCCTCGCCCTTGGCGGCGCGCAGGTGCGCCCGCGTGAGGCAACGGCAGAGGTTGTGATAGCCGGTCCGTGACTGCACGAGCACGGGCAGCACGCTGCCGTCCGGCAACACGAGTTCCGCGCCCACGATCGCGTGCAACCCCTGCGCCTCGGCCGTCGACCGGAAGCGTGGCGTTCCGTAAACGCCCATGCGGTCGCACAGCGCCAGACCGGGCAGGCCGATGGCCGCCGCCTGCGCAACGAGGTCCTGCGGCTGGGAAGCGCCGCGCAGGAAGCTGAACGCGCTGCGGGCATGCAATTCGAGGTAGTCGGGGGTGGCCATGGCGTTTAGTCCAACACGCCGGTGATGTGCCAGCCTTCGGCCGTGCGTGTGAGCCGCTGGACCTCACCGGTGGCCGTCGCAACCTCCCAGTCTTCCCGCCACCACGCCTCCGGTTCCCACCAGTGGCCCGAGGCGCGCCAGGGTCCGGTGGCCGCCTGCACCGCGCCGGCGCCCGGCGTTCCCCGCACCTCGACTGGTTGGTTCGTGCCGGGCTCGACCTGCACCGCCGCGGGCCGGCCGGGTCGGAGTTGCCGCCAGGGAATTCGTTCCGGCTGAGCGGGCCCAGCCGAGGGCGCCACGGCCAGGTTCTCGAAGTCGGGGGCGGCCATCCGGAACGCGTCGCGCCGGTGGCCGGGAATCCGCACGGGCGTGCCCACGCGGTCCGGCCCGAGCAGGGCGGACAACCGGGCCAGGGTGTCCTGGAGGCGCGCGGGATCACGCACCACGGTCTCGAAGAGGCTGAACTGCCGTTCGGTTGGCTGGCCGGGATCGATCGCGAGCCCCAGGCCGACCACCCCGGTGTCCGTCCGCACGGTTTCCAAGTGGGTGTGGAGCATCCGGAACAGGACCTCGGGCAGCCGGGAGGGTTCGGGCAGGCGCAGCACTGTTTCGTGGGCGGCGCCGGATTCCAGCCGCAGCCGCAGGGCCAGCTGCCGCGCCACCAGCCCGGCACCGGCCAGCCGGTGGCCCAGTTGTTCCGTCAACTGGCGCAGGATGAACAGCAGCGGCTCCAGGGTTTCCACGGGCTGCTCGAAATCGTGGCACTCCTCAAACCGCTCCTTGGGCCAGGCGAGCCGCAGCGGCCGCAACGCGGTGACCGAAGCGGCGGCGAACAGGTCCAGCGCCTCCAGCCCCAGCCGTTCCGTCACCGCCAGCCGGTCGAGCGCCAGCAGTTCGCCCACGGTGGCGAGCCCCCAGCGGTGCAACACGGCCATCACCGCCGGCGAGGGGTCGAGCGCCGCCAGGGGCAGCGACGACAGGAAGGCCCGGGGATCCTCGACGATCCGCAGTCCGTCGGACCACCGGGCGGCGTGCCGCGCCAGGTTGGGCGTGGCGCCCAGCCCGAGGCGGGGACGGAGGTTCAACCGCTTCAGGGCGGCCAGCAGCCGGGTCGCCCAGCGGGTGAGCTGATCCGTGTCGGCACCGGCCAATTCCGCCAGGGTCCGCAAATCCAGGGTGAAGATCCCGGGCCCTGTCAGCTCCACGTAGGGCGAGAACGCCTGCGCGCCCTGCAGCACCGCCTCCGTGACCCGCGCCTCCTGTTCCGGCGAACGGTGGCGGACGTGGATCTCCGCGCACCGGGCCATCGCCTGCACCGGACTCAACCCCAAGGTGATGCCCGCCTCGGCGGCGCGTTGGCTCAGCGCCGCGACCTTCGGGGTCGCCTCGGTGGCGTCCACGACGACCACCGGTTGGTCCCACAGGGCCGGCTCCAGCCGCAGCGCGGCTTGCAGGGGAAAATCGGGCAGATGGATGACGGCAAACATGGCTTATCCCGCCAAGGTGAGCGCGGGTTCCGCGACCGTGGTGGCCTGTCGCAGCACCGTGAACCGCAGCCGCTCCGCGAGCCGGGCCTGGACTTCGAGCAGGCACGCGAGATCCAGCCGCCCCTCCACCCGCACCCGCCAGGGCACACCGCTGACCATGGGCTGCGGCGTGATGACCAGCAGCGTGGACTGATGCTGCTCCAGCAGCCGGCCGAACCGGTGCCACACGTTTCCCGGCAGGCGCCGGAGCTGGTCGGCCGGGCTCGCCTTCAGGTCCAGCACGACCAGCGGGAAGTTGCGGTCGCGCACCAGCAGGTCCGCGGCTGCCAGCGCCTCCTGCGCCTGCCGGCAACGCACCCAGAGCAACCGCGGCAGGCAGGCTTCCGGCGCGGCATCCGCCTCGAAGCTGTCCGCGCCGTCCACCAAGGCGAGGAAACGCCCGGCCGCGGCCGCCTGCCGTAGCAGGGCGTGGATGACTTGGGCGCTGCCGGAGCCTGGCCCGGCCCCGACCAGCTCGGTGATGGCTCCCGGCGCCAGGCCGCCGCCCAGGACGTCGTCGAGCCCCGGGACCCCGGTGGCCAGCGCGGCGGGGTGGCGACGGGTTTCCGCGTCGGTCCGTAGACGGGGAAACCGCCCCGCCAAGAGCTTCCGTAGATCAATGATGTCCGCCCGGGCTGCCATGCCTTCCGAAGGTGCGCTGGGCACCATTGGAGATCGTTTCCGCGAAGTCGGAAACCACCGCCGCGGACCAGTTATTCACAGGGGGCCGGACAAGGGCGGTCCGGTGGCAACACCCGACTGGGATGGACTCTGCCGGGCGGAGCGTCAGATCCGCTCGAAATACCGCTACTTCTCCCAGTCGGTGACGGCGTCGCTGAAGACCTGGTGTTCCAGCCGGGCGTGGTGCGCGTAGGATCCGAAAATCTATCTGTTCAATTCAGGGGAATCGGATTCCAGAAGGTGGTATTCCGTAAGGCCAAAGGGTTGAGTCCGGCAAACAGGCAGGTGCTTGTTCGATTCGACCTCCTTCAAAATAAGCATTGGCTGCCGAAAACACCCCTGCGTGCGATTCGACAAGTGTCTTGAAGAAGTCCTCCGAGAAGACCTGCAGCCAATCGCTAAGGAACACAAACTCCCCATTTCCCGTTTCATCCCATGTGGCTTTGCTTGTCCATTCGCCTTGTCGCGGGTTTCTACTTGCGGCTTTAGGAACTTTCAACAGCCCGTCATCCAACCGGATTGGAGGCGATGGAGCATGAAGGACATTGCTTCGCTTGTCGTAAATGTCCTGCAGTTTGGTGAACAACGTCTCGTCGGCGTTTAGGGCTTCTTGAATTCTCTTCACCATATCGCGAGCTTGCCCAGCCAGTGTCACAATCAGGGTGAAGCGTTCCAACAACTGATCGAGTTGCGCCTGGTCGCGAACCTCTCCGAGGCCTGCTAAAGTCTCGCTTACGTTTAGGTCAAAGCGATGAGCAACTTTAGCCAATGAATAGTGGCCCTCGTAGAAAAGCCTTCTCCTACGCTCTTTGTCTTTGGAAAGCCCGACGATTGGCAGCGGTCGGCCGTTTCCATCATGTCCAATGAATGCTGACCAGATCCGTTCGTAGGATGGTAGTCGTAGCCTGATCCAATCGGCGTTCTGCCTTTCAAAGGCATCACCTTGCTCAAGTTGCATACGACAGCCTTTCCGCCACGCAGATAAAACGAGCGTCCCTCCTAAATCCGCTCGAAATACCGCTGCTTCTCCCAGTCGGTGACGGCGTCGCTGAAGGCCTGGTGTTCCAGTCGCGCGTGGTGCGCGTAGAACTCGACCACTTCGGCGCCGAAGGCGGATTTCGCCAGCGCGGACTGCTCGAACAGGTCCGTCGCGTCGCGCAGGGAACTGGGCAGGCGGGCGAGCTTGGGATCTAGGTAGGCGTTGCCCTCGTAGGCTGGGCCGCAGTCGAGGTCCTCGTCGATGCCCGCGAGTCCGGCGGCGAGCATGGCGGCGAAGGCGAGATACGGATTCGCGTCCGCGCCGGGCATGCGGTTCTCGGGCCGGTAGCCGTTGCCGTGGCCGACCACGCGGAAGCCGGTCGTGCGGTTGTCGGTCGCCCAGGCCATGCGCGTGGGCGCCCAGGAACCGGGCTGGTAGCGTTTGTAGCTGTTGATCGTCGGCCCGTAGAAGAGGCACAGCTCGGGCGAATACTTCATCAGCCCGCCGAGGAACTGGCGGAAGAGCTTTGAGCCGGCGTGCGCCTTGGCGTCCCAGAAGGCGTTCTTGCCGCCCTTCCACAGGCTCATGTGGATGTGGCACGAGTTGCCGGCTTCGGTCGGCGCATACTTCGCCATGAAGGTGACGGCCTTGCCGTGCTGCTCGGTGATCTCCTTCACGCCCTGCTTGAAGAGGACGTGCATGTCCGCCATCGGGAGCGGCTGATCGTAGGTGAAGTTGATCTCGTGCTGGCCGCGGCTCCACTCGCCCTTGCTGCTCTCGACCGGCACGCGCGCGGCGGTGAGCTGGTTGCGCAGCGCGCGCATGAGCGGCTCGTCGCGCGTGGGCTGCATGAGGTGGTAATCGATCCGGTAATCGCTCGACGGCTGGAGGTTCCGGTAACCGTCGGTGAAGGCGGCGTGGTAGGTCTGGTTGAAGAGGTAGAACTCCAGCTCGCTCGCGCAGAAGCAGGTCAGGCCGAGCTTGGCCACGCGATCCAACTGGCGGCGCAGCACCGAACGTGGTGCCTCGGCCACGAGCGAACCGTCGTGCTTGAGGAAGTCGCAGAGCACCAACGCCGCGCCCGGCTGCCACGGCAGCGGGCGGATCGTGTCGAGGTCGGGCCGCATCTCGAAGTCGCCGAAGCCGGCGTCCCAGTTGGCGACCTTGAACCCGTCGAGCGGGTCCATCTCCATGTTCACGGTGAGGAGGTAGTTGCAGCCGTGCGTGCCGGACTTCACCACGGAATCGAGGAAGAAGTCGGCGCGGAACCGCTTGCCGACGAGCCGGCCGAAGGGATCGGGAATGGCGACGAGGACGGTATCGACGGAGCCGGCCTTCACCGCGGCCTGAAGCTGGGCAAGTTTCACGGCGGCGACGCTAGGCAGGCGGCCCCGCCGAGAGAAGCCCTAGAACGGGGCAGCGGGGCGGTGAGGACGGGTGGGCCGGCAGCCCAGCCCTACCGTATTGGCCGAGCCAATCCGTCGTCCGCGCTGGCATCGGCATTGCTAAACCAAACCCATGCGCCTCCGAAATTCGCCCCGTCACGCAGCCTTCACCTGGGTCGAAATGCTGGTGGTGATCGTGTGTGCGTTGCTGCTGCTGGTCTTTGGGCTGTTACCCAAGTTGGCCAAGACTGGCGGCAAGGCGCATCGCATCAACTGCGTGAACAACCTCAAGAACATCGGGCTCGCCTGCCGCATCGTCGCCACGGACAACGGCAACTGCCTACCGTGGGAGTTTCCCGCCACCAACCTTCCGGCCGCGCTGCCCACAAACTACGCCACGTTCCCGGGCAGTCCGCTGCCGCCTTCCCAGGGAGTCGCCGCCAATTTCGCCGTGCTGTCGAATGAGCTATCCTCGCTCAGCATCCTCGTGTGTCCCCAAGATCGGAAGCGGGCTCCGGTAAAGACCAATTCGTGGGCTCATCTGATGTCGCCGGTCCAAATGGTTACCCGTGACCGGATGGTCAGCTATTTCATCGGGACCAGCGCCCGGGAGGAGCTTCCCCAAAGTATTCTCAGCGGGGACCGAAACCTGGCGGGTGGTCCCTTCGGCCCGGACACGAACACGCCGCCAGCCCAAGTTGCCCTGCGGGTGCCGCTCACCACTGGTCGGGCGTCTTTCAATGGGACCGTTTACACCCCGGACATCCACCGGCAGGCCGGCAATCTCCTGCACGGCGACGGCAACGTGAACCAGGTCTCCTCCGGGCGGCTGCAGGGGGAATGGTGGGATGCAATAACCGCGAGTCAGTCCGACCTCACCTTCCTTTTCCCGGCGCGCTGAGTCGGTGCGTTCAGCCTGAATTCCGAATTCGCCAGGCAACCATGCCCCGTAGCGCAGGCTGGTAGCCTGCTGTGTCGCAGGTTGGCAACCTGCGGCCGTCGGCACCTCCCCCAATGCCATCGGTGAGCGCCAGCCCTGCCGGCTGCCAGTCGGTGAAACGGCAGCCTGTCAGTTGTCTTGTAGAAATCATCGAGAACGAGAGGCGCACCCTCTCTCCCCGTTCTGCAAGAACGGGGAGAGAGCCGGAGAGAGGAGCCGCTGATCTTCTGAAACGCGAAGGAACGCCTCCTCTCCCCAGCCCTCTCCTCCGGCTCCGCCCGGAGGAGAGGTTGTCCGAATAAACCGCCGGTTTGGTGGCGGCGCATGGTTTCCACAGGGCAACTGCCCGTCTGCGCTACCTCGCTTCGCCGGTGGGCGCGAGCCACCGGCGCGCGACCAGTTCGCCGAGGTCGGCCAACACAGGGTCGGCGACTTCGGCGTATTCGTAGCGGTCGTCGTTCAGCACGCCGTCGGCGTTGGTGTAGAGCACCGCGGTCACGAACACGGTCCGGCCCGTGGCGGGATTCCGCAGGGCGCAGTTCTCCACCGTGAAGCCGTAGGCGCGGCCGATCTTGCCGGTGATCTCGATCCGGCGACGAGGTTCGGTCGCGGGGAATACGCGGCGCACACCGGGCAGCAGGAACTTGCAGTAGTCGTCGGGAAAGTCCTTGGCCGGATATCGCGGGTCGGCCGACTCGCGCGGGTATTCGGTCAGGGCGCCGACCAGCAGCGCGCGGTGTTCCGGTGTGAGGCGCAGCGGTGCCCCGGGCAACGCGACGTCGGGCCGCACCACCTTCACCAGCAGGTTCTGCAAATCCACGAGCGTGATGCCGTTGCGGCCGGCGAAGTCCATGGATTCGTCCACCCGCTGATCGCCGCGCAGGAACGCCTCTCCCACCCGGAGTCCGGGCGCGGTGTTGGCCAGTCGCAGCGGACTGATCCGCGCCGGCACGGCCACCGGGGCGTGGCCCGGCGGCCGCAGCGTGACGGCGGCGGAGGCGTGTTGGTCGGGCACGGCGCGCGGGTCGGAGAGGCGGTGGTTGATGATCGCGGACGGCAGGCCCAAGGCGTGCATCGCCCGGTTCAACTGCTCGTGGCCGACGAAATCATACAGCCGGTTGAAGGCCTGGTTGTCCGAGACGAGGGCCAGCTTGCGCACCTCGTGCGCCACCGTGATCCGGCCGCCGGCGAGGTGGGTCGGGTCGCCGGTCTGCGCGGCGTCACCGGCGAAGAGCGGCGCGATTTCCAGGGGAGCCTCGGCCAGTTGGGTCCCGGGTTGGGCGGCTTCGAGACGTTCGACTTCCTGCAAGGCGGCGACGGCGGCGCAGAGCTTGATGCTGCTGGCGGGGTAGAAGTATTCGGCATCCACCCGGAAGCCATGACGCCGCAGGGTCGGCGGCCGGCCGCGCGCTTCGTCCAACTCCGCGATGAGCACTTGCAGGCGCAACTCGGGAGCGCGGTCAACCGCCTGTCGCAACGCCGTGCCGCCGGACCGCAGCAGCGGTTCCAAGTCGTGGGGTGCCGCCGGGCTGAACCGGGCGCAGCCGGCGAGGAGGATTCCGAAGAAGCCGAAGGTCAGCAGCCGCGTTCCGCAATGCCAACGCAATCGGGGCGACCTTGGACACAGATTCCACGCCCTCTCCTCCATTCGGGATGGAGGAGAGGGCTGGGGAGAGGAGGTGGTCGGCCAATCACGCGTGGGCCGGAGGGCAGCCCCTCTCCCCGGCCCTCTCCCCGCGCTGCGCTGCGGGGAGAGGGAGTTCGACCGTAGGGGCAGGGTTAAGCCTTGGTCGGGAGCAGGGGCTAGGTTCATCGTCACGACAGGAGTTCAGGCACGACTTCCGCGCCGGACACGATCACGTCGGTGAGGCTGTCGTCGCGCCCTTCGTGGGGATAGGTCAGCCGCTCGTGGTCGAGGCCGAGCGCGTGCAGCAGGGTGGCCTGGAGGTCGTAGGCCCGGACAACCTTGTCCACGGCGCGGTAGCCGAACTCGTCGGTCGCGCCATGGACATAGCCTGGGCGAAATCCGCCGCCGGCCAGCCACAGGGAGAAGGCGTGCCGATTGTGGTCCCGGCCATCCTTGCCCTGCGAGACCGGCAACCGGCCGAACTCGCCGCTCCACAGCACAATCGTATCGTCCAATAATCCGCGCTGCTTGAGGTCCAGCACCAACGCGGCGCTCGCCTGGTCGGTCATGCGGGTCAGGTCGCGCAGCTTCTCGGCGTTCTTGTCATGCGTGTCCCACGGCTGGCCGCTGAGGTAAACCTGCACGAAGCGCACGCCCTGTTCGATCAGGCGCCGCGCCATGAGGCAGCGTTTGCCGTAGTTCGCCGCGGCCTTGTCCGCGTGGTCGAGGCCATAGAGGCGCCGGACGTGTTCCGGTTCGCGCGAAAGGTCGAGCACCTCGCCCACGGAGGACTGCATGCGGGCGGCGATCTCGTAGTTGCTGATGCGCGCGGCGAGTTCCGAGTTCCCGGGATGCCGGGCGAGGTGGGCCTGGTTGAAGGTGTTCAGCAGGTCCAACTGGTTTGCCCGCGCCGCCGCCGGGATGTCCGCCGGCGTGGCGAGGTTGAACACCGGCGTGCCTTCGCTGCGGATCTGGGTGCCCTGATAGACCGCCGGCAGCCAGCCCGAGGTCCAGTTGCGGATGCCGTCCACGGGCAGGCCGCCCGGATCGGATAGCACCACGTAGGCCGGCAAATCCTGGCGTTCCGTGCCGAGGCCGTAGATGACCCACGAACCCCACGTCGGCCGGCCGGCCTGGAACTTTCCGCTGTGGAAGATCCGCAGCGCCGACTCGTGGTCCACCGAGTCGGTCTTCATCGAGCGGACGAGCGTGATTTCGTCCGCGATGCCGCCGATGTGGGGGAGAAGCTCCGACAGTTCCATGCCGCACTGGCCGCGCCGTGAGAAGGCGAACGGTGACTTCAGGAGCTTGCCGGCCTGCTTGTCGAAATGGATTTCCAGGCCGCCGGGATGGTCCTGCCCGTCGCGTTTGTTCAGCTCGGGCTTCGCGTCGAAGAGGTCCATCTGGCTCGGACCGCCGTGCTGGAACAGGCAGATGACCGACTTCGCGCGCGGCTTGAAGTGGGGACGTTTCGGCGCGAGCGGGGAAGCCGCCAAGGGCCCGCCGGCCGCCCGGGCATCGAGGTCGGAGAGATGCGCGAGGGCCAGTCCGCCGAGGCTCGCGACGGACGAGCGCAGGAAGGCGCGGCGGTTCACGCTGAAGGCGGAGTCACTCGACATAGAGGAATGGGTTGGCCGCGAAGAGCATCTGGCAGAAGTCGGCCCACGCGCGCAGCTCGGCGTCCGTCTGGCCGGAGTAATGGGCGACTTGTTTGGCGAGGAACCGTTCCGCGGCGGACCGTTCCTCGCCGGTCGGTGGCCGCGACCAAGCCAGTTCGAAGGCTTGGTCCAGACCCAGGCCTGCGCCGTGGAGGCGTTCGGCGAAGGCCCGGCTGTGCCGGCGGATGAAGTCCGAATTGAGCAGCGACAGGGACTGGAGCGCCACCGTGGCCGGATTGCGCTGGATGCAAACCGGGTTGGGCTGCGGGCCGTCGAAGACCTGAAGCCAAGCCAACGGCTGCGTGCGCCGTTGCTGCAAATACAACGACCGGCGTCGGGCGCCGGGCTTCGTTTCGTCGAGGATGATCTGCCCGGCGTCATCGGTCCGGATCGGCACGTAACCGCCGCCGGGTGCCCGGTCGAGTTCACCGCTCACCGCGAGCACGGCGTCGCGGGACGACTCGGCGTCCAGACGGCGCAACTGGAAGAAGGAGTAATCAGTCGTCAGTGAGTCAGTATTCAGTGAAGACGACGCAACGGCGCCCGACGCCTTACTGATCCCTGACCACTCATCACTGCCTGCTTGCCCTTGCCCCGCCTGCTTCCACGTCGCCGAATTCAGAATGAGCCGGTGCAGGTGTTTCACGCTCCAGCCCGAGCGGATGAATTCCGTGGCGAGCCAGTCGAGCAGTTCGGGATGCGTGGGCTTGGCTCCGCTGCGCCCGAGGTTGTCCACGGTCGGCACCAAGCCCTGGCCGAAATGCAGCGCCCACACGCGGTTCACGAACACGCGGGCGACCAGCGGGTTGTCCGGTGAAGTCAGCCAGCGCGCCAACGCCAGCCGCCGGCCGGAAGTCTTCGGCGTCGGCAGGTCCGCGGCCTCTGCCGTAGTGGCCCAATGCGCGAACGCTCCCTCACCGGCCAGCGCAGCTGGCAGCAGCGGCGGGGCTTCGGCACCTTCGTTGGCGTGGACACCCCGCACCAGCAGATGATGCGCGGGTGGTGTCCCGACTGGTTCGAACACCGCTGCGATCTTGGGCAAGGGCGCGGGGCGGCCGGCTTCTACTCGTGTGATGCCGGACTCCAGTTCCCGACGCGCCGCGGCCATTTCCGGAAACCGCTTCGCCAAGACGTCATCGCCGACCTCGACCTTCGCGGCCTGTTCCTTCAGCAACGCCTTCATCGCGTCGGAGCGGTCCTTCTCCTTGGCATCGAGCGCCTCGCGAACAGCCTTGCGCGCCGTGTCGTCGAGTGCCGCCAAGTTCTCCTCAATGAGCCGGCGGCGGAACGGTGTGACCAGGCCGTCGAGTCCGGCCCGCAGCGTCTTCAGCTCGCGCTCGGCGGATTCGGTGCGGCGCTGGTGTTCGGCGCGTTCCGCACGGGTGCCGACCATGATGACACGCTCGCTGGGCTTGAGCCAGCGATCAGGATCGAACGCCGGCCGGAGGATCGCCTGGAGTCCGTAGTATTCGGTCTGCGTGACCGGCTCGAACTTGTGGTCGTGGCACCGCGCGCACTGCAGCGTGAGCCCGAGGAACGCATGGCCGATGAGCTGCACGTTGCCTTCGAGCACCGCGTATTTGTCCACCTTCACCTCGAGCGGATTGCCGTCGCTCTCGCCGGAGCCGTCGGGCGGATTGCGGAAGAAATGCGTCGCGGTCAGCGCCTCCACCATGGAGGGCGTCACGTCGCCGTCGGGCGAGTAGCCGACGAGTTCGTCGCCGGCCACCTGTTCAAGCAGGAAGCGGTCGAACGGCCGGTCGGCGCTGAAGGCGCGCACCACGTAGTCGCGATACTGCCAAGCAAGCGGCCGGTCGGAGTCGGCGTTGAAGTAGCCGTTGGAATCCGCGTAACCCGCGATGTCGAGCCAGTGGCGTCCCCAGCGTTCGCCATACTGCGGCGACGCGAGGAACTGTTCCAAGAGCTGCCGCCACGCCTCCGGGCGGGAGTCGCCCACGAACGCGGTGACCTCCGCCGGCGAGGGGGGAATCCCGCGCAGATCGAAGCTCAGCCGGCGAATCAACGCCCGTCGGTCGGCCTCGGGAGCGGGCTGAGCCCCCTGGGCTTCCAGCCTTGCGGCGATGAAGCGATCCACCGGCGAGCGAACCCAATCCGAGTTCCGCACGGACGGAGGATCAATCGGCGCCGACGGCCGGAAGGCCCAGTGTGGAGGCGGGGGCGGGTTGGCGTCAGCGCCCCGCGCCGCGAAGGCCCACGCCAGGCAGACCGCTCCCGCCAGCTTCGCGAAGCGGTTCCGGCACCGGCGAATCGGGGCGACGTTCATGTCGGGCAAGCGGCTCCAAGCAAACCGAACCCAACCCTTGGCCAGCAAGCGGCAATCCGCGGGATCCGGTTCGCCGGGGTGGCGACGGAGCGGCGGCTCGGTGCTCAAATCGTTCGAGCTTGCCGAGAATCTTATCAAGCCACCCCGGTCGAGGGAATGTCGCCTGAGGCGTGGTCCCCGCGTCCGTGAGGAAGGGCTAAGATATGCGGGAAGTGGTCCTCAAACGCCTTTGCCAAACGCATCCGAGTCGTTGCGGAAACGCCGAGCCTCGCCGATCCACTTGGTCGAGAACGAATCCGTTGATGGTTTCGCGTTCAGTTCGCCCGGCGCCGAATCGTCAGTTCAACTTCGCCGAGGTCATGGGGCGTGCTCGGCGACGCGGGATCCGGCGGGGGAATGGTTACTTCGGTCGACACGTGGCCGCCCCACGGGGCGGAGAGCAGGGTTCCAAGATCCTTGCCGATCACTTCCTTGGGGGCAGCGGAAATCAACAGGGAATACTCGCCCGGTCTGACTCCCCGAGCCGAGAGATGCCCGTCGGCGGCAACCTCCAAGCTGTAGCTCCGGCTTTTCCGCAGCAGTTCCGCCGCCTGTCCGGAATGGTGCCAGTTCACCAACCACCGTCGGCGCTCCGTTTCACTCATTCCCGCAGGTGGGGTAACGACCGGGGTGGCGAGCCGAAGGTGCCCGGCGGTGACATGCTGTCGCCAATCGCTGACTGGCACGGTGTCCGAGGGCCTGAGCCGACCGACGACCATGCGGCCTTCAGGGTCCACCTCGCCCAGATTGACCTGGGTTACGACCCCGGGCAGCACGGTGACCAGCCGCGTTCCGGTGAAGGACATTCCCCGTGCGCCGACGAGGCTGAGCAGCCAGTCGCCTGCGGGAACCTGGTCCAGACGGAAACGACCCCTGCCGTCGGCTTGGACTCGGAATGCATCCCGGTCCAGTTCCAAGGCCCCTGGATATTCACCGGCTGCCGGGTTCCTCAGCAAGAGCGTAGCATTAGCCCTGGGCTTCCCGTTGTGAAGAACCTGACCCTCGACTCTGCCCAAGGCCGTCATTTGAATCCGCACGATCGCGTTGTTGGAAACCAGCGCACTTCCAAAGCCCCGGCTGTCCACGGCATAGGCCGTATGCGCCGCGGGTTCCGCAGCAACGGCAAACCGGCCGTGCCCATCCGTTCTGGCGGTGGCCCAGGTATCGCGGTGAAATTCGCCACGCTTAAGCATGACCCCTCTTTCAAAAGTCCCGAGGGCGATCTGGACATTGGCGGCCGGAGTCCCGTCCGGATTGAAGACCTCGCCGCGGATGCCGGGCCGGGTGCCTGCGCGAAACAGCTGGAAATCACACTGCAACCGACCATCCGGGTTCAGCCGGGGCATTGCCGTTTCCGGGTCGTAGCCGTCCGCCTCGATGCGGACGGCCGGGACGCCGTAGTCAACCTGCAGCCGGAACTGGCCGTTGGTCGAGTAACGGAGGTCGCTGCGGTCGAGTGTCGCCGTCTGTTCGTCCGAAAACGTTCGCCCTGGAATGGCCTTGAATCGGGGAATCGGCATGCCGGTGACCGCATCCGTGACGGTTCCCTCGACCACCGGCGCGGGGAGCAGTCGGATGGTCCGCTCTGGCTCGTCCACCCGGAGCAGGTTGTGCGGGAAAGACAGATAGCCTTCGGCGAACACGCCGATATCCAGGGATGCCTTCGGCGGGGCACTGCGCCATTCGATTCGGCCGTCTTCACCGGTCTCGTCGTCCCAGCCCAGGGCGCCCGCGGCGAATCCGTCGTTTAGCACCAGCCGGGCACCGGCAATGGGCAAGCCGTTCGTGTCCTCAATCCGCACCCGAAGCACACCGCCCGGGTCCAGTTGCACGCGCGCCGCGCCGCCGCCGGCGGCGGCTTGAAATTGTTTCGGCGCAAACCCATCGGCGGTGGCGGTGAGGCTGATTTCGCCCCGCGGCAATGAGCCGACCGAGAAGTGTCCCTCCGCGTCCGAGGTGGCCAGCAGTTCATGCCAGGATCGGGAGATCCTCGCCCCGGCCACCGGTTCGCCGGCGCCGCTCACCACCTGCCCAAAGGCGATGGCCCCGGCTTGCATGACAGTAACCAGCGTGCGCGCCCGCAGTCGCGCCCGCAGTTCCCCGTCAATGGACGAATTGACGTCCCGGCCGACTTTGACCGAATCGTTCTTCACGAAATCCGGATGCTCGAACGCGAACGCGTAGCGTTCCTGTGTTGATGGAATCGTGGAACACAGCCAGCGGCCATCCGCGTCGGTCGCTCCCAGCCGGAAACGCCGCATGAAGCCCAGCCGCTCGCGATCCTCGTCCGGTTCGCGCCACGAGGTGTCACCACCCCCATGATCCAGCCACACGGAAACACCGGCAAGCGGCCGGCCATCTTCACCCACCACTTGGCCGCCCACGGTTTCCGCACGGCCGAGCTTCAGCGTGTGGCCTTCGGGCCGCGGATGCTGCCAATCCGAGCGCCAAGTGAAGAAGCGGTTTTCGTAGCCGGGAAAATGCGCGCCCACATCCAGCCGCCGCAACGTTCCGCGCGGCAGCGGGACCACGCAGACGCCTTCCCCGTCGGCCTCGCGGTCCTCAGGGACGACCCATTCGCCATTGGCGATGAAGTTCAGGAGCACCTTGGCGCCGGGCAGCGGTTGGCCGGTGTCCGCCGCGACGACTTGGAGGCGGAACGTCTCCGTGCCATTGAGCCGCGGAAGAATGCCGGGTTGGTGTGCGGCGGCGGGAGCAATCGGGGTAGGGACCTCGCTCGTTGCGGCGGCGGTCGGCGCGGCCGAATCCGGTCGACCAAGGCCCGGCAAAGTTCCCCAGAACACTACTCCCACCAGCGCTACCGTGCCCACGCAGGCGCCGGCGAACTTCACCTTGGCCCAGCGCCACGCGGCGACGGTCTGCTGCACGAGTGCGGCCGTCATCCCCGCCGGCGCGATTCCCGTGGCCACCCCGTGGGCGATGCTCGCCGCCAGCCCGGCCGGCGGCGCCGCACTGAGGCGATCCGTGAGCAATCCGGCGAGCAAGACGACGGTCAGGGTAACGCCCTTGCCGGCCAGCACGCCGCGAAGTTTGTCGAGGGCGCGGTTGACCCGCTTCTTGGCCGCCTCCTCCGTCAGACCGAGGGCGACGCCGACTTCGCGGTGATTGCGGCCTTCGGCGAAGCGCAGCAGCAGGGCGTTGCGGTCTGCTTCGGCGAGGCCGGCGAGGGCTTCATCGAGTTCGGGGGTGAGGCGGTTCCAGTGGGGATCGGGCGCGTGGAGTTCTTGCATGGCGAGGGCTTCCTGTTCGCGTCGCTGCCGCCGGCCTTCGGCCCGCTGGGCGCGGGCGGCGACGAACCGGGTGGTGCGGAAGAGCCAGCCGGCGAGCACCGACTGCGGTCCAAACGTGCCGGCTTTGCGGGCCAGCAGGAGGAACACGGCCTGCGCCACGTCGGCGGCCAGGGCGTCGTCCTGCACCTGCCGGCGGGCGGCGGCGTGGACGAGCCCGAGATGGCGTTCGACCAGTTGGGCGAACGCGGCCTCCGAGCCGGTGCGGGCGTAGTCGGCGAGCAGTTGGCGGTCTTCCATAACAGCGATGCAGTTTCACTGGGGCATCCCCGCCGCCGGACGAAATCGGGACAACCGTCGCGATGATGATCCACGGGTTTGTGACCGAGCCTGTTCCGGCGGTGGTCGGGCTGTCGCCACTTTTTGCCTGCCGCGGCCCGCGGTTCACGACAGGTTCAGGCCGCATGAGCACCACGATCCGTCTGTGCGGCGAACTGGCCCCGTGGCCAACCCGGGACGCCTTGGCGGAGTTGCTGCGCGCCGCCGGCCTGCAAGTCACCGTCGGCCAGCATTCGGTTCGCCTGAGCGACTGTTCCCACTTCGTGTTCCAGGATTTCGGGGAGCCGACCGGCGAACCTACCCTTGATGCCGATGCTCCCGACCTAGCCGCCATGTTGCAGGACGCGGGCCGGGTTTCCGCGGCCCTAGCCCAAGCCGGCGTCCGGCACCGCTTCGAGCTCTACGACGAGGCGGACCAGTTGGTTGGCTACCTGCATCACGGCTGGCCCGGTTGAAGGATCCGGATAGACGGAGAATGGACGCGGCGGAGTAAAATTCCGGTGGCCCAAATCGGGGACAGGCGGATTCGCCCTTGCCCGCCGCCGATTCCTGTGGCTTCTGTGAGCTTCAGCAGAAGCTCACCGGACCCCCCCCATGAAATCTACCCTCCTCCTCCGGGCCGCCATTTTGGCTGCTCTCGCCTCCCTCGGAACCCAGGCCCAAGCGCAGTTGTTCTCGGACAACTTCGACATCAATAGTGGGAACTGGCAGTTCAACTCGCACCTGTTGGGCAATTCCGCCGATGCGTTTTTCGACTACAGCACCGTCGGCGTGCCGCCGGCGCCGGGCGGAACCACCACCCGCGGCCTGATGGTCACTGCTAACGTCGGCGCGGCAAACTTCAGCGGCGGGAGCGCGTCGCCCATCGGCCTGTCCTTGCCGGCGGAATACACCCTCAGCGCACATGTCTGGCAGAATTCGCTCGGGGCATTCCCGGCCGGAGGTAGTGGTTCGACGCAGTTGACCACAATGACTGTCGGTGTGTCGGGCTCCGCCAACGAGTTCGCCGGAAGCACCATTACTGGCGTCCAATTCGCGGTGACGGCTGAAGGGGGCTCGGGTTCAGATTGGCGTGCCTACTCCGCGCTGATGCCCAATGGGGCAGGAGCAACTCTCAGCGTCGCGAATACTCCGACGGTTTATGCGGCGGGTTCCCTGAACAATTCCGCGTCATTTTACGGAACCCTGTTCCCGGGCCAAACCCCGCCAGCAGCTCAGACTGGCCTTTACGCAAGCCAAACCGGAACTACTGCGGCTGGCACTCCAGGCTTTGCTTGGAACTTGTGGGAAATCACCAAAACGTCTGCGTCGATCACTTGGAAGGTCAACGGAACGGAAATCGCCTCTGTGGATGCGTCGCTTTTTCCGAGCGTTTTCGGCGGGAACAACATTGCGCTGGGACAGGCCGATATCAACGCAACCTCTTCGTCCTCCGCCAATGCTGGCGTGTTGATCTTTGGCCTCTTCGACAACGTTACCGTCACCGCGGTGCCCGAACCTGAGGAATACGCCGCGGTGGCCGCGTCGGCCTTGATCGGGTTCGCCCTCTGGCGTCGTTCGCGTCGCGCCTGAGCCTAGGTTCACTCTGCGAATAGCCCGGCCGCTTGGCCGGGCTTTTTGCTTTCGAGGTGTCCTGACCGCGTCGCTTACGGCTTCTCCGGGTTCGCTGACACCGATCCCCGGAGGCCGCGGTTACCTTCGTCTTGGGGATTGTCCGGCCGCGGATAATCGCGCCAGAGCCAACGCAGCATCTCGGGCATCATCGCGCCGCCTTGCTTGTTGGAATGTGTGCCAATGCCCCAGCAGTAATTCACGTCGTAACCCTTGGCCGTGAGCGCTTCGACCATGAGCCGGTTCTGGGCGTGCCAGTCCCACTTGGGATCGTAGCTGCCGTCGCGCCGTTTCCCCCGGTTGTCGTTCAGGCCGTCCTGCAGGAAGATGCGGATGGGTTTCCGGTCGGTCTGGCGGACCATCTCCGGGTAGCGGTGGCCGCCGCGAATGTTGGTGAAGCTGCCGATGGTGCTGATGACCTTCCGGAACTGGTCCGGCCGATGCCACGCCACGGTCCAGGCGCAGATGGCGCCGGAACTGGCGCCCGCGATGGCGCGATCCTCGGGATTGTCGGAGAGGTTGTAGTCCCGCTTCAGCGCGGGCAGCAGTTCGTCGACGATGAGTTTGGCGTAGTTGTCATTCAGTTCGTTGTATTCGGTCGGCCGGTTGTTGATGCGGTCGCCCCAGTCGGCGGAGGACGATTCCTTCTGTTCCGGCGTGTGTCCCGGGTTGATGAACACGCCGAGCGTCACGGGCATCTCGCGGCGGTGGATCAGGTTGTCGAACACGAACGGAATCCGGTAGTCGCCGTTGGTGCTCACGAAGGCATGGCCGTCCTGGAAGATCATCAGGGCGGCCGGCGTCTTGGGATCGTATTGGGCCGGCACGTAAACCCAATAGTGCCGGGTGGTGTTCGTGAATACCTGGCTCGGCAGTGTCAGCGGCCCGATGACCTTGCCTTGGGGCACGCCTTCCTGGGGCAGGGAATCGGGTCCGAGACAGTAAACATTGTCCGTCGGGGCGGCGGCCAGGGGCAGGAGGGCCAAGGCGGCTGCCCCGCCGAGGGTGAGCAGAAGGCGAAGCGCATTCCGCGCACCCCGCACGGGATTGAGTGGGGAGGAGTTCATGGTGAGGAAACGCCCGGAAGACGACGCGAACCCGCGGGCCGATTCAATCGGATTCCCCGACCCACGGCGGCAGCCTAGTCATGAGCCATTCTCGGGAAGCTGGTGTTTCCGCGGAAAGATTCTCATGCTTCGCGCGCTCGCCATACCTCGCCCCGCAAGGATGATTTCCCCGGAACCACCGGCGGACAATCGGGCCGAAAAACGCCTCGCCGGTGAAGGTGTCGCCCGCTTTCGTTTTGCCATGCCGATGACCGTCAGCCATTCGCCGATCGAGCAATATCTCCAGCACCTCCACGACAAGTTCGCGCGCCTCGAGGACGGACAGGTAGCGACCTACATTCCGGAGTTGGGCCGGGCCCGTCCGGGGTGGTTTGGCATCGCCGTGGCCACGGTGGACGGCCAGGTCTACGAGGTGGGCGACAGCCGGCAGGAGTTCACGATCCAATCCATCTCCAAACCGTTGGTGTATGGTCTCGCGCTGGAGGCCGCCGGACTGAAGACGGTGCTGTCGAAGGTTGGCGTCGAGCCCTCGGGCGAGGCGTTCAACTCCATCAGCCTCGATCCCAAGACCGGCCGGCCGCTGAACCCGATGATCAACGCCGGCGCCATCGCCACGACGGGCCTCGTGCCCGGAAAATCGCCCGAGGAACGTCAGGCCCGGCTGCTCGAACTGATCGGCGAATTCGCCGGCCGCGAACTCTCGCTCGACGACGCCGTTTACCGTTCCGAACGGGACACCGGCCACCGCAACCGTGCCATCGCGCACTTGCTCCGGAACTTCGACGTGCTCACCGGCGATCCCGAGGACCCCCTCGATCTCTATTTCCGGCAGTGCTCCATTTCCGTCACCTGCCGCGACCTCGCGGTGATGGCCGCGACCTTGGCCAGCGGCGGCGTCAATCCCGTGACCCGTCGCCGCGTGCTCCAGCCACAGAACACCGGGCGCCTGCTCAGCGTGATGAGTTCCTGCGGCATGTATGACTACGCCGGCGAATGGATCTACAACGTCGGCATGCCGGCCAAGAGCGGCGTCGCCGGCGGCATCTTGGCCGTCTTGCCCGGCCAGCTCGGCATCGGCGTGTTCTCGCCACCCTTGGATGCCAAGGGCAACAGCGTGCGCGGCATCCGCGTGTGCAATGACCTGTCCAACGACTTCGGCCTGCACCTGTTCAACACCCCGCGCGTCGTCACGCCCGCGTTGAAGCACGTCCAGACCGCCGCCGAAGTCCGCAGCAAACGCCTGCGCCTGAAGGCGGAGCTCACGGTCCTCCGTGCCCACGGCCATTCCATCCGGCTCTACCAGCTCCGCGGCCGGCTGATCTTCGCGTCGCTCGAACCCGTCATGCGGACCATCCTGCGCGAGGCCGCGGGCTGCACCCACCTGATCCTCGACCTCGCGCAGGTGGCCGACCTCGACCGGGCCTCCTGCCGGCTCCTACTTGATCTTCGGGATCAACTGACCAAGTCGGGCGTGCGGGTGTATGTCACCGGGGCCCACGACAAGCTGACGCTGCGCAACTACATCGTCTCGCGCCTCGCCGAGGGCGGCTGGAACCAGATCTGCGCCTATCCTTCGCGCGACGAGGCGCTCGAAGTCTGCGAAAACGAGCTCCTCCGGCGCCATGGCGGGCCCGAGCTGGAAGCGGGCGACGCCCCGCTCCGGCAGCAGGAACTGTGTCGCGGGCTCAGCCCCGGCGAATTGCAGGACCTAGCCGAACGCCTCACCACCGTGGAACTCCCCGCGGGCGCCGAAGTGATCGCCGCTGGTTCGCTGGCCGACGCGATGTATTTCCTGACCCGCGGCGAAGTGGGCATCTTCCTGAAGCCCGCAACTGGCGACGAACAGCTCATCAGCCGCCTAGGCCCCGGGATGAGCTTCGGCGAAGTCGCGTTGGTCGACCGGGAACCCCGTTCCGCCACGGTCCGCGCCCTCGATCCGATCCAAGTTCTGCGGCTCGGCTTCGACGCGTTTGACCGCCTGGAAGACGACGGCCTCGGCCATCTCCAGAACAAGCTGGTGACCAACCTCGCCAGCGTGCTCGCGGCGCGCCTGCGCAGCGCCAATACCGAGATCCGCAGCCTGAAGTAGGCGAACCTTTCGGCCGGCCGCATTCAGTCGTTGGTCGCAACCGGCCGGCGCATCACGAAGTCGTCCATCACGAAGCCGGCGCCGATGTCCTGGCAGACCGATTCCGCCACCCGGAAGCCGGCCCGTTCGTAGGCCCGCACCGCCCGGGAGTTCCCGCGGTTTACCCGCAGCTCAACTTCCCGCGCGCCACCGGCGCTGGCCGCCGCGAAGATCCGCCGCAACATCGTCTGCCCGTGGCCGTGCCCGTGGAGTTCCGGGACAAGATACAGCTTGTTCAGGTGCAGGACGGTCCCCGCCGTTTGGAGTTCGTGGGCGAGGTAACCGACCGGTTCACCAGCCAGCAGGGCCAGTTCGTAGGTGACGCCGCGCGCCAGTTCCCCGGCCAATTTGTGCGGGGCATACATCCACTCCAGCATGTAGCGGATCTGTTCCGGCGGGATGATGCCCGGGTAACAGGCCTGCCAAATCCGGTCCGCCAGCCGCCGGACCATCTCCAAATCCTCCGGGCCGCACGGCCGGAAAGTGAGCGCCATGGCGGCGATTCCGCCCGGGCCGGCAGCGGCTTGCCAAGCGGAATCCCGGCGACCAAGCGCTGTTGGGCGCATCTCGGCACCGCCCGGTCTCCCTCTCTTTCACTCGGAGTGGAGGAGAGGGCCGGGGAGAGGCGGTCCTTGGCCCTGCCAGCGGCAATGCGCCAACGCCGCTGCCCGGTGAACCCGCCCCGGCGAATGAATGTCCGCCGACCGCCTGCGTCTGGTAGCGCGGATGGCCCCGGCCCGTTGGCCGACCGAAGTCCGGTTGACCGGGCGGGCGCCTTCCACTTGATTCCGCCGCATATGAACGACCTGCGTCCGTTGCCCCTGCTTTCCCTTGCCGCCGCCGTCCTGCTGGGCGCCGGCTGCGCCTCCGGCGTCAAGAACCCGTCCGGCGTGCCCGTCACCGTGATGAAGGCCGACGAACAGGGTTTCGTCGCCGGCACCGGCATCGAGTCGCAGGACCTCGTGGCCGTGACCGACAAGATGGCCCGGAGCGTCCTGAACACCGCCGAGATCAAGGCGTTCGCCGGCGGGCCGCCGCGCATTGTGCTCCTGCCGGTGAACAACGAGACCCGCTTTGCCATCAACAAGGACATCTTCCTCACCCGCATCCGGGTGCAGCTCAACTCCAAGGCCAACGGCCAGGTGCGGTTCCTCGCCCGCGAGGCGCTGGCCGACCTGGAGAAGGAACGCCAACTGAAGCGCGAAGGTTCGCTGACCTCGACCACGAACCCGAACGTGCAGGAGTTCAAGGGCGCGGACTTCTTCCTGACCGGCAAGCTCTCCGGCCTGACCACCAAGACCAAGGCCGGCACCAGCGACTACATCCTCTACAGCTTCCAGCTCATCGACTCGCGCACCTCGGACATCCTCTGGGAAGACTCCGCCGAGGTGAAGAAGCAGGGACTGGAGGACGCGGCGTATCGGTAAGCGATTTGAACCCACTGCAATGACATGTTCGGGAATGTAGCCGCCATCCTGGTCAGTTGTTTTCTCGCCTACGTCGCTTGGCAGCAATGGCAACTGGCTCAGCACAAACTGCGGCTCGAACTCTTCGATCGTCGTTACAGGGTATTTCAGGCGCTTCGAAAATTCCTCTCGGTCATTCTCTCACACGCGCGTTTTTCGGATGCAGAGCTTTTTGAGTATTACGCCGGAACGTCTGACGCGGAGTTCTTGTTTGGCACCGACGTGGTTGATTATTTGTCCCAAGTGAAGGTCAGGGCGTTGGATATGCAATTACATCAGAAGCTCTATGCGCCGCTGCCGATTGGTGAAGAACGGTCAAGGCATGTCGCGGCGGAACATATGGAATTGCTGTGGCTAAAAGACCAGCTGGTGGAGATGACTCGAGTTTTCCGGCCTTACCTTAGTTTTTCTGAAATCAAAGCCGGCAAGCCGTTTTTGAATGACGGCCGTTCCAACTTCTAACCTTCGGTGGCTGTCTTCATGGCTAAAGGTCTCCAACAAGTTTTCCCTCGGCTTGGATTGCTGGTGTTTTGGGTGGTCCTTTCCGGCTGCGCCGGCCTTTCCCCCGAGAAGCAGGCCGAGCGCAACCGCCAGCTCGACGACTACCGGACCGGCCTCAAGGCGTTGCGCGGCAGCGATCTTGTCACGGCCCGCCAGCGGCTCGACAACGCCATCCTCACGCTGGGCGGCCTCAGCGTGGGCGACAAGACGGCCAAGGAGGCCCGCAATTACTTCAAGGAAGAGTCCCGGAAGAACTTCCGCGGCGAACCCTATGAGCGGTCGATGGCATTCTATTACCGCGGCCTGATTTACTGGATGGACGGCGAGCCGGACAATGCCCGCGCCTGTTTCCGCAGCGGCGCCGTGCAGGATATGGCGCCCGAGATCGGCATCACCGAGGCGGACTGGACGTTGCTCGACTACCTCGACGGCCTCGCGACCGTGAAGCTGCGCGGTGACAGCAAGGACCAGCTCCAGCGCGCCCGGAAGTCCGCCCGCATCAATTCGCCGCCCGACTACGACGCGCAGGCGAACGTGCTGGTCTTCTACGAATGCGGCACGGGGCCGACCAAATACTCAACCGGCGAATACGGCGAACAGCTGCGCTTCCGCGCCGGCAGCGCCCCGGGCTCCTTGGTGCAGCTCGTCGCCGCCGGGCACACGAACCGCTTCGGCCCCTACGATGACCTGACCTATCAGGCGACGACCCGCGGCGGCCGCGTGATGGATCACGTGCTGGCGGGCAAGGCGATCTTCAAGAGCAGCACCGATTCCTTCGGCGATGCCGCGGTGATCTCGGGCGCCATCCTGGCCGCCGGTGGTCAGGGCAGCCGGGGCGCGGCGGACGAGGTAGGCTTCGGCCTGCTCGCGGCCGGCTTGATCAGCAAGGCCATTTCCGCCGCCACCACACCCTCGGCGGACACGCGCACGTGGGACAACCTGCCGAACTTCCTCGGCTTCGCCTCGCTGCGCCTGCCGCCCGGACCGCATTCGCTCCAAGTGCAGTTCCAGACCCAGCAGGGGCAGCCGCTCACCACCCGCACGCTCAATTTCGAGGTCGTGGCCGGACGGGACACCGTCCTGTTCGTCAGCGACCGCAACAACTAGTTCCCCACTCGCATGAAGCTCATTCCCGTCCTCGCCCTCGGTGTCGTTTCCGCCCTGCTTGCCGGCTGTGCCGGCGGCGCCTACCAGGCGAAGAACGCCGAGAAATACAACCAGGAGACCAATGCCACGTTCGTGCTGATGGATTCCGGCGCCCAGCGTTCGGTCACCAGCAGCGGCCTGCAAACCCGCACGCTGCCCGACGGCCGGCTGGAAGTCGGCGCCCTCCTTCGCAACCGCGAGGAGCGCCGCATCCAGGTGCAGGTGCAATGCGTCTTCAAGGACTCCGCCGGCTTCAGCACCGGCGACGAGACGCCGTGGGAAAACGTCATCCTGACCGAGAATGGCCAGGAAACCGTGCGGTTCACCTCGATGAACAACCTGGCCTCGAAGTTCACCGTGCGCGTCCGCCAGGCCCGCTGAACGGTGTGGGCCGGGCTACAGCTGCGAATCGGCGTGCTTCCGGTCGAGCTGCTTGGGGCGGAAATCCACGGTGTCCCGCGGCAACTCGGTGGCGAACTGGTCCGTGTCGCCGAGGTCGCGCTTCAGCTTCGCGAGGCGGGCCTTCAGTTCGGCGACGAGCGGTTGGGCGGCGGGTGAGCCGTAGAGGTTCCTCAACTCGTCGGGATCATTGACGAGGTCGAAGAGTTCCCATTGGTCGGTCTTCCAGTAGTGGATGAGCTTGTGGGTGTCGGTGCGGATGCCGTAGTGCGCCCGGGTGTTGTGATGACCGGGATCGTGGTAGTAGCGGTAGTAGATTTCGTGGCGCCAGTCGGCTGGTGCGCCGCCGGTGAACAGCGGCGCGAGGCTGCGCCCGTGCATTTCGGCGGGCAGGGGGACGCCGGCGAGGTCGAGGAACGTGGCGGCGAAATCGGTGTTGTTCGCCAAGGCATCGCTGGTTGAGCCGGGCTTGATCCCCGCCGGCCAGCGCGCGAGGAACGGCATCTTCAGCGACGGCTCATACATGAAGCGCTTGTCGTAGAGCCCGTGATCGCCGAGGAAGAACCCTTGGTCGCTGGTGTAGATGACGAGTGTGTTCTCGCGGAGGCCGTTCGCGTCGAGCCAGTCGATGAGTTTGCCCACGCTGTCGTCCACGCTCTGCACGCAGGCGAGGTAGTCCTGGAGGTAACGCTGATACTTCCAGGCGTTCAGTTCCTCGCCGCGGAGGATCTGTTTCCGTCCGTCCACCTCGATCTCCACCTCGGTCGGCTTTTCGCCCAGCCAACGCTGGCGGGCCTCGCCCTTCAGGTCCGCGGGCGGAACGAGCTTGAGGTCGTTGCGGGTCAGGTCGTGGAACACGGACTGCTTCTGCTCGCGCAGGGCGTCGGCGCGGCCGTCGTAATTGTCCCGTAGCGTCGTGGGTTCGGGAATGGTCCTGGTTGCAAACTCGCGGCGGTAGCGTTCGTTTGGGGTCCATTCCCGGTGCGGCGCCTTGTGGTGGCACATCAGGAAGAAAGGTTTGTCCTTGGGGCGGTTCTTCAGCAGGCCGATCGCGAGGTCGGTGATGACCTCGGTTGCGTAGCCCTGGTAAATGCGATGGCCGTCGCGGTCGTAGAGGATGGGGTCGTTGTAGCGTCCTTGGCCGGGCAGGATGTTCCAGTCGTCGAAGCCCTGTGGGTCGGAGCCGAGGTGCCATTTGCCGAGCATCGCGGTGTAATAGCCGGCGTCGCGCAGGCGATGGGCGACGGTGACCTTGGCGGGATCGAGGTTGTTGAACACCGGCACGCCGTTCCGGTGGCTGTATTGGCCCGTGAGGATGGTGGCGCGGCTGGGCGTGCAAATGGAGTTCACCGCGAAGCAGCGGTTCAGCCGGAGGCCCTGCGCGCCCAGGCGATCCATGTGGGGAGTCTGGTTGATCTTGCTGCCGTAGGCGCCGATCGCGTGGGCGGCGTGGTCATCCGTCATGATGAACAGGATGTTCGGCCGTGGCGCGGCGGCGCGGGTGCCCACGGCGGCGCACAGCCAGACCAGCAGGGTGAGGCGGAACAGGGCGCGAGGAATCATGGCCGGAAAACTAGGCCCGGCCGCCGACGGAACGAAGCGCGATTTCGCGCCGCCGCTTCGGCGTGGCTCCCCGGTCCGGTTTCTGGCAAGCTCCCTCCATGGCGACATCACCGCCCATCCCCGATGACATCGATCCGCTCGCCGCGCGCATGGCCGCGCTGGGGGTGCGGGAGGAGGATTTGGAGGAGACCTTTGTGCGCTCCGGCGGCCACGGCGGCCAGAACGTCAACAAGGTCGCGACCTGCGTGATGTTGGTGCACAAGCCGACAGGGCTGTCGGTGAAGTGCCAGGAAACCCGGCACCAGGGGCAGAACCGGGAAATTGCCCGGAAGCAACTGGTGGCCAAGCTGGAGGCCCGGAAAAAGGCGGCCGCCGACGCCGCGCGGGCGCAGCGGGAAAAGCTGCGTCGCCAGAAGCGCGGTCGGAGCAAGGCGGCCAAACGCCGCATCTTGGCCGACAAGGCCCACAACTCCGCGAAGAAGGCCCAGCGCCGCTCGGCCGGATCCGACTGAGTCGCGTTGCCTGTCGTCGCCCCGGGACCGCTTCGAACCCCCGGTGGCCTGAAATCGTCCCGCATCGCCCTGCCCCAAACGGTGGAACCTCCGCCGTGACGTTGGGCAAGAAATGTCGTGCGTGCGCTAATAACGGTTAAGCCACCCGTGTCTCATTAGGATAACCCGTTGCACAGATGGCGCAGAAGTTCACCGGACGCCCACCCAGCATAGGTTTGGCTGGCGACCGGAAAACCGGACGAGCGCGATAGAGTGAATCCTGACCAGTGAGTAAGCTTATGAGACATCCAACCCAGAACCCGGAATCCCAGACCCAAGGACGATCTTGGCGGACGCGACTGACCGCGACGCTGATCCTTGGCGCCGCCACCCTGTGGGCGACCTCCCTGCAAGCGCAGGAGACGTTCAAGCTGATCAAGCCCACCGAGGGCGGCATCATCGTCAGCCCGGTGATCACCAACATCGCCGATGGCGACAGCGTAGTCGTGCGGTGGCTCGGGCTTACGCCGCCCTACAAGCTGCAGCACAAATCAACGCTGGCGGGGGACATGTGGCACGATGTGGCAGGTCCCACCACGGAGACCACGGCTTCGGTGGCCAAGCCCGGCGATTCCGGATTCTTCCGCGTGCTCGGTTCCGATCCCGCCTACGTGGGCTCCGACGCATGCGCGGAATGCCACAATGTGGCCCCGCAGCAGACCCATTCCGGATGGATGGACACGGCGCACGCCACGGCCTTCGACACGTTGAAGAAGATCGGCCAGGACAAGAACTCGTCCTGTCTGCCCTGCCATACCGTGGGTTACAACGCGGGCGGCTACGTGGACATCGGCACCACGCCTCACCTGACGGGCGTGCAGTGCGAAAACTGCCACGGACCGGCCGGCGCGCACGTCGATTGGGCCAGCGGATCGGCGTTGCCGCCGAAGATCCTGCCGATCACCACGCCGAACGCGATGCTCTGCGGTGGCTGCCACAACGGCTTCCACCATCCGACCTATGACGAATGGAAGACGGCGGGCCACGCCGAGGTGATCGCCTCTGTGGCTTCCGGGTTCATGAACACGAACATCGTGAGCGCCCAGGGCCGGATGAGTTCGTGCGGTTCCTGCCATTCCGGCGCGGTGCGGTTCCAGATGGAGAACGCCTACAACAAGTTCACCGGCAATGCCCGCACCAACGTGGCGTGGCCGACCGGCATCGAGGCGGCGGAAACCAGCGTGACCTGCGTCACCTGCCACGACACGCACAACAAGCATGTCTACACGAACGTGATCACCGGCTTGGTTTACACGAATCAACTCCGCCATCCGCTGACCTCGACGAACAACTTCTCCTACAGCACCAGCGCGACCTTTGCCTCGCAGTTCAACCCGGAGACCAGTCTCTGCGCGAACTGCCATAACGCCCGCGGTGCCTCCGTCACCGGCAATGGCCGCCCGCCGCACCATTCGCCACAGTATAACATCATGATGGGTAACATCGGTATCACCGACTCCGTGACCCCGACCCAGGGCGCCCACTGGAAGAACCCGCTGCAATGCGTGGGTTGCCATACCCATGGCCACAATCAGGCCAACCCGACGCCGGGTGATCCAGCCTACACCGGCCACGGCTTCCGCTGGACGGTCCAAGCCTGCCAAGAGTGCCACAAGAGCACGTCCGGACCTCTGTCGGCAACCAACCTCCTGTCGGTCACGCAGGTCGAGGTCAAGGGCCTGATCGCCCAGACCAAGAGCCTGCTGGACGTGTGGGCGACCACCAAGAATACGAATTCTTGGGCGACGCTCTACGGTGCGCTCGGTTGGGAATATGCGTCACCCGGTCAGCTCTCCAATCCGACCGCCAGCAGCTCCATCAAGGGCCCGGCAGATGGGTCCGGCGGCACGACCAACATGCAGGCCCAGATCCCGCTCGCGATCCGCGAGGCCCGTTACAACCTGTATCTGGTCGAGCATGACGGCAGCAAAGGTATCCACAATGCGCCGTATGCCCGCTACCTATTGCAAGTCGCGCAGAGAAAGGTGAACGCCGAACTGGCCAAGTAGCCGTTCCGGCGCCAGTCACTGGTCATAGCCGACGCCCGCGGTCCGTCCTGGACTGCGGGCGTTTTGTTTTTTCCCGCGGACGAATCCGCGGGCCGGATTGACCCGGCCGGCGCGAGCTGGTGGGCTTGGCCCATGGCCAATGCCGAACTGAAGATCGAGGTCCTTGCCCAAGGGCAGGGCACAACCCCCAAGCGCGGGTCCACCGTGGTGGTCCACTACACCGGCTGGCTGGCGGACGGCACCAAGTTCGACAGTTCGGTCGACCGGAAGGAACCCTTCGAGTTTGTCCTAGGATTGGGCCAGGTCATCGCCGGTTGGGACCAAGGCGTGGCCACGATGAAGGTCGGGGACCGCGTGCGCCTGACCATCCCGCCGCACCTGGCCTACGGCGCCAACGGCTATCCGGGCGTGATTCCGCCGCAGGCCACGCTCGTGTTCGAAGTGGAACTGCTTGAATTCCACTGAACCACCGGTTCCCGCACGGACCGGGACCGTCGTTCAGAGCAACCGCCGCTGGGCGGCCTCGGCGGCCAGTTCGGCACCCAGCCCGCCGCCGCGCGCGCGCTGACGCTCGATGATGTGTTTGTCCACCGACGCGTCGTAGGGCACCGGGTAGTCGCCGGTGTAGCAGGCGAGGCAGAAGTTGCTCTTCGGGTGGCCGGTCGCCTTCACCATGCCGTCGAGCGTCAGGTAGGTCAGCGAATCGGCGTTCAGGAACTTCCGGATTTCTTCCTGCGTGTTCGTGGCCGCCATCAGCTTGTTGCGCTCCGGGAAATCAATGCCGTAGACGCACGGGTTTACGTGCGGCGGACAGCTGACCATGAAGTGGACCTCGGTGGCGCCGGCTTCCTTGAGGCTGGCGACCCGCGCCTTGCTGGTGGTGCCGCGCACGATCGAGTCGTCCACGATGATGACGCGCTTACCCTTCACGAGGTCGCCGATGAGGTTGAGCTTCACCCGCACCGCGAAGTCGCGGATGAGCTGCGACGGCTGAAGGAAACTGCGCCCGACGTAGTGGTTGCGGACGAACGCCATCTCGAACGGGATGCCGCTCTCCAGCGAATAGCCGAGCGCCGCGCACACGCCGCTGTCGGGCACCGGCACGACGACATCGGCGTCGATGGCCGCCTCGCGGGCCAACTGGCGGCCCATCTCGGTGCGGACCTTGTAAACATTGCTTCCGGCGATCGTCGAATCCGGGCGGGCAAAATAGACGTATTCGAAGATGCAGAAGGCCTTCCGGGTGTGTTCCGGGAACGCCTGGATGGACTGCAGCCCGGACTCACTGATCACCACGATCTCACCGGGTTCCACGTCCCGGACAAATTGCGCCTGGATCAGGTCGAAGGCACACGTCTCGCTGGCCAACACGTAGGCGCCATTCGCCAAACGGCCCAGGCTCAGCGGGCGGAACCCATGCGGGTCACGGACGCCGATGAGCTCCTTCTCCGTGAGGATCACCAGTGAATAGGCGCCCTCGATGCGGCGGACCGCCTCGACCAACGCGCTGCGTCCGCCGGGGCGGACCGGCTGGGCCAAAAGATGGACGATGATCTCGGAATCCACCGTCGTCTGGAAAATGGATCCGCTCGCCTCCAGTTCGTCCCGGAGCATCGAGGCGTTGGTCAGGTTGCCGTTATGGGCGATGGCGATCTTGCCCTTCGAGCAGTCCACCATCAGCGGCTGCGCGTTGGCCAAGTTCGAGGAACCGGTCGTCGAGTAGCGGGTGTGCCCGATCGCGGCCGGTCCGACGAGGTCGTGCAGCACCTCGCCAGTGAACACGGCCGGCACGAGTCCCATGCCCTTGTGGGCATAGAACTTCTCGCCGTCGGTAGTGACGATGCCGGCGGACTCCTGACCCCGGTGCTGGAGCGCGTAGAGCCCGTAGTAGGTGAGTTCGGCGGCGTTCGGATGGCCGAAGACGCCAAAGACGCCACAATAGTGTTTCGGATGAGAAGGCGTATCCACGAGACGGCCGGAAGATGGGGGGCAGGCCGGGGAACGGAAGGAAATTTCGGGGTCGCCGCCGAACTCGTCCAGGGGACGGACTTCCCCCTTGACGAAGGCGTGTCAGGCTTACGGGCACCGGGCCGAGAATTCTGCATCCAATCCTGCCCCGTCGTCGGATAGTCCCGCAGAACCGTGTCCGACCGCATGCCGCAGCCCGCCCCAGAGCCTGAGCCGCCGATTCCGTTTCCCGGAAACGGCCCGGTCCCGGCCGGCGTGGCGGCAACGACGGACCTGGATCCGGCCGTCGATGCCCGGTTGCTGGCCGAATTGGCCGCCGGTCACTCGGGCGCGCTGGCCGAACTTTATCGGCGGCGGGCCGGCGCACTGTTGCGCTTGCTGGAACGCATCCTGGGTGACGTGCGGGAAGCGGAGGAGATCCTGCAGGATACGTTCGTCCAGCTCTGGAAACGCGCCGGCCGTTACGATGCCGCGAAGGCCGGTCCGCTGACGTGGATGATCATGGTTGCCCGCGGGCTGGCGTTGGATCGCCTGCGCCAGCGGTCGCGGCGGCAGACCGGCCTGGAACGGTTCCGCGCCGTTGCTGACGCCGATGGAGTGCAGGAGGAAAACGCCTTTACCCGACTGACTGATGCGGAATCCGCCCGCCGCGTCGGCCGGGCATTGGGCAGCCTGCCGGCGGAACAGCGGACCGCCATCGAACTCGCCTTCTACCGCGGTTGCACCCAGGAGGAAATCGCCCGCACCACGGGGGAACCCCTCGGCACCATCAAGGCCCGGATTCGCCGGGGAATGCTGGCCCTGCGCCAGCGGCTCAAGGAACGCCATGACTGAACTCCGTCCCACTTTCGACGCCGCCACCGAGGAGCAGGCCAGCCTTTACGCGCTGGACCTGTTGCCCCCGGACGAGCGGCGCCAGTTCGAATCGCAACTGAGCCGCGACGCCGGTCTCCGCGAGTTGGTGCGCGACGTCCAAGCCAGCCTGGACGCGGAGGTATTCCAGGAACCCGCGCCCGCGGCTCCGCTCTCGGTGTGGGGACGGATCTCGGCACAGACCCGCTCCGATGACGCGCCGGTGCTGAAGTTCCCCGCGGCTGCCCAACGCTGGGGCCAGCGGTTGCTCGCGGCCGCTGCCTGCCTGGCCCTCGGTGCCGGCCTCCATTCGTGGTGGAATCCGCGGCCGAGTTCGCGGGTGACGGTCACCCCAGTTTTGGCGATCCCGGCGGCGGAACCGGGGGCCCACCCGGCCGGCGACCTCGTTCCGAAACCGACTCCGGCCCCGCGCGTCCCGGCGGCGGAAACAGTGGTGAGTGCGCCGCGGCCCGCTCCGGACCTCGCCCCGGCGGCCCGCGATCCCGAAAAAGTGCTGCTCGAGCGGCGGGTGCGGGCCCTGACAGCCCAGGTCGCGACGTTGAGCCAGGTGCTGACCCAGCAGATGACCGTGCCGGGCGGGGTCACCCGGCTACATGTTTTCCACCTCGGAAACCCGGGCTTCACCAATGCCTTCGCCGGCACGGGCCAGGATGGCAAGGGAGTCAACCTCGCCGAAACCCTTGCCCGCCTGGCCGCGGAACGCCTCGCGGCCACCCAGTTGCCGCCGACGGTGACTTCAGCAACCGACCCGACGGCCGCCGGTGGTGCCGTGAACGAGACCGATCCGCAGGCGCCGCCGCCGGAAACCGTCGGCGTCGTGTCCGTCGTGCCGGCCGCGCCGGAGCCGGGCGAAGCGACCATTTCGCTGGCTACCGCCGGAAATGGCGCCGGCCCGGCGATCGCGAATCCGGAACTGTCGTCAATCAGTCCCATCGTCTTCAGCCTGCCGGAAACCGGACTCAACGCGCTGGCGATTCCCACTGCGCGGAGCGGGCAATACCAGCTCTGGAACCGGTCGGCGGATGGCACGGTGACCAGCTTGGGCGTGGTGCCCAACTCCACGAGCCCGATCTCCGTCGTCACCTTCGAGCACACCGCGCCGGCCGGCGTGTTCATGTCCTTGGAACCGGTTGGTGGTTCCCCTCAGCCAACCGGCCCGATTCTTGGCGGCGGTTCCGCCGTCAACCCGCCATGAAGTCTCGCCCCGCCGCCGGAGCCGCGGTTCCCTTTCAAAGCACCTCCAAGCCATGAATGCGTTCCTTGCCTCAGTATGGCGACTGCCATACACTTTCCCGGTCGTCCGCCGTCCCATGAAATCTTCCTCCCTGCTCCTGGCCCTGACCCTGTTGGCCGGCTTGGGTCTGCCCCTGGTGGCGGCCCCGGCCGAGACGACGGCCATCACGGGCATCGTCTTGGAAGACCAGTCCGTCGTCGTTTCCGTGCGGGTGCCGGCCGGGGTTCGGCGCGTCACCTTGGAATCGCGCCCCAAGCTGGGCCGGGGCACCTGGACGCCGCGCGACGTCAAGTGGACGGACGGCACGGCAGGTGAACTCACCTTCCTGCTCCCGGCCTCCGCCGCGGAGGCGGAATTGCTGCGCGTGCGCGACGAGGCCGAGACGGAACTGGCGCTGCCCGCGGGCTTTTTCCGCGGACCGACGACGTTCTCGCCGCTGACGACGGTGTCCGAAACGCGGGCCGTGCCTGGCGTGGTGGATTTTGGCGGCGCGGCCACGATTCCCACCACCGCCGGGCCCATCACGGGCACCGACCTGAACTTGAACGGCCCGGGGCGGGCAGTGGTGGAGTCCGACATCTGGAAGGTCGAGGGCCGCACGATCTACTTCTTCAACCAGCAACGCGGATTGCAGGTCATCGACGTGACGGATCCCGATGCACCACGGGTGCGCGGCACGCTGCCGCTCGCTGTTTGGGGCGAACAGATGTATCGGCTGCCGGCCGACACGGGCGACGGCACGGTTTGGCTCGCCCTGCTTGCCCAGAGTGGCTGCGACAACAATTCCGAGGTGATCCTCGTTGCCGTGCGCGACGGTCAGCCCAGCCTGCATGGTCGGGTGGCACTGGCGGGCGCGCTGCGGGAAAGCCGGTTGGTCGGGGACGTCCTCTACACCGCGAGCTTCACCTGGTTCCAGCCCCCCGCGGAGCCGAGTCCCAATGGCGCCGGCATGATTTGGCAGCCGGGCGAACCGCGCACGACCGTCGCGGGTCTTGATCTTGCCGATCCGCGCCAGCCGGGCGTCCGGGCGGCGATGGAACTCGCGGCTTCGCCCAACGCGATCATGGCGACGGACCGTTGGCTGTTCGTCGCCACCACCGGCACCCGCACGCCGGCGCCCAACGAACGACTGGCCTCCTGGGCCCTCGCTGGCAATCAGTCGGTCCTCCTCTTCGACATCAGCGATCCCCGCGGGGAAATTCGCCAGGCCGGAACGCTGCTGACTGCGGGCCGGGTGGACAGCAAGTTCAAGTTGGGCCTCAACGGTGACGTGCTGACGGTCGTTTCCGAGGCCGGTAACACGGGCTCGGTGCAGCCGGTGGTGGATCCCGTCACCGGCCAGGTGACCGAACAATGGACGTGGCAACCGCCGCGCGCCGTGCTGGAGACCTTCTCGCTGGCCCAACCGGACCAGCCTGCCCGGCTCGCCGAACTGACCCTGATCAACAACCAGTCGGTTTATGGCACGCGCTTCGAGGGCAATCGGGTTTACGTTGTCACCTTCCTCCGGGTTGATCCACTTTGGATCGTGGACCTGAGCAATCCGGCCAAACCCGCCGTGCGGGGCAAGCTCGAGGTGCCCGGCTGGTCGAACTACCTGCACCCGCTCGGGGACCAGTTGCTGGCGGTTGGCGTGGAGGGTGGCCGGGCCGCGTTGTCGCTCTTCGACGTGAAGGACGCCACCAAGCCGGGATTGCTCAGCAAGGTCCTGCTGGGTGAAGGCTGGTCGTGGACCGAGGCCAACAACGACGAGAAGGCGCTCGCGGTCTTGCCGGAGGCCGGCTTGCTGCTCGTGCCGTGGTCCGGCCAGAAACCGGCGCAGGTCAACGGCTGGTTCAGCGGCATGCAGTTGGTGGATTATGACCGGGGCGCCGGTTCGCTGCGCGCCCGCGGAGTAATTGATCATAGCTTTCCCGCCCGGCGCGCAACGGTGCTGGGTGACCGGGTCGTGTCGCTCGCGGGCGACGCCGTGCTGATGGCCGACATTGCCGACCGCGACCACCCGCAGGTGCGGGGTGAACTGGCGCTGACGCATCAGGTGGACCGTGTGTTCGTCGCCGGCGACCGCCTGGTCCAGTTGGCTTACTGGCCATCCAATCGGGTCGTGCTGACCCATTCCTCAGCCCCCGAGACGGCCGTGGCCACGTTGCCGTTGCTGAGCCTGCCGGTCGTCGGCGCGGATGTGCGCGACGGACGCCTTTACCTGCTCCAGCACCAGCCCGAGAGCTTCCGCTACGAGGAAGTTCGGGTGACCAATGAAACCGTCATCACCCGGGAGCTGCCGCCGAAGTGGGTTTGGTTCACGAACTTCACCGTCGAACTCCGGCCGCAGCCGCCCCTCACGAACCTCACTCAGGTCTGGCGCGAAGTTGACATGCCGCCCACGCCAGATTCGCCCGGTTACGTGACCAATCGGCTGGTCTGGCGCCTGGAAATCACGCCGCAGCCCGACCTGCCCGTGACCAACGCCGTCGTGCGCATGGAGCTGGAAACCCAGCCGCCGGTGCGGGAGACCAATGTGGTCGTGAACACCGAATGGCGATCCATCCCAATTCCCGCCGAAAGCGCCTTCAGTGTGATCAGTTGGCCCGACGACCGGCTTCAAGTGGTGGCGCAAGATCGGCAGGCTCTTCCGGCCGGAGTCGGCGGCTATGAACTGAAACCGCTATGGACGGATGCCCGCACTCTGGTGTGGACCGAAAAGGCGAATGCTTGGGGTGGCTGGTTTGGCGGCGGCTTCTGGCCCACGGTTTCCCTGGGGGTCCAACAATTGGATGTCGCCAATCCGATCGGAATTTTCCCCGGTGGCGGGTGGTGGCCCGGTTGGGGCAGCAACGCGCGTCACTTCCTGGCCTTCGACGTCGGCACGACGGAACCGCGGCTGACTTCCTATGCGCGATTGGATGTTGAACTCGGCACGGCCCAGTTCTCGGAGTCCTTCGGCGTCGGCGGGAAAATCTACCTGAGCGAACGCCGAAGCGTCGCGGTGCCGGACACAACGATGACGGACGCCGGTCTGGGCCAGAAGCTGGAGTGGCAAAACACCTTCCGGTTGCATGTGCTGGACTTCGCCGATCCGGCGTCGCCCGTCGTCCGCCCGCCCGCCGACTTGCCGGCCGAATTGGTCGGCGTGTCGCACGCGGGACAACTGCTCTATGCGCGAAACCCGGGCCAAGTCGCCTGGAATGGCCAGGCGGCGCAGCCCAGCGAACTCCTGGCGCTGGCTTACGACGGCATCAGCGCCAGCCTGGTCGCCCGGCTAACGTTGGCGCCGGCCGACCGCCTGACACCAATCTTGGTGCGCGCCAACGGCGCGGTGTGGGTCGGCCAGTCCACGCCGCCGGCGGAAGGCGGACCAACCCTCGAAGCCTGGGCGCTGACTCCAGACGGCCAGTTTGCCCGCCAAGGTTCACTCGCGACCGGCTCGGCGGTGACCGCGTTCCGGGAGTTCGCCGACGTGGTCGTGGCCAGCTCGGCGAGCGACTTCCTGTTTCTCTCCCCGCAGGGAACCGATCCGCTCACGCTGACCGGCGCCGGCGCGCGCCCCTGCACGCTGTGGACCGGTCCTGAATCGGGCGACGCCACTGCGGCCGGCGGCCTATGGTTGCCGCGCGGTGCCTACGGGCTCTGGCATGTGCCGGTCCAACCATGACGCCCGGACCCGACTCATTGGCCCGCGGTGGCGGTCGCCGGTCTGCGTTCACCCTGGTGGAACTGCTCACCGTGCTCGCGCTGATCGCGGTGCTGGCGACGTTGGTCGCCTCCTCGATCGCGGGAGCCAAGCTGCGGGCGCAGCAAACGGTCTGCTCCGGCAATCTCCGGCAACTGATCACGGCCATCGAAATCTACACGCGGGAAACCGGCAAACGGCCGCGCTCGGTCACACGGCTCAGCCAGCGTTCCAACTGGGTGGCGGAACCTCGAATCCTGCTCTGCCCGAGCGATCCGGCGACCCGGGTGGTCGCGAGCACCAACACGGCCTGGGGCAACGTCGCCAACGCCTCGCAGGAACCGTGGAATCTGGACCGGACCCTGTTCGGCAATCCGGAGACCGGCTCGTGGCAGGCGGAACTGTCCGAGTCCGTCGAATCGGTTTCGTTCTCCTACCTGCACACCTTGGGCTGGCGAAAGCAGGCTTGGCAGCGTCTGACCGCGACGGGCAAGGACGCCGGGCTCGCCGTGTGCCAGTTGCACGGCGTCAAGGTGCCGCCCAGTTCGCTGCCGCCCGGCGCCAAACCGTTCCTGCTGTGGGAAGGCCAGACCTATCGTGCGCAGCAGGATGGTGCGGTCGTGGCCCGGAGGATTTTCCGCTCGTCCGGCAACCCGGGGCCGGGCGCCGAGATCACGACCACCGCCGTCCAACCCGCGCCCGGCACGGAATACCCGTGGGAATTCTACCTCGACTCCGTGCCGCCGCAGCGTTGAACCGTCCGCCATGCCCGCCACTTCCCAACCCGTGCTGCAGCTCGTGCCTGAGGAGGCGCGCGAGCCCGTGACCGGTGGACCGACGCCCGTCCGGCTCTGGCGGGCGTTGTTCTGGAGCGAGTGGTTCATGCACAGCCGGCTGCTGCTGTGTTTCCTCATCGGCTGGCTCGCCGTGGTGTGGCTGCTGCCGTTGGTGGCGCATCCGCTCTGGGTCCTCGTGGTGGGTTTCGTCTTCGCGTTGGTGGCCGGGCCGGCCTTCGGCGGTGCCGACGTGATTCACGGCTGCGAGGAGTTCTCCTTCGCCTTTCCGCCCACCCGGTCGCAGCGCTTCACGGCGCGGTTCCTGGTCGGCGCCACCTGGCTCGTGGCCCTCACGCTGATGGATGTCCTGGCGCTGGACCGGAGCTTTTCCGACGTCCTGTTCCGCGTCTTCCTCGACACCGGCCTGGCCACGGTCGAGGTGCGGCAACCGGTGATGCTTTACGGGTTGGTGTTCGCGGCGCCCTTCGCCGTTTTTGCGCTCGGGTTCGCCGTGGCCGCGCTCGCCACGAACCGCACCGTGGCCTTCACCGCGTGGCTGTGGAGCGCGCTCGGGGCGCTTTCCACCCTGCGACTCGGCTTCTACGCGGAGGAAGCGGTCTGGGACCGGCTGAACGGCCGGATTGCCGTGCCGCTTGTCACCGTGGTGGCGGTCGTCGCCACGTTCGTCGCGCGCCGGCTCTACCAGCACAAGGAAGCCGGCACCGGCGTGCCGCTGCGCATCCCGCTCAGTTGGTGGGCCACGCTGGTGTTGGCGGTCCTCGCCGGCCTCGGTGTGGCCGCACTCATCGGCTGGTTGGCGGCGAACTTCGCCAAGCTGCTCTGAGCCTCTGGGCGCCAGTCGCCCACCCGCCTTGGCACGGGTAATTGCTCCTCTCATCGCTGTCCGGGAAGGGGAATAGGTCCCTCCCGGCGTCGGAAAAACATGAGATCCATCAAGCTGCTTCGTCTTGCCGCCGCTTTTGCCGCCGGCGCCACTGCCACCTCCGCCTCGGTCTTCATCGAGGATTTTGATTCGTATGCCGTCGGCCCACTGCCGGGCACCTACACCACCGAGGCCGGCTGGGAGGTGGTGAACGACGCGGGTTTTGGCGCAGGCTCACAGGTGGCGCGGGGCACCGGATACCAGAACAACCTGATGACGTCGTTCGCCGCCACCTCGCCCGGGCTCGGTGAGGGAATCTACCTTCAATTCGACTACCGCTACACGGGCGCGCCGACCGCCGTAATGCAGGCCAACTTCGTCCGCTTCGGGCTCTACGGCAGCGCGGGCACGGCGGCCTACGACGACGACCGCGGTTTCCACGCGGACATCACCCACTACGACAACTCCACCCCGGGCACCGGTGGGTTCTATCAGCTACGTTACGAGGCCAATTCGGTGGACCTCTTCGCCGGCCTGCTGCTCGACAACCAACCCGGCGTGCTCACCGCCCCGCCGCCAGACAACGATTGCGCCACGCTCTTCTTCGATCCGTCCAAGACGGCCAACGACGGCACAACGGTCCACACCGCCCGTCTGGAGATTCGCAACCTCGGCATCGGCATGGGCCTCCGGCTCTATCTGGATGACCTGACCACCCCGAAACTCCAGGGCTTCACGGCCACGAACATCCTGAGCTTCGACCGGTTCGTGCTGGAAACGCCGGCCGAAACCTCGGCGGGAGCGGCCTTCCATTTCGACAACGTGACCATCGATACCCTCTCCGCCGTGCCGGAACCGGAGGAATACGCCGCCGTGTTTGGCGTTGCCATTGTTGGCTTCGCCCTATGGCGGCGCCGGTAAGGCGCAACTCACAACCGGCCGGCTTGGTGCACCCCGCCGCCGGACACGCCTCCCCAGCGTATGGACATCCTGCCCTTCTTCCTTCCCGCCACCGTCGTGGTCCTGTTCACGCTGCTGAGCACGCGGGCGCGCGGCGGGCGACACAGCCGCTCGGTGGGACGTTTCCGGCGAACGGTTCGCCGGCGTTCGTGGCGCGTGGGTTGGCGCTGAATGGAAAGCCAAAACGGCCCGGGTTCACGGGGGAACCCGGGCCGTGGAGTTCGTTCACGAACGCCGGGTCACGGCTTCGCGTAGACACTCACGTCGTCGATCATCCATCCCTTCTGTAGGCCGGCGCCGGCGGCATCGCTGGTCAGGCGAAACTCCAGTTTCACCTTCTTGCCGTTGGCCACCGCAGGCAGTTCCACCACCCGGCGTTGGAAAAAGTAGGGCCCGGTGGACGAACGTTGAGCGGTCCAGAACGCGTTTTCCGCCCCGGTCAGCACGGACCCATCTTCGGCCCGGACGAAGACCTCAACCTTGTCGCCGTCGCCTTCCACGCCGCCGGCGTCCAGCAGGTCAAAGAAGGACAGCCGGGCTCCGGTCGTGGCGTCGGCGAGGTTGATGACGGGTGAAGTCAGCGCGACGACGATGCCGTCGGCGTAGGGAGTGGTCAGGCTGGTGGCCCATACCTTGGAACCGCTGCGGGCGAACGTAACTTCGTCGGGATACGCCGGCGTGCCGCGTTCCCAGGCCGGCGCCGCGCCGGAACCGCTGACGTATCGCACGGTCCACGCGGAACTGGAGCCCTCGAAGTCATCCTGGAGGAACACGATTGGCTGGCCCTGCGCGCGGTAAAACTTCTGCGGCCCGGCTACGGCGGGATCGACTTCCAGCGGGCTGGTCGCATTGGCCACGGCCGCGAAGGGTCCGGCCGGGCTGTCGGCGGCTTCGAGGCCGCCGGTGAATTCCAGCTTCACCTTGCCCGCGGCCGCCGCCGGGGAGGTCTTCGCGGTGCCGGGCTTCGCGCCGACGAGTTCGGTCGTCACCACGCGGAAGTTGTCGAGGTAGATCTCGGCGTCGGTATCGCCCGTGGAATTGCGGCCGAGGTTCAGGTTGATGCCCTTGTCAGTTTCGCGGGTGAACGGCAGATCAATCGTGAACCGGCCGGTCTTGCCGCCAATGAAGAACCAAACCTGCTGCCAGTCCTTGGGCGCGGTCGCGCCGGGCTGCGAGAGGGACAGGCCGATCTGCTGGATGGTGGTGACGGATTCCGGCACGAAGACATCCACCAGCAGTGTCGCATTCTGCGAGACTGCACCCAGCACGTCGGGCCGGGTGATGTTATTGGCGAAGGCGCCCCACTTGAAATCGCCCGCGGGGAAAGTCGCCTTGAGGCTCTTGCTGCCGTGGGTGGCGTTGCCATCCGTGCTTTCCAGCGTGGTGAAGGCGAGTCCCCAGCCCTGGCTGTTGATCTCGAAGCCTTCGCTCGTGCCGTCCTCGAAGGAGAACAGCGTGGTCACGTTCGTCTTCGGGATGCCCTGGGGCGGCGGCGGATTGGGCACCACGCGCAGGTTGTCGAGATAGGCGGTGTAGGATTTATCCGGGGTGGAGTTGTGGCCGAGATTGAAGGAAACCGCGCCGCCGCTGGTGCGTTGGAAGGGTAGTTCCATGGTGAACGTGCCGGTGCGGCCTTCGACGCCATACCACACCTGCTGCCAGCCGAGGGCGCCTTCAACGCCGGCCTGCTGGAAGGAGAAGCCGAGATTCTGGAAGCCTTCGCTGTCGGCCGGAACCACGAGGTCGAACAGGAACTTGCCGCCGTATTGGATGGCTTCGAGAAATGCGGGATCAGTGATGTCGAGGTTGTAGGCGCCCCACTTGTAGGCGTCGCCGGGGAAGGTCACCTTGAGCGCCTTGGTTCCCTCGGTGGCGTTGCCGGCGGCGTTTTCCAGCGTCGCGAAGCCCTTGCCCCAGTCATTGTTCAGGACCCAACCCTGGGTCGAGCCGTCCTCGAACGTCTGCAACGTGATCGGCACCGGCCCGACGGGCGGGGCCGGTTCCACACGCAAGTTGTCCACGAACACCGTGAATGGTGTCCCCTCCGTGGCGTTCTGGCCGAGGTGCAGGTTCACCGGGCCGGAACCGAGGCGTTCGAACGGGAGCTCCACCGTGAAGCTGCCGGTCACGCCGCCGATCCAGAACCAGACCTGCTGCCACCCTTTGTCGCCCGTCACGTCGGGTTGCTGAATGACAAAGCCGAGCTGCGAGATGCCCGCGCTGGACTCGGGCACGAAGACGTCGAGGAACAGTTTGCCGCCGGGCTTGATCGCCTCGAGGAAGGCCGTGTCGGCGTAATTCTCGGCGAGCCCGCCCCACTTGAAGGACTGGCCGGTGAAGTCGATTTGCAGGCTCTTCGAACCGTCGGTGGCGTGTTCGCCCGCGACGGCCACGGTGCTGAAGCCGTTGGCCCAGCTGGCGGCGTTCACGGCCCAGCCCTGGGTGGTTCCGTCCTCGAAGGAGAAGAACGTGGTGGCGGCCGAGACGCGGAGCACGCCGCCGGCCAAGGCCAGGGCGAGTCCGGCGGCGGCCGGGAATTGAGGGAGACGAGTTGTGTTCATGGAAATGGACGACGGTGCCTCACAATGGCGGCCGGCGGAATGGCGGGAGCGTATCACGGAGGCGTCGGCCGTCCAACCGGTCGGGGCCAAAGGTGGGGCGAACTGCCGATAGGTGCTCTCCGGACGTTCAGCGCGAATACATCAGGTAGGCGATCATCGCACCGGTGAAGCCGAAGCCGGTCGCCAAACAAATCCAGCCGGCGAGGCGCCGCCCGGCGCTTTGCCGCCACCAGAGCCAGATGCCGCTCAGGGCGAACAAGATCATGGAGGCGCTCGCGACATCATACGCGACGACCCACCCGTCGTAGAGCGGTCCGCCGCCGTAGCCATGCAGGCGGTGCAAGCCGTGCAGGACCCCGACGCCGTTCAGCCGGGTGTGGGTGAAGTCGGCCCGGTCGCCCGCGGCGGAGACGGTGACCTCGTAACGATGGCCGGGCCGGATCCAGTTGAAGCGCCACGTCCCGTCGCCCCGCCGGACGGGTTCGTTGCGTTTGCCGTGGATGTCGAAGGTGGTTTCCAACTGCCGGACGAATTCGCCGGAGTTGCGCTCGCCCGGCGCGCTGAGCGTGACGGAACGGGTCTGCTTGTCGGCGTCGCGGCGAGGAAACCAATCCTCGTGGACCATGACCCAGCCGGTCACGAAGTAGAGGGTCACCCATACGAGGAGCGTGAGCCCGGCGAACAAGTGCAGTCGGCGGATCAAGGTGTGCATGGTTCAGCCTTGGGTGACGACGTAGAGGATCAGGCCCAACGACAGGACCGTGGTGGCAACGCCGGTGAAGAGCCCGGCCCGTCGGTCCCGCCCCGAGACCCACCAAAGGTAAACGCCGGACGCTGCCGCGAACAACGCGAAGACCGTGCAGACCTCCGTGTAAATGCCCCAGGCGGTCACCGGCGGCCCCCCCGGCAAACCGTGCAGCGCGTGGAGCGAAACCACCACCGGCCAGAAGCCTTTGTCCTGTTCCTCGACCTTCACCGTGCCGGTCGCCGGCGAGGCATGGACCTGATAGCGCTTGCCCGGGCGTTCCATCGGGAAGTGCAGCGTGCCGTCGGTGTCCCGTCGGGTTTCCCACGGCAGGGGCCAGCCCTTAAGTTCGAGTTGATCCCGGAGCTTCTCCGCCGCCGCGGTATTGTCCGGCAGCAAAGGGCCGGGCAAGGGTGCCTCCCAACTGCGGTTGGCCGCGCCCTTCGGTGATTGGGCGAAGGCGAAGTGGTGGTTGAAGTGCAGCGAGGAGAAGCCGAAGACCAGCAGATACGCCGCGCAGAGCAGCCCGCCGTAGAGGTGAAGGTTGAGCAGCCACTTTCGCATAGTGAGACGTCGGTGACGCTGGCAGCGGGCAGGCGAACCGCAATCCGGGAGTTGGCAACGCCCGGCTGCGCGCCGCACGCTGGCGACCTTCGCCGCATGAACCCGCTTGCCTCCGCCGTCACCGCCGGACGTTTTCACCTGCGCGCCGAACTGGCCGGCTTGTGCACCGTCCGCTCGTTGCGCTGGGCGGTGTTGCTGATGGTGTTGGGCGGAGTCCTCTGGGTCCGGCAATTGCGGCCCACGCCCGCCTTGGAAGCCTCCACCGGTTCCGCCCCGGCGGCGTTAACCTCCGTCCCGACCGATGGCTCGGTCGGCACACCCAGTCGTTCCCCGGCGACCTTTCGGTTGGGTGCCGGCTACGCGGGCGGTTTCCTGCTGGGCTTTCTTTTCCGCCGTTTTCTCAAGGTAACCAGCGTCGTTGCCGCCATGCTGCTGGCCGGGGTGGCCGGCTTGCGGTCGCTGGGGGTGCTCGAAGTTGACTGGGCGGCGTGGGAGGCCCAGATCCGCGCGGGCTTGGACTGGTCGCACCAGCAGGCCGGCGCGCTAAAGTCGGTGGCGGAAGGCTATCTGCCCTCCACGGCGGCCACCGGCTGGGGGCTCTGGCGCGGGCTGCGACGCAATGTGGAGAGAATTGCCGCGCCGCCGGCTTGAGGCCGCTGCGTTCGCCGTCCATGCTCGCGGCATGTCCCCGCTGAAATTCCCGATCCGCCCGGTGTGGGGCGGATTGTTTGTCGCCACTTGCCTCAGTGCCTTCGCCGAAGACAAGGCGCCGCGCGTCGTTGCGCCGGGCGGCCCCGGCCAGGCTCCGGCGGACGCGATCGTGCTCTTCGACGGCAAGGACCTGGGCGCATGGAAAGCCGAGGATGGTTCGGCAGCCAAGTGGACGGTGACACCGGGTTTCGCGGAAGTGCGCGGCGGCAGCATCCTGACGAAGGAGGAGTTCGGGGCGGTGCAACTCCACGTCGAATGGGCGTCGCCCGCCGAGGTGAAGGGCGACGGCCAGGGCCGCGGCAACAGCGGCGTCTACCTGCAAGGCCGCTACGAAATCCAGGTGCTGGATTCCAGCAACAACCCCACCTATCCCAATGGCCAGGCCAGCGCCTTCTATGGTCACGCGATTCCGCTCGTGAATGCCAGCCGCCCGCCCGGCGAATGGCAGGCCTACGACATCATTTTTCATCCCCCGATCTCCAAGGACGGCCAGACGGTGCCCGGCTCCTTCACCGTGCTGCACAACGGCGTGCTGGTGCAGGACCATGTGCCGGTGAAGGGCGACGCGACCACGGCGGCGAAGTTCTCCGGCGTCACACCCAAGGGGCCGATCCTGCTCCAGGACCACGGAAATCCCGTCCGCTACCGAAACATCTGGGTCCGGCGGCTCGACTGAACCGGCGCGTTCCATGGCCCGTTCCAATGATCCCCTCCACGGCCTCGGCAGCCGCGTGGCCCGCAACGTGACCTCACGGCTGGTCGGCAAGCTGGTAGCCGTGGCCGTGGCGGCGCTGCTGGGAATGGTCGGCCTGAAGCAATGCGGTCAACCGTTGTCCCGGGAACAAGCCGCGCAACGCGCCACCGCCAGCGTGGACGTCAATTCGGCGACCGTTGACGAACTGATGACGCTGCCGCGGATCAGCGAAAGCCTCGCCCGGAAGATCATCGCGGGCCGGCCCTACGAGCGGGTGGAAGACCTGGAAAAGGTGAGCGGCATCGGCCCCAAGACCTTGGAGGGAATCCGGGCGCGGGCGACTGTCGGATCAGGGGCTCGGTCAACTCCTTGAGGGTGCTGCGGCGGCATGAATTCGCCGCGAAGGGCGATTTTAGGCCGTTTTCGAGGGATTGTGGGTTGACGCCCACCCACCCCGGTCGGTTAGCTATTGCCCCGACATGAACCCCACTTCGGTCTGGCTCCGCGTCATCTCCGCAATCTCCCTCGTGTGCGGCACAGGGATGCTTTCTGCCCAAGCGGACGGTTGGGATGGGCAGACGATTGGGCTCACGTTCTACCTTCCGGACCTCAGCAGCGGATACCCAGAGCTCAACAAAGTTGTGGACGGAGACATCGAATGGCCCGCGGCCGCTGGCTCCTTCTCGGTCGATCTCGCTCCGACCCAGATCACCATCACTGCGATGGGTGAAGTGAACTTGTTAGCGTATGTTTCCCCGGGTTTCGCCGGCTTCCGGATCTATGACGCCCTGGGTTCCGCGCCGAGCATCGTGACGGCCGCCATTAACGGCGCCAGCACGGTCGTCCCGACCAGTTTCACCTACGACGTTAACAACATCTTCGTGAACTTCGGCGGCCAAAGCTTGGCGGCTAACCAGAGCGTCATCATCGACCTGAATTTCGTCCCCGAGTCCTCCACCTGGGCCGCCGGCTTGGTGGCCCTGCCGGTCGCCGGCATGTTGTTGCGGCGGCGGTCGGCCCGTCGGTAAGCCGCGGCCGGTCGCAGCGCCGGCTTGCTAAGTGGCCCGTTCGTCCGGGAAGCTCCCCTTCTAGTGTCACTCGACGCAAAAAAGGACTGGTTGGAGTTTGTCCAGGAAGCTTGGACTGCCCGCGAACTCATCCGCATTACGCTCGCCGGACCCCGGGGCGCCGACAAATCGCTCCGGCAGATCACCATCCGGCCGGTCACGATCAAGGAGCAGATCCTGCTCTCGTTCGTCTACCGGCACGAGACGCGCGACGTGACCAAGAACCTGATCCCGGAGGATGCCTTTCCGCTGATCGGCGACCTCATGGGCGGAACCTTCGCCCACGGTTACCTGCAGACGCCGAAAGGGGTGACCCACCTCGATTACCCCGGCTACCGGCCCGCCCGGATCCGCTACGAGAAACCGGTGGACAAGGCGGCGGCTTCCGGCCAACCGGGCGCGCATGATCGCACCAAACAGCGGCAGATCGAGGCGACCGTGCCCTGGTTGCAGGCGTTGGGCATCACCTCCGCCAACGGCACGCTGTTCCGGGGCATGGAGGCGAAGTATCGGCAGATCCACCGCTTCGTCGAACTCCTCGACCACCTGCTGGGCGACGTGAAGTTCACCGCCTCCGAGCCCATCCACATCGTGGACATGGGGTGCGGCAAGGGTTACCTGACCTTCGCTACCTACGAGCATTTCCGCCGGGTCCACGGGGGCGAACTCCGTGTCATTGGCATTGAGAGCCGCCCCGAGCTGGTTGAGGTCACCAACCGTGTGGCCGGCCAGGTCGGTTTTCCCGGGCTGAGCTTTGTCGCCGGGACGATCGCCGAGTCGCCCGTGGAAAAGACGGATGTGCTCATCGCCCTGCACGCCTGCGACACCGCGACCGACGACGCCCTGGCCAAGGGCATCGCCGCCGGCGCCCGCCTGCTCATGGTTGCCCCCTGCTGCCACAAGCAGATCCGTCCGCAGCTCGTGCCGCCGCCGGTGCTCGCTCCGGGCCTGCGCCACGGCATCCTGCTCCAGCGGGAGGCCGACTTCGTGACCGACGCCCTGCGGGCGGCCCTGCTGGAATGGGCCGGCTATGACACACAGGTCATGGAATTCATCGCCCCGGAGCACACCAGCAAAAACCTGCTGATCACCGGCGTGAAACGCACGGCGCGTTACGACCGCGACGCGGCCGCCGAACGGGTGCGTGCGCTGGCCGCCTTCTACGGCATCCGCGACCACCAACTCGCCGCCAACTTGGGTTTCAACCTCGCAGTGCCGGCATCGGAAAGCTGAGCTGGCCGCGGCTTGGGCGCTCGACGCCCCGGCGGGCGCCTGTTTTGCTGGTGGCACAATTCAATCTGCCATGAGCGCCGAACAACGACTCGCCGAACTTCAGCTGCAACTGCCGCCTGCCCCAAAGCCCATCGCCGTTTACAGGCCGGTCGTGGTGGTCGGGAATATCGCCTACGTGTCGGGCCACGGCCCGGTGCGCCTCGACGGCTCGCTGATCCAGGGCGTCGTCGGCCGCGACCTGGGCCTCGACGCCGGCAAGGCCGCTGCCCGCCAGGTGGGCTTGGCAATGCTGGCCAACTTGCGGGCGCACTTCGGCTCGCTCGACCGCATCCAACGGATCGTGAAGACCCTCGGCATGGTCAATTCCGCCCCTGACTTCTACGAGCATCCCAAGGTCATCAACGGCTTCAGCGAGCTGATGGCCGAGGTCTTCGGCCCCGACCAAGGCATCGGCGCCCGCAGCGCGGTGGGCATGGGGCCGCTGCCCGGCAACATCGCGGTCGAGGTGGAAGCCATCTTCGAAGTTCGGCCGGAATGAGCCTGGCCCTCACGCTGGTCACCCCGCGCCTGGAACTGCGCCGGAGCACGCCGGAACAGTTGCGCGCGCTGATGGCCGGTCCCGCGGAATTCACGCGCCAGTTCGGCCTGTCGGTCGCCGACGGTTACCTCGAATTTCCCGGGGCCCTGGAATATGCCTTGGCCAAGATCGCCGCAGCCGGCGCCACGGCGCCGTGGTGGGCACCGTTCCTTGTGGTCCACCTGGCCGCCGGAAGTGTCATCGGCTTGGCCGGCTTCAAGGGACCGGCGGATGCGGACGGAGTGATTGAGGTCGGCTACGGCATTGCACCCGCGTTCCGCGGCCAAGGCTTCGCCACCGAGGCCACCCAGGCACTGGTGGACGAAGCCCGTCGCCGCATCAGCCTCGCCCGGGTCATCGCCCACACCTTGCCTGAGCACAACGCCTCGACCCGCGTGCTGGCCAAGTGTGGCTTCCACCGTGCGGCCGAGCTCAACGACCCCGAGGACGGCGTCATCTGGCGCTGGGAAAGGACCCCGTGAACTGGTTTGAAGTCGCCAACGTCGCCGAGATTCCGTCGCCCGCCCTGCTGCTGTTCCGCGAACGCATCGAGGCCAACCTCGCCGAGATGCTGCGGATCGCCGGTGGCCCGGAACGCCTGCGGCCGCACCTCAAGACGCACAAGTTGCCGGAACTGATCCGCCGGCAGGTCGACCTCGGGATCACGAAGTTCAAATGCGCGACCATCGCCGAGGCCGAGATGGCGGCGGCGAACGGCGCCCTGGATGTCTTGCTGGCTTACCAGCCCGTGGGGCCGCAGGTGGAACGTTTGGTGCGCCTCGCGGAGACGCAGCCTAAAGTCCGGTTCTCCGCGCTCGTGGATCATCTCGCCGCGGTGCGCACCCTCGCGGCCGCCAATACCGGCCGGCCGGCCCTCGGGCTGTTCGTGGATCTCGATGTCGGCCAAGGCCGCACGGGCCTTCCGGCCGGCCCGGCGGCGGTCGAACTCGTGAACCTGATCGCCGGGACCCGTGGCGTGCAGTTTCGTGGTTTGCAGGCCTACGACGGACACATCGGTGCGACGGATCCGGCCGAACGGACCGCCGTGGCGGACGCGGCCTTTGCCCCGGTTTTCCGGCTGGTGGAACAACTGCGCGCCCATGGAATCGCGGTGGAGGAAATCGTCGCCGGCGGTTCACCCACCTTTCCGATTCATGCCCGGCGGACCGAACCCGCGATCCGGTTGAGCCCCGGCACCACGGTCCTGTGGGACGCCGGTTACGCGAGCCGTTTTCCCGACCTGAACTTCCTGCCCGCTGCCGTGCTGCTCACGCGCGTGGTCAGCAAACCCACTCCCAATCGACTGTGCCTGGACCTCGGTCACAAGGCCGTCGCCAGCGAGATGCCGCAACCGCGCGCGGTGTTCCTGAATTTGCCCGACGCCACGCCGGTGATGCACAGCGAGGAACATCTCGTGGTGGAGACACCGCACGCCGCCGGCATCGCCGCGGGCGACGAGTTCTATGCGCTGCCCTGTCATGTCTGCCCGACGGTGGCCTTGCACGAGGAAGTGTGGGTCGTCGAAAACCACCGCGCCTCCGCCCGCTGGACCGTCACCGCCCGCAAACGCCGCCTGGGAGTTTGATCCACATGAACCCGCCCTTCACCTTCGACGCCCACCTCGACCTGGCGATGAACGCGGTTGAGTGGAACCGTGACCTCACGCGTTCACTGGCCGACCTGCGTGCCGCCGAAGCCCACCTGAAGGACAAGCCTGACCGTGGGCGCGCGACCGTGTCATTGCCGGAGCTGCGCCGCGGGAACATCGGCCTGTGCGTCGCCACGCAGATTGCCCGGGTCGAACACAACGCCTGGAGTCCGGTCGCCGGCTGGCGTTCGCCCGCGCAGGCCTGGGCCATGACGCAGGCGCAGCTCGCTTGGTATCGGGGAATGGAGGAGGCCGGCGAAATGACCCCCATCCGGAACCGTGCCGAACTCGAAGCCCACCTGCAGGCTTGGGCCAACCCGAACCCCGAATCTTCCAACTCGAAGCTTCCCGTGGGCTACATCCTGTCGCTCGAGGGCGCCGATTCGTTGGTCACCTTGGCGCACTTGGAACGCGCCTGGGGTTACGGCCTGCGGGCTGTCGGGCCAGCTCACTATGGTCCGGGCATCTATGCCAATGGCACCAACGCAACCGGCGGCCTGAACGAGCGCGGACGCGAACTGCTTCGTGAAATGCGCCGGCTCGGAATCATCCTCGACGCCACCCACCTGTGCGATGATGCCTTCTGGGACGCCATGAAACTCTGGGACGGACCTGTCTGGGCGAGCCACCAGAACTGTCGCTCTCTCGTGCCGCATAATCGCCAGTGGAGCGACGAGCAGATCCGCGAGGTCATCGCCCGCGGCGGCGTGCTCGGCGCGGTGTTCGATGCCTGGATGATGATCCCCGGCTGGCAACGCGGCGTGACGACGCCCGAAGGCGCCGGCCTGAAGGTCGCGAAGATCGTCGAGCACATCGACCACATCTGCCAGTTGGCCGGCAACGCGGCGCACGTCGGCCTCGGCTCAGATCTCGACGGCGGCTTTGGCACCGAACAGACGCCGCAGGACCTCGAATCCATCGCCGATCTTCAGCGGGTGCTCGCCGCCCTACGGGAACGCGGCTACTCCGAAACCGACGTCCTTGGGATTGCCCACGGCAATTTCCTCCGCTGCCTGCGCGCCGCCTGGGCGACGAACTAGCGCGGCCGCCTGGCCAAGTTCTCCGGAAAAGGGGATTAACGCCGTTGGTTGCGCTCCCTACGGTGCGCCGGCCTTTGGCCGCCGCCATGTCGCATCCATCCTCCCCCGACGACGAACAGTTGCTCCGCCAACTCGGTTACCAGCCGGAGCTGGCCCGGCGCATGAGCGGATTCTCCAACTTCGCCATCTCGCTCTCGATCATCTGCATCCTCGCGGGCGGCATCACCTCGTTCCACGTCGGTTTCAACAGTGCCGGTGGGGCCAGCCTCGGGCTGGGCTGGCCGTTGGTCTGCCTCTTCTCGCTGTGCGTGGCCGCCACGATGGGGCAGGTCGCCAGCGCGTTTCCGACCGCCGGTGGACTTTATCATTGGGGCAGCCTGCTCGGTGGGCGGGCCTGCGGCTGGGTCACTGCCTGGTTCAACCTCGCCGGCCTGATCACGGTGCTCGCCGCCATCAACACGGGCACCTACGACTTCGCGACCGCCGCCTTCGGCTGGTCACCCCCGGCGGATTCGGCCGCCGCGGTCCGCACGTTCGCCGTGGTGCTGGTGACGTTGTCGCAGGCGTTGCTGAACCACTACGGCATCCGGCTCACGACCAAGCTCACCGACTTCAGCGGCTGGCTGATCCTGGCCATCGCCGTGATCCTGACCGGCGCCCTGCTGGCGACGACGAAGCACTTCGAATGGTCCCGCCTGTGGACCTTCACCAACTTCAGCGGCTTGCCCGAAGGCGCGGCAGTGTTTCCGCGGCAACCGAACTTGGCGTGGCTGTTTTGTCTCGGCTTCCTCCTGCCGGCCTACACGATCACCGGCTTCGACGCCTCGGCCCACACTTCGGAGGAAACCGTCGGCGCGGCCCACAACGTGCCGCGCGGCATCCTCCGGTCGGTCGCCGTCTCGGCGGTGTTCGGCTGGGTGATGATCGCCGCGCTGCTGCTGGCCATGCCCGACCTGCAGACCGGTGCGACGATGGGCTTTGAAATCGTCCCCTGGATCATGCGGTCGGCCCTGGGTGACGGCTTCGCGCAGACGCTGCTCGCGGGCATCGTGCTCGCGCAATATCTCTGCGGGCTGGCGGCGCTCACCTCGGCCTCGCGGATGGCGTATGCGTTCGCCCGCGATGGCGGGCTGCCGTTCTCGGAGGGATTGCGAAAGGTGAATGCGCGGACGCAATCGCCGTCGGTCGCCGTCTGGACGGCGGCGTTGGCGTCGGTCGCGCTGGTGGTGCTGCTGCGCTACGAGACCATCGCGGCCATCGGGACCGTCTTCCTCTACGTGAGCTACGTGCTGCCGGTGGCCGCCGGCTTCTGGGCGCACGGGCGGACGTGGACCCGGTTCGGCCCGTTCCAGCTCGGCGCCGCGTTCAAGCCGCTGGCGGTGGTGGCGACGCTCGGGTGCCTGTTCCTGCTGGTGATCGGGGTTCAGCCGCCGAACCAACAGGCCCTGCCCATCCTGGGCGGGACGGCGTTGATCATGGCAGTCGTGTGGTTTGCATTGGAACGCCGGCGGTTCCGGGGGCCGCCGGCGATGAAGCCGTGAACCGATCCCGCCGGCTTTCGGATTAGTGCTGGTCGGCGGCGGAACGGGGCCGACGGAACAGCAGGGCAACCAACCCGCCCACCACGGCGCCGAGCAGGGCCAACGCCAGAACCCCCAGGCTCCAGGCGATCCCTTCCGGAACCCAGCCCGAAACGGCCCGGGCCACCCACCAGCCGGGCAGCGCCGGCCAGATCAGGATCGGCGTGAGGAAATCGAGGCCGGTATGGAAACACGTGACGAAGGCGAGCCCGTCGGCAAGACCGATGGCGGCGCCGAGGAGGGAGGATTTGCGCAGATTCATTTTCACGGCGGAACGCTGCCTGAGTTTGCCTCGGTTGAGTGAATCGATAATTGGCGCCGGGCATTGGCCGAACCAATGCGATCGGGCCAGCGCCGTGGCGGCTGCGCCCACGTGGCCCCAACTCGACAGCCGGCCGCCGGCCGGCGCACGCTGCCGCCATGCGCCCCACCGGAAGGCCCTCCTCCCTGGCACTCCTCGTCGTCGGATTCGGCCTGCTCGTGGCGGCATTGCCGGGCCGGGCGGCCGGCTTGTGGGCCGGTGCGGCGATCGTGGACATTTCGCCGACCCAATTCCCGGTGATCGTGAACGCGATGTTCACCGAACGCTCCGCCGACCGCGTGGTGGACCCCTTGGAAGTCCGTGCCCTCGTCCTGGATGACGGCGCGGAACGGCTCGCGCTGGTGACCGTGGACACCTGCATGATGGCGCGCAGCCTGATCGACGAGGCCAAGGCGCTGGCCCAGCGCCAGACCGGACTGCGCCCGGACCGCATGCTCATCTCGGCCACGCATACGCACTCCGCGCCGTCGGCGATGGGCTGCCTCGGCAGCCGGATCGATCCCAGATATGCGGCCCAACTGCCCGCGAAGATCGCGGAATGCCTCCGGCTCGCGGCGGAACGGCTCGAACCGGCCCGGGCCGGCTGGACCTCGTTCGACGCGACCGGCTACACGCACAACCGCCGCTGGATCCGCCGGCTCGACCGGATCGAGACGGACCCGTTCGGCGTGCGTTCCGTGCGCGCCCACATGCATCCCGGCCACGAAAGTCCGGACGCCATCGGACCATCCGGGCCGGTGGACCCGAACTTCACGCTCCTGTCCGTGATCGCCGCGGACGGCCGGCCGCTGGCGGTGTTCGGCAACTTCTCGATGCACTATTACGAGTCGGCGCTTCTCTCGTCCGACTACTTCGGCCGCTGGCGCACCAAGCTGGAGGCGAAGCTCGCGCCCGGTTCCGCCCGCCCGCCCGTGGCCATCCTCTCGCAGGGCACGAGCGGCGACCTGATGTGGATGGACTACGGCGCGCCGCGCCGCGTCATCGGCTACGACGCCTACGCGGAGCAATTGGCCGAGCGGGCCGCCGCCGCGTTGCGCTCCGTGAAGCACCGCGCTCGCGTGCCCTTGGCGATGCGGGAGGCGAAGCTGCCCCTGCGCTACCGCCTCTGCGACGATGCCCGTCTCGGCTGGGCCAAGGGCTTGGCCGCGACGATCGGCGACCGCCTGCCGAATAACCTGCCCGAGATCTATGCGCTGGAGCAGCTCCACCTGCACGATTGGCGCGAGACCGAGATCGTGCTCCAGGCCCTGCGCGTCGGCGACCTCGCGGTCGCGGCGCTGCCCAACGAGGTGTTCGCCCTGACCGGGCTGAAGCTGAAGACCCAGAGCCCGCTGCCGCTGACGATGAACGTGGAGCTGGCCAACGGCGGCGACGGCTACATCCCGCCACCCGAGCAGCACGCGCTGGGCGGTTACACCACCTGGGCTGCCCGCACCGCCGGCCTGGAGACCAACGCCGAGCCGCGCATCACCGCGACGCTGCTGGGCCTGTTGGAGGACGTGACCGGCAAGAAGCGTCGCGCCGCCCGCGATCCGGAGACCGACTACGCGAAGGCCGTCCGGCGTTCGCGGCCGGCTGCCTACTGGCGTCTGGAAGAATTCGAGGGCGTGCCGCGGTCGGTGGTGTCCGGCCCCATCGGCGGCGCATTGGAAGGCTTCACCGCCCACTACCTCGCCGGCCCGCCGCTGCGCCTCGCCCGCGGCCAGCGGCCGGCGCTGGATGGCGTGGGCAATCATGCGCTGCACTTTGCCGACGCCGCATTCGTGACCGCGTTGCCGGCGGCGGAAAAGTGGACGGTGGAATGCTGGTTCTGGAACGGCCTGCCCCATGAGGCCGCCGCCACGACGGCCGAAGTGCTCACGGTGCGGACGCCGGGGTCAGCCGCCCCCGCGTTGCGTCTGGAAATCGGCGGCACCAACGACTTCGCGGGCCGGCTCCACTGCCAAGGCGGCGCCGGGCAACCCGTCTCCGGCGGCCGCACGACGATGACACCCAAGACTTGGCACCACCTGGTCGTGGTGCGGGACGGCCCGTTCCTGCGCGTGTATCTCGATGGCCAACCGGACCTCGAAACTCCGGCGGCCGATCTCCCAACTGGGCTGGTGTCACTCCGGTTGGCCGGGGGCGGCAGCTTGGCCCCGTTGCAGGGCCGGCTGGACGAAGTGGCGATCTATTCGCGAGCCCTGGCCGTCCGCGAGGTGCGGCGGCATTTTGCGGCGGCGCAGTGAGGGCCGCCGGGCGATCCCGCCGAGTAATATCTCCGCGCCGGTTCAGCGCCCGAGTTCGGCCTTGAGCCGTTCGTGTTCCGCGCGCAACGCCGCGAGGCGCTTTTCCAGCGCGGCAATCGCCTCGCGACCCGTGGTCTCGGATCGGCGCTTCTGCTCCGCGGGCAGGACCGGGGAAATTTGCGCCGCCGTGTTCAGGGTCTGCTGGATCGACAGCTCCGACTCGACCGCGCTGATCTCCTTGCCGAGTTCACCCAAGCGCATGGCCGGCCAGCGGGCGGGCACCGCCAGGGCCGCCTTGAATTTCTTGCCCAATTCCGGCGCCACGCGGGCGCGGAAACCGGCCAGAGTCTTGTCGGTGCCGGCCTTTTCCACGACGAGCCGTTCCTGGCCCAGGGCGCGCAGGTGGGCGACCAATTCCTTGGCCTGCGGCTGGACCACGGCGTATTCGGAGATGGCGCCCAGGACCGTTTCCATGTCCTTGACCTGCCCGTGGAACAGCAACGCGGTGGCTGCCGTGATCGGGCTGCACAGCGAATCCCGACGTTGTTTGAAGATCTCCGAAGCCTGCTTGGGTGCCCGCGCGGGATCGGCCTTGAGGGCGATCAGGTCGTCGAAGAACTGCCGGTCGGAATCCTTCAACCAATCAGCCCGGAACGGCATTTCCTCCACGACCGCAAGGGCGTGCTTCACGACCTCGGGTGAGCTGAACTGGATCACCGCCTCCAGTTCGCGGGCGGCGGCCTGGACCTTGCCGAGCCGAGCCTGCTGGAACAGGTAGATGCCGCCCACGGCGGCGAACCCGGTGCGCTCGGCCGGCTTCAGCGCGGCGGAATTGGTCCAGCCAAGATCCAAACGGTCCTGGTGGGCTTTCTGGAAAGCCTGGGCTGCCTTCACCGCCTGGTTGATCGGGTCGGCCGCCACGGTCGCCACGTTGCTGATCCGATTGCGCCACGCCCAGAGTGCATTGGCGCTGTCCACGAGGGTTTGATCGGGATCGTGGTTGCGCTGCAACTTGTCGAGGAAGTCGGTCGCCTCGCGATTTTCGGCGACGGCGCCGCGCAGTTCCCGAAACCGGGCGCCGGCCTCCGGCCGGTTTTGGGACCAGAAGTGCAGGATCACGCACACCTTGCCCCAGAAGGTCAGCACGTCCTCGTCGTCCCAGGTTTTGATCCGGGTGGCGTCGGCCGCCGTGGCTTCGCCGCGGACCAACCGCTCGAACAACTGCGTTTCCTCCGGTGAGCCGCCCCACATCGGCTGCGGCCATTCCCGCACGATCTTTGCCGCCTTCTCCGCCTCGCCTTGGTCCTCGTCGGTCACGGCCCACTGCTTCCAACGGGCGGTTTCATCCAATGCTTCGAGCAGGTTGCCCTGATACAGCGTCGACCGGGCGTTGACTTGGTGGATCAACGCGCGCAGGCGCCGGTCCGCCGGGGTTACCTTGTCCGGTTGGGCGTCGGGCCCGGTGTCGGCCCAGCGGCGCAGAAGTTCCGTTTGCGCCAGCTTGAGCAACGGCGGCCAACCGCCTTCCGGGGACGTCGTCTTCCGTTCGGCCAACGCCTGCCCGAGTCGCTGGATCGACTTTTCAATCTCCGCCTCGGCCCCGGCCGGTTTCGCCGGCTTGAGGCGGAGGTCATCGAGGTTGATTCGCGGGCTGCCGCCGGCCGATTGGCCGTGAACCGGCGACAATCGGCCGGCCAACACGCCGGCCAGCAGGAGGACAACAAGGCGCACGGGAAGGCGATGTTGGGCGGGTGGAATCAGCGGGCGTAAACACCGGCCGGGGCGAAGACCGCGGCGGGACCGCCGGAGATGCCTACGGGCGGCACGATGATCGGGACCGGCGCGCCGTTGACCGTGAGTTCGGCGGTGGACGCGACGGACTCAATTCCCTGCTGCCAGAACGGCGGCATGGCGGACGGGGCGCGGGAGATCAGTTCCGCGGGCTTTAGGCCCGTCAGGCGCGTCTGGAACACCTGGCCGGCGATCGTGATCTTGGCGCTGACCTCGCCGGCGACCTGCGTGCCGATCTCGATCTGGGCGGTGATGACCGGCGCGTTCTCAAACGGCGTGCCGGCGAAAATCTTGGGTCCGAAATAGGCACCGACGTGGGGATCGGTCGAGATGAAGCCCATGACCGCGGGCGGTTTCGTCGGGTCCGGCTGGAAGAAGATCATGCCCGACGGCGCCGAACCGACCGGGGTGTGGACCATGCGGGCCACGTGCACGATGACGTTGGGCATGGTGAGGCCAGGTTGGGTGACCGCGACGAGATCCACGCCGCCTTCCCAGGACATCCAGTGATTGATGAGCGTTGCCATAATTGAGCCGATTGAATTCTTGCGCCGGCATCCTTTCCTACCGGGAGTTCGGCCACAATACGTGTTTATACGCATAGGCGGCCGGGGATCGTGTTTCCCCGGGCGTTGGATACGGTCCGACCGTCGCGGTAACCCCTTGTTTCGACCCAACTCCCGGACCAGCCTGAGTCCGTGAAGCGCCTTGGATTGATCTGCGCCCTCGCCGGCGTCCAGTTGGCCACACCGGCCGCCGGATGGGACAACTTCAGCGACACCTGGGTGGCCACCGATGCCTTGGGGCGCGCGGTTTCCACCCACGCGCAGGCCGGGCCGCCGCGGGCGGATCGCACGGTGGCAATGTTCTATTTCCTCTGGCACGGCGCCCACATCCAAGGCGGTCCCTACGACGTCACCAAAATCCTCGCGCAGAATCCCGCCGCCATGCAGCAGCCGGACAGTCCGCTGTGGGGGCCGTTGCACGCGCCGCATCACTGGGGTGAATCCCTCTTCGGCTACTACCTGACCGACGACGCGGGCGTGCTCCGCAAGCACGCGCAGATGCTCGGCGACGCCGGCGTGGACGTCGTGGTCTTCGACGTCACCAACCAGGTCACCTACCGCGACTACTACTTTGCCCTGCTCCGCGAATGGAGCGCTTGGCGCCAACTCGGCAACCGCACGCCGCAGGTCGCCTTCCTCACGCCGTTCTGGGATCCGGCCAAGGTCGTCCGCGAGCTCTGGCACGATCTCTATTCCACCGGCCAGTTCCGCGAACTGTGGTTCCAGTGGGACGGCAAGCCGCTGATTCTCGCCGATCCCGCGCTGCTCCTGGAGCGCGAGGAAAACACCCGCCAGAACCAGCCAACCGAACTGCGGCCCGGCCACACGCTGGGCCAGACCTTCACCACCGACCGAACCCTGCACGCCGTCAGCGGCCGGTTCCCGACGTGGGGCGGCACCAACTCCGCCGTCACGCTCACGCTCCGGCGCGACGGGGCTCAAGGCCCGGTGGTCGCCACCCAGCGTTTCCTCGACGTGCGCGACAACGACTGGCTTCCGCTCAAACTCGCGGCGCCATTGCCCGCTGGCACCTACTGCCTGGAGGCCGGCGAACCCGCCGGGCAGATCGGCTGGTGGAGTCACACGGACGAATCCTTCGCTCGCGGCACCGCCCTGGCAGACGGCCAGCCCACGGCCGGCGACCGCACGCTCCGGCTGCTCTGGGCCGACGGCGAAACGGCGGCGATCCGCGACTTTTTCACCTTCCGCAAGCCGCAGCCCGATTATTTCCAAGGCCCCACGCAACCCGACATGTGGAGCTGGCTCGAAGTCGCTCCGCAGCATGTCTTCCGCAACGCGCGTGGCGAAAAGGAGCAGATGTCCGTGGGCGTCGGGCAGAACGCGGTGAACGGCCGACTCGGTTCCATGAGCGAACCCGGTTCGCACGGCCGGAGCTTCCATGACGGAACGCCGGACCTTCGTCCCGACGCCGTGCGCTGGGGCCTGAACTTCGCCGAGCAATGGTCGAATGCGCTCCGGGAAGATCCCCGTCTCGTGTTCGTCACCGGCTGGAACGAGTGGATCGCCGGCCGCTTCAACGAGTTCAACCGCGTGAAGCTGCCCGTGATGTTCGTGGACCAGTTCGACCAGGAACACAGCCGCGACCTGGAACCCATGCGTGGCGGCCACGGCGATGACTATTACTACCAGTTCACGGACTACGTCCGCCGCTACAAGGGCGCCCGCCCGGTGCCGCCGCTACGCTCGCCGCCGGTGACGATCGACGGCCAGTTTGCCGACTGGCGCGACGTGGAGCCCGAGTTCCGTGACACGCTGGGGGACCTGGCGCGGCGGCAGCACCGTGGCTGGGACGCCGCCGTGACCTACACCAACGCCACCGGCCGCAACGACCTCGTCGCCGCCAAGGCGAGTTGGTCCCGGCGCCACGCCGCCTTCTACGTCCGCACGCACGCCGCCCTGACGCCGCCCACCGACACGAACTGGATACTGCTCTTCCTCGACACCGACGCCGACGCGCGGACAGGCTGGCTCGGCTACGACTTCGTGGTCAACCGCACCCGCCCAGGCGGCAGCTCCGCCTCGGTCGAACGCAATGTCGGCGGTCGCTACGAATGGGAAGCCGTCGGCACCGCGGAACTGCGACTCGGTGAACGCGAACTGGAACTCGCCGTGCCTTGGAAACGGCTCGGCCTGAGTCGCCCGCCGCCCACGCTGGATTTCAAGTGGGCCGACAACCTCCGGCAAACCGGCGAGTGGAGCGACTTTACCCTGAATGGCGACGCCGCACCCAACGACCGGTTCAATTTCCGGGCGACCCACCGACCATGACGCCGGCGCGAGGATTCCCGGGGGCGGGGCCTCACCAGCGCAGCGTGTGCACCCGGCCTTGATGCGGCCAGGCGTCGTCCCGCTCGACCAGACCGCGCCGGACCGGATTCTCCCGGACGTAGTGCAATTCCCCGCGTAATGGGCCGCATCGCGGATCCGATGGTGCCAGCCGCGCGACTGAAACCGCCATTCCGCCCGCCCGTGCTTCCGCCGCAGCTCCCGTTTCCAGTAGGTGATCCACGGCTCGATGCCAAAGCGCAGGTTGTGCGGCGCACAGAAGCAATGCAGGTGATCCGGCATGAGCAGGTAATCGCCAACCAACCACCCGGTCGCTTCCTGCCAAGTCTGGTGAATCAGGCGGTGAACTTCCGGCGTGGCCAACCAAGGCGTGCGTTGCTCCGTGTTCACCGTGAGCAGGACGATGTTTGGTTCACCCACCCGAAAGGGAACTCCGGCGGCCGGGTTTTTCCGACCCGGCTCTTCGGAGGGTGGGTTGCCGTTCATGCAGCCGGATTTTGGGCCAGTCTGGACAGCCGGCAAGCGTGTTGGCTGGTGGCGCCAAAACGTAGAATGGCGGACATCTCTTCGTGGTGGGGCGAGACTCCGTCGAGCCCTGTTTGCTGGCGAAGCCAGCGTGAGCGCAGCGAGCATCCTCGGGGTGGTAGAACATCGGACAGATGCTCACTCCGTTCGCCTCGCTGCGCTCGAAAGTGGGCTCGACGGAGTCTCGCCCCACCGGGAAAGCGGATCGTCGCACCCATGTGGTAAGTCGGCGAGCGAGCGTAGCGAGCATCAGCTTGCGCTCAAACCCAACTGCAGCTCTTCCCGCACTTTCATCAGCATGTGCCCGAGAGCGTTGAACGGCGTCCCTTGACGCTCGGTCCAGTATCCGCCCCAGCAGCCTTCGACGGCACTGTCGGCAATGAGTTGCGCGTCACCGGTCGCGAGCAGGCGCTTACTGAGGACTGAATGCTGGAGAAACTTCTGCCGCAAGGCTTCGAGCATCGTGGCGTCACAATGGGCGGCCCAAGACAGACGCTGCTGAAGAACCTCTAGCTTGCGTGCCTCGAACCATGCTTGGCTGGAAGGAAACCTCTTGCCGTCAATCTGGATGGGAATTTCGGCCCTCGGCAAAAACTCGCGGAGGCCGGGATCGCTCCCCAGCCACAGAAAGGTTCCGGGCCGGGCGCCGGTTCCGTCGGGATGCAGCAGCCGCAGATACTCTGCCGGATAGCTCCAGCGGGTTGCCAAATCGTGAGCCGTCTGCCCGGCGCGGTTGCGGAGCGTGAGGTCGGCACCGGCTTCGACCAATGCGAGAAAGACCGGAAACTCGATGTCTGGTCGGAACTCGTCGCTGTCGAAGATCAGGTGAATCGCCGTATTACCATCGTGGTCCTGGGCATTCACGCAGGCACCGGCTTGGAGCAGCAATTGGGCACCCTCGTGCGATCCAGATTGGGCGGCGCAATGCAGTGACGTCCGCCCCTTGGCGTTGGCCTGTTCCAGCGGCAATCCCAGCGGGAGAACGACCTCCAGGCACTTGGGCCAGGGGGCTGACTGATGCAGCAGCCCGTTTCCGTCTTGATCGCGAACGGTTGGGATGGCGCCACGCGACAGCAGGCAGGCCATCGCCGCGTAGTGCCCGCCAGCAGCGATCAACGGGGCGGTTCCGTATTCATTTGGCAAGTTGACGTCGGCTCCGTGGTCCAGCAGCCAGTTGATCACGGTCACCCAACTGCACCCAGCCGCTTCCGTGAGTCGCGTTTGCTTTTCCCGGAACTGAACCCCGTGCTGAATCAAAACTTCGGCGACATCGACCGCGGTGCGCTCCAGCGCGTCGCGCATGAGTTGGTCCCCCTCATCGGGTGGCAAGCTGGGGAGACTGAACGACGCGCCACGTTCCAACAGCAGCTTCAACATACTGGCCGAGCCATGTTCCGCCGCCTGGCGGAGCACCGAAACCTGGATGCCATACCGGCAGCCATCCGCCAACGCGTTGACATCAGCACCGTGGTCGAGCAACAAACTAGCGACCTTCATATAGCGGAGGCGGCCCCTCAGATTGTCGGCGAGCACCGGGTCTTCACGGTCGAGATCAATTCCGCGCTGTTCGAGCTCCCGCAGCAGCTCCGCCGGCTTTGCGTAACACTCCCACGCGGCCAGCATGGCATCCGGCTTCACTTCCTGAGACAAGTCGTCCCGCAATCCAAGATCGTGAGGAATCTCAGGATTCCGTTCCTTGAGCACGGCCAGAAATGCCTCGGCAACGGCTTGGCTGAATGGTCTCCCACTATTCCCCCGAAGCGGATCGCGGCGATCCAGATCCCGATCTGCCAGATCCCAGCCTCGACCATAGGCTGCCGCACGATGCAACGGTGTTTCACCGGACTGCATCCGCGCATTCACGTCCGCGCCAGCGTCAATAAGCCACTGCACAGCCTGCCAGTCGCCAGTTTCCGCCGCCGCGTGCAAGGCAGTCCGGCCGGCCGGCGAAGCGACGGTGAGATAGCCCGGACGTTGCAACAGTTCTCGGAGGCGCGAATGTTTCCGCGTCCGCACGGCCCAAATGATTCGCTGTGCCGGCGTGGGCATTACTCAAGCCTTCACCCACTTCTTCGCCTTACTGCTCTTCAGGATCGCCTCGCACAGCTTCACCTCGTGATGGCCATCGGCGGCGGTGGCGAAAAGCACGGGCGTCTTCCGGCCGCCGGCGATGTGCTCATAGACGGCGCGGTAGTGCATCTTGTGGCTGTCGGGGAAGCCTTCGGGATGGCCGCCGGGATAGTCGGTAAAGCCCGCCACGTCGGCGCTGAAGCCGGCGGTGCCGCGCTGGAGGATCTGGTTCGGTTCGTCGCGGCGGCCGAGGATGATTTCGTTGGGCTGCTGGAGGCTCCATTGCACGCTGCCCTTGGTGCCGTAGATGCCCACGTAGAGATCGCACTTCCAGCCCGCGGCGACCTGCGAGATGGAGGCGTTGGCGTGGACGCCATTCGCGAAGCCGTGCGCGGACTTCCCGAACTTGAGCAGCACGCTGCCGAAATCCTCGGTGTCCACCTGGTAGGGCACCATCGTGGCGGGATCGATCTTGGCGAAGGTCTGCACCTCGCCCTTGGGCCGGTAGCGGGTCTGGTGAAAGGTCTCCAGGTGGGCGAAGGCGCTCTCGGCTTTCGCGCCGAGGATGAACGACACGGCGTCGATCCAGTGCGTGCCGATGTCGCCGACGGCGCGGAGCTTGCCGCCTTCGCTGGCGAGCAGCCGCCAGTTGTAGTCGGTGGGCAGCTGGAGCCAGTCCTGAAAGAAGTGCCCCTGCACGTGCATGATCTGCCCGAGGTCGCCGCGCTGGACGAGCGCGCGCATCTGGAGCACGGCAGGGAAGAAGCGGCACATGTAGTTCACCGCGAACACCGGGCTCCCGGCCTTGGCGACGGCCTTCACGACCTTGGCCGTTTCCGGCGAGGTCATGCCGAGCGGCTTTTCGCAGACGACGTGTTTGCCCGCCTTCAGCGCCGCGAGCGACTGCTCGACGTGGACCTTGTTGGGCGAGGTGATGTGGACCACGTCCACGTTGGGCGAGGCGAGCATCGCGCGGTAGTCGTAGTCGCCGTAGACCTCCGGAATGCCCCACTGGTCGGCGGTGGCGCGCGCGGACTTGGTGGAACCGCAGATGGCGGTGACCTGCACGCCGAGGCGTTTCAGTGCCTCGATGTGGACGGGACCGATGAAGCCGGTGCCGATGACGCCGGCGCGGAGCTGATGAAGGGGCATGGACATGCCGGAAGGGGAACAGCGAAGGAGCGAAGACGCAAAGGGGGAACGTGGCATCGGCTCCCGCGTGGGGCGATTCCGGGCTCGCGACGGGCGCGGCGGTCCGGGATGCTCCGGCCCAATCGTGACGGGCTCGTTCTTCAGGACCGTGGCATGGAAGGTTGCCGCAACCGTATCGGGGGCGCTGGCAGGCATGCTCATGCTCCGGTTGCTGAACGCCTACCTCGTGCCGGAGCGCTACGGCGTCGTGGTCGTCGCCTTGCAGGCGATGCTTTACCTGCCGCTGCTCGACTTCGGGTTCCGCACCACGCTGAACCGCCGCCTGCTCGTCGAATCCGCGCCGGCCGAACGCCTGCGCCTGCTGCATTTCGGGCAGGCGCTTTACTTGCGGCTGGGCGCCGTGGTCTGGGCCGTCGCGGTGGTGGGCATGCTGCTCTACGCCCAGACGGCGACCGCCCGGGAGGCGCATGAACCGTGGCTGTTCTTCGTCACCTTGGGCACGGCCGGCGCGATTTCGGTGCTGGCCTTGGCGCAGGTGAACCTGCTCATCGGCCTGGGCCAACAGCAACGGGTCTTCCAGCTGAACACGGTCGGCTCCTGGACCAATCTGCTGGGCCTGTGGGTGGGCCTCCGGCTGGGCTGGGATCTCTGGGCTTTCCCTGCCGCCACTCTCTTGCTGGCGCTGGTCCAATTGTTGCCGGCGTGGTTCTGGTGCCGGGCCGTGGAACCCGGACTCCACTGGGCCGGCCGGTTGTCTGCGGCCGAGTTCCGCGAACTTTTCCAGCAACTGCGGGCCGACGCCTTCGCGTGTCTCCGTAGCCAATTCGCGATCCTGCTCCTGTTCACCGTGGATGTCGTTCTCGTGGGACTGCTGTCGCGGAATCCCGCGGTCGCGGCCGTCTACGGCACCGCCGCCCGGGTCTTTGGCATCGTGCGGGGCGCGCTCCAGGCCGGCTCGGAGGCGCTGTGGCCGCTGGTCGCCAAGGAAAGCGCGGGCGGCGCCGGTTCCACCCAGGGCGACTGGCTGGTGCGGGTCAACGCCTGGCTCTGCGGCGGCGCGATGGGCGCCATGGCGGTCACGCTCACGCCGTTCATTGAATGGTTCATGAAGAAGTCCTGGGCGCCGGACCCCGTGCTGGTGGCGCTGATGTCGGCCCGATTCCTTGTCACCGGTATCTCGTCGCCTTCCGCCTATTTCCTGCTCGGGCTCGGGGACTTCCGTTCGCTGGCCCGCTACTGCGAGCGCGAACTGGCCGCCGCCGGCCTGCTGTCGGTGCCGCTCGGCTGGCAGTTCGGGGCGCGTGGCGTGGCGGTGGCGTTCCTGGTCGCCACGGTCTTCGGCACGTTTACGCCCATCTTCTGGCAGTGGGCCCGGCTGCGCGGCCTGCCCGCCGGCCGGCTGTTCGGCACCACGTGGGCGCGCGGCGGCGTGGCGGTCGCGCTCAGCGTCGGCGTCGGGGTGGCCGGGCTGCATGCGGGCGCGACCGGACCGTGGACCGTGCTCGTCGGCGCGCTGGCGTTGGGTGCCGCGGGGTTTGCCGGCGCGGCAGTGGCGTGGGTCCGCCGCGACAAGGCGGGCTTGTCCGGGCGAAAACTCGCCGACATGCTCCGCGCCTGCTAACGCATCGCATGGGCACCCTGGCCAATTTCATCAACGGTCTGCTCCGGCCCGCCGGCATCGAACTCGTCCGCCTGCCCCGGCGGCAGGTCATGCCCGCGGAGTTGCCCGACGCCCCGCTCTACACCGGCCCCGAGGATTACCACCGGCTGCTCCGACCGTGGCGCGGCGCCGAGTTCGCGCGCTGGTTCACCCCGTCGGTGACCGACAACACCATGCTGTCGCGGCAGAAGCTCTACTTCCTGCTCCGCATGGTGCAGCAGACGCTCGGCGTGCCCGGCGACCTGTTCGAGGCCGGCGCCGGCAGCGGCGGCAGCGGGCGCCTAATGCTCGACGTGCTCCGCGGACATGGCTCCAGCAAGTCCCTGTGGCTGCTCGACACCTTCGAGGGCTACCAGAAAGTCGATCCGGCCAAGGACGGCGCCCACATGCAGGTCAACGACTGCAAGTGCCGCAGCTTCGAGGATGTCACCCGCCTGCTCGCCAACGACACCAACGCCGTCCACCTCGTGAAGGGACTGATCCCGGGCACGCTCGCACAGGTCACCGCCCCGGCGATCTCCTTCGCCCACATCGACGTGAACCTCCACGAGCCGACCAAGGCCGCGCTGGAGTTCGCCCTCGCCCGCCTCAGCCGCGGCGGCGTCATCGTCTTCGACGACTACAACTGGCCCGCCACCTTCGGCGCCCGCCAGGCCATCGACGAGGTCTGCGCCCGCCACCGCCTGCCGGTCATCAGCCTGCCGGAATCCACCCAGGCCTTCGTCGTCAAACCCTGACCCCGCCCGCCGCCATGCCGCTCACGGAAGCCCAGCTCGGCCAGCTCCTCGCCAGCGACGCCTACCTCCGCGAACGCCTCCGGCCGCGCCTGCGCGACTTCAACCACCTGTGCTTCGCCGACCTGCTCGCCGTCGTGGAGCCCTTTGCGAAGTCCCTGCCCGCCGGCGCCGCGGTGTTTGACTACGGCTGCGGCGGTGCGCCCTACGAACCGCTCTTCAGCCACTGCGGCCGCTACGTGCGCGCCGACATCGTGCCCGGCCCGCGCGTGGAGGTGCAGTTGCCCGCCAACGGCCTGACCGACGAGGCCGAGGGCACCTACGACGCCATCCTCTCCTCCCAGGTCCTCGAACACGTGCCCGACCCGCTCGCCTACCTGCGCGAATGCCGGCGCATCCTGAAGCCCGGCGGCGAAGTGCTCGCCACCACCCACGGGCTGTTCGAGGAACACGGCTGCCCCTACGACTTCCAGCGCTGGACCATCATCGGGCTGGAACGCGACTTCCGCGCCGCCGGCCTGGAAATTGTCGCCAGCCACAAGCTCACCACGCAGATCCGCGGCGCGATCCAGCTCAACCACTACTTCATCGAGACCCTGCGCAAGCCCGGCGGCGGACTCGGCTGGGCGTTCCTTGACCTGCTTCGGCGGATCCACCGCAACGTGACCCGCCCGGTGGTCAACTGGGTCGGCGACCGTTTCGCGAGCCAAGGCGTCGTGCCCGGCAGCGACCCCGCGCAGGTCTATGTCGGCATCGCGATCCGCGCCCGCCGGCCGAAGTAACCCAGAGTAATGCTCATGAAACTCCCAAGAACCGCACTGCTGCTGTTGGCCGCGTGGAACTGCGGGGCGGGGGAGTTTCGGAACCTGGGGTTTGACGAACTTGAGATCCCTGCCGGGTTTCCCATCCAGATTCCCGGGGTCCCTCTGGACTCAGCTCCAGGCGAGTGGATAACCCCCGGATGGTCTGCGAGGCCGCAATCTGCGGTTGGCTACAACTACACTCAGCCATTTGGAGGCAGGTCGAGTCTGTTGGACTCAGGTTTTCGAAATATCACCCAGCCAGCCAACCCGACGAAGGTGCCGGTTGTTGGCCTGTTCTCCCTGGGCATCTGGCCATCCTCGGCGCGAATCGACTTCAACAACAACACTGAGCCGTTCGTCCTCAAGCAGACCTGCGACATTCCGGCGGAGACCCAGTCCCTGCGGTTCCTTTACGCCGGTCCGGGTGACTTCAAAGTCTATGTCGGCGGGGCCGAGCGGTTGGTCCACTTCACGGAGAGCCGGCCCAGCGGCGACCCGGAAATCCGGTCGCTCGATTACTTCGTCTTGGATGTTGGCCTGTTTGCCGGCCAGACCGCGGAACTGCGGTTCGAGTTCTTCAGCTTCGGCAACTATCCCGGCCAGGATGGTGGCCCGATTCCCGGCCGACCCGATGCCAAGTTCCACGTCCTCGACGACCTCAGCTTCAGCCCGTTGCCCGCCGTGCCGGAACCGGCCACCTGGGCGCTGCTTACCGCCGGACTGGCCGCCGCGTTCGCCGGTTCCCGTCGTCGCTGACCTCGGCCGAAAAAGCCGCGCTGGTCACCGGCGGGCGTCCGTCGCCATGCTGGGCGCATGTCCAAGAACGCCGTAGTCACCGGCGCCGGCAGCGGCGTCGGACAAGCCACCGCCCTCAAGCTGGCCGCCGCCGGTTGGCGGGTCGCCCTGCTCGGGCGCCGCGCCGAGGCCCTCGCCGAAACCGTCCGCCTCGCCGGGGCCGCCGGCGGTCAGTTCCTCGTGTGCCCGACCGACATCGGCGACGCGGCGGCGGTAGCCGCGACCGCGGCGACGATCTTGGCGGCGTTTGGCGAAGTGGAGTTGCTGGTCAACGCCGCCGGCACCAACGCGCCGCAGCGGGCGCTCGAGGTCCTGTCCCTGCCGGATTACCACGGGATGATGAACGCCAACCTCAACGGCGCCTATTTCTGTGTGCAGGCGTTCCTACCCGGCATGCGGGCCCGCGGGTCCGGCACCATCGTGAACATCGTTTCGGACGCCGGGAAACAGGCTTCGCCCAAGGCGGGTCCGGCCTACGTGATGAGCAAGTTCGGCCTCGCCGGGCTGACCCAGGCCATCAACGCCGAGGAACGCGCCCGCGGCGTCCGGGCGATCGCGATCTTCCCCGGCGACATCGACACCCCGCTGCTGAACAAACGCCCGGTCGTGCCCGACGCCACCGCCCGCGAACGCATGATGAAGGCCGAGGACATCGCCGACTGCGCGCTCTTCTGCGCGCTGCTGCCCGCCCGGGTGGTCGTGGAGGAAATGTTGGTCCGGCCCCGTTGAAGCCGCGGGCGAGAAAGTCAGCGGCGCGATGCCGACCGTGGGGTGGGCCTGGGGCGTGGGTGGGGTTAATTCAGCAACCCGGTGTCATCGAAGAAGGGGCCCGGTGCCGCCGGTGCCGGTGGGGGGGAAGATATTGTTCGACGTCGCCTTTGGGCTGACATCAGCATCGCTCGCCCACAATGAAATCAAACCTCCTGCTGACCCTCGCGCTGCTGGCGCCCGTTGCCCATGCGGCGACGGTTCCCAACGGCTCCTTTGAATCCAACACCACCGACGGTGGCACCACCTACCAGACGCTTTACGTCGGTTACACCGGCTTGCCCGGCTGGCAGTTCAGCTCATCCCCGTATGCCGTGCTGATTGGCACGGCCGACGAGAGTTATGCCTACAAAACCCCGTTTGGAACTTGGCAACTCGACCTCAGCGGCTCGGACAACCTCACCGGCGCCTGGATCCAGACCGACGTGACCGACCTGACGCCGGGCCTGCAATACCGGCTGGATTTTGCGATCGGGGTCAGCACCCACTGGCTCGCCCCGAGCGGCAGCCCTTCGCTGAAGGTGCTCGCCGGCACCACCGAAACCACGTTCACCGCGGCGCCGGTCGGCGTCATCGACTGGTTGAACCGCGGGGTTGTCTTTGAGGCCACCGCGCCGACGATGACCGTCCGTTTCGAGAACACCTCGCCGGTCGGCACCGGGCTGATCTCGGTGGACAACGTCTCGGTCACCGCGGTGCCCGAACCGGCCGAATACGCGGCCGTCGCGGGCGCGGCCCTGGTGGCCTTCGGACTGTTCCGCCGTCGGAATCGCTGATCGTTCCCGTTTGGCAACGCCCCGGCTTCGCGCCGGGGCGTTTTGCTGGGTGGGTCCCGCTGCGCCGGGCCAAAGTTCCGGACCGGAACCCGGCTTGCCCGGTGGCAGGTGTTCCGCCAGCTTCCAGCCATGCCGCCGTTCCAGATCATCTTCAATCCGACCAGCGCCGCCGAGCTGGCCAAGTTGCCGAAGGATCTCCAGCTCCAGATCCTCGGCCAGTTCCGCGGGCTGCCGCGGGAGCTGCAACGGGACGACACCCACTTCGGCCACCTGACCCGTCAGAACCGCTCGCTCACCCGGTATCGGCTGGGTGACTACCGCGTCTATTTCGAGCGGCATCCGCTTGGCGTCGTGGTGCACCGCATCCTGAGCAAACATTCGCTCAAGGACTTCATGTTCCGCTCGAACCTTGACGGCGACGAAGACGAACGGCTCCAGGGCAATCCCAAGTTCTGGGAGCTCATCGAGCAGGCCAAGACCACCGCGACCCGCGCCTGAACGGCCTGCTTCGGCATCCTTCCTGATGGAACCCAATTCCGAGCCGCCTCGGCCTCCCCGGGTGCCGCCGCTGTGGAATTCATCGGCACCACCGCCGTTGCCCACTGCGCGCCGGAGATCCCGCTGGGCCGAATGGCTCGGTTCCTTGGGGGTGATCGGGACGTTGCTGCTCTCCTTCGGCGGGAAGCTGAAGTTCCTGCTGCCGCTGCTGAAATTCCTCGGTCCCGCCCTGAAGACTGGCGGCACCATGCTGCTGTCCATCGGCGTTTACGCGATGGCCTTCGGGTGGAAGTTCGCCGTCGGTTTCGTGCTGCTCATCTTCGTCCATGAGATGGGCCATGTCTTCGCCGCCCGGCAGGCGGGAATCGCGGTCACGGCGCCGACGTTCATTCCCTTCATCGGGGCGCACATCCTGATCAAGCAGGCGATGCCCGGGGCATGGGTCGAGGCCAAGATCGGTTACGGCGGGCCGCTTGCCGGCACCTGGGCGTCGGCTTTGTGCCATTGGATCTGGCTGGAAACGGGCAACCCGTTCTGGGCCGCGCTCGCCTACACCGGCTACTTCCTGAACCTCTTCAATCTGGCGCCGGTGAGCCCGCTCGACGGCGGACGCATCACCGCGGCGATCTCACCTTGGCTCTGGGTGCTCGGTTTCGCCCTGCTCTCCACCTGGCTGGTGTGGGACCTCTATCAGGTGTTCCACGGCGGCCGGAAACTGGGCGCGGGCATTTTTGTCATGGGCATGATCCTCGTGAGCGGACTGCCGCGGCTGTTCTCGCTGTTCCGACCCAAGTCGGAGCACGAGCGCCGTTACTTCACCGTCAGTCCGCAACAGCGCATCGGCATGTCACTCGCCTACTTCGGGCTCATTGGTCTGCTCGCGTGGGGCATGGCTGCGACGCACGTGGCGCCTGAAGGCCTTTGATGGGTGCCCGGGATTACGAAAGGGAAGAAACGCGTTTTCCCGATCACGGCTCCGCAGCCTGCCAGCCTAGTTTCGCGGCCGAATAGATGCTGAGGAAGACGGCATCGTGCGGGCCTTCGTTGCGGGCGCCGTGAACTTCGCCCACGTCCGCCACATCGACGTCGCCGGACCGGATAACCCGCCGGGCGCCTTGGCCGAGATAGTAGGTCAGTTCGCCGCGGAGCATGACCCAGGTGTCCTGGCCGTCCGGATGCGTGTGGGCCGGCACTTCCTGTCCGGGCCGGACGCCCCAGACGGCGACGCTCGCGTGCTGGGTGATGCTGAGTTCGGTGACGGTCGCCTTGTCCGCTGAGAACTGGACTGCTTCCAGGGCGTGGAGGATGCGTTGGCTCATTGGGGAGTCAGGGTGACCGCGCAGTGTTTGTAGCTGGGTTGGCGGGAGTGTGGGTCAAAGCTGGCGAACGTGAGCTGGTTCACCGCGTCGTAATGCATGGGGATGAACACCTGCCCGGGGGACACCGTTGGCGTCACGAAGGCTGTCGCGGTCAGGCTGGACCGACGCGAACTCACCGTGACCAGCGAATGCGGTGCGATGCCGAGGCGCCGGGCGTCATCGGGATGGATCTCCACGTAGCAGTCAGCCGGATAGAGCTTCCGGAGGATGGCCGACTTGCCGGTGCGCGTGTTGGTGTGCCACTGCGCCGAGGTCCCGCGGCCGGTCAGCAGCACAAAGGGGAACTCCGCATCGGTCGGCTCCGCGACGGGGCGGGGAAGGTCGAACAGGAACCGGGCGCGCCGGTCTGGCGTGTAGAATTGGCCATCAGCGAAGAGGCGGCGCTCACGGAAGGCAGAAGGCAGAATGGGGAATACAGAATTCGTGGGACCCAGGTCTGCTTCAGCATTTTTCACTCCGCCTTCTTCATTCTGCCTTTCCGAGAAGGGCCACTGGATGCCGCCGGCCTCGTCGAGGTGGCGGTAGTCGCGGATGCCGGTGATGTCGCAGGGTTGGCCCGCGCTGAGTCGCTTGAGGATCTGGAAGACGGCTTCCGGGGAGGACCATTCACGGAACAGCTCGCTGCAACCCCACGCGGCGGCGACGAGCTTGAAGATGTTGAAGTCGCTCAGGGCCTCGCCGGGCGCACGTAGGACCTTTTTCACGAGTCCGATCCGGCGTTCGCTGTTGATGAGCGTGCCGTCCTTCTCGCCCCAGCCCGCGGCGGGCAGGATCAGGTCCGCGCGTTGGGCGGTCTCGGTCGTGGTGTAGAGATCCTGCACGACGAGGAACTCCAGCTTCTTGGCCAGCTCGTTGAAGCGGCCCTGGTGGATCCACGAGTGCGACGTGTTGGTGGCGATGATCCACAGGCCGCGGATCGCGCCGGACTCGATGCCGTCAACGATCTGGTCGTAGGCCCACGAATTCTCCGCGGGGATGCTTTCGGTCGGGAAGTCCAGCAAGCGGGCGACGGTTTCGCGGTCCGCAGGCTTGGTGAAGTCGCGTCCGCCCAGCAGCGAGGTGGCGTTGGCGTAGAGCCGCGAGCCCATCGCGTTGCACTGGCCGGTGATGCTGTTCGCGCCGGTGCCGGGGCGGCCGATGTTCCCGGTCATCAGCGCGAGGTTGATGATGGCCTGGGCGGTGCGCGTGGATTCGTGGCTCTGGTTCACGCCCATGGTCCACCAGAAGCTCACGCGTTGCTTGGTAGCGATCAGCTCGACGCAGCGGTCGAAGTCCGCGCGCTTCAGCCGCGCCGCCTCGCACGCGCGTTCCGGCGTGAACTCGGCGACGAACTGCGCGAATTCGTCGAAGCCGCTCGTGTGGGCGTCCACGAAGGCGCGTTTCACCGCGCCGCGGGCGATGAGTGCGTTGGCCAGCCCGTAGAGCAATGTGAGGTCTGACTTTGGCGCGAGCGGAAGGTGCAACGTGGCGTTCATCGCCGTCTCCGTGCGACGCGGGTCGAGCACGATGATCTCGGGCGAATGCGGATTCCGCAGCACGCGCTGCCACAGGATCGGGTGCGCGATGCAGGGATTGGCCCCGATGATCACGAGGCAGTCCGACTCCTCGAAGTCGGCGTAGGTGTAGGGCGGCGCGTCGAAGCCGAAGCTCTGCTTGTAAGCGACGTGCGCGGTGGCCATGCACTGGCGCGTATTCGAGTCGCAATGGAGGCCGCCCATGCCGAACTTGAACAGCGCACCGACGAACGCCATTTCCTCGGTGCAGATCTGGCCGGTGCTCAGGTAGGCGATGCTGTGCGCGCCGTGCTTCGCCTGGATGCCCTTCATCCGGGTGGTGAACTCGTTCATCGCGCGCACCCAAGAAACGGGTTCCATCTGTCCGGTGGCCGGATTGCGCAGCAGCGGAGTCGTGGCGCGGTCGGGCGCGGCGAGTGGGGTCAGGGCTTCCCAGCCCTTGGGGCAAGCCATGCCGAGGTTTACCGGATACGCCGGGTCGGCCGTGAGGTTCACCGCCTGACCGTCGCGGAGGTGGACCTTCAGGCCGCAGCCCGTGGAGCAGAAGCCGCACACGGTCGTCGTCACCGCCTCCGGCGTTTGCGTCGCCGGCACCTGGCCGAGCCCGAAGTCGCCGGGCGCGCGGACCAGCTCGGCGGTCATGGGGCCGGACCAGCGGCGAAACAGGGTGTTCGGGGGGGATTGGCTCATGGCATTCCGGGCATCTTGGGCGCGCTCGTCGCCGTGAAGAACAGGAACCGCTTGAGCACCGACGAGGCGAACGTCGAGGCGAACGACACCGTGGCCCAGATGGGACCGAGCCCGCCGAAGCCCACGATGGCCAACGCGCCGGCCAAGGTGGACACGACGAAGAGGCACAGCCGGGTCCGCAGGATTCCGGGGTAGAGCGTCTGCACCGCGCAAACCGACCGGTGGGCCGGTTGGCCGGGGTCGGCGCCGGCCACGCGTCGCAGGCGCCGGTCCCAGAGAAACAGGCCGGTGCGGACGGCAAACGCGACGCCCGCGAGGGCGGGGGCTACCCCGGGTGCTTCGCCGCGGAGCCAATGGGACCAACCGAGCACGCCGGCTGCGCCGGCCGCGCCGAGCAGGAACACCTGGCCGAAAAAGCGGATGAACGTTTCCTGCGCCCGCCAGCACGGCCGCCGCGTGTCCACGTAGATCATCGCGGAGGTGAAGACCGCGATTAGGCCAACCCCGGCGGTTGCAGCCACCAAGACCGCCGGGTTCAGCGCGAGAGGCCAGCGACCCGCGGCCAGCGCCAGTTCCGCTCCGACCGTGGCCGTGGCGAGGCCGGAGAGGCCGCCGAAGACGATGATCTCGCGGCTCATCCAGGAAGTGCGCCAGCCGAGGAAAGCCCGCCAGGCCCGCAAGGGTTGGCCGAGATGGAAGACGCTGGCACCGAGTCCCGCGTGCAGCACCGCCCAGGCTGCGACCATCAAGGCCAGTCGGCTGGCCGGCGCGAGCTGGGTTTGGACCGCGGCGGCGGAAACCCACAGCCCGACGCCCATCTGCGTAAGGAGGAGCATCCACACCAAGGGCCAATGGGCCGGCTGAGGTTTGAACCGGTCATGATCGGCGGCGCGCAACGTGGCGTTGGGCTGACGGGTGAGGTAACGCGTCGTCGGCAGCGTGATGGTCGGGTCCGGTGAGTCGGGCAGCCACGCGTTGAAGTCGGAAGCCGGAAGTGCGAAGTGCGAAGTGGCGGTCTCGTTCCGACTTCCGGCTTCCGACTTCTGGATCTGTGCGACGACCTCGGCGGGCTTCACGAGCGTGATGCGGATAGCCTCGTTCGGACAGGCCTGCACACACGCTGGGGCTTCGCCTTCGGCCAGGCGGCCGTGGCACATGTCGCACTTCCGCACGATGCCGCGTTTGGCGGAATACTTCGGCACCTCGTAGGGGCACTTGAGGATGCAGTAGCTGCACCCGATGCACTGGTCATCGAGGTGGCGAACGATGCCGGTGACCGGGTCCTTGTCGTAGGCCAGCACGGGACAACCCAGCAGGCAGCCGGGTTCGACGCAGTGATGGCAGGCCGTGGTCACCGTCTGCTGGAGGGCGATGACCTTGTTGCCGAAGGAGTGTGAATCAAACCGGCTGGGTGATTCGGCGCGGGCTTCCCCCTCACCCCGACCCTCTCCCCCGGGGAGAGGGAGTCGCCCGCTCTCCTGCGCCACATCCACTGGCAAAGTTGACGAGGGCTGAAAGGGATCTGTCGGCGTTGACCGGACCTGAATCGGAGAAGCCGGATTCGGAGAACCGACGGACGCAGTGACATTCTCCCCCTCCTCGGGGGAGAGGGCCGGGGTGAGGGGGAACGGACCGCAACCGCTACCATTCGCCTCCGCCCCACGAACTGCCTTCAGCGGCACCACCGCTTCACCCACAAGAAAGCCGACTTCCCGCCAGCTCTCGTCTTCGTCGAGCCCGTTGAGGGAATGGCAGGCGGTGACGCAGCCCTTGCAGCCGGAGCAGCGGTCCAGGTCCACCTCGAAGGCATATTGCTCGCCGGGTCGGGACGCGGTGAGCGGGATCAGGTCGCGGTAATGCGGCGCGAGCTCGGGTTCGGCGTGCGCCTCATGGAGGCGGGCAAACTTTTCAACGGCCGTGAGCTGCCGCTGTTCGGCGAGTAGAGTGTCGATCAGCGTGACCACCCCGGTCTCGGGCGCTGGATCGTGGCCGGTTCGGGTCATGTGCCGGGGGCTGGCGGGGGCGATGGCGGTGGGCTCACCACTTTTTGTAGCCGAGGAATTTGCCACTCATGGTGATCTTCACCCGGTCGCCCTTTGGGTCGGGCTCCTTCTCGATGTCCATCGTGAAGTCGATGGCGCTCATGATGCCGGCCCCGAACTTTTCCTCGATGAGCTCCTTCATGGTGCGGCCATACACGTAGATGATTTCCTGGAAGCGGTAGGCCAGCGGCTCCTTGGGCACCGTCGGTGCGGCCTCACCTTTCGTGGCGAACTCGGTGAGCGCCTCGGCGCACGCGGCGTCGAGCCCGAGAAACTCCGCGACCCGCTTGGCCGCGTCGGGCTCGAGCGCGTTCTCTCCGAGGCACGCCGAGGTGGTGTAAACCTCGGACAATCCCGCGGCCTGCGCGATGGCGGCCCAGGTCGTCGGTTTCGCCTTCTTCGCGGCGAGGATCGTGGCGGTCAGTTCGGTTTTGGTCATGGCAGGGAGGGTGCGGGGAAATCTTGGCGCCTCAGGCTTCGCCCAGCAGTTCCTGTAGCCGGCCGAGGTCGTGGCGGGCCGTGAAGGCGAGGAATGATTCGCCGGGCTGGCGGTGGCGGAGGAAATTATTTAGCAGGCGCTCCAGCATCGGCTTCAGCGCCTCGAAGCTGACGCCGGTGAAGAGCTGGCGGCCGACGGCCTGCTTGTCGCCAAATCCGCCGCCGACGAAGACGTGGTAACCTTCCACCGTCTCGCCGCTGACCTTCACCTTGGCCCCCAGCAACCCAATGTCGCCCATGTAGTGCTGCGCGCAGGAGTTGGGACAGCCCGTGAGATGGATGTTGATCGGCTGATCGAGCGTCACGCGTGCGTCGAGCCACTTCATCAGTTCGAGGGCGTGGCCCTTGGTGTCGGCCCCGGCGAACTTGCAGTAGGAATTGCCAGTGCAGGCGATGAAGCCGCTCTTCAGGTTCGACTGGCGCCAGTCGAAGCCCAGTTTCACGAGCGCCTTCTTCGCGGTCTCGACAAAGGCATCCTTGATGTTCGGGATGACGACATTCTGCCAGACGGTGAGCCGGACCTCGCCGCTGCCGTAAAGGTCGGCGATCTCCGCGAGGCGGCGGAGCTGTTTGGAAGTGATCTGGCCCACCGCCACCGTGGCACCAATCCAGTTCAGGCCGGGTTGCTTCTGCGCGAAGACGCCGACGTGCGGATGCGGCGGAACTGCGGATTGCGGATTGCGGATCGCGGATTGGGCGTCGGCCGGAACGCGGAGCAGTTGATAGCCGAGCAGTTTCTCGGTCTCGGTCAGGTATTGGTCGAGGGTCCAGGTTTCGAGCAGGTGTTTGAGCCGCGCCTTTTTGCGGTCGCCGCGGTTGCCGTTGGCGATGTAAACGCGCAGCAGGGCGGCGGTGACCTTCAGGATCTCCTCGGGCCGGATCAGCACGCCGAGGTCGCGGGCGAAGGCTTTGTGGCCCGTCGCGCCGCCGAGGGCGCAGCGGAAGTAGGTGCCTTCGGCGATCTGGTCGGTGACCAAGGCGGGCTGGCCGCCCGCACTACTGGGCAGGCTAGCAGCCTGCCCTACTACTTTCACCGCCTTGAAGCCGATGTCGTTGGTGTCCTCGACGGTCGAGATCTTGCCGCCGCCGTGGAAGGCGATGTTGAACTTGCGCGGCAGGTCGTAGAACTCGCGGTGATTCAGGATGAACTGCCCGAGCTGTTGCGTAATCGGCAGCGTTTCGATGAGTTCATCCGGGTCCACGCCGCTGGTCGGATCGCAGGTCAGGTTACGGATGTTGTCCGCCCCCGCGCCGCGCGTATGCAGGCCGATGGCCTGGATGCGGCGGAGAAACTCCACGGTGTCCTTGGGCTGAATCAGCCGCATTTGGAGATTCGCGCGGGTCGTGATCTGCGTGTAACCGCTGGTGAGCTGGTCCGCGATGTTGGCGAGTTCCCGGAGCTGGAAACTGTGGAGCTGCCCGCCGGGAATCCGCAGCCGGGCCATGTAGGCCTCCTTGTTCGGCGTGAGGAAGAACAGCCCCTGCCACTTGAAGCGGAAGGTCGATTCCTTGTCCGGTGCCTGGTTGGCGGCGGCGTGCTGGAGCAGCAGCGGATACGCATCGAGCGGATGCAGTTCACGCTTGAGGCGTTCCTCGGGAATCAGGTCGTCGAGGCTGGGCTTGGCCGGGGCGGCGGCGGGATTCGGCAGCACGTCGCCGAAGGTCAGGCCGCGATTCCGCAGGCCAGCGAACAGTCCTTCAAGGTAGGCGGTCTGTTCGCCGCTGAGCTTCTGGCCGGCAATCTCAGTGATGGGCATTTGGGACGAACTCATGTCAGTAGACATCGCGTTGGTAGCGTTTCGCCGCCTTCAGGGCCGCGACGTATTCGGCGGCTTGGTCCTTGGTCCGGCCGCCGGCGTTCTCGACGACGGCGTGAAGCATGGCGTCCACATCCTTGGCCATGCGTTTGGCGTCGCCGCACACGTAGAAATGCGCTCCGTCCTCCAGCCAGCGCCAAAGTTCGCCGGCGTGTTCCCGCATGCGGTCCTGGACGTAGATCTTCTCCGCCTGGTCGCGGCTGAACGCGAGATCGATCCGGGTGAGCAGACCGTCCCTGGACCACGCGGTGAGTTCCTCCTCGTAGAGGAAATCGCAGGCCCGCTGCTGGTCGCCGAAGAGCAGCCAGTTCTCGCCGGTGGCGCCGGTAGCCCGACGCTCCTCGAGGAACCCGCGGAACGGCGCAATGCCAGTCCCGGGCCCGACCATGATGACCGGCTTGGCCAAGTCGGCGGGGAGTCGGAAGCCGTGGGACTTCTGCACAAACACTGGCACGGGCGTCTCGCCGGGCACGACCCGATCGGCGAGCCAGGCCGAGCAGACGCCCTGCTTCGCCCGGCCATGGGCCGTATAGCGGACCGCCGCAACGGTGAGGTGGACTTCCCCGGGATGTGCCTTGGGTGACGAGGAAATCGAATAGAGCCGCGGCTGGAGCTTGCGCAGCAACGCGGTGAATTCGGCCGGCGTGAAGTTCGCGCCCGGGCAAGCCTTCAGCACGTCCACCACGTCGCGGCCGAAGAGCCATTGGTCGAGTTCGGCTTTCCGGGCGGGTTCCAGCAACGCGAGCAGTTCGGCGTTGGCCGACCGCGTGGCGGCTTCCGTCACCAACGCCGGCGGGGCGGCGGTGATGCTGAGGCCGGTGGATAGAAGTTGGTGGATCGAGACGGGACTGGAATCGCCAACCCGTTCGTCACCGGTGAAGCCGAGCGTGGCCAGCAACTGCTCGACGAAGGCGGGACAATTGGTCGGCACCACGCCCAGTGCATCGCCGGCTTCGTAGGTCAGGCCGGAGCCGGCGAGCGTAATTTCGAAGTGCCGCGTATCCTTCTGGGATCCGTCGCGGTTAAGGCGACGGTTGGTCTTGAGGCGGGCCGGGAAGGGGTTGGATCGCGAGTAGGCGACACTGGGCGCGGCGGGCGGCTCGGGCGCCAGCGGCGGGGGCGCAGCCGGGGGCAGTTCAACGGGCGTCGACGCGGGCGCCGCCGGGGCGGCTGCGGCCAATGCGGGCCACAGCGTTTCCAGCCAGGCTTTGGCGGTCGCCTCGTAGTCCACGTCGCATTCGCCGCGGGGCAGGAGCCGTTGCGCACCGAGGGCGGCCAGCCGCTCATCGAACTTCTTCGCGGCTCCGCAGAAATCGGCGTAGTTCCGATCGCCCAGGCCGAGCACGGCGAAGGAGAGGTGTTCCAGCCGCGGCGCCGTTTCAGCGTTGAGCTGGCTCCAGAAGTTCACCGCGTTGTCCGGCGGATCGCCGTCGCCCCAGGTGCTGGTGATCACGACGCAGCGCGCGAGCGTCGCCAGTTCCGCCGGGGTGACGGCGTTCAATTCCTTCACCACCGGGCTGAATCCCCGGCCGGCCGCCTCCTTGGCCAGCCGCTTGGCCAGGCCTTGGGCCGAGCCCGTTTGCGAACCGAAGGCGATCAGCAGTGGGACCGCGGTCGGGCCGGCCAGGATGGGGGCCGGCCCGGTGGCAGTCGCCGCGTTGGCATTCGAGAAGAGGCCCGCCAGGAAGCCGTTCACCCACGCCCGTTGTTCGGGCGTGAAGGGCGCATTTTCGGGGAGGCAAGGGACCGCGGTCATCTTCGGCAGGGCTGGAGCGTTTCGGATGCCGCAGGCCGTGTGAGGGGTGCTCATTGTCTTCATCGCGTCCATGAGTTCGGCGCATGCGGTGGTGAGTGAACAGTCCGGCGGGGAAACGGTAGTGTTGGCCGGCGAGTCCGGCGCCCCGGAAACACGACACCCGCCGCGGCGTCGGACCGGGCGGGTGTGTGGCGATTTGCGCAGGTTGCGCAGCGTGAGGCGGGGCGCGCTCAGAAGTTCAGCTGAGCCTGCAGGTAGAAATAGTCGGCATCCTGCGAGCCGACCCGGGCGAGCGAGTCCTGCACGTAGTCGCCCACGAAGAAGCGGGAGTAGTTGGCCTCCAGGGTGAGGTTCTTGTGCACCCGGTAGTTCAGGGTGATGTCCACCTCGGTGCCAGCGAAGCTGCCGGCGTCGGGATTGATCCCGTAGCGGGTTCCGCGCACGGCGGCGGGCAGGTAGTTCACCCGCTGGGCACCGGCGGCGCCGACCGCGCCGCCGCGGGGCAGGCCGGCGACGTTGTAGAACGCGTCATTCACGGTCGCGAGGAACTTGGCGTGGCCGTCCACCTGCAACCGGATCCGCGGCGTCAGCATGATGGAGCTCTGGAGGCGAAGGTTGTGGATGTTCTGGAGCGAGGTGAAGTCGGCGTAACCGTAGAAGAGGTGGCCGGTGGGATAGAGATGGACGAAGGTGTTGTGGTCGCCATCCAGCGGATCGTTGTCGCCCGAGGCGTGGCTGTATTCGAAGCCGAGCCGGGGCGAAAAAGTGCTTTCCTTCCACGTGTAGCCGGCGGCGCCGATGACGGCATACGCGCTGTGCTCCTCGCGCACCGCGAAGGCGCCCTGGTTCCGGAAGTCGCGGAAGTTGCCGAACTGGTAGTAGGCTTGGAGGCCGAAATCGACGTTCTGCCAGTCGTTGGTCGAGTTCTTCAGGTAGGTGCCGACCGTGTAGATGTCCTGGGCGGCCGGCGCGCGGAACGGGGCGGGCACTGTCCCGAGATACCCGGCGGTGGCGTCTTTGCCGACGTTGCGGGAGAGGAAATAGAACTCGCTCCAGAGCTTGGGAATCTTCTTGGTCGTGAACTGGATTCCGGAGAACGCCTCGTCCTCGTTCCATTCGTTGAAGTGCTCGTCACGCGGGGCCACCAGGTAGCTGCCCCAGGCGTCGAATGAGCCGATCGAAGTCTGGTAACGCAGGCGGACGGCGTCCCATTGGCGTTGGACGTTGTTCCACGCGAGCGGACCCACGATGCGTTGTTCGCCGAGGATGATTTCCTGCCGGCCGACTTTCACGGACAGGGGAAACTCCTTGTGGTTGCCGATGACGACGTAGGCCTGCTGGAGGTCAAACGGGCCGTCGTGTTCCGGGCTGACCCCGGTGCCGACGGGACCGGCGCTGGTCACCACGGCCGGATTGGCCGGGGAGAAATTGATCGCGCCGTTGCCGGAGCCGGAGCGTTCGTCGCTGACCACGGAGCTGTGGCGTCCCTGGACGAACACCTCGAACCATTTGCCGGTGTAGCCGACGCGGGGCAGGACGCGGTTGAGCAGGTAGTTGTTGTCGTTGTCCACGTCGGTGCGGAAGTCGGCGATGGAACCGGGGCCGACGAAGCCGCCGTTCTGCTTCACCTCGTAGCGGCCCCAGTAGAGCACGCCGAGGTTCCAGGCGTTCATGTAGGGATCGTCGGCGCGGAGAAACTCGTTGAGCCAGCCCGGGGAGGGTGGCACCGGGCTGGTGATGCCCCAATCGCCCGCGTGGACGAGAGTGGACCCGGCCGCCAAGGCCGCGAGACTGAGACAGGTGGCTGTGGATCTGAGCTGTTTCATGGGAGTGGTTTCTGTTGTGGGCAAGGAAAGAGCGTCCGGTCAGGCGGGGCCTTGACCTCGGTCAGGACTTCGACGGCGGCGGAACTCAGCCTCCGGGCGGCTGAGGCCGGCGGCGGTGGGCGTGGATTTCGAGAAATTCGATGAGCCGTTCGCGCAGCGGGTAGTAGTCGGGATGTTCCATGACTGCCTTGCGGTCGCGCGGCCGGGGGAACTTCACCTCGATGATGTCGCCGACCTCGGCTTCGGGGCCGTCGGTCATGCATACGACGCGGTCGCTCAGGTAAAGCGCCTCGTCCACATCATGCGTGACCATGAGCGCGGTGATGCGGTTCTTGCGCCAGAGTTCGAGCAGCACTGCCTGGAGCTCGTAGCGGGTCAGCGAATCCAGCATCCCGAACGGCTCGTCGAGCAGCAGCATCTTCGGCTTGAGCGCGAAGGCCCGGGCAATGCCGACCCGCTGGCGCATGCCCTGGCTGAGTTCCGCCGGGCGCTTGTGCATCGCGTCGGCCAGGCCGACGACGCTCAGGTAGTATTCCGCGATTTGTTCCCGCTCGTGCGGCGGCGCCGTGAAGAAGACCTGGTTGATGCCGAGCATCACGTTCTCGAAGGCGGTGAGCCACGGCAGCAGCGAAGGGGACTGGAAGACCACCCCGCGGTCAGGGCCCGGGCCGGCAAGTTCGCGGCCGGCGAGGATGATACCGCCGTCGGTGATCCCGTTGAGGCCGGCGACCATCGAGAGCACGGTGGATTTGCCGCAACCCGAATGGCCGATGAGCGTGACGAATTCGCCCTCGGCCAACCGCAGGTTGAAGTCCTTCACGATCACCGCCGGACCTTTGGGTGACGGATAGACCTTGGTGAGGTTGAACAGTTCGCAGTAGGCGCTCATGACGGGCTGACGGGTGGATTGGGGCGGCGGACGCGGTCAGGGAACGACTTCGACGGCTTCGCTTCGTTTCTCCCCTTTCCGGATCGGGCCGCGGCGGCCGAAGGAGAGCCGGGGGGTCGAGATGTCCTCGGGTTCGATGTCGGGCAGGACGAGATCGCGGGTGATCGTGGTCTTGGGCCGGGCGCCGGCCGCCAGGAGGGATTCCACGACCTGGTTGCGCAGTTGCTTGAACTCGGCGTTCTCATTCAGGAACCGGCGGTCGCGGGGGCGGGGCAGGGTGATCGGGATGCTCGGCGCCAACGTGGCCCTGGGCCCGCGGGTCAGCGGCACCACGCGGTCGGCGAGCAGGATCGCCTCATCGGGATCGTTGGTGACCAGCACGACCGTCGTCCGGGATTCCTGCCAGATGCGGGCGATCTCGTCCTGCAACGTCGCGCGGGTGAGGGCATCGAGGGCGCTGAGCGGTTCGTCGAGCAGCAGCACCTTGGGATTCATGGCCAGCGTGCGGGCGACGCTCACGCGCTGCCGCATGCCGCCGGAAAGTTCCGAGGGTTTCTTGTCGCGGGCCTTGGCCAGGTTGACCATCGCGACAAAGCGTTCCGTGTGGGCGATCCGCTCCGCTTCCGGCTTGTCCGCGAGCACCTGATCGACGGCGAGCTTCACGTTCTCGAACACGGTCAGCCACGGCAGCAGCGAGTAGTTCTGGAACACCAATCCGCGGTCAGGGCCGGGGCCGTCCATTTCCTGACCGGCCAGCTTCACGGTGCCGGTGTCGGGCCGGATGAGCCCCGCCAGCAACGACATCAGCGTCGTCTTGCCGGCCCCGCTGTAACCGACGATGGCCACGAATTCACCTTCCTCGATGGCGAGGTTGATGTCGGCCAGCACCTCGGCTCGGTCTGTGACTGGACCGTAACCTTTGCTGACGTGGGAGACTTCGAGAAATGGCATGGAAAGGGATGGCCTCACGCGAAGGCGCAAAGGCGCAAAGGAAGGAATTGATGGGGTTGTGAAACGCCGTTCAGCATCGCTCCATGACTGAAAACGAGATTTCCCGACAGATTGTCGATGCCGCGTTTCAACTCCACACCCGGCTTGGACCGGGGCTGCTGGAGTCGGTTTATGAGGTGTTGATGGCGCATGAGCTTCGGAAGCGAGGGCTGATGGTTGAACGCCAGGTTTCCGTGCGGATTGCTTACGATGGCATCGTCTTCGACGAAGGCTTCCGGGCTGACCTGATCGTCGAGGACTTGGTGATCGTGGAACTGAAGTCTGTGGAAAAAACCGCGCCGGTGCATGGCAAACAGGTCCTGACCTACCTCCGGCTCACCGGTAAACGACTCGGCTTGCTCGTGAATGTTGGCGAAGCACTCATCAAACATGGCATCGAACGCGTGGCGAACGGTCTGCCCGCGGATTGAGGAGCCGATGGGTTTCATTTCTTTGCGCCTTGGCGTCTTTGCGTGAGATCCGAATCAGGCCGTCTTGAAGCGGCGTTCGACCACGCTCATCAGGCGGTCGAGGATGAAGCCGACGACGCCGATCGTGAGGATGCAGAGGATGATCTGCTCGTAAACCAGCGCGTTGTATTGCTGCCACAGGAAACCGCCCACGCCGGGCCGGCCGGTCAGCATCTCGGCGGCGACGATGACCAGCCAGGCGATGCCCAGGCTCAGGCGGAACCCGGTGAACATGTAGGGCAGGGTCGCCGGGATCATCACCTTGGTGAGGGTCTTCCAGCGCGAGAGCTTCAGCACCTTGGCGACGTTCAGGTAGTCCTGCGGGATGGCCCGGACGCCGACGGCGGTGTTCAGCACCGTGGGCCACATCGCGCAGACCGCGATGGTGAAGAGCGCCGCCAGTTCGCTGGCCTGTTTGCCGGCCCCGAGGAAAAGCACCATGCCCAGCGGCAGCCACGCGAGCGGGGACACCGGGCGCAGCACCTGGATGATCGGGTCCAACGCCTTGGTCATCAGCTTGGAAAGGCCCAGCAGGAAACCCAGCGGGGTGCCGACTGCGAGGGCGATCGCATAGCCCTTGGCCACCAGCACCAGCGACAACCAAGTGAAACGCAGGATGCCCTGGTCCAGCTCGCCCCGATACGCAAACGGCTCCAGCACGTAGGGTTTGCTAGCCTCCCAGGTGCGCGCCGGATTCGGGAGGTCCTTCGAGAGCGTGGCGCTCAGCAGAAACCAGAGCGCGATCACCACGACGACTCCGATCGCCGGCAAGAGCAGCCAGTCCAGCTTGGCGAGGCGGGACCAATCCGGCGGCGGCACGCCACTGGAGGGCTTCTGGTGGGCGGCGTTCAGGGCAATCGCCGCCTTGGCGCCGCTCTCCGTGGCATTGGCGGTGAGGGCGGAGGGAACGGTAGGGTTGCTCATGCGAGGTCGGGAAAATCGGTGGCAGTGGTGCGGGCGGCGGGAAGCGGGCCGGCGACGGTGAACACACCGAACCGCCGCCGGCCCCAGTGGACGGGAAATCAGGTCTTCAAGGAGTGGACCGCAAAACCTTTGGCGTAGGCTTCGAGGTCGCCCTTCGGGTCGAACTTCACGCCGTCGAACATCTGCCAACCGGCGTCGTCCTGCGTCCGGTCGGTGACGCCGAGCTCCTTCATGGCGTCGGCATAGAGGTCGCCGCGCATCACCTGCTTGGCGACACCTTCGTAGTCGGGGGCGGCGGGCACCATGCCCCAGCGGCGGAACTGGGTGAGCCACCACTTGGCGTAGGCGGGCTGCGGGAAATTGCAGTTCCGCTTGCTGAAGTGCATGTAGAACTCGTCTTGGACCGTCCGGCCGTCACCGTAGTCCAGCTTGCCAAGCAGGCGGCCGAGGATGACCTCCTTCTGGCAGTTGATGAAGTTGGGCTTGCTCACGATATCGCACTGTTCGGGGCGGTTCGCGAGGTCATCCAGCCAGACGCTGGCCTCGTGCAGGCCCTTGAGCGCGGCTTTGACGGTCTTGGGATTCTTCTCGGCGAACTCCGCGGTGAAGGCGCAGACCTTCTCCGGGTGGTCTTTCCAGATGTCCTGGGTGGTCACCGAGGTGAAGCCGATCTTGTCGGCGATGGCACGCGCGTTCCATGGCTCGCCCACGCAGAAGCCGTCCATCTTGCCGACCTTCATGTTGGCCACCATCTGCGGCGGCGGGATCGTGATCAGCGAGATGTCCTTGTCGGGGTTGATGCCGCCGGCCGCCAAGTAGTAGCGCATCCACATGGCGTGGGTGCCGGGCGGGAAGGTCATGGCAAAGGACAGCGGTTCCCCGAGCGACTTCGCCTTGTCCACGAAGGGCTTCAGCGCCTTCGGATCGGCTCCGACCTTGCCCTTCCACTCCGCCTTGAGCGTGATCGCCTGCCCGTTCCGGTTCAGCAGCCAGGGAATGACCATCGGCTTCTTCGGCGAACCGAGCAGCCCCATCGTGCTGGCGATCGGCATGCCGATGAGCATGTGCGTGAACTGGTTGTCGCCGTTGCTCAGGGAGTCGCGGATGGCCGCCCAATTGGCCCCCTTGGCGATGGTGACGTTGAGGCCGTGCTTCTTGAAGAAGCCCTTCTCCGCGGCGATGACCAGCGGGGAACAGTCCGTCAGCGCGATGATGCCGCAGCGGCAGTTCGGGGTTTCCGGGGAGTCGTCGGCGAAGACGCTCCCGACCCAACCCGTGGGCAGGCCGGCGAGGACGGCTCCGGCAGCCGTCTGCTTCAGGAAACGACGGCGGGAGGAATCAGGCAGTGAGGAGGTGGGCTTCGAGTTCATGTCCTTGGAGTTCTGAGTTGGAGACCAAAGCTTGGGCCGCGGTGAACCGGTCCAAACGGAAGACCTGGCTGAGTTGGGCGACGGTGAAGGGCTTCGGGGCGACCCCATCGAGCAGGTGCCGCGCGATCCAGCCCAGCTTGTCCGCCGTGGGGGCGTTGGCGTCATCGCGGTGGAACACCAGCAGGTCCCCGCCCAACGTGCGGCCCTGGCCGGCGTCGAACCGGCCGGAGAAGCCACGGCGCACGACCTCGGCGGGCAGGTTGAGGTAACGCGGTCCGGCTAGCAGCCGGGCGATGGCGTCGTGATTTTCCGCCTGGTCGCACAGCGCGCAGGCCTCGAGCAGCGCGGCCAGCAGGTGCAGGTGTTCCTGGCCGCGGGCCGCGTCGAATCCCGCGCGGACGACCAGCACCTTTTCCGGGTGATACGGCACAAGGTCGGCGCTGGTGGCGGCAACCCAAGCGTGGCCATTGGCGACTGCCTGGCTATTCCAGGGTTCGCCGGCGCAGAAACCGTCGAGATGGCCCGAGGCAAGGTTGGCGCCCAGTTGGGCCGGCGGCACGACCACCAGGCGGATGTCAGTCTCGAAATTGGCACCCGCGCGCTGGAACCACGACCGCAGCAGGTAGGAGTGCGTCGAGTTCATGGCCACGGTGCCCAGCGTGAGCGTGCGGCGATTGCGGTTGGCGGCGAGGAAGCTGCGCATCGAGGCCTGGTCGCGGACGCCGGCGCGCCAGAGTTCGTTGCTGAGGGTGATCGCGTTGCCGTGAAGATTCAGGACCATCCCGGCGACCACGTCGGTCTTCACGCAGCCCAGGCCGTGGGCGAGGGCGACGGGCAGGGTGCTGAGCGAGTGGGCGCCATCCAATTCACCGTGGACAAGTTTGTCCCGCACGCTCGCCCAGCCCAGTTCCCGACTGAGGCGCACATCCAGCCCGTGCCGGGCGAACAGGCCCCATTCCTGCGCCACGATCAGCGGGGCCGCATCGGAAAGCGGCACGAACCCGAGGCGGATGGGCGTGGTGTGTCCCTTCGGGCGGACGTCGCGGGGCAACGCTGTGCGAATTCGAGCAGTCATAAACTAATCTGCCCCGCCGCAAGCGATGTTGGTGCCGTTCAGCGAACTTGGCCGAATGAGTGCTCCGCAAAGATTGGCTGGTTTAGATGAAGCTCATTCATTGATGAAAGGTCCCCTTGATAGCAGGCAGTTGCAGGCCTTCGCGATCCTTGCCCGCACGGGCAGTTTCACGCAGACGGCCCGCGAACTTTTCCTCACGCAATCCGCCGTGAGCCACTCCATCAAAGCGCTGGAAACCGACATCGGCTGTCGGCTTTTGGACAGGGTGGGCAAGAAGGTGATGCTCACGCAGTCGGGCGAACATCTCCTGAAACATTCCCAGGTCATCCTCCGCGAGATGCAGTCCGCCCGGGAAGGCATCGAGCAGTTGGGCAAGTGGGGCCGCGGCCGGCTGCGGCTGGGCGCCACGTCGTCCATCTGCACGGTGCTGCTGCCGCCGGTGTTGCGGGAATTCAAGGAGAGCTTCCCGCAGAGCCACATCCAGGTGGAGCCGGGTGACAGCCGGGAACTCATACTCGCCCTCGAACGCCAGAAGATCGACCTGGCGGTCGGCCTCCAGCACACGCCGGACGAACGGTTCGACTTCCTGCCGCTTTTCACCGACGAATTGGTGTTCATTACGTCGCCGTTGCATCCGTGGGCGCAGGACGGAGCGGTGAACCGGGCCGACATCCCCAAGCAGAGCCTCATCATCTACCGCAAGGGCTCGCACACGTTCCGGATCGTCGACGACTACTTCCGCAAGGAGGACGTGGTGCTCAACACCGTGATCGAGCTCGGGTCGATGGAGGCCATCAAGGAGATGGTGAAGCTCGGCCTCGGCGTGAGCATCGGGGCGCCCTGGGTGGCACAGGAGGAACTGCGCAACGGCTCGCTCGTCGCCCTGCCGCTCGGCCGCCGCAAGCTGAAGCGCGACTGGGGCATCCTGCACTGGCGTGGCCGGCGCCTGACCCTGGCCGAGGAAACCTTCGTCGGCCTGAGCCGCACCGCGGCGGAGAACCTGACGCTCACGCTGGAATGAGTCGGCACCCGGCCCGCTTGACCGCCGCCGCCGTGCCCGCCTTGCTTCGCGCGTGAAACGGACCCTCCTTTGCCTCGCCTTGGCCGGTGTCGCCATCCTGCGTGCCGCCGAACCTAACACACCGGCCGAGTTCGACGCGGCGTTCCGGGCGCTGACGGCTTCCAAGGGCGCCACGAACGACACCGTGCGGCTCCGGCAGCTGTTCGACCTGGAATGGCGCCACGAGATGATCGAGTCACCGGAGTCGGCGACCTACAACGGGTTTCCCGGCCAGAATGCCCGCTGGTCCGACCTGTCCAAGCCGGCCCGGGACCGCCAACGCGCCGAACTTGAACGTCCGCTGAAGGTCCTCGCGACGATCGACCGCGCGGCGCTGCCGCCGGACGAGCAGCTTTACTTCGACCTGTTCCGGCGCCAGTTCGTGCTGGCCCAGGAAGGGCTGCGGTTCCCGGACGAACTGCTTCCGCTGAACCAGATGGGCGGCGTCCAGCAGGACATCGCGCAGACGCTCAGCATCATGCCGGCCGGCAAGGCGGCCGACTTCGCCGACATGATTGCGCGGCTCGAGGCGTCCGGGAAACTCGTGGACCAGACGCTGGAACTGCTGCGCGAAGGACTGGCGAAAGGCATCACGCCGCCACGCATCACGCTGCGCGACGTGCCGCAGCAGGTGCTCAACAACCTGCCCGGCGATCCGCGGGAAAGCGCCGTGTTCCGGCCGTTCCGTGAACTGCCGCCCGCGATTCCCGCCGCGGACCAGGAAGCGCTCCGCGCCCGCGCGCTGTCGGCGATCACCAACGTCTTCTATCCCAAGTTCCGCGAACTGCACCGCTTCCTCGCCGAGGAATACGTTCCCAAGGCGCGCGAAGCCATCGCCGCCACCGCCCTGCCCGACGGCGAGGCGTGGTATGCGTTCCGCGCGCGCCGCAGCACCACGACCACGCTCACGCCGCGGCAGATCCATGACATCGGTCAGGCCGAGGTGAAACGCATCCGCGCTGAGATGGGCGCGGTCATCGCGCAGGTTGGCTTCAAGGGCAGTTTCGCCGAATTCCTCCAATTTCTGCGCACGGACAAACAGTTCTACTTCGAACGCGGCACCGAACTGCTGGCCGGCTACCGGGACGTGTCGAAGCGCGTGGACCTCCAGTTGCCGAAGCTCTTCGGCCGTCTGCCGCGCCTGCCCTACGGCGTGATGCCGATCCCGAGCTACGCCGAGAAGTCGCAGACCACCGCCTACTACCAGCCGGGCGCGGCGAGCTACGGCCGCCCGGGCGTCTTCTACGCCAACACTTACGCGCTGGAGACCCGGCCGAAATACGAGATGGAAGCCCTCACGCTCCACGAAGCGGTCCCGGGGCATCACCTCCAGATTGCCATCGCGCAGGAACTTGAGGGCGTGCCCGACTTCCAGAAACACAGCGAGACCACCGCCTTCGTCGAGGGCTGGGGGCTGTATTCCGAGAAGCTGGGCGAGGAAATGGGCTTCTACGCCGACCCGTATGCCAAGTTCGGCCAACTCACCTACGAGATGTGGCGCGCCATCCGGCTCGTGGTGGACACCGGCATGCATTCGCTCGGCTGGACGCGCGACCAGGCCATCGAATTCTTCAAGGCCAATGCCGGCAAGAGCGAGCACGACATCACCGTCGAGATTGACCGTTACATCGTGTGGCCCGGCCAGGCGCTCGCCTACAAGCTCGGCGAACTCAAGATCCGCGAACTCCGCGCGCTGGCGCAGAAGGAACTCGGCGAGCAGTTCGACGTGCGCCGCTTCCACGACGAACTGCTCGGCAAAGGCGCCCTGCCGCTCGACGTGCTGGAGCCGCGGATGAAGGCGTGGATCGAACGGGAGAAGTCCCAGCGATGAGACGGCGGCTGCCCTTCCTGTTCGCACTGCTGCTTTGCTGGCTGCTTGCCGGCGGGGCGGTCGTGACTGCGGTCGGCGCGTTCCGCTTCCTGAAGGTGGCCCAACCCGCGACCGGCCGCGTGGTCGCCCTCCGCGAACATACCAGTTCAGATGGCTCCACCTATTCGCCCACCATCGAGTTTGCCGACCCAACGGGACGGATTCATGTCATCCAATCTCGGCTATCTGCGTCGCCGCCTGCCTACCAAGTTGGCGACGCGGTGAGGGTGCTCTACCCGCCGGACCGGCCGATCGACGGTAAACTGGACCATTCCGTGGAACTCTGGGGCACCCCGCTTGTCCTAGGCGTTCTTTCGCTGGCTTCGGGGCTGTTCGGTGGGTTTATCCGAATGCGAGAACTTGCGGTCGACGGCCGCCGATGAGCCGGTAAGCGGATCCCAAGATTGTGTGCCGCATCGCCTCGCTCACCGCCACGCCGACTTCAGCGTCTTCACGGTCAGCCGTGCCTTCGCCAGGTCGCCGCCGGCGATGGTCAGCGCGGCGCCCGTTTCCACCGGGGGCACGAAACAGAACGACGCCATGGCGACCCCGCCGTTGCCGAAGAGTTCGAGCGAGGTGCGATCCAGCAGCACGCGCAAGCGGACGCTGTTGTTCCACAGTTTCTCGGTGTGGCGGCCCATTCCGCGTCCGGTCGGGCGCAAGGGCAGCTTCCGCCCGAAGGCGGTAAGTTCGCCGGCCTGGGCGTCCCACGTCAGCTTCTGGCCGCGCAGCTCCAGCGTGACCGTGCGGGCTTGGCCGGGCTGAAACTCCAATTCGAGGTCTAGCAATTCCTGGGCGGCCGCTGGCAGGGCGTGCGTGCCGACTTTCAGGGGCATGGCGACGGACTCCGCCTTCGCGGCCAGCGACCCGAATTCCTTCGCGGGCCACTTCACGAGCCGGATGCCGTCGGGCGTGGTCTGGAGGCTGAGTTCCAAGGGGACGCCCATCTGCTGATTGAACGGCATGCCGGGATACTTGCCGCCGTTCATCCAGTTCACGAGCACCACGCGGTGGTCGGGCAGGTCGTCGAAGGCCTGCGCGGCATAGGCATTGGCGCCGTAGTCGCCCTTGAGCTTCGGGGATTCAGCGGCGAATACGCTGCCGTCAAAGCGCCCGAGCCAATAATCGCCGTTGGCGCCGAAGAGCACCCACTTCGAACGCCCCTTGTGGCCGTCCACCGGCAGCTCGAAGAAACCGGGACACTCGTAAAGTTCCTCGGCGAACTTGCTGGCGAAACTCCACACCTTGAGGTCGGGCGAGGTGTAGAAGTGGCAGGCATGGCGCGTGGCCGGATTGCCCTTCGCGTCCTTCTTCACCGGGTCCTTTTCGCCGACGTAGAGCGGCATGACCCAGCGTTTGGTGGGCGCGTGCCAGAAGACCTTGGGATCGCGGTCGCCGTCGCCGACGTTCGGCACCACGGGATTTCCAGCATACTTCGTCCAGGTGCGGCCCCGGTCATTCGAGTAGGCGAGGCACTGCGTGAAGGGCTGGCCCTTCGATTCCTCGCTGGTGCCGCCGGCCGCGGTGTAGATCGCGACGAGGGCGGGTTCCTTGCCGGTCTGGAAGCCGGCGGTGTTCTGCCAGTCCACGACCGCCGAGCCGCTGAACATGGTCCCCATGCGGTCCGGCCAAAGGGCGTGGTCGAGCTGCTGCCAATGGATCAGGTCCGGGCTCACCGCGTGGCCCCAGGTCATGTTGCCCCATTCGCGGCCGTAGGGATTGTGCTGGAAGAACAGGTGGTATTCGCCGGCGAAGTGGACGAGGCCGTTCGGGTCGTTCAGCCAGCCCTTCTGCGCGGTGAAGTGGAACTGCGGCCGGAAGGTCTCGTCGTAAAGCCGGCTCGTATCCATCGTCCGCGACTTCACCGGCGGGGTGGCGGCGGTGTCACTGAGCACGAAGTGGTCGGCGTTGACGTGGCCCCAGCCGCCGGTGGCGGTGTCCACGATCTGGAGGCGCGCCGGCTTCCCCAGGAAGTCACCCAGGTCGAGCGTGGCCATGTTCAGGAACTCATCGTCGCGTCCCGGCGCCGACCGCACGACTTGGCCGCCGACCAGCACGTTCACGCAGGTCTGCCCCTCGTGCGCTCCGCCGCCGAGCAGGAAGTTCAGGTAACGCAGCGACACGGTGAACTCCGGCGACGTCAGCGTGCCCGTGGCGGCATCCCCGCCGAGGTAGGAGTTGACCAATCCATTGCCGCGGAAACCGCCGACATTCTGCTGGTTGGGCAATGTGCCGCGGGCCGGGGCGGCGCCGAACGCCGTGCCGGTGGCCGTCCAACCGGCGTAGTCGGTCCCCTCGAAGTCGGCGATGAACTGATCCGCTGCGAAAGCGGCGGAACCCAACAGCGATGACGCGAAGGCGCAGAACAGGGCGCAGGAGCGGGAGGTCATTTCGAGGAAGCTGAAAGGATGGCCCGGCCGAGGCAAGCGCCCGCGAGGGAGTTCAGCCGGTGGGTGTGCAGCTGGACACTGCCCCCGAAATCCGCCCGGTGGACTCCCTCTCTTCCACTCGGAGTGGAGGAGAGGGCCGGGGAGAGGAGGCGCTGCGCCCCACGCCAGGGGCCCGGTGGCGAACCGCTTGCTCTCGCGAGCCGGAGGTTCACACTGATTCCACCTTCGATGCCCTATTCGCATCCCCAACCGCTCGACCGAGCCCAGGCTTACCGGAAGATTCGCCACCTGTTTCCCGGCGCGTTGCTGTTCTCGGCCACCGCCGGGTTCGTCAATTCGACCGCGCTCGGGTTCTTCCATTCGCCGGTCAGCCACATGACCGGCGCCGTGTCGCGCCTTGGGATCGACCTGCACGCGAGCAAATGGGCGGATGCGGCAGCGTCGTTTGGCATCATCCTGGGTTTCCTGATCGGTGCGTTGTTGGCGGGCGTGCTGGTGGGTGCGTGGAAACTGATTCCCGGACGCCGTTACGGCGTGGCGCTGATGGTGCAGGGCGCGTTGCTGAGCCTTGCCACCGGGTTGCTCATGTCCGGCCATCGGCTCGGCCTGCCGGCGGTGGCGATGGCGTGCGGGCTCCAGAACGCGATGACCAGCAGCTACTGTGGCCTGATGATCCGCACCACCCATGTCAGCGGCATGATCACCGACATCGGTGTCATGCTCGGGCACTGGATCCGGCACCGACAGGTCGAATTCTGGAAGCTGCGGTTCCTCGCCAACCTGTTCGCGGCCTTCGGCATTGGCGGCTGGGTCGGGGTGGTCGCGGACGAACGCTTTGGTCCGGCCGCCCTCGGGGTGCCGGCGGCGGGTTGCACCCTTGCGGGGGCGATATTCTGGTTCGTGACCCACCGCGGCATGGTGGACCTGATGCAGGATGCCGGGCCGCAGCCGCCGCGCACGGGCACCTTTCCGGACCGTTGACCCACCGGCGGAATCGCAGTGTCATCACTGCGGATACAGGCCATGCCCACTTCCGCCCTTTTCCGGCCGCGGCTGCTCGATTGCCTCCGGGGTTACTCCCGTTCGGATTTCCGCGCGGATATTTCGGCCGGGGTGACGCTGGGAATCATTGCCCTGTCGCTCAGCATGGCGCTGGGAATTGCGTCCGGCGCGACCCCGGCGGTGGGCATCGTGACCGGCATCGTGGCGGGCTTCCTGGTTTCGGCCCTGGGCGGTTCAAAGGTCGCGATCGGCGGCCCTACGGCGGCCTTCATCCCGGTGGTCGCCGCCGTGGCGCAGGAACACGGCGCGGACAGCCTGGTGATCTGCACGGCGCTGGCCGGGCTCATGCTGATGGGCCTCGGCTTTGCCCGCATGGGGGCGATGATCAAATACATCCCCATGCCGGTGATCGCCGGGTTCACGGCGGGCATCGCGGTTTACATCCTGAGCACGCAGCTCCGTGATTTCCTCGGCCTGCAACTGAAGCCGGACGAAACGGTTCCGGCGGACTTCATCCACAAGCTCACGTTCATCGCCCGCCACCTGGGCGACCTCCACTGGCCCACCGCCCTGCTGGCCGTGCTGGCGGCGGCAGTCGTCAAGTTCTGGCCGGCCAACTGGGCGCGCTGGGTGCCGCCGTCCCTGGCGGCCGTCGTCCTGGGCACGGTCGCCGTAACGCTGTTCCCGCTGGGCATCGAGACCATCGGCAGCCGTTTCGGGCCGGACGCCATCCCGCAGTCCCTACCGCGCCCGCACCTGCCGGTGTTCGACTTCGACCAGATTCGTTTCCTCATTCGGCCGGCGTTCACCATCGCGCTGCTGGGCGCCATCGAGTCGCTGCTCTGCTGCGTGGTGGCGGACGGCATGATCGAGGACAAGCACGACTCCAACACCGAACTCATCGCCCAGGGTGCCGCGAACCTGGGCTCGGCCATCTTCGGCGGCCTGCCGGCGACCGGCGCCATTGCCCGCACGGCCGCCAACGTCCGTTCCGGCGCCCGGACGCCCGTCGCGGGCATCGTTCATTCGCTGGCCTTGCTCGGCATCGTGCTCGTGGCCGCCCCGCTCGCGAAGTTTGTCCCGCTGCCCGTGCTCAGCGGCATCCTCGTCGTCATCGGCCTGAACATGGGCGAATGGCGGAACTTCGGCCGGCTGCGCGGCTGGCCCAAGAGCGACGCCAGCGTGTTCCTGATCTCGTTCATCCTGACCGTCGTGGCCGACCTTACGCTCGCGGTTGAAGTCGGCCTGATCCTGGCCGCGTTCCTCTTCATCCGGCGCGTCTCGGAGACCACCCAGATCACCAGCGTGGACGAACGCGCGCTCGACCTCGCGCCGGAGGATTCGCTGCATGGCAAGGAAGTGCCCAAAGGTGTGCTCGTCTATCAGGTGGCCGGCGCCTTCCTGTTCGGCACGGCCGACAAACTGGAATCGGCCCTGCGCGGCGCCGACCGCCAGCCCGACGTGCTGATCCTCGGCATGAAACGCGTCATGGCGATGGACGCCACGGGCATCCACGCGCTGGAAGAACTGCACGCCAAACTTCGCCGGCACGGCCGCTGGCTGCTGCTCGCCGGCCCACACACCCAGCCGCTGATGGCGCTGTCCAACGCCGGCTTCATCGACCACGTCGGCCCGGAGAACGTCTGTGAAAACGTGGACGAGGCGCTGAAGCGGGCCAGGGCGTTGTTGGCGTCCCGAGGCTGAGCGCGGCCGAATGTCGGCGCTTTACGGATTGGCGCGCCGTCCCCGCCTTTGCCACGCTGGCCGGCATGTTCGACCTCCTCGCTGAATCTCCGCGCGACCGCGCGCGCCTGTGCGGTCCGGGCCATAGCCGGCGCGAGTTCCTCCAGGTCGGCGCGTTGGCGGCGATTGGACTTTCACTTCCGCAGTATCTGCACGCGCGGGAGGCCGGCTTGGTGAAGCCCGGGAACGAGAAACGCTCGTGCATCATGATCTTCAACCTCGGCGGGCCGAGCCACCTGGACCTGTGGGACATGAAGCCCGATGCGCCGAGCGAGATCCGTGGGCCGTTCCAGCCGATCCGCACGAAGTCGGATGCGTTCGAACTGTCCGAACTGCTGCCGCTGCACGCGAAGCTCGCCGACAAGTTCTCGCTCGTCCGTTCGTGTCATCACGATGGCGCGGCCGTCCACGACGCCGGTTGGCAGATGATGCAGACGGGACGCCGGTTCACCGGCGGCATCCAGACGCCGCACGCGGGGGCGGTGACGTCGCACCTGATGGGCCGGCGCACGGACCTGCCGCCGTTCGTCGTGCTGCCCCAGCTCATGGGCCGCGGTGGCGGCAATTTGCCCAACGGTCAGGCCGGCGGCTTCCTCGGCAAGGCGCATGATCCCTTCGCGCTCATGGCCGATCCGTCGCAGAAGGACTTCAAGGTTCCCGACCTGTTGCCGCCCGACCAAATCGGTGCGCACCGGCTCGAACGCCGCCGCAAGCTCCGCGACATTGTGGACTCGACCGTCAGCGCCTTCGAAGCCAGCGAGGACGCGCGGCTGATGGACGCCAACTTCCACGCGGCCTTCCGCATGATGACCAGCGCGCAGGCCCGCGCGGCGTTCGATCTGGGTAAGGAACCGCCGAAGGTGCGCGAGCGCTATGGCATGAACCGCTTCGGCCAGTGCTGCCTGCTGGCGCGCCGGCTGGTCGAGAGCGGCGTTCGCTTCGTAACGATCAACACCTTCCTCACCGTCTTCGACGAGATCACTTGGGACATCCACGGCTCGAAGCCCTTCACGTCCATCGAGGGCATGAAGGACATCGTGTGCCCCATGTATGACCAGGCCTACAGCGCGCTGATCGAGGACCTCCACCAGCGCGGGTTGCTGGACGACACGATGGTGGCCTGCCTGTCGGAGTTCGGCCGCACGCCCAAGGTGAATCCCGCCGGTGGCCGCGACCACTGGCCGCAGTGTTTCACGACCTACTTCGCCGGCGGCGGCGTGAAGGGCGGCCGGGTGGTGGGTGCGAGCGATCCGGTAGGCGGCTTCCCGGCGGAACGGCCCGTGAAGCCTGGCGATCTCGTCGCGACCATCTTCCACAGCCTGGGCTTCGATCACGCATCGCATCTGCCGGGTCCGGGTGGAAGACCGTTCCCGCTGACGGACCTCGGCACGGAGCCGATCAAGGAGCTGTTCGCATGACTGCGAACGTGGATTGCCGGTCCGCTGCGCAGGCCGTCGTGAGTGGAGCTGTGAATCGGCGCGCCGGCCCAGGCCTCCTAGGGTTGCTCTTGTTCACTTTGGGCTTCGCAGTTCACGCCGCGCCTCGCGAACAGCCCGTCTCCTTCCGGCGCGATGTGCTGCCGATCCTTTCGAAGGCCAACTGCAACGGCGGCGGCTGTCACGGGGCGCTCGCGGGCAAGGGCGGTTTCCGGCTGTCCCTGTTCGGCTACAACCCCGAGGCGGATCACCTTGCGATCACCCGCGAGGCGGGCGGACGCCGCGTGGAACTGTCCGATCCTGGCGCCAGCCTGCTGCTGACCAAGCCGACCACGCTGGTGAAGCACAAGGGCGGCAAGCGGCTGGAGACCGATTCGGACGACTACCGGACGTTGGCCCGCTGGATTGCCCAAGGCGCGCCCGGCCCGAAAGCGGACGACCCGACGCTCACGGAACTCACCGTGTCTCCCGCCGAGAAGACTGTCCGCGAGGGCCAGGCGCTCCAGTTGCAGGTGCGGGCGAAGTTCAGCGACGGCGTCGAGCGCGACGTGACCCGTTGGACCAAGTTCGCCTCGACCGACGAGACCGTCGCCAGCGTGGACGGCTCCGGGAACGTCAGCGTGATCGGTCCCGGCGCGGGCGCGATCACGGCGTGGTATTCCTCGCAGATCGTCATCGCCCGGCTCACGTCGCCGTTCTCGAACACGATCCCGGCCGAAGTGTTCGCGCAGGCACCGCGGGCGAACTTCATCGATGATCTCGTGCTGGCGCAGTTGCAGCGCCTGAACCTCAAGCCCTCGCCGCCGGCGGATGACGCCACGTTCGTGCGGCGGGCGTTTCTCGACACCATCGGCCGGCTGCCCACGCCCGTCGAGGTCGAGTCGTTCGTCCGGGATTCCGCCGCCGACAAACACGCGCGGCTGGCCGACGCTCTCTTCGCCCGGCCGGAATTCGTGGACTACTGGACCTACAAGTGGTCGGACGTGTTCCTCGTCAGCGGGGCCAAGCTGCGTCCCGACGCGGTGCGTGCCTACTACGGCTGGATTCGCGCGCGCGTGACGGACAACACCCCGTGGGACCGGCTGGTGCGCGAGCTGGTCACCGCCCGCGGGTCGTCGGTGGAGGAAGGCGCGTCGAACTTCTATGCCGTCCACCAGGATGCTGAGTCCATGGCCGAGAACGTGAGCCAGGCGTTCCTGTCGCTCTCGATCAACTGCGCGCGCTGCCACAACCACCCGCTGGAGAAGTGGACCAACGACCAGTATTACCAGTTCGCGAACCTCTTCGCCCGCGTGCGCGCCAAGGGCTGGGGCGGCGACCCGCGGAACGGCGATGGCAAGCGCACGCTTTACGTCGAGTCCCGCGGCGACCTGATCCAGCCGCGCACCGGCCGCCCCCAGCCGCCCGCGCCGCTCGACGCCCCGCCGATCCCGGCCGACGACCTGGGCGACCGCCGCGAAGTGCTCGCCGACTGGCTCACGTCACCGGCCAATCCCTATTTCACCCGCGCCATCGCAAACCGCGTGTGGGCGAACTTCCTCGGGGTCGGCTTGGTCGAATCCGTGGACGACCTGCGTGCCTCCAACCCCGCGAGCAACGAGGCGCTCCTGGCCGCGCTCGCGAAGTTCACCGCCGAGCAGCGCTACGATCTGCGCGCGCTGATGCGGCTGATCCTCACGTCCCAGACCTACCGCCGTTCCAACGAGGTGTTGTCCGAGAACCGGGACGACCGCCGGCACTATTCGCGGCACTTCCCGCGTCGGCTCAGCGCCGAGGTGCTGGCCGACGCGCTGGCCGACATCACCGGCCGGCCGGAGACGTTCAACGAGATTGTCCTGAGCGATGGGTCGACCGAGAAGACGACCCTGCAGACCAACGCGGTGCGGGCGCTGCAGCTCACCGACTCGGCGGTGAAGTCGTATTTCCTGAAGACCTTCGGCCGCAACCAGCGCGAGATCACCTGCGAGTGCGAGCGCTCGAACCAGCCCAGCCTGGTGCAGGTGCTCCACCTGTCGAACGGCGGCACCATCAATGACAAGCTTGTGGAGAAAGATGGACGTCTCGCGAAGCTGCTGGCCACGAACCCGACGCCCGAGCAGCTCGTCCGTGAGGCCTGGCTGCTATGCCTGGGCCGCCCGCCCACCGAACGGGAGCGGGCGGAATTCGTCCGGGCGCTCGCCGAGGCTCCCGCCGATCAGAAACGCGAGGTCGCCGAAGACCTCTTCTGGTCCCTCCTCACCAACCGCGAATTCCTCTTCCAGCACTGACATGAACCCGAAGCGATTGCGGAAAGCGGATAGGTTTAGCTTCGACGGTCTTCGTCAGGCTCGCTCGTGGAGTCGGCGGCGATCGGCTGGCAATCCCCTCTCCCCGGGGGAGAGGGTGAGGGCGGGCCAATTCCACTCTCTTGCCGCCTCCGGATCCCTTCCATGGGCTTCGATTCAGCGCCGCGCCGTGCATTCCTCGTCAGGCTGGTTCAGGAATACCCTGCGCGCCTGCGGGCTCCTCCCTCTCCCAGAGGGAGAGGGCTGGGGTGAGGGGAAGGCGCGCGTTTCGTCAAACCGCCGCGTCCTTCAATACTCCGCCTGGAAGTTACCCCTTCGACTTTTCACCCTGTTCGCGTCCATCAGTCTCGCTCGCGCTGACGTCGCCTACGAGCGCGACATCGCGCCGATCTTTCGCACCTACTGCGCCGGCTGCCACAATGACGCCGACCGCGAGGGCGACTTTTCGCTGGAGACTTTCGCCGGACTGCGCGCGGGTGGCGACAAGGGTGATCCGCTCAAGCACGGGGACGCCGACGTTTCGCTGCTCATCAAGTTGCTGGAGGGGCGAGCCAAACCGGCCATGCCGCCCAAGGATGAACCCAAGGTGCCGCCCGCGGAACTCGCCCGGCTCAAGGCATGGATCGCCGCTGGCGCGCCCGGACCGAAGCAGGATGTCTCGATCCTGGAACAGTTGGTTGTGCCCCAGGTTGCCACCGACAAGCGGCGGGCGATGCCCATCACCGCGTTGGCGTTTTCGCCGGACGGCAAGCAGGTGGCCGTCGCCGTGGGCGGGCGCGTGGAGTTGCGGCGTTCGCCGAACGGCCGGGCGCGGAAGGCGCTGGCCGGACTGCCGGGTAAGGTGAACGCGATTCACTTCTCGCCCGACGGCAAGCAACTGGTCACGGCCAGCGGGATTCCCGGACTGAACGGCATCGCACAGCTGTGGGAGGTCCGTAGCGGCCAGCGGCTGCGCGAATTCGGTGGTCACCGGGATACGTTGTTCGACGCCGAGTTTTCGCCGGACGGCAAACTGCTCGCGACGGCGGGCTACGACCGCACGATCCGGCTCTGGCAGGTCGCCGATGGCAAATTGCTCCGCACGATTGCCGTGCACAACGGTGCCATCTTCGACTTGGCGTTCGATCCGACCGGGCAGGCGCTCGCCTCAGCCAGTGCGGACCAAACGGTGAAGCTCTGGCGAGTGAGCGACGGGCTGCGGCTCGACACGCTGAACCAGCCGCAGGGCGAGCTGAATGCGGTCACCTTCACCCCGGATGGCCGGCACATTCTCGCGGTAGGCGCCGACAAACGCATCCACCTGTGGCGCTTCGTCTCGACCAACGGGCCGGCGCTGAACCCGGTCGTCGAATCCCGTTTCGCCCACGAGGCCGCGATCACCGCGTTCACGCTGAGTGCGGATGGGAAGTCGCTGTTCACGGCTGCCGCTGACCGCACGCTTAAGCGGTGGAGTCTTCCCGACCTAGTCGAACGCCAAGCATTCGAGACGCAGCCTGACTTGGTTTCCGCGCTCGCCGCGGTGCCGCAACGGGAACGCCTGGCCGTGGGGCGGCTGGACGGTTCGCTGAAGGTTTGCGACCTGCAATCTCCTACAGTCGCCCGGAGCGCCGGTCTCCGATCCGGCGCGAAACGACCGGCCACGCGCGCTGGGTCGGAGACCGGCTCTACGGTGGTGACGACCGATCCCATCCGTCTCGCCGAAGCCGAACCCAACGACCTGGGGACGCAGCCGCAGGCCGTGAACATGCCCGCCGAGGTCGCCGGCTCCATCGGCCGCGCCGGCGACGTGGACGTGTTCCGCTTCCGCGCCGAAGCGGGGCAGGAACTCATGCTGGCGGTTGACTCCGCCGCGGCGAAGTCGTCGCTCGACAGCCGGCTCGAAGTGCTGACCGCGGACGGCAAGCCCGTCGAGCAGGTCGTGCTCCAGGCTGTGCGCGACTCGTGGTTCACGTTCCGCGGCAAGGATTCCGACACGCCCGATGATTTCCGCCTCCAGAACTGGCGCGAGATGGAGCTGAATGAGTTCTTCTACGCCAACGGCGAGGTCGTGCGGCTGTGGCTGTATCCGCGCGGGCCGGACTCGGGCTTCAAGGTCTATCCTGGCGAGGGACGCCGGCACACGTTCTTCGGCACGACGGCGCTCACGCATGCGCTGAACGAGCCCGGCTACATCGTGGTGCCGCATCCGGCCGGCTCGCAACCGGTGCCGAACGGCCTGCCGGTCTTCCGGCTGAACTACGAGAACGACGATGATCCAACCCGCGAGGCCGGGGTGGATTCGCGGCTGCTCTTCACCGCGCCGCAGACCGGCGATTACTTGGTGCGCGTCACGGACACGCGCGGCTTCGGCGGGACGACAAACTTCCATTACACGCTCGCAGTGCGCCCGAGCCAGCCGGACTTCAGCGTCACGGTCGAGGGACTGAATCCCAAGGTCAGTCCCGGCAGCGGACGCGAGTTGCGCTTCGTGGCGAAACGGCGTGAGGGCTTCACCGGTCCGATCCGCGTCGAGATCGCCAATCTGCCGCCGGGCTTCGCCGCCAGCACGCCGGTGGAGATCGAGGCCGGGCAGATGGTCGCGCTGGCCACGCTGCATGCGACGGCGGACGCGGTGGCGCCTGACGAGGCGGCTGACAAGGCCGTGAAAGTGACCGCCTCGGCGACGATCCACGGCCGGGAGGTGACGCATGAACTGGGCTCGCTCGGCGATCTTCAGCTCGGCAAGTCCCCGAAGCTCACGGTGGAAATCCTCGCTGGCAGCGACCGGGCGCACGTCAGGGAAACGCCGGGTCAGCCGTTGGAGTTCACGATCCGGCCCGGTGAAACGATCACGGCCCGGGTGCGGGCGGTGCGGCACGACTTCAAGGACCGCATCGAATTGGGCAACGAGGACTCGGGCCGCAACCTTCCGCATGGCCTCTACGTGGACAACATCGGCCTCAACGGACTGCTAATCGTCGAGGGGCAGACCGAACGCGACTTCTTCATCACCGCCGCGCCAGTGGCGCAGCCGTGCGTCCGGCAATTTCATCTCAGGGCCCGCGGGGATGACGGGCAGGTTTCGCGACCGGCGGTCATCCGGGTGCTGCCGGAACAGGCGCTCCCTGGCTCGGCCAGCGGACGTTGAGGCTGGGCGGGCTATTTCCGCGGATACAGCCAGTGTGGCCGGGACCGCTCCTCGAACTTCGCCAGCCCGTTGCGCCAGAGCGCCTGGATTTCCGGCAAGGGTTTGCCGGCCCGAATCGCCTTCAACGTGGCGTCGTCACCCAGCAGGCGGGACATCTTCTCGAGCTTCAACTGCTCGCCGTGGAGCCGGTGGAGCGTGGTGGCCAGCGTGACGCCGAGGTCGGCTGCGCGGAATCCATCGCGATCCGTGAGGAGGAACTGCACACCGCGGCATTCCTGATTCGCGAAGACGCTCGCCGTGGGTGTGAAGCGCACCGGAACGCAGCGCACTCCCGCCAGCCCGGCGCGGTTGAGTTCGGCGGCCAGCTGGCGGTCATCCATGTAAGGTGCCCCGAGCAGCTCGAAGGGTGTCCCGGTGCCCCGGCCAACGCTCAGGTTGCAGAACTCCAGCACGCCGACGCCGGGATACAGCGTGGCTTCCGTGAGGCTCCGCATGTTGGGCGATGGATTCCGCCAGGGCAGACCCGTCTCGTCGAACCACTGCGCGGGCGACCAGCCTTCGCAGGGAATCACCGTGAGGTCCGCCCCGACTTTCCGCTCGGCGTTGAACAGTTTCGCGAGCTCGCCGGTGGTAAGGCCGTGGCGCAACGGGATTTCGTGCCACGCCACGAAACTGCGTTCGCCAGTCAGCAAAGGGCCCTCCGCCAGGCTGCCGAGGGGATTCACGCGGTCCAAGACCAGGAACGGCACCTTGGCCTTCGCCGAGGCTTCGAGGCAGTTTCCCATCGTCGAGACGTAGGTGTAGAAGCGGCAGCCGATGTCTTGGATGTCGAACACCAGCACGTCGATGCCGGCGAGCTGTTCGGCGGCCGGGGCGCGTCGTTGGCCGTAGAGGCTGTAAACCGGCAGGCCGGTCTGCTCGTCGGTGGAGTCGTTGATCTTTTCCTGATCCAGAGCCCCGCGGATGCCGTGTTCGGGACTGAAGAGCGCGACCAGCTTCACGCCGTCCGCGCCGTGAAGCAGGTCAATCGTGGCGTTGCGGTCGCGGTCCTGCCCGGTGTGGTTGGTGACCAGGCCGACGCGTTTGCCGCGCAGGGCGCGGAAGCCGTCCCGCTTCAGCACATCGATGCCGTTGAGGGCGGCGCCGTTGGTCAGGCTGGCCGCCTTCGGGTTCGCGGGAGGCTTGTTGGTGGCCGGAGCCGCGGGGGCGGCTTCAAGCGCGCCTTCCACGCCGAGGAAGTTGAAGTTCTTCACCGCCAGCGCCGCGAGCGAGCCGAGTTGGCGGCGCAGGGCCAGGATGTTGCCGGCTTCGCTCGGGTGGTTCCGGTTCGACAGGAAGATGACGAAGGTCTCCGAGAAGGGATCAATCCACAGGCTGGTGCCGGTCCAGCCGGTGTGGCCGTAACCGCCCACGGGGAAGTTTGTGCCGCGCTGGCCGGCGTAGGGCGAGTCGATGTCCCAGCCCAGGCCGCGCCGGGGCAACCCGGACGGCGATTGGACGCTGGTCATGAGCTTGACGGTTTCGGGCTTGAACAGGCGCACGCCGTCGAGTTCACCGCCGCCGAGCATCATGCGGCTGAAGCGGGCGAGGTCGGCCGCCGTGGTGAACAGGCCCGCGTGCCCGGCGACGCCGCCCATGAAGCGCGCCGTCGGATCGTGGACGACTCCGCGGAGCACAACGCCCACATTGGTCAGCGCCTCGGTGGGGGCGATGCGGTTGGTCGGCGCGACGAAAAGCGAGGTGATGGCGTTGGTCGGCAGCCCCAGCGGGCGGGACGGTGCGTAGCGGCGGTAGCCGGTGTTCGTCATGCCAAGCGGCCGGTAGATTTCGCGGGCGCAAAATTCCTCCAGCGGTTCGCCGGTGACTCGTTCGACGACGAAGCCGAGCAGGATGAAGTTGATGTCACTGTAGCGGAACAGGCTGTTCGGTTTGTCCGGCAGCGGCTCGGCGCAGGCGACGGCCAGCGCAGCGCCGTGCCCCAGCCAGGGTTCGGTGCGCGGCAAGCTCGGGCGCAGGCCGGACGAATGGGTCATCAGGTTGCGGATGGTAATCGCTTCCTTGCCCTTGCCCGTGAACTCCGGGAGGTAGTTCGTCACGGCGGCATCCACGGACACCTTGCCGGCCTCGATCAGCTTCATCATCGCCGGCGTGCTGGCGATGACCTTGGTCAGCGAGGCGGCGTCGAAGACGGTGTCCTCGGTCATTGGCTCGGGTGCCGGCACGACGGCGCGTTGCCCGTAGGCCCGGTGATAGGCGGCGCCGCGGCGTTCCAGCCAGAGCACCGCACCCGGTGCACGATTACTGGCGATGGCGGCGGTGATGGCCGCGTCCATCTCGGCCAGTCGGGCGGGACGGAATTCGTCCGCGGGGCTCGGCGTTGAATGCGTTTCCGGCGGGCTTGCCGGCAACGTAATTGCGGACGCAGGCGTCGCCGGAGGCGAACCCGGGCGGCAGGCCGGGCCGATCAGGAAAACCACACCCAACAGCACCAGCGCGGCGGCCCGTGAAATCATGCCTCAGTCTGGCCCGGGGTGCGGGGCCCCGTCGAGAGCGGTGTCGGCCGGACTCAATCCCGCTGCCACAGGAACACGCCCAGCGCGGCGGAAATCAGGGCCAGCAGGGTCCACGTTTCAAACGTCAGCGCGAAATGTTCCGGCTCCGGCGGTGGGGGAATCGGTCCGAAGCCCAGCTGGTAATTGTCGCCCGTGCGCGGTTGGTAACGCACCCAGTCGGAGACCAGCCCGAGGCGCTCCATCTCGGCGAAATGTCGCTGGTCGCGGCCATGGCGAAATTCAAATGGGGCCGTGCCCCCGGGCGACGCGGTCACGCTCAGGCTGCCGCCGCAGGAACTGGAGATTTCCAGGGCACTGTCGTTGACCACGCCGGCAACCCGGCCGGAGGTGAGCACAAGCGCGTTGCCGGGCCGGCCCTTGAGGCGGCCGAATTCAACGACCGACCCGCGGGCCACGTTCACCACGCCTTGCTCCTCGGGCAGCTCCACCACCGCGGCACTGCTGGGGTCCGTCATGAGCAGCGAGCCGGCCGGAAGGCGGTCGCCGCTCTTCACGGGCCGCCATCCGTCGCCTTGCCGGGCCTGTTGCCAGACCCGCTCGCCGGCCAATACCACGGTGGCGAGCTGGCGGAGGGCCGGGTCGGGCGGCCAATCGTATGTGAGGTCCGCCGGCGCGGCTGTCGCCCGCCCGCCCCAAAGCAGGAGGAGGCCCAACCAAACCCGGAGACGGAGTCCAATTTGCATCTGCGCGGCAACAGGTTCCGCCGGTTGCCCCGGCGGCTCAAGGAGAAGCTGGTGAATCCTCCGCGGCCCGCCGGTGCCACCTGTCATTTCGGGCCGTCCTGGCATTCGCGGAACAGCCACGCCTTCGCATAGGCCCACCAACGCTTCGCCGTTGGTTCCGAGATGTTCATCACCTTCGCCGCCTGTTCGGTGGTAAGTCCGACGAAGTAGCGCAGCTTCACCAGCTCCGCCTTGGGCGCGTCCAACGCCGCGAACCGCCCCAACGCGTCGTTCAAGGCCAGCAACTGCTCGTCGTCCGCCGGGCCGGCAAGCTGGAGGCCGTCCAATTCGACATGCTCCGCGCCTTCGCCGCGCCGCTGTGCCTGCTTGCGCCGGGCGCGATCCACCAGGATGCGCCGCATCGCCTCGGCCGCGGCGGCGAAGAAGTGGGCGCGATTCTGCCAGTGCGGCTGGGCATCCGCCCCGAGCCGGAGCCACGCTTCGTGGACGAGCGCCGTGGGCTGAAGCGTGTGGCCGGCGGCTTCACGGACCATCTTCTGGGCGGCCACCTGACGCAGCTCGGCATAGACCAGCTCGAACAGGCGTTCGGTGGCAGAGTCATCGCCGGCGCGGACGGCGGTGAGGATCTGGGTGACGTCACTCATGGGAACATCAGGAGCAGCCAAACCAAGGCCAGGACGAAGACCACGATGAAAGCTGCCTTCAACCACCATCGTCCCCCAGCGCCGCCCCGAGATGACGGCTCGGGAACCGAGGCCTGCACCGGGGCAACGGCCGCCGGCGGAGCGGGCTTCGAGGGGGCGGGCACCGAGACGGTCGGATTGCGGGTATCCTGTCCGGACGGATCGCTCCCGATCACCTGCTTGAACGATTTTGCGTCGGAACCAGCTTCGCCGGGCCGCGAAGCCCCGAAATTGGCCGTCACCGAAGTCGCGTCGTCGGCCGGGAAGCCGTCCAGTTCCAACCGGGCCTCGACCCGGCCGAAGCGGATGAGATCGCCATGATTCACCGGAAGCTGGCCGCCGGCGTTTACCCGCACGCCGGCCACCCAGGTGCCGTTGGAGGAGCCGTGGTCGCGGGCGATCACCTCCTTCCAACTCACCACCAGGTCGCAGTGGTCCGCGGAAACCGACGCGTCGCTGAGGACCAGGTTGTTCCGCGAGCTGCGGCCCACCTTGGTCGTGCCCTCGGGCAGGTCACACGAATGCGTGGTGAACTCAAGTTGGAGGAAATGAAGTTTGGGCATGTTTTGTCAGGGGGTCATGGCTGCTTGCTCTCCGCCTTTTCCTTCGCCTCCGCGGCGTGGATGACTTCCCACGACGGCGCGCGCCACATCTGCCACGAGCCGGGGGTCCGAAAGCGGCCGAGCAGGAGGGTGTTGCTGTCTTCCGCGAAGGCGATGTCCTGAAGAAGGATTCCCTTGCCCGGCAGGGTCAGCAGTTCCTGCCCGGTCTCCACATGCCACAGTTTGATCGCTTCCCGGCCCCCGGCGCCGGTCGCCAGGCTCCGGCTGTCGGGGGAAAAGGCGACGCTGAAGACGGCCTGCAGGTTTCCGTGCAGAATGCGGCTGCGTTCCATGGTCACCGCATTGTAGAGGGCGACGATGCCGGCCTCGGTGCCCACCGCCACCCAACGGCCATCCGGGGAGACGCTCAGTCCGGAGGCGCTGCCCCGTTCCGTGAAGCGCTTCGGCGGTTGCCCGGGCCGGGCAAGATCCCAGAAGACGACCTCCACGCTGTCGTTCCCCCCTAGGGTTGTCGCTACCAGCTTGCGTCCGGCATCCGCAAACCGCGTCCGCGGCTGATACTCCGGGGTCTCGATCCGGATGTCCGACTTCAAAATCAACCGCCCGGTGGTGACTTCCCGCAGTTCCATTCGCTTTGGTTGTTGCCAGCCCGCGACGACCAGAAGCTTGCCGTCGGGACTGAAGGCCACCGGAGTCGGCATCCTGAGTTCGGAAGTCCATTGCCAGCGCCGCGCCGGTTTAGCGAGATCCACGACATGGACCGAGCCCGACTGCCTGTCCGGGGCCTCGCCCCAGGCGATGAGGCGTGATTCGCGGCAGTAGGCGAGGGCGGCAGTGGAAAACCAGGGATGGCGCATGAGATTCGAGCCCACTGTTTCCCGGAGGAGTTCCCTCCCTCCTTCCCGATATTCCGTGAGCCTCAGCACGTTGGTCTGCTCGTAATGGGCGAAGACGTTGGGGGCTAGATAGGTGAAGGACGTGCTGAGGTCGGATCCGGTCGGAACCGGGGTCTCGGACATATCCGCGAGCCGTAGTTGGAAGCCCCTCGGCCCCTGCGAGTCGGCACCCAGCGCGATGGCCAAGCCGGGAGCGTATTCCGCCAAGGCATGCACCTCGGGCGAAAGCAGGCGATAACCGTAGTTGGAGGGAGGGGCGGCGACGTCCCACAGCAAGATGGCGCCGTCCTTCGCGGCGCTGGCGAGTGTTTTGGCATCCGGGCTGAAGGCGACCGAATAAACTTCATCCTCGTGCCCACGGAAGACCCTCGCCTCGGTCCAGCCCGAGGTTTCCCAAAGCCGGACCGTTTGGTCGGTGGCTGCCGAGGCCAGCCAGCGCCCGTCGCGGGAGAACGTCACCTCTCCCACCCAGCCCGTGTGTCCCTCCAGCCGGGCGGCCAGTTTGCCGGTTTCGGCATTCCAGACACGGATCGTCCCGTCCTCATATCCTGTGCCCGTCACGAGAAACCTGTCGTCCGGGGAGAGTGCCATCGCTGTCACGCCCCAATCCGTCCCGATGTCCGCCGCCCAGATTTCCGTGCCGGTCCCGACTGCGAGGCATTTCACGCTCAACTGCCCCTTGTCTTGATTGCTCAGGTAAAGCCGCTGCCGGTCGGAGGACAGGCGGGCGATCCCATAGTGCATGTTGGCGCCCGAGGTGGTGTTGGTGCTCACCGCAACGCCCGTGGCGAGGTCGAACACGACCGCCGCCTGCTGGCCAAGACCATAGGTAAAGGCGAGCAGCCGGGAACCATCGGGCGTGAAGGAAAGGTCCCGGACGAGAGGGGCTCCAATCCGCAGGACCGTATCGCGCTCGGTGGCGAGGTCGTGCAGCTTGAGTTCTCCACCACCCGCCGAGGTGGCGAGCAGATTCGAGCGGGGCGAAAAGGCGACGTGCCCCGGTGAACCCTTCTGGTTGAGTTCCTTGAGCAGAGCCCGGCGGTGGACATCCCAGAGTTCGATCCGGCCATCCAGGTAGCCCACCGCCAGTTGGGCACCGTCCGGCGAAAAGCTGACGGAAAATCCGCGGGCGGGGCGCTTGGTCAGTTGGGCGAAGGCACTGCTGCGGCATTGTTGCCACAGATAGCGCCATTCCCACCCGCGCAGGTCCTCCTCGGCCGGCGCGGGCCGATGCCGGTCCAGCAGCCGCCGGGCCCGGCCGAGGTTGTTCTGGTCCAATGCCTGCTGGGCGAGGTTCATGTCGGCCGCGTAGAGCAGGCGCCGGGAATGTTCCTGGCTGTCGAGGGCCTTCTGTGCCTGCGCGTCGGCACGCTGCTGTTCGGTCTCGGCAACTTGCCGGGCTGCCTCGGCCTCGCCTCGCCGTTGTTCCGCCAGGTTCCGCTGGGTGGATTCGTGGACCCGCGCCCGGCCTTCGCGCTGGGCAGCCACCCAGATGCCTCCCATGGCAATGATCATTGCCGCCAGGACACAGGCCGCCGCCGTGAAGGCGAGCCGGTTGCGGTGGTAGGCCTTCTGGAACCGGTATAGCTGGCTGGGCGGACGGGCGGTGACCGGTTCGTTGGTCAGGTGCCGGGTGAGGTCCGCCGCCAGCCCGTTGGCCGTGTCGTAGCGGCGCTGGCGGTCTTTCTCCAGACACTTCATCACGATCCAGTCGAGGTCGCCCTTGAGTTGGTGCAGCAGCTTCGAGGTATCGGCGGAGCGCCGCTTGGCCGTGGTGGTGAGTTGATCAGCGCCGAGGGTCGCGAAGCGCGTGCTGGGACGCTGCGGTTCCTTTTCCCGGATCGTCCTGCGCATCGCGTCGATGCCCGAGGCCATCAGTTCCTTGGCGTCGAACGGCGTGCTGCCCGCCAGCAGTTCGTAGAGCAGCACGCCCAGGCTGTAGATGTCGCTGCGCGTGTCGATGTCCAGCCCGCTCATCTCCGCCTGCTCCGGGCTCATGTAGGCCGGCGTGCCGATGAACTGGTGCAACTGCGTGTAAACCGTGTTGTCCGTCAGCCGGCCTTCCGTCGCCTTGGCGATGCCGAAATCGATCACCTTAGGCACCGGCACGCCGTCGTGCAGCGTCACCAGGATATTCGAGGGCTTGATGTCGCGGTGGATGATGCCCTTCTGGTGGGCGTGCTGGATGGCTTGGCAGACCTTGATGAACAAGTCGAGCCGCTCCTGGGTGCTGAGATTGGCCTGGTCGCAGTAATCGGTAATCCGGATGCCGCGCACCAGTTCCATCACGAAGTAGGGACGCCCCTGCTCGGTCGTGCCCGCGTCGAGCACCTTGGCGATGTTCGGATGATCCATCATCGCCAGCGCCTGCCGCTCGGCCTCGAACCGGGCGACGACCTGCTTGGTGTCCATGCCCAGCTTGATGACCTTCAGGGCGACTCGTCTGCGGACGGGTTCGGTCTGTTCGGCGACATAGACCACGCCGCAGCCGCCCTCGCCCACCTTCTCCAACAGCTTGTAGCGGCCGAGGGTCTGGCCCACGGCTTCGTCCGCCGGTTCCTCGGCGAACTCGAGTTTCATCGTGGGGGCCAACTGCGTCGCCAGCGGATTGGCCGTGGCGTCGTGCGCCGCCAGCAACGACTCCACCCGCGCGCGCAGCGCGGCGTCGCCCAGACAGGCGCCATTAAGGAAGGCGGCGCGGTGCGCGGGCGGCTGTTCCAGCGCAGCGGCAAACAGGGCTTCTTCGCGGTTGGGGTTCATGGCTGCTTGCTCTCCGCCTTCTCCTTCGCCTCCGCGGCGGCGATTTCCTCCCAGGTCGGGGCGTGCCAAACTTGTGAAGGCGCCCCGGCGGTGATGACATCGCCGTCGGGGCTCCAAGCTGCCACCCGCAGGAAAGAGCCGCTTCCCGGCAGGGTGAGCAACTCCTGACGTGTGTTGACATCCCAGACTTTGACGGCCTCCCGCCCCCCGCCTGAGGTGATCAACCGTTTGCCGTCCGGAGAGAAGGCCACGTTGAAGGCTGCGCCCAGATGGCCGCGCGTGGAGGCGATGAGTTCGCGCTTGTGTGCGTCGAACAGCAGCCAATGCCCCCTGTCGGTGACCGCAGCGACCAGCCGGCCGTCAGGCGATACGGCGAGGCTGCGGGAATAGTCCGCCCCCGGAAACATTTTGGGGGCACCGTCCGGGTTGCTCAGGTCGTGGATGCGGATCTCGTGGTCGAGTCCCCGACGGACTGCCGCGACCAGGACGCGTCCGCCCGCCGCGAAGACAGCATCGTAAAGAGGGTCGTTTATCGAGACCACGATGCGCCCCGTGTCCAACCGCCAGACGCGCAGGCGATCCAACGATCTGGCAGCCAGGAAGTCTCCCGTCTCGCTGAAGAACAGAGGGTTGCGCCCGGTGAGATCGCTCTGCAACTCAGTCCGGCGACCGGGCGTCTTCAGGTTCGCGATGTAAATGGCGGTTTCGGAAGCGGCGTCGGTCCAGGCGATGACCTCTTGTTCGAGGTTCAAGGCGAAGGCTTGGGGCGCTTCGCCGGGTTTCAGCTCGAAGCGACGCTGTTCGACAAAATCCATCCCGCGCAACTGGCCGATGACGACCTGGTTGGTGCCATCCCACCGGCAGAACGTGTTGGTGCCAAAGAACCCGAGCGGACGGGCGGGAGGTCCGAAGCCCGGCAGGTCCACGGGCGCGGAGCCGGATTTGAAATCCAGCAGGCGGCCGGTTCCGGCGGATGTCCTCAAGACCAGCCGTGACTGGCCCACGGGAAGCACCGGAATATTTTGCAGGGGTTCCGGCAAGACCAGATGGCTGGCATCCCCGGGTTTCTCGTCGTCGCTCCACAACATCACATTGCCATCTTTGCCGGCGCTGGCGATGAGGCCGGTCTTGGCGGAAATGGCGACGGCGTGGACTTCGTCGCTGTGTCCGCGCAGCACCCGCAGCTCGGTCCAGTTCTTCACATCCCACACCCGGATCGTCTGGTCCGCGGCCGCGGAGAGCAGGCGCGTGCCGTCGTCCGTGAACACCAGTTTGAACACATAGCCGGTGTGGCCCTCGATCCGGAAGAGAAGACGGCCGGTCCGCGCGTCCCAGATGCGGATGGTGGGATCCTCAAACCCGGAAGCGGACGCCAGCACGGCACCGTCCGGGGAAACCGCCAGTTTGGTCAGGCCGTAGTCGCGTTGCGGTTCGGTCTGCCAGAGTTCCTCGCCGCTTTGCCGATCGAGGCATCGGATCGTGTAACGATTATTCCGGGAGTCCGAGGCCGCGAGGTAGAGCCGCCGGTTGTCGGGGGAAAGTCCGGCCGCCCCGTGGAACTGGCTGGGGTTGGGCGGGGTTTGGTGAAGGCTTTCAACCTCGCCGGACGCCGTATGGATCACCGAGACCGAACCTCTCATCGTGCTGATCAGCAAACGGGATCCGTCCCGCGAGAACGACAGGTCAGCGACAAGCCCGAGATCCTTGTCCGGCAACCGGCAGATCGTGGGTTCCCGCTCCGAATCCAAATCCAGAAGGAGGACACCATCCCTTCCGGACGTCGCAGCCAGCAGATTACGAACCGGCGAGAAGGCCACATGCCCGAAGGTGGCTTGCTTACCCTTCGGCAGGCTGCGGAGGAGGCGGCGGGTCGGAACATCCCAGACCTCCACCTGACCGTCGAACCAGGCAACCGCGAGCCGCGTGCCATCCGGGGAGAAGCTGACGTCGAATCCCCGAGTGATCGGCCGGTTGGTGAGCGTGGCGAGCGCGCTGCTGCGGGTTTGCTGCCAGAGATAACGCCACTCCCAGCCGCGCAGGTCTTCCTCACCGGGCTGCGGCCGGTGCCGGTCCAACAAGAGGCGGGCCCGGCCGAGGTTGTTCAACTTGAGGGACTGCTGGGCAAGGCTCATGTCCGACGCGTAAAGCAACTGTTTCGCGTGCTGCTGGCTGTCGAGGGCCTTCCGAGCCTGCGCGTCGGCGCGTTGCTGTTCGGTCTCGGCCCGAATTCGCTGGGCTTCCGCCTCGCGCTGTTTGGCCAGTGCTTCGGCCTGCGCGCCTTCGGCGACGAGGCGCTGGCGGGCCTCCGCCTTGGAGGCCTGCGTCGCCCGGACCGCCTGCCAGGCGCTGATCACCACGCCCAGCAACAGCGCGCCGGCCACCGCTCCCGCGGCGGCAAAGACCAGCTTGTTCCGGCGAAACGCCTTCTGGAACTTGTAGGCCGCGCTGGGCGGACGCGCGACCACGGGCTCGTTGTTCAAATGCCGCTTCAGGTCGGCCGCCAGTCCGTTGGCCGTCTCGTAGCGGCGCGTGCGGTCCTTCTCCAGGCACTTCATCACGATCCAGTCCAGGTCGCCGCGGATCAGCTTGAGGAGTTTCACCGCATCCGAGCCGTGGGCAGCCGCAGTGGTCGTGAGCGCTTCGCCCAGCATCGTGCTCAGGCGCGTGCTCGGGCGCACCGGCTCCTTTTCCCGGATCGTCTTCCGCATCACGTCGATGCCGGACTGGGCCAGGTCCTTGGCGTCGAACGGCGTCTTGCCCGTGAGCAGTTCGTAGAGCAGCACCCCGAGCGCGTAGATGTCGGAGCGGGTGTCGATATCTAGCCCGCTCATCTCGGCCTGCTCCGGCGACATGTAGGCGGGAGTGCCGATGAACTGCTCGAAGGCGGTGAACAGCGTCTGGTTGGTCAGCCGACCTTCCGTCGCCTTGGCGATGCCAAAGTCGATGACCTTGGGCACCGGCACCCCGTCGTGCAACGTGACCAGGATGTTCGAGGGCTTGATATCGCGGTGGATGATCCCCTTCTGGTGCGCGTGCTGGATGGCGTGGCAGACGCGGATGAACAGGTCGAGGCGCTGGCGGGTATCGAGCTTGTTTTCGTCGCAGTAGCGCGTGATGGGGATGCCGCGCACCAGTTCCATCACGAAAAACGGCCGGCCGGAATCGGTCGCGCCGGCATCGAGCACTCGGGCGATGTTCGGATGGTCCATCATCGCCAGCGCCTGCCGTTCCGCCTGGAAGCGTGCGATCACGGACTTGGTGTCCATGCCCAGCTTGATCACCTTCAGCGCGACGCGGCGGCGGACCGGCTCCTCCTGTTCCGCCATGAAGACCGTGCCGCAGCCGCCCTCGCCGATCTGCTGGAGCAGCTTGTAGCGGCCGATCTTCGCGCCGGGGCCTTCGGTGGCCGGCAGCAGCTCGCTGAAGCCGACCTTCACCGTCGCGGCGGTTTCACCCGGGGCAGGTTGGGGCCCGCCGACGGGACGTTCCAGGAAGGTCTGGGCCGCGTCGCTGGCCTGGAGCAGGGCCTCGACCCGCGCCCGCAATGCCGGCTGCCCGGCGCAGGCCTCTTCGAGGTAGGCGGCGCGCTGGGCGGGCGTCTCCCATTGGAGCGCGGCCGCGAAGATCGTCTCGTCGGAACCGGGATCGGCAGGCATGGCGGGGGCTGGCGGCGGAGTCATACTGCATCCCCATGCGCGGGACAGCGCCAAAAGGGATCAGGGCGCCGCGGAAATGTTTTTCCACTTTCGCTGATCCGTTTCGGGCGTGGCCAACGCATGGGTTGGCTGATGAGCGATACCGTGACCTCCGAGTTCAAGTTCTACTGCAACCACTGCGACCAGCCGCTGAAGTGCGAGGTGCGCTTCGCCGGCCGGCAGATCCAATGCCCCGGCTGCCAGCACCTGATCCGTATTCCAAATCCGCCGGCGGGCAGCGGCTTCACCCACATCTCCCCTGAGTCCGGCCGGACCTGGGATACGCACGTGCCGACGCGGAAGAAGGACTGACGACCCCGGCGCGCCTCGCATTCCCGGGATTGTCTCCGCGCCGTCGCCGGGTAGCCTTGCGCCATGGTTCCCACCCGTTTCGCCGCCACCGCGCTCGCGTTGACGCTGCTGCCTGCCGCCTTGGCCGCCGGACCGCGCGTGTTGCCGGCGGGCCAGTTGCCCAACGACGCCCGGCTCCAGCCGCTGAAGGATCTCGACGGTTACTTCCCGTTCACTCCGCCGGTCTCCAAGGAAGCTTGGGCGAAGCGGGCCGAGCACGTCCGGCAGCGCATCCTGGTGTCGCAGGGTCTCTGGCCGCTGCCGACCAAGACGGAACTGAACGCCCAGATCTACGGGCGGGTGGACCGCGTGGATTACAGCGTCGAGAAGGTCACCTTTGAGAGCGCGCCGGGCTTCTTCGTCACGGGCAACCTGTATCACCCCAAGAAGAAGGTCCCGGGCGGCGCGCCGGGGGTGCTGTTCGCCCATGGCCACTGGCAGGATGCCCGGCTGGCGTTGACGGGCGATGCCGAGCTCTACAACGAGATCGCCACCGGCCAGGAGCGGTTCGTCGACGGCGGCCGCAGCCGGTTCCAGTCCATGTGCGTGCAGTTGGCCCGGATGGGCTGCGTAGTGTGGCAGTGGGACATGCTGGGGGATTCCGACTCGCAGCAGTTGTCGCGGGAGCTGGTGCATGGCTTCGCGAAGCAGCGGCCGGAGATGAACACCGCGGAGAACTGGGGCCTGTTCAGTCCGGCGGCCGAGACGCACCTGCAAAGCGTGATGGGTTTGCAGACGTGGAACGCGGTCCGTTCCCTCGACTTCCTGCTCAGCCTGCCGGAAGTGGATCCGGAACGCATCGCGATGACCGGCGCCAGCGGCGGCGGCACGCAGACGATGCTGCTGGCGGCGATCGATCCGCGCGTGAAGCTGTCGTTCCCTGCCGTGATGGTCAGCACGGCGATGCAGGGCGGCTGCACGTGCGAAAACGCCTGCCTGCTGCGCGTCGGCACCGGCAACGTGGAGTTCGCCGGCCTCTTCGCGCCCAAGCCGCAGGGCATGACCACGGCCAACGACTGGACCAAGGAGATGGCAACGAAGGGGTTCCCGGAACTGAAGCAGCTCTACACGCTGCTGGGCGCACCGGAGAACGTGATGCTCCACCGGGGCGAACATTTCCCGCACAACTACAACGCCGTCTCGCGCTCCGCCTTCTTCACGTGGCTGAACCGGCATTTCAAGCTGGGCAACAAGGAGCCCGTGCTCGAGCGCGACTACCGCGGCGTGCCCCGGGAACAGCTCAGCGTCTGGGATGCCGAGCACCCGGCGCCCAAGGCCGCCGACCCCGACTTCGAGCGCGGCCTGCTGAAACTTTGGCATGAAGATTCGGAGCGGCAGTTGGCCGAACTCGCGGCGAATTCGCCCGAGAAGCACCGCGAGGTGCTCCGCGTCGGCTGGAACATCGTGCTCGACGGCGACCGGTCGGAGTCCGTCCGGGTGTCGTGGTCCTTGAAGGACAAACAGGACCAAGGTTCCTGGATCCAGATGGCCGGGTTGCTGCGGAACGAAACCTACGGCGAGGAACTGCCGGCCGTGTTCTGTTATCCCAAACAATGGAATGGCGACACCGTCCTCTGGCTCAGCGCCGACGGCAAAGCGGGGCTCTACGCGGCGGATGGCCGGCTGTTGCCCGCCGTGCAGAAGCTGGTGGACGGCGGCGCCACGGTGCTGGGTCTGGACCTGCTGTATCAGGGGGAATTCCTCGCCGACGGCCAGGCGCTCACGAAAACGCCCCGCGTGAAGAATCCGCGCGAGGCGGCGCCCTACACCTTCGGCTACAATCCGGCGGTCTTAGTCCGTCGGGTCCATGACGTGCTGACCGCGGTGAACTACGTCCGCGGGCACGAAAAACCGTCCAAGCGGGTGAGCCTCGTGGCGCTGGACGCGACCGCCCCGATCGCCGCCGCCGCCCGGGCCCAGGCCGGAAAAGCGTTGGACCGGGCGGCGCTGCACCTCGGTGAGTTCCGCTTCGGCAGGGTGCTGGACCTGCATTCGCCCGACTTCGTTCCCGGCGGCGCCAAGTATGGCGATGTGGACGGTCTGCTCACGCTGGGTTCGGCGGAGTTGAACCGCCTGGACAAAACCGACGCCGCTGCGGCCGCCGCCTGGATTGCGCGGTGAATTGTTGGCGCCGCTCGTTGACGCTTAACGGGGAAATCAGCCTGCCGAGCGCGGCGACAATCGTTCCGTCCCGCTCCTTGACGCCCGCGACTCCCCTCACAACATTGAAGGCGCAGTATGGCAAAGCAGAAAGAGCGTCCCCTGAGCCGCCGCGAGGCGCGTGAGCTGGATGTCGAGATCGGGTTCCTCGAGGGCTTGGTCCGGCGTGATCCCGCCTACACGGACGCCTTGGAGGTGCTCGGTGACGATTACACCAGCCGCGGCCGCATCGGCGACTGCCTGAAGGTGGACGAGCAACTGCGCCAACTGCGGCCGGCCGATCCCAACGTGCGCTTCAACTTGGCCTGCACGCTGGCGCTTTCCGGCCAGGCAGACCTCGCCTGTGTCGAACTGGACCAGGCGTTGGACCTGGGTTTCCGCGACTTCGGTTCCGTGCGCCTGGAGCCCGACCTCGCCGCCGCCCGGAAGCACCCCGCGTTCAAGCGCATTCGCGAACGCATTCGCCGGCTCGAAGCGACGCCCAAGGAACATTGAGGCGGCCAATACTGGTGACGGCCTAGCTGCAACCGTCACCTCCAGACCTTCAGCGACTCCGCCGCGATGGCGACTGTCCAATCAATCCTCCGGTCCGCGATCAAGCCGCTCTTGGTTCGGTCGGGTTTCCAGCACAAAGGCAATTGGTTCGCTCGGCCATTTAAGCACGGCTTCGATCTGATCGAACTTCAGTCGAGACAACTTCCACCCGCCGAGCATTCGAAGGTGACGTTCAATCTGGGCCTATGTTGGACCCGCGCGGAAGAATTGATGGGCCGTCCGGTAGCGGGTCTTCACTTTTCCGATGACCACCACACGATTTTCCGACGCATTGGTGAGATCATGCCACAACGCCGGGACCATTGGTGGAAACTCACGCCTGAGATCGTGTCCGGTAGTGGTGGGGAAGAAATCCGGGAGGTTCTTGAGAAGATAGCTCTGCCGTGGTTTGACCGCGCTCACCAGATTGACCAATCCATCGCTCTGGCCAGCGAGTATGGCCTGATCGAATTCATCGCCGCCCTGGAACGAGTGAAAGCCGAACTTGGCGAAACCCGCGGTGGAGATGATGATGCTTCCGCCAAGTCCCCCTGAGCAGTTTTCGGCATTTTGGACTGCGGCGCCTCGCCGGCGCCTTTCCTTCGCCGCCGGCTCGCGAGCTGATTGATCCCGGATTCCGCGGCGACCGGCGATCCAGCTAAGTAGCGCGGGCTGGTAGCCTGCCGTTTCGCAGGTTGGCAACCTGCGGGCGCCTGCAAGTGTCCCCCAGGTTGGATCGAACGCTGGGTCGAGCGGGTTTCGATTCGGTCCCGCAGAGTTCCCGTTCCTAGGCGAGCCACCGCATCGGTCGCCGTTGCGCAACACCCGCCGTGGAAACGGAGCCCAGGAAATCAAATCGCCGCGCGGCGCCCGGCAACTAGCTTCCCGGCCATGACGGATTCCGAACGGCAGGCGATTCTTGAGGTGTGTTTCCACGCGGCATTGGCCGATGGCCAAAAGTTGGCCATCGAACAGGCGGCGCTCCAGCGTGTCGCCGAACGTCTGCAGGTTCAGTTGCCGTTCCATTTGAACACGGCGGCGGACCTCTACGCCCGCTCCCAGGCCGTCGAAGTCGTCGCGCAAAAGCTCCGCGCCCCGGAAACCGCCCGGCTCGCCTACGAGATGGCCGTCGCCATCTGCGAGGCCGACGAGCCGCCCAACTCCGCCGAACGCTGGTTCCTCGACGAATTGCGCCGGGGATTGGCGCTGGACCCCGCCGTGGCCAACGCCGTGCAGCACGATGCCGATGAGATCACCGCCATTGCGCTGCCCGCAGCCAGCGCTCCCGTTGCCAATGCCGTTCCGCCCGTGACTCCCGTTGCTTCGACGGCTTCCGCCGCCGAGCTGGACCAACTCGTGTTGAACAATGCGATCCTCGCCGGCGCCTTGGAGCTGCTGCCCAACACCCTCGCCACGATGGCCATCGTCCCGGTGCAGATGCGTCTCGTGTATCAGGTTGGAAAGGCCCACGGCTACGAATTGGACCGCGGCCACATCAAGGATCTGCTCGCCACCGTCGGCGTCGGACTCGCGTCGCAGGTCGTGGAGACCTACGCCGAACGGGCCGTGCGCGGGTTGTTGGGCAAGTTCGTAGGCGGGCTCCTTGCCGGGATGGCGGGCCAGTTCACCAGCTCCGGCGTCTCATTCGCGACGACTTACGCCTTGGGCCAGCTCGCGCGCCAATACTATGGCGGCGGTCGCCGTTTCAGCGCCATTGAACTGCGTTCGCTCTACGACTCGCTGATTGGCCAAGGCCGTTCACTCCAGTCCACCTACGGCGCGCAGATCCGGGAACAGGCCAGCCGGGTAAACCTCGGCAACCTGACCTCGATGCTGCGCGGGAATGGTTGATGGAGATTAACCATGAGGGCGGCCGCCGGGCCGTGTGGCACCTCAAAGCTGGGATATCTCCGCGCTTATTTCCCCGGCGCCGACGTGTCCTGGCCGATCCAGAGGCGGTTGCCGTCCGGGTCGGTGAGGCGGAACTCCGTGAGGCCGTAGAAGGTGACTTCCAGGTCCGGCACGGTCAGGCCGTTGGCCCGCACCTGCCGGTGATACGTCGCGAGGTCGTCGGGATACAGGTAGAGGATTCCGTCGCGGGGTTGGCCTGGGTGCTGGTTGATCGACTGGTCCAGCATCAGCCGGCACTCGTCGAAACGGAGCATGGCCCAACCCCAGTCGTCGTTCCGCTTCTCGACGGCAAAGCCGAGCTTGCCGCAGTAGAAGTCCACGGCGGCCGGCAGGTGCCGGACAGGGAGCATCGGGATCAGGCGAGTCATTTTCATGGCGAATCAGTTGAATTGGACCGGCAACGGGCGCTGCAACCCTCATAGGCGCTTCAGCGCTTGGTTAGGCCACGTCATAGTCAGCTCACTTCTTCTCCGTAATCAGGCGCAACTCGGTCAGAACCTGCTGACCCGCTGACCATATAGCTGAACACTTGTCGCCACGTCTCTCAACTGACGCGATCTCAGTATCAATAACACGCACGCCATCGAACCCGAGCAGGTAAAACCGGACATGGTCCGCAACTGGGTAAGGAAACTCTGTCGTGGCGCTGGCCTCATCGAAATGTGTCTGTGCGGCGGCAACGAAATTCATGGACGCGGTGCGAACCGACTCGTGACCAATGCCGCCAAGCACACCGAACGTGGACGTGGTGTAGAGGCTCGCGTGGCCGTCGCACATCGAGACCACCGTAGCGGTGTGCCCGCCAGAGATGGGCATGTCCATAACGATGCCGAACACCTTGGAAAATCTCTCTGTGGGCTGAATGCCAGCCTTCGATGCGGGAGTCGTCAGCATCATGGTGCGCAATCCCCTCATGGCATCCGCGTCTGGCGGCGGAGTGGTGGGTGTTGTCGCTGCTGCCTTGCAGCCAGCCCCGAAGAGCGATGCGAGAAATCCGAGGAGTGCCATAAATCTCATGCGCGTGCGAAGTGGCCTAACGTCAAAGATGAGCCACGGCACGACCTGGCGTGATTCCTGGCTCCAGGAAGCATGCCCGGTCGGGACGTTGGCTCTGGCGCCTTGTTAGGAATCTTTCGGTCCATCGGTTGCGGCTGCATCTGGGAACGGAGAATTGAGCGACGTGCTGACAATCACGACATCCGCATCCGATTGAAAAATCGAAACCAAGTCGGCGTGCAACTTTTCGGTCCAAGGACCGGTGTCCACGAACCTGAGCCTACGCCAACTCCACTTCGTGCGATCGGTAGTCCCGTCCGTGCAGAAGAGATCGAGGATTTCTCCAGGTTCCGGACCGCAATAAATGCAAACGCCGAAGGCAAAAGGCGCAGACTTCAGCTCCACCCACCAGCCCCAATCTTCACAGCAGATGAACGGAGCATCGTATCCGCGGGCTTTCAGCTTCGCTTGCAGATACTCCGCGAGCGCCTTCCCATACATACCGTCATTCACCAACTCTTCCTTCTCGCCAGTCAGGATTGGGAATTTCGCGGACCTGACGTGAATGAACTTTTTCATGCCTAACAGTTTAGTGAACCGAACTGTCTGCGGTTTTGTTAAATCCGCGGCACGCTGCTTGGAAAGCACCTACCGGGCAAGCGCTCGCCGCCCCAGCCTTCCCAAGTCCCGCTCCGCCTCCTAGCCTTCGCGCCGTGGCCGCCCGTTCCGCACCTGTCCAACGCCTGCTGGATCTCATCGCGATTCCCAGCGTCAACCCGGCCTTCCTGCCGGCCGGCGATGTCCGGGCCGGCGAGGCGCAGGCCGGCCAATTTGTCGCAGAACTCGGCCGTCGCGCCGGGCTGACGCCCGAGTTCCAGGACGTCGCCCCGGGGCGTCGCAACGTGCTGCTCCGTTTGGTGCCGTCCGGCTCTGTCCGCAAGCGGGTGCTGCTAGCCCCGCACCTCGACACGGTGGGTTTTCCCGAGCTGGACACGCTGCTCCGGCCCCGGCTAGCGGGCGGACGCATCCACGGCCGCGGCGCCTGCGACACCAAGGGCTGCGTGTCGGCGATGTTGTCCGCCCTGCTCGCCGTCGGGACCTCGGGCCGCCGGCCGGCTGCGACCGAACTGGTGTTCCTCGGCCTCGTGGACGAGGAGAACGGCCAGTTGGGCTCGCGCCATTACGCGCAGCACGGCGCCCGTGGTGACCTCGCCATCGTAGGTGAACCGACCCGCCTTGAAGTCGTGACCGCGCACAAGGGTGACGTCTGGCTCCAGCTCAAGACCGCCGGCCGCAGCGCGCACGGCGCCACGCCGCAGCTCGGCCGCAACGCCGTCCACGCGATGGCCCGGGTCGTGGAGGCGTTGGAGACGGATTACCGGGCGGAATTGAACCGGCGGACCCATCCGTTGTTGGGCTCGCCCACGATCAACGTCGGCTCCATCCGCGGTGGCACGCAACCGAACATCGTGCCGAACGAGTGCGTGATCTCGATTGATCGCCGCACGTTGCCGGGCGAGACCGAGGCCGGCGTGCGCCGGGAAATTACGCGGCTGCTGCGGGCGAAGAAGCTGAAGGCGACCTTCGACAACCTGCGGCTCTCGCCCTGCCATGCCCTGGAAACGGACGCGGGCTTGCCGTTGGTCCGGGAGCTTTGCCGCGCGGCCGGCCGGAAGCGCACCGTGGGCGTGCATTACTTCTGCGACGCTGCCCCGCTGGCGGAGGGCGGCACACCGAGCGTCGTCTTCGGGCCGGGCGACATCGCGCAGGCCCACACCAGCGACGAATGGATCAGCGTCGCCAGCCTCGAACGCGGCACCGCGATGCTGGAGAAGTTCCTGCGCGGTTTGCCGTGAACCGTCCCGATTGAACCGCCCATGCGCCTCGCCTTCCTCACCCACGAACCGTTCTTCCCGCCCAGCGGCGGCGGTTCGGCCGAGGCGGTTTACCTCATCGAGGAATTTGTCCGTCGCGGCCATTCGGTCCACCTGTTCTGCCCGCAGTTTCCCGACTCCGGCCCGATCGCCGGCCGGCTGAAGCTGGCCATCCATCCCTTCACGCGGTGGGAAATGGGCCGCTACACCCGCCGGCGCAACCTGAAGTATTTGCTCTACCCGTCGGCGCTCGCGGCCCAGGTGCGGGCCCAGTTGCTGGCGGTGCAACGGGGACGGCGGGAGGCGTTCCACTTCGACCTGCTGTTCGCGCAGCACACGATTTCCGCCGTGGCTGCCGGCCGGCTGCGGAGGGAACTGGGCACGCCGGTGGTGCTCAACTTCCTCGATTACCTCACCGGCTTCATGGAGACGTGGCCGAACTGGGTCATGCCACGGCCCGTCGTGCGCGCGTTGACCCGCTTCGAGCTTGGCCTGCCGCGCCGTTACGCCGTCGAGGGTGTGCTGACGGTCTCGACGCCGCTGGCCGAACGTTTCGCCGCCACCGGCTTTCCGCGCGAACGGGTGCGGGCGATCCAATACGGCTACGACGCCACGCTGTTCCGGCCCGCCGAGGCGCCGGTGAATTCGCCCGGCGTGGTGGTCATGCACGGTTCCTTCGACGAGCACCACCTCGGCCCCATCGCGCGGGAGGCGGTCGTGCGCGTGGTCGCAGCCCGGCCGGAGACGATCTTCCGTTTCGTCGGCCGCGAGACGCCATCGTTGCAACGTTTCGTCGCCGCCGTGCGCCAGCAGGCGCCCGCGGTGAAGTTCGAGCTGACCGGCTTCGTGCCCTACGCCGAAGTCGCCCGACAACTCCAGACGGCGGACGTGGGCCTCGTGCCCTATGAGGAATCCAATGGCACTCACTGCGCCTTCGTCGCCAAGGCGGTGGAATACCTCGGCTGCGGCCTGCCGGTCGTGAGCACGCCGCTGGAGAACCTGAGCCGCTACTTTGCCGGGGAACGCGCCCTCCGTTTCAGTGAGTTCAACGGCGAATCCTTCGCCCGCGAACTGCTCGCGTGGCTGAACACTCCGGCGGCGGAACGCCGCGCCGCGGGCCAGGCCGCCAGCGTCCGTGTCGCCCGGGAACTCGACTGGCGCGTGGTCACCGGCGCGGCGGTGGAGGTGGCGGAAGCCGTGGCGGCCGCGGGCCTCGGCCCGGCCCGGGCGTAACGTCTGCCTGCACTCGACACGGGGCGGCCGTATCGGGCTTGGCCGACGCGCCGAAACCCGGTTTCATCACCGGCACGTTCATGAAATCTCCCGTTGGCCGGTTCTTCACGCAGGCGTTGCTCGGCCTGCTTGTGCTGGTGTTCGCGCTCGCCGCCGTCCTGTTCGCCCGGGCCGCCTGGGTCTTTCGCGACCGCACCGGCGGGTATTCGCTCAGGGTGGCGATTGACGCCAAAAAGTCCGCCGCCGCGCCGAAGCCATTCCGTGTCGGGTTCGCCCGCGAAAACATCACGCCGCCGGTCGGCTCCAACCTGCCGCCGGTTTGGGTGGCTGGGTTCAGCCAGGGCCGGGCCGCGACCGGCGTCCACGATGACCTCTTCGCGGTCGCCACCGTGCTCGACGACGGCCATGCCCGGGTCGGATTGGTCGTGCTCGATTCCATCGGCTTCTTCCACGACGACGTGGTGGCCGTGCGCCGCGCCGTGCCGGCCGAGTCGAAGTTCGACTACGTCATCGTCTGCGCGACGCACAACCACTCGACGCCCGACCTCATGGGCCTGTGGGGCCCGCATCCGCTGAAGAGCGGCGTGGACCCCGCCTATCGCTCCCGGGTCATCGCGGCGTCGGCGAAGGCACTAGCGGACGCCGCCAAATCCCTGCAACCGGCCGCCGTCGCGCTGCACGAGGTGAAGGTCGATCCGACCGGTCTGGTGAAGGACACCCGTCAGCCGCAGGTCTTCGACGCCGACCTCCGCCTGATGCTGTTCACGAATCCGACTTCCGGAGCGGTGCTCGGTTCCATCGTCGGCTGGGGCAACCACCCGGAAACGCCCTGGTCCGGCAACACGGAGCTGACCGCCGACTTCTGCGGCATCATCCGCGACAGCCTGGAGCGGGGCATCGTTTACGACGGGCAGACCAAGCTCGCGGGCCTGGGCGGCACGCACGTCTTCGTGAATGCCTGCGTCGGCGGTCTGATGACCACGCACCCCAGCACCACGGTGCGTGACCCGTTCCTGAATGAGGATTTCAGCAAGCCCTCGCACGACAAGACCCGCGCGGTGGGCAACAGCCTGGTAAAGCTCCTGCTCGAACGCCTCGCGTCGGCTCCCAAGGCGCCGGCGGCGACCGTCGCGCCGATCGGGGTGCAGGCGCACACGCTGGAGCTGCCGCTGGCCAACAACGGGTTCTTCGCCGCGGCCATGCTCGGGCTGTTCGAACGCGGCCACGCCCATTTCGGTTACCTGCGCACCGAGGTCGCCTTCCTCACCGTCGGCGACGCCAGCATCGCGTGCATTCCCGGCGAGATTTACCCCGAGCTGGTCAACGGCGGCGTGGTGCGGGCGCCCGGCGGCGACTTCGACATCGAGCCGCTGGAAGTCCCGCCGATCCGCGACCTCATGCCCGGCAAGGTGAAGTTCCTCTTCGGCCTCGCGAACGACGAGATCGGCTACATCATCCCGAAGTCCGAATGGGACGAGCAGCCGCCGTATCTGTTCCACGCCAAGGGTGCGCCCTACGGCGAGGTGAATTCGGTCGGGCCGGAAACCGCCTTCCTGCTCCACAGCGCCATGCGGGAACTGATCCAGGCGGCCGCGAAATGAGCCGCCGGCGACCGCGGGACTTGAGCCCCGGGTGAAGCCGCGCCACGGTCCGTCCGTCAATCCTGTGCCTATGACGCGCCAGCAAGTGCTCGACCTCTACTTCATGGACGCCCGCTGCAAGCTCATCGAGCTCGCCGCCTTCCTCGACCGCGTCGACCGCGGCTCGGGCGAAGCCGACTTCCGCCTCGCCGCCTTCCGCGACGCGATGCGGCACCTGGCCGACGGCGAACCGAAGCGGGCGGAGACCGTGCTGCTCGCCTTCAGCGACCCGACCGCCGAGCCCATCGCCAAGGCCCCCGGCAAAGGCGCCGTGGGCGCCTGGCCCGGCAAGGCTACGTAGGCTGGGCGCAACGTGCTGCCGGCGTCCCGCCGGCAGTGGTCGAGGGTGGTCGTGCGCCACGGGAGTGGGAATGCAACCCCAAGGCGCAGTCCTGCGCGGGCGGAGACGGCGGGCATTGCTGCGCAGGGGTGAGTGGCCGGAGACTGCCGGCGGGACGCCGGCAGCACCTTGGTGGCCCCCGCATGGGCTCGGGCCAATTCGGCCGTTGTGGGCGGGCGACGGTTTCGCTAATCCACCGGGTAAGCGAACCTGTCATGACGACTCTTCCCAGTCCGGCGTCCCTGCCCAGGCAGGCCCGCGGTGGCTTCACGCTCATCGAGCTGCTCGTCGTCATCGCCATCATCGCGATCCTGGCCGGCATGCTCCTGCCGGCGCTGGCCAAGGCCAAATACGCCGGCATGCGCGCGGTCTGCCTCAGCAACATCCGCCAGCAGTATCTCTCCCAGCTCCTCTACGCCGACGACAACCGCGGCCGTTTCCCGCGGCACGAGGATGGCAGCCCGGATTACCACCGACTGGGCGGCGCCAAGGACAGCATCGTGGACCTGCTGCGCGGCCGCTACGTGCCCAACACCCACGTGCTCATCTGCCCGATCACCGCCAAGTCCTTCGGCCGCGTGTGGCTGAACTACGCCAGCATGACCAACTTCGCCGACAAGGCCACGCGCGACTACGGCGGCTGGGACACCACCGCCGCCAACGTCTACACGCCCTACATGTGGCTCGCGAACTTCAAGACCGCGGCCGGCATGAAGTTCCTCGACGACTCCGGCAAGGTGAACCCCAACGCCGACGCCAACGAGCCCGCGTGGCCGGCCAAGGCCGACGAATGCGAATCCCGCCGCGCCTTCATCACCCACCGGATCAGCGACACACCGGGCACGAAGCTGTGGGACGTGGGGCACCTGGGGAAGTTCGACGCCGGGGCGACCAGCAAGCCGCTGTGGTCGTGGTCGGTGGCGCCGGATCAACCGGTGGGGCAGGCGGACGGCAGCGTGGTGGTCCGCACCAAGGCGAAGCTGCGGCCGCGCGCCATGGGCGGCCCCTCGGCCGACACGCGGTATTACTACTGAGCCGGGAGGGGGCGAAACCAGCGACGGCAAACCCGAAACCGAGCCATGCTGAACCTCGACTTGAAGTGCCGAGGTGATCAGGGTTTCGAAGTGACCAAGGGAGCCGCAAAATTGCGGCTCAATAGCGATGTTAGGCGGCTACACACGTATGCGTATTCTCATCCTCACACTTCTTTTTTGGTGCGCGGCTCGTGCCGCCGACACGACCACGAACGCCAATCCGTTTGCGCCTCACGCTTTCGAGAGCGCAGCGGCCATGGATAAGTGGGCTAACTCCACATTTGGCGGAGCAATTAAGCAGGCGTTGACTTACAAGGAGCGGAAGCTGGTCGTGTATTTTCGTTGCTACACTTCGGGCGTCCCGACCAGCGAGCCGGTCGTATTCGTGGAGAAGGGCGGACGCTGGATTCAGGTATTGAGTGCGATGGCGTGTCCCTTTGAGATGGAGGCTTCCATCGAGCTCGATGAGCTCGTGCTTTGGCGACTTGAGTGGCCGAAGGGCAAACGAACAAAGACGGAGTTTTTAAGGTTCCGCCTTGTAAACCTTGACGTCGCCTAAACATGCACTGCGGCGAACCCGACCATCACATCACTGTTGCAATCGAGCGCCCTCGTGGGCCGGCTCGCTGAGCTTGGATCGCTTGGCCACTTCGTATGTCTCAGCAGAGCGACATGGCAGATGCGGTTTATCACCGATTGAGTTCACGGCCGGTTGCTGCGGCTCATCTCGTTCGCGAGTTGCGTAGCCGGTGGGGAGTCGAGCACGGCGTCGCCTCTGTGCATGGTTTCGTCCGTGAGGTTGCCACATGCCTTTTGCATTATGAGGATGTTGAGGTTGGCGATATGCAGGCAGGGACGTTTGTCCGGTGGGCGCTACCGCAGTGCGACGCCGACGACAAGATTGGCGTAGAGTTAATGGCGCTGGAGACGTTTTTCGATGACGAGAACAGGTATGTGTTCCAAAAAAGACAGGTAGCCTAGTCAGAGCGCTGCAGCGCCTAGGAGGGGTGTCAGTCCGCCGCGAGGTGCGTGAGTGCCCGCTGCCGGGCGCCTTGGCGGCCGGGGCCCATCCTCCTAGTGGTTCTCTTGGTCCTTTACCGGTCCGGCTCCGTTGCCCGCTCCCTAGCCGCAGGGCCGGCCTTCCCTGAGCGTGTCAGGAATCCCGGCCACCAACTCCACTTCGGGCAGCGGCGAGTGAGCACAGTATGTCTTACCTGACGGCAGGAAGGCAGAAGGGGACGCCCCAGCCAATCGAGGGCGCCAACCCCTGGGCACCACCCTGCGGTCCAAGGGGGTTCTCGGAAAGCGGTCCTCGTCCAGGTCCAGGTGGGAAAGCTCAAGCCGCGGGCTTGGCCTTGGTCTCGGCGGTGTCGTCGGGCGCGGAGCTGCCCGAGTTCGGCTACTCCGTCCTCGGATCCACGCGCGCCTCACCACCAGGTGAAACCCATGTCGGGCACGACGCCGACCCATTGGTCCATCTGGGGCGGGAACTTGAAGTTCTCCACGTGGCCGTCGCCGAAGAGCATGTTCTCGTAGCGCTTGCCCTTGTAGTTGTGCCACACGGTCTGCTTCGCCCGGGTGTCGCGGTTGGCGTGCCATGGCCAGTCGCCGAGGAGGATCTTGTTCGCCGGGCTGAGCGCGATCTCGGCTTCCTTGATGGACTTGGACTGGGCGGTGCCCTGGGCGGAGGCGCGGGAATCGCCGGTGACCCGCCGCACGCGGAAGGCGTCCACGGCCCACTCGACGAGGTAGCTGTTGCCCCAGCCGGTGAAGCAGGTCTTCACCTGGGTGTTGAGCGAATCGCCGGCGTCGGCCGGGCACTGGAACAGTTGGACCGCCCCGGCGTAGCGGTTCAGCGGGCGATTGGTCTCCGCGGTGCGCCCGCCGTAGTCGCCCGCGTTGCCGCTGACGTTGGCGTTCGTCCAGAACTTGCCGCCGAGGTCGCCCCAGCCGGAGTGGACGGGCATGAAGTCGCGGTTGTCATCGGCGTAGAGCTTGAAGGCGAGGCCGATCTGCTTCTCGTTGCTGATGCACTTGATGGACTGCGCCTTGGACTTCGCGCGGGACAGCGCGGGCAACAGCATCCCGGCGAGGATCGCGATGATGGCGATGACGACGAGCAGTTCGATCAGGGTGAATCCGTGGGGCCGGAGCCGGGCGGTCGTTGGCGTCATGCGCTGCTTGTAGGCAGGCCCGCGGGAAACGCCAGCCGGGAGTGCGGCGGCGGAGCGGGAATTCTTCGGCTTTGCCCGGCGCGGGCTTTGCGGTTCGCTTGCGGCCCGCCGTCATGAAGACCGTCCTTGCCTGCCTGCTGTTTGCCGTCGCCGCGCTCGCCCAGTCACCGGAGCGCGCGTGGGACCCAAAACCCCGCGCCCGGGCATATCCGTGGATGTCGCTGTCCGCGTGGAACGCCCGGCATGACGCCATGCTGCGGCGCGCCCTGGCCGGCCGGGTGGACGTGCTGTTCCTAGGCGACTCGATCACGGAAGGCTGGGGCGACAACGCCGTCTGGCAGCGGTTCTACGCGCCGCGGAACGCGGCGAACTTCGGGATCGGCGGCGACACGACCCAGAATGTGCTCTGGCGGATCGAGAACGGCGCGTTGGTCGGCCTCACGCCCCAGGTGGTGGTGCTGATGATCGGCACCAACAACCTCGGCCTGCACAACGACTCGCCCGAAGACGTGGCCAAGGGCGTCGAGGCGATCCTGCGGAGCCTGCATTACCGTCAGCCGCAGGCGCGGGTGCTGCTGCTGGGCCTCTTCCCGCGCGACGCCCAGCCGGACACGAAACACCGGCGCAGCATCACCGACATCAACGCCCGCCTCGCGCCGTTGGCCGACGGACGGACGGTGCGGTTCCTCGACCTGGGCGGGAAATTCCTGAGCCCCGACGGCACCCTCGCGCGGGAGATCATGCCGGACTTCCTGCACCTTTCGGAAAAAGGCTATTCCCTCTGGGCCGAGGCGATGGAGCCGGTGCTGGCGGAAATGCTCGCCCGCTGACGGCGATGCGGCTTGTCGCGCGGCCCGGGGCGGGCTTTGCTGTGGACAGGCTCGCCAAAACACTCCCGCCCATGAACTCCCGCCCTAACTGCGCCCCGACCCGGTCGGCCTTCACGCTGATCGAGTTGCTCGTCGTCATCGCCATCATCGCGATCCTCGCCGGGATGCTGCTGCCGGCGCTCGGCAAGGCGAAGACGAAGGCCCAAGGCGTCCAGTGCCTCAACCACACCAAGCAGCTTCAACTGGCGTGGCTGATGTATGCCGAGGACAACCTGCAACGCCTCGTGCTCAACGGCACCGGCGACCAGAAGGGCTGGGTGGCCGGCTGGATCATGGGCAACACGCCCGACGCCACGAACGTCAACCTGCTCAAGCCACCCAACGGGCTGCTCTGGCCCTACAACCAGTCCGCCGGCATCTACCGCTGCCCCGCCGACCGCAGCACGGTGAAGCTGGGCGCCCGGACGTATCCGCGGACCCGGAGCGTCTCGATGAACGGCTTCATGAACGGGCAGAGCTGGCACACGGACCTGATGGCGAAGACCTGGCGCACTTTCCGAAAGCTCACGGACATCCCCGCGCCGAGCCAGATGTTCGTCTTCATCGACGAACGGGAGGAAAGCGTGGACGACGGTTACATCCTCGTGGCCATGGAGCCGGACAACGTCTGGGGCAACCTGCCGGCGATCTATCACAACGGCGCCGGCGGCCTGAGTTTTGCCGACGGCCATTCGGAGATCCACCGCTGGCTGGATCCGGACACCCTGCGGAAGGGCACCGCCGGCACCCGCAAGGCGCCGCGGGACGTGCCGTGGATCCAGGAACGCGCCTCGGCCCGGGTCAGCCCGTAGTTCGTTCCGCCCCGGTTACGGCCGGAGATGCTTCACGAAAAACTCCAGTCGGCGGCGGCTAGCCCACGGGGTCTCGCACGCGCCGTGGCCGGCGCCGGGGACGATCATCAGTTCGTAGTCCTTGCCCGCCTTGGTCAGCGCGGAGGCAAACTGGAGCGTGCTGGCTGGGTCCACATTCTTGTCGAGTTCCCCGACCACGAGCAGCAGGGCGCCCTGGAGCCGCGCGGCGTTCACGGTGTTCGAGTTCTCGGCGTATTGGGGCCCGACCGGCCAGCCGAGCCATTGTTCGTTCCACCAGATCTTGTCCATGCGGTTGTCGTGGCAGCCGCAATCGCTGACGGCGGCGCGGTAGAAGTCGCCATGCCAGAGCAGGGCGGCAGACGAATTCTGGCCGCCCGCGCTACCGCCGTAGATGCCGACCCGGGCGAGGTCGAGCTCGGGGAACTTGGCCGCGGCGGCCTTCAGCCACGCGATGCGGTCGGGGAACCCGGCGTCGCGCAGGTTATTGAACGCCACGTCGTGGAACTTCTTCGAGCGCCAGGCGGTGCCCATGCCGTCAATCTGCACCACGATGAAACCGCGGTCGGCGAGTTCCTGCTGGTGCCGGTAGCTCGCCCGGAAGGCCTTGGGCACATGATGGTCGTGCGGGCCGGCGTAGATGTTCTCGATGACGGGATACTTCTTCGCCGCGTCGAAGTTCTTCGGCCGATGGATCAGGCCCCAGATGTCGGTGACGCCGTCGCGGCCCGTGGCGGTGAAGCGTTCCGGAAAGCGGCCGCGGCTCGCCAGCACCTCGCTGGCGTCCGCCTCGTCGAGCAGGCAGACCAGCGAACCGTCTTCGCTCCGCCGCAGTTCGTGGACGGGCGGCCGGTCCACTCGGGAGAAGGTGTCCACGAAATGGCGGTTGTCCGGCGCCCATTGGACGGAATGCGTGCCGTCGCCGGCGGTCAGCAAGGTCAGTCCGGTTCCATCGAGTTTCACGCGGGCGACGTGGACGTGATACGGGTCCTGCTCCGGCCGCACGCCCACGGCGCGGAACCACACTTCGCGCTTTTCGCGATCTACCCGGATGACGTCGCGCACGTTCCATTCGCCCCGCGTGACCTGCTGCTTCACCGCGCCGGTCTTCGCGTCGTAGAGCCACAGGTGGTTCCAGCCGTCGCGTTCGCTCATCCAGAGCAGCTCGTCGTCGCCCAGCCATTCGCACAGGAACTTGCCCGAGTAGTGGATGAACGTGTTGCTGCGTTCGTCCACCAGCGCCTTTGCCGCGTCAGTCGCCGCGTCCACGCCGATGATCCGCAGCACCTGGTGGCCGCGCTGGTTGTAGACGAACGTGAAGCGCGCCGAGTCGGCGGCCCAGCGGAACGACCCGAGATCCCACGGGTTCGGGAACAACGTCGCGTCGATCCGCAGCTCCCGGCGCGCCGGCACATCGAACAGGCGCGGGGTCTGGCCGGGAATTTCGTCGCCTGGCTTCAGATACGGATACGACTGGAGCTTGGGCTGGAGCTGATCCTTGGGCGCTGACTCGACGAGATAGACGCGTCGTTCCGGCACCACGCGCGTCTGCAGGGCGACCAGCTTCCGTGAGTCCGGCGACCAGAACACCTCCGGCAACGTCTCGGGATAATCCGCCTTCTCGTAGTCCATGCCCACTAGCCGGTCGCGGGAGGCGTCCCGGCGGAAATGATGGCCCGGGTTGCCGTCGAAACTGAGCGCGAACTCATTGGTGCGCGCAGCCGTGGAGCGCACCCAGAGGTTGTGATCGCGCACGAATGCTTCCCACTGGCCGTCAGGTGAGGGGACCGTGGTCGGCGCCGTTTCCGGCCGGTTCTCCCGGCGGCGATTCGGGCGGCGCGTCGGCTCACGATCCTCGATCACGGCGCGAGCCGGCGCGTCGGTCGCCTCGAACACCGCGAGCGTGCTGCCGCCGGGCCGCGCGACCAACCAGGCGTGGCCGGCGAAGGTATGCTGGGCTTTTTCCTGCCCGCGCTTCAGCAGACCGTAACTCTGCCGGTTGCCTTCGGTATCCAGCCAGAACAGCTCCACGTCGAAATCGAACGTGTTGACGAAGGTGATTTCCGTCTCCGGCCCCGTGCGCCGCGACGGCCGCAACTCGCGGTCGATCGGCAGCTTGGCCGCGTCCGCCCCGGCCCCGGCCACCGGGGTGACCACTTGGGTGGCGATTTCCAGCGTCCAGGCTTGGCCCGGACCCCGCAGGGTCACGGACTTGCCGTCGGCGGAATACTCCAGCGACTCCACGGGCAGTTTCTCGGCGACGATTTCCTTGCCGGTGAGCTTCGCCAGCGTCGCGGCAACCCGGGCATGATCGAAGGCGGGGGCCCGCTCGCCCTTGGCGACGTCCACCGCCATGAACTCGCGGCCGCCCTCGCGCAGTTCGCGGCGATACCAGAAGCGGGTGCTGTCCGCGAACCACTGCGGCTCGATCCGTTCGCGGAAGACCTTCTGGGCCGCAACGTCGGGGCCCGCCAGCGTCAGGAGCACCCAGAGCAGCGGTAGTCGGCGACACCATTGGCGAATCATCCGGCGAGCTTGGGCAAACGCGCGCCGATGTCTTGTCGGAAAGCCGGCCCGCGCCCGCCAAATCCGGCACGGCCGGCCGCGGATGAATACGATTCATTCAGGTCCGGCACCGAGCCGCCGATGTGGCGCTAGTTCGCTCCGAACCACTCAGCCAAGCTTATGCCAGAACGCATCATCGCCCTCGCCGACGAGATTTCGCGGCTGGTGGCCAACCGGGTCAGCCGGATCCAACAGACCACCGCCACCACGCGCCTGCTCGCGATGAATGCCTCCATCGAGGCCGCGCGGGCGGGCGACGCAGGGATCGGCTTCGCGGTGGTCGCCAGCGAAGTGAAGGCCGTTTCCCACCAGATCACGCAGGTCGTCTCGGAACTGCAGGATCAGCTCGAACCCCGGATCAACGAACTCAACCGCCTCGGCGGCGCCCTGATCGCCCAACTGCGCGGGACCCGGCTCGCCGACCTCGCGTTGAACCTGATCGAAATCGTGGACCGCAACCTCTACGAACGTTCCTGCGACGTCCGCTGGTGGGCCACCGACTCGGCGGTGGTGGATTGCGTCACGCGGCCCGACGAACCAGGCGTGGCGGGCCACTGCTCGCGGCGGCTCGGGGTCATTCTCGGCTCCTACACGGTTTACCTCGACCTGTGGGTCATCGGCCTGGACGGCCGGGTGCGCGCCAGCGGCCGGCCGGCGGAGTATCCGCGGGCGGTCGGTTCATCGGTGGCGGATGAGCCCTGGTTCCGGCAGGCCCTGAATTCAACCGACGGGACCCAATTCTCCGTGGCCGACATCACCCCGCGCGCGGAACTCGGCGGCAATCTGGTCGCGACCTATGCCGCCACGATCCGCGAGGGCGGCGAGACGCACGGACGGCCCGTCGGCGTGCTGGCGATCTTCTTCGATTGGCAAGCCCAGTCGCGGACGGTCGTCGAAGGCGTCCGCCTGTCCCCGGAGGAGCGAAAGACCACGCGGGCGTTGATCCTGGATCGCGACTTCAAGGTGATCGCCGCCTCGGACGGAGCCGGCATACTGCGCGACACCTACTCGCTGCGGACCTCCGGCCAAGCCATTGGCAGCTACGCCAACGGCGAAGGCGCCGTGGTGGGGTTTGCCCTGACCCCCGGCTACGAAACCTACCGGGGCCTCGGCTGGTATGGAGTGGTTGAGCAGCGTCCCCCGGCCCAGAAGACCGCCACCCCAGCCTTGGGTGTGCCCACGCTGACCCTGAATCCGGCTCCCGCCACTCCGGTGGCCGTCGCTGCGGTCTAAGTTTACCCGGGCTTCGCACGGGGCGCAGCGCACTGGTTTGGAGTGTGGCCTGGAAAAACCCGTTGACCCAGCGGGAGGCTCCTTTAGCGTCCGCGCCCGATGATTCCGGCAGATTTCCCCGTAGTAAGCGTCGTCCCGCCCGTGCGGGACTGACGTGGCCTCCGGGTGGTCTGACTGGCTTCCGGATCGCCCGCGGTCCCAACCGCGGGCTTTTGATTTTCCGGGAGCAGCAAGCGATGCGTGCGACGGGGTTCCGGAAGATCCAACGAGATCAACCCACCCGTTTCACGCGCCAGAAAAAGAACATGCGCCACACCATCTCGGTCCTGGTCGAAAACAAGTTCGGCGTGCTCACGCGCGTCACCGGCCTCTTTTCCGGCCGCGGCTACAACATCGACTCGCTCAACGTCGCGCCCACCCACGACGCCACGCTCTCGCGGATGACCATCGTGACCCGCGGCGACGAGGCCACGGTCGAGCAGATCGTCAAGCAGCTCGACAAGCTGGTGGACACCGTGAAGGTCGTCGACTACCGGCAGGGTGACTACATCGATCGCGAGCTGGTGCTGCTGAAGGTGAAGGCCGAACCGCAGAACCGCGCCGAGATTTGCCAGATGGCGGAACTCTTCCGCGCCAAGGTCGTGGACGTGCAGCCGGGCAACCTCACCATCGAGATCACCGGCGCCGAGGGTAAGATCGAGAAGTTCATCACCCTGATGAAGGACTTCGGCATCCTCGACCTGACCCGGACGGGTGTCGTCGCGCTGCCGAGGGCGTGAGAGTCATGCAAACACCCGACAGCGATCACGTCGCGGCCGTATTTGGGATTGCAGTGATCCTGTCGGCGGCGGGTTGGCTCGGGGCAGTCGGCATTCTCCTAGAATGTTTGGCGCGTCCGCGGCTGGTGTGGTGGGCAAAGTTTATATCGATCGCTTTGGTCGGCTTCAGCGGCCTTGCCACTGGCTCGGCAGCGTTGTTCGCCGCATGGGGAAAGGGTAGTGGTTCCCTGCTCGTTCCTTTGGCTTTGGTTCCTGGGATCGTCGGGGTTTCTGTCCTTTGGCGGGATCGGAAGCACCGACCCACCGCTTGCCATTCCTTTACGAAGTAAACTTTTCGAGTGAAGAGTCCCGACATGACCTCTGTCGTCACGCGCAATGGCCAAGTTACGATCCCGAAAACAGTCCGGGACTCATTGGCGATTCACGCCGGTGCGGTGCTGGATTTTGCACCGCGCGGCGCTCACATGGTGGTCAGGGTCGTCAAACCGGACCGTCGCGCTAAAGCCCGCATGGTGAAGACCCGCAAGGGCCTGCGCGGCGTGGCGCCGGGCCCGTTGGACGAGGCGGCCATTGAAAAGGCGTTGGCCAGTTTTCCGTGAAGTATCTCTGCGACATCAGCGTGCTTCTCGCCGCCCAGTGGCAGAATCATCCACGACACGCAGCGGTTCAGGCGTGGCTGGCGGAAAAGCAGGTGGCCGTCTGTCCGCTCGTGCAGCTGGGTTTCGTGCGAATCTCCTCGGATGTTTCCGCCCCGTTCAAGGCTTCCGCGGAGGATGCCCACCGTTTGCTGAAGTCGTTTGAGACGGAGCACAAAGCTGGGTTTGTCGCCGACGATCTTTCCGTGCTGAAACTTGCTCCCGTGGCCAGCCGGCGGACCACCGATGCCTACTTGGCGGCACTGGCCGCCGCACATGGCTTGGTTTGGGCAACCTTGGATGAACGCTCCAATACGCCCGGCACCGAGGTAATTCCTCGCTCCTGAGCAGTTCACCCGGCGCTTGCTTCCATTTCCCTGTTTCTGAAATCCTCTCCCGTTCCGAATATGGCAAAAGTCTATACCGACAAGGACGCCGACCTGAGCGTCTTCAAAGGCAAAACCCTCGCGGTCCTCGGCTTCGGCTCGCAGGGCCACGCCCACGCGCTGAACCTCAAGGAGTCCGGCGCCAACGTCATCATCGGCCTCTACGAAGGCTCGAAATCCATCGCGGTCGCCCGCGAGAAGGGCTTTGAGGTCGTGCCCACCGCCGAGGCCGTGAAGCGCGCCGACGTGATCTTCGTGGCGTTGCCCGACACCAAGCAGCCCGCCTGCTATGAGAAGGACATCGCGCCCAACCTGACCAAGGGCAAGACCCTCCTCTTCAGCCACGGCTTCGCGATCCACTACAAGACGATCGTCCCGCCCAAGGATGTGGACGTGATCCTCGTCGCCCCCAAGGGTCCGGGCCACATCGTCCGCCGCCAGTTCACCGAGGGCAAAGGCGTGCCCGCCCTCATCGCGATCTACCAGAACGCCTCCAAGAAGGCCAAGAAGACGGCCCTCGCTTGGGCCAAGGGCGTCGGCGGCACCCGTGCCGGCGTCATCGAGACCACGTTCAAGGAAGAGACTGAGACCGACCTGTTCGGCGAGCAGACCGTCCTCTGCGGCGGCGCGAGTGCGCTTGTGCAGGCGGGCTTCGAGACGCTGGTCGAGGCCGGCTACTCCCCCGAGATGGCCTACTTCGAGTGCCTCCACGAGCTGAAGCTGATCGTGGACCTCATGAACGAGGCCGGCATCGCGGGCATGCGTTTCTCGATCTCCGAGACCGCCAAGTGGGGCGACGTGAGCGTCGGCCCGAAGATCGTGGACGCCTCGGTGAAGAAGCGCATGAAGGCCGCGCTGAAGGACATCCAGTCCGGCAAGTTCGCCAAGGAGTGGGTCGCCGAATACAAGGGCGGCTACAAGAAATACAACGCACTCCTCAAGAAGGGCGAACAGCACCCGATCGAGAAGACCGGCGCCAAGCTCCGCGCGCTCATGCCGTGGATGCAGAAGCGTGCGATCAAGGGCGCCCAGGCGGCCTACTGAAGGTGCCGAGTTTTCAGTTTCGAGTTAACCGCCGGAGCGTTGGCTCCGGCGGTTTTTCCGTTCCAAGGGCTGGAATGAGGGGTGAAACTTCCAAGCGCGGTCCGCGATTGTTTTCGGTGAACATAGCGCCGTCAAAATCATGAACCAACAACCTGTCCCCAACGCCGCCAGCGAATTCTACGCGCCCCGCGTGGCCATCCTCGCGCTCTACTTCGGATTCCTCGGGGCGCATCGCTTCTACACCCGGCGCCCGATTCTGGGCGTGCTGCAACTGCTGACCCTCGGCGGTTTCGGCCTGTGGGCGCTGATCGACCTGATCCTGGTTCTGGTCGGCGCGTGCCGCGATGACCGCGGGCTGCCGATCACCCGCTGGAACTATGAGCCGTCCGCCAGTGACAAGCGGTTGCTGCCGGCCTTCCTGCTGAACAGCTTCGTGGGGGTGTTTGGCATCCACCGCTTCTACGTGGGCAAGATCGGCACCGGCCTGCTGCAGTTGTTCACGCTCGGTGGCTTTGGCCTGTGGGCGATCATCGACCACTTCCTGCTCGCGTGGGGCGCCTTCACCGACAAGGCCGGCAACCGCGTCTCACAGTGGACGTGACCGGAGCCGTGGTCGCTCCCTGTTTATGCAGACCGTGCCTCGACGGTTAGCGGAATGAGGCGACTGCGACCGGGTCAAACAAGGTGATCGCGCCCCCAGCCGGTGGCGCCCGCAATACCGGCTGGAATCCTGACACGACTCGGATGACCGTTCGGGCTCCGTGAAATCTTACTTCTGGATATCTCTGGCTGTGATTGCTGGGTGGGCTACGGGTTGCTCTTCAATCCCCGGAACGGTGAAATCCAAGCAGATCGGAAAACTGGCCTCACCGCTGCACGACGTGGCCGTGATTTTTGTCGAAGGGCAGGAGACCTCGAGGATGGGTTCGGCGTTTGGCGAAAAGCTGACCCGCGAACTCCAGCAACGCTTCAGCACAAGGAACATTTCCGGCGCCACCTACTACTTTGAGCGGCAGGACTCGAATCTGGATTCTAAACTCAAGGCCTCGAAGTCAAACCACCACCATGGCCATCAGCTCGTTATTGTTCCCTCGTTGGTGATCCCCAGCGACAGCAGAGAGACCGAAGATTCGGTGGTCCGCCACATCATCGTGGGGTTTGTGCTCTCCGAAACCTCTCCGAACCGGCTCGTCTGGCAGGGAAACGCCACCTTTGTCGGCCGCCCAAGGGAGGCCGAAATCGCCGACCAGTTGGTTGAGCGAATGGTCGCGGACGGAATCCTGAAGTAGCAGCCAGCGGCTACTTCTTCTTCGCCTCGTTGGTCTTGAAGGCGGAGCGGAAGATCCAGTGCTTGCGCAGCAGGGTCTCGATGCTGGAAGCCAGCGAGCCGACGTCGCGGGTCAGCTTGTTCGCGTCGGCCAGGAGGTTGGTGTTCTGGCCGAGCTGATGGTTCACGTTGGTCAGCGTGAGCCCGATGTCGCTGAGCCGCTGGTTGACGTTGCTGAGCGTGATGGCCAGCGGACCGCTGCCGGGATTAAGGTTCGAAACCAGCAGGGTGATCTGGGTGTTGAGGTTCGTGGGCAACACCAGTTCACCGAGGCCGCCGGGCTTCTGCAGGGCGGGCCGCAGGTCGCCGATCAGCAGGCGGGCATCGGCGATCGCCCCGTCCACCTTGGGCATGGTGCCGGCGAGTTGGGCGGTGATGTTGGTTAGGTTGCCCAGCGCGATGTTCACCTGGTTGGTCATCGCGAAGACGCCGGGCAGGGCGTCATTGACCTGGTTCGCGATGTCCGTGAGGCGCGCGGGCAGCGGCTGTTCCTCGATTGCGGTGAGGTAAAAACCGTTGGGCGCTTCCTTTTCGGTGAGGTAGCTCAGATTGGTTTCAGCCGGCTTCCAGGCGTATTTCTCGGACAGCATGCGGGCCGGCTGCCCCTCCTTGGCCACCACGGTGACCATGCCCACGCTGCCCCGGATGATTTCCAGGGAACGGTCCCCGAGGAAGCCGCCGGCGCCGAGCTTCACCTTGGAGTCGGTCCATATGTAGCCGTGATACGGGTGCCGGACGATGAAGCCGACAAACACGTTGTAGTTGTTCTCGATGTGCCAGGGAGTCCAGTCGGTCGTGTCCACCCGCGTAATTTCCCCGACGACGAAGCCCTTCATGAGGACCGGTGACCCGACCCGCAGGCCGGTCGCGTCCCCGATCATGGTGTAGTAGGGCACCGTGAGGGTGAACCAGCCGCGGGCCTTCGCGATGTGGCGGATGTAGAAGCCCAACGCCACGACGGCGAGCAGGATGGTGGCGAGCAGGAACAGCCCGACGAGCCGTTCGACGCGACCAAGCCGGGTCCGCAATTGGGGTGTGAGATCTTGCAGCGCCATCGCCAGTCGTGATTAGCGACGAAAAGCCCCGCGGCACGCAAGGCCGGAGGCGGCGAAGCAGTGCAGCCCCGCCGAGGCGGAACTCTGGCACCCGCAAACCCAAAGACTTCGGCCAAGCTAAAGCGGGAGCCTGCGCGGACGCTGCCCGGCTCAGGGCAGGTCGAAGTCGAACTTGGAAACGTTGGGATCAACGCCGGGCGGTGGAGTCAGCATCTTGAACGTCTCTCCTGGAGTGACAGAAATGCTCCCGCCTGCCGGAAGGTTGAGGGCAGGGAAGGCCAGTGTCTTCGTGGGATAGCTAGAGGAGAAATCGGGGTTCTTGACTTCATACTCCACGGAGATGTTTCCGCTGACGCTGGCCTTGATCCTCTGGGTTGGTCCGTCGTAGCTGGCCGATGCGTTCCAAGCGAGCCAAGCGTAAGGATGGCCCGGTTCGGGCGGCTGGTTGGCCCGCACCTTCAGCCCAAATGCCTTCGGCTGGGTCGAGCCGGTCAGGGATCCCGACAACGAAACCACCAGGCTGGTGGAGACCTTTGCCGTGCTGGTGAAGGTGAAATCCCCGTAAGCGAGCGAACCCGTGGCTTCAAACCCGGACTTGGTCAGCTTGGCCGGCGTGGCGTAGGTCAGCGTCCGGTCACCGACCGTGAGCGAACCGGCGGCCTCGGATTCCAGGGTGTAGTTGCCGCTGGCCGGCAGGGAGCCGGCGACATACAGGCTGCCGAGCGGGGTGGAAACGGTGCCACCGAGCACGGCATTGACGCTGCCGGCCGCGGTGCGGGTCACCGACATCACGGCCGAGCCGAGGGTGAAGCCAGTCAGCGGAATGGTGCTGCCAGCCGCGGCCTGGACGCTCATCGCCCCGGAGGGATGCAGCACCCCGGTGGTGTCCACGCCGCCGAGCCCGGGCAGCGCATAACGCAGCGACACGTCGAGCCCAGCGCCGCCGCCGGCGCGGAAATGGTCGAGCACGTCCAGCGGCGAGAGCGCCCGGGCGTAGAGGGCCACCTCGTCCAACTGGCCCCGGAAGTAGCGGCCGGTAGCCTGGGCATTTTCGCCGAGGCGGACGGGGAAGTCGTTCTGCAGGAGTGCCTGCCGATACGGCGCGAAGGCTTCGAGGATGCCATCCACGTAGAGATATTTGGCCACGCCGTCATACACGCCCACCACGTGGTGCCAGCGGTTGTCGTCGAGGTTGCTGGTGCCGATCAGGCTGTGGGCGCCGGCCGCACTGCTGGTATCGAACGACACTTGGCGGGAGTTGCTGTAGCGGCTGAGGCGCCACGAAGAATCACCCTTGCTGACCAAGGTTTCCCAAGTCCGGGACCAGCCCGCGGTTTTCACCCACGCCTCGACGGTCAGCCGGGTGGTGAGCCCGTCGAAGGCCGACTCGTTGGCGATCTCGACGTAGTCGTTCACCCCGTCGAACCCAGCCGAGAGGTTGGCGTCGCCCGCAAGCGCGCCGGACTGCCCGAGCGTCACGCCGCCGAGGTAGGTTCCGTTCAGGGCCGGGTTCAAGAAGCCGGTTTTCTTGGAATCTGCCGCCGTGGTGCCGGTCGTTTCGCCCAGGCGCCAATACGCGAGGGGATTGTCCCCGCGGTCGGCGGTGACGAGCGGGTCCCCGGTCAGTAGGGTCCGGTAATTGCGGCCCTCGCGGCGCAGGACAAACTGTCCGCCGCTGGCCGGATAGCCGAAGATCGGGGTGCTGGTTGTGAACGTGTTGGTCAGGGCCAGGTCGCCGTTGGCGGCCGCGGTGCCGCTGAACCCGAGCGTTCCGAGCCCGCCGATCGCCAGTTTGCCCCCGAGGCCGAGCGAGGCGGTGGTCGTGGTGCCGGTGAGCTGGCCGGTCAGGTCCGTGAAGCTGAAGCCCAGCACGCCGCCGTTGGCCAGATTGCCCGTGAGTGCAACCACCCCGGCTGGGGTGACGCCGCCGACGAGCTTGAGCGGGGGCAGTCCCAGCACTTTGAGGTCGCCGTCCACGAGCAGCGAGGCGGTGCCGCTGGAGCCGCGGAAGAACTGAAGCCGCGGATTGTCCAACGAGAATCCCCCCACGCCCTGGTTCACCGGCCGGGAAAGCAACGCCACGCTGCCGTCGGCCCCAAGCGAGCCGTCGAGGCTGCTGTTGCCGAAGCCTGGCAGTGACGTGCGCAGGGACACCGAAGCCACCAAGGCGCCACTGGCCTGCCTGTGCGCCAGCAGATCCGCCGGTGCCAAGGCCCGATCATAGACTGCCACCTCATCGAGCCAGCCGTTCCAGAAACGGCCGGTCGATTGGGCGTTTTCACCCAGCACCACCGGGAAGTCGTTCTGGGCGATGGCGCCCGTGGCGGGCGTCCACGCGTCCAATTCGCCATCGATCCAGAGGGTCTTCACCCGGCCGTCGTAACTGGCGACGACATGGTGCCACTGGCCGTCGTTCACCGAACGGCTGCCGGCAAGATAGGGCGGATTCAGGCCGTCAGTATCGAAGCCCAGCACGTCGGTGTTGCCATTGCGCTGGAGCCGCCAGCTGGAGTCTCCCTTGGCGATGATGGTGTTCCAGGTGCGGTCGAAGGCATTGACCTTGATCCACGCTTCCAGGGTCAGCGCCGGACCGATCTTGTCGAACAGGCTTTCGTTCCCGACGATGACCCGGCCGCCCTTGCCGTCGAAGCGCGCCGCCGTGTTCGCATCGCCCACCAGTGCGCCGGGATGCCCGATCTCGGAGCCGATTTGATACGCGCCGTCGAATTTGGAGCCGGTTTCCGACAGCGCCACGGTGGCGGTCTTGCCGCCTTCGCCGAGGCGCCAGTAGGCGAGCGGCGCGCCGGCGATAATGGCGGAGCGGACGTTGCCGACGCCGCGTTTCAGTCCCACGTCGAGTGCGGCAAGCTGGTAGCCGCCGAAGAAACCCTCCGTCTTGGAGGCGCGCAGATCCGCGACACCGGCGCTGGTGAAGAAGCCGGTGAAGGCCAGCGAGGAGTTGAGCGCCGAGTTGGCGGAGATGGCGTTCAGGTTGGTCAGCGCCAGGACGCCGTTCGTGCGCAGGATTTGGTAACTCAGCGAACTGAAGCTCCAGCGGCCGAAGCTGCTGCCGGTGGGGCCGACGGACACGAGGAAGTTGCCCCGCGCATCGGCGGAGAAGGCCGGCACCCCGTTGGTGAAGAGTCCGGGCGCGATCAGGCGGGCTCCGCTCAGGTTGAGTCCGGCCTGGTTCAAGGTCGCGGTAATCGGCCCGCCATTGTTGCCCTGCAAGGCGAGGAACGACGTGCCCAAGGAGGGGAAGTTAAGCTGGGCATCCGTGGTCACGGTGGGGACGCCGCCCGGCGTCAGCGTGAAATGACCAGCGGCGTTGAGGGCCGGCCCGCCGAACTGGGCGAGCACGCCGCCGTTCAATTGGCCGTCCACAAACAGCCCCGCCTGGGTCACGCGGAACGCCGCGCCCGCCTTCACCGTGGTGATCGATAGGCCGGGCAGCCCCAGCGTCAGCAGGTCCCGATCAAGCGTGCCGGTGAGTTCGAAGGTGCCATCGCTGCGGACGGTGACCCGGGCCGTCGCGCCGGGCTGTGTCGTGATCGTCTGGGCGAAGGTGGCGTCGGGGAACACCGTGACCGCGGTGCCGCCGGAAGAGAGCGAGGCGCTGAATTCGAGGGTGCTCAGCCCGACGCCGCTGACCGAGATGGGACTGACCAGCGCGTTGGGCGCCAGCCGCAGCACGGTGATGTTGCCCGCCTTGAGTTCGAGTTGGTTGGTGACTTCCAGCGTCGCGCTCCACGGACTGGTGCTGGAGAAGGTAAACGCGTTGGTGCGCTGGCCGCCGTGAACCAGATAGTTGGCCGAGCCGAATTTGAGGCGGGCCGGGCTCAGGAACAGTTCGCCGGCCGCTGTGTTGCCGACGCGGGATACCTCCAACCGCGCCGACAGGTCGCTCCCGGTGATGGGATCAAGGCGGAACGCGGTGCCGAAGTTGAGCGGGGTCACGCTCCCGCGGACCCCGTAACGCGGACCGCCTAGGCTGCTGAAATCGAGCCGGCTGTCACGGATGGCCAACGCGCCGAGGTTGATGAGCGGCACGGAGAAACTGCCCGCGAGGGCCGGCAGGCCGTCGGCCGCCGGGGTGACCATGAGCTGGGCGTCGGCGACGGCGGCGAGGTTGGCGCCGTTCAAGCGGAAGTTCAGGTTCCCGCGCATGGCCAAACCACCATCACGTCGGACGCGGGCGACGGGATCCAGGTTCGTCGGGGCAAACCCGGGCTCATACCGCGGCGAGTAGGCGTAGAGCCACGTGCCCGCATTGAAGCGCACCAGGTCGCTGAGCGGCGCCGGCATCTGCAAGGGCAGTTCGGCCTCGAGTTTTACCTTGGGGAGCTTGGCTTGGAGATCACCGAGCACCTCGGCCAGGGCTGCGTTGAGCGCCGCATCCGTGCGCGGGCCGGCCAGCACCGCCCGGGCTTGGGCCAGCCGGTTACTGAAGATCGTTTCGATGGTTTCCGGCGGCGCGCCGCGCAGTTCGAGTTCCACGGTTGCGCCCGGTGAAAACGCATCAAGCCAAGAGCCGGCGGGCACCTTTCCGGCCGCCCGGAAATAGGCGTTGGTGCCGGTCGCCGCATCGGCCAGCCGGGCTTCCAGCGTGGCCTTCACCACCGGGATGCCGAGGAGCTGGCCGTCGAGGAAGCCGCGCAGGAAGAATTCGCCGCCGGGATACAGGCCGACAAAACGGGGTTGTTCCGGCCGGACGTCGCGGATGGATTCCAGCAGGGCCCGGGGCTTCAGCGCCGCCCCGTCAGCATCCGTGAAGAACGGCGGATTGGGCGCAGGCACGTAGAAGCCGAGCGCGCCGGCCTGCCGGCTTTGGAGCACGTAGTCGAATAGGTATTCGGCCGCGGCGCCAAGCCGGGTGAAGGCGTCGTTGGTCGGACTCAGTGCGGTGTAGAGCGCAGCCGGCGGCGCCTCGTAAAGCGCCCGCGGCAATTGGACGTAGCCGCCGCCCACCAGGCCGCCGTGAGGGAAATAGTCACGGGCAAAGCTGAGGCCGGCGACGCGTTGCTGCTCCGGTGAGCCGTCGGCGAAAGCTTCGCCCAGGTCGGCGGCGGAGCCCTTCCACTGCGGGTCGGCGAAGAGGCCGAGCGAGGAGCCGGAAAGGCGGTTGGTCAGGGCTGAAAGCACGAGGTCGAGCCGCGATGGCAGGTTGAGGCCGCGGTTCTCCGGCCGCACCCAGCCGCTGCCGGGACGGGCCGGGTGGGCGGTCAGGTTGGGCAGCACCACCCGGGCCTGGGTGTCCACGGTCTTGAAGCCGAGCGGGCTCAACGTGTAGCCGACCGTGTAGGTCGCGTTTTCGAGGAAACGGTCGAACGTCGTGTCGAGGTAATCCACGACCGCCGCCGGTGAGGAGAAGCGGCCCTGGATTCCACCGAGGAACGGTTCCGCCGGGTCGGGATACGAAAGCGAAAAACCCACGGTCGCCCGGTCCGGCGCGAACAGGGTTGCGGCCAACGGTCCGGCGAGCGCCCCCACCGTGCCAGTGCCAGCCGCCGAACTCACTCCCAGCAGCGCCGTCGCCATCATCATCGTGGGCGAACCCGCGGTGACGGCGGTGTAGTTCGTCTTGGTCACCTGCATGCCCGCGGTTATCAGATCGGCCCCAAGCGGGAATCCGAAAAGCCGCGGGCGCACTTCACCGCAAAAGAGGACTTCAGGATTCACGTCGTTCATCAGGATACCGAGGCCGTCGGCGACGCAGGCGCGGAGTTCGCCGGGCAATCCCGGGCGCGAATAGAGCTGGGCGATGACCCCAATCTTTTCCTGAGGCGTGAGCTCGTCGGCGATTTGCAGCTTGGTCTTCCCGGTGACGGAAACCCGCGGTGCGATACGTTCGACGACCTCGAACAGCAGCGGCTCGCTGACGCATTCCAGCAACCGGACCCACGCTTTCAGCAGGCCGCTGTAGGCACCCTGCAAGGCGTAGGAACCGCGCATCGTGCCCAGCGACAAGGGGCCGACCTCGACGTCCACCTCGGCGCACAGCGACGGATTGGGATCGGCCCGTTCGTCGGTGGCGGCGACGAAGGCCTTGGCGTTCCCCACCGGCACGCCCAACAGGTTGACATGGCCCGAAATCCCCGCCACGCCGGCGGAGCTGACCGCCGCCCCGACCGTGCCCGACAGGAAACTTGAAACGGTCGTGTGCGTGAACGTCCCGCTGACCGACAACGTGATGTCCGGACATGGTGCGCCCCGGTAGGCGACCGCGACGAGCCGGTCATACACCGCGTCGGCGTTGGTCTCATTCGCGATGGCATCCACTACCAGCGGCACGAGCATGGCTTCCAACTTGGCGGCGTTTTCGTTGATGATGACCAGCAACTCCGCCGCCGCCGGGCCAAGGTTGGCCACCGTGGGCAGCGGTGTGCGCGCCAGCACGTTGGTGCGGATGCCTGCTGCCGCCGCGAGCGCCGTGCGGGTGGCCCAGTCATTGCCCTGCGCGAATTGGGACGCCACCCAGGCGCGGGTGAAGCCCAGGCCGTTCAAGGTATCCTCGGAAACCGAACTGAAGCGGGCGATGACAACCCGGGGAAACTTGTCCTGGTCGGGATGCGGCTGGCAGAAGAGGTTGATCGTGGGCGGCGGGCAGTCGCCGGGACACGGCAGGCCAAACTCGTTGGTCGAGCGGACGTGCGGAAAGACCGAGGCCCGTTCAACGCCGGCCCGGGCAACGGCGCCGGAATCTTCCGTCAGGCCGTTGGCGAACAGTTCGGCCAGCGGATCCGCCGGCCCGCCATCCGGGCCAACGCCGGCCGGATTGCCCACGAGGCGGTTGAACTTCTCCGCCAGTTCCTCGGCCTCGGTGAGCTTCTTCTGCAAGTCCTCCCACGAGAGCGCAATCTTCGGGAGTTCGGTGATGCCCGGCTTGGGTTTGCCGTCGGGCCCGAGGTAGGCGGTGAACTCGCACGGATCGTTGAAGCCGTTGCCCAGGGCTATGCCGCCGCTGGCGCCGGAGAGCAGCAGGCCGCCCAGATAACCGCCGTCGATCGGGATGCCCACGCTGCCGGCGTTGAAGTCGAGACAGGCGCCCACGATGCCGGTTGTCCGGAAGGCGAGCAGGAGCTTGATCTTGTAGCCCTGGTAACTGCCCTCGGCGGTGCCGGCGAGGAACAGATCGTCGAGGTCGCCGCCGAACACCCCGGCGCGCGCCGGTCCGCCGCGGTTGACCCCGGCAACCTTCGACAGCCCGCTCACCAGCAGGCCGCCGCCGATGTCGCTGATGGGCGGCAGCTTCAGCCCCTTGATCAGCATCCCGAAGCCGTCCACGTCCTCCAGTTTCGGTTTGCCGTCCTGGGACACGGTGACCTTGAGGTCGTTGACCGTGCCTTCGAACAGGGTCTTCTCCTTCGAGGGAATCGAGGCGATGACACTGAACTTGAGATTCACGTTCGCCGGCTTGAGCAGGTCCGGCAGCGGCTTATTGCGGTCCTTGAACTCGAACGACGCCGACGTCACGCGGACCGGAATCTTTTGCGCCAGCGCGAACTCGTGCTCGCTGACACCGAGGCCGCCGAGGGTGAATTGTGGCGGTTGTGCCCGCGACGTCTGGGTGAGGCGCGCGTCGTTGAGCGTGAAGGCCGGGCCATTGGGCACGGCCAGGGTGCCGCTGAGCGCCACCACGAACGGTTCGGCCTGCGTGGGCTCGAACAGGTTGTCGAGGTTCTGGATCGTGAAGAGCGTGTTCGTGAGCAGGAAACCGCCGGTGCCGCCGAGGTGGAACGTGCCGCCGAATTGCAGCGTCTTCACGTCGAACTTGGGCAGGAAGGGCGGGTGTCCGGGAAGCGTGATGGTGGCGCAGGTCACGTTTTTCGCGAAGTCGCCGTCCACCTCGGTGACCAAGTTGGCCGGGAGGATGAATTCCGAGGCGCCGTCGAGCACGAGGGTCGGCAGCCCGCCGTCCACGTCGCGGATCGCCGTCAGCGCGACACCGTTGGTGCAGGGCGTCCGGCCCGCCCCGCGGCCGAGGAGGGTAAACTTGATCCCGTGTCCCTCGTAAAGTTTCAGGTTGGTGGTCAGGGCGACCGTTCCCGTGGGGAAGCCATCCAGCGCCCAGGCGCCGTTGATGAGCTCAACGCGGTTGGTCTGTCCTTCGGGGAACGGGAAGACGACCACGCCCTGAAGATTGGTGAGGTAGGGCAGTCCGCCCGGATTGAATACCAGCGACGCCCGGCAGAGTTCGGTCGCGAAGCCCTTCAGCTGCGGCAGGACGGCGATGTTGGTGAAATTCAGCGCCCCGGTCGCGCGGATGGTCAGGTCGCCCGGGTTCGGCCCGGTGACGTCCACCGTGAGCGCGGAGTTGCGCCCGAGCCCGACGGAGGTGCCGGACGAATTGTCCGGACAGAGACCGGCAGGCTGGTTCGTGAAGAGCAGCGGCAAGTGGAGCAACCCGTTGGTCAGCGCAAAGCTGACGCCCGCTTCCGACAGCGTGAGGCTCGCGCCGACGCCGCCGGCGTAGAGGTGGAAGTCGGAGCGTTGCAGGAGCGCCGGCGTGTTGGTCTCGGTGAACTTCGGGAACAGTCCGGCGGAGCCGTTGAGCAACGTCAGGGTGCCGAAGGCCGGCTTGCTCCCGGCAAGGAGCCGGAACTGGGCGTCGGCCAAATACACTTGGGCCCGCAGGCTCAGCTTCTGCACGCGGAGCGCGGCGTCGAGTCCGACGTCCTCGGGATCGTTCACGTTCGCGGCCAGCGCGGCGTCCAAATCGAGAGTGATGGGCTGGGTGGGCGAAACGGCGAGCAGGACCCGGCCACGCATCCGGGCCTCGAAATCGGCGTTGGTGTAGGTGAGCCGCAGGGAAAAATTGGTGAGCTTGAGCTGCTGGGGCAGCGGCCACCGCGGGATCGGCAGTTCGTTGGTGACGTGCAGCGACTCGATGTCGAGGCCGGCCGTCCCGCCGGTGAGCACGAGTTCCCCATTCAGTTGCACCGGTTGCACGCCGTTGGCCTCGGGCGTCAGGAATTCGCCCTGCACGCGCAGCACCTGCCTGCCGGTTTCCGAGCGCACCAGCGTGAGCACCGGCAGCGTCAGGTCCCCGCTGACCCGGGGCCGGATGTTCAGGGCGCCCAATTGCAACGGCGCGGTGGAGACGAGGTTCGTCGTGGTGCCATCGGGGCGGATCACGCCGTTCAACTCGGTGCCGCCGACCCGCGGGAGCACCAGCGGACCGCTGAATCGCAGGCTCGCGGCCGCCCCGGGCAGGCTCGGTCGGTCGAGCCGCACGGTGAGGGTGGGGAACTGGAGTGCGCCCACCTCGGCCGGACCGGTCCAGGTCAGGGCCAACGCCCCCGCGAGGTTCAGTGTCCCGGTGAGTTGTCCGGCCCCGGCCGGCGCGAGCGCGGATTGCCCCGCCACCGCAAAGTCGGCGGTGCCGTCCGGCTGCCGGTGGAGCGCCAGGGAGCCGGGCTCCAGCAAATAAGCGGTCGCGTTGGCGCCGGGCACCCGGACCTTGCCGGCCACCCGAAAGGTTCCGACATCCACCTCGACGGTCCCGCTGCCTTCCGCCACGACGTCACGATAAGTAGCCGTTCCAGTGAAACGGAGCGGACCTTCGGCCGAATCGGATTCGAAGGCGCCGTCGAGGCTTGCCTCGTTCTCAAAGACTGCGGCCCGGCCGATGGGGGCATTGGCCAAGGCGGGCAACCGCAGGGCGAGCACGCCTTGGCCGGCGAACGCACCGGTATTCAGGTCGAGCGCAAAGGTTCGCGGGTCCAGGCTGATGAATTCGCCCAAGGCGAATGGGGCGGGATCGCCCGTGAGGTGAAGCTGGCCCGTCGCCAGGTCGGCCTCGAAGGCGCCGGTCAGCACCAACCCGTTGGTCAGGGTGATTTCGCCGGTTCCGGTCAGCCGCCGGGTTGAAAGGTTGACGGCCACGGCGGTCGGTGAGGCGAACTTTGCGAGCCCGGCTCGCACGTTGCCAGTGAGGAGCACCTCGGTGCCGTTGGTGGTGACGGAATCGCCCGCGAGGTCGGTGACACCAACCTTGAGCCCCGTTGATTCGGTGACCAGCACCGCCCGGTAAAAGCGGGACTGCGCTGCTGGCTCCACCAAGTCATCGGCGAAAATGAGCCCATTGGTCGCGGTGACCGTGGCCACGGACTGCCACGCGGTGTTTGTTGGGAGCAGGGCGGTGGCGCGCTCCAGGCGATAGACGCGGCCGGTTTCGCCGGCCCACGCCAGCCGCCAACCGGTATCCGCCAGCGGTTCAGGGTGCCGCAGGGTCGGCGCGGTTTGCGCCGGGACGAGCGGAAGCAACAGGCCGGTGAGGACCAGACAGAGTGCCCCGAGGGCGAGCCAGCGACGTTTCATGCGATCAAGAGGTTCCCATGTTGCTAAACGACCTTTGGCGGGTTCGATGACGAGAAATCTCGATGGCCGACGGATTTATCCCCGCACCGATGACTCAAACCGGCGGCGGACTATCTCCTGAGGCGGTCCTGGCGAAAAACTACGGTCCGACGGGCTACTTCTCGGCCGCGGCGAGCAGGGTCTCGAAGTTGGGCTCCTGGTCTTCGCGGGCGACGACGCTGAGCTCGATCTTCTTGAAGCCGGCGGCTTCGATCCAGCGCTGGAGGTCGCTTTCCGTGAAGCCGAGCCAACGATCGCCGTAGAGTTCGGTCGCCTTCTCGAAACGGTGCTTCACGAGGTCGAGCACGAGCACCTGGCCGCCGGGGCGCAGGATGCGATGGGCGCTGGCGATGGCCTTGGCGGGATCCTCGGCGTGATGCAGCGCCTGACTGAGGATCACGAGGTCCACGCTGGCGTCATCGACGGGCGGATTCTCCAGGTCACCCTGGCGGAATTCGAGGTTCTTGAGACCGTTCTTCTTCGCCTTGCGCGCGCCGAACTCGACCATCTTCTCCGAGTTGTCCACGGCGATGACCCGTTTGCAGCGGCGCGCGAGGAGTTCGCTGAGCAGGCCTTCGCCGGAACCGAGATCGGCGACTTCCAGCGGCGGCAGAATGCGCAGGAGCAAGTGGCCGAAGGCCTGCCAGGAACGTCCCGGGCCATAGCTGCGGTCGAAGCGGCCGGCGACCTGGTTGAAGTAAACCTGGGCCTGCTCCTTCCGGCGCGCGTGAACGCGGCGCAAGTTGACGAGATCGCTGTCGTGTTCGGGCAGCTCCTTCGCGCCGCGGATGGCGAGCTGGGTGAACTCGCGCACATGCGCGTCGGCGTGCGGGCTCAGGCGGTAGAAGGTGCGCTTGCCGTCACGCCGGGCGCTGACGAGTCCGGTCTCGGCCAGCAGGCCAAGGTGGGTGGAAATTCGGGACTGGCCGAGCCGGGTGATCTCCTGGAGTTCATTGACCGAGAGTTCCTCCTTTTCCAGCAAGGCCACGATGCGCAGCCGGGTCGGGTCGGCGAGCGCGCGAAGGGATTTCAGGGTGGAGGACATGCCCGTTTCCGCGGCATTGAAGCCGACGGGGTGGAAATTGGCGAGCGGGGAACCAAGCGTAGTCAGCAATGGCCCGGGAACTGGCGGCAAGTTGGCGTCCATCCATCAATCGCCTTGGGGAATTCAGGATGGTAAGCCCTCTGCCGGAGGTGGACAGGCCTTGGCAGGAAAGCAACTCTCCAAGGACTCGAAGATGCTTGGACTGCAAAGTCCCAGAGTGCGGGTTGCGCGGATAGCCCAGAGGTAAGCATGCAACACAGCAGAATGACCAAATGGTGCGGCTGGCTCGGGGGGATGCTGACGCTGTGGTGTCGAACCTCCTTGTTGCAGGCGGCCGACCAAGTGCTGAACTGGACCTCGCCCTCCACCAACGCGGCGTTAGTGTGGGGGCGGGCGTATCCTCTGGAGGCGACTGCCAGCAGCGGGCTTCCGGTAACTTTCCAAGTGGCGTCGGGTCCGGCGTCCATCACTGATGGATTGGTCACCGCCACGAATGCAGGAATTATCACACTGGTGGCCGAGCAAGCGGGTGATCCGACCTACGCGCCGGTGAAAGTCGCGCGGATACTGAACCAGCCAATCGCTTCGACGGAGCGCTTAGGCGGCTACGCCACGAGTGGTAGCGCCCTCAAGGTTCAGGTGGTGCGAAACCTTGCTTACGTGGCGGAGGGTGGGGCGGGCATGGAGATCCTGGACGTGAGCGATGCCACTGCCCTCAAACGCTTGGGTGGCTACGACACAACCGGCAGATCCTATTGGCTGCAGGTGCAAGGTAGCCGAGCCTACGTAGCGGACGATTATGAAGGGCTACAGATCCTCGACGTGAGCAATCCGGCTGCGCCGCGACGATTGGGATCCTACCAATCCGGCCGCTACTACGCTCGCGGGGTTCAGGTTGTTGGTGAAATTGCCTATTTGGCCGGTGGGCCAGGAGGGCTCCAAATCTTGGATGTGAGCAACCCGGCCGCGCCCAAAAGGTTGGGCTACTACTCCGGCTCTGGCACCCTCGGTGTTCAGGTGGTGGGTAAACTCGCCTACGTGGCGGGGGGCTCCGCGGGAGGTCTTCACATTCTTGATGTAAGCAGTCCGGCCGCACCTTTGCTTGTGGGCAGCTTTGGAACTGACCGCCAGCCCTTGTTTCCGTGGGAGTTTCTCGGAGTCCTTGGAGTCCAGGTGGTGGATAGTGTGGCATATCTGGCGAGTGGTTCCCGGGGCCTGCAAATCCTGGACGTGGCAAATCCGGCCACGCCCAAGCTGCTGGGGGGCATTCTGGACCGCAATATCACCGGCGGCGCACGCGAGGTGCAGCTGGTGGGCACAGTGGCCTATGTCGCGGATGACATGGCGGGATTGCAGGTTGTGGACGTGAGCGATCCGGCCGCTCCCAAGTGGCTGGGCGGCCACGACACCAGCGGCAGGGCCTACAGCGTTCAGGCGAAAACCAACCGTCTCGATGCGATGGAGAATCTGGTCTATGTGGCGGATGAGGCAGCGGGCCTGCAGATCATCCGCGTCCGGCTTGGCCTTCCACAGAAGCTGCCCTTCAATCTGCCGCTGACGGTTAGCATAACCAACTCTCCCGTGAACTTGAACGCTACTGCCGCATCGGGGTTGCCGGCGAGCATCCGAGTCGTGTCCGGCCCGGCCGAGGTAGTCGGTGACCAGCTGAGACTGGCCGGAATCGGCACCGTAGTGGTGCGGGTGGAGCAGTTGGGCAACGAGCAGTTCTTGGCGGCCACTGCCGAGGTCTCGATTGCCGTCGTGGGGTCCGGAGAGCCCCTAACCTTGGGCGGGACCACCGTCCCGCCGGACGGGCAGATTCGCTTCGACTTGAGTGGAAGTCCGGGAAGCCAAGCGATCATCGAATTTAGCCACGACCTGCGCGCTTGGGCTCGCCTATCAACCAATTCCGTTCCGGCCACACTAACGTTCCAACCGGGAACGGGACTTGAACCGGGATTCTACAGGGCAGTTCTGAGCGAATGACCTGCCGCCGCAATATCGTGGCGGCCTAGACATGATTAGATCGGCAGAATCGCCGCGCCTGAATCAGAACCCGACCGCTTTGCCTTCCCCGCGCGGATCGGCCGCGCCGGCGAAACCGCCGTCCGGCGCGAGGCCGACGGCCTGGGCCGCACCGAGGGACTTCTCGACGACGACGGTGTGGCCGCGCTTCCGAAGTTCGGCGATCACCGCGTCGCCAAAAGCCGCTTCGAGGTGCAGTTCATCCGGCTTCCACTGATGGTGCAGCCGCGCGCCGGCCAAGGCTTCGCGGGGTGATTTGCCGAAGTCCACCGTGCGCAGGATCGCCAGCAGCGTCTGGGAAATGATGGTGGGTCCGCCCGCGGCGCCGACGCTGAGGATGGGTTTGCCGTCCTTGAGCACAATCGTCGGGCTCATGCTCGAGAGCGGCCGTTTGCCGGCGGCGATGGCGTTGGCCTCGGCGCCGACGAGGCCGAAGTAGTTGGGCACGCCGGGCTGCGCGGAGAAGTCGTCCATGTGGTTGTTGAGCAGGATGCCGGTGCCGGGCACGACGACCTTGCTGCCGAAGCTGGTGTTCAACGACGCCGTGCAAGCGACCCAGTTGCCCTCCGCGTCGGCGGTCGAGAAGTGCGTGGTGTGGCGGCTGTGTTCCCGCTGGAAGAAATCCGCGTCGGCGAAGGGCGGCGTGCCGGCGCCCGTCACCGCGGTGGCACGATCCGGCCGGATGCCCTTCGCGAGTCCGGCGGCGTAGCTCTTGGCAATCAGGCCGGTGGGGACCTTGGTGAAGTCGGGGTCGCCCAGCCATTTCGCGCGGTCGGCGAAGGCGAGCTTCATCGCCTCGGCCAAGGTGTGGACAAAGTCGGCGGAGGTGTCGCCCATGGCCCTGAGGTCGAAGCCTTCGAGCAGGTTGAGGATTTCGACGACATGGACCCCGCCGGAACTGGGCGGCGGGAAACTCACGATCTCGTAACCCCGGTAGGTTCCGCGCACAGGTTCGCGCGGGACTACTTGGTAGCGGGCAAAGTCTGCGGCGGTCACCACGCCGCCGTGGGTTTTCATCCAGGCCGCCGTCCGGTCCGCGAAGTCACCGCGGTAAAACCAGTCCACGCCCTGGGTGGCCAATGCCCGATACGACTTCGCGAGGTCGGGTTGCTTGAGCCAGTCGCCTTTGGCCGGGACGGTCGGTAATCCACGCAGAAAGATCGCGCGCGCCTCCGCGAAAGCGGCCAACTCAGTTTTGGTGGCCCGAACGCGGCTGGCGTAGTGGCCATCAATCGGGAAACCGTTTTCGGCGACCTTGGCGGCGGCTTCGAGCAGTTGGGCCAGCGGCAGCCGGCCGAAGTTGGTGCTGGCGTAGGCGAGCGTGGCCAGTTCGCCGGGGATGCCCACGGCGAGCGCGCCGTCCTGGCTAAGCTTGGCGTCCGCCTTGCCGTCGCGAAGGAACATGTCGCGCGTCGCGGCCGCCGGGGCGGTTTCGCGGCCGTCGAGGGTGATCAGGCGGCCGTCGGCCAGCCGGAGCGTCAGGAAACAGCCGCCGCCAATGCCGGAATTGTGACCGTCCACGACGCCCAAGGTCAGCGCGCAGGCGATGGCGGCATCCACGGCGTTGCCACCCGCCTTGAGGGCGTCGAGGCCGGCCTGGGTGGCGATGGGATTGACGGTGGCAACGACGCCCCGCTTGGCCGAAGGCGACTCCCCGGGAATCGGCGAAGTGGTAGCGCGAAGCCCGAAAATCGTGCCCAGCAGGAGAAAGAGGGTTAAGGCGTGCCGCTTCATTTCCGAAGTCAGGATGAACAAAATGCCCGTTGACCGCGACGGCAACTTACCTATCGTCGCATCCTGATACGTCAATACGTTGGCGTGACAGTCATCATCAAATCACGAAGTTCATGAGCAAACGTTTCATCTTCTCGTCTGAGTCCGTCGGCGAAGGCCATCCCGACAAGGTTGCCGATACCATTTCCGATGCGGTGCTCGACGCCTGCCTTGCGCAGGACAAGTTCAGCCGCGTGGCGTGCGAGACCTATGTGAAGTCCAACATCGCCATCGTCGGCGGCGAGATCACGACCAAGGCCAAGCTCGACTTCGTGAAGATCGCCCGCGACGCCATCCGCGACATCGGCTACGTGAACGACGACGACGTGTTCCACGCCGACAAGGTGTTCGTGAACGTGATCGTGACCCAGCAGTCCCCCGACATCGCGCAGGGCGTCGATGCGAAGGCCGCGAAGGGCAAGAAGAAGGCTGAGCAGGGCGCCGGCGACCAGGGCCTGATGTTCGGCTACGCGTGCAACGAGACTCCCGAGCTCATGCCCACGCCGATCATGTTCGCGCACCGTCTCGGCCGCGAACTGACCAAGATCCGCAAGGCCGGCAAGAAGGCTCCGTGGCTCCGTCCCGACGCGAAGTCGCAGGTCTCCGTCGTTTACGAGAACGACAAGCCCGTCGCCATTTCCAACGTCGTCATCTCCACGCAGCACGCCGCCGATGTCGACCATTCGACCATCGAAGAATTCTGCATCGAGGAGGTCATCAAGAAGGTTCTCCCCAAGAATCTCCTTACCGCCAAGACCGAGTATTTGATCAACCCGACCGGCAAGTTCGTCGTCGGTGGACCTCAGGGCGACACCGGCCTCACCGGCCGTAAGATCATCGTCGACAGCTACGGTGGCTGGGGCCGTCACGGTGGCGGCGCCTTCTCCGGCAAGGACCCGAGCAAGGTGGATCGCAGCGCCGCCTACATGGGCCGCTACGTCGCCAAGAACATCGTGGCCGCCGGTCTCGCGAACCACGCCGAGATCCAGTTCGCCTACGCCATCGGTTATCCCGAACCCGTCAGCGTGTATGTGAACACCTTCGGCACCGCCCAGGGCGGATTGACCGACGAGGCAATCACCAACGCCGTGCAGGAAGTCTTCAGCTTCAAGCCCGCCGACATCGTCAAGCAGCTCAACCTGCTCCGCCCGATCTACTCCAAGACCACCAACTACGGCCACTTCGGCAAGATCGACGCCGACCTGCCGTGGGAAAAGACCGACAAGGTCGCCGCGCTCAAGAAGGCGGTTAAGTAAGTTCTCCAAACGAAGGGCTGAAGAGCGTTCCTCTTCAGCCCTTCAACATTTCAACCTTCCACCTTTCACAGAATACCTATGGCCAAAGCCAAAAAAGCTACCGCCGCCGCCGCTCTTGCGGACGTCGCCGCCGCGCTCCCGAACCTCGCCCAATACGCCGCCCACACCCCGTCCACCAAGGACTACATCGTCCGCGACATCTCGCTGGCCGAATGGGGCCGCAAGGAAATCGCCGTCGCCGAGCACGAGATGCCCGGTCTCATGTCCGTCCGGAAGAAGTATGCGAAGACCAAGCCGCTGAAGGGCGTCCGCATCACCGGTTCGTTGCACATGACCATCCAGACCGCCGTGCTCATCGAGACGCTCGTCGCGCTCGGAGCCAACGTCCGCTGGGCCAGCTGCAACATCTTCTCCACCCAGGACCACGCCGCGTCCGCCATCGCCGCGACCGGAACTCCGGTGTTCGCGTGGAAGGGCGAGACGCTCGAAGAATACTGGGAGCTGACCCTCAAGGCCGTCCTCTTCCCCGGCGACCTCGGCCCCGAACTCGTCGTCGATGACGGCGGCGACGTGACCCTGCTCATCCACAAGGGCTATGAACTCGAGAAGGGCGACAAGTGGGTCGACTCCAAGAGCGGTTCGCACGAGGAGCAGGTCATCAAGAACCTCCTCAAGCGCGTCGCGAAGGAAAAGCCCGGCATCTGGACCAAGATCGTGAAGTCCTGGCGCGGCGTCTCCGAAGAGACCACCACCGGCGTCCACCGCCTCTACAAGTTCGCCGAACAGGGCAAGCTGCTCGTTCCCGCGATCAACGTGAACGACTCCGTGACCAAGTCGAAGTTCGACAACCTCTACGGCTGCCGTGAATCGCTGGCCGACGGCATCAAGCGCGCAACCGATGTCATGCTCGCCGGCAAGGTCGCCGTCGTCTGCGGCTACGGCGACGTCGGCAAGGGCTCAGCCCATTCGCTCCGCGCCTACGGCGCCCGCGTCATCGTCACCGAGATCGACCCCATCAACGCCCTCCAGGCCGCGATGGAAGGGTTCCAGGTCAACACCATCGAAAGCACCCTCGGCGTGGGCGACATCTACGTCACCACCACCGGCAACTGCGACATCATCACCGTGGACCACATCCTCGCGATGAAGGACCAGGCGATCGTCTGCAACATCGGCCACTTCGACAACGAGATCCAGGTGGACAAGCTCAAGTCGACCAAGGGTGTCACCATCGAGAACATCAAGCCGCAATACGACCGCTACCATCTCCCCGGCAACAAGAGCATCTACCTGCTCGCCGAAGGCCGTCTGGTGAACCTCGGCTGCGCCACCGGCCATCCGTCGTTCGTCATGTCCAACTCGTTCACCAACCAGACCCTCGCGCAGATCGACCTCTGGGCGAACAAGGACAAATACGAGAAGACGGTCTACCGCCTGCCCAAGAAGCTGGACGAAGAAGTCGCCCGCCTGCACCTCGAGAAGATCGGCGTCGTGCTGACCAAGCTCACCAAGTCGCAGGCCGCCTACCTCGGCGTCAATGCCGACGGCCCCTACAAGCCCGAGCACTACCGCTACTGAGCTAGTTAGCCGCCAAGGTAACGAGGCGGACATTTCCAAGGCGGACGGACTTCGGTTCGTCCGCCTTTTTGCGTTCCGGGCGGCGACCTTACCGCTTGAGCGCAGAAACCTCGTTCGTCGAGAAGCGGACGTAGGGGAAACACTCCGGGAGGTGCGAATCCCAGACTCGGTGCGGGCTCAGGAACCAGCCACCCGAATCCTTCGCCGGGGAGGCTTCCTTGTAGGTGTTGAAGCGCGACAGATCGATGCGCCACACGTCGCCCTCCTTCGGGGCGCCGGGCTGACCGTTGGGGCTGAGCCAATTCATGCCGGCCCAGGGGAAGGCAAGTTCCACCGTCCAGCCGCGGTCGCGGTCGGTATCGTCGTTGAGGGTGCCGTCGATGAAGACGGCGGTGCGTTTGCCGGGGAAGTGCCAGTCGAAGTGCCCGAGGCGCGGCCCGCGCGGATGCGTGGTGAAGCCGACGCCGTTGAACGGGCGCAGGTTCTTCCGGGCAAATTCCGGGGCCGCGGCGAAGCCCGCCGGGACGTAGGCGGATTCCCAGAGGAAGAAGACTTCGTAGGTGGTGTTGAGGGCGTTGATCTCGAACTCGTAGTAAGCGTCGGGGCCGGCGATGAATACCTCGAGGTCGTTCTCGGCGTAGATCGGCGAGTTGTTCGCCGTGAACTTGGCCTGCACGAACGGTTCCTCGGCCCGGATGCCGAGGTAGAGATTCTGGTCATCCCAGAGAATCTTGGCGCGGGTGTCGTGAATCGCCGGTCCGCCCGTGAGCACATCCACGTAGCGGGCGGATTCCGGGGCCTGGCGCCAGGCGGGTTCGTCGAGCCGTCCATCAATGACCGGAGCGGCCGCCACACGGTAGGCGGTGTGGCGGGTGATGCCGCTTTCGGGACACGGCAGCTTGGACGCCGCCGGTGGTTCCGCCGCGCCCGTTCGCCCCAGCAGGCCGGACAACCAGACCAACGGGCCGAGGCAGTTGCGGGGCAAGACGTTCATCCGGCCGGCAGCGTGTCGCCGGTTGTCGTTGTCAGCAACCCGCGATGCGCGAAGGACGCCCGATTGGGTCGCCACGGTTGGCAACCCGCGGCCCGGCCGATAGGGTCGCCGCATGACGTCCCGCCTGCGCAGGGTTTTGACCGCCGCCTCGATTGTCGTGTGCCTGGGCTCCGCGTGGGCGGACGGGCTGCGGTTCGAGCGTCTGTTCGGTCCGGAAGTGCCGACGGGCGACTACAAACATCCGGCCAGCGTCACCGAACTGGCAAATGGCGACCTGTTCGTCGCGTTCTTCAGCGGCAAGGGCGAATACAAGGACAACGCCGCGGCCGTCTTCGGCTCGCGGCAGAAGGTGGGTTCCAAACGATGGTCCAAGCCGGCGAAGATCGCGGCGAACCCGTTTTATGCACTCGGCAACGCGGTCCCGTGGCAGGCGCCGGACGGCACCGTGTGGCTGTTCTACGTGACCCGCTATGGCGAGATTTGGGATACCTCGCGCATCACGGCGAAGATTTCCCGTGATGGCGCCCGCACCTGGTCGGAGTCCTTCGCGCTGACGTTCGAGGCGGGCACGATGGTGCGGAACCGGCCCATCGTCCTGCCCGATGGCGACTACCTGCTGCCGGTCTACCACGAAGTCGGCGACGATCCGGAGTCGGTCAGCAAGGACTGCACGTCGTTCTTCCTGCGTTACCATCCGGCGACGGGGCTTTGGACCGAGTCGAATCGCGTCCGCTCGCGGCTCGGCAACATCCAGCCGGCGCCGGCGGTGATCGCGGGCGACCACCTGGTGGCGTTCTGCCGACGGGGCGGCAATTACGACGGCCAACCGGACGGCTGGATGGTGCGGACCGAGTCCCACGATGGCGGCAAGACGTGGAGTGCGGGCACGGACTCCGAATTCCCGAATCCGAACGCCGCGGTGGATTTCCTCCGGCTGCAGAGCGGGCATCATCTGCTCGTTTACAACCGCTCCTTCTCGGATCGCACGCCGCTGTCGGTCGCGCTCTCGACCGATGGCGCGAAGACGTTTCCGCACCGGCGCGACCTGATCGCCGAGCCCAAGGGCGACTACGGCTATCCGACCGCCATCCAGACCCGCGACGGCAAGATCCGGATCATCTACACCTCCGATGAGCGCACCGTGGTGCGGCAGGCGGTGTTCACGGAAGCCGACGTGATCGGCACGAAACCCTGAGCGTCGCCCGCCTCGGTGATCGCGATTCCGGCCGGAATCGGTTTCCTTGCTTGAATCTGAGTTCAGGCGCGGTCATCTGCGGGCACGAAAACATTCCCCGCCCCATGAAAGCCTTCTCCGCACTCACCCTCGGACTCACCCTGGCTGCGACTGAGGTCGCCCCGCTCGCCGACGACAAGGTGCCCTTCGCCGCCCGCCGGACGCTCGGCTTGAACCTGCTGTTCCACGCGCCGTTCGACGAGTCGGCCGACGCCACCTTTGGCAAGGGAGATCGGCGCATCCAGTGGGGACCGCAGTGGGGCGCGCCGCGGGTCGTGCAACCGGGTCTGCCGCCAGGCGGGGTGTCGCTGGCGTTCCAGCAGGGCCGCTACGGCAGCGCGCTGCGTTTTGACCGGCCGATCAAGGAACTCGTGGCGTTCAAGGCGGCGGACAACATGCCGTATCGGCAGCGGAACTGGCAGGGCTCCATTTCCTACTGGCTGCGGGTCTCGCCCGACGAGGACTTGGAGCCCGGCTACTGCGACCCGATCCAGATCACACCCAAGGCGTGGGACAACGCGGCGTTCTTCACCGAGTTCACGAAGGATGACAAACCGCGCGAGTTCCGCTTCGGCGCCTATGCCGACCCGGCCTGCTGGAATCCGCAGAAGCGCAAATGGGACGACATGCCGCTGGCGGAAAAGCCGCTGGTGCCGGTGCTGCGGCCGCCGTTCTCCCGCGACCGCTGGACGCACGTCGTGTTCACCTGGGAGAAATTCAACTCCGGCAAGCCCGACGGCGTGGCCCGGCTGTATGTCGACGGCGGCCTCAAGGGTGAATTGAGCCCGCGCGAGCAGACCTGGACGTGGAACATCGACGAGACCTTCGTGATGCTTGGCCTGAGCTACACCGGCTGGATGGACGACTTGGCCATCTTCGGCAAAGCGCTGTCGCTGAAAGAGGTCAACGCCCTACGTAATCTGCCCAAGGGCGTCGCCGGTTTGCACGATTGAAGCCGCGGCCCGAAGTTCAACGTCCGGCCGCGAGGGCTTCCTCGTGCCAGCCGCCGCCGAGTGCTTTGATGAGCTGGACCGTGGCGATGAGCCGTTGGCCGGCGAGTTGGGCGGTGGCCCGTTCGGTCTGAAAGGCGATGCGGTTGGCATCCACCACTTCCAGGTAGCTCACGATGCCGGCGCGGTAGCGTTGGTCGGCGAGTTCCGTTGCGCGGCGCGCACTGGCGAGCGCCCGGTCCTGCGCCTCGGCCTGCTGCGCGAGGAAACGGATCGCCGCGAGGCTGTTCTCCACCTCGCCGAAGGCGACGAGCACGCGCTGGCGATAGTTGGCGACCGATTCCTCGAAGGCCGCCTGGGTGTTCCTCAGCTTCGCGTGATTGCGCGCGGCGGCAAAGATCGGGAGCGAAAGGCTCGGGCCGATGCTCCAGATGCGGCTGTCCCAGTTGAACAGGTTGTCCACCTCGCCGCTGACGTAGCCCGCCGAGCCGGTCAGCCGCAAGACGGGGAAGAAAGCGGCCTTGGCGACGCCGATGCGGGCGTTGGCCGAAGCCAACTGGCGCTCCGCGTCCGCGACATCCGGCCGGCGCTCCAGCAGCTCGGCTGGCAATCCGGCGGGGATGACGGGCGGCAGCGGATTCCAGTTCCGTTGCGCATCGGCGAGGGCGGGAAACTTGAAGCCGGCCGGGTTCGTCCCGACGAGGATGCCGAGGGCGTTCTCCAATTCGGCCCGGCTGCGGGCCAGGGCGGCGGCCTCAGCCTCGGCGGAGGCGAGTTCCGTCTCGGCGCGGACGACGTCCAACTCGGTGCCGATGCCGCCTTCGAGGCGGTTCTTCACGAGGTCCGCCTGTTCGCGGCGGAACCGCAGCGTGCCGGCCACGGCGGCGATCTCGGCGTCGAGCGCCCGTAGCCGGAAATAGTTCTGCGCGAGATCCCCCTGCAGCGTCAGCAGGACGTGGTGGAGCGAGGCAACGGAGGCCTGGGCGTCGGCCCGGGCGCCTTCGAAACCACGGCGAACACGGCCCCAGAGGTCGATCTCGTAGCTCAGGTCGAGCGGCGTCCGGAAGGTGTTCGCGGTGATGTTGCCGAAGGCTGGCACCTGGTTGGGGGAATAGCGTTCGCGCCTCCAGGCGGGGTTGAAATCAAGGCTCGGCAGGAACTCGCTCCGGCTCACGCGAGCGGCGGCCCGGGCCTGGTCCACCCGGGCGACGGCCGCGCGCAGCGGTGGGCTGTCCGCCCGGGCCCGTTGTTGGAGCTCATTCAGCGCCGGCTCGTTGAAGACTTCCCACCAGTTGCCCTTGGGCAGCGTGTCAAGCGGCCGGCCTTCCTTCCATTCGCCGAACTCAGCGGCCTTGTAGGCGGCCGGCGCGGCGTTGGTGGGACGAACGTAATCTGGCCCGACGGCGGTCGAAGCCTGACCATGATAAGCCAGCGCCAGGCCGACCGCGGCGACGCAGAGACAGCGGGCAAATGGGTTCAAAGCAGCTTTCATGCAGTTGGAAAAATCCGGTTGGCAGCCAGGTGGGATTGTATGCGGGGCTCTATCAGGACGTGGGGGGAAAGTCCGTTTTGGAAACTTCATTCACGGCGACTCGGCTTCCGAGCCACAGGCTAATGAGGCCGGCGCCGGCGGCCAGCCAGCCCAGCCGGTTCACGTGCAGCAGTTGACCCGATGGCGCCTGGCTAACAATCCAGCCGCCAAGACCCGAGGTGAGCCCCATTGTCAGGTCACGTGCGCAACTGCTCAGGCTCATGAAGGAGCCGCGACGCGCTGCCGGGACCGCCAGCGACATGATCGCCTGCCCCGGCACGAAACGTCCGCTGGCGAAGACGAAAAAACCGGCGGCGAGCAACAGCACCGCCCAGAGCGGCAGCGGCCCGCTGTGGGTCAGCGTCAACGTCACCAGACAGGCGGTCAGCACGAGCACGCTGAAGACCTTCAGCCGCCCGTGCCGGTCGGCCAGCCGGCCCACGAACGGAGCAGTGAACACCGTGCAGGCGCCCCCCGTGAGATAGATCAGAAACAGTTCCTTCTCCGGCAGCCCCACATTGGCCACGAGGAACGGCGACAGGAACGGGATAATCATGAAGTGCCCAAAGACCATGGACGACATGAACAGCAGGGCCCGGCCGGCATTGGCGTCACGCAGCAGGCCCAAGAAGGTCCGGAAATGATCGCGGGCACTTTCGTCCACGTGGTCGCGCAGGGTCGGCAACCACGATTTCAGCATCAGCCACGTTACGGCTGACAGTCCGGCCAGCAGGAAGAACGGAGCCTCCCACCGAAGGTGCTGGGCCAGGTAGAGCCCAAACGGAACGCCCACTGCGGCCGCGACCGAAAATGACGTCATGATCACGCCCATTGCGGTTGCCCGACGCGCTGGTGGCACCAGATCCGATACCACCGCCATGACCAACGACCCTGAAATGCCGCCGAAGGCCCCGCACAAGGCACGGGCCACGAGCAGGGCATCGGCCGTGTGGACCAGGCCGCAGGCCAGCGTTCCCACGGTGAAGCCGGCATACGTAAACAGCAGCAGCGGCCGCCGGTCGAACCGGTCGATGAACGGCGCGGCCAGCAGGCCAATGATTCCGGCACTCAGGGTGTAGGCCGCCACCAGGCCGCTGAACTTGCCCGGCCCGATTGCCAGTTCGCGCATGAGCTGCGGTCCCAGCGGCATCAGGAGCATGAAGTCCATGATGTGCGTGAACTGAACCATCGCGAGCAGCAAGAGCAGGGCTTTTTCCGGGAGCGGTTTCATCCTCGGACTATCTCAGGAATGCGCCGGCGCCGGCTTGGGCTGCCGCTTTTCGCCTCGCTTCATGAGCACGACGTAGAACACCGGCGTCAGGAACAGGCCGAATACCGTCACGCCAATCATGCCGGCGAACACGGCGACGCCCATGGCCTGGCGCATTTCCGAGCCGGCGCCCTTCGCGATCACCAATGGGAACACACCCGCGATGAACGCGATCGACGTCATAAGGATCGGCCGGAGGCGCAACCGGCAGGCTTCCACCGCCGCGTCGAAGGCGGACGCTCCCTCGTCCTGGCGCGCCTTGGCGAACTCGACGATGAGGATCGCGTTCTTGCACGCGAGGCCGACGAGCACGATCAGCCCGATCTGGGTGAAGATGTTGTTGTCGCCCTTGCTGAGGTAGACGCCGGTGATTGCGAACAGCAGGCAGAGCGGCACCACGAGGATGATCGCGAGCGGCAGGCGGAAGCTTTCGTATTGCGCCGCGAGCACGAGGAACACGAGCAGGAGGCAGAGCGGATAGACGTAGATCGCGCTGTTGCCCGACAGGATGCGTTGGTAGGTGAGCTCGGTCCACTCGTAGGCAAAGCCCTTGGGCAGCGTTTCCTGCGCGAGCTTCGCCATCACCGCCTCGGCCTGGCCTGAGCTGAAGCCGGGGGCCGGGCCGCCGCTGAATTCCGCCGCGGGATACCCGTTGTAGCGTTGCGCGCGGTCGGGGCCGTAGGACTCCTTCACCGTGACCAGCGTGCCGAGCGGGACCATCTCGCCGTTGGCGTTGCGGGTCTTGAGCCGGGCGATGTTCTCCGCCTTCTCGCGGAAGGGCGCGTCGGCTTGCGCGACCACCTGGTAAGTGCGGCCGAACAGGTTGAAGTCGTTCACGTAGAGGGAGCCGAGGTAGATCTGCATCGTCTCGAAGAGGTTTTGCAGCGGCACCCCCTGGGTCTTGGCCTTCACGCGGTCGATCTCGGCGTCGAGCTGCGGCACGTTGACCGTGAAGGTGGAGTAGGTGTTTACCAGCCCGGGCGTCTGGAAAGCGCGGCCGGTCATGGCCTGGACCTGCTGGTAAAGCGCGTCGTAACCGAGCCCGGCGCGGTCCTCCACATACATCTTGAAGCCGCCGACGGTGCCGAGGCCGTTCACGGCGGGCGGCATCACCGCGAGGATGAAGGCTTCCTGGATGCCGGCGAACTCGCGGTTCAACGCTTCGGCGATGGCCGGGCCGCTGAGTTCCGGCGTGGTGCGTTCCTCGAAGGGCTTGAGGCAGAAGAAGACGATGCCGGCGTTCGGGGCGACGCTGAAGCCGGCGATGCTGAGGCCGGGGAATTGAACCGCGTCCTGCACGCCGGGATGCCTCAAGCCGATCTCGGCCATCTTGCGCATCACTGCTTCCGAACGGTCGAGCGAGGCGGCATCGGGCAACTGGGCGAAGGCAACGAGGTATTGTTTGTCCTGCGTCGGCACGAAGCCGGTCGGCACCTTGGTGAAGCTCCAGCCGGTCAGCCCCACAAGCCCCGCGTAAAGCAGGAGGGCGATCGCACTCTTGCGGATCACGCCGGCGACGGACTGGCCATACTTGTTCCCGGCCCACTCGAAGGCCCGGTTGAACGGGCGGAAGAGCCAGCCGAACAGTTTCTCGAGTCCCCGGGAAACGGCGTCCTTGGGTTCGTGGTGACCCTTGAGCAGCACGGCGCAGAGGGCCGGCGACAAGGTGAGCGAGTTGAACGCCGAAATGATCGTTGAGATCGCGATGGTGATGGCGAACTGCTTGTAGAACTGGCCGGTCAGCCCGCTGATGAAGGCGGTCGGCACAAACACCGCGCAGAGCACCAAGGCGATGGCGATGATCGGCCCGGTGACCTCGGTCATCGCCTTCTTGGTGGCCTCCACCGGCGACAGCCCGAGCGCGATGTTCCGTTCCACGTTCTCGACGACGACGATGGCATCGTCCACGACGATGCCGATCGCGAGCACGAGGCCGAACAACGTGAGGTTGTTGATGCTGAAACCCAGCGCGAGCATCACGGCGAAGGTGCCGACCAGCGACACCGGCACGGCCGCCAGAGGGATGATCGAGGCCCGCCACGTCTGGAGGAACAGGATCACGACGATGACCACCAGCAGGATCGCCTCGAACAGTGTGTGCACCACCGCGTCGATCGAGTGACTGACGAAGACGGTCGGGTCATACACCACGGAGTAGTCGAGGCCCTCGGGGAAATTCTTCTTCAGCTCGTTCATCGCCGCGCGCACGTCCTGCGACACTTGGAGCGCGTTGGCGCCGGGCGCCTGGAAGATGGGAATGGCGACGGCGGTCTTGTTGTTGAGCAGCGCCCGGAGCGAATAGCCGGCCGCGCCGAGCTCGACGCGGGCAAGGTCCTTGAGCCGGGTCTTTTCTCCGTTCGCGCCGGTCTTCACGACGATCTCGCCGAACTCCGCCGGTTCCAGCAAACGACCCTTCGCGTTGATGATGAGTTCCGTGTCCACCGGCCGGCTGACCGGTTGCTGGCCCACGGCGCCGGCGGCGACCTGGACGTTCTGCTCGCGGATGGCGTTGACGACGTCGCTCGCCGTCAGGCCGCGGGCGGCGATCTTGTCGGGATCGAGCCAGACGCGCATGGCGTAATCGCCGGAGCCGAAGAGCTGGACCGAACCCACGCCCGGCAGGCGCGCGAGCACATCCTTCACCTGGAGCGAGGCGTAGTTGCGCAGGTAAATCTCGTCGTAACGGCTGTCCGGCGACGTGAGGTGGACGACCATCGTGATGTCCGGCGACTGCTTGGTGGTGCTGACGCCGAGACGGCGGACTTCCTCGGGCAGCTTGGGCAAGGCCTGTGAAACCCGGTTCTGGACCTGCACCTGGGCGTCGTCGATGCGAGTGCCGAGCTTGAAGGTCACCGTGAGCGTCATCACGCCGTCGCTGGTGGCCTGGGAGAACATGTAGAGCGAATTCTCCACGCCGTTGATGGCCTGTTCGAGCGGGGCGGCGACGGTCTCGGCGATCGTCTTGGGATTGGCGCCGGGATAGGTCGCCATCACCACGATGGTCGGCGGCACGACCTCGGGATACTCGCTGACCGGGAGCACGCGCATCGCGAGCAAGCCGACGAGGAACGTCACGATGGACAGCACGCCGGCAAAGATCGGGCGCTTGATGAAAAAATGGGCGAAGTTCATGGGAACAGCGACGGGGCGGAAGTCGTCACGGCGTCAGGGCAGGGGGTGGGTTCGGCCAAAGTTCAGTGGGCCGCAGCCTGCTTGGTGGGTTCCGCCTCGGGCGTGACCGGCATGCCGGGGCGCACCTTGGCGAGGCCGTTCACGACGACCTTCTCCCCGGCGGTGAGGCCTTCGCGGATCACGCGCTTGCCGCCGACGGCCGGGCCGATTTTCACCGGGCGATAGGCCACGGTGTTGGAGGAGGTCAACGTGAGGACAAACTTCTGGCTTTGGTCGGTGCCGATGGCGCGGTCGCTGATCAGCAACGTGGGTTTGGGCTGGCCGACCGGAATGCGGGCGCGCACGAAGAGTCCGGGGATGATCAGCTCATCCGGATTGGGAAACGCCGATCGCACCAATATGCTGCCGGTGCCCGGGTTCAGGCGATTGTCCACGGATTCAACGAAACCCTTCCGCGGAAAGTCCTGCTCATCGGCCAAGGCCATCTCCACGGCGATCCGGCCTTGCTCGTCCCGTTCCAGCTTCTGCTCCAGTGCCAGCCGCTTGAACCGGAGCGCGGTGGTTTCGTCGACATCCGAGAGCACGTAAATCGGGTCGATGGAAACGACGGTGGTGAGCAGGGTGGTGTTGCCGTCCACGCCGCTGACGTTGTTGCCCGGCGTGACCAAGGCGCGGCTGACCCGGCCGTCGATGGGGGAACGGACTTCGCAGAATTCCAGTTCCAGCCGCGCCGACTCACGGGCGGCCTGGGCGGCCAGCAGCACCGCCTGGGCGTCGGTTAGTTTCCAGGCGCGGGTGTCGCTTTCCTCCTTCGAAATCGCCTTGGTGGTCAGCAGGCGTTCCGCACGGGCGGCTTCCGCCTTGGCGTTATCGAGGGAACTTTGGGCGCGGCGCAAGTCCGCTTCGGCGCGATCCAAGGCGGCCTGCCGGGTGCGGGTATCAATGAGGAATAGCAGGTCGCCCTTCTTCACCTTTTGGCCGGATTTGAAGCGCACTTCCTGGATGTAGCCGGAGACCCGCGGCCGGATTTCCACGGAGTCGACGGCCTCGGTTCGCCCGACGACTTCCTCGTGCTCGACGATCTCCTGGGTTTCCACGGCGGCGACCGTGACCGCGGTCGGCGGCGGAAAACCGGCCGGGCCGGCGGGAGGTTGCGGCTTGCAGCCGGTAAGGCAGCCGGCGACGACCAAGGGAACGACTAGCGCGGCGGGATGGCGCAGTGAGGAGGGGAGATTCATGCGGGGAGGGGCAAGGGGTCAGGCGGCGAAGGCGATCTGTGCGGTGGGACGGCGGAGGAAATCCTGTCGGCGTTGCCAACGCCGAACGGCGCGCACCTTTTCCGCGGCCAAGACCGGGAAAACGAGCAGCGGAATATTGGTCTGAAACGCGAGGGCCTCCGCCTCCCTGAGGGCCAGTTCAGCCAGTTGGCGGGACAGTAATCCTGCGGCGACACACTGCTCCAGCAGGGTGTTTCGAACGTGGGCGAGCCGGTCGGGCGAGGGTGGCTGCGGGGCCAGGGGGCGGGCGCTCGGCATCAGCGAGAATCGACTGCGTTGCATACGTGCGTCTGGTTTATAGTTGTCCATCTAGTAAACAAACTGATCAAAAGTTCAGGCGGCCAAGCGGTTGGTCTGGCTGACGCCGAGGATGAGGAGGTAGCCGGAAAAGAGGCTCCGAAGCGGCTCCAGATCATTCTGAATGCGAGCCTGGGTCATTATGCCCTCGTTGTAGGCGAAGATCACCTGGGCCGTGGCGGCCGGGTTAGGCGCTTGGATCAGTCCTGCGGTGTGGGCGTCGGTCACGGCCGATTCGAGATATTGGCGCCACAGGCCGAATACTTCCTGAATCTTGTCCCGGAGGCGGCTTTCCTGGGTGCATACCTCAGAACCCAGTGCGAAGAGCGGGCAGCCCAGCACTCGGCCATGCTGGGCCTTGATGATCGCCTGGTGCTCGTAGATGTGGTCGCACAGCCGCCGAAGGCGGTCCAAGGGCGGAACCACGGGGGAAAACATGCTGTCCCAGACCGGCCGCAGTTCCTCGACCTCGCAGTCGAGCGAGGCGGCGGCAACGTCCGCCTTGGAATTGAAGAAGTAGTAGAAACTGCCCTTCTTCACCCCGGCCTTGTCGCAGATCCGGTCAATCGTGGTGCTGCCGTAGGAACCGGTCCAAATCAGTTCCCGGACCGCCTCCACCAAGCGCTCTTTGGCATCACTTACACGACCCATACGACGAGCCAACGCTAGCGAAGTTGACCGTTTGGTCAAATAATCCTTGGCGACCGGAGAATTCCGAAGTTATGGGGTGAATCGCACGCCTTGCTGCTTCAGGTCGGCCACGAGGCGTTTGGATTTGGCGGAGAGTTTGTTGCCCTTGAGGTAGAAGTTCACGAACGGCGCAAAGCGTTTGGGCCCGGCGAGGTCGTTCGTCAGCCAAGCGGTCAACGGGGTGAGGTCCTTGATGCGGTTGTGCTCGAGGAACACGAAACTCGGAGCCCGCAGGCCGGTGAGCGGGGCGACATCCGCGATCCGGTTCCTTGCCAGCGAGAGTCCCGAGAGATTCCGCAGCCGTTCCAAACCGGCGATGCTGGTCAGCTGATTATCCTCGGCGTAGAGGGAAACCAGTTTCGGCAAACCGGCGATGGGGGCGATCGACTTCACCTGATTGTGCCCGAAATACAGCGAGGCAAGGTTGGTCAGGCCACCGAGCGGCGCCAAGTCGGTGACTTGGTTCCGGGAGAGTTCCACGTATTGGAGCGCCGGGACGGTGGCCAGCGGGGTGAGATCCCGAATCCGGTTGGTGGCGAGGTTGAGGTATTGGAGCTGCCGCAGGCCCTTGAGCGGCGTCAGGTCGGCAATTTGGTTTCCAGCCAGATCTGCCGCCGCCAACGCCTTGCAGTGCTCCAGGCCGGCGAGATTGGTGATGCCCCGGCCGTTCGCGTTGAACGTGGAGACGTTGGCCACGTCGGCCGCCGTAAGCGGGGAGTTCGTATAGCGTTTCGCAAACACCTGCTGCCGGACAGCGTCCTCCAGGCGACGATCGGCGAAGACCGAGGCGTCGTCGGCTGCGGCCAAACGGGGTTGCAGCAGGCAGCAGGCGGTGGCCAGTAGGCTGGCGAGGCGAAGCGATGGTCGGATCATGGAATGACGGTTTGTCGGAAAACGCGGAAGGCTCCGTCAAGACGCATTCCGGATTCGGTGCCTTCAATCCGGTCGGCTCGCCCCGGGGGCGGGTCCGCCTACTTCTTCTCCTTCTTCGGATTCAGCTGTTCCTCGACCTGTTTCTGGAAGTCCTCAAACTGCTTCACCAGCTTGTTGTATTCCTCGACGGTCTTGTGCTGGTCCTGCGCCAAGGCATTGTATTTCTTGATCACCTCGTTGCGCTCGTCGGCCAGTTTCTTGAACTCCTCGTTCAGCTTCTTGATGGAGTCGTTCTGGATGATGATCGACTGGTTGGCCTGCTGGACGCCGTTGGAAAACGCCACCACGAGGTTGCTCGAATAGGACAGGCTGGAGGCAAGCTTGCTGACCTCAAGGTCCAGCCGGTTGGCTTTCAATTTGTTGGTCTTGTTTTCGGCCAGGATGTCCGCCCGCTTCTTCTCCACCTCGGCCAATTCCCCTTGGTAGCGGATGGCCTTGTTCTCGGCCTCGTTTTGCAGGGTCATCAGCACCACGTTGGTCTGGCGCAGCGAGACGATGCCTTCCCGCAGGGTTGTCTCGCGGGTCCACTGATAGGCCGCCAACCCACAGAGGCCCAGGGACAGGATGATGAGGATGATGACGCCGACATTGGCGGCTTCGAGGCGGCGGCGGGAAACTCTCGACGTTTTCATTCCAAGGAAGGGAGGCAGGGTGTCCCGGACCAATGCCGCGACGCAGCCACGGTGGTCAAGGGTGCCAGCTTTGTCAAAATGGCGTTACCGCGACGGCTCACAGGCGGGCCACGAGCAATTCCCGCTGGAAGATCATTTCCTTGGGCAGGAACTGGTAGAGTTTCATGAACAGCTCGTCCTGTTGGAGGATTTCCCGGCGCCATTCGTCCGGACTCATCTCCTGCAGCTGCTCAAACTGTTCGCGCGTGAAACCTTCCAGGCCGGCGGTGTCAAAATCCTCGTAACGAGGCACCCAGCCCAAGGCGCCTTCCTGGCCGCCGGCGCGGCCACGGCACCGATCGATGACCCATTTCAGGACCCGCATGTTCTCGCCGAAGCCGGGCCAGAGGAACTTCCCCTCGGCGTTCTTGCGGAACCAGTTCACGTGGAACACCCGGGGCGGCGATTTCATCCGTTTCCGCATGTCGAGCCAGTGGCGGAAGTAGCGGCCCATGTTGTAGCCGCAGAAGGGCAGCATCGCCATCGGGTCGCGGCGCACCTGCCCGACGGCCCCGGTGGCCGCCGCGGTCGTCTCGCTGCCCATCGTGGCGCCGAGGAAGACACCGTGGCTCCAGTTGAACGCCTGGAACACCAGGGGCACCGTCGTGGCCCGGCGGCCGCCGAAAATGATCGCGTCGATGGGCACGCCTTGGGCGGAATGCGCCTCGGCCGCCAGCATCGGATTGTTGGCCATCGGGGCGGTGAAGCGGGAGTTCGGATGCGCCGCCTTTTCCTTGGACTCCGGTGTCCACGGGCGGCCCTGCCAATCGAGGCATTCTGCGGGTGGCGGATCGTCGTGCCCCTCCCACCACACGGTGCCATCGGGTTTAAGCGCCACATTGGTGAAGATGGTGTCGCGGCTGAGGCTCGCCATCGCGTTCGGGTTGGTCTTCGCGTTGGTGCCCGGGGCCACGCCGAAGTAGCCGGCCTCGGGATTGATGGCGTAGAGCCGTCCGTCCGGCCCTGGTTTCATCCAGGCGATGTCGTCGCCCACGGTCCAGACCTTCCAGCCTTGGAACCGTTCGGGCGGGACCATCATGGCGAAGTTCGTCTTGCCACACGCGCTGGGGAAGGCGGCCGCGACGAAGGTCTTCTCCCCGGACGGGGATTCGACCCCCAAGATCAGCATGTGCTCCGCCATCCACCCCTCGTTCCGCCCCATCCAGGAACCCAGTCGCAGGGCGAGGCACTTTTTCCCGAGCAGCACGTTGCCGCCGTAGCCGGAACCGACGGAGATGATTTCGTCGTCCTGCGGGAAGTGGCAGATGAAACGGCGGTCCGGATGGCAGTCCAACAGGCAATGCAGCCCGCGGTTGAACCGGGTTGACTCGCCCAGTTCAGCCCAGGCCGCGGCGCCCATGCGCGTCATGATCCGCATGTTGAGGACAACGTAGATCGAGTCCGTCAGTTCGACGCCGACGTGGGTCAGCGGTGATCCCGGCGGTCCCATGAGGTAAGGCACCACGAACAGGATCCGTCCGCGCATTGAACCCCGGGCGAGATCCAGCAGTTTGGCCCGCATGGTCGCCGGCGGCGCCCAGTTGTTCGTCGGGCCGGCCTCCTCTTCGGTCGGGGTGCAGATGAATGTGCATTGCTCGACCCGCGCCACGTCGTTGGGATTGGAACGGTGGTAGTAGCATCCTGGCAGTTTGTCTGGGTTCAGCGGTTGGAGGATTCCGCCTGCGACTGCCGCCGCGTAGAGCGCGGTCCGCTCGGCCTCCGAGCCGTCGCACCAGAAGATCCGCTCCGGCTCGGTCAGGGCGGCGATCTCCTCGACCCACTTCCGCACGGCTGCGGGAGCGGCGGTGGAGAGTCCAAGGGTGGCGAGGTGACTTTTCATAAGTTTCGGTTCCCAAAGTCTCGCGGGCACGAGGCCGCCGCTCCACGGAAATTGTTTTATCGTTCGCCCCGGCCCCGTGACTGGAATTCAGCTTCCAGCCTTGCGGCGTCGCGCCGGCATCGCCAAGGCTGGCCAAATACTCATGGATTCGCCGCAGAATTTCCTTTTTCCCGACGGCCGGTTCCTCGGGATCGAGTGGCACGTCTGGAAGGTGCTGGGCTGGCTCGGCAACACCGCGTTCTTCTCGCGCTTCCTCGTCCAGTGGTATGCCACGGAACGGAAGAGGGAGGTCGTTGTGCCGCCGATCTTCTGGTGGCTCAGCCTAGTTGGCTCATGGCTACTGCTGTCCTACGCCCTCTTTTACCAGAAGGACTCGGTTTTCATCTTCGCCAACGCGTTTAACTGGATTCCTTACCTGCGGAACTTGGTGATCCACCGGCGGCACCTGAAGGCGCACATGACCTGCGCCAGTTGCCAGCACGTAAACCCGCCCGCCGGCCGCTATTGTTCCCATTGCGGGACACTCCTACCGGTCCCGCCGACGGGTCCGGCAGCGGTCGGAGCGGCCTGATCCGGTAGCGGATCTCGGAACCGGAAGTTCGCCGGCCTCAGGGTTTTTTGGGAACCGCTGCCGCGGGTGAATTGCTCGGCACCAAGGGCGAAAGGCCGAACTTGGCGAGGATGTTGGAGGCGTAGACGGGGTCGCGGGCGCCGTATTGCCGGAAGGTCTCCAGGCCGCGGAGCACGATCTCACGTTCTTTCGACTGGGAATCCTTGAGCGCCGCCTGCTGGGCGTCGACTTGGCGTTTCATCAGCGACGTCTGGCGATAAAGGAATAGGCACAGGGCTGCCGTCACAATGAAGACGGAGACCAGCACCAACTTGAGCAGGCCTCGGAGGCTACGAACCTGCTCCCGGAGTTCGGCCAATTCCGCTTCCGGCGGGGTATTTGCGACGGGTTCGTCCATGGCTCAGGGCTTGGGTTTGTTGGCCGGAGCGTTCGTGGTGATCGTAACCCCAACCGCCCGAAGCACCGGATGGATGGCAGGGACGCGGCCGGCGTATTCGATGCTGGCGGTCAGGAGGAGATCGTAGGCCCGCCGATTGTGGGCCGATTGGGCGAGCGCAAATGCCTGCCGGTTGAGCACGCGTGTGGCGTGGATGTGCCAGGCGCAGAACGCCGCGAGCAGCAACGCCAACGTAATCTGCAGGTTGGCCAGCAACCGCAGGTTCGAGTCGTGTTTCATTCGGTGCGGCCAAGGTAGGCGTGAACAACCGCTTTCCAAGGCTTTTCCCGTCAACCGGGGCTGGCAAAGGACCCGTCCGACCCGCTCAGTTGTTGGCGTGCGGATGGGCCAAGCGCCGTCGGTATTCGGTGGGCGACTCGCCGACGATCTTGCGGAAGACGCGGTTGAAATGCGTGAGCGACTGGAAGCCCACTTCGTAGGCCACCTCGCTGACGCGGGCGTTCGGATTCAGCAGGAGATTCTTCGCCTTCTCCACCCGCACCCGGGAAACGTAGTCAGTGAAGTTCAGCCCCGTGGCCTTCTTGAACAGCTTGCAGAAGTAGAAGGTGCTCGTGTTGACCGCCTTGGCGACCTCGCCGAGGGAGAGCTCCTCACCTTGGTGTTCCGCGATGTATTGCTTTGCGCGGACGATGGCGGGCGGTTCCGAGTTCTGCTGCTGCACCAGGATCTGGTTGCCCACGATGGCCAGGTGCTGGGCGAAGATAGCAAGCAACCGGACCATCGCCTGATACTGCTCCTGGCTGAGCACGCGGGAGTGAAACCAAGATTCTTCCACCTTGGAGAGATCGGTCTTGAGTCCCCAGTCCACGAGCTGCTTGGTGACCTTCCCGAAACCAGCCTTGTCCGGCTTTTTGCCGACGAATACCTGTCCGGTTTGGAGGAATCCCACCAGCTCGTGGCCGAAACGCAGCGGGATCGCCGTGTCCGAAAGGCCCGCGAAGCAGGTGACGGTTCGGGGTCCGGGTCCTGGGTTTTCCGCGATCTTTTCCTGATTCTCCAGGCACGCGGCGCAGGACCGGCTCGTCTTGGCCATCAGGGCGCAGAACGGATTCTCGTGCGGATTGCGTTCATGGACCGGCCGCCAAGCCTCAATGGTGCGTAGCGACAGCGGAAGGCCCGTCGCCTCGCTGAAGGCCTTCTGGTAGTCCGCAAAAATCCGGGACTTCGACAGTTCCTCTAGGAGGTGATGATGTTCCGCGCTGGTCATGACTGGAGGATGGCAAAAAATGTGGACTGCCAGCAAGTCCCATGGCCGGGGCATTTGCCATGCCCAAGTCGCGCGTAATCAGCAGGTTGAGGCTGAAATGTCACCGGTGGACGGCACAGGTAGTAGCCGGAAAGGTAGAGCGGATTATCGTTTTCACTGGCGCGCTACTACTTGGAACCGTGCTGCTGTGAGCGTTCAACCCGGGCCACCAACGCAAACACGCCCCCGGTGAGGACGACCAACCCAGCATACCACAGCCATTCGGGAACGTTCGCCAAGTCGGGCAGCCGCTTCTTGCCAAGGTCAGCGATGGGCAGCACGTGCGCCGCGATCCACGGATAGCTGAACGCATAGGCCGCCGCGCCGACCAGCATGCCGGCAAACCCCGCGAGGGCGTCCACCTTCCCGGCAGCGATGGCGGCGATCCCGGTCCCGGGACAGTAGCCGTAGAGCACCATGCCGATTCCAAAGAGCACCGCCCCGAGCACGACGGCGAACATCGTGGCCGGCTTGATGTGGAAGTTGGCCAAGCCCTGCCCGTGCAATATCGCCACACCGACGCCGCCCACCACGATCGCGGTGAACATGACCTTCAGCACCGTGAAGTCGCGGAACCGGAACTGGTTCACGATGACGTTGTAGTCGGTCACGCCGCCACGGTGCAGCAGCACGCCGAAGAGGAAGCCGAAGACGAGTCCGGCCCAGAGCAGGTTGGAACCGGTGATGAAGGAAAGAAGGGGATGCATGACGGAGCGGTTCAGGATTTCGGGTTGCGGAACAGGACCCAGGCGGTGGCGATGCCCGAGCCGAACAGGACGAGGAAAAAGGTCCAGCTGCTCACGGCGAGTTGCAGCGAACCACTGATGCCGTGGCCACTCGTGCAGCCTTCGGCCAGCCGCGCGCCGAAGATGATGACGACTCCACCTGCGAACGCGGCCAGGAGACGCTTCGGCACCGATCCGCCGAAGCGTTCGCGCCACACCGATGGGATGCTCTCCAGCTTGAAGCTCCGGCTCACCAGCGCGCTCGCGAGCGCCCCGAAGAACGTGCCCACCACGAAGAGGCTGCCGTAATCCCACGTCGGCACGGCTTTCTTAGCCCAGTAGGCGTTCCCGGCCACGGCGGCCGGGCCGATCAACGGCACCGCGCAGGCACCGGCCGCCTGGGCCACGCCGGTGGATATGCCAATCGGCTTGTCGGCGAGGGCAAAGGTAAGGAGCGACAGGACACCGATCAGGGCGCCGACGAGATGCGGATTCCAACGGGGGGATTTCATTGAGACTCAGGACAAAGTTTCGGATGAACGTTTAAGGGGAATCGTTTCACGTCGACGTTGGCTGAGAGTGCGTGCGGCGGTGGACCATGAAATAGAGCACGGGCACCGCCATTCGGCTGATCAGCAACGAGGCGACTTCGCCAGCCATCAGCGCGATGGCGAGGCCCTGGAAGATCGGGTCGGCCAGGATCACGGCCGCACCGACGATCACGGCGGCGGCGGTCAGGACCATGGGTCGGAAGCGCACTGCACCCGCATCCACCACGGCTTGGTCGAGCGGCATTCCTTCACGGATCCGCTGTTCGATGAAGTCCACGAGGATAATGGAATTACGGACGACAATGCCGCCACCGGCCATGAAGCCGATCATCGAGGTCGCGCTGAAGAACGCGCCCATCAGTCCGTGCGCCGGTAGGATGCCGACAAGCGAGAACGGGATCGCGATCATCACGACGAGCGGCGTGATGAAGGAACGGAACCAACCCACCATGAGGATGAAGATGAGCACGATGACGGCGCCAAAGGCCGTGCCGAGGTCGCGGAAGACCTCAATGGTGATGTGCCATTCGCCGTCCCACTTCATCGCCGGCTGCGCGTCCGAGAACGGCATGCCGGCGTTGTAGATTTTGGGCGCACCGGGCAGGGCTTGGATCTTCCTGTTCATCTCCGCGATGGCGTAAACGGGACTTTCCACCACGCCGGCCACGTCACCGATCACGTAGGTCACGGGCATGAGGTTCTTCCGGTGCCGGCTCTTGTCGGCGATGCCCGGCTCCAGCTTCACCAGCTCGCGCAACGGCACGAGCGGCGGGCCAGAGAGATTGGCGCCAGGTTCAGGCAGCGCGTTGGCGTCGCCGCTGCGGACACGCAGGGCGAGCAGTTCCTCGGGCCGCGTGCGTGCGGAGCGCGGCAGCTGGAGCACCAGGTTCACGTCCTCCTTCTCCGCCGGAATGTGCAGCAGGTCCACGGACTCGCCGCCGACCGCGATCTTGAGCGTCTGCGAAATCGTCTCCGCGCTGATGCCGTGGAGCGCGGCCTTCTCCTTGTCGATGACGAAGCGGGACTTCGGCTGGTCGGCCTCGACATATGAATCCACGTCCACCACGCCGGGCGTGTTCTTGAAGATGTCTTTCACCTGCTGCGCCAGCTTCATCCGGGCTTCGTCGGTCGGTCCGTAGATCTCCGCAACCAGCGTCTGCAAAACCGGCGGGCCGGGCGGCACTTCGGCCACGGCGACGCGCGCACCGAACTTCTCCGCGATCGCGGCGACGGCCGGGCGGACCCGTTTGGCGATGTCGTGGCTCTGGGCCTTGCGTTCGTGTTTACCGACGAGGTTGACCTGGATGTCGGCCACATTGGCGCCGCGCCGCATGAAGTAGTGTCGCACGAGGCCGTTGAAGTTGAACGGGGACGGCACGCCCACGTAGATCTGGTAGTCGGTGACCTCCCGCTCCGTGCGGACTGCCGCCGCCATTTCCCGGGCGGCCTGCGCTGTGCGTTCCAACGAGCTGCCTTCCGGCATCGTGAGGATGATCTGGAACTCCGATTTGTTGTCGAACGGCAGCATCTTCACCTTCACCCAGCCAAAGGCGACGGTGGCCATCGCGCCCAGCAGAAGCGCGGTGATGACGCCGAGGAAGGTCCACTGCCAGCCGGTGTGATGGAGCAGCGGGTTCATTACGCGCCGGTAGAGGCGGGTGAGGAAATCCTCCTCCTGTCCGCCGTGCCCATCCGTGTGCAGCGTGGCCAAGCGCTGTTCGCCGCGTCGCCACCGCAGCATCCGGATGCTCGCCCACGGCGTGACGATGAAAGCGATCAGCAGCGACCAGAACATGGCCGCGCTCGCGCCGATTGGGATCGGCCGCATGTAGGGCCCCATCAGTCCGCCGACGAACGCCATCGGCAGCACGGCCGCGATCACGGCAAAGGTGGCGAGGATGGTGGGATTGCCGACTTCGCTGACGGCCTCGACGGCGATGGTGTTCCACGGACGGCCCTTGTTTCCGGGCAGGTGGAAGTGCCGGACGATGTTCTCCACGACGACGATCGCGTCGTCCACGAGGATGCCGATGCTGAAGATCAGCGCGAAGAGCGTGATGCGGTTCAGCGTGAAACCGTAGAGGTAGAAGACGAGCAGCGTCAGAGCGAGCGTTGCCGGGATGGCCACAGCCACGATGCCGGACTCGCGCCAACCCAGCGTCAGCCAGATCAGGATGGAAACGCTGACCACGGCGATGCCCATGTGGAGCAGCAGTTCGTTGGACTTCTCCGCCGCGGTCTCGCCGTAGTGCCGCGTCGCGGAAACCGTCACGTCCGAAGGAATGATCGTGCCCTTCAGGCCTTCCACCTTCCTCAACACGTCTTCGGCAACGGCGATTGCGTTCGCCCCGGGACGCTTCGCGATGGCCAATGTGACGGCGGGTTCGGCCGCGTCGTGTTGGCCGCCGCTCCCAAAGAACACGTAGTTCGACGGTTCCTCCGCGCCGTCGACGATGTCGGCCACTTCGCGGAGATAGATCGGCCGGCCGTTCACCACGCCGACCACGACGTTCTTCACGTCCTCCGCTGTTTGGAGAAACGCGCCAGTCTCGATGATGACGGATTGGTTGTTCGAGGTGAGTTCGCCGCTGCGGAACTGGCGATTGGCCTGCTGCAGCATCGGAATGATTCCGGCCGGGCTGAGTCCGCGGGAAGCCAGCCGGGCGGGATCGAGCAGGACGCGCAGCTCGCGGCGAGCACCGCCGATCACAGTCGTCTCGGCGACGAGCGGCACCTGTTTCATCGCGTCGTCCACCTGCGCCGCGAGACGGCGAAGTGTCAGGTGATCGTAGCGGGCGCTGTGAAACGTCAGCGCAAGGATCGGAACGTCATCGATCGACTTGGGCTTGATGAGCGGGAAAGCCACGCCGTGTGGAACGCGGTCGAAGTTCGCCCGGAGTTTCTCGGAGACCTTGACCAGGCTCGCGTCGGGATCAGAACCGACCTTGAAGCGCACGATGGTCAGCGCCTCGCCCTCGTGCGACTGCGAGTAGAGGTATTCCACGCCGGGCAATTCCCAGAGCAGCTTCTCCATCGGCCGCGTGGCACGTTCCTCGACCTCCTGGGCGGAGAAGCCGGGCATCGCGACCATCACGTCGATCATCGGCACCTTGATCTGCGGCTCCTCCTCGCGCGGCAGCATGAACACGGCGAAGGCCCCCAGCAGCACCGACGCGATGACGACCAGCGGCGTCAGCTTCGAATCGATGAACGCGTGCGCGATCCGGCCGGCGAGGCCGTGCGGCTGAGGTTCAGGTGTCATGGAAGTAAACCTCCATCCATGGCGGGAAAGGCCGCCGGTGAGCAGATCGGCAGGCAGGATAGTGAGAAGGCAGCCCAGCTCGCCATGCCTCCCGAGCGCACTTTCTCAGTTTTCCACCTGCGCTTCATCGGACCTCCACGGATTGGCCGTCCTGAACCAGCGACGGATCGGCGACGACCTTTTCTCCGGCATTCAGCCCGGACACCACTTCGACATCGCCGCCGAGGCGTTTGCCGGTTCGGATCAGGCGCAATTGTGCTTTCCCGGCGTCGGCGACGTAGACGTATTCCAACTGGCCGCGTTGCCGAATCGCGCCAGCGGGCACGTGTGGGGTGGAAGCCTCGCCGGTCGTCACGGCGACGCGGCCGAACTGGCCAGCCCGCACCCCGGCGATCGTGGGCAAGTCGAACTTCACCAAATAGGTCCGGCTCACCGCCTCGGCGACCGGGGCAATTTCGCTGACCACCCCCTCGAAGGGCTCTTTCACCGCGGAAACCCGCACCGGCAGCCGGGCGCCGAGCTGGAGCCGCTCCAGCAGGGCTTCAGGGACATCTGCCTCGAAGCGTAGTCGTGCGGGATCCTCGATTTCGACGAGCGGCCTACCCGGGGTCGCGAGGTCACCCACGTCCGCAAGTTTGCGCGTAATGATGCCGTCAAACGGCGCGACGACCCGCGCGTGCCCCAACATTGTCTCGGCTTCGGCGACGACGGCGGCGGCCACCTTCTGGCGGGCCTGCGCGGAATCCAATTCCGAGGCGGTGGCGGCGCCGTCCTTCACCAGCTTGCTAATCCGATCCAAGTCGCGGGCGGCCTGATCGCGGACCGCTTGGGCGGAGTCCAGCCTCGCCTTGACCTCGCGTGCGTCGAGGGCCGCCAGGGTCTCGCCCTGCCGGACCGCTTGGCCTGGCACGACCAAGAGCGCCTCGATGCGCCCCGCCAGCTTTGCTTCGACGGCGGCCCGGAGTTTGGCCCGCACGGTGCCGACCACGTCTTCGGTGGCACTCAGCCCGTGGTTTTCTACCGCGATCACGGCGACGGCTATCGTCGGCAAGGTCGGGACCTCGGTGCCGGGCGCCGGGCTTCGGTGGCAACCCGCCACGCTCACCAATGTGGCGAACAGGATTGTTGCGGCCACCGCCGCCCGCAAAGCGCTGGCCGGCGGAGGTTGGGGGCAGGTTGCGGGCATGGTGGGCGTCGGTTTCAGGCTTGGTCCTTGGGGCGGGAACAGCATCCGCCAACCCCGAGCTTCTTCAGGACGATTTCGGCCGGGCAGAACCCCGTGAAGGCGGACTGGATGAGATTGAGCCCGACAAATGCCGTCAGGAACAGCCACTTGGGGCTGACGTAGTGGGCGAGGGCGGCACTCCCGAGAATCATGGTTCCGGCGAGCACTCGGATGGCATTTTCAGCGGTCATGGGTTGAGTTGATGGATGTTTTGGAGGGTAACGGCGAAGGCGGCTATTTCTTCGGGCCGGCCGGTGTCCGGGCGGAACCGTCGGACTGGCACTCAGCGCCGTTTTCACAGCACGCGGGACAGGCTTTCTTCGTCGCCGGCGAGGTCGCGGAGGCGGCCGGCTTGGCCGAACTTTCCGGCCGGAGTGCCGGCGCATGGTCCCGGTCATGGGCTTCCCAGCCGTGGGCGGCGAAATCGGTGACCACCGACGCGTGGTTCTGGGCCACCTTGATCGCGGCGGGAGTTTTGGCGCTGACGACGACCTTGAGTCCCTTGTCCGTGGGTTCGACGCTGTGCCGAATGTCGTCGTAATGCCGGGCAAATTCGACAAACGCCGGATCGTGTCGGCGGACCATCAACCCATCCTTGAGGCGCGCCTCCATCTGGCGGACGTGCTCCCGGAGAGCGGTGGCGACCTTGGGGTCGTTGGATTCGGTCAGGGCGACATAACCGTCCTTGGTCATGGTCACGGTGCGAGTGACCTCATCATGACGGTTGAACAGCAAATGGATGTTCTTGCGGGCTTCCACCGGCATTCCCTGACCCATGGAGTCGGTGACAGAGCACCCAAGCACCACCAACCCCACAAAAATCGAAGCGCGGATAGTTTTCATAAACTGATGTTTGACGATATGAGTATTCGCTCATATAGCTATTCGCAAGAAAAAGATGAAAGTGAATCAAAATGCGGTCGCCAAGGCTCAGCTTATGAGTGATGAGGCGTTGGAAATCATTGCGGCCCGCTTTCGCGTCCTCGGGGAGCCCAGCCGGTTGAAGCTGATCCGTGCCCTGCTGGGCGGCGAGAAATCCGTGGGCCAGTTGACGGATCTGACCGCCCTCACCCAGGCCAACACGTCCCGCCATTTGCAGACCCTGACGGAGGCTGGGATTCTCGGCCGGCGCAAGGAAGGGCTCAGCGTCATCTACTTCATTGCGGACGAAAGCATTCCGAACCTTTGCCAACATGTCTGCGGGGTGATCCACCGGCGGCATGCCAGCCACGCGGAAAGCTTGCGGCCCTCTGCCGGGGCCGGGCCGGGCGCTCCGGTTCCGGGTTCGGACACCGGCCGCAGCGTCCCCAGCCTGAAATCCGCCCCCGACAGTCCCGCCGGTGCGGGCGCCAACGAGAGCTTCATGGTCAGCTTCGACTAGGCGCCAGCGGGGCGGCGAGGGCTAACGGCGGACAGCTCGGTAGAATCCGTGTTCGCGTGAATCGGCGGCGGCATCATCCAGCAACCCCGCGCCAGAGCCATCCAACTGGGTTGAGGAAAGGTCCTCCCAAGTCCCAAGAATCGTGGCGAACTGGAGCGTGACGGTTGCTCCGGGATTGCCCGTGACGGACACCGAGAAGCCGACCGGGCTCAGGCTGGGCTGGGACAGCATCAGGGCGGCGCTGGCGGCCTGGCGCCAGTTCAGCACGAGGCTGCCGGTATCGACGGGCAGGGCGCCGGCCCCGTCTTCCCGAAACCCGTCCACGGCGAGGTGATATTCCCGACCGGCGAGCGCACTGAAAATGGCTCGGCTCGTGTAGATTCCGCGGGCCAGCGAGATGTCGTCTCCCCGGGCCACCTCCGTCAAACCAGCCAAGGAGTTACCTTGGTAAACCGCAAGCAAGGTGTCGAAGGATGAACCCAGGGTGTCGAAGGTCGCCTCACCGTCACCGGGGGCGGTCCAGCGGAACCAGATGGATGCCCCGCCACGACCGCCCGCATGGCGAGGTTCGCCGGCTTCCACCGTGGCGGCCCGATTTTCGCCGACGACGCGCCCGGCGTCTCCGACCAACGACTGGGCATCGGCAAAGTTGTCGTTGCTGCCGCCCGTCTCGAAAGCCCAGCTCAGCCGGATTGCACCCTGGCGTTCCAAGCCGGAGTCGGTTTCAAAGCCGTCCACTGCGACCCGGTAAACACTCCCCGCCGTGACGGGGATGGTGACCCGGCTTTGGCGTGTGGACCGGTCGGTGTCGTCGATCTCCCCGAGCAAAGTCAAAGCGTTGACCGAACTGCCGGAATAGACCGCGAGCACGGAATCAAAGTCGCTCCCAGCAGTGTCGAAGGTTGCCAATCCGTCCGCCTCGGCGGTCCACCGATACCAGACGGAGTTCCCGCCTACCGTTCCGCCGTGGTCCGGTTCGCCGGCTTCCTTGCTGGCGTGAAGATTGTCCCCGCTGAGGGAACCCGAATTGCCCGCGAGCAGGGTAGCCTGGGCAAAACGGTCGTTCGCGACCGAGGGAGCCGCGGGGATGGTGGTCGGCTGCCACGTCAGCAGGATGAAACCCTGTTCGGCGGCGGAATCGGGTTCACCGTAACCATCCACGGCGATCTGATACGTCTGGCCGGCCTGGGCCTGGAAGGTCGCCCGGCTCGTGAAGATTTCGGCGCCGAAATCGATGTCGTCATCGGCCGCGATCGGTTCGCCCAAGGCGGCAATCGAGGCGCCTTGGTAGATCGCGATCACGGTGTCTATCTCCGAGCCTTCCGTGTCGAAACTCACCTCGCCGTTGGCCGGGGCGGTCCACCGGAACCAGACGGAGGCGCCGCCGAAATTTCCCGCGTGGTTCGGTTCTCCGGGTTCCTTGGTGGCGCCTTGGTTGAAGACGCCGACCTCGCCTCGTCCCTCAGTGAGGATCTGGGCGGTGTCGAAGTTGTCGTTGAGCAGGGTTCCGTTGTCGGATCCCGGATACCATTCCAATCCCAGGTGCCCGCCGGCGCCGTCATGGCCGTCAATCGCGATTAAGTAAGTGGTCCCGGCCACGGCGGGAAAGCTCACCGCGCTCAGCGGGAATTCGACGCCGTCGTTGTTGGCGACAACCTGGCTCAAGGCTCCGATCGCGGTGCCGGTGTAGACCGCGAGAAGCGTGTCAAAATCGCTGCCCGAGGTCTTGAAGGTCATCGCCGTGCTCGTCGGCGCGGTCCAGCGATACCAGACCGACTTGCCACCCCGATTGTTCGCGTGCGCCGGTTCGCCAGGTTCCTTCGTGGCGCCGGCGCTTGAGCTGGAGGTTTGGCCAGTCAACCCGCTGAGGCTGGTGGCGTTCGCCACGGCATCGTTGGGTGCGAGGGAGGGACTGCCCATCAGCCAGTCCCCGATCACGGCGAAGCTTTGGCTGAACCGCCCGTAGTTATCGGTCTTCGTCGGAGTCGCGCAGCTGGATCCGCCCCCGAACAATTGGCCGACGAATTCGTGGGCACCGTTGAACAGCGGGGAACCGCTGCTGCCAGGTTCGGTGATTCCCCGCGACCAGCGCACCGACCAGTAGTCGGAATCGAAGGACGCGATTTCACCGAAACTGATCCGTTTGAAATCTCCGCGGGGGTGATGGATGCCCACGACCGTGGCTCCCGAATCGAGAATCCCGCTGTTCCAAGCCGCGTAAACGACGCCGCCCGGGGTTGCTTGGCGCAACCGCAGGAAGGCGAAATCGTTGCGCAGGACGTTGTCACTGCCGGCGATGAAGTCGGCCCCTCCCGAGGTTCGTGGGCGGCTCGCCAGCGTGGGCGCAGTCCCATTGCAGGTGGCGGTCTGGTAGAACCAATAAAACTCGGTGTCGTCGGCCTCGGTTTGCGAACCCACGCAGTGGTTGGCGGTCATGACGTAATCCGTTCCCGGGCTTGGGTCGGTGTCATTCACCAGGCAGGCGGTGCAGAAGAGTTCGCCGGTTTGCTGGACCGCGCCGAGTCCGGCGACCGCCTTGGAGGTGGCCAGCCATTCGGGCTCGCAGGTCACGTCGAGATTGCAGTCGTCCGCCGCCTTGGCGCCCGCCGGGTTCAACGGGAGGCCCACGTAACGGTGCAGCAGTTCGTCCACTTCAAAATGGACCTGGGAAACCGGCACGCCGGCCGCCACGCGGCACTCCACCGTCACGGTCGAGGTGAACACGGTGCCGGACCAAAATGCGTCGCGCCCGCCCAGCGATTCACCGGAGTGGGGACCGTTGACTTCGGCCGGTGAATCCGACGCAAACACGATCAGCTCGGCGCCGACCGGCAGGCTCACCCGGGCAAAGTGCAGGCGCAGTCCGAGCGCGGCCGTGGATTCCACCTCGGCGGTCCAGAGATGCGAGCCGTCTTGCAACGTCTGCCAACCGGAGCCCGGCTTGCCGGACTGCGGTCTAAGGCGGACGGGAAGGGGGCGGCGGAGGCTGATGCGGCGGGCACTTTTTGCATCGGCTTGGAGCGCCTTCTCGTCCTCAAGGCGAGCTGCCTCCAAGTCTGGGGCCGGCAGCCGCACGACATTTCCGGGCGCGACCTTCAGTCGGCGGGAAATGGCTTCCGCGCGCTGCGCTGGGTTGGCGGCGGCAGGCTTTTCCCATGCGGCCAACCGGACACCGGATTCCGTGCGAACCAGGTGCGGGAAGGCGTCGGGCAGCCCTTGGCCCAAGCCGGTGGAGATGCAGACGAGGGGAGCCACGAACGCGGTGGCCAATCGGAGCAGCAAGGAGTTCATCACGGGCAGTCTTGCGGGACAGCTCCCGTGACGGTAGCGACCCGGCGGAAGTGGGGCGAGCCAAACCCAAGGTTCAGCCCGGCAGCGGGCCGGACGCGGCCGGGGTCACGGTGATCCGCAACGGCACGCCCGCCGCCGCGTGCTCGGCTACGGCGAGGCGGCGCCGGGTGGCCGTGAGCCGCTGGAGGAGGACCTGGGAAATGCGCCGGAACACCACGCAGCCCAACACGGGATCTTCGTCGCAAAGGTTTCGCAACCGGCTCGCCGGAAACGTAAGCGTGGTGACGGGTTCGAGGGCCACGGCAGTGAGGGTCCAGTGGCTCGGAGGAAACGCCCACGACCAGCCCAAGGCATCGCCCGGTTCGAGCACCTGCAGGAGGGCGGGTTCCGTTCGGGCCGTGACGCCGTGCAGGGCCACGCGACCTGCCAGCAGGAGCTGAAAATTGCTCGCTTCGGCCCCCTCTTCAAAAATCACCGCCTGCTCCGGGAAGGTTGAGTAGGTCGCCAATTCCGCCAACCGTTCCAGCTGACGCCAAGGCACGCCCTTCAGGAATGGCTGGTGCTCCAGCAGCGCCGCCGTGGGTCTGGGGGGGAGTTTCACGGCGCGAATGTGAGCCGAAGGCGCAGGCCCGGCAATGGGGCGATTGCATCAGTTGGCGCAACATAGGACGCCAGTTGAGCAATCGGCGGTGAGCGGACCATTCGCGCCCGGGGCACATATGGTCCCGCATCGTCGGAACCATGAAGTCGTCCCGTTCCAGCACCAAGGTCAAAGCCGCTCCCGGCCAACGGGTCGTGCGTTTTGAACTGCCGTTCCTGGAAGCCCGGGAAGTGTATGTCGCGGGCACTTTCAACGAGTGGCATCCCGCCATGTTCCCGATGTCCGAGGTTCCCGGCGGCTGGGCGGCTGAGGTCGCGCTGGCGCCGGGGACCCACGAATACCTGTTTGTCGTCGATGGCCGATGGATCGCGGACCCGAACAATCCGAAGACGTGTCCCAACCCGTTTGGCGGCGTCAATTCGGTGGTTGAGGCCATCCCCGCCAAGGCTCGGGCCCGGCGGGTAAACTCCAAATCCAACCCTGCCGCGCCATGAAAATCGCCAAGCCACCTGTCTCCCGACTTCGCAAAAGTTCGGCCCAGTTCGTCATCAATGACGCGAGCGGGCACCGGTTGGCGTCGGCGCCGGTTGGCCAGATGGCTCCCGTCCGGTTCCGGATCGGCCGCATCTTGGTGCCGATGGATTTCTCGGAGCATTCCCGGAAGGCCCTGCGGTATGCCCGTCCGTTCGCCGAACAGTTCGGCGCGAACCTGACGCTGCTCCACGTGATCGAACCCGTGGTCCTGCCCACCGACTTTGGCTACGTGCCCGCCACCCCGGTGGACTTGGACGAGCAGCGCATGGTGGACGCCCGGAAACAACTGGCCGGCATCGCCCATGAACTTGGCGCGACTGTGCCAGTGGACACGATCGTGCGGCTGGGGCGGTCATGGAAGGAGATCGTGGAGACCGCCAAGACCAAACACATGGACCTCCTGATCATCGCAACCCACGGTTACACGGGGCTCAAGTATGCCCTGCTGGGCAGCGTTGCGGAAAAGATCATCCGCCACGCCCCGTGCCCGGTGCTGGTGGTGCGGGCCGAGGAACACGACTTTTTATGAACGGCAGGTTACCCGAGGTTGGTTGAGTGGGTTAGTTGGAGTGTAGGGGCTGCCGTTGGCGCCCGGGCGAGTGCCCGGGCGTTCTTCTTTTTTGGGCCCGTGCCGATGGTGGGGTTCGTTCCCGGAGCCGCGCCGGCCGGGGGCAATTGACGGCGAAACGCGGTGGAATCCCCACCAGTTTGGTTGCGCTCCGCCGCGAACGCGCAGCATTTGGCAAAAGCGGTGGGGCGGGCCGGAACGGAAGTCGGAAACTGGCGGCGAACAAAGCTCATTCCCTATGGACCTGCATCATCCGCTAACCCGTGAATTTCCCGAACACGTCGAGACGATCCGCCGGCTGAAACTCTCCAACGCGGAGTTTCAGCGGATGTTCGACGAATACCACAAGCTCGACGACGACATCTGCCGGGTTGAGGAAGAGGTGGAGACCGCCACCGACCAGCAGATGGACGAGATGAAGATGCGCCGGGCGCAATTGAAGGATCGGCTCTACGGCGCCATCCGTTCGGTGGCCGCGTAAGAGGTTCCGTCGCCGGCCAAGCGGCGGTAGAGCCGGTGGTATTCAGCCCCCACGGTGCTCGCGCTGCGCCCGGCCACACTGGCCCGGATGGCCTCCGGCGAGGCCACGGCGACATCGCCGCGGATCACGCGGGTCAATTGTCGCCGGAGGTCCGTGATGTCATCCGGCCGGAAAAGGACCCCGGTTTGATCCGGCCGCAGGATGTCCACGTTGCCCCCACTGGCCGACACGACGGCGGGCAAGCCCAGCGCCAATGCTTCGATCAGCGCCACCGAGCAAGGCTCATTCGTGGACGGAAGCACAAACCAGTTCGCCTGGCGCAGCACGCCGATGACGTCGTTGGTCGGTCCACGCAAATGCACCCGGCCCGCGAGTTCCGGCCGCATGGCCAGCGCGTTCAGCTCGGCGGCGTAGGCTTTGGCTGCGGGATCGCCCGGGGTGGGGCCCCAAAGCTCGAAGGTGAATTGGGAACGCTGTTCCGGGGGCAGTCCGGCGAGCGCTTCCAGCAACAGATGCCAATTCTTCCACCGCACCAGATTGCCGATTCCTACCAGCCGCCGCGTTGGGGACGGCCCAGCGGCGTTGAGGGGAGCCGCCCAAAATGCGTCGCTGCCGCATTCGGAGACGATTTCCACCTGGGCCCCGTCGGGCACTAATTCGTAATGCCTCGCCATGTTCGGTGTGAGAACGACGGTATGGAAGCCGGACCAGCCCGCTGCGCGGCGGTAAAGCCCGGTGCGCCGGGCGTAAGTGTGATTGGTGAACAGCAGGCGCCGCCCGAACAGGCGGTTCAGCCACATCGCCACCGCGAATCCGCCGCGGGTGTGCGCATGGATCACCTGAAACGGTTCGGTCCGTAGCAGTCGCAGCAACCCCGGCATGGCCAAGGCCGAACGCAGGAGCAGACGCGGATGGCTCTCGGCCTCGTCGAGCGCGAAGCGATTGGTCCGCAGTTCCAACGCCGGGCTGCGGCGGTTGACGAAGGCGGTGTTGACCCACGCGAAGTGCCGCAGCCCTTCGGCTGCCGTGGCCGCCTGGATTCCGCGCACGACCGACACGATGCCGCCGTGGTCTTCGGTGGCGCCGAGCAGGTGGAGAATCTTCATGCGGTCCGCGCCCTCCGCACGGACGGCGCGGGCAAGAAGTAACCAGAAGGGGAATGGGGGCGGAACGACAAACCGGCTTGTTGTCGCGGGGCGGGAACCGTTACCTACGCGCCGCGCCCGCGCGTCCGCATGCTGTTCAACAGTTGGAGCTTTGCCGTGTTTCTGCCGGTGGTGTTCGCGTTGCATTACGCGGGTCGCCGCGCGGGCTGGCAGGTCGGCGTGCTCACGCTGGCGAGCTTCGTCTTCTACGGTTGGGAGAATCCGAAGCTACTGCCGCTGCTGTTCGTCTCCACGCTGATCAACGGGCTGGCCGCGCAAGATTTGCTGTCGCCCGGCCGGGAAACGTTTCGCCGTCGTTGTGTCCTCGCGGCGGCGCTGACCTTCAACCTCGGGGCGCTGGCTTTCTTCAAGTATGCCGCGCTGGTTGGCCACGTCTTGCTGCCCGCGTCCGTCTGGAACCAGTTCGGACCCTGGCTTCGGGACATTCCCCTGCCCATCGGCATCTCGTTCTACACGTTCCAAGGGATCAGCCTGGTGATGGAGTCCTGGTGGGACGGTCCGAAGGGCGGCATCCCGGGCTTGCCCGCGCCACGGAATGCCCGTGAGGCCGGTTGGTTCCAGGCCAAGGTCTGGTTCTTCAAGGCGTTTTTCCCGCAACTCGTCGCCGGGCCGATCGTGAAGGCCGGGGAATTCCTCTGGCAGATCGGCGCGAAGCGGTTCGCCGACATCGACTGGGATGGCGCGGTGAAGAAGCTGATCCTCGGCTTCTTCCTCAAGATGGTCGTTGCGGACAACCTGAAGGAAGCGACGTCCGAGTTGCAGCTTTCCGCCTTCAAGGATCTGCCGCGGGTGAACCTGATCGCGCTGCTTTACGGGTTCTCCTTCCAGATTCTTGCGGACTTCGGCGGCTACTCGCTCATCGCGCAGGGCCTGGCCAAGCTGTTCGGCTATGAGCTGCCACTGAACTTCAACTTCCCCTACCTGAGCCGGAGCATCACGGAGTTCTGGCGGCGCTGGCACATCTCGTTGTCCACCTGGCTGCGGATGTATCTCTACATTCCGTTGGGCGGCAATCGGCACGGTGAAGTGCGCACGTTCGTGAACCTGTTCCTCGTCATGTTCCTCGGCGGCCTCTGGCACGGCGCGGCGTGGAGCTACGCGCTCTGGGGAACCGCGCATGGCGTGTTGCTTGCGTTGGAACGCCTGGTGTCGCGCGGGCAAAAGACGACTCCCGAATCCGGTTGGACCGCGCTCGGGGTCGCGAAAGCGTTTCTCGTCTTCAACGTTGTGTCGGTGCTCTGGCTGTTGTTCAAGCTGCCGGATTTTACCCACGTGGTGGAGTTCGTGAAATGTCTCGCCCGCAACTCTGGCCCCGCCCGCCCGCAGTCGCTCTACGTGATCGGGCTGTTCTCGCTCCCCGTCGTGGCCTGGCATCTGTGGGCCGCCACCGCGGGCCGGAGAGCCGCCTGGAGCCAGGCGACGGCCCGCCGGGTCTACATTGGGCTTTACGCGCTGATGTTATTCCTGCTCGTGACCAACGCGGGCTCCGCGGGCGATTTCATCTACTTCCAATTCTGAGCCATGAACCGCGCCCGACAAAGCCTCTGGATCGTCGTCCTGGCCGGGATCGCCGTGTTGGCGTGGCCACTGGTGCTCCGTGGGTTGTCCCGCCCGGCGTTGGCTGAGACGAATTACCACGCCAACCGGCTTCGCTTGGAAGCTTGGTTCCTCGACCGCATGCCGAGCAATGTCCTGGCCGGTTCGTCCATCTCCGGCCGACTCCTGCCGGGCTATTTCGCCGGCACGACCCTCGCGGGTATCGCGAACCTCGGGCTGGATGGGTCCGGGCCGCTCACGGCGCTGGATTGCATCCTCCTGCGGGCGACGAATGGCGGTGGCACACCCCGCCGGGTGTTCCTGGAAATTCATCGCCTCGACCGCACCAACGATGCGAACGACCGTCTGCTGCTGGCGGCGGCCCAGGACGCCGGTATGAAATTGGCCGGGGCTCTGCCAGCAACGCGTGCTGCGGCCCGCCCTTCGACCCTGGCGTATGCTTGGCTCAAGGAACGGAAGCCCGGCGGGGCTGGGGGCGAACCGGCCCCGGGCGGCGATTTGCGGACCTTCGCGGGGCACGAACCGTGGCTCGCTGGACTGGAGTCGCGCGTGCGTTCCCTCCGGCAACTGGGGGTGGAGGTGATCTTGTTACGCCTGCCCGTCGGGCGTGAAAACCCAGTCGACCCGGCGGCCCCAAACTTTGCGGACGCCGTCGCGGCCCACCTCGGGTTACCGCTGGTGGATCTTGGCCGAATCGCTGCCGGGCAAGGCCATAAACCGGCCTACACCGACGGTCTGCACCTCACTCCGGAATCCGCCCGCTGGGCGGCGCAGGCTTTGGCCGCCACGATTCGCTGAAGCCGCGCGGTCGGTTCACCACGGCACCGGCGAACGCACCGCTTGCACGAACGTGAGCACGGCCCAGGTCGCGATCGCCAATGCCATCAGCAGCAAGGACTGCCAGGCCTGTTCGCCGGACCAGTTCACGAGGAGGACCGGGATCATTGCCAGTGCCAGCACACTCGTCAGGTTCCGTGACCAATGCTGCCCCTGGAGGGTGCAGTAGAAGAGCGGAATCAACCACAGGAGGCAGGCTCCGGCCAGGACCCAGCGCATGGCCAGCGCCAGTTTGGGCAGGGTGAGGAAGATCACGGCAACCGGCAGGAACGCGCACAATGCAAAGACCAAGGTTAGCAGCCAGCGGCCCGCCGGGGTGATCGGTGAGTTCTTGAACACCCTTTGGCTATACGCCTGCCCGCGGCGCTTTGCACATCGCAAAGCCGGAAATGTGGCGGGGATGGTGGGCCCAACAGGACTCGAACCTGTAACCAAGGGATTATGAGTCCCCTGCTCTAACCATTGAGCTATGGGCCCACGCCGGTTCGGCGGCCGGTAGTTCGCTTGGCCAATGGGGCCGGGGCAAGCGGATTTGCGCCCCGGTTACCGCCAGCTGGCCGTCGGGTCGCGACGCACTCACATGGTTTGAGCTAAGGGGAACACCCCATTGGTTCGGCAAACGGTTCCTCTAACGTGTTGATCATCCTGCCGGCGGCGCACTTGGTTAAGATTGGTCAACTGCCAACACCGTCTCGGAGTGATGTCGGATATGGCCAAACTCGAAATCGAGCGCGCTCGGAACCTCATCAAGGGCAAGCAGAAACAGAAGTGGGTCAAGCTCACGGATGACGATCTGAAATTTGTCGCCGGAGAGCAGGGCGAACTGTTCGAGCGGTTCCCGATTCGCACGGATGAGACTCGGGGTGCGGCGGAAGATGCGGATGAAAGGATCGGCGGGCACTTAAGTCGGCCAGTTGATCTTCCCGCGCGGCCTGCAGCAGAGGTCGGATCGTCCCCCGGCCGTTCGACTTGAGGCGCGCGAGCGACCCAGCGGGCGGCTACCAACTCAACATCCCAAGGCCCATAACTTACTCACACCATGACGAAACTCCTCTTTACTGCCGAAACGATTTCCAAGGGTGGGCGATCGGGCAATGTCCACAGCCCGGATGCACCCTTCGCTGTGACGGTGGGCAACCCACTGGAGGCAGGCGCCGGGAAGCTCGGTCCCAGTCCGGAGCATCTTTTCGCCGGCGCATATTCCGCCTGTTACCACGGAGCCTTGGCCAATGCCGCCAAGACGCTCGGTTTGTCCGCCGTCGATTCCACGGCGCGCGCGCTGGTGAGCCTCCTGGAGGACGAGCAGGGCGGCTATCACCTTTCCGTGACGCTGCACGCGCAACTCCCCGGAATCGAGCGCGCCCTGGCTCAGCGTATAATGGAGGAGGCGCACCGGACGTGTCCGTATTCCAAAGCCCTCCGCGGCGATGTCGTCGTCACGCTGACGGTGGACTAATCCGGCCAGCCAACCGGCTCGGCTTGGAAACCCCTCTGCCGTCCGCTGACGGCGAACCCATACACACCAACGTATTTATGAACCCATCCGCAACCGCAGCCACCCCTCAATCCTTGGACCTCGACTCCGGACCCACGCCCACCGGCCTAAGCCGCCGCGACCTGTTCCTGGCCCTGGGCGGGACGGCCACCAGCCTCGCTGGTCTGACGACTCTCCAGGCCGCGGAACACGACGGCCACGGCAGCAGCCTTGCCGACCGTTGTGCGAAGGCGTGTGCCGACAGCATGACCTCCTGTTCCAAGCATGTCCGCCACTGCACCCAGCATCTCGCCGACGGTCACAAGCACTACGCCAAGTGCCTGGAGCTTTGCATCGGCTGCCTCCAGATGTGCGGCGCGTGCGTGGGAACCTGTTACGGCCCGATGGGCGCCACCGTCGCGGAAGCATGTGCCAAGGCCTGTGACCTGTGCGCCGCCGAATGCGAGCGCATCGAAGGCGACGAAGCCATGAAGGTTCACGCCAAGCTGTGCCGCGATTGCGCCCGGGTCTGCCGCGACTTCAGCAAGGCCCGCGCCTGAGCATGGCACCGACGCACTGACCGCCACGGGACGAAATCCCCGACAACCAATCTTCCGAATCCACAGGCATGAAAGACCCCGTTTACAAACTCATCGAACTCACCGGCACCTCGACCACGTCCGTCGAGGACGCCGTGGACAAGGCCATCAAACGCGCCCACAAGACCCTCAAGAACCTGAGCTGGTTCCAGGTGGTGGAGACGCGTGGTAGCATCGACAAGGGCAGGGTTCACCACTGGCAGGTGACCATTAAGGTCGGCTTCGCGGTGGTCGACTGAACTGGCCCAGCCGACACCCCTGATACCGACCATGAAGAGCACCGAACCCACCCTTTCCCGCGAACAGTTGATCTCCCTCCTGAACGAGGATCTCGCGGGCGAATACCAAGCCATCATCGCTTACACCGTGTATAGTCAGGTGCTGAAAGGCGCCGCCTACACGGACATTGCCGGGGAGCTGGAGCTGCACGCTGCCGAGGAACTCCAGCACGCCCTCAAGATCGCCAAGCAGATCGACTACCTCGGAGGCATGCCGTGCGTGAGCCCCAAACCGGTCAAGACTTCCGATGACCCAGTTTCGATGCTGCGGGCGGACCTGGAGAACGAGCGGGAAACGGCGGGCCGTTACCGCGAGCGCATTCGCCAGGCGGAGGCGATGGGTGAATTTGCGCTGAGCGAGACCCTGCGCGGGATCATCGTGCAGGAACAGGAGCACGAGATTGACCTGTGCGCGGCGCTGGGCATCAACGTGCCGCTCCCCAAGGAGCCGTCGGACCGGGGCACGGCCTCAAACCAGCCCAAGACCATTCCCCGAACAAAGGCGCCATTGGCATGAGCACCCCTCACGAGAACAATCCCCTGCACCACACGGAAAAGCTCAAAGCTCAGATGCGTCAGCTCATCGGGCATCTGCGGGCTGACGTGGGAAAAATCACGGAGCCGAAGGCCCAGGCGCTGTTCGAGACCACGGCTGAGGTGCTCACCGGCCTGGTCAACGACTTCGACGACTACGAGCGGCAGCAGGAAGCGGCCGGGCGAAGCGCCGCACCCGGGTCCGGCTAGCAGGGAGCGATACCCATGCCTTCAGGCGATAAATCCAGTTACACGGACAAACAGAAACGTCAGGCCGCCCACATCGAAGCCGGCTATGAGAAAAAGGGGCTCAGCACGAAGGCCGCCGAAGCGGGTGCGTGGGCCACGGTCAACCAGCTCTCGGGCGGAGGCAGGAAGAGCGGCGCCGGTCGGAAGCAGAACCCAACACCCGTATGCCCACCTTAACCATAATGCGGGTCAGCCTTGGCATGAAGTCCATTCCGGTCCGGTCGAAACGCTCGCAAACGATCCTGCTGACCGTCGAGTTTGGCGGATTTCAGGCTGGCAGAGTAAATGCCCCGACTCCAACTCAACGCTCGCAAAGGCACCGGCGGCTGCGGCTTCAAAAGCGGAGACACGGGGCCCGGGGCCGCCTCGGACGACTTGTATCCGGATTTGTGCCGAATTTGGCATGATCCGGGGGACTTGATCACGGTTTCGGCCGGTTGCGATACTTGTCGTAGAGCCGGGTGTGGCGGGATTCGAGGCTGACTTCCTTGCCGGCGATCCACAGGCGCTTCACCTGCGTGCGGAGGTCCAGAATGTCGCCATCGGCCACGAAGAAGCTCGCTTCCTTGCCAGCCTCCAGCGACCCGAGCCGGTCGGCCACCCCGAGGGCTTCAGCGGGATACAGGGTCAGTCCGCGCCATGCCTCCTCGCGGGACAGGCCAAAAGCCATCGCCTGCGCGGCGGCGTAGGGCACGTTGCGGACATTGGAGGCGCCGAAGCGGTCCGTGCCGTCGGTGAACGAGACCTTCACTCCCGCCCGGGCGAGCACCGCGGGCGCGGCGTAATGGACATCGTAGGGATCGGTGTCCCGCGCGGGTTGGGTGAAGACGTGCTCGAACAGCACGGGAATCCGGTTCGTGGCCAGCAGGTCGGCGACGCGCCAGGCATCGCGCCCGCCGGCGAACGCGGCTTTGAGCTTGCGCTTGGTGACCCATTCGACGGCGGAACGGATCTGGCGGATTTCGTCGGCATGGACGTTCAACGGCAATTCACCGCGGACGACGGGTAGCATCGCCTCCCACGCGGGCACGGGTTTGAAGGCGTTGGTGTCCTTGGCGGCGGCCTTCGCCTTGGCGTAGGCCTCGGCTTCGTTGAAGAACTCGTCGAGCTCGCGGAGCTTCTTGTCGCGGGCCTTGGCCTGGTCTTCGAGCGACTTCCAGTTCGCCGGATTGGCGGCGCGTTCCTTGGGCGTGGTGTCGAGCGCGAAGGACGGCCAGAAGACATGCAGCGCCGTGGCGCGTTTCACGGCGAGGTCCTCGATGGTCCAACCGGCGAGCGCGATGACGGCGGACTGGCCGCTGACGACGCCACCGAGCGGAATCGGCTGGGCGTGCGTGTAGCCGTTGGCGCGGGCGACCGGGAGAAGTTCCGAATCGGGATTCACCGAGACCCACGACAGCACGTCGGGATGGAAGTTGCCGGACTCGGTGGTGTCGCGGGTAGCCCGGACGCCGTCGATCTCCTGCAAGCCCAGCACGGTCATCGGCGCGATGAGACCAGGGAAAAGATGCTGGCCCTTGAGGTCGAGCGTCTGGTCGGCTGCCTCGGTGATGCTCTGGCCGACGGCGGCGATCTTGCCGTCGCGCACGAGCAGCGAGGCATTGGTCAGCGTCGGCCCGGAAACGGTGTGGACGATGCCCCCGGTGAGGAGGAGCGAGGCGGCGCAGGCGGAACCTGCTGCCAAAGGCCACAAGGCAACGAGCAAGAGGCGAGGTGTTAACATTTCGGGAGGAGTTCTATCGAACCAAGGTGACGTCAACGATGCGGACCACTCTAACCGCGTGATCGGGCCACCATCGGATCAACCAACGCCCGAAGCGGGTGACTGAAACCGGGTGCCGGCCGGCCGGGTGTTCGGCAAAGTCCGCTTGGACCGATGGATTGTCTGCCAATTGGGCAAAAGCCCGCAGCAGAAAGTCCCGCTGACGTTTGGGGCTTTGGCCAAAGGTGACCACGACCGAATCGGCCACGCTGTAGCCATAGCGGTCCATCAGCGGCCTTCGGACGTCAAACGCCGGTGAAGAGCTTCAAGTTGCTCCTGCGTGGTTTCGCGTCCGGCGCACATCTGGTCCATGCGATCGCCCAATTCCGCCATGAATTCCGGATCCTGCTCCTGATTGAGGTGGGTAATGAAGGCCGCGACGTCGAGACGTTCCTCCACGCTCAACTGGGCGATGCTGGTTTTGACTTCGGCGACGCTCATGGGGGTAAGCTATTTCACGGAATGAGGATTCCAAGGACCATGATTGATAGTCTTGGGGTCATCGCTTGTGGCGATTGGCTTCGAAGAAGTTTGTCCAGCGATCCATCTGCTCCGGAACGTCCCAGACTTCCAAGATGTAGGGCGTCACACCGTAGCCGGGAGCGTTGAGTTGGAGGTCTTTTGCGGAATACATGACTGCGGATGGAAAATTGGAGACAGCAGCCCGATAGATGAGCCTGGCGGTTTCCTTCGTGTAGGGAACTTCCGTGAAAACGAATTTCTGGTGAACCACCGCGCCCAGTTTCATAAGGCTCTCCAAATGGAAATCCCACTTGTCCTGATTACTACGGATCCCTTTTGAACGATCGGAGATTGATGGCCGGAAGTCGTTGAAGTTCGTCTTCACTCGCTCGAATTCACGGAGGTGATACGCGGCGGCGCTGGGGCGAGGCCAAATCAAGGCCGCCAAGGCGAACAAACCTCCGCCGAGAACCCATGGCCAGCGCTTAAAGATTCCTGTCATCGCAGGTGAAGGATTCTGGGTTTCGTCAATCCTTCCTCGGCATCTCGCAGTCCTGGCAGTTCACCACGCGGAGGTGGACGGCGTGTTCCAGCGCGCGCTGGAAGAACTTCTCGCGGGCCTTGTCGCTGGCGGTGGCGTCGCCGCCTTCGCCAGCCAGTTTCTTGGCCTTGGCGAAGAGGGCGGTGCGTTCGTCGGCGAGGGCCTTCGCGCGGGCAGGTTCGAGCGCGCGGTCGAAGCATTTCTTCCCGTCGATCCACGTCTGGAGACACACGCTGCCGGAGTCGAGCGGGTGGCCGGACCAGACGGCGAAGTCGGCGTCCTTGCCCGGTTCGAGCGAGCCGACCCATTTGTCGATGCCGAGCTGCTTCGCAGGGTTCAGCGTCACGAACTTCAGCGCCTCGGCCTCGGGCGTGCCGCCGTATTTCACGGCCTTGGCGGCCTCGAAGTTCAGCCGGCGGGCGTGGTCGCTGGAGTCGGAATTGAAGCTCACGTTCACGCCGCGCGCGTGCATGAGCGAGCCGGCGTAGGGAATGGCGTCGATGACCTCGAACTTGTAGCCCCACCAGTCGGCGAAGGCGCTGGCGCCCGCGCCGTGCTTCGCGATTTCGTCGGCGACCTTGTAGCCCTCCAGGATGTGCTGGAGCGTGCCGACCCGGACGCCGAAGGACTCCATCGTGCGGAGGAAGGCGAGGATCTCGTCCTGCCGGTAGCTGTGGCAGTGGATGAGGCGCTGGCCGTCGAGGATTTCGGCGAGGGCTTCCAGTTCGAGATCGCGGCGCAGTGGCTCGGCGGAAGGCGTCTTCAGGGCGTCGCGATACTGCTGCGCGGCGGTGAAGCGGTTGCGCATGAACGTGGGCACACCCATGCGGGTTTGCGGAAAGCGGGACGTGTATTTTTCGCCCCAGTTGGCCTGTTTCACGTTTTCGCCGAGCGCGAACTTGATGCCGCCGGGCGCGTTCCGGAACTTGAGTTCCTCCGGTCCGTCACCGTCGCGGAGCTTAATGGTCTGGCTTTGCCCGCCGATGGGATTCGCCGAACCATGGAGAAGACTTACGGCGGTCGTGCCGCCGGCGAGCTGCTGGTGGATATTATCGGTCTCGGAATTCACCACGTCGCCGATGCGGACCATCGCGGTGCTGGGCAAGGTGCCTTCGTTGACGCCGCCGAGGATCATCGAGTGGCTGTGGGCGTCGAGGATGCCCGGGGTGATGTGCAGGCCGGTGCCATCCACGACGAAGTAGGAACTTGGAAGTCGGAAGCCGGAAGTGTCAGTGGCGATGGCGGTGATTCGTCCGCTTTCAGCCAACAGCGTGGCGTTGGTCAGGATGCCTTGAGGGCCGCTGGTCCAGATCTTGGCGTTGCGAATGACGACTCCCGGCGGATTCGTAATCACGCCGCGGCCGACGAGCGGCTCGCGGGCGAGGCGTTTGCGGGCAAGCTCGCGCGTCTCGGATTTCTTCTTCTCCGCTTTCTCCTTGGCGGACTTGTCTTCGTCAGCCTTGGCGACGGGCGGCTTGGCGGGCTCGAACTCGTAGGGGCGTCCGTCGATCCACACGGCGCGCAGTTTGCCCTCGGGATCGAAATAACCCTTGCTGTCGGTGATGGTGAGGTTGGCGAGCTTGCCCGGCGCGAGGGTGCCGAGGCGGTCGGCGAGTCCGCACAGGCGCGCGGGAATGGTGGTCAGCGCCGCCAGGGCGTCGGTTTCGCTCAGGCCGCGGTCGAGGGCGGCGCGCAGGTTCTTGCGGAACTCCTTCCGGTCGCCCAGCGCGTGAGTGGTCAGCGCGATTTCCCGGCCGGCCCGGCGGAGCACGGCGGGATTTTCCGGAGCCCAATCCCAACTGCGCAACTGGTCCAACGAGACGCTCTCCCAAGCATCTTCGTCGGGGAACTTCGGCAGGGCGGGCAACGCCAGCGGGACGATGAACGGAGCACCCGCGCGCGCCGCCAGATCGGGCCGCCGCCAATCGTCACCGGAGGAAACGATCACGCGGTCAGCCCAGCCCAGTTCACCGGCGAGCACCCGCACGCGGTCGGTCATGAGAACGCTGCCCGGCTCGACGAACACCGACTGGCGATTGGTTGGAACGAGGGCAGACTGGAGCGCCGCCAAGGCGGCGTTGAAGGCTGGACGTTTCCGTTCGCCGGGGCGTTTGGCGTAGTCGGCCTGATCCGCGGCGTAGTGCTGGGCGTCGAACCACGCTTGGCGCACCACGGCGACGATCCCCATGAGCGACCGCGGATACACATCCTCGCCGCCGGCCGCCGCGAAGGCGACGCACTGGGCGACATCGGCACGCAGCAGCAGCTCGTTGGGTGAGCCTTCGCCAAGCTGCACCGCGGCGCTTTGCCCCCGGTAGATGCCCCGGGTCGGCACCACGTTGGCCGCGGTGAAGCCCAGTTCGCGCAGCGCCTCGAACGCCTTGCCGTCCGGCACGAAACCGTCGGCGACGCGATGCTCAGGCGTCACGTTGCTCAGGCCATAACCGGGGCCGGGCGTGCCGGGATCGTTCTCCTGACCGGGCACACCGAAGAAACGCGGGCCGCCCGCCGCGGCAAATTCCCCGCGGGCGACCGCGTCGCCGGAGGCGCCGTTGGCCACCGGCCGATTCGTGCCCAGCGCGAGATAAGGATCGATGAATCCCGGGTAGATCGTCAGCCCGGTGCAATCCCAGACGCGGGCGTCGGCGGGGACGTTGAGCTCGGGTCCGGCGTAGGTGATCCGGCCGTCGCGGATGAGCACCACGCCGTTGGAAAACACGGTGTCCGGCTGGGTGAAGATCCGGGCGCCCACCAGCGCGTGGGTCGCGGGCGGACGCGGACGGAATCCCGGCGGGTCAATCTGGGCGCAGGCGGTAGCAGCCAACAGCAGCCCGAAGACGGCGCGCAACATGGGCGGGACGCTACCCCGGTGACCGGCGAAGTCGAGCGGCGGAACCGGAAACGCATCACTGGGCCGACCACCCAACCTACTTAGTATCGCATGACTCCGGCGAGCGGGCCAATCCGGCCGGGTTCAATCGGAGTCCAGGCGGCATGCTTGACTTGCCGGGGTCGATTTCTAGGGTGAGTTCAAGTTCCACCGCCCTCTCTCGGCCGCATGAAGACTTACTTTCGTCCTGCCTTCCGCCCCGGTGCCTTTACGCTGATCGAGTTGCTCGTGGTGATCGCGATCATTGCCATTTTGGCCGGAATGCTCCTGCCCGCGCTGTCCAAGGCGAAGGAACAGGCCCAGCGCACGGCCTGCATCAACAACCACAAGCAACTGCTCCTAGCGCACTCGATGTATGTCCATGACAACCTCGACCGGATCGCCCCGCCGAACTGCGGCGGAGCCTCCGGGGCGGCCAATTCGGCGCTGCCGGCCGGCTGGCTCTACAAGCCGGGCGAGGCGTTGCCGAAGAACGGCACCAACTACGGTCCGACCCGCGGCCTGTTTTACCAAGTGGTGCAGAGTCCCAAGATCTTCATGTGTCCGCTCCATCGGACCAACACCGCGGCGTCGCGCCAGAGCACGATTCGGTTCACCAGCTACCTGATGAGCGGGGTGGTGATCAGCAGCTCCGAGAGCTTTGACTGGGGCGCGGGCGCGGCGGGCCGGACCTTCAAGTCGTCAGCCTTCCAGCCGACCGACATGCTGTTCTGGGAGACGGACGAGAACGACCCCGGCTATTTCAACGACGGATCCTCCAGCCCCGGCGAAGGATTCTCCAAGCGCCACAACACGGGCGCCATCGTGGGCCTGATGGGCGGGCATTTCGAATACCTGAAGTGGAAGCGGTATTACCAACTGCTCGCCGAGACCAGCCGCAACAGCCTCTGGTGTTTCCCCAACTCGAAAAATGGACGGTGAAGGAGCCACAATGCCTGCGCCCCGATTGATCTTTGCCACCGCGCTGGTGGTTCTGCTGGTCGGCTGCAAGGGTGAACCGGATTCCCGGCAGGGGCTGGCCGAGCTGCAACAGGCGTTCCCGGACGCCGGGGCGGCGCCGCCCGCGGTGCAGTTGGCGCTGGCGGCGGCCCGCACGAATGAGTTCGGCCAAGGTGTTGTCGCCTTGCAGGAGGCCAAAAGTGTGCCTGGGCTCACCGCCGAGCAGCTCCAGACCGTCGAACAGGCCGCCCAAGCATTGACGCGGGAGCTCGTGCGGCGGGCGGAATCGGGCGACGCCCGGGCCAAGGCTGACTTGGAATTGATCGAACGGTTCCGGTCGCAATGACTCGGTGCCGAGGGGGAAGGGGGAAAGGCTACCCGAAGGGCAGGAAAATGCCCCGTTTGGCTGGCCGACATGGATTTGAACCATGACTAGGCGAGTCAAAGTCGCCTGTGCTACCATTACACCATCGGCCAACGAAGCGGGCGGAAACTAGGCAGGTCGACCCGGCGGGCAAAGCGTTTTTTGCGGGCGATGGCAAGAATCCGGTTTCCGCGGCCGGACTCGTTGGGCGGTTTGCCGCCCTGATCCCCTCCGGCCGGTCTTTCGGCGCTGAGAAGGGTTCACCTACGGTCCGGAAATCCCCGAAACGATTTCATCCGCTGCCCCTTAACGGCGACTCGACACTCCCGAGGGCGGTCTGGTCTGCTTCCGTTCCTCATGAAGGCATCCCCCTTCCTCTTGGCTGGCGCCTCCGCGGCGCTGGCGATGCAGATACAGGCTGCAACCAACTCACTCCCGGCGTCCGCGGCATTGCCGTTGGGATCGTCCACCACGCGCGGCTTCGCCGTGCGCACTGTTCAGGGTCCGGCCGAGCCGGCGCTGGCAAACAATATCCTCCGGGCCATCCGTCAGCTGAACGGCACGTTGGCGGACACCAACGGAGTCGCGGTCCCCAACCAGGCGTTCCCGCCCGACAGCGGCGCGGTTTTCGCCAAGGACACCATCAACTTCGAACGCGAGGCATCCCAGGTGGATGTCGTGAATCCCGACGATGAGTTCACCCCGCTGGCGTCGTTCTTCCCGGAGTTTTTCCCGGGAATTCCTGGCTCCGGTGAACACACCGACAATTTTGCCACCGAGGTTGTCGCCTTCCTCGAACTCACCCCCGGCACTCACACCTTCGGCGTCAACGCGGCCGCCGACCGGACCGACGTCAACAACGACGACGGCTTCCAGGTCCTAACTGCGACCAACCCGCGGAACTACTTCGCCACGAAGCTCGGCGAATTTGAGCGGGGCGCCTCGGTCAAGCCGTTCAGTGGCAACCAGCGCAACGAGAGCACCTTCTCGGTGACGGTCACCCAGGCCGGCCTGTATCCGATCCGCCTCGTGCATTGGCAGACAGGCTTGGGCTCCAACCTGCAGCTATACACCATTACCGATACCGGCGAACGCATCCTCGTGAACGATGTCGCCGACGCCCGGGCGGTGAAGGCGTATCGGAACAGCAACGTTGCCTTGGCGAATGGGCCTTACGTGGGTGAGGTCAGCCCCGCCGGTGGCTCCGCGGGCAACAGCGCCGCGGCCCCGATCGAGGCGGTCATCATTGATGGTGCCACCACGGTCGCCACCTCGGCGGTGAAGCTTTACCTGAACGGCGCCTCGGTTACGCCCCAGTCGCTGGCGAAGAACGGTGGCACGATCAAGCTGAGCTACAGCCCCAACGTCACCCGCGCGGACAAGAACAACCTGGTCCGCCTCGAATACACCGACTCCGCGGGCACCGGCTACACCAACAGCTGGTCCTTCGAGATCAACACCGTCGGCGGCTCGAGCACCACGGTGGCCGGTCAATGGGACTTCGAGGCAGGTAGCCTCAGCGCAACCGTCGGCCAACCCTTGGCGTATTTCTCCGCCGCGGCCCAAACCGGAACCAGGTTCGGCACGACCGGCACTGGCGACTTCGCCGAAGTTCCCAGCATCGGCGGCACCCCGGCCAAGGTCATGGAAGTGCCTGGCGACCTAACCCGCGACATCGGCTACGTCGTGACCCATGGAATCGCCCCCAACGGCGGTGGCACGCGGGTGAACCAATACACGCTGATCATGGACGTGTTCGTGGACACCGCCGGACCCGGCGCGGCCTCGCTGTGGCAGACCAGCTCGGCGGCCAACACGGACGATGGCGACCTGTTCTGGCAGGGCAGCAACTTCGGCCAGGGCGGCGGCGGCTACAACGGCCGCGGCACCTTCACCGCCGGCGCGTGGCACCGTGTGGTTGCCGCCTATGATATGGCGGCGAATCCGCCCGTCGTGACCAAGTTCGTCGACGGCATCAAGCAGGACGACTGGACGGCCAACCAAGGACTCGACAATACCCGCCGTTCCATGGCGGCGACCGCGATCCTGTTCGGTGACGGCGACCAGGACGAGCGCCGCAAGATGTGGGTCAACTCCGTGCAGATTCGCGCGGGCAAGATTAGCGATGCCGAGGCGGCCGCCCTCGGTGGCCCCAGCGCCGCGGGCATTCCGCAGGTCATCCCGCAATCCAATGTCGCCGGCCAATGGGACTTCGACTACTCGGACCTGAACGCCAGCATTGGCACCCCGCTCGCCTACCTTGACGGCGCCGAAGGACTCACCAAGGCCGGCACCGTCTTCGGCACGACCGCGGATGGCGAATTCGCCGAGATCCCCAACATCAATGGCACCGCGGCCAAGGTGATGAAGGTCCCGGGCGACCTCGACCGCAACATCGGCTACGTCATGACCCACGGCATCGCGCCCAACGGCGGGGGTAACCGCGTCAACCAATACACGCTGATCATGGACGTGTATGTGGACACCGCCGGACCCGGCGCGGCCTCGCTGTGGCAGACCAGCTCGGCCAACAACACCGATGACGGCGACCTGTTCTGGCAGGGCAGCAACTTCGGCCAGGGTGGCAACGGCTATAACGGCCGCGGCACCTTCACCGCCGGCGCGTGGCACCGTGTGGTGGCCGCCTACGACATGGCCGCGAACCCGCCGGTGGTCGTCAAGTATGTGGACGGCATCAAGCAGGACGAGTGGACGGCCAACCAATCCCTCGACAACACCCGCCGTTCGCTGGCCGCGACCGCGATCTTGTTCGGCGATGGCGACCAGGACGAACGCCGCATCATGTATGTCAACGCCGTGCAGATTCGCTCAACCCGCCTGTCGGATGCGGAAATCGTGGCGCTCGGCGGTCCCTCGGCGGCCGGCATCCCGGTGACGATTCCTAAGAGCACCGTCAAGGGTCAGTGGGAATTCGACTACGCCGACCTCAAGGCGAACATCGGCCAACCCTTGGCCTATCTCGACGGCGACGCCGGCCTGACCAAGGCGGGCACCGTGTTCGGCACGACCGGCGAAGGCGACTTCGTCGAGATTCCGAACATCAATGGCACCGCGGCCAAGGTGATGAAGGTCCCGGGCGACCTCGACCGCAACATCGGCTACGTCATGACCCACGGCATCGCGCCCAACGGCGGGGGTAACCGCGTCAACCAATACACGCTGATCATGGACGTGTATGTGGACACCGCCGGACCCGGCGCGGCCTCGCTGTGGCAGACCAGCTCGGCCAACAACACCGATGACGGCGACCTGTTCTGGCAGGGCAGCAACTTCGGCCAGGGTGGCAACGGCTATAACGGCCGCGGCACCTTCACCGCCGGCGCGTGGCACCGTGTGGTGGCCGCCTACGACATGGCCGCGAACCCGCCGGTGGTCGTCAAGTATGTGGACGGCATCAAGCAGGACGAGTGGACGGCCAACCAATCCCTCGACAACACCCGCCGTTCGCTGGCCGCGACCGCGATCCTGTTCGGCGATGGCGACCAGGACGAACGCCGCGTCATGTATGTGAGCTCCGTCCAGATCCGCGAAGGCGCCCTCAGCAAGCCTGAGCTCGAATCGCTCGGCCTCCCGACGGCGGACGGCATCCCCGTGGTGCTCAGCGTCTCCGCCCCCGTGGTCGAAGGCCCGACGGTCACGACCACGGTGCCGGCCGGCCTCAGCGGTTCGCCGCTGACCGGTGCGGTTATCAACACCGCCACCAAGACCATCACCGCCGACATCCCGGCGGACGGCACGCAGGGCTACCTGACGATCACCCCCGCGGTGGTCATCACCAGCTCCAAGATCGAAGGCGGCAAACTGGTCATCACCTACCAGTAAGCCGTTCGTCGCGTTGAGCGAACCTGCAGGGGCCGGACCGTGTGTCCGGCCCTTTTCGTTTTCCGGGGCCGCGGTCTTGGTGGTGGGACGGGGTTCCCTGGATTCGACAGCGGGTGGATTCCCCCGCAGAGTCATCCTCCATTGAACGCCGCGAGTGAAATCGAGACGCCGCCGGGCCCAGCCCGCGGTAGCCTGCCCGAATTGCTCGCGCCTGCCGGCGACTGGGAGTGCGCCCGGGCGGCCGTCGAGAACGGCGCCGACGCGATTTACTTCGGCCTGGAGCGGTTCAACGCCCGCATGCGGGCCCACAACTTCACGGCGGCGGATTTGCCCGCGCTCATGGAGTTCCTGCACCGGCGGGGCGTGAAGGGTTACGTGACGTTCAACACGCTGGTCTTCACCGACGAACTTGCCGACGCCGAGGAATACCTCCGCGCCATCATCGCCGCCGGCGTGGATGCCGCCATCGTGCAGGACATCGGCATCTGCCGGCTGATCCGGCGGCTGTCGCCCGACTTCCCGATCCACGGCTCGACCCAGATGACCGTGACCAGTCCGGCCGGTGTGGAATTTGCGAAGCAACTCGGCTGCAACCTCGTGGTGCTGGCCCGGGAAAATTCAATCCCTGAAATCCGGGCGATCCGGGCCGGCGCGGGAAGTGATTCCGGTCCCTCGGCACCGGCTGGATCAGCCAGTGGCTTGCCCTTGGAAGTCTTCGTCCACGGCGCGTTATGCGTCGCCTACTCCGGCCAATGCCTCACGAGCGAATCCCTCGGCGGGCGTAGCGCGAACCGCGGCGAGTGTGCCCAGGCTTGCCGGATGCCTTACGAACTGGTTTCCGACGGCCAGAAGGTCGAGTTGGGCGACCGCCGTTACCTGCTGTCGCCGCAGGACCTCGCGGGCCTTGAGGTGCTGCCGGAACTCGTCGCCGCCGGCGTGGCGTCGCTCAAGATCGAGGGCCGCCTGAAGTCGCCGGAATATGTGGCGGGCATCACGCGGGTGTATCGCGCGGCGCTGGATGCGCTGGTCGGCGGGAAAGCCGAAAAGGCAGCCACCGGCAATTCTCGCTATGAGCTGGAGATGGCCTTCTCGCGCGGGCTTTACCCCGGCTGGTTCCGGGGCGTGCAAAACCAGGAACTGGCCCACGCTCGTTTCGGCAAGAAGCGCGGCGTCCTAGTCGGCGAAGTGGTGCGCGTCGAGCGTGAGCGCGTGCTGGTCCGGCAGGCCGGTCCCGTGAAACCCGGCGATGGCGTCGGGTTCGACGCGGGACGCCCCGACGAGGCGGAGGAAGGAGGCCGGGTTTACGAAGTCCGGCCGCGATTGCCGGGCAGCGATGAGCTGTGGCTCGCGTTCGGCCATGGGGCGGTGAACTTCAGCCGAATCAAGGCGGGTGACTTCGTCTGGAAGACGGATGATCCCGAGCTAAATCGCGAGCTGCGCAAGACGTTCGAGGGTGACGCCGTTCGCTTTCAACGCCCGGTCCGTGCCGAAGTTCACGGCCATGCTGGAAGCCCGTTGACACTGATCCTGGCCGACGCCGAAGGGCATTCGGTTCGGGTCCACTCCGCCGTGCCATTGGCCGTGGCGGAAAAGCGTCCGCTGGCCGCGGAGTTTCTCCGTGAGCAACTGGGCCGGCTGGGCGGAACCCCCTTTCGCCTCGGTGACTTGGCCAATCACCTCGAAGGCGAGGTCATCCTGCCGATGAGCGAACTCAACCGGCTCCGGCGTGACGCAGCGGCGCAATTGGAGTCGCTCCGGGCGCAACCGAAGCGGTGGCGCCTCGCTGGCTCCGGTTCGGAACTGGCGGACATCCCGGACGATCGGCCCCCATTCTCCGTCGCTCCCGGCCCAACTCCGCGATCCGCCATCCACGATCTGCAATCGGCCAACCCGGTGCTGATCGTCTTGGTGCGCAACTTGGCTCAGTTGACTGCCGCGCTCGAATGCGGCAGCGAGACAATTTACTGCGACTTCGAGGACCCGAAGAAATACCGGGAGGCGGTGACCCTCTTCCACACGGCGCGGGGATGCTCGGTGGCCGGCAAGGCGGAGGCCGGCATCTTTGTCGCCCCGCCACGCATCACGAAACCGGGCGAGGAATGGATACTCAAGCAGGTCGCATCCGCCAACGCCGACGGGGTGCTTTGCCGGAACTACGATCACCTGAAATTCTTCGCCGGCACCCGGCGGCGCGGCGACTTCTCGCTCAACGTGGCGAATCCGCTGACGGCGGAATACTTCATCCGGGAACACCAGCTGGAGCGCGTGACGGTCAGCTACGACCTCAACGCGGCGCAGGTGGAGGCGTTGCTCCGTGCGGCGCCGCCGGCCTGGTTCGAGCTGACCCTGCATCAGCACATGCCCATGTTTCACATGGAGCACTGCGTCTTCTGCGCCTTCCTCTCGACGGGCAAGGACTACCGGGACTGTGGCCGGCCATGCGACCGCCACGAGGTCAAGCTGCGCGACCGCGTGGGCCAGGAACATCCGCTCAAGGCCGACTCCGGCTGCCGCAACACCGTCTTCAATTCCCGGGCGCAGACCGGCGCGGAATTCCTCGACCGCTTCCGCGCGTTGGGTGCCCGGGTATTCCGGGTCGAGTTTGTGGATGAATCCGCGGAGGAAGTCCGACGCACCCTCGCCGCCTATCGCGCGTTGCTGCGCGGCGAGCTGACCGGGCAGCAGTTGTGGCAACAGCTCAAGCTGCACAGCCAGCTCGGCGTTACCCGCGGCCAACTGGAAGGCATCGAATTGCGGAAGGTGTTCCCGAAGGCCTGACCGTGGTGTCAGAGCAGGCCGCGTTCCTCCAGTTCGTCCTCTTCCAGGCCCAGGTAATGGCCGAACTCGTGGATGTAGGTCACCCAGACCTCCTCGCGATAGATCTCCTCGTCCTCGTCGGCAAACGCCCAGAGGTTTTCGAGGAACAGGATGATCTGCCGGGCCGTCGGGCTCGCGTCCTGGAACCCCACTTCCAACGGATCACCGACGAACAACCCCAGCAATCCGTCGTCCTCTTCCTGGAGGATGAGTTCCTTCGACGGCCAAGCCTCGTAGGTGACCGCCAGTGACTCCGCGTGCGGGCGCAGGTCGTCCGGCAGCCGGGCGATGGCGGCGGTGACTTCCTCGCGGGCGATCCGGAGCAGGGTGGGCCAGAGTTCGGACACGGCCCCTGCTGTCGCATGGGAACCCGCCCCGGCGCGAGCGGGAAGTCGGGCCGGGACAACGGTTCGGAAATGCGGCGCGATGGTGAAAAACCTAACCAACTTCGCGTGCGACTTCATGGACGCGGCGGGAGTCCCGTGGTTCCTTCTCGGCACGCTCCCGGCCTTGCACGCACTCCATCGCCTTATCGCGACCGGCCGGAACCGACCAAAACATGAAGACCTTTCCGAATCTGCGCCGCTCCGGGTTCACCCTGATCGAGCTGCTGGTGGTGATTGCCATCATCGCCATCCTCGCCGGCATGCTGCTGCCCGCCCTCAGCAAGGCCAAGTCCAAGGCCATCCAGGTGAAGTGCAACAGCAACCTCCGCCAACTGGGCATCGCGATCCGCATGTATGCGGATGACAACAAGGACAAGTTTCCCGACTGCACCGGCGCGGCCTGGCCTTGGGACCTGCCGGCGCGCGCGGCCAATGCCTTCGTGAAGAACGGCGGAACGCGGGCGATCCTGTATTGCCCGGCGTTTTCGAAGCAGAACAACAACGAGTTGTGGTCCTTCACGACGGGTGTGACCAACGAGGTCATCAACAACGACAATGCCAGCGGTTATCGCGTCATCGGCTACGCCGTCGCCTTCCAAGGTTCCGGCCGGATCCGGGCCACCAACGTCACCGAAAGCTACAATCCCAAGCCGTGGCGTATCGGGGGCGTGGACGTCCAGGTTGGCCCCTCCGACCGGACGGTCGTGGCGGATGGAACGATTTCGATCGGCGCCAACGAAACCGACCGTTCCAAGAATCGCTACACGAAGGTGGATGGCGGCTGGAAGGGACACCAGGCCCCGCATCTGGACGGCAAACTTCCCGCGGGCGGCAATCGGCTGATGCTCGATGGGCATTCGGAATGGACCAAGTTTCAGAAGATGCGGGTCCGGACCGACGGCGATCCGAGTTTCTGGTGGTGAGGTTGCCCCGGACCGTTTTTCGCAAAGCCCCGGCGAGTCGTGAATTGACCGCCGGGGCTTCGTCGTCAACGTAGGCGTCACGTTTCCATGAATCGCACCTCAATTCCGTGCCGCCGGCCCGTGTCGTCGGTCATTGGTCGTTGGTCCCTGGTCATCGGGCTTTCGCTCCCCGTGCTCGCCGAGGTGCCGAAACATCCCAAGTTCGGCTTCCCGGTATACACCAACGCGCCCTCCGGCAAACAGCTGGCCGGACAGCACAAGCCCGCCGGCAACGAGGCCTATTCGCCGGCCGAGGCGCAGAAGCTGTTCAACGTGCCCCAAGGCTTCGAGGTCCGGCTGTTCGCCAGCGAACCCGAGGTCGTGAATCCCGTCGCCATGACTTGGGATGAACGCGGCCGCCTCTGGGTCGTCGAGCTTTACGAATACCCGATGGGCAAGCCGGGCGAAAAGGGCCGCGACCGCATCAAGATTCTGGAAGACACCGACGCCGACGGCGTCGCGGACAAGGTCAGCGTGTTCGCCGACGGCATGACCCTCGCCACCGGCGTTCTGGTGGCCAACGGCGGCGTCTATGTCGGCGAGACGCCCAACCTGTGGTTCATGGAGGACACGGACGGCGACGGACGGGCGGACAAGAGGACGGCGGTGCTCACCGGCTTCGGTCAGGAAGACCGGCACGAGTTGCTCAATGGCTTCACCTGGGGGCCGGACGGCCAGCTCTACATGACCCACGGTGTCTTCACGCTCTCCAAGGCGAAGGACCCGAACAATCCCAATGCCGAACCGGTCGTGCTCACGGCCGGCGTGGCGCGACTCGACCCGCGGACGAAGCGGTTCGAGGTCTTCGCCGAGGGCACCAGCAATCCGTGGGGCGTGGACTTCGACGCCAAGGGCAACGCGTTCGTGAGCGCATGCGTGATTGACCACCTGTTCCACCTTGCGCCTGGCGGGATCTACAGCCGGCAGGGCGGCCAGCCGCCGTTTCACTACGCTTACGGTGACTTGCCAAGCATCGTCGACCATAAGCACCACATGGCGGCCTACGCGGGCATCGACATCTATCAGGGCAACCAGTGGCCCGCGGAATGGCAGGGCGGTGCATTGCACGGAAATATCCATCAGAACGCCCTGAACCTCGATCGGCTCACGCCCGCCGGTTCGAGCTTCAAGGCGTCCAAGTGGAACGACTCCGGCGACTTCCTGACGACGAAAGACGGTTGGTTCATGCCGGTGAACATACAGACCGGTCCCGACGGCGCGCTCTGGATCATGGACTGGTATGACAAGTATCCCTGCTACCAGAACGCCAACGCCGATCCCGCCGGCGTGGACCGCGAACGCGGCCGCATCTGGCGCGTGGTGTGGACCGGCGACCAGCCGGGCAAACCGGTTCCATCGCGGCCCGAGGCCAGCATGGATCTGGCGAAGCTGCCTTCCGCCGAACTCGCAAAACTGCTCGCGCATTCGAACGTGTGGCAGCGCCGCATGGCCCAGCGCATCCTCAACGGCCGCCGCGACAACACGATTCAGGGCCAGCTCCAGCAACTCTTCGCCAACGGCTCCACGCTTGATGCCCGCCTCGCCGCGTTCTGGACGCTGTGGAGTTCCGGCTACCTCGCGGACGACCTGCTGGCCAAGGCCGTTTCTGACAAGGAACCCGCGGTCCGCATGTGGGCGGCGCGTTTCCTGGGCGAGGCGCGTGTTGCCAACGAGCGCACCGCAGAACTGCTTGGCCAGCTTGCCAGTGATTCTGATCCGACGGTCCGCAGCGCCGTCGCCACGGCGTGCCGGCAGTTCGTCAGCGGTCAGCTGACCGTCAACGCGCCGCTGCCCGGCGGCATGGAGCCGCAGAACACGGGCGGTGTGCTGGTGCGGCTCGTCGAAGCGTCGCGGGCCGGCAGTGACCCGACCATCAACTTCCTCACCTGGATGGCGACGGAACCGCTGGTGATTCCCAACGCGGAAACGGCGCTCGGCTGGTTAGTCGAAAACGGCACTGCCAACCTGCCGCTCGCGGGCGAATTGCTGGGCAAAACGATGCGCCGCCTGTGCGACTCGCGTGACGCCGCCAAGCTCGACCTTGCGCTCGAGTTCCTCGACCGCCTCACCGATTCCGACGCCGCGCTCACCGTGGCGGCGCTGGACGGACTTGTGGCCGGGCAACGCGGCAAGGCGATTACCCCGTCCCGGCCGACCGAACCCGTCCTGAAGAAGCTGCTCGCCAGCGCGAACCGTGACGTTGCCACTCGCGCCCAGCAACTCGGCACGCTGTGGGGCGATGCCGCCGCCTTCCGCGCCACGCTCGCGCGCATCGGCGACGCGGCGGCGCCGGAAGCCGACCGCGTGGCGGCGATCAAGTCGTCCGTGCAGCAGAAGAGTGACGATTCGCGCCGCGCGCTGTTCGCCGCGGTGAACGCCCCCAACTCCGATCGGCTCAAGGTCGAGGCCGTGCGCGCCTTGCAACAGGTCGGCGCAGACGACACCGGCCCGGTCCTGCTGGAGGGCTGGGAGGCCTTGACGCCTGCCGTGAAGGCGGCGGTGGCCGAACTCAGCACTACCCGCTGGCAGTGGCGGCACGCGCTGCTGCGGGCGTTGCAGGCCGGCAAGATCAAGCGCGGCGATGTGCCGCCCACGGTGGTTCGCACGCTGGCCAACACCAAGGATGACGGCGAGCGCGCCGTGGCCGTCCAGATCTTCGGCAAGGTGCAGGCGTCGAGCGCCGAGAAGCTCAAGCTGATCGCCGAGAAGCGCAAAGTCGTCGCCACCGGCCCGGTGGACCTCGCCAAGGGCCATGAAGTCGCGAAGAAATCCTGCTTCATCTGCCACAAGCTGCACGGCGAAGGCGCGGACATTGGGCCCGACCTGACGGGCGTGGGCCGCAGTTCCCTCGACGCTTTGCTCCACAACGTCATCAACCCGAACGAAATCATCGGCGCGGGCTACGAGAACATGGAGATCGAGACCAAGGACGAACGCACGCTGAGCGGTCGCATGGTCGAAAACACCGACAGCATCGTGAAGCTGGTCATGGCCGGCCCGGCGGAAGTCGTCGTGGCGAAGTCCGACATCAAGTCGCAGCGCGTCACTGAGAACTCCGCGATGCCGGAAGGGCTGGAGCAGATTCCTGACGAAGATTTCCGGAACCTGATCTGGTTCATCCTCGCACCGCCGCAGGACGGCAAGCCGTTCAACGACGAACGCCGCAAGGAACTGATTGGCACGAATTCCGACCAGGCCGCCGTGAACGTGCCCGCCCGCGATGGCGAGAGCCTCGCGCTGTGGGCGCCGGGTTGGCAGATCGACGCACCGGACTTCGAAGGCGCGCCGGTGAAGTTCCCCGAGTTCGCCGGCCGCCGGAACGTCCTGATGACGCATCCCTACGACGAGCAGAAGCCCGCCGCCATCGTGCGTTCACTGGTGCTGCCGCCGGACAGCAAGGCGACGCTGCGTTTCTCGGTGGCCGCGCACGAGCAGGGCGACTGGGAACTCCGCGTGAAAGCTGACGGCGAACTGCTGCATCAACAGACCGTGAAACACGACGGCCCGCGCTGGCAGGAAGTGAAGCTCAACCTGAACGCCCTCGCCGGCCGCCGCGTGGTGCTCCGCCTCGAAAACGCCGCGAACAACTGGTCGTGGGAGTTCGGCTACTGGGCGGATCTCACGCTGGAAACAGGAGAAGTCGCGAATAATTAACCCAACCCTACGCCGTCGTTCAATCACCTGCCCCAAATCTCTATGTCTGAACAAGCAGTCATCGTTCATTTCCGCTATGGGGACACTGATCTGGGTCCTCTTTTTGAACTTGAGGACCGCCTTACTGAAGCAATCGAGTTGGCAAAGGTCGGCGAGCTTGACGGGAATGAGGTTGCCCAGGATGGAAGTGACGGAATCCTATACATGTATGGACCCGATGCGGACCGGTTGTTTGAGGCTGTGCGGCATGTCCTGGAGGACGCGACATGTATTCATCAGGCGGTAGCCACGATTCGTTATGGCCCGCCAGAAGATGGGGTCAGAGAGAGGTGCGTGCGGCTTGGGTCACAAGCGAACAAGTGAGTGGGTTCCATTCGCGTTGCACCTTGTGAACTTCATCGGCAGCCCGCTGTTGGGGCGTCCCGCCGGCAGAAGTCCCGCTGTAACGGAGCCACCAATCCCAAGTCCACGCCGGATATAGTTGGACCGCCCGGCCGCCAGAGACTCCCCCCCAGCCTACCTCAGGGGCGGTCTCGGGACTGCCGGCGGGACGCCGGTAGCACATTCACCGGCTCAACCGGTAGAAGTGCGGGACCGAGGTGTCGGTAACCGTGAACGGGCCGGCGATCACCGGCCCCGGGACGTTGTTCCATGGGCCGGCCGGGGAATCCGCCTGTTGCAGGGTGGCGCCTCCGCTGGTCCAGTTCAGCACGGGTTGCCCCGCAACCAACGTGATGCCGAGTTGGGGCAGCGTGCTGGGAATCAACTGCTCCAGCGTCACCGCAAAACCAAACGTGATGTCCGGGCTGCGGGCGCTGTAGTTGTGGACCTCGACGGCGAGCACGTTGTCGCCGGCCACGAGGTGTTCGCTCACACCATCCTTCACGGTGAACGTATCCGGGCAGTCCGCGTCGCCGCCGCAGGGAAAGCCGTTGGCGATCGTTGAATTGGCAATCTCCTCGGGCGCCTCGGGCACCCGCAGGCGGAGGATTTCGTGGCCGTTCAGGTAAACGACCGCGCCGTCATCGAGATAACCGTTGAAGGCGAGCGACGTGCCGACGCCGGCGGTCGCGGCGGTGAAGTGGGTGCGGAAATAGTAGGTCACGTAGGGGAAGCCGGTCGCCGGATTGCCGTCGAGTCGCCCGCCGAGCAGGCTGAGATCCAGCGGCGGATCGCCGGCCCGGGTGTAGGCCCAGAGGACGCCCGCCGAGGGGCCGTCCCAGCCGGAGTCGTTGAAGCCCGGGGCGGTCCAGTTGCTGCCGCTGACATCGGCCGAGGTGTGGCGCCATTGGCCATTGAGCGGGATGACTTCCGTGGCGGTGATGGTGCGGGTGGTCGTGAAGAACTGGAGCGCGGATTCGTTGCGCTGGCCGTTGGCCTCGGAGACGGCCCGGAAATAATAACCCGTGCCCGGCGTGAGGCCGGTCAGGCGGACCGAGTGGCTCGTGGCGGTGGCGGAGTTGAGCGCGCTGATTTGCCCAAGCGTGTCGGTGAGGCCGAACTCGACGAACGAATTGGCCGGCGCGGCGGTGTTCCAGGTGATCGTCGCCGCCTCGTCCTCGGGGCTGACGGCCAGGTTGCTGACGAACGTGACCAAGGGCTTCGCATAAACCCCGAAGTGGCTGCCCACGGTGCGTTCCTTGCCGGAGTCCGCAACGGCACTCGAGTAGTTCAGGCGCAGGGGTTGGCCCGTGCTGGTAAGCATGGACATGGTGGCGGAGCCGCCGCCGTCGAGGTTGATCGCCTCGTGGGCACCGACCAGCAGCATCCACGCGCCGGTCTCGTAATCGAGCGCGCCGCTGCTGTGCGATTGGCGGCCGTCGATGGCCATGAGGAACAAGGTCGTGCCGTCCTGCGACAGGCCGAGGGCGGTGCGGGGATTCGTGGCGTGGATGAAGCCCCCTACGTTGAGGTATTGCCGGCCGATGTTTACGCCGCGCACGACGACGGGATAGTCGCCGGCGACGGCGTTCAGCACGCCATTGGTGTCGGCGGCGGGCCAATTCGTGTGGACGATCCGGCCGACGTTGGCGGCGTCGAACAGGACGCAGGCGGCCCGCGAGAAATTGGCCGGTGAAACCGGGTTGCCCTCGCTGATGGAAAGGCCGTCCACGCGCATCGCGGTGCCTTCGGGCAGGTAGTATTCCTCGGGTGAGAAGAAGTTCGCGTTCACCGCCACCTGGACCCCGTAGGCCTTCACGAACTGGCTGACCGTGCGGCCCTGGGTTTCCGCGAAATTCGCGACATAGTTGGTGTGACGTGGCGTGGGCAGCAGGCGGATGTCGGGGTCGGCCAGGTTGATGCGGAGCACGTGCGCGACCATCAGGTTGCTGAAGTCACCGCCGGATTGGCTGTTGGTGCCGGTCAGGTAGTCGATGCCCTTGAACAGTGGTTTCCACGCCGTGATCACGGGGGCGGCCAGGAGGGGCAGGGCGGTGACCAGGAGCAAGAGGGGGCGGAACGCAGGACGCAGGGAAGCAATCATGGCCGGAAACAGGACGTTCAAAGGACGCCGCGGGGCTTCGAGAAGACCACGTTGGTCAGGCCGCTGGCGATGGCTTGGCTGATGGCGGCCCGCAGGGTGGGTGTCTTGGTGTTCTGCACGCTGCCGTCGGCGAAGAGCAGGTTGCCGTTGCGGACGTGGAACGTCTTTTCCCAGGCCGCGTCAATCGAGGTGCCGAGGAACACGCTCCATTGCGGATCGGTGCCGCCGCCGCCCCCGGCGACGTTGCCGTCACCCGCCACCATCGTCTGCGGCCGGGTCTCGTCGGCGCGGGTGCCGACGAAGTAGGTGACGTTGGCCAGGCCATCCAAGTTGATCCAGTTGGTCCCCGGTTTGAGGACCATCGTGTTGGCGCCCAGCTTTACCTTGGTCTCAGTCGGGCAGAGCAGGATCTTGGGTGAGCCCATGGCGTTCGAGCACACCCGGAAGTGGTCGGTCCAGTCGCCGGAATCCAGGCTGCCGCCAAGGGACGTGGTGAGCTGCCAGGGGAATTTGTCCTGATTGTCGCCGGACCAAAGCCGGAACCCGAGGCCGATCTGGCGCAGGTTGTTGAGGCAGACCGTCTGCTTGGCCTTGGCCTTGGCGCGGGCCAAGGCGGGCAGGAGCATGCCGGCGAGGATCGCGATGATGGCGATCACCACGAGCAGTTCGATCAACGTGAACGCGCCACGATGTGGGTGTGATTTCATGAACGACGGGCGGAATCGGGGGGCCTTTCCCCAAAGGGCGATCCGGTGGATCGAACGTAGCAGCATGCTTCGCGTTTGTAAGCATGAGTTGCGCCGGTTCAGGGGCGCCGCTGCACCCGGAGCGAATCGCGGGCGAACCACACTTCGCCGCCGGCGGCCCGCAGCTCCAGGCGCAGCTCGGCCGGTGGCGCCGCCGGGCTCACTTCGAAGTCCAGTGCCAGTGCCTGCCAGGATTGGGTGCCCAGCAGTCCGCCGTCCCGAAGATCGTGCCCCGCGAGGCGCAGGGCGGCCCCGTGGTTTCGCCCGAACGGCAGGGGGAGCACGTCCCGGGTGGCAACCGCGGCCGTGAAGCGGTAGCGCCCCGGCGGCAGTGCCAAGGTCGTGCGCCAAGCCGCGGCGGTTTTCAGGCCGGCAACGATGCGTAGCGCCGCGCGTTGGCCGGGACCGAAGCCGGTGGAAAGCTCCGCGCCCGCAGGGGTGGCGTCCGGCTTCCACTGTTCCAACAAGGCGTTCCCCCGTTCGTCCCACTGGAGGTGGACGGCTGTTCCCTCGGATTGGGCGCTGGTCCAACGGCGGACCACTCGGTCCGATAGTTCAACGGCCGCAGTGCGGACCTCGGTCCATTCACGGACCGAGAGTCCGGGTTGGAGCCGCCGCGCGAGTTCGGCGATCCGGTTGGTCAGGGCGGGCACATCCAGCAATGTCGGTCGCAGGCGACGAAGGCTGTCGGAGTAAGCGGCTTGGCCGGCAGAGGTTTCGCCGAAGGCCCGGGCGACCGGTCCGGAAAACTGGGGATGCAGCGGCAGGTCCGGGGCGGCGAACAGTTGATCCATGCCATGGGGAAGAAACGTGGCGCGGCCGGTGTCGGCGACGAACACGCGGAAATTGTTCCCGGCCAGGGCGTATCCATCGCGATGGGCCAGCAGCACTTCCGCCGCGAGCAGATCCGTAAAGCGGGTCCGCTCCAGGACGTTTCCAAGGCGATCCCAGCGCGCAGCCAAGTCGGGAGTGGCCGCGGCCGCCATCAACGCGTCGAGGTTGGCGGTGCCGTTCGTGCCGGTGCGGGCGTCTTCTCGCCAGCGGGTTTGGCCAGGGGCCACTGGCTGAGGTTCCAGCAAGATTCCCGGCACGCCGGGAAATGCGCGCCGCAGGAACTCCGCGGTGAATCCCTCCTTGAGCACGTAGAGCCCGAGATCGCGGCCGTTCAGATGCAACCGGGCGTGGGCCACCCGCGGCGAAGGGAGGCCGGCCTGGGCGAAGAGTTCGCGGCCGAGCAGCTCACAAAGTCGGCTGGGATCCTCGACGGAGTTGTTGAGGTGCAGCTTGGTGAGGCCATCCAAAGCCTGGCCTGCGTGGAAGCGGTCGAGATCCAGCGTCAGGCTGGGGCGGTCGTCGAACGGCCGGAAGCTGCCGGTGGCGCCCTTGAGGTGGATGCCGATTTCCCGCGCCGGCGCACCGTCCACGCGCAGTTCGGCCCGGACATAGGTTCGCGGCTGGGCGCGCAGGGACCGGGCATTCTCCTCGGTCACCCGCACCTGGAAATCGCGGATGGCCGGACCGTCCGGAGCGAACAGCGGAGCGGCCATGGACCGACAGCAGAAGGTCAGCAGAACCACCCTCAACAGCCCCAGACGCCATTGCGAGCCGAACCTGCGCGTGCGCCCGGCCCACCGGCGAACCGCGATGGGAGGCGGGGCGGGAAGCGCTGCTCGGTGCCCAGGTGCGTGGATCACGGTTTCGGCCGCCCCGGTTCCGCCGTGGCCCGGCGGAAGAGCACGAGCGAATTGGCGCCGGGGCGTTCTTTGCCCTCCGACGGACGGTTCACGATTTGTCCCAACACCCACATCGAGGTGGAGCCGCCGCCGTCGAAATTCAACGCCTCGTCGCAGCCCAGCCGGACCATGTAGGCCGCCAGCTCCGGGAAGGTCATGCCCACCGAGTTGCTTTGCCGGCCATCGACCACCACGAGGAAGATGTGGTCGCGGTTCCAGCCGACGGCCGACCGCGGATGACGGAACTGGACTCCCGACCATTCCCACGGCTTGCCGTCGTGAACGAGCTTGGGCCCGCCGCCGATGGCCGTGGTGACGCCGGCGAGGTCCGGGAACGTGCCCGTCGTGAACTTCAGTTCCTGGCCGACGGCGGGGGCGGCGAGGCGGGCCACGGCCTTGTAGCCGAAGGAAAGCACGAGCGAATCCCGGCCGAGCGGCGTGTCGCCGTTTTCCCGGACCTCCCGGACCTTCGCGCGGAAGGACTGCCCTACCCGGAGCGGCAGCCACGGTTCGCCGGGAATCGCCTCGAGCACGATTTCCCGGCCGCCCCGGGTGCGGGTGGAGGCGCCGTTGGCGGCCGAATACAGCACCGCGCCGTCGTGCGGGCGCAGTTCGTTGAGGCCGAAGGGTTCGGCGATGCCGCCGGGAAACTCGACGCGGAACCGCGAGGTCACGTTGGTGCAGCGGGGATTGCCCGCGGCGTCAAACCACAGGCAGGCATGGCCGGCGGGGCCGCTGATCAGTTCGCCGTTGCGCACCTGCAGGTCGCGGGGATCACCGACGTAGTTGCGCTCGTCGTTGTAGAAGTCCGCATTGAGCGCGGCCACCGGGGTGCCGAAGTCCGCCGGCAGCGCCTTGATCTGCTCGGACAAGGTGCCCATGCCGATGGCGCCGCCGCCGCCCAGCGAGGAGCCGAACGCGTAGTCCCTCCGCGCGCGGTCGAGCTTCACCACGTGGACCGACCACGGATATTCCGGGACCAGGTCGTTGTGGTAACCGAGGCCGCGCTCGGCGCGGGGCGATCCGGACGGCGAATTCGTCGTGCTGGCCGGCGCCAACGGCCCGAATGCCCACAGCAGAATGGCCAGTGACCAATGACCAATGACCCGGGACCAACCCCAACGATGGAGCGCGAAGCCCGCGGCGGGAGCGCGGTGGCGGGCAGCCGTTGGGGCGGTGGACATCGCCGGAAGGCTAAGCAGGTCGTGCGCCGGGGCAACTGCGGAGGCGGACGGCGGGTGGGCGAAGGGTATTTCAGGGACGACCATGGCGAAGTTGCGTTCATGGACACTACGCCGGACCGGCCGTTCGAGTTCCAGAAATCTGCCCCGGCCCCTGGTGCCGCTGCAGAGGATGGGCGCCTTGACCCATGGCCGTCGCCGCCGTCGAACCCGGGTCGCGCGCTATTTCCCGGCGGGATTGCGGCGGACGACGACCAGCGAATTGGCCACCGGACGTTCGCGCCCGTCGCACGGCTGGTTGCGCAGCTGACCCTGGCACCAGAGTGTCGCGGAACCGCCGCCGTCGAGGTTCATCGCCTCGTCGCAGCCCAGCTTGATCAGGTAGCTGGCCAATTCCTCCAGGGTCATGCCGATCGAGCCGCGTTGGCGTCCGTCCACCGTGACGAGGAACAGGTGGTCCCGGTTCCAGCCCACGGCCGAGCGCGGATGCTGCTCCAGCATGGAACTCGTCTGGTAGTTTTCGTCGTCCGGCACCTCCACCTTCAGCGGCCGGCGGCCCCGCACCAGCACCGGACCGCCGCCGATCGCGGCCCTGGCCCCGCGGATTTTGGCCGAAGTGGCGGTGCCCAGCTCGATCTCCGCTCCCACCGCCAGTTGCGGACCCCGCTTGGCGACGCCGGCGCCCAGCGAAAGCACCCAGGTGCCCGGCGCGAGCGGCGTGTCGCCGGCCTCCCGGATTTCCCGGACGCGGACCTTGAAGGTGGAGTCTAGCGTGAGCGGCGGCAGGGCCGCACCGCCGGCCGCCTCGAGCACCAATTCCCGGCCGCCTTCCGTGTGGGTCGAGGTGCCGACCGCCGGGGTGTAAAGCACGACGCTGTTCCCCTTGCGCTCCTCGTTCAGGCCAAGCGGGGCGATGGAGCCGTCAGGCCACCGGACCGAGAATTGGGAAACCACGTTTGTGAGGTGCGGTTGGCCGGCGGCATCCAGCCAGAAGCTGACACCCTTGGGAGCGCTGATGAGTTCGCCCGCGGTAATCTGCAGGCCCCGGGTGTCCCCGGCGAAGGCCCGTTCACGCTGGTAGAAATCGCCGTTCACCGCTGCCACCGGTTCGCCCAAGGCCCGGGGCAATGCGCGCAACTGGGCCGACAACGGTGCCAAGCCGATCGCGCTGTTGCGGGCGTGGACGGCCTCCAGGGCGAGGGTCGGGTCCTGGCGATCCACCCGCACCACGTGGATGGACCACGGCTCCTTGCGGACCTGCTGGTTGGTGTAGGCAAGGCCCGGCGCGATGGTCGCGAGACTCGGGGCGGCGGGCACCTCCGGCCGGCAACCGGCGACCGCGAGCACGGCAGTGGCGAACAGGGCCACGCCCGGCAAACGGGCGAGGGAACGCGGCGGGCAGGCGGAGGCGGGCGGCAGGAGGCTCATGGCGAATGGCGCGGGACCGTAGCGGGGCCGGGGCGGGGCTGGCAAATTTGGCGGCAAACGGGCTTCCCGGAGGCGCGGCTCGACAGGGGATGATTGCCAGCTTCAACTTTGCCGCGCACCACAACGATCAGCCGGATCAATTCATGCCAAAGAAAACGCTTTTGGGGCGCCCGGTTTCACAGGGGATACCTCCAACCCCGAAGACGGACAGCCGCCTGCTCGGCACTTGGCAGTCCGACCGTCCGGCAACGATCAAGGAGTGGCATTTCCCAAAAAAGATCACGCCGAAGCTGCGCCGCTGGTTCCTCAATATCTTCGGTGACTTGTCCGTGACCTATACCCGGACCCGCATCCGCGGTGTGTCCCGCGAATACCGATACGTCCAACGCTATGAATTGTTGGGAGTGGACGGGGATAGCGTGGCGATCCGTTACGAAGACCTGCTCTTAGATAGCTGGTGCATTCAGCACATTCATTTCGAGGGCGCCGACCGCTATTGGGTTTCGGTGGGTTGCAACCGGGAGTGGTTCAAGCGTGTTCGATAGCGGGCACCAAGCGGGGCTGAGTCCGGAAAGATTGTTGCGCGGCCTTTGTTTGAGTTTTCCTTTCGGCCTGCCGCCCGACCGGGCAAGCATCCCCGCAACACGCCGACCTTTTCCCGATGCCGTTCGCCAACCTCACGCTCTCCGCTCCCGGCTGGATGCTGCCGGTGATGCTCGGCCTGCTGGCCGGGGTGGCGGGTATGCTGTGGTGGAGTTACCGGCACGTCACGCCGCCGGCCCTGCGCTGGACGTGCGTCCTCTTGAAGGCCATCGGCGCCGCCCTGCTCGCCTTCTGCCTGCTGGAGCCGACCTGGAACACCCAACGCGCCCGGTCCGGTGCCAATCTGTTCGCGGTGGTTGCGGACAACAGCCAAGGCCTCCAGATCCGGGACCCGGGCGCCACGCTCACCCGCGGCGAGGAGTTGCGGACCCTCTTGGACGGCAAGCCAGGCGACTGGCAGGAACAGTTGGCGGCGGATTTCGAACTGCGCCGTTACATTTTCGACACCCGGCTCCAGGGCGTGCGCGATTTCGCGGGGCTGGATTTCACGGGCCGTTCCTCGGGCATTGGCACGGCGTTGAAGTCGCTGGGCGAACGACTGAAGGGGCGTCCGCTGGCCGGGGTGCTCCTGCTGACGGACGGCAACGCGACCGACCTGCGCGGAGGGGCGCCGGACCTGACGGGCCTGCCGCCGATCTATCCGGTGGTTATTGGCCGGCAGGTCCCGGTGCGGGATGTCTCGTTGCAAGCGGTCACCGTGAACCAGACGGCCTTCGAGGATGCGCCGGTGACCGTGCAGGGTAGCCTGGCCGCGAGCGGCGTGGGCGGTGAACCGTTGCTGGCGCAGGTGGTCGACCGAGCAGGCAAGGTCGTGCAGGAAAGCGCCCTCGAAGCCCGCGGTTCCGGGCAGGCAATTCCCCTGCGCATCCAGCTCAAGCCCGAGAAACCCGGCTGGTCGTTCTATGAGCTGCGCACTGGCATCCGCGACGAAGTGCGGGCGGGGCGGACGACCAATTCGACGGAAGCCACGCTGGCCAACAACCGCCAGGTGATCGCCGTGGACCGGGGGCGCGACACCTTCCGCATCCTCTACGTCGCTGGGCGGCCGAACTGGGAATTCAAGTTCCTGAACCGGGCGGCCGCGGAGGATCCGCAGCTCCAGGTGGTCGGGCTGATCCGCGTGGCGAAGCGCGAGCCGAAGTTCGACTTCCGCGGCCGCGTGGGCGAGACCAGCAATCCGTTGTTCCGCGGTTTCGGCGAACAGGGGCGCGAGGAGACCGAGCGTTACGACCAGCCCGTGCTGGTGCGGCTGAACACCCGCGACGAGATTGAGCTCCGCAGCGGATTTCCGCGGACGGCCGAGGAACTCTACGCCTACCACGCCGTGATCGTGGACGACCTGGAGGCGGAATTCTTCGGGGCCGACCAGGCGATGCTGGTCCAGAAGTTTGTGTCGGAGCGCGGCGGCGGTTTCCTGATGCTGGGCGGTGCGGAATCGTTTGCGCAGGGCAAATATGAGCGCACGCCCATCGGGGATTTGCTGCCCGTTTACCTCGACCGCGCGCCGCTGCCCCGGACCGGCAACACGGTGAAGTTCGAGCTGTCGCGCGAGGGCTGGCTGCAACCGTGGGCCCGGGTGCGGGACAATGAACTCGACGAACGTTCCCGGGTCACCGCGATGCCGGCCTTCGGGGTGGTCAACCTGGTGCGCGAGGTGAAGCCTGGCGCCAGCGTGATCGCGACCGCCACCGACGACACGGGCGCGGCGTTGCCGGCGTTGGTCACCCAGCGCTTCGGGCGGGGCCGGAGCGCCGCGCTGACGATCGGGGACCTGTGGCGGTGGGGCATGCAGGACGCGGAGAAACGCAAGGACCTCGACCAAACGTGGCGGCAACTGCTGCGCTGGCTCGTCGCCGACGTGCCCAATCGCGTGGACCTGACGGCCGAACCCGTCGCGGGCGATGCCAACGGCGCCATGGAACTCCAGGTCCGCGTGCGGGACGCGAAGTTCCAGCCGCTGGACAACGCGTCCGTGATGGTCGAGATCGAGCCCATCGTCTTCGGCGAAGGCGCGCTGAGCACCAATCGCCTGCGCCTGCCGGCGGAGGCGAAGCTGACGGAGCCTGGGCTCTACCAGCTCACCTACGTGCCGAAACTCGCCGGCGGCTTCAAGGCGACCGCCTTCGTGACCAACGACACGGGCGTCGCCGAAGGCCGGGCCGAGGTCGGCTGGAGTTCGGACCCGGCGGCGGAAGAATTCGCCTCGCTCACGCCGAACGTGGCGTTGCTCGAGAGCATCGCCCGGAAGACCGGCGGCGAACTCGTCCCGGCCGACCGGCTCCGGGAATTCGTCGCGCGCCTGCCCACCAAGGCCGCCCCTGTGATGGAACCGGCGTCGCAGCCGGCGTGGCACAATCCGTTCCTGCTGGGCCTGGCCCTGCTGTGTTTCCTCGTCGAGTGGGGACTGCGCCGGCGAGTGGGAGGTCTGCCGTGAAGAATTTCGTATTGGGCCGGTTGCTGGGACTGTTCTGCGTGCTGCTCGCGCTGGGCGATTCCGGTCGTGCCGCGACCAATGCCGTTCCGACCGTCCTGCTGGTCCTCGGGGCTCCCGGGGAACCGGAGTTCGGGACCAACCTCGTCGAGCAGGCCTCGCTGTGGAGCCAGGCGCTGGAATTGGCCGGCGCCCGCAAAGTCGAACTCGGGCGGACGGACGGCGGCACGAATGACCTGCTGGAACTCCGGCAAACTTTGGCGGCGGAACCTACGAATGGCCTCGCCGGACTGTGGATCGTGCTGCTCGGCCACGGCACGTTTGACGGCAAGGAAGCCCGTTTCAACCTGCGCGGGCCGGACCTGTCGGCGAGCGATTTGGCCGCGTGGCTGAAACCGTTCAGCCGGCCGGTCGCGGTCATCAACACCACGGCGGCGAGCGCACCGTTCCTGAAGCCGCTGGCCGGCACCAACCGGGTGGTCATTAGCGCGACCCGCAGCGGCTACGAGACGAGTTTCGCCCGCTTCGGCCTGGAATTCGCGCGGTCGATCGCGTCGCCGGTCGCCGACCTGGACCAAGACGGCCAGACCTCGCTGCTGGAGTCATTCCTCCACGCCTCGGCCCAAGTGCTGGATTCCTACCGCACTGAGACCCGGCTGATGACCGAGCACGCGTTGCTGGACGATAACGGGGACGGCCTGGGCACGCCGGCGGAGTGGTTCCGGGGCCTGCGCGCCGTGAAGAAGGCCGACGGCAAACAGTCGCTCGATGGCCTGCGGGCGCACCAGTGGCACCTGGTCCGCAGCGAGGCGGAGAATCGGCTCACGGCGGAACAACGGGCCAAACGCGACGCGCTCGAACTGGCGGTGGCCGCCTGGCGGGAGCGGAAAACGGAGGTTTCGGAAACAGAGTATTTCGCGCGGCTGGAAGTCATGCTGCGCGAGCTGGCTCAAATCTATCGGGAATCCAAGGCCTCGGGGCCCACTGCGAATCCGTAGCGCGGCAGCCCCGGCTCAGCGCGGCGGGGGCTTCCCATACTCGTCCCACCGCTCGCCAATCACCTCGAAGATTTCCTGCAGCGCCTTGGGGCGGTGACCATTGTCGAAGGCGCGGGTGATCCAGTTGGTGTTGTCGCGGTGGGACAGGAGCACTAGTCGGTCAATCGGCGGAATCGCATTGGTGGCCGGCAATTCGCGGAGCAGGCCTCGCAGGCGATTCATTTGGGCCGGGTTCAGGTTGGTGCCCTGGGTGTTTTGCATGGCAAACCACGCATTGCGGTGGCTGTAGTTCTCCCCTTTTTCGCCGGTGAAGTATTCGAGGGCCACAGTGCCTCCTTTGTGAATGCTGGTCACGGTCATCAGGTTGGTCCAACGATGCCGGACAGTGGCGGCGGGATTCGTGTGTGGTCGGAGCCACATCAGCATCGCGTCATCCATCTGGTAGGAACTCAAGTCCGGGAAGTTCGGAGGGGCGGCAGTGAGCAAGGTCAGGGAGCTAATCAGTGCTGTGCCGACGGCAAATAGGGCAGCGGCTTTCATGGGGGCGAGATGCCGGAGATTTCCGCCCCCAGTCGCGATTTTTGTCCAGTCCTGACTCAACGCCGCCGCCAGAGGAAACAGCGTTCGCGGCCTTCCCGGCTCGGGAATGAGCGCGGCACCCAGTGCTTTACCAGTTCGAAGTGCGGCGAAAAGCGGGTGACCAGTTCCTTCACCGTCGCCCCGAACGGCGGGCCGAACTCGTCCTGTGGCTGGAGGTAGTTGACCGCGAGGTAGTGGCCCCCGGGGGCGACCCATTGGGCGACGGACCGCACATAATCGTCCCGGCTCGTTGGCGGAATGGCGCAGAACAGCGTGTGTTCGAACACCCAGTCGAAGGCGTCCGGCGCGGTGCCGGCGAGGAAATCGGCCTGGTGGAACGAAACGTCGTGCCCTTCGTTGGTCACGGCGTTCGCCTCGGCGACCGCGGTTGGCGCGAAATCAAATCCGCGTGCCCGGAAACCGGCCTTGGCCCACGCCCGGGCATCGTGCCCACGCCCGCAACCCGGCACGGCGACCGTGCCGCCGCGCGCGACGAACTCCGGGTGGTCCCGGAGAAAATCCACCAGCGCCGGCGTGGGCTCACCCTTGTCCCAACGGGTGTCACGGGCTTGGTAAAGCGCTTCCCAGTCCGTCGGGCGTTCCCAATGCCGACCGGCTTCCAGCAGGCGTTGGACCGAGACGGCCGCGAGCGAGTCCAGTGCGAGGGCGGGCGAATGGGCCAGCAGGTAGGGTAGGGGATCGCCCCCCGTGGCGACCGCGAGGCAGCGGGCGCCGATGGCATGGGCGCACTCGATGTCGGCCTGGGTGTCGCCGATGACCAGGATTTCGTGGCCGGGCACCTCACGGCCGAGCAGTTGGGCGGCGCGACGCTGGGCGATGGCGGCGAGTTCGTTGCGATTCTCGTGATCGTCCCCGAACGCGCCGAGCTGAAATTCGCCCGCCAAGTCATGCGCGGCCAGCTTGAGGGCGGCACCGACCCGGACGTTGCCGGTGAGAAGCCCGGTCAGCGGCGGCTCGGGCAAGGCGCGTAGCGAGGCGATGAGTTCGCGGGCGCCCGGACAGGTCTCGCCGCGGTGCTGTTCAAGTTCCTCGTCGAGCAGGAAGAGGTAGGTTGCGAGGAAGTGATCGAGATTCTCCGGCGTGTCGGGAAAGCCGTGCAGTCGCATAAATTCCCGCACGAGGGACGTGTCGGTGCGGCCGTGGAAACGCATGGACGCCGTGCCGCCGGGTTTGCCGAAAGCCAGCTCGGCGGTCCGGGCAAAGGCGCGGACGCCGGCGCCGCCGGTGCGGATCAGGGTGCCATCGATGTCGAACAGAACCACGCGGGTCATGCGCCGGCGAAGGTGCCGCGCCCAGGGCGGGCTGTCGAATCCGGCGATGGCGCCACGGAATTCCGTTGGGCGAGACGCCTACTTTTTTTCGGGCGCGGCCTCGATCTTGGACGATCCGTCAGTGCCGACCTCGACCTTCAGTTGCGGGCCGGATTCAGGGGCATTGGTCTTCGCGGCGCCGCGGATTCCGCTATTCACGAGCTGCGCGCCCTTCTTATCGAAGCCGTAGAGTCCGCGGCGAATGAAGTCGATGCGCCGGGCGATGCTGAGCTCTTCCTTGAGCTTGCTGACCTGTTCCCGGAGGACTGCGAGGTCCGCGAACTTCCGTTCCAGCTCGGCCTTCTCCGCGAGGAGGCGCTTGAGTTCCTTCTGGAGCTGCTGCCGATCGCCCTCGCTGGACGCCAACTTGCGTTCGGTGTCGGCAATCTTGGAGTTCAGTCCCCCGATTTCCTGGGTAAGCCCGTCCATCTTTTGGCTCAGGGCGTCCTTTTCGCCTTCAAGGCTATGGATGTGCTTGTCCCGTTTCTCGATCTCGGCTCGGGCGGCTTCGGCCGCGGCCTTGGCCTCCGCCTCGGTGGTTGCGAGGGTCGTGGAGACGAAGGTCCACTTGTTGGAGAAGTTGTTGAGCTCCTTCTCGCGCTCGGACAGGTCGGTGTTCAGCGTGGCGTTGACCTTTTGCTGTTCCTGCAGCTTGAACGAGGTCGTCACCAGGTCGTTGGTCAGACCGGTGATGGCGGCCGTCGCGGCGGCCTTGTCCTCGGCGGCCTTGCGGGTGGTGAGAAACCAGCCGGCACCGAGCCCGAGGCAGGCGACCAGCAGCACGGCGCTCAAGATTTTCGAGTTCATAACAGCGTGGGGAACATCGGAACCGTCCGCTCGCTTAGCAAGTGCCGCGCCGGAGGTTTGGTGCGGTTGTGCGCGGCGACTTGCCATACCGACGTTCCCGCTTAGGGTGCATTCATGGAGTTTCCCGACCGGATCGGGGTCATGATACTCAGCGGGTGCAGCCTCTTTCCCGGGGCCGTGCAGCCGCTCTTTATCTTTGAACCCCGCTATCGCGCCATGCTGGCGGACGCGTTGGACTCCCACCGTTTCTTCTGTCTCGCGATGCAGCGGCCGGGTGCCACCCGCGAAAGCCCCTGCCAGATCGCCGGTCTTGGGGTTATCCGGGCCTCGGTCAAGAACGCGAACGGAACTTCGAACCTGATCCTCCAAGGACTGCAACGGGTGCGGTTGGGCAAGCTGATCCAGACCAAGCCCTACCGGATGCACCTGATCGAGCCCGTGGCAATCGCGACGAAGGAAAGCTTGGTGCTAGACGCGTTGGTTGAACGGACCCTCGACTTGGTGGACGCCCGGCTCCGGCTCGGTTGCCAATTGCCGCTGGAGGTGTTCCACCAGCTGGCCGGGGGCACTGGGGCCGAATCTACCGTGGAGCAATGCATCCGCGCGCTGCGAGGCATCACCGACCCGGGCACCATGGCGGATCTGGTCACAACGCTGCTGCTGTCCGAGCCCGACGAACGCCAGGTAATCCTGGAGAATCCCGATCTCGAATGTCGGCTGCAGTTCCTGGTCCAGTTCCTGGTCGGCGAGGTCAACCGGGCCCGCAAATCCGCCAAAGCCTGACCGCAATTTCATGAGCGACCCTACCGCGGCGGATGCCTCCTTGGCCGAAATTCACTCTGAACTCTTCCTTCAGCTCGTCACCGGCCACGCCCAGATCGCGATGATGTTCCTGGGCCGGTATCCGAACCCGCAGACTAACCAGAATGAGCCGCCCCAGCCGGAGGCGGCCAAGATCTACATCGACCAACTGGAAATGCTGCAGGCCAAGACCCGCGGCAACCTGTCCGCCCCGGAAGCGCGCCTGCTCGGTGAACTGCTCGACGCGACCCGGGCCTCGTTTGCGCAAGTCATTGACGCTCAGGTAGGCGCCGCGACGGCTGCCGCCTAGCGACTCCGCCCCGCCGCCGGGCGGGCAACTTTCGCGTGGCTTGCGGCGCCGATTACGGCTTAATCCGCCGCTCGCGACGCACATGAGTTCCACCGTTCATCCCTGGCCCGGCGTAATCCGCCGTTATGCCGAGTTCCTGCCCGTCACCGCCGAAACGCCCGTTGTGACGCTGCTCGAAGGCAATACCCCGCTGATTCCCGTGCCCGGCTTCGTGGCGGCGATCGGCGGCAAGTTCGACCTCTTCCTCAAATACGAGGCGATGAACCCGACCTGTTCCTTCAAGGATCGCGGCATGACCATGGCCATCACCAAGGCCAAGGAACGCGGCGCAAAAGTCGTCATCTGCGCCAGCACCGGCAACACCAGCGCCAGCGCGGCGGCCTACGCGGCGCGCGCCGGCCTGAAGTGCGTGGTGCTCCTGCCGAAGGGCAAGATCGCCCACGGCAAACTGTCCCAGGCGCTTCTCTACGGGGCGACCACGGTGAGCGTGGAAGGCAATTTCGACGATGCTTTGCGGGTCGTGCGCGAACTCGGCGAGACTGGCTTGGTGGAAGTCGTCAACTCCGTGAACCCGGTCCGGATCGAGGGCCAGAAGACGGCCGCATTCGAGATCTGCGACGCCTTGGGCGACGCGCCGGACTTCCATTTCCTGCCCGTGGGCAATGCCGGCAACATCACGGCCTACTGGAAGGGCTTCAAGGAATACCATGCCGCCGAGAAGTCCGACACCTTGCCCAAGATGATGGGCTGGCAGGCCGCCGGGTCCGACCCGATCGTGCGCGGCCACGTCATCGAGCACCCTGAAACCGTGGCCACGGCCATCCGCATCGGCAATCCCGCCAGCTGGCAGCCGGCGGTCGAGGCGGCGAAGGAATCCGCCGGCCAGATCCGCAGCGTGACCGACGAGGAAATCCTCCACGCCTACAAGCTGCTCGCGCGGACCGAAGGCGTGATGGTCGAGCCGGCGTGCGCGGCTCCGTTGGCCGGCCTCATCCGGTGCGTCCAGGCCGGCGAAATCCCCGAGGGCGCGCTGATCACGGCGACGATGACCGGGCACGGCCTGAAGGACCCCGACACGGCCATCCGGGTCGCCGGTTTCGAGCCCATCGTGACGGCGGCCACCAAGGAAGCCGTGATGGCTGCCGTGGGGTTGGCCTGACACGCGGATGCGAAGTTGGACTTCGCCGGCCCGTTCCCGATACTCGCGCAGCGTGCATTATCCGGTCACTGAACTGACGCAGGCCCTGTTGGCCTCGTTTCGCCGCCACGGGGGGATCAATCACCTCGATGGCGCGAACCTGCCTTCCAAGGCGGCGGTGGCGGAGATCACGCAGGATCTGCTCCGGCTGATTTTCCCCGGTTTCTTCGACGACCGCCTCGTGCATTCGTCGGAACTGCAGGCCGAGACGGCGCTGCGGATCGACTCCATCGCCGGCCGGCTGGAGGATGAAATCTACAAGAGCCTGCGCTGCGCGCCGAACTGCCCCGACGCCGAGAAGGATCCCCGCAAGTTGGCCCATGCGCGGACCACGGATTTTCTGCGCCAACTACCAGCCGTGCGGGAGCTGTTGCAGACCGACGTCGAGGCGGCGTTCCAGGGTGATCCCGCGGCGCTAAGCCGGGAAGAGGTGATCGTGGCGTATCCGTTCATCGAGGCGATCTCGGTTCACCGGCTGGCGCACGAACTTTTCATCCGCGGCGTGCCGTTGCTGCCGCGAATCATGAGCGAATGGGCGCATGCCCGCACCGGCATGGATATCCATCCGGGAGCCCGCATCGGCACGCACTTCTTCGTGGACCATTGCACCGGCACGGTGATCGGGGAGACGGTGCAAATCGGGAACCACGTGAAACTTTACCAAGGCGTCGGCCTGGTGGCTCGATCCCTCGCCGCCGGTCAGGCGCTGCGCGGGCAAAAGCGCCACCCGACGCTGGAGGATCGGGTGACGATCTACGCGAACGCCACCATCGTGGGCGGCGACACCGTGATCGGGGCCGGCAGCACCATCGGCGCCAGCGTCTTCCTCATGCACAGCGTGCCGGCCCAGAGCCTTGTCCTGATGGACGACGTGAAGCTGCGGGTGGTTCCCAAGGGCGAACGTGCCCAGGTCATTGATTTCCAGATCTGATGCGCATCCGTGAAGCCCAGTTGGGCGATGCCCCGGTCATCGCCGAGTATAACACCCGTCTCGCCCGCGAGACCGAGGGCCGGGAATTGCCGGCGGCGACCCTGCTGGCGGGCGTGCGGGCCCTGCTGGAAGACCCGTCGAAGGGTCTTTATTTCGTCGCCGAGGAAGCCGGGCAAGTCGTCGGGCAGGTGATGATCACGTTTGAGTGGAGCGACTGGCGCAACGGGATGTTCTGGTGGCTGCAAAGCGTCTATGTCCGCGAGGAATTCCGCGGGCAGGGAGTGTTCCGCGGCTTGTTTGAGCACATTCGCCAACTGGCCGGTCAGCAGGCGGGAGTGTGCGGCCTGCGGCTCTACGTAGAGCGGGAGAACGAACGGGCCAAGGCGGTTTATGAACGGCAAGGCATGACCAATGCCGGCTACGAGGTGTTTGAGGTGATTTTCGCGGCTGCGGCCGAACGGTAGGGACGGGAGCGGACTGAACATGAACGACCTGCGACAATTCCTAGGCACGCTGCCCCACAAGGGGTTGCTGGGCGCGCTGCTGGTGGCCTGGGTGGCCCTGTTCCACCTGCTGGGCAATTCCAGTTTCGGCTACATCGACACTCCGTCGCTCTTTGTCTGGCTCCAGGCGCTCTACGACGCCAATCCGGACGACGCGCTCGGTTACGTGGTGCTGCCGCTGGTGGCGGTCCTGATCTACCGGCAGCGGGATGACTTCATGCCGCTCGCCAAGCGCCCCTGGGGGCCGGCGTTGGTGCTGCTCGGACTGGCGTTGGTGCTCCACTTCGCCGGCTTCCTGATCCAGCAGGCGCGTGTCTCGTTGGTCGGCTTCTGCCTCGGACTGTTCGCGCTGACGGGCCTGATGTGGGGACCGGCATGGATGCGGAAGAGCGCCTACCCGTTTGCGCTGCTCGCCTTCGTCGTGCCCATCACGGCCTATACCGACGGGTTGACGTTTCACCTGCGCCTGCTGGTGACCAAGATCGCCGCCGGGTTCTGCACCGGGATCCTGAACCTCAGCCTGATCCGCGAGGGCACCACGGTGTTCCATCTGCTGCCCGATGGCAGCCGCGGCTTCGAGTTCGACGTGGCGCCGGCCTGCAGCGGTATCCGCAGCCTCACGGTGGTGTTCCTGCTCGCGATGGTGGTCGGCTACATCTGGCTGGCGGCGTGGTGGCGGCGTGGCGCGCTGCTCCTGGCCGCCTTGCCGCTGGCGCTGCTGGGGAACATCGTCCGCCTCATCACCGTCTTTGTGGTGGGCGAATCGCAGGGCTCGGAAGCCGGCCTGGCCATCGAGACCAAGCTGGGATTCATCACCTTCCTCGTGGCCTTGGGCGGCGTGTGGTTGCTGGCCCGGTGGCTCAGTGACTTGCCGCCGGAACCGGTCCAAAATCAGGAGGAAACGCCATGAGCGACGCTCCCGTTGCCGCGAATACCGCACCCGATCGTCGCGCCCCGGTGCTGGCCGCCGTTGCGTTGACCCTGATCGGTTTGGCCGCATTGGGCATCAATCGCCTGTCGAGCATCCAGCAGTTGGGGAAACCCGGCGTGCGGGTGTCCAATGTCCCGCTCATCGGCGAGGATGGCCGGCTGACGCGGTCCAATTCGGTGGCCTTGCCGACCAGTTTGCCCGGCTACGAATACAAGCCGACCCCGGTGACCGATCTCGAACTGAACTACCTGCCCAAGGACACGGTTTACGGGCGCGCGTCCTACAAGGCGCCGGACGGGTTCACCGCGCAGGTCAACGTCGTGCTGATGGGCACCGACCGGACGAGCATCCACCGCCCCGAATACTGCCTTACCGGCCAAGGTTGGAACATCGTGTCGAAGCAGTATGACAAGGCCGCGTTGCCGGGCACCGGGACGGAATTCCCCATCCAACGCTTCGGCGGGCATATTCGGACGGTCGTCGAGACGCAGACCGTCAATTACAGCGGGGTTTACGTCTTCTGGTTCGTGGCCGACGGCCAGCGGACCGCAAGCCATTGGGAACGCCAGTGGTGGATGATCCGCGACCTGGTGACCAAAGGCGTGCTCCAACGCTGGGCCTACATCTCGTTCTTCGCCCCGTGCCCAACGGGCCGGGAGGACGAGGCCTACGCGCGCCTGCTCAAGCTCATCGGCGAGGTGGCCCCGGCCATCGAGGTGCCGGCGGGCGTGGCGGCCAATTGAGGGTTCGAATTACACCTTAACAGCCGTCGCCATTGGGCATAGAACCGACCCGAAGACATGCTTAGCCGCCAGCGGCAACTGCTCACGAAACTGCACAAGCTCCTTGATGCGGGCCTGTTTGCGTTCGCGTTCTGGCTGGCCCACGCCATCCGCTCGATTCCCGTCCTTGATCCGAACCAGCTCATTAAGGAGTTCGACGCCTACGCCTGGCTGCTGCTGGTGATCGTGCCGCTGACGCCCCCGGTGCTGGACATGAACCGGTTCTACTCGCGCCCCGTGTTCTATTCCCGGCGCGAGACGCTTTACCAACTGATCCGATCCGGTATCTGGGTCTCGTTGGTGGTGATCACGGTGCTGTTCTTCAGCAAGGACGAGAGTGCGCGCGGTGTCATGCTACTCTTCACCCCGCTGGCCGCGGGACTTTGCTTCCTGAAAGAGGAGGTTGCCCGGCGTTGGACGGTCGCCCGCTTCGGCAACAAGGCCTCCCGCCGGCGGGTCATTCTCTTGGGGGCGTTCCCCGCGGGCAAACCGGGCGAGGAAACCCAGAAGCTGGAGAAATCCCTGACCACCGGGTCGCTGGGCGAGGTCGAGATCATCGCCCGTCTCGACATCAACGAGACCTCCCCGAACCGCCTCGCGGAAACCCTGCACGACACCTCGGCCAATGCCGTCATTGTCTCCCCGCGGCAGGCGCTCTTCGGCACCATCGAGCAGGCGATCCAAGTCTGTGAACTGGAAGGCGTGGACGTCTGGCTGCTCGCCGACTTCTTCCAGACCCGGCTTTCCCGCGCCAGTGCCGACGAATTGCACGGGCACCCGGTGCTGGTGTTCCGGACCGGTCCCGAAGCCTCTTGGCAGGCCCTCGCCAAGACCGCCATGGACTTCGTCGGCGCCGCCATCCTGTTGCTGTTCGTGCTGCCGATCATGGCCGTCGCGGCCGTCCTGATCCGCCTGTCGTCGCCCGGGCCGGTCCTGTTCCGGCAGCAGCGGGCCGGGCTGAATGGCCAGCCCTTCACCATGCTGAAGTTCCGCACGATGGTGACCAACGCCGAGCAGTTGAAGCAGGAGCTCGCCGCGCTGAACGAAATGTCGGGTCCCGTGTTCAAGGTCACCAACGATCCTCGCATCACCCCGATTGGCCGGTTCCTGCGCAAGTGGAGCATCGACGAACTACCCCAGCTCCTGAACGTGCTGCGGGGCGAGATGAGCCTCGTCGGCCCGCGGCCGCTGCCAGTGGACGAAGTCCGGCGCTTTGACGACCCCGCCCATCGCCGCCGCCTGAGCGTGAAGCCCGGCCTCACCTGCCTCTGGCAGGTCAGCGGCCGCAATGACGTGAAGGACTTCAAGGAATGGGTCCGCCTCGACCTCGAATACATCGACAACTGGTCGCTCTGGCTCGACCTCAAGATTTTGCTGCGCACCATTCCGGCCGTCTTTGCCGGCACGGGTGCGAAGTGACGGTGCGCAACCGCCCATAGGCGGAGGCCGCCCGCGTGTTCCAACTCCCATTCCCATGGCCAAGAAATCCGCCCGCAAGGCATCGCCCAAGCAATCGGTCCAACCCGTTTCCGTCGTCACCGGCGGGGCCGGTTTCCTCGGATCGCACCTCACGGACCTGCTCCTCGCCGAGGGGCACCGGGTCATCATCATCGACAACCTGATCACCGGCTCCACGGACAACCTGGCGCACCTCGCCGGCCATCCGGACGTGAAGTTCATCAAGCAGGACGTCACGGAGTTCCTCTTCCTCGCGGGACCGGTGAACTACGTCTGGCACTTCGCCTCGCCGGCCAGCCCCATCGATTACCTGGAACTGCCGATCCAGACCCTCAAGGTCGGGTCCCTCGGCACCCATAAGGCGCTCGGTCTCGCCAAGGCCAAGGGCGCCCGCTTCCTCATCACCTCGACCTCCGAGATCTACGGCGACCCGCTGGTCCACCCGCAGCGCGAGGATTACTGGGGCAACGTGAACACCATCGGGCCGCGTGGCTGTTACGATGAGTCCAAGCGGTTTGCCGAGGCGCTCGTGATGGCCTACCACCGCGAGCACGCCATCCCCACGCGCATGGTCCGCATCTTCAACACCTACGGGCCCCGCATGCGGCTCAACGACGGCCGCGTGGTCCCCGCGTTCATCAGCCAGGCGCTCACGAACAAGCCCATCACCATCTTCGGCGACGGCAAGCAGACCCGTTCCTTCTGCTACGTGAGCGACCTGATCGCCGGCATCTATCGCCTGATGATGAGCGAAGGGAAGGACGCCCACCTGCCGACCAACATCGGCAACCCGCACGAACTGACGATGCTCCAGTTCGCCCAGGAGATCATCAAGGCCACCGGCTCGAAGTCGAAGATCATCCACAAGCCGCTGCCGCAGGACGACCCGAAGCAACGTCAACCCGACATCACCCGCGCCCGCCAGACGCTCGGCTGGGAACCCAAGGTGGCGCTGGCCGACGGCCTGAAGGACACCATCGCCTACTTCCGCTCCAAGGTCTGACCCGGTGCTGCCGGTTTGAAACCGGCAGGGTAGCGAAGTAGGCGTGGGCGGCCCGTGGTGCCATCGGTCCACAGTGCTGCCGGCGTATCGCCGGCAATCTTCAGCACGCCCGCCAATGGTGAGGTTGCCGCCGCTGGTTCAGGGCTAGCCCCTGCCGAAGGGCTGCCGGCATCGCGTTGCCTACGGCTGCTTGGGCGCATTGGCTGGCGTGCCGGTGCCTTCCCGTTCGAACTCGCTGAAGTCCCCGTCGGGCCGTTTGATGCGGCGCACGGAACCGCCCGCCAGGGTGTAAGTCCGTTCCCAGGCGCCGTCGGGCAGCCGTCGGGCCTGCTTTTCGCGAAGCAGGATTAGCCCGGGCTCCGATATGCGAACGTCCCTCCCGTGGATGTGAAACTCGAACAGGTCGAGAGGGATTCCAACCACTGTGCCGTCGGGATCGAGGGCGCCACCCAGGAGCGGCTTCAAATCCTCAAAAGTGGTCGGAAGCTGACCCTGATGCTCGTTGGCATAAGCGTGTAGTGCCAAGGACAGATGTTTCTGCGCGTTGACGGTCAGAATGGCCGCGGCCTCGGCGAACAGAATGGCTTTGGCCTGGTCTGCCGGCTCCACCTTTTGGGTGGCCCCGGCATCCGATGCCGCCGCCGGTCGGTTGCGGGCCTCTCGCGCGGCCCGCCGAAGTTCGGCTACTTCGCCGCGCAGCCTGAGCAATTCTTCCTGCTGTTCCCGCAACCGGGCGAGCGTTTCGGGCTCGGCCGGGTCAATGGTGGCGGGCGGAGGGGGTGTCGCCGAATTCGCAGCCTGTTGCCGGCGCAGGGCCGAGTTCTCTTCGGTGAGCCCGGTGAGTTTGTGCTGTTGCCAGGTCAGGGCCGCGATCACCGCGGCGCCGCCCACGATTCCGAGGGTGAGTTTGGTCTTCATGAGCAAAAGTGTGGCGCCCGTCCCGCCCGCAGTTCCCGCCGCCGCGAGCGCGGCTGCGCCGATGCCTGCCGCCACGTCGGCCGGCGCCGCCTCGGCTCCGGCCAAGCCCAAGGCCGCCGCCATGACCCCGCCGCCGACATTCACGCCGCGGCGGCGGAAGGCTTCGCGCAGTTTCTCCAATGCCCGGCTCACGCGCTTCTGCGCGGCGTCTTCGCCGGTGCCGAGCGCCGCTCCGACCTCCGCCAAGCTATGGCCGGCCAGGAAACGCAGAACGACGGCGTCGCGGTCGGTGTCTGATAGTTCAGCGAGGGCGGCGTCCAGCACGGGTTGGAGTTCCTCCGCGGCGCGGCTGTCGGCGGAGTCGGTGACGGCGGGGGCGAGCGTGGCCATGGCATGTTGTTCCCGGAGGACGCGACGGGCTTCGCCGCGGACCTGTTTTGCCGCGGCTAGGCAAGCCGCCCGGTAAAGCCAGCCCGCCAGCACGGTCTCGCGCGGCAAAGTGCCGGCCTTGCGGGCCAGGTCGGTGAAGACCGTCTGGGCCACGTCCCGCGCCAGGTCGGAGCTGCCGGTGATTCGCCGGGCCGCGGCCCACACGAGGTTCAGGTGCCGTTGCACGAGTTCGGTGAAGGCTTCCTCCGCGCCGTGTTGGGCATAGCGGCGGAGCAGTTCGTGGTCGGCGGTGGCGTGCATCGTGTCTTCGGTAGGTAACACCCGCCGGAGGGGAAATCCGACAGGGATCATCCATCGGACCAGGCTGGGTCGCGGGTGTTTCGGGACTCGGGTTGCTTCAATTGGATGTCCGCTTTTGAAGTGTGCGGCCATTGGTAAGGGCCGGGGCGGAGTTGGGCTCGCAGTTCTTACCCTGCCCGGCACATAACGAATGAACGCAATGCTGAGAACAGTTGCAGGATGGGTTGGGTTCGCGGCCGTTGCCGCGGGTTTCCCGTGGTCGGATTGGCCACCGGAACCGCTTCCGGCGCCCGTCGCAGCTGGGCCAATCGTTTCGATCTACGCTTCGGGGCCTGACGTCACGCTGACGTTTCAGGGCACGCTCCAATCTGCGCCCAACGCGGAGGGGCCGTGGACGGATGTTCCAGGGGCCGACAGCCCGTTTCGCGAGCCGATGGGTGGGAGCCCGCGATTTTTCCGCCGCCGTGATCCGGACGGGGTGTTTGCGACAAATTCCGTCCTGAGCTTCACGGTGACGGGGCCGCTTCAACTGCATTTTGACCTGGCCTTGGCGGGCTTGCCGGATGGCATTTTCCCGCCCGTCCGGCCGAAGCCCTATTTCGCGGGACACGTGCGCTTGGCGGGCAGCGAACTGCCGGTGTCGCTGCGGGTGCGCGGCAATTCGAGCCTGCAGGAATGTCCCTTCCCGAAGCTCAAGTTCAAGGTGGCCAAGGAAGACCGGACCGGCACGCCGTTAGCGGACGCGCGGGAGGTCAAGATCGGCACCCATTGCGCCGAAGGCGGCCAGGGATCCATCGGGCGCCTGCGGGACGAACGGGCCGCCTACCGGGAAGCATTGGCGTATGAGGCGATGGAGGTGTTGGGTTTCGTGACACCGCGGATGCGCCGGGCCCGGATCAATTACGCGGACATGTCGCCGACCAATGCCGGTCCGGACGTCGGCTGGCAGGTGACCCGCGGTGCGGTGATCGTGGAGGACATCGAGGTGCTGGCTGAGCGAATGGGTGGCCGGGCCTTGGATGACAGTGAGGTGGCGAAGCTGAGGGACGCGAACTTTGACGCCCAGCTGATCGCTGATTTGCGGTGTTTCCACGTCCTGCTGGGGAATTGGGATTTCGCCCTTTCACGGGATGGCCAAGGACTTTGGAACACCGAAGTCATCGTCCTGGCCAACGGCGGCTTCGTCCCGGTGGCGGGTGATTTTGATCTCGCGTCGTGGGTTACGGAGTCCGTGCTGGAGTCCTATCCGCACGACTACTTGCCGGATTTGCCCGCCGTGGATCGCCGCGCGCGCTACGAACTCGAACAAGTCGGGAAGCTCGTGACCCCGGGACAGTTTGCCGCCGCACGGGAACGCTTGGTCGCACGGCGCGCCGAGTTGACGGCGACGGTCGCCGCGGCGTTGGTCGATGAGGCGGGCCGAACCAACGCGCTGCGGCATGTCGCGGCCTTCTACGACGCGCTCACGGCGCCGGGCCGGTAGGCGGTTGCCCTACTTCAACTCCAACGGCAGTTCCACCGCCACGCGCACGCCGCCGTTGGCGCCAGGACCCAGCTCCAGCGTCGCCCGCCCGCCGTAGAGCTGGTGCAGGCGGGCCCGGCAATTATTGAGGCCGATGCCGGTGCCGCCGGCTTTCCCGTGGCCCAGCCCGACTCCGTTGTCCTCGACTTCCAGCCGCAGCCGGTGGTCCGGCAACTGGCGGGCGCGCAGGGTAATCGTGCCGGGGCGGATCATGCTGGCGAGGCCGTGCTTGATGGCGTTCTCCACGAGCGGCTGGAGGATCAGGTTGGGCACCAGGGCATCACCCGTGGCGTCGCCGATTTCCCGCACCACGTGGAGCCGGCCGGCGAACCGGATTTGCTCCAGCTCCAGGTAACGGTCGAGGAAGCCAAGTTCATCGCGCAACGGCACGCGCTGGGCATCCGAGCGGTCGAGCGCGTGGCGGAGCAATTCGCTGAGCCGCACGAGCATCCGGTCGGCGGCATCCACGTCGCTATACATGAGCGCGCTGACGCCGTGCAGGGCATTGAAAAGGAAGTGAGGGTTGAGCTGCATCTGGAGGGCCTGGAGGCGCGACTCGGCGAGGCGTTTCTCCAATTCGAGGCCGCGGCGTTCGCGTTCCCGCATCCGTTCGTAGAAGCCGAACGCGTGCGCCACCACGATGATGACCCAATAGACGAGGACGTTGAACACCAGCGTCGCGACGAGGGCATAACGCAGCGTCTCCGCGAAGGGGCGTTGTTCCAGCCCTACCGCAATCCCGGCGCGCAGGAGCATCCACACCAGCGAGAAGACGAGGCCGGCGACGAGGTGCAGGGCAAACAGCCAGCGGGTCGGCGCATTGCCGAGCGGGAAACGCCGCGCCAACCGGAGCGCCGGCAGCGACAGCAGGGCGAAGACATACCAGTCCGCCAACGAACGGGTGACCGCGAAGCCCCACGATACCGGAGTGCCCAGCTTTGTCTGCGTCAGGTAAAGCTGCCCCGCGAAGGCGAGCCCCACGAGCGTCCAGAATCCCGCAAACGCGGGCGGATGCCACCAACGCACGGAATGGGAGTCGCCGGCCACGGCGCCAGTGTGGGTATGGCGGGGAGCCCGAGGCAATGGCGTAGCCGCCCGGACAGGCTGCCGCCTTTGCGACTCGCCAGCGCTGCTCTCAGGGCTAGCGTCGCCCAGAGAATTCCACCGCGAAGCCACCATGAAACACCTCCTGGCCGTATCGTTTGCCGCCGTTGCCGTTTTCGCCGTGCCCGCTTGGGCCGCCGGCGAGGGACCGCACCGGCAGTTGCCCAAAGCCATGCATGGCACCATGGGGGAACACCCGCGGATCACCGTGGGCGTCCGCGATGCCGACCTCACCGGCAATGACAACCGCGCGCTCCAGGCGGCGGTGGATTACGTTGCCGCGTTGGGCGGCGGCACGGTGGAGATCGGCGCGGGCGAATTCCTGATGCGCGACTCGCTGCACCTGCGCACCCACGTAACCGTGCGCGGCCAGGGCGAAAAGACCGTGCTGCGCAAGGCCAAGGCGGCGGTGTCACCGCTCGAACTGGACGGCGACTTCGGCGAGGAGCAGATCACCGTGAAGAATCCGGACGGCTTCGCGGTCGGCGACGGCGTGGCGATCTGGGACAAGAACGCGCACGGCTTTCACCGGACCGTTGCCCGCATTACCGGCCGCAGCGGCAACACCTTCTCGATCAGCCTGCCGCTCATGGCCGATTGTATGGCGGGCAACGGCGCGCAGGCCGCGACCGTCTTTCCGGTCATCAGCGGCTACCACTTGGAAGGTGTGCGCGTGGAGAACCTGGCCATCGAGGGCAACAAGGATGAAAACGTGAACATCGACGGCTGCCGGGGCGGGGGAATCTTCCTCTACCGCTGTTCCGGCGCGGTCATCGAGCACTGCACGGTGCGCCACTACAATGGCGACGGCATCAGCTTCCAGCAGAGCAACGACGTGACCGTCACGGACTGCCTCACGGAGGGCAACGCGTCGCTCGGCTTCCATCCGGGCAGCGGTTCGCAGCGGCCGGTCGTGCGCAACTCCGTAGCGCGCGCCAATGGCGACGACGGGCTGTTCCTCTGCTGGCGCGTGAAGCACGGTCTGTTCGAGGGCAACACGCTGGAGGGCAACGGCCGTTTCGGCATCAGCATCGGCCACAAGGACACCGACAACCTGCTCCGCAACAACAAGGTCATCGGCAACGGCGCGGACGGCGTCTTCTTCCGCAACGAAACCGAAGGCATGGCCGGCCACCGCAACCGGATCGAGGACAACCTCATCGAGAACAACGGAGCGAAGGAACCCGCCGCCGGCATCCGCGTGCGCGGCGAGACGCGCGACCTGGTGTTCAAGGGCAACACCATCCGCGACACCCGCACCGGCGACGCGCGACGCCAGACCGTGGGCATCAAGCTGGAGGAAAAGGTCGGCGCCGTGACGACGGAGGGAAACCAGATCGAGGCGGCGACGGCGGTGCAGGATGGGCGGCGTGTGCCTTGACCGTTCAGCTGCGACGTTTGGCTCCTGGGTGGTTGGATTTCATCTCCGCCGGAAACGAAAAAGCCCAAGCTGAACGCTTGGGCTTTTGAGAGGAATGGAACTGTTACCGCTCAGGCTTTGCGGCGGCGGAGCCAACCTAAAAGGCCAGCGGCGCCAACCAAACCGGCGGCACCCCAGGTGCTGGCTTCGGGAACTTCCGTAGGGACGATCTCGGGCGTGCCGGTTTCACCAAGGACGAACCAGTAGTGGTTGTCCTGCAGGATGTCGCTGATCCCAGCCTCCTGCGAGCCTGTGATCGAGATTTCGCCAAGGGTGCTGGCGGCGAGTCCATCGCCGAAGCCCGCGGTGCCTTCGGTTCCGCCGAAGCCACCGGCGCCTCCGCTGGCGTCGCCCGTTTCCCAGTCCATGGCCTTGTAGAAGAAGCCAATCTGCCCTTCGCCTTCAGGCACCAGGTAATCGGGACCTCGCAGCACCAACTGGAAGGAATTCAGCTTGTCGGCGTGGCTGCCAAAATATCCGACCGAATTCCAAGTCACGATCAGCTGGTTGGCCACATCATCGTTTAGATAGACGAGGTCCGACGCCGGGTTCCGCGTATCCACGTCCGAGAAAAACGGCGCGATCATCGGCCGTAGCGTCTGGGTATCGAGCGGGATGCCAGTGAAGCTATTAACACCGCCCCCAAATGAGACGTTGCCATTGTTGTTGATGAAGAACTGGTTGTAGGTAACTCCGAAGAAATCGAAGTCGAAACCCAAGTTGATCGGGCCGAAGAAACCGTCGTCATTCCGGCCATAGCCGAAATTGACGTCGGCGATGGGCAGGCCGTGATCCTCGGAGTAATAGTTGGCGCCGAGAACGGTTGAGGCTGCGACACTCCCCAGTGCCAGCAAACCCCAGGATTTGTAGGTTTTCGAATGCATGGTGAACTCCTTGCTGTCGTCTGACGGTTGAAAGTAACCAGTTTTGGGCATGGTGGTGCAAGGAATGATTTGACAGCGGCGAAATCAGGCAGTGCGGGTCGCAACGGTCAGGCATCGTGGCGGGGGCGGAGCGTCAGCTGATGTTAGGCGAAGACTGCTGGACCTACTGAGCCTGCAAGAATCGTTCAAAGAACTCTGCCAAGTGCCGGTTTGACTCGATGGTTGGATCATGGCTTGGACGCTGGCTGAAGCCGATGCGGTTGGTGAAGCCCAGCAGCGTGTTGACCACGACGGCGTGGTTCAGGGCGGTCCAGCGCGAGGCCGGGTCTTCGGAGCCGCCGGAGACGAAGAACGGCCGCGGGGCGATCAGCGCGTGGAGTTCATGCAGGTCGTGACCGGTTTCAACGAGGCGGCGGTAGGCGCCGGTGCGTGGGTTGTCGGCGGTGGGCACGCCGGCTTTTGGCCGCTTCATCACCGGGTCCGCGCCGAGATACCACGGTTCCCAATAGTTCACGTTGGGCCGCGCCTCGTCGAAGACGATGCCGGGATCGCTCACGGCGACCGCCGCAAACTTGTCCCACAACGCGCCGGCGAACAGCGCCCACTTGCCGCCGTAACTGTGACCCACCACGCCGATCCGGACAGCGTCCACTTCGGGGCGGGCGGCGAGCGCCTGCCAGGCGTTGGCCGCGACGTAGGCATGAAAGGACAGCGGCTGGCATTGGGCGGAGCCGAGTTCCGGTTTCCACGCATTGCCGCCGGGCGTGCCGAGGCTGAGCGTCACGAAACCGCGTCGGGCGAGTTGCAGGCCGAAGTCGCGGAACGGCTGTTTGGCGTTCAGGCCGACGCTGGTTTCCGGCTCGTAGTAGACCACCAGCACGGCGGGGAACGGGCCAGGTCCGGGTGGAATCAGCAGCCAGCCTTCACCGGTTTGCCCTGGGGCGATTTCGAGGCGCACGCGTTGCTGGGTGAGTTCGCCCCGGTTGGTCGTAGACAGAATTTCGCAGGCCGGCCGTTCAAGCACGGGTGGCCACGGTCCCATGAAGTCGTGCCACTCGCGGAGCAGTTCGGCGCGACGGCGGACCCATTCGGCGGGTGTCTTCACCGGAGTGCCATCGCGGAAGACCAGCGGTGAACGATAGTGACCGAAGTCGCCGGCGAATTTCGGCGGTGGCTGGAACAGCGCGTCGAAACCCGGCGGGGCGGCGGCGTGTGCGGCGACTTCGATCACGGCGCGACGATAACGGGTCAGCGGCGGTTCACCCCGGTCGGTGACCGCGACGACCACATGGATCGTCCTACCCGCGGCGTCGGCCGGAACGCGCACGCGAACTGAGGTTGGCTGGTTCGCTTCCAACGCAACTTCGCCGCGATAAGTGCCGGCTTCCGGATAGGCGACCCACTCGAAATTCAGCGCGTCACCGTCGCGGTCGGTGGTTCCACCGGCGTCGAGCTTGACGGTTTCTCCCGGTCGGGCGCGGAGGCGGAGCACGGCGGGGCTGCCGTCGCCATTGAGCACGACGGTTGGAGGATGATTGGCGCCGGCAAACGGCTTCACGCACCAGTCGAGGCGGGCGCGGAAGTCGTTCTGCAAATGGGCGGCCCAGCGCAGGAGCGTGTTGTCCCGGTTCGTGACGCCGTGCCAGCGGTCGGTCTGATTGGCCCAGAAATACGGCTTGCCCGGCGCGTCTTCGCGCGGTCCGTAGCGGCCGGCCCAACTGCCCCAGGTGGGTTCCTCCGGGTCGTTCATGCCGGTTGGGACGAGGTAGAGGAACGAGGCGGTGTCGCCTTCCTTCTGCGGGTGCGTGGTGTTGGCGGGATAAAGCGCGCCGAGCGGGCCGTGGCCGGTGAGCAGGTCGCGTTGCACGTCGAAGCCCCCGGCCTTGGCCGTGAGCGCCGAGAAGCGGTGATACCAGCGGCGGCCATCGAGTTCGGGCTGCCAGGTGTTCACCCAAAGCGTCCAGGGCGGACCGGTGCGGGTGTGCTCGCCGAACTTGTCGTAGCTGGCGAGGCGAAGGCGGCCCTTGAACTTCGCGTAACCCTCCGGTCCGCGCTCGCGCAACACCCGGTCGAGCGCACGGCGAAGGTTGTTGGTCGCCGAGCCATTGTCCGAGCCCCAGTCGGAATACCAGACCGGACGCGGATCGGGCGAATCCACGGCGCGCAGGATCAGGTTCCCGCCGGCTTCGGTGTCGTCGTAACCGGGCACGGTGCGGGCGAGGAGTCCGGCTGGCGCGGGATAACGCGGGTCGTGCCGCACGAGGTTCGTCCAGCATTGCCCATAAGCCCCGACGAGTGCCTGCACGATGCCGAGGCCGGTGCGCTCGCGGTTGCGGTTCTCGCCGGCCCGCGCGTTCGGACGGTTGGCGATGATGCCTTCGACGTCCCACTCGTTCGCGTAGAGCAGGAAGCGGACGAGCGACTGTTCATCGTCGGGATCACCGCCGGAGTCGGTCTCGATCAGGAGCCGCAGGCGGGAAGAAGCCGGTTCATCCGCGGCTACCCGCCCCGTGGTCAGCGCCAGCGCCAGCAGGCAACCGAGGGCGCCGGCCAACCGGGATTTCACGGACGGGATCATGTCGGCAACCGTGGACCGTCGGGCGGTTGAGTAAAGCCCGGCGAACAGGAGCCCCTCCATCCCGCGCAATCATCGGCCCAAGGCCCGGCTTCCGCCCGCGGCCGCGGGGCCAAAATACGGCGTATGAATGCAAGGCCGCGGCCCGCGTCGCCGTTTGACTCCCCGGAACACACCGCCAAGCTGGACGCGTCCATGGCCCTTCTGGAAATCAGCGACCTGCTCAAGTCCTTCCGCGCGCCGGACGGGACGGTGCATGAGGTGGTCCGCATCCCGCGCTTCGAGCTGGAGGCGAACACCCAGCTCGCGCTCGCCGGCCCCAGCGGCACCGGCAAGACCACCTTCCTGCACCTCATTGCCGGCATCCTCGCACCTGATGCCGGCCGGATCACGTTGGCCGGCCACGAACTCACCGCGCTCGGCGAATCCGCCCGTGACCGCCTCCGCGCCACGGCGCTGGGCTACATCTTCCAGACCTTCAACCTGCTTCAGGGCTACACTGCCTTGGAGAATGTGCTGCTCGGCATGAGCTTCGGCCCCGGCGCCGACCGAGCCCGTGCCGAGGCGTTGCTCCGGCGCGTCGGCCTGGGCGACCGGCTGGATCACCATCCGCGCCAACTTTCCACCGGGCAGCAACAACGGGTCGCGGTGGCCCGGGCGCTCGCCAACCACCCCAAGCTGGTCCTCGCCGACGAGCCGACCGGCAACCTGGATTCGGCCAACGCCGCGGAGGTGCTGCGGCTGATCCGCGAAACCTGTGCGGAAAACGGCGCCGCGCTCCTGCTGGTGAGCCATGACCGCGATGTCCTCGCGAGGTTCGAGCGGCAGGCGTCGCTGGCCGACCTGAACCGGGCGGCCCAACCGAAAGGAGCACTCGCATGACTCTTCCGCTGATCGTGCGCCGCAGCCTCCGGCAGCACCTGCTTTCGACCCTGGTCACGGCGTTTTCCATCGCCCTCGCCGGCGGCCTGCTCATGTCCGTCTGGGTCGTGAAACGGCAGGCGCACGAGACCTTCACCGGCCAGAGCGGCGGCTGGGATGCGGTGCTCGGCGCCCGCGGCGCGAAGCTCCAGTTGGTCCTCAACGCCATCTTCCACCTCGAAGCGTCGCCGGGAAACGTCCCGTATCAGGACTACCTCGACATCTCCTCGAACCGCGCGATCGCGGCGGCGATTCCGCTGGCCGTCGGCGACAACTTCCACGGCTACCGACTCGTGGGCACGCTCACGAATTACTTCACCACCGAATACGCGCCGAAGAAGACCTTCGCGCTGGCCCCGGGCGGCCGCCTGTTCGAGGACGGCTACCGCGAGGCTGTGCTGGGCAGCTTCGCGGCGAGACGGCTCGGCCTGAAGGTCGGCGACACGTTCCAGCCGTATCACGGGCTCAATTTCGACCCCACCAAGCAGCACGAGGAGCTTTACACGGTCACCGGCATCCTGGAGCCGTCGAACACGCCGGCAGACCGCATCCTGTGGATTCCGCTCGCCGGCTTGCAGAACATGTCGGGCCACGATCCGAACGCGGCGGCGGACGTCAGCGCCGTGCTGGTGAAGCTGCGCACGCCGATCGCCGGCCAGCAGCTCGACGTGCTCTACAACCGCCAGGGCAACCGGCTCACGTTTGCCTGGCCGATTGCGAAGCAAATGGCCGACCTCTTCGACAAGTTCGGCTGGTTCGACCAAGTGCTGGGTCTCGTGGCGATCCTCGTCGCGCTGGTCGCCGCCGGCTCCATTCTGGCCAGCATCTACAATTCGATGAACTCACGCCGCCGCGACATCGCCATCCTGCGCGCGCTCGGTGCCCGACGAACCACTGTCTTCGCCGCCATCGTCCTGGAGGCGGCGGCCATTGCCGCGCTGGGCATGGTCATCGCCTTCGGGTTGCACTTCGCCATCCTGTCCGGGGCGGCCGCGGTCATCCGGGCGCAGACGGGCGTCGTGCTGGACCCGTTCGCGCCGGATGCGGTGATGCTGTGGGCCCCTGCGGCGTTGATCACGCTGAGTGCGCTCGCCGGCGTCATTCCGGCGTTCAAGGCCTACCGGGCCAACGTCGCCGACGGGTTGGCGCCGGAGTCGTGAGGGGTGGCGGCGCCGTTTCCGGACGTCGGGTCAGTCTTCGTCCGCGGATTCACGGGGTTGTGTGGGCACCAAGCGGAAATCAGCGTTGAGCAACGCCTCCAGCTCCGCGACCGCCTCGCGCAACCGGCGGTGCCGAGCCACCACCTCGTCGACTTGGCTCGGGTCCACGGGTTCCGCCAAGGCGTTTTCGCAGCGGCGGGACAAGGGACGCTTGGGGTTCGTGCCGCCGATCCGTTCCAACACCGCTTCTAGTTCCGCCACCCGTTGTTTGGCTTCACGGATGTTAGCCAATGCAGCCGCCTCACCGATTTCCCCGGCGGAGACCCGCTGAAGCTGGCGGCATTCGAACAGCCGGCAGCGCTGGGGCCGCGCCGCGTAGATGGTGCATTGCGTCGTAAAAGCCGGGCAGGGCTGGACGATGTAGTGGTTCCCCTGCTTGCGCTTGAGCCGGAGCCCCAAGGCGGAAAGCGCCTTGGCCGAGTCGCCTGCCTGAAGCCGCACCGTGTGGAACATGACCCCGTTGCAGCACAGGCCGCACTCGGCGCACAGGCGCGAAGCGATGGCCGGGAAGTCGGGTGAGTTCATGCGGTCCGCCCGTGTCGTTGCCGCCGGGCGTTCACCAGTCGGTCGGTTGATAGTCCTTCAGGAACTTGCCCCAGATGTGTTCGCCCGTGTTGAAGCCGGCGATGATGGGATCAACGATCCGCGCCGCGCCGTCCACGATGTCGAGCGGCGGATGGAAGCGGTGTTCCTCGGTCTTGCGGGCGGCGATCTGCACCGGGTCCTCGTCGGTGACCCAGCCGGTGTCCACGGCGTTCATGTGGATGCCGCTGGCGTGGTAATCGGCGGCGGCGGTGCGCGTCATCATGTTCAACGCGGCCTTGGCCATGTTGGTGTGCGGGTGCCGGGTGGTCTTGAACTTCCGGTAGAACTGTCCCTCGACGGCCGACACGTTGACGACGTGCTTGTCGCGCTCGGGCGTCCGCAGCAGGAGCGACTTCAACCGGGCGTTCAGGAGGAACGGCGCCACGGCGTTGACCAACTGCACTTCCAGCAACTCGACCGCCGGCACCTCGTCCATCATGAGGCGCCACGAATTGCGTTCGCGGAGGTCCACCTGTTGCAGGTCCTGGTCGAGGCGGCCTTGCGGGAAAAGGTCCTTCTGCGCGGTCAGTTCCTCCGGCAACAGGCGCACTTGCGACAACGCCGCCGCGTGGGTCAGGCCCGCGGCTTCGGTGACGCGCGGGTCCAGGTTCGCGGGCGTCGTCGCGGCCCCGCCTTCCGGCAGCAGATGGTAGCCGCGGAGCCCTTCGTAGGCGCCGAGAAGTTTGCGGGCCCGCGGCGAAAGGTCCGAGGCCGCTGCCGTCTCGCCGGCCATCATGTGTTCGTAGAAGTCGGGCGGACGCCGCACGGTCTGGCAGGCATTGTTGATGATGAAATCCAGCCGATCGCGCGTGGCGTGCAGGTGGCGGCAGAAGGCTTCCACGCTCGGCGTGTGGCGCAGGTCGAGTCCGAAGATTTCCAGGCGGTCACCCCAGTCGGCGAAGTCGGGCTCGGCGGCATAACGCGCCGCGGAGTCGCGGGGAAAGCGCGTCGTCACGATCAGGTGCGCGCCGGCGCGGAGCAGCTTGATGCCGGCCTGGTAACCGATCTTGACCCGGCCGCCGGTCAGCAGCGCGACCCGGCCGCGCAGGTTCGCCGTCTCGGTGCGCTTGAAGAAGTTCAGCTCCGCGCATTTCGGGCAGAGTTGGTCGTAGAAGTGGTGGACCTGCGAGTAGTCCTGCTTGCAGATGTAGCAGTTCTGCGGCTCCACGACCTCGCGGAAGTCAGGGTCGTCCTGCACCTCGACCGGTTCGTGCTCAGGCGGCGGCGGCAGGTTGGGCGTGGTGAACACCGACTGGCGGCGCAGCTTCCGGATGCCCGTCTCGGCGAGCACGGATTCGTCGCGCTTCAGCTTGTCGGCCTTGCGCTGGCGTTGGACGGCCTTCACCAACCGACGGCGTTCATGGACATCCGGGGTGAACACCTGACCGGCGGCCGAGAGGAACCGGGCGCGGTCGCCGGGCGGCAGGTGGGCGAGCAAGGCACGGTCCTTCGCCACCGCTTCCAGGAGTTCGGTGGCGATCTTCAGCCGCTCGGCGAGCGGCGTTTCCGGCGATTCAGGGGCAGACGGCGACGACATCAATCCCGGTGTCATCGCAGCGTCGCGGATTGTCGGCCAGCCAGAAACTCGCCCGTGAAGGGCAAGGCGGGATAGGTTGCTAGGTTACCCTGACGGAGAACGAGTCTGCCGTGTTCGGGACGCGGAAGTTCAGGTCTTCTCGCGGGAAAAGAAGAAGATTGCCGCGGTGCCGACGCCCAACAGAGCCCAGGTGGAAGGTTCCGGCACGGAGGTGAAGCCGAGGATGTCGAAGCGGGCGGACTCTCCGGCGCGCACCAGAAACTCCAAATTGATGCCCTGGCCGCCGTAAATGGACAAATCCAGCACAACTTGGCTACCCAACATTGGGTTCACCTCTCCGACTTTCGTTCCGTTGGAAAACGCCTGCACGTAGCCGGCGCTAGCTATCAACAGGCCGTTGGCTTCCACAGGAACGGTGCCCTGCTGGCTGATTCGAATGGTTGGAACATTGGGAGGAGATGACTCCAGTTGCAGGCTGTATGCCCCCAAGCCCGTGGTCGCGGGATTATTTGCTCGCAAAGTCACCGGCCCCACCGAGGTGGTGAGCGGTGGCGAGTAGGTCATTTGGGTAAGCGGAACTCCGCCCGCGGTCACCGACCAGCCGCGCAAGAGTTCGGCGGTATCTCCCGTGAACGGGCCTCCAGGAAAAACCGGCGTAAGTGATCCCGTCAGATTCGGATCGTCAAAGGTCAGGTTGATAAAGTCACCGGCCAGACAAGCGCCAGTGATGGCCAGCAAGGCGAGGATTTTCATGGCTCAATTTGGAGATGCCAGTTCATTGGAAATGGTGCCCACGCTCAGGTTGTAGCAGGTGCCGGAAGCCGTGGACTTGAGTTCCTCGCGCTGAATCAGGAAAGTGCTGACGAGGAAAGCTCCTACAATCATTCGGCGGAGTCCTTTTCCAATGTTCCGGCGGCCCGCTGCGAAGCAGCCTGTTCGGTCGTCGGCCAGCGCGCAAGGAACGCGAGCTGCGCCGCCCGGTCGGGGATGTCCTCCAGCGTGAGGTCGTTGAGAAAACGCAGCGGATATGCCGCGTCCAGCGTGAGCACCGTCACGGTCTTGCCTTCCACCTGGAAGAAGCCGCGCCACGCGCCGCAGCCGATTTCCCAGCGGGCCCCGTTTCCCCGGCGACGAATGCGTCGCGACCGGTGCGGTGAAGGGTCGCGTGACAGCAGTTCGGTCATGCGGGGGCGGAAGTCGATCTCCCAGCTGGCTCGCAACCATTCGGCCTGCTCCGTCGCCAGCGCGGAGAACTGCACCTCGAACTGCGGCGGCGCCTGCAAGGCGGCGTCCACTTCGTCATGCCAGCCGGCCTTGGCGTCCGGGAAGGCGTCGTAGGCGGGGATGTAGGGCTTGATGTCGAAGACGGGCGTGCCATCCACGAGGTCGCACGGCCCGAGGATGAGCCGCCGACGCTCGACAGCGAGCAGTTGCACCGGCGTGAGGCCGAGCGGATTCGGCCGGTGCGGCGACCGGGTGGCAAACACGCCGCGCCGCTGGGCCGGGCCGCGCGGCGGCAGGACCAGCGGCCGCCAGGTCGTGTTCCGGTGGAACCACCAGACGAGCCAGATGCGGGAGAATCCGGCGAGGTCGCGGAGGGCCAGCTCGTGATTCTGGCCCGCGACAAGTTCGAGGACGCTGGTGTCGGATTCCGCCTCCAAGGGTTGGTGCCGCGCCTGGAATTTCACCTGCTTGGGCGAGCGGATGAATCCAATCGGATGCAGGGTGAGCGACGGCGTCATGCCGCGAGGATTCCAGATTCCCGCGGCCGGTGGCGAACAGTTCCCGCCGGGGCTGCGCGGTCCGCCGGAAACGAAAACGGGCGTGGACTTGCGCCCACGCCCGCAGTCAACCCCACGAAAGGATTCTTCGGTGGCAGCGTCGTTCAGGGACTGACGCTGGTGATCGAGATCTTGGTCGCTTCCTTGGTCGACCAGATATAGCGGGCTTCGGCCCAGTCACCGACCTTGATGTCGGTGAAGCCGCTGCCGGAGCTCAGGAAGGAGTAGCTGGTGTTCTCGGTAACCTTGAGCGCGCCGCTGCCATAGTAGGAGGCACCGATGGAAATCGTGCCCGCGGAGTAGTCGATGGCGGTGACATATCCGGTCACGCGGGACTCGACGACCTTGGGAGTGCTGCCGCCACCACCGCCGCCGCCGCCCGAACCGCCTTTCGCCAGTGCGCCGTTCGGCAAGGCGACGGCTAGCGCCGCGAGGAGGGTGAGGGTTGAGGCGAGTTTGGAAGCACGGCGGAGAGAACTGGTCTGCATGGAATGTAGAAGTTTGATTTTGTTACTCGGCGCCGCGTTCGCGGCTGTCCCGATTGCATGTTGCATAGACTGGAGACTCGGGACGGGCGGAAGGTTCCCGGAAATCTTGGGAATTGTGTCCACCCTGAAAACGAAAACGGGCGTGGATGTGAATCCACGCCCGCCGCGAAAACAGCCGGGTAACTACTGAGCCGCTTGCCGCACCCAGACCACGGCGTGACGGGTGCCGTCCGCCTTGGCCATGAAGCCGGAGACATTGCCCACGGCGTCCACCGAGGTTGCCTGGGCGCCCACGAAGCCCGCCGGCAGGAAGGCGTTGAGGTCCACCGACTGATAGTCGGCGTCCCAAACGATAGCGTGGCTGTAGGCCGGAGTGCCGAACTTGGCCTGGTCGCCGGCATAACCCACGATCCAGGTTCCATTGACACCCAGCGCATAGCTTTGGGTCAGGTTGACGTTGGCCGCCGCATTCATCGGATACGGGTGGATATTGAGTCCGCTGACAGCCGTGCCGGTCCAGGCGAAGGCGTAGTTGAAGCGCTGGTCCTTGTTTCCCTTGGCCGCTTCGCGGCGGACCCGGATGTCAAAGCCGGCGTAACCGACTTGGCGCTGTCCGTCGGTGCCGCTCGCGACGGACACCACCGCGCCCCGGGGATGCAGGCTGACCAACGTTTGGCGCGAGCTCCGCCAAAGGGCGGCGGTGGCCTGGCTTTTGATCACGTGGCCGACCTGCTGGCCGGCCGCGACGCCGTTGGCGACGGCGCCATTCCCGCCGTCGCCGAGGTCCGTCGCCTCGCCGGTGACCGCGTCCCACACCATGGCGTGGGACGGTCCCTGGGTGATGCCGTCCCGGTCGAGGCCGATGGCGCTGCCGACGATCTGGACGCCATCGGTGGCCAATGCCTGGCCACCGAAGTTGGTGAAGGGAATCGGCAACACCGCCACGCTATCGATCGAGCCGCGCCATGCGAGTGGCACCAGGCGGTTCGCGGTGGAGGGGCCGGCGCCGGCACCGACCTGGAGGTCACCGCTGAGATCATGGACGTAGGAGCGCCCGACGATGCCATTTGCGAGGTCATCCAGAAATGCCGGATGCAGGTCAGTCGGTTCGTCCGCGGCCCAGAGAAGCGCGCGGGTCTGGGTGCCGTAGATCGCCGAGGCGGCGTAGCCGGCCGCCACGCCGGCCGATATGCCGGTAGCCACGCCGTTGCCAGCATTCGGTGTCAGGTCAACGACAGTGTAGGTCTGCGCCTGTGTGCCGACGGCGAGCAGGGCGGCAATGGAGAAGCTCAGGGGAAGTTTCATGGAAGTGTTGGGTTCTGCTTGGATGATGATGATTCTTTAGTGCGGTGATCGCCGCCTGGACTGACCAGTTCGCGAACTGCGTTCACGGAACGCGAATTTCATGGGCGAGAGCCGCGAGGGGATCGTTTGGTTCCCGGAAATGTCGGAAAATGTTCGCACCGGACTTGGCCCGGTATCCTTTGTCCTGAGTCAGCTCAGGGCGATCCGACGCTCCCCGATTCCGCTCCAAACTTTCCGGGAACCTTTTACCGTGCCCGTGCCTCGCATGAGTAGGTGGCAGTGAATGGAGAGTGAATTGACCTTTGAGGAACTGGTGGAGCGCTTCAGCGAGCCGCTCTTCCGATTTGCGATGAGCCTGACCCGAACACCGATGGATGCCGAAGATCTCGTCCAGCAGACCTTTCTGACCTGGGCTGAGAAGGGGCATCAGTTGCTGGACCCGGCCAAGGTGAAGTCGTGGCTGTTCACCACGCTGCACCGCGCCCACCTCGGCGGCCAACGCCGGGTGGTCCGCTTTCCCCACGTTGAGATCGAGGAGGCTGAGGTCGAACTGGCGGTGATCGAACTGGACCTCGTCGAGCGGCTCGATGGCGCAGGCCTCGTGGAGCTGCTTGGCCAGGTGGACGAGCACTATCAGGCCGCGGTCGCGCTCTTTTATCTCGAGGACTGCAGCTATCCCGAGATTGCCGAAACGCTGGAAATCCCGCTGGGCACCGTGAAGTCGCGGATCGCCCGGGGAATCGCCCAACTCAAGCAGCTCGTCGCCCGCCAGGGTGCCGACGCCAGCCGTCGATTGTCCGGAGGTGCCCGATGAACCGCTTAACCGCCCGTCAGATTCTGGAACGGTTCCGCCCGGGAACCGAGGTGGCTGCCGAAGACACTGAACTGCGGACCGCGCTGGAGTTGGCGCAGTCGGACGCTGAATTGGGTCAATGGTTCCGCCGGCACTGTGAATTTCAGGACGCCATGAAGCGCAAGGTCCGCAGCGTGGGCGTCCCGGCGGACCTGAAGGCCAGGATTCTGGCGCGGCGAAAGGAAGAGCAAAAGGTCGTCGCCTTTCCCGGACTGCGCTGGCGCCGGCCGAAGTGGCTGGCCGCGGCCGCCGGTTTGGTCCTGTGCGTTGCCCTGGCCGGCTTCTGGCTGTCGCGGGAACGGGTGCCGGATTCATTTGCGGACTACCGCGCCCGCATGGTGCGGAGCGTCCTGCGCGAATACCGCATGGATGTCCGCGCCAGCGAGATGGCGGCCGTGCGCGGATTCATGAAGGCGAAAGGCGCTCCGGACGACTTCGTGATCACGGGCGGGTTGGCGAAACTGGAGCTGGCGGGCGGCGGATTCCTCGTCTGGCGGAGCCAACCGGTGTCGATGATCTGCTTCAAGCAGGGCCAGGCGGGCATGTCCTACCTTTTCGTCGTGGATCGCGCCGGCGCCAAGGAGGCCCCGCCGGCCGAACCGGAAATCGTCACCGTCAACGGCCGTTCCAGCGCCGCCTGGACGGCCGGGAACCGGATCTACCTGCTGACGGGCGCGGAAGGCGTGGACGTGCGTTCGTTGCTCTGACTACTGCGGCTGGCGCAGCACGCTGGTGCGCTCCATGAGCCAGTCGAAGTCGATCCGCCCCGCCGCGGGCACCGGAAACGGCAGCGCGGCCGCATCGGGCCGGTTCTTCGGCCGGGTGACCGCGGACCGCCAGACATGGGATTCCGCATGGCCATCGGCAAACACCAGGCTCGCGGCCCCGCCGTGGTTCGACGCCGGCAGGTCGGTCCACTCGGCCCGGCTGACGCGGTTCAGGAAATAGCCGTCGTTGACGCTGTCCGGGTGTTCCTCCGTGTAGACGAAAAGCTGGGACGGCAGGGCCACCTGCGTGAGCTGGAAGAACTGCCGGTATTCCGGATTGTTCACGTTGAACCCGTTGGTCGTGTATTCGCCGGCATTGCCCATCATGGCGTTCATCGAGGTGCTCCGGACCCGCTGCCGCCACCCGGCCGCGGCCTGAAGGTCGCTGACCACGGAATCGGCGGGACAGCGGTATACCGCGGCGTTGGCGGTCACGTAGGGACCGATGCCGCCGCGGGTCAGGAGGGCGGAGTTGGTGTTGTCCGCTTCCAGCTCCCAGCTCAGCAGGCTGCTCGTCCAGTTGATGAACCGGCCGGCCGAGACTTCGCGCATCGTCTCGTCCTCCCCCAAGTTGTAGGGCAAAGCGTCCCGCTCGTTGGCCACGTAGAGGAACGTCGCCAGCATGAGCTGCCGGTGGTGATTCAGGCAGGTGATCCCACGGGCCCGATCCCGCGCCCGCACGGCGGCGGGCAACAGCAGCGACGCGAGCACCGCGATGATGGCAATGACCACCAGCAGCTCGATCAAGGTGAAAGCCCGGTGCGCCCGCCGTCCTGGAATGTTCTGTCCGCTCATCGTCGCTTCGGTCGTATTGCTCAGTGACGATGCCGGCGAAGCAACCGGGGTGCCAATCATCGGCTGCCCGAGAATTGGCCAGAAATGCGCCGTGCTTTGACCGAAAACGGTCCGGCCGGCGACCACCCCACCTTGGCCGTGGTCCGCTTTCGGAGCCCGCCCTTCGTGGATGGAGGTTTTCCCGGGATCACGGATGCCCCTTCCGCCTGACAGCTGGGAAAGCCGCCGCTAGCCTCCGCCCGATGTCACGACATTCGCGGAACGCCCGGGCCGGCATCGAACTGCCCAAGGCCAAGCTGGACCGGGAATCGCTCGGCGAGGCGCTCCAGTTGTTCCGTTACCTCCGGCCCTACCGGGCGCGCTTTCTCGCCGCGCTGGGTTCGCTGTTCACCGCCAGCCTGCTGAGCCTGGCGTTTCCCTACCTTGCCGGCCACATCGTGGACGCCGCGGTTGCGCCCGCGGCGGCTGGTCTGCTGGCCAACGTCAACCGCATCACCCTCCTCCTGCTCGGCGTGCTGGCGCTCCAGGCGGGCTGCCAGTTCTTCCATTCGCTGTCGTTCGCCACCGTGGGCCAGCGTGCCCTCGTGGACCTCCGCCGGGAGACCTACGCGCGCCTCATTTCATTGCCGATGGCGTTCTTTGCCCAACGGCGCGTGGGCGAGCTCGCCAGCCGGTTGTCGGCCGACCTGGTCCAGATCGAGGACACCCTGATCGGCATCCTGCCGCAGTTTCTCCGGCAATCCACGCTGTTGCTCGGCGGCGTGGCCCTGATCGCCTCCACTTCGCTGAAGCTCACCGGCCTGATGCTCGTTAGCCTCCCTGTGCTCACCGCAGTGAGCGTAACCTTCGGCCGCCGCACGCGGAAGCTGGCGCGCGAGGCCCAGGACCGCCTGGCGGACACCGCCACCGTCGTCGAGGAAACGTTGCAGGGCATCATGAACGTGAAGGCGTTCACCAACGAACGTTACGAGCTCGGCCGCTACCACGACGGCCTCAACGTGTTCCTCGCAACCACGCTGCGCAGCGCCCGGCTGCGCGCGGCCTTCATCGCCTTCATCGTCTTCTCGCTGTTTGGGTCGATCGTGCTTGTGCTCTGGTCGGGCGCCCGGCTGCTTCAGGCAGGTGAAATCACCTTCGGCGAACTGACCCGGTTCATCCTGTGCAATACGTTTGTCGCCGGCGCCATGGGCCAGTTCGCGGAACTCTACAGCCAGATCCAGAAGACGGTCGGCGCGACCCAGCGCGTGCGCGAACTGCTACGCGAGACCGCGGAGGTGGACGTGAGCCTCGTCCCGGCCGGTGTGGCGCCCATTCCCCGGCTGGCGGGCGAAGTGTGTTTCGAGGACGTGCGTTTCACCTACCCGAGCCGGCGGGAGGTCGAGGTCCTGCGCGGCATCAATCTTCTCGCCAGGCCTGGCCAGAAGATTGCGCTGGTGGGACCGAGCGGTGCGGGCAAGTCCACGCTCATCTCGCTGCTGTTGCGCCTCTACGATCCGACGGCCGGTTGCGTGCGCATCGACGGTTGCGACGCGCGCGAGTTTCCGCTGACCGCCCTGCGCGAACAGATGGCGCTCGTGCCCCAGGAAGTCCTGCTCTTTGGCGGCAGCATCGCCGAGAACATCGCCTACGGCCGGCCCGGGGCGGCCCGCGCCGACATTGAGGCTGCCGCCCGGCAAGCGAACGCGCACGAGTTCATCGCCAAGTTTCCCGAAGGCTACAAAACGCTGGTCGGCGACCGCGGCATCAAGCTTTCCGGCGGCCAACGCCAGCGGGTCGCCATCGCCCGCGCGCTGCTCCGGAACCCCGCGATCCTGATCCTCGACGAGGCGACCAGTTCCTTGGATTCGGAGAGCGAACGCCTCATCCAGGAGGCCCTTGAAACGCTGATGCGCGGGCGCACGACCTTCATCATCGCGCACCGACTGGCGACGGTGCGCCACGTCGACCAGATCCTCGTGATCGCCGAGGGCCGCGTGGCCGAGGCCGGCACGCACGACGAATTATCGGCCGTCGAGGGTGGCATCTATCGGCGCCTTGCCGAATTGCAGTTCCGGGACCCGGCGGCCGCGCCAATGGTGGTCACGGACTAGGCCGCGCAGCGGTTCGCCCCGAGGCGTGGGCGTTCAGCCCCGCCGGGCTCGACACCGCGCGTGACCCACCCATCCTGCGCACGACGCTCTCCACCGAATCGCCACCGATGAAACCGATCTTGTTTGCCCTGCTGATCCAAGTTGCCTGGGCGGCCGCCCTCGGCCGGGCCGGGGCCGAGTCGATTGCCCGTCGGTGGAACGAGGAAATCCTCAATGCCATCCGCATCGATCTCCCGCATCCGCCGGTGCATGCGCGGAACCTGTTCCATCTCTCGGCGGTGATGTATGACGCTTGGGCCGCCTACGACACCAACGCCGCCGGCTTCCTCTATCACGCCAAACACGTCGCCGCCGACGTCGGCGCCGCGCGCACGGAAGCCGTCAGCTACGCGGCCTATCGGTTGCTCCGGCAGCGTTACGCACTCTCCCGGGGCGCTGTCACCACGATGGCTGTGCTCGATGCTCGGTTCGCGGCGCTCGGTTACGACCGGAACAATCTCGCGGCCGACCCGGCGACTCCCGCCGGCGTCGGCAACGCCGTGTTTGCGGCGTTGTCCGCCTTCGTCGCGGAGGACGGCGCCCGGCAGAATTTCGCCTACGTGGACCTCCTGCCGGCGGAGGGCGGTTATCAGCCGGCCAACCTCCCGCTCGGTATCGCCATCCCCGGGACGCTGGCGACGGAAGTGAACCGGTGGCAGCCGCTCGCCATCACGGACGCCACCACGCAGAACGGCATCCCCACGGACTCGATACAGAAGTTCCTCGGCCCCCAGTGGCTCAACGTCCGCCCCTTCGTCCTCACCCGGGACGAACCCAATCGCCCGTGGATCGATCCCGGTCCGCCGCCCCGCCTGGGCACGGCCACGGACGCGGAGTTCCGGGAAAACGTGGTCGCCGTGCTCCGCTATTCGAGCGAACTGACACCCGACGACGGGGTCACCCGGGATTTTTCGCCGGGCAAATTCGGCAATAACTCCCTCGGCGCCAACGACGGCAACGGCCGGCCGCTCAACCCGTTCACCGGCCAGCCGTATGCGCCCAACGTCTTCAAGCGTGGCGACTTTGCCCGGGTCCTCGCGGAATTCTGGGCCGACGGCCCCACGTCGGAGACCCCGCCCGGCCACTGGAACACGCTGGCGAATTACGTCACGGACTCCGGCCTGCTGGAACGGCGTGTCGGCGGCACCGGGCCGGTGGTGGACGAGCTGGAGTGGGACGTGAAACTCTACTTCGCGCTCAATGCCGCGGAGCACGACGCGGCCTGCGCCGCCTGGTCCTTGAAGCGCTATTACGATGGCTGGCGGCCGATCACGGCGATTCGCTACCAGGGACAATTGGGGCAATGCACCGATCCGACCGCGCCCCGGTTCCATACCAACGGACTGCCGCTCATTCCCGGGTTGATCGAACTCGCCACTGAGGAAACCGCGGCCAACGGTGGACGCCACGCCGGTTATCCTCCCGGCAGCCTGCTGGTGCTGTCCTGGCCGGGGCAACCTCGACTGCCGACCGCGCAGTATTCGGGCGTGCGGTGGGTCCGGCCGGAAAACTGGCTGCCCTTCCAGAAACGGACTTTCGTGACGCCGGCCTTTCCCGGCTATGTCTCGGGTCACAGCACCTTCAGCCGGGCCGCCGCGGAAGTCCTGACGGCGTTCACCGGGTCGCCTTTTTTCCCGGGCGGAATGGGCACCTTCACCGCGCCGAAGAACGGCTACCTGACCTTTGAGCTTGGGCCCACAGAAAACGTCCAGCTCCAGTGGGCGACCTACTTCGACGCCGCCGACCAGTCCGGCATCTCGCGGATCTGGGGCGGTATCCACCCGCCCGCGGACGACTTCGCCGGGCGGCGCGTCGGCGCCGAGGTGGGCCAACGTGCGTGGGCCCTCGCCCGGCGCTACTTCGATGGCAGCGTGAGCCGGACCGCCGCGCCCATGACCCTGGAACGGTTGGCCGACGGCGGCATTCTGACCCGTTGCGAAACCGTCCGCGGCCAGAGCTACCGCCTGCAATCCACGCCCGACCTCGGCACTGCGTTCGTTGACGAGCCGGGCGGTCGTTTCCAGGCCGTGGATTCGCCGACGCTCCAGCCGTATCCGGCCACCGGGCCCGCCCGGTTCTTCCGCCTCCTCGCCGAACCGTAGCCGGCTTGGGTTTTCCGCCGGCCTTTCCGTTTGACCGCCTTCCGAATCTCCGCCGCAATCCACCGCATGAACCTCCGTTCATTCCTCACCTCCGCTTCCGTTGCCGTCGTCGCGCTGCTCACCGGCTGCGCCACCACGGGCCGTCCCAATGTCCTGGTCTCCAGCCGTTCGTCCGCCCATCCCGGGCCCGCCGGCGAATGCGACGCCTGCTGCGATACCAAGTCGCCCAAGGCCGTTTACGAGCTGCGCATCTACCACATCGCCCCAGGCAAGGCCGAGGCGCTCCACAACCGTTTCCGCAACCACACGCTCAAGCTCTTCAAGAAGCACGGAATCGAGAGCATCGGCTACTGGATGCCGGCCGACGACAAGGACCAGCGCCTGCACTTCCTGCTCCGTTACCCGAGCCGCGACGCGCGTGAAGCCTCCTGGAAGGCCTTCGTCGCCGATCCCGATTGGCAGTCCGCCTACAAGGCCAGCGAGGCCAACGGCAAGCTGGTTGAAAAGGCCGAGAATCCGTTCTTCGTGGAGACCGACTACTCGCCCAAGGTGAAGAAGGGCAACGTGTCCAAGGGTGGCGTCTGGGAATTGCGCGACTACACCACGCCCGCCGGCCGCCTTGCGAACCTCGACGCCCGCTTCCGCGACCACACCATCGCGCTCTTCGCCAAGCACGGCATGGGCAACCAGGGCTACTTCCACGTCATGGACGACCAGGCCGGGGCCGGCACCAAGCTGGTCTATTTCCTGACCCACAAGTCGCAGGAGGGCGCCAAGGCGTCCTTCTCCGCCTTCGGCGCCGACCCCGCCTGGAAGGCCGCCCGCGAGGCCAGCGAAAAGGCCGCCGGTGGTTCCCTCACGGTGCCGGGTGGCGTGAAGTCCACCTTCCTCAAGCCGACCGACTACTCGCCGACGAAGTAGCCATGCTGCTCGTTCGCACCCGCGTCGCCCCAAGTCCGATCCACGGCTTGGGGCTTTTTGCGGCCGAAGCCATCCCGTGCGGGACGCCCGTCTGGCGTTTCGAGGAAGGTTTCGACCACGCCTTCACGCGCGCCGAGTTCGCCAAACTGCCGGTGCCGGCCCGGGAGCATCTCCGCTGGTTTAGCTATTTCGACGCGACCCAGGACGCCCTGATCAAGAGCGGGGACCTGTGCTGTTTCATGAACCATGCCGACACCCCGAACACCGGGGCCGGCCCGCATGCGGTCGAACCGGTGCTCACCGTGGCGCTCCGCGACATCGCTGCTGGCGAGGAACTCACCTGCGACTACCACGCCTTCGATGCCGACGTGGCGTGGAAGTTCGGCCGCGTGCCGGTGGACGTGGAATTGGGCCAGCTTTGCTGAACCGCGGCACGGGCTCCCCCATTGGAGAAACCTTGCGCATTGGCCGGTGTTACAACGCAAAGGTCCAAGATGTGGGAAGAAGATCCAAGGTGGCAGCAGGCGCAGTATCGCCTGTTTCTGATCATCACCGGCGTGTTCTTGGTCGGCGGCAATCTCTACGCCCTTTGGCAATGGGACTGGGAGGTCTTCCTCCAACTGTGGATCGTGATTGGGGTCTGGCTGGCCGTGCTGGTTGGATATGCCCTGGTTGCCCGGCTGATCGGCGAAATCTGCCGTCGCGTATGGGGCCGCTCCGAACGGCCTCCTAGCGCCACGCTCCCTACTGATGGCACCGGCCAGTCCGAATGAATCGGCTGCTGAAAGGCCGTCTTGTCTGCTCCGCGAACCGGCCTAAACTTCCTGCCATGAACATTGCCCTGCCCGCCGAGTTGGCGGCGTTCGTCACCGCCCAGGTGCAAGCGGGTTCCTATGCAACCCCGGAGGCGGTCGTGCGGGCGGCGTTGTCCCGACTGCGGGCGGAAGAAGCCGGCGACAACTGGGTCGAACAGGACACGCCTGAATTGGAAGCGATGCTGCGTGAGGGCGCCCGTGGTCCGTTCACGCCGCTGACGGACGCGGATTTGGAAGGCGCCGTCGGCCGGGCCAAGGAACGGCGTGCCGCGCGCGGATGATGCCACCCCTGGTCAAATCGCCCCGGTTCCTCGGTGACCTTGACCGGATCGTCGAATGGTATTTGGAAGAAGCCGGTGAGGAAATCGCCCGCCGCTTCGTCAGCGCGGTTTCACTCACCCTGAAAACGATCCGGCGGAATCCGGCTTTGGGCCGGATTCGTTTCCCGGGCTTGGAGGATTTGCGGGATGTCCAAAGTCGCCTCGTCGAGCCGCCGTTTAATCGCTATGCTGTCTTCTACCGAATCGAGCCCGATTCCATTCAGGTTTTGCGGCTGATTCATGGCGCGCGTGACTTGCCCCGCCGATTTCAGGAGCCTTTCAGATCATGACCCCCACCGAAGCCGCCGCCCTCCTCGACCGTTTCCAACGCGGTGACACCGACCGTGACGCCGTGCTGCGAGCCTTTCAGGCCGCGCCGGTGCAAGAGCTCGGCTTTGCCGCCGTGGATACGCACCGCGCGCTGCGGAAGGGCTTTCCCGAGGTGATTTTCGGCGCGGGCAAGACGCCGGCGCAGGTGCTCGCCATCGCGGAGAAGATTGTTGCGGCCAATGACCGGGTGTTGGTCACCCGGATCACGCCCGAACACGCCGCGGCCTTCCGGAAGAAGTTCCGGAAGGGCATCCATCACGAGGCCGCGCGTTGCCTGACGTTGGAGCGTAAGCCGCTCGCAAAGCGCCCCGGCTACATCACTGTGGTGTGCGCGGGCACCAGCGACCTGCCCGTGGCCGAGGAGGCGGCGCTCACCGCCGAGTTCATGGGCAACGAAGTTCGCCGCATTTACGACGTGGGTGTGGCCGGCCTCCACCGGCTGTTTGCGCGGCTCGACGAAATTCAGGCGGCGAATGTGGTCGTCTGCGTCGCCGGCATGGAAGCGGCCTTGCCGAGCGTGGTCGGCGGCCTCATCGCGAAACCGCTCATTGGTGTGCCTACCAGTGTGGGTTACGGCTCGCACTTCGGCGGGCTCACCGCGCTCCTCGGGATGCTGAATTCGTGCGCCAGCGGCCTGACGGTGGTGAACATCGACAACGGCTTCGGCGCCGGCTACGCGGCCAGCCAGATCAACGCGCTGGTGGCGTGAACCGCCACGACGGTAGGGCAGTGCGGCCTTAGAACGGGATCTCGTCGTTAGGGTCGCGCTTTTTTCCCCGGCGAGTGACGCGGGGCTTTTCCTCAGGATCCGGCGTGGGCGACACCGGCTGAATCTGGCGGGAGCGCGGCGGCCATTCGTGCTCCTCCGCCCAACGGGCCATCAGCCACAGGAGGTCGCTCAGGCGGTTCAGGAAGATGATGATCTCCGGGTTCCGGAGCTGACCGGCTTCATGGAGAGCAACAACCCGGCGTTCAGCCCGCCGCGCGGTCGTCCGGGCAACATCCAGCGCGGCGGCGGGCAAGTTGGCGCCGGGCGTCGCCCAGCCTTTGAAAGAGATCTGCTGGGCCTCCAGCTCGCGGACCACCGCGTCAAGCTTGGCGGTCATGGCGTCGGTCACGAGCTTGAAGCCGTCGGCGACGTAGCGATCGAGGTCGTCCACGCCGGTCGCGAGTTCGCCCATGGCGATGACCAGATCCTGCTGGATTAGCGGCAGGCTATCCTTGAGGAAGGGCATCGTGGCCTGGGCCCGGGCGAGCCCGATCGCGGCGTTCAATTCATCCACGCTGCCGTAGGCCTCCACGCGCGGGTGGCACTTAGAGACGCGGCGGTTATACATGAGGCCGGTGGTGCCGGCGTCGCCGGTGCGGGTCACGATGCTCATCGTGGGCGGAGGTTGCGGCGCTTTCGGGTTTGTGCAACTGGCGCCTCGTGGTTTCTCCTGCCACGGCCCCATGAAACGACCCTTGCTCTGGCCAGCCCTGCTGTTCGCGCTCGGGATCATTCTCGGCGAGTGGTGGGCGGCCCCGGTCGGCCTTTTGTTTGGGTTCGCCGTCGTCGGCCTCGTCGGGGCGGTCGCCGTGGAACGGCTTCGCTGGCTGCTGCTGTTGGGCGTGGGCGTGCTGGCCGGTTGGATCCATTACCGGTTGCATCAGTCCTACCCATCCGCCCAGGACTTGCGCGAACGGATTGGCACCAACGCGGCGTTGGTCACCGTGCGGGGCGAAATCCTCGACACCCCGGCGCTCAAGTTGGTGGAACGGCGCGGCCAACTTTACGGACGGACGCTGTTCCGGGTGCGTGTGGAAGCTCTCGAACAGGACGGGACTTGGCAGCCGGCCAGCGGCGACGTGGCGGTCAGCCTGAAGGGCGCGCCTCCGAAGGAGTTGTTCCGCACCCAGCGACTCGAACTGCGTGGGGTCTTGCGCCCACCGCCGGGACCGATCGCGCCGGGCCTGTTCGATTACGCCAACCACCTGCGCCATCAGGGCTGCTGGTTCATGCTGGTCGCCGACGGCCCACACGACTGGCGGCTCCCGGATGATGCCGTGGGCCGACCCCCGCTCAGCGAGCGGTTCCTGCCGTGGGCCCAGGCCACGTTGGCGCGTGGCTTGCCCGACGACGAGGCCACGCGCCTGATCTGGGCGATGGCGCTCGGATGGAAGACGGCGCTGACCGACGAGGTGGACACGGTGTTCATGGAATCGGGCACGATGCATGTGTTCGCGATCTCTGGGCTGCACATCGCGCTCATCGCCGGCGTCATCGTTGCGTTGCTCCGCGCCGTTCGGTTACCGCGACGCTGGTGCGGGCTGATCGCGGTGCCCCTGATCTGGTTCTACGTCGCGGCGACCGGTTGGCAGACCTCAGCGATCCGGTCGGCCCTCATGAGCACGGTGGTCATCGGGACCTGGACGCTCCACCGGCCGGGCGACCTCTTCAACTCGCTCGCGCTCGCGCTCTTCGCCGTGCTGCTCTGGGAGCCGGGCCAATTATACCAGGCTAGCTTCCAACTGTCCTTCGGCGTCGTCGCCGGCATGTCCCTGCTGGTGCCGGTGCTCGAACCACGCCTGCTCCAGTTGCTGCGCTTCGACCCGGATCCCTTCCTGCCCGACGAATTGCGCCCGCGCTGGCAACGCTGGCTTGAAGTGCCCCTGCGCCGCCTCGCGTTGCTGCTGGCCGCCAGCATCGCCGCACAGATCACGTCGCTGCCGCTGACGGTGCATTACTTCCACTTGCTGAACCCGGTGAGCCTCCTCGCCAACCTGGTCGTCGTGCCCATGTCCGGACTCACCCTGGCCGCGAACGTCGCGTCGCTGCTCGTCGGCGAAGTGTGGCCGGCGCTCGGCGAGGTCTTCAACGCCAGCGCCTGGCTCTGGATGCGCGCGATGGTGGAAGCCAGCCGGCTGGCCGCCGAAACACCCGGCGGCATCTGGTATGTGGCCGCCCCGCCGTGGCCGTGGTGGCTGCCGTATTACGCCGCGATGCTCGCGCTCGCGAGCGGTTGGGCCTGGCGCGAAGGCGTCCGGAAATGGTTCCTCGCCGCGCTGGGCCTGATCAGTGCCTCCGCCCTGTTCGCCGTCTGGCAGGCCGCCCACCGGACCTCGTTGACCCTGCTGACCGGCGGCAAGGCGATCGTCTTCGACGCCCCGGGACGCACGGAAGATCTCCTGATCGACACCGGCAGCGAATCAACCGCGACCGCCCTGACGGTCCCGTTCCTGCATGCCCACGGCTGGAACTCCATCCCGCGCCTGGTCGTTTCCCACGGCGACCTCCAGCACCTCGGCGGCAGCGAAGTCCTGCTCAACGAAATTGCCGTCCGGTCCCTCGCGCTCGGCACGACCAACGCCCGTTCACCCGCTTTCCGACGGCTGCTCACCTTGGCCGACGAATGCTCGATTCCGCGGCAGCGAATCGGGGCGGGCGACCGGCTCGCCGGCTGGGAAGTCCTGCATCCGGCGGCCACGGATCGCTTCACCACGGCCGACGACAACGCGGTGGTGTTGCGCCGCGACATCGCCGGCGTCCGGGTGCTGCTCCTGTCCGACCTCGGCCGGCAGGGCCAGCGCGCCTTGCTCGAACGCACCGCCGACCTCCGCGCAGATCTGGTTGTGGCCGGACTGCCGCGGGAAGGCGAACCGTTGGGCCGGGCCTTGCTTGAACGGATTGCCCCGCAGCTCATCGTGGTCGCGTCCGCCGAATACCCGGCCCCGGAACGAATCAAGCCGGCCACACGGGAACGCCTGGTCGCGTCGGGCAAAACCGTCCTCTTCGCTGAGGAACTCGGCACGCTCCAGCTCTGGGCCACGGAAACCGGCGTTCAAATCCAGGCGATGGACGGACGCATCTGGACGGTTCCGCCCACCCGCCCGTGATCGGGCCAAAATCCAGTTGGTGTGGAATCACTCGCCGCAGAGTTTGTCCACGCGCTCGTAGCTGTGCGCGCCGAAGTAGTCGCGCTGGGCCTGGAGCAGGTTGCTCGGCAGGCGGGCGTTCCGGTAGCTGTTTCACAGGTTCGGCCTAGTGTTTACCGAAGGCATGTTGGGTATGAGGCGGCGCGGGGCAAGGGGCCAATGCCGCGCGGGTGCCGGCGTTTGGTGCGATGTTGGGCTTGTGTGCGCGAAGTGAAGCCAACGCGGTCGGCTCCATGAGAATTTTGCTTTGCGGCTTCGGCTCACACGGCGACGTGCATCCGTATCTTGCCGTCGGCCGCGAGCTGTTGCTGCGCGGACATCGGGTCACCTTCGCCACCACCACGAACTTCCGCGGGTTGATTGAGCGCCACGGTCTCGCGTTTGCCCCGGTGCGCCCGGAACTCCGCAGCGACGCCGCCGGGCTGATGGCACAGGTCATGGAGCCACGGCGCGGTGGAGAGGTGTTGATCAAGCAACTGCTCATGCCGGCCATCCGCGACACCTATCAGGACTTGCTGGCGCCGGCCGCACAGGCCGACCTGCTGGTCTCCCATGTCCTCACCTACGCGGTGCCGATCCTCGCGGAGAAGACCGGGAAGCCTTGGGTTTCGACCGCGCTGTCACCGATGGTCTTCTTCTCCGTGCATGAAGTGCCGGCCTTGGCGCCGATGCCGGGCGTCGCGAAGCTGCGCTGCCTGGGACCACGATTCAACCGCTGGCTGTTCCGGTTGCCCCGACGGATGTCCCGCTCCTGGAGCCGGCCCGCGGCCGAACTGCGCCGGGAACTCGGACTGCCGCCAGGCCCGGACCCGCTTTGGTAGGGGTTGCACTCACCTCATCTTGGATTGGCGATGTTCTCGGCCCGCTTCGGTGCGCCGCCACCGGACTGGCCCGCAAATACGGTGGTGACGGGTTTCCCTTTTCTCGATCAGGCGGATGCGCCGCTGGAGCCGGAGTTGGTGCGGTTTCTTGGCGCCGGGGAGCCGCCCCTGGTCTTTACGCTCGGTAGTTCGGCCGTGCAGGTGGCCGGAGACTTCTATGCCGTCGCATTCCGGGTGGCACAACGGCTCCAGCGCCGTGCGGTGCTGGTGGCCGGGCTCGCCGCGAGCCGGATGCAGCTGGGGCTGCCGCCAAGCTGCACTGCGATCGGGTGGGCCAGCTATCCCTGGTTGTTCTCCCGGGCCGCCGCCGTGGTTCATCAGGGAGGAGTCGGCACCACGGCGCAGGCGCTGCGGGCGGGTGTGCCGCAGCTTGTGGTGCCGTTCGCGCACGGCCAGTTCGACAACGGCGACCGCATCCGCCGCATGGGTTGCGGACGGATGCTGTTCCGCAGCCGGCTCACGGAGGCGGCGCTGGTCCGCGAGCTCGCCGCCCTGCTGGAAGACCCGCTGGTCCCGATGACGGCGCGGGCCGAAGGCATCCAGGTGCGCGCCGAGAACGGGGCGGTCACTGCGGCCGCACGGATCACACAGCGGTTCTTCTGAATGGCGCCACCTCCCGGACCTGACCATCCCGGCCCAAGTCCTTCCTGAACCTGGCCTCGGTTCCGCACGGAACGGCCAGGGTTGAAATTCGCCAATTTGCGCGGAGCAGCCAGCGCCAGTCCGGGCTAGCGAACATTGGGTCCAGGGCTGCACCGGGCATGTGAGATCGGGGGCTGATGCGCCGAACCGGCGAGGGATGTGTCCGTTGTTCCGGCAGTCCTCAAGGACCAGATGAGCGTTATGAAAACGAACTCTTTCACGCTGCTGGCGCTCCTGCTGGCGGCCTTCACTTCCGCCACGCCGCTCAGCGCCGAACCCTGCAGTGCCCCACCACCGGGCATGGTTGCCTGGTGGCCGGGCGATGGGCAGTTCGCCGACATGGTCGGAACCAACCACGGTGTCGCGCAAGGCGCGGTCGGTTTTGTGGCTGGGAAGGTCGGCCAAGCCTTCGATTTCAGCGGCGTGGACCGCTTTGTGGAGGCGGCTCCGGTGCTAACCAACGCCGCCGCCTTCACCTTCGAAGGATGGCTGAACATCCGCAGCTTCACGCATTCCGACTACACGCCGGTCTTCGGGCAGGACTGCGAAAGCCAGTCACCCGACTGCGTGCCGGGCGAGTATTGGTTCTTCGCGGGGAACGAGACCACCTACGGATCGTTCCGCTTCGCCTGCGTTTGGCGGGACGGGACGCTCGGCGACCTCCACGTTGCCATCCCGTTTGGCACCGGCACCTGGGAGCACATCGCCGTCACCTACGACGGCCGTTTTTTGCTGCTCTATTGGAACGGCAGGCTGCTGGCCCAGGAAGCGTATCTGGGCAAGAAGCTGGGGAACCCGTCGCCGTTCTGGCTGGGCCGTGCCTTTGTGCCGCATACCGATGGCCAGCACGAACGGACGTTCTTTGACGGCCAGATTGACGATTTCGCCGTCTATGACCGGGCGCTGGAACCCCGCGAAATTGCCGCCCTCCACGCTTCGGGTAGCGCGGGCAAGGCTTTGCCCCCGATCCTCGCCGCATCGCTGGTAACCGAAGGAGTCCTGCTGTCCTGGCCGGCAACCGTGGACGAGTGCAGCTTGGTTTCCTGCTCGGACGTGACCGCGGGGAGCTGGGAACCGGTGACCACCGAACCTTCCCTCAACGGCGATCGCAGGGAAGTGCTCGCGCCAACCGAGGGGTCAGCCCAGCGCTTCTTCCGGCTGACGCCCACGCTCAGAGGCTGGGTGCTGATCAACAGCAACGGGCCGGCCGGCGGCGGCATCGCGGCATATGATTCGGACCGCCACGTTGCGGTCATGTTTGCCTGCGTCGGCTCGTATCCGA
>CAZRRO010000001.1:0-647951 GCA_964602595.1 uncultured Verrucomicrobiota bacterium | reverse complement strand
AGCGGATCATCCCGATCATCGCGGACGACCACGTGACGTTCGACTTCGGCACCGGGGTGCTGAAGGTCACGCCTGCGCACGACAAGGCGGACTTCGAGATCGGCCTGCGGCACAAGCTGCCGGTCATCGATATCCTCACGCCCGACGGCAAGATGACGGCCGATGCGGGCGCCGATCTGGCGGGGTTGGACCGCTTCGTCGCGCGCAAGAAGGCGATGGAGCTGATGGAAGCCGCCGGCTCGTTGGAAAAGGCCGAGCCCTACACGAACAACGTGGGCTTCAGCGAACGCGCCGACGTGCCCATCGAACCGCGCCTGAGCGAACAATGGTTCCTCAAGTATCCCAGCGTGGAGCCGTCGAAGGCGTGTGTGGTGCTGCCGGGTGATTCGGTGGGGCGAGAGTCCGCTCGAGCCCATTCTGCCGGCGAAGCCGGCGCGAGCACCGCGAGCATTTCGGGGCAGGACGCTCCCTCCGGTCGCCTCGCTGCGCTCGAAACAGGGCTCGACGGAGTCTCGCCCCGCCCGGCGGGCCAGATGCGCTTCTACCCGGACCGCTGGGCCAAGGTGTATGACCACTGGATGGGCGGCATCCAGGACTGGTGCATCAGCCGTCAGCTCTGGTGGGGGCATCGGATTCCGGTGTGGAGCTACAAGGGCTCGGGCAAGAAGGTGATTCAGTCCGTGCTCGCAATGATGGACGGAGACTCCGGCCAGGCGGACAAATCCATTGAGCTGATTCGACTCGCTGACGGCACACGCTACGCGGCCAGCGACATCTTCGCAGGAGACCGATTCAACGAAGAGTTTTTCGCCAACATCTTCAAAGAGGACGAGCAATACGAAGCCCGTCTTGTCGCAGTGCAGGATGAAGTTTCAGGCGAACACTTGGATCAGGAGGGCATAAAACAAGACCCCGACGTCCTCGATACTTGGTTCAGTTCCTGGCTCTGGCCGTTCGCCACGATGGGTTGGACCGGCGACAAAGACACCGACGCGAAGAACCCGACGCTGAAGGCGTTCTATCCCACGACCGACCTCGTCACCGGGCCGGACATCATCTTCTTCTGGGTCGCCCGCATGATCATGGCTGGCTACGAGTGGATGGGCGACCTGCCGTTCCAGAATGTCTATTTCACCGGCATCATCCGCGACAAACAGGGCCGCAAGATGTCGAAGTCGCTCGGCAACTCGCCCGACCCGCTCGACCTCATTGCCAAGTATGGCGCCGACGCGTTGCGCTTCGGCGTGATGCGCGCCGCGCCGCTCGGCCAGGACGTGCTCTTCGACGAACAGACCGTCGAGCTCGGCCGCAACTTCTGCAACAAGCTCTGGAACGCCTGCAGGTTCCGACAAATGGTCGGAACGAAGGATGAGGGAAGAATGCAGAATGCAGAAACTGGGGCTTCGGCTTCTGTTTCTTCATTCAACATTCCGCCTTCCGCCTTCCCCACGGAAGGGGAGATCGATCCGTTGCTCCTCACCTCGGACGACAAGTGGATCCTGCTGCGCCTCGACCAAGCCATCCGCGAAGTCACCCAGGCCTTCGCCGACTACAAGTTCAGCGACGCCACGGCCACGCTCTACCGCTTCTTCTGGAGCGAGTATTGCGACTGGTATGTGGAGGCTTCCAAGGCGGCGTTCTACGGCACCGACGAGAAGCTCAAGGTCAACAAGCTGGCGGTCATCGACTTCGTTCTCGGCCACCTCCTGCGCGTATTCCATCCTTTCCTGCCCTTCATCACCGAAGAGCTGTGGCACGGCATGGGTTTCAGCGCCGACATGCCCGAAGATCAGGGCGGCAAGACGATCATGTTCGCCCGCTGGCCCAAGCCGTTCGACGACGACGAGAAGGCCTTCTTTGGTCTCGACGCCGCGGCCGACCAGCAGGCGCAGGCGAAGTATGACCTCGTTTCCCTCGGCCGCGGCCTGCGCCGCGACCTGAAGCTGGACCCGGCCAAGAAGCTGAAGTTCGTGCTGCGTCCCGCCGGCGACCTCGCCGCCGCCGAAGTCGAGGTGCTCCGCCTGCTGCTCAACGCCGAGACGGTCGAGGTCGTGGGGGCCAGTTGGGCTCCGGACAAGGGCACGCCGAGCGCCGGCAACCCGCTGGGCGAACTGTTCCTGCCAACCGCCGGTGTGGTGGATCACACCGCCGAGCGCGTCCGCCTGACCAAGGAGTTGGAGAAGATCGATTCTGAAATCGAGAAGGTGCAGGCAAAACTCGCAAACCCCGCTTTCACGGAAAAGGTTCCGGCGAAGGTGCTCGAAGAACACCGGCAGCGCCTGGCCGATTGGCAGGCGAAGAAAAAGCAGGTTCTGGCCTCGCTGGAAAATCTGCCGGCGTAGGAGGATCGGCGGGGCGGGGAATCTGGAAGTCAGGAAAGCCGGAACGGGCGCGTTTCGGCTTTCGTATTACCTGAATTCCAGTCGTGGTCCCAACGCTGGCGTCGATCAACGACCAGGTCGTCCGCGCTCCGCCCAAGCTACGCGGCGTGGGGCAACGGCGGCTTCATCTGGGCCAGTTGCCGGGCCAGCACGAGCCGGAGTTCCTCGAACTTCACGGGCTTGCTCACGTAGTCGTCCATGCCGGCGGCCAGACACAGGTCACGGTCGCCTTCCATGGCGTTGGCAGTCATGGCGATGATGCGGATCGTGCCCACCGGATGGGAACGACGGATCGCCCGGGTCGCGGCATAGCCGTCCATTTCCGGCATCTGGCAATCCATGAGGATCAGGTCACAGCCGTCGGTCTGCACGGCATCCACGGCATCCCGGCCATTTTCGACGACGCGGGCGTTGAGGCCGAACTTGGAGAGCATGCGCAGCGCGAGCTTCTGGTTCACGATGTTGTCCTCCGCCAGCAGGATGCGCAGCGGGGGCAACTGGTGGCCGGACGCCGTCGGGGACGTGGGCGGCGTTGCCGGGGAAGGGGGCACGGCATCGGCGGAGCCTGGCAGCAGCACCCGGGATTCCGAATTGGCCGCGGGCAGCGGGTCCGGCGCGGCGCCGACGGCCCGGAGCAGATGGTGCTGAAGCTCGTCCTCGCGCACGGGCTTGGTGAGGCAGGTCTGGATGCCGACGGCGGCGAGGGCGGCAGGGTCGGGACGTTGGCCCATGGAGGTGAGCATGACCATTGGCAGCGTGGACAGTTCGGGGGTTTCGTGGACGGCCCGGGCGAGGGCCAGTCCGTCCATGTCGGGCATCAGTTGGTCAAGCAGCACGACGTCCGGTGCGGTGGCGCCGGGAACCGGATTGCGCAGCGCCTCGAGGGCTTCCTTGGGATTCGAGAAGCAGCGGGAACTCATGCCCCAGTTCCGGACGTGGAGCTCAAGGATGCGGAGGTTGGTGGCGTGGTCATCGACGATGATGGCATGGCGGCCGACCAGGGCCTCGGCCTGGGGCGGGGCGGGTTGTTCGGCGGCCTGCGCGGGCGGGAGCGGCACGACAAACCAGAAGGTCGAACCCGCCCCGGGCCGGCTGTTGACCCCGATTTCGCCGCGCATGGCGGTCACAAGCTGCTTGCTGATCGCGAGCCCGAGGCCGGTGCCGCCGAACCGCCGCGTGGTGCTGCCATCGGCCTGCGAGAAGGCGTGGAACAGGCGGGACTGAACCTCCTCCGGGATGCCGATGCCGGTGTCGGTCACCTCGAAGCGGACCTTCAGCGTGCCGGCGGCGGCGGAGTCCAGCGCGACGCGGACCACGACCTCGCCGACGGAGGTGAACTTGAGGGCGTTGCCGGCGAGGTTCAGGAGGATCTGCCGGAGCCGGAGCGGATCGCCGCGCAGCCGCCGGGGCACGCGATGATCGACGACGGAGACGACCTGGAGGCCCTTGGTGCGGGCCCGTTCGGCCAGCAGGCTGACCGATTGCTCGACCACCTCGCGGAGGTCGAAGTCGATGACCTCAAGCTCCATCTTGCCGGCCTCGGCCTTGGAGTAGTCGAGGATGTCGTTGATGATGGTGAGCAGGGCCTCGGCGCTGCCGCGCACCGTGTTGACGTGGTCGGCCTGCTCGGCGTCGAGTCGGGTGTCGAGCAGCAGGTTCGTGAACCCGATGATGCCGTTCATCGGGGTCCGGATCTCGTGGCTCATGTTCGCGAGGAACTCGCTCTTCGCCTTGCTGGCCGCCTCGGCGGAGACGGCCATCTCGCGGGCGTGGCGGGCGGCGGCCTCGAGTTGGGCATTGGCGCCGGCGAGGCGGAGCTCGGTGGTCCTGCGTTCGGCGATTTCCTTCTCCAGCTCGTGGGTCCGCTGGCGAACCCGGTCCTCCAGTTCCCGGCGGTGCTGGAGGAGTTCGTCGTCGCGGTGCTGGATTTCCGCCAGCATGTCATTGAAACCTTGGCAAAGCTGGCCCAATTCGGGCCCGCCGCACGGTTGGGCCCGCAGGGAGAAATCGTTGTTGGCGGCAACCCGCACCGTGAGCCCGGAGAGGTCGAGGATCGGTCCGGTGATGTAGCGTTGGAGCCGCCAGGCGGCGAGCCAGGCCACCAGGGTTGCGGCGGCGAGGCTGAAGAGGGCGCTGATGCCGAGCCGGCGCCAGCGGGCCTTCATGCTTTGCAGGTCGGATTCGAGGAAGATGAATCCCTCGGTGCCTTCCCCCGCGGCGAAGCCCTGGCTCAGGGTGAGTTTGCCGTCGGCAAAGCGGTGCCCGGGAGGCGTCGCTCGCAGTGGCACGGCAAGGCGGTTGAGGTCCGAACGGTGGTAGGCCGCGAACATGGCACCGTCCTTTTGGTAGATGGCCGCGACCGTGATGTCCCGGGTCGGGCTGAGCGCGGCGCCGAGAGCCTTCTCCGCGTCCTCCGCATAGTCCAGCTCCAGCATGGTGCCGGTGCGGTTGGCGACGATCCCGGCGAGACGCCGGAGTTCCTCCGGCTGGGATTGCCGCGAGTCGACATACTCGGCCGCGAGGGTCACCAGCGTCAGCACGCCCAGGGCGAGGCCGCAGGTCGCGAGCATCAGCAGGGTGAGCTTCTGCTTGAGGGGCAAATTACCCAGTCGCCGGAGGATCATCGGGGACCTCGCTTCCTTTTGCCCTTGGAGAGGGACAGTTCAATGACGTCGGCGCTGACCTCGAGCCCGGCTCGTTCCATGGCCTCTATACTGATGTCGTAGCGGATCTTTTCGGCCGCCTGCCAGAAGCAGAGGGTGCTGCCGGCGGCGAGCCCGTCCCGGTGTTCGGCGATGAGGAGCACGGGCCGGCCGGCGACAGCGGCGCAGGCTTCCCGCAGCGCTTCGGGGCTTTGTGGCCCTAGGCAGACGAGTTGGCAGTCCTTGGCTTCGGCGGCCGAGGCCAGACGGCGGACTTCGACCGGACGGCCATGGAGTTTTTCTCCGGCCAGCAGGCGGTTCAGCGGGTCCACCAAAAAGTCGGACTGGAGCAGGCCGATCACGAAGGGAGGTGCTGGCGAGGTGTTGGTGGAGTCCGGCCACTTCGTCGAGCGGGCGAAGATCAGGACGTAGGTTGCCTTCACGCTTTCCGCCGAAGCGCTGAGCGGGCGGGCGGCGGGCGCCTGGGCCAGGAGCGGGAGGGCCAAGCCACACCAGACCAGAACCCAAGCCCACGCGGGCAATCGGCGACTGGACTGGTTCAGAATTCCCATCGGAGGCGTCCAAAGACGGTGCGTTCGGTGACGACCCAGCCATTGGATTTGAAGTAGTCGTTGGCGGGAAATTCCACGTGCCCGTCGAACAGATCCCGCCCAATGATTGAGAGCTCCAGGTTAGGTCGGGGGCGCCAGGCTATGCGCAAGTCGGTGGTGACGTAGGCGGGCACCCCGGGGCCGGGCAGTTCGTCCACTGCACGAAGCACCGCGTCGATTTCAACATGATGCGGGAGGGTGAGCAGCGAATGCAGGGAAACGCGGTGTCGCGGGCTGAAACCCGCCGGGGTGGTCAGGGAGCCGCGAAGGTCCATCTCCTGCCCGGTATAGGCCAGGCGCCATTGCCACCAATCGGCCACCTGCCAGCGCGCGGCGAGCTCGGCACCGTAGGCGACTCCGCGGGTATCGTTTCGCGCCCAGTAGGGAACGATCAGCCGCGGGGTGCCGCCCAGTTCAGGATATGGCGTGCCCGGGACCAGGCCGCGGAGACGGTCGTAGTCGTGGGCGAAGAGCGCGAGATCGAAGGCCAGAGCCGGGGTGGGCTGGAACCGGTAGCCGAGTTCGTAGGCCAGGAGTTCCTCCGCCAGGAAATCCTGCGAACCTTCAAGCGTAATGACCGCGGGCAGCCCGCCGGTGGCGGCGCTGGGCGGTTGCACGGCGGCGATCAGCCGGCCGCTGTCCTCGACGCGGGACGGGGTGCGGACAGCCCGCGAGACCGAACCCCACACCGAATGGGCCGCACTGGGGCTCCACAGCAGCCGGGCGGTCGGCTGAATCTCCAGGCCGGTGTAGCTGTTGTGCTCGAACTTGCTGCCGGCGGTCAGAGTCAGGGTCCCGGGAATCAGCTTCCAGTCGTCCTGGGCGTAGGCACTGACCAGCTGGTAGGCTTCGTTCCGGGTGGCGAAGATCAGGTTGGGCGTCTGCGGCGGCAGCTCGGCGTGGGTGAAGCGGTAGTTGAGCCCGAGATTGAGGTCGTGGCGTTCACCCAACTGGACCCGGTAGCCGGCGTCGAAGTCCCCGGTGTGGCGAAATTCATCGAGGTCCGTTGAGGTTCGCCCGGTGTAGTCGTAGTAGGCTTGGAGCGTGAACTCCGACGTGTCGTCGATCGCGCTGGTCCAGCGGCCGAGCACGTGCCCGCCCTCGGTGTCCACCTCCTCCGCGAACGCCGTGTAGTAGGGCGGTGTCACTTGGGGCGAGATTTGCGTGCCGCCGAAAGCGCCCCCGAAGCCTTCAGCCTCGAGCGTCAGGTGACCGGACTCGGTCGGATGCCAGTCGTAACGCCAGCCACCGAGTCCGAATTGGTAGTCGTCCTCCGCGCTCAGGCCCAGCTCGGTGAGTCCTTCGCCGCGCTGCTCGAACTTTCCGTAGGCCCGCAACCAGGAATTCGGACCGACCTGCCAACCTTGGCGCAGTTCGCCGATGAAATTGTCGAGGTTGCCGCCGCCGAGGTTGACCGCTCCGCCGACCGTGTCGCGGGCGTCCTTGGTGATGATGTTGATGACGCCGTTGACGGCGTTGGCGCCCCAGACGCTGGCGCCGGGGCCGCGAATGACCTCGATCCGGTCCAGGTCCTCGACCAGGAAATTCTGCGCGTCCCAGAAGACGCCCGAGAACAACGGGGTGTAAACACTTCGGCCGTTGACCATCACCAGCAGCTTGTTGGCGAAAGTGTCGTTGAAGCCGCGGGCGGTGATGGCCCAGTCCTTGCCGGTAACCCGCCCGACCTCGACGCCGGGAACCAGCCGAAGCGCGTCCTGGAATTTGGTCACCCCGGAGCGCTGCAGGTCGTCCTGCGTAATGACCGTGATGGCCGCGGCAGTGTCCGTGAGTTTCTGCTCCTTTTTGGCGGCGGAGGTGACCACCTGGACCTCCATCAGTTCCCGCAGGCTCAGTTGCCGCAGTTGATCCACCTCGGCGGCCTGGAGGGCGCCGGCGAGCACCGGACCCGTCAGGTAGACGGGCCGCGACCGTAGGCCGGCAAACCGGGAGTCACCGCGTTGGAACTGTTTCGGAGTCATCCGCGCTCAGGCGGCCGGGCGCCGAACGGACGGACCTGCGGAAAACAGGGCCAGCCGGCGGGCGCGCGTGCCGGCTAAGTATCGGAAGAGCAGGCGCGCGCTTGAGCGGTAACGCCGGTTGAGGCCAGCCGCTGGGGCCGACCGCCGTGAATCACGCCCGCAAACTGGTGATCAGCGCCTCCAGGCGGGTGCCATACTCCACGAAGTTGGCGCGAAGGGTGTCGTCCTGGGCCGAAGCCCCGGCGTCATGGAATACCGCCACCATGTGCGGTTCGATGCTGACGCCGCCGGCGTAACCGCGGGCGAGGGCATCCCGCAACACCGCGCGGACCGCGCCGTCGCCGTCGCCCGGCCAGTGATAGTCGGCATCGTTCTTGGCCGGGTTCCACCGCGCATCCTTCACGTGGATATGCACCACGGCCTCGCGCACCTGGGTCCAAAATTCCCACGCGTCCTGCCGCGGCCAGGGTTTGGGTCGGGAACGGTCGAAGTTGAACACGGGGTTGGCCGTATCGAAGACCCACTTCAATCCGGGCACGGCTTCCAGCAGTTCGTGGGCATGGCGCCAGCTCATGCCGCCGTAGTTCATGCAGTTCTCGTGGACCGGTTGGAGCCCGGCGTCGAGGAACCGGCGGGTGACCTCGCCAACCCGGCGGATGACCTCGGCTGGGATGCGGTCTTCGTCGTCGCCCGGCTTGCAGCTCATGATCCGGACGAATGTCGTGCCCAACCGCTGCATGCGCGGGATGGCCCGGCTGACCTCGGCGAGGGTCGGTTCAAAGGGATCGGAAACCTTCTTGGCCCAATTCAGGATCGTGGAGCCGAAGCAGTGGACCCGCAGGCCGGCTTGGTCCAGTTCCTCCACCACGCGCTCGAACGCCGCGTCAGGAATCTCGTGGAGATTGGCCTTGGGGAAGCCGTCCACTTGGACATTCCGCAGCTCAAGGTTGCGCCAGCCCAGCTGCCGCGTGGCCGCAATCTGGGAGGCGAGGCTGTTGCCGGCTTCATCGCCGATGCCGCAGAGGAACATGGTGGGAAAAAGAAACGGATGGAGTTTCGAGCAAACGGCCGGCGCGAAGGTCGGAAAGCAAAACGCCACCCGTGAAGGGTGGCGCTAGCCAGTCAACCGGGCGTTCAGGCCTTCTTGGCCCCGACCGTCTTGGCGGCCGCCTTCTTCCGCTTGAGGTAGGAGGTGCGGCGACTGCGTTTCTCGACTTTGTTGTGCTGTTTGCCCATAGCTGTTTTCCTTTGTGCGAACGATGACTCTTATTTCGGGCCGGAAAGTGGGCGGAAGCGGCCGCCCCTTCAATACCTTTTTCCGCTGGGGCTGGGCGTTCCTGCTGCTGGCGGGCTGCGCGAGCACGCCGGAGGCGAAAAAGGCCAAGCAGGAGGCGAAGGACGTGTCTGTCATCCGCCTCTACACGGAGGTCCGTGATCCTTCCATGGGCGGGACCAAGGCGTCGCTGCCCCGCAGCAACCCGATCGAGGTGGTCATCGATAAGGAGCCCTTCGCGGACGAACGCGACGTTGTGCGGGCCGACGTGGTCAGTTCCCCGGGCGGCTTTGCCATCCGGGTCGAATTGACCATGCACGGCCGGATGACGCTGGAAGGCGCCTCGGTCAGCCACGCCGGCCAACGTTTGGTCGCGTTCGGGCAGTGGGCGGTCGGCAAGGAGAATGAGGAAACCGTCCAGCGCTGGCTGGCGGCGCCGGTGATGCGCACGGCGCTGCGCAGCGGCATCGTGGTGTTCACCCCGGATTGTGACCGCGAGGAGGCCGACCGGTTCGTCCGCGGACTCAACAACGTCGCCATCAAGCTCAAGAACCAACCCAAGCCCAAGAAGGTCAAGCCCGCCGATTCCAAGCCGGAGCCGGAGGGCAAGAAGAAGAAAAAGAAGAAGGAGAAGGAGCCGGAACCCGCCTCCCGCGCCCAGGAATACATCAAGGCCTACGAAGACAGCCGGAAATGACTTGGATGCTGCGGGCGGGACTGGGCGCCCTGTTGTTGCTGGCCGGCCGGCTGGCAGCCCAGCCATTTCAATTGCCGACGGCCAATCGCGCAGTCTTGGACCCCGGGGCGGAGGAGAGCTTCTTCCAGGGCACCGCGGGCAAGCCTTGGACCAGCGGCCAATTCGGCTGCGTGCGGACCGAGGGACGGCAGTTTCACGAGGGCGCCGACATCCGTTGCCTTCAGCGGGACCGCCGGGGCGAGCCGACCGATCCCGTGCTGGCGAGTGCTGACGGCACGGTTGCCTATGTCAACGCCAAGGCGGGATTGTCCAACTACGGCAACTACGTTGTGCTCCGGCACACCATCCATGGCCTCGAGGTTTACACGCTTTATGCCCACCTGTCGGCGATTGAGGCCGGTGTTCGCATCGGCAAGTCCATGAAGGCCGGCCAGCGGGTCGGCACGATGGGGCGCACCGCCAACACCAAGCAGGCCATCACCAAGGACCGGGCGCATCTTCACTTCGAGATCAACCTGGTGGTCAACGAACGCTACTCGGCGTGGCATCAGGCCACGCTGAAAGGCATGCGCAATGACCACGGCAACTTCAACGGCCGCAACCTGCTGGGGCTCGACCCGGCCGCCATCTTCCGGGAGCAGGCGCGCCTGGGCACTAATTTCAGCCTGGTGCGTTTCATCCAGGGCCAAACGGAACTCTGCCGCGTCGCGGTTCGCGACACCAAGTTCCCTTGGGTTCGGCGTTACGCGGCGCTGGTGCAGCGCAATCCGGTCGCCGAACGGGAAGGGGTGGCCGGCTACGAGCTGGGCCTCACCTTCAACGGACTGCCGTCCCGTATCGTTCCCCGGGCAGCGTCCGAGCTGAAAGGCGCGGGCAAGGTCACGCTGCTGGGGGTGAACGCCGCCGAGTGGCAGGCGAAGCCGTGCGGCAAACTGGTCTTCAAGCGCGGCCAACTGTGGACGCTGCTACCGCGCGCTGAGGAATTGATGGATTTGCTGACCTACTGAAGGATAGCCACGACTCAGGAAAACCGGTCGTCCGTCCACGGATCGGCGGTGTTCGAATACCCGCGGACTTCCCAGAAACCGAGAATGTCGCGGTCGAGGAAGGTGATTTCGCGGATCCACTTCGCGCCCTTCCAGGCATACTTCTTCGGCACGATTACCCGGGCGGGACCGCCGTGTTCGACCGCCAACGGCTGGCCGTTCCATGTGTGGGCTATGAGCACGTCGTCGTCGAGCATCACGCCAAGCGGGTTGTTCGTGGAGTAGCCGTCGTAGCTCTTGAAGAAGACGTGGCTGGCGCTGGCCTTGGGTTTCACAAGGTCGGCTAGGGTGAAGAACGCGACGCCTTCCCACGGCATGTCGAACTGGCTCCAGGTGGTCACGCAGTGGAAGTCGCTCACGTCCTTGAACTGCGGCAACGCCAGGAAGTCGGCCCAACTGAGGGTGACCGGGTTCTCGACGTGGCCGCCGATCTTGAGCTGCCACTGGTCGGTCGCGATGGCGGGTTTCACCCCTAGGTCCAGCACCGGGAAGTTGTGCACCTGCCGCTGGCCGGGCGGCAGGCGGTTTTCCGACCGCACGGTAGGTTTCTCCTGGCCGGCCATTTTCCGGGCCCAGCGTTCCTTGGCGGCGATGTAGGCTTCCTTCACGCCCCCGACCGTAGCGCGTGGCGGCCGGCCGAAAAGCCGGAAGCCGTGGCCCGCCCCCGGCCCGTGTCGGCCGCCGCCAAGGAGTTGCCGCTGGACTGCGCGCCCACACGCCGTGATTTACTCCCGGTGATTCGGCGTGGCAGTGTCCCTCCACATTTCCTCCTCGTCATGAAAGCCAACTCACTTCGTCTTCTGCTCGCCGCCACTTCGGCCGCGTTTGCGCTCTCCACAGTCGCGGCCGACAAACACATCGGCCTCGGCGCCAAACCTGTCCGGGGCGGCAAGATCATTCTCGACGGCACTCGTAAGACGCTCGACGAGCACTGGACATACTGGCAGGGGCCGCGCTTCGCCTCGTCGCTGCCGATCAAGTGGAAGATCGTCGATGACCCCGTGGACAAGGGCACCGTGGTGCAGACCGACGATCCGGCGGCGGCGGGCGGCAAATACGGTGCGGCCGACATTGTGACCAAACAGGCCTACCGCGACTTCCGCCTGCACGTGGAGTTCCTCGTCACGGCGCCGCACGGCAACAGCGGCGTGTATCTCCAAAACCGTTACGAGATCCAGATCTGCGAGGGCGACAAGACCAAGCACGGCATGGGCGCGGTGATCAACGAGACCGATTCGCCCTACGACAAGTTCGCCGGCATCGGGAAGTGGAACGCCTACGACATCGTGTTCCGCGCCGCGCGGTTCAAGGACGGCAAGCTGACCGAAAAGCCTCTGGTCTCGATGCATTTCAACGGCGAGAAGGTCCATTCCAACGTGCCCATCAGCCAGGTTTGGGGCGGGCCCAACTCCGGCGTGGACGGCGGCAACGACGGCGGCAAGGGCATCACCGACACGCCGCAGGGCCTGAAGCTCCAGTGCGAGGGCCACGACGTGCGTTACCGTAACATCTGGATCAAGGAGCTGGACCTGAAGAAGGCGGACACGAGCTTCTGAGGCGCAACGACAACGGCCGGCCGCGGGGACGGTCCCGCGGCCGGCCGTTTGCTTGGTGAGGCCGATCCTACTTGGCCTTGTCGGCGAGCACTTCCTTCGCCCAGGGCTCGTTGGCGAGATACCACTGGATGGTCTCGCGGATGCCGGTCTCGAAGGTGTGGGCGGGGGTCCAGCCGAGTTCGCGCTGGATCTTCGAGGCGTCGATGGCGTAGCGGCGGTCGTGGCCGGGGCGATCCTTCACGAAGGTGATGAGCTTCCGGGAGTTGCCGCCGAGGGCGGGCCGGAACTCGTCGATTAGGTCGCAGATCAGCTCGACGATGCGGAGGTTCGCCCACTCATTGTGGCCACCGATGTTGTAGGTCTCGCCGTTAGCGCCGCGGGTGGCGACCTGCCAGAGCGCCTCGCAGTGGTCGGTCACGTAGAGCCAGTCACGCACGTTCATACCGTCGCCGTAGACGGGGATGGACTGGCGGTTGAGCACCTTCTGGATGACGACCGGGATGAGCTTCTCGGGGAACTGGAACGGGCCGTAGTTGTTCGAGCAGTTGGTGATGACCGCCGGCAGCCCGTAGGTGTGATGGTAGGCCCGCACCAGCAGGTCGCTGGAAGCCTTGCTCGACGAATACGGCGAGTTCGGCGCGTAGGGCGTGTTCTCGGTGAAGTAGCCGGTGTCGCCCAGGGAGCCGTAAACTTCGTCGGTCGAGACGTGGTGGAAGCGGACTTCCGATTGCGGATTGCGGATCGCGGATTGCGGATTCAGCCAGAGTTCGCGGCACGCCTCGAGGAGGTTGAAGGTGCCGACGATGTTCGTCTGGATGAAGTCGCCGGGGCCGGTGATGGAACGGTCCACGTGGGACTCGGCGGCCAGGTGCATCACGCGGGTGATGCCGTGCTCGCGGACGACGCGGAGCACCTCGGCCTTGTCGCGCAGGTCCACCTTTTCAAAGACATACCTCGGGTGCCGCTCGACGGCGCGGAGGTTGGCCAGGTGGCCGGCGTAGGTGAGGCAGTCGAGGTTGACCAGTTTCGTGATGCCGGGCTGGCCGAGGACGTGCTGGATGAGGTTGGAGCCGATGAAGCCGGCACCGCCGGTGACGAGGAGGTTCATGGGAGGTCGGTTAACAGCGAAGGGGCGAAGGGAACAAAGAAGGCGGGGGCAGGAGGAGCGGTGGATACCTTCGTGGTTCATTTCTCCGGCCGCCAGTTCCGGAGGGATTCTTCCAGCGCCTCCTCCACCGGCCGGATCTTGATGCCCGCGCCGGTGAGCTTGGCGGTATCGAGGACGCAGTTGGAGCGCGGGGTCTGGGCGGCCACCTGGTAGAACTCGGCGTCGTTCTCCCAGAACTCAAACTTCCGATCCGGCGCGATGTGTTTCTGCACCAGCGCGACGACCTCACGGGTGGTCACCCAGCCGGGGTTGGTCACGTTGTAGGTGCCCCAGGGCACGCGCTGGAACCAGCAGTCGAGGCACGCCCGCACGAAGTCCGCCCGGTGCGAGATCGCGTTCACGTTGTCATAGACCTTGGCGTAGCGCTGGACCTTGCTCAGGTAGTTGCGCGGGCTGTCGAACTCGTCGAACGGGATGCGCAGGCGCCACACGTAACTCTGGCCGACGCCGGCGATGGCCTCCTCGCCGAGCGCCTTGGTGCCGCTGTAGAAGCTGCATGGCGGCGATCTGAAGCTGAAATTGGGCGGGTCCAGCTCGGTGAAGCCGTGGACGCGGTCGCGCTTTTCCAGGATCAGCCGGTGCACGCCCGGTTCGGTCAAGTCGGGCTCGACATGGCACACGCCCTCGTCATCGCAGACCTTGGCGCCGGTGTAGATGCAGCCGGAGGAGACATGGCCCCACGGCACACCCGCGGCGGCGCAGGCGTGGGCGAGGGTCTGCGGCAGCAGGGCATTGCCGAGCAACGTGTCGGCCTTGGCGCTTTCGCAGGCGTCCACGTTGGGTTTGCCGGTGTAGCCGGCGCAGTTCACCAGGAACTCAGGCTTCGCTTCGCGCAACAGGGCGAGCAGCGGCTCGAAGCGGGTGTAGTCCACCTCACGACGGGACAGCGCGCGGAAGGGCGCGCCGCGGCGGGTGAGTTCCGTGGCAAAGGCCTGGCCGATGTAGCCGGTGGCACCGAGGAGCAGGATCATGGGCGGAAAGCGGGGAGCTGGGAGCAGGGCGAATCAGGCGCGTTTGGCTTCGGCGACGGCGGCTTCGAGGTAGGCGCGATACTCGCACTTTGGCATGGCGTTCACCACGGCCTCGAACTGGACCAGCGACAGGATGCCGCTGCGGAAGGCCGCCTCCTCGGGACAGCCAATCTTGATGCCCTGGCGTTTCTCGATCGTCTGCACGTAGGCGCTGGCCTCGTGCAGGCTGCTGCTCGTGCCGGCGTCCAGCCACGCGAAGCCGCGTTCCAGCCGGAACACCCGCAGTTCGCCGCGCCGGAGGTATTCGAGGTTTACGTCGGTGATCTCCAGCTCGCCGCGGGCGCCCGGTTTCAGGTCCCGGGCGATTTGCACGATCTGGTTGTCGTAGATGTAGAGCCCCGGCACCGCGTAGTTCGACTTCGGTTGCTTCGGCTTCTCCTCGATCGACACCGCCTTGCCCGCCGCGTTGAATTCCACCACGCCGTAGCGCTCGGGATCCTGGACGTGATAGCCAAAGATCGTGGCGCCGGCCTTGAACTCGCCGAAGGCCCGGGTGAACACGTCGCCGCCCCAGAAGATGTTGTCGCCCAGGATCAGCGTCACCGGGTCGCGCCCGATGAAGCTGTCCGCGATCCGGAAGGCCTGCGCGATGCCTTCGGGTTTGGCCTGCTCGCGATAATCGATCGTCACGCCAAAGCGGGAGCCGTCGCCCAATAGCTGCCGGAACCGCGGCAGGTCCTGCGGCGTCGAAATCAGGCAGAACTCCCGCACCCCGCCCTCCAGCAGCGTCGAGAACGGGTAATAGACCATCGGCTTGTCGTAAACCGGCTGCAGCTGCTTCGACGCCACCAGCGTCAGCGGAAACAGTCGCGACCCCGCGCCGCCGGCCAAGATGATCCCTTTCATGTGGTCGCAAGGCTACGGACGAAGTCCGCCATGGCAACCGGAAGCTTGTATTGCCGGCCGAAGTTGGCGTTGGGTTGGGCGCGTCTGCTTGCAGCTGTTCTCGTGAAGAATTTGGAGCGCCTACGTCTCATCCGCCGCCGGGAAGGTTGGTTTCCAACCTTGCGTGGCGGCGCTGTAGCCTTGGGGTTGACCGGAGCGCTCGGGCTCATCGTGTTGCTACGCCTGCATCCGTTCTTGGCAGTCACGGAGCGGGTGGAATCAGACCTCCTGGCCGTCGAGGGCTGGGTGCCGGATTTCGTGCACGAAGCGGGCCTGGGGGAGTTTCGCCGGGGCGGATATCGACTGTTACTGGTGCCCGGCGGCCCCTTGGAGAAAGGCGAACCGCTCTCGGAATACCAGACCTTCGCCGAGTTCGGGGCGGCGGTGCTCGCGCGCTACGGCTGCCCGACAAACGTGCTCCGGGCGGTGCCGGCGCCCAAAGTGCGCCATGACCGCACCTACGCCTCCGCCTTCGCGCTTCGCCAGTGGCTGGTGCGGGAAAAACTGTTGCCCCGGCGCCTGAATGTCGTGACGGCCGACTCCCACGCCCGGCGGACCCGGCTGCTGTTCCAGAAGGCTTTCGGCGAGGAAACCGAGATCGGCATCATCGCAATCCCGGACGACCGCTTTGATCCGCAGCGGTGGTGGCGGTCCAGCCAAGGCTTCCGGACGGTCACAGGTGAGGCCATCGGTTACGTCTACGCCCGGTTCCTGTTTTCGCCGCCGGAAGAATTGTCCGCGCCGTCGGCCGCTATCCCATGAACTCTCCATTCCGGCATTGCCTGAGGGTTACCTACGCGCACTGCACTGTGGGCAACCATGTCTATTACGCCCGTTACCTCGACTTTCTAGAGGCCGCCCGCGGCGAGTTGTTCCGGTCGGTGGGCACTTCCTTCCAAGCGTGGCAGGATCAAGGGCTCATCTTTCCCGTGATCGAATGTCGTCTCCAATATCGTGGCCCCGCCCGTTACGACGACGAGATTACTGTCGAAGTCACGGTCGTTCAGGCCGAAGGGGTTCGCCTCACCTTCAGCTACCGGATCGTGAAGGCGGACGGCACGCTGCTCGTGGAAGCCGAAACGCGGCATGTCTGCACCAGCTTGGAAGAGCGTCCCAAACGATTGCCGGAAGCACTCCGGGCCCAGTTGACGCCGTTTCAAGCTGCTGCGCCCGCGCCGGCCGGCTGACACGTCGCTCGCCAAACCAGGCCGGGAGTGTTCCCCTCCGGGCATGAAGTTCCCCGCGGTCGTGCTCGGCTTCTTCGTGTCCGTGAACCTTTTGGTTGCGGCCCCGCCGGTGGTCACCAAGGTCGAGCCGCCCAACTGGTGGGTGGGGCATTCCCTGAATCCGGTGCGCCTGCTGGTCCGGGGCGAACATCTAGCCGGTGCACGGATCAGTGGGGCCGCGGGACTGAAGGTCGGCGACACCCGGGTGAACGCCGCCGGCACGTATGCGTTCGTGGATGTTCGCATCGCCCGGTCAGCCAAGCCCGGAAGCCGCCCGCTCAAGCTCACGACGGCGGAGGGGGCGGTGACGGTGCCATTCGAAGTGTTGCCGCGGCAGGATTCGGCCGGCCGTTTCCAGGGCTTCGGTCCGGATGACTTCGTCTATTTCCTGATGCCAGACCGTTTCGCCAACGGGGACCTGGCCAACGACAATCCGGCCAAGGCGCCTGGCCTGCTCGACCGGAAGAAGGCCCGTCATCATCACGGCGGGGACCTCCGGGGCGTGATCCAGCGGCTGCCCTACCTGAAGGAGCTTGGTGTCACCGCACTGTGGACGACGCCGTGGTATGACAACAATGACCGGCTGAACGAACGCGAGAAATACACTGCCGATAACCGCCTCGACGCCGCGAGGGGCGACGCGATCACTGACTATCACGGTTATGGCGCCACTGACTACTACGCGGTCGACGAACATCTCGGCGACTTGGCCACCCTCCGCGAACTGGTCGACACCGCCCACCGCCTCGGGCTCAAAGTCATCCAGGACCAAGTGGCCAATCACGTTGGTCCCTACCATCCGTGGGTCCGGGATTCACCGACGCCGACTTGGTTCAACGGCACCCTGGAACACCATCTCGCGAACGGGTGGCAAACGTGGACCATTCCGGATCCCCATTCACCGCCGGCTCACCGCCGGGCGACGCTCGAAGGCTGGTTCATTGATCTGTTGCCCGACCTCAACCAGGACGACCCGGAATGCCGTCGCTACCTGATCCAGAATGCCCTCTGGTGGGTCGGCATCACGGGCCTGGACGGCATCCGCCAGGACACGCTGCCCTACGTGCCGCGGACCTTCTGGCGCGATTGGTCCGGCGCGTTGAAGCGGCAGCACCCCCAGCTGACCTTGTTGGGTGAGATGTTCGACGGCGACGCCGCGAAGGTCAGCTTCTTCCAGGGCGGCCGGCCGCGCTTTGACGGCGTGGATTCCGGCATCGACGCGCTATTCGACTTCCCGCTGTTCTACCAGCTTCGCTACGCCTTCGGCGAAGGACGTTCGGTGAAGCCGATCGCCGAGACCCTCGGCCGGGACCACCTTTACGTGAATCCGGACCAACTCGTCACTTTCGCCGGGTTGCACGACGTCGACCGCTTCATGAACGTCAAGGGAGCGGGGCACGCGGGGCTGAAGCTGGCCTTCACGCTGCTGCTGACCACCCGCGGAATTCCGCTGCTCTACTACGGCGACGAGCTGGCGCTGGCCGGCGGCGGCGATCCCGACAATCGGCGCGACTTTCCCGGCGGGTGGCCGGACGATCCCCGCAATGCCTTCACGGCGGCCGGCCGCCTTGGCCCGGAACAGGATGTATAGAGCCACGTCGCCCGCCTGGCCCGACTGCGTCGCGACGTGGAACCGCTCCGCCGCGGCCGGCAAGTCCATCTAACCGTCACTGACCAAACCTACGCCTATGCCCGGGTCACGGCGTCAGACCGAGTCGTGATCGTCCTCAACAACTCGTCCCAACCGCAGACTGTGGAGATTCCGGTCGAATCCTTGGCATTACCCGGAGGCGCCCGCCTGTCCGACCTGCTGGGTGGTCCCGGCGCGGAAGTTCGGTCCGGACAGATCCAGCTCACGGTGCCCGCCCGGTCGGCGGCACTGCTCCGCTGAGGGGGCGACGTTGGCGATAAATGCCGGTATTCCGGCGTCCGTAGCCGTTTGGCCGAAGGTTTGGCCTGGCCAAATCCGGCGGGAGTGGTCCAGCCGGCCCGACCGACATCGGAGGCACTGGTTCCAGCGCATCCCGGGTGAGATTTTTCACTTCTTTCCAAGGTGCCGACGCTTACCTACCGTCCCGCCGCTTTTCCAAGCGCAACACCTAGTAGCGAACCGTTATGGCCAAGTCGTTCTTCCCGAAAATCGGGAAAATCCAGTTCGAGGGACCGCAGTCAAAGAACCCCCTCGCGTTCAAGCACTACAACGCCGCCGAGCTCGTCGAGGGCAAGTCCATGCAGGAGCACATGCGCTTCGCCGTGGTCTATTGGCACACGATGCGCGGTTCCGGCGGCGACATGTTCGGCTGGGGCACGGCCAACCGCCCGTGGCAGACCGGCGAAGGCACGGTGAAGGACGCCATCCAGCGCGCCCACGCCATGTTCGAGTTCACCAGCAAGATCGGCGCGCCCTTCTACTGCTGGCATGACCGCGACGTCGCCCCGCACGGCAAGACGCTGGCCGAGTCGAACAAGAACTTCGACGCCGTGGCCACCGAGCTGAAGAAGCTCCAGAAGGAAACCGGCATCAAGCTGCTCTGGGGCACCGCCCAGAACTTCGTCCACCCGCGCTACATGCACGGCGCCGCCACCAGCTGCAACGCCGACGTCTTCTGCTATGCCGCCGCGCAGGTGAAGAAGGCCATGGAGTGGACCAAGGAACTCGACGGCGCCGGCTACGTCTTCTGGGGCGGCCGCGAAGGCTACTCCACGCTGCTCAACACCGACATGAAGCGCGAGATGGACCACCTCGGCCGCTTCATGCACATGGCCGTCGACTACAAGAAGAAGATCGGGATGAAGGGACCGTTCTTCATCGAGCCCAAGCCGAAGGAACCCACCAAGCACCAATACGACTCCGACGCCGCTGCGTGCCTCAATTTCCTCCGCGAATACGGCCTGCTTGAGCACTTCCAGCTGAACCTCGAAGTGAACCACGCCTGGCTCGCCGGCAAGAGCATGGAGCACGAGATGGAAGTCGCCGGTGCCGCTGGGGCGCTCGGTTCGATCGACGCCAACATGGGCGACTACTTCCTCGGCTGGGACACCGACCAGTTCCCCACCGACCTCTACCTCACCACGCAGACCATGCTCCGCGTGCTGAAGTATGGCGGCTTCACCGCCGGCGGCGTGAACTTCGACGCCAAGGTGCGTCGCGAAAGCTTCGAGCTGGACGACCTGTTCCTCGCCCACATCGCGGGCATGGACGCCTTCGCCCGTGGCTTGAAGGCCGCCGCCGCCATCCGCAAGGACTGCCGCATCGCCGAGTTCGTGAAGCAGCGCTATAGCAGCTGGGACAGCGGCATCGGCGCGAAGATCGAGGCCGGCAAGGCCAGCTTCGCCGACTGCGAGAAGCACGCGCTGAAGATCGGCGAAGTCTCCGGCCTCCAGTCTGGCCGCCAGGAGATGCTCGAGTCGATCATCAACGAGTTCATCTGATCGGGTCAGGCTCCTTTTAGCGGCCGCCGTGGGACCACGGCGGCCGTTTTCTTTCCAGTCCGTAAGCAGAGTCCGATTCGCTTTCGGCCGCGTTGCGCAAAGTTGACGCCGCCCTTTCCCTGTCCGTTCATACGCCCCGGCACATGAGCTACTGTCCGTCCGTCTGGAATTATTCGCGCCGTCCTACCCGCGAAGTCGTCATTGGCGATCCCGCCCGCGGCGGTGTCGTCATCGGGGGAAATCACCCGGTGGTGAAGCAGTCCATGCTCACCTGCGACACCATGGACACCGCGGCCTGTGTCCAGCAGACGCTCGACCTCGTCGCCGTCGGCTGCCAGATCGTCCGCATCACGGCCCCGACGGTGAAGGACGCCGCCAACTTGGAGAACATCGTCCGCGAACTCCGCGCTCGCGGCTGCTGGGTGCCCATCGTCGCCGACATCCATTTCAAGCCCGAGGCCGCGATGGAGGCCGTGAAGTGGGTTGAGAAGGTCCGAATCAACCCAGGCAACTACGCCGACTCCAAAAAGTTCGCGGTCAAGGAATACACCGACGAGGCCTATGCCGAGGAGCTGAAGCGCATCGAGGAGAAGTTCAGCCCGCTGGTGATCGAGGCCAAACGCCTCGGCCGGGCCCTACGTATCGGCACCAACCACGGTTCGCTCAGCGACCGCATCATGAACCGTTACGGCGACTCGCCGCTCGGCATGGTTGAAAGCGCCCTGGAGTTCGTCCGCATCTGCCGTCAGCACGACTTCCACAACTTCGTGTTCTCGATGAAGTCGTCGAACCCGAAGGTCATGATCGAGTGCTACCGTCTGCTGGCAGCCCGATTGGCGCAGGAGGGTCCCGACTGGAATTACCCGCTCCATCTCGGCGTCACCGAGGCCGGCGAGGGCGAGGACGGCCGGATCAAGTCCGCGATTGGCATCGGCTCGCTGCTTTGCGACGGCATCGGCGACACCATCCGCGTGTCGCTCACCGAGGACAGCCCGCGCGAAATCGCCGTCTGCAACGACCTGCTGGACCAGATTCCGTCTCTCGCCAATACCACCGCCCCTATTTCGTCGTCCGCGATTTCCTGGGACCCGTTCCACTTCGAGCGCCGCGAATCCGCCGAGGCTTCGCTCGGTGACGTGAAGTGTGGTGGCGAACAACTGGTCCGTGTGGTGGTCACTCAGGCGACCTTCGACAAGGTGGCACCCAAGATTTCGCCCAAGGCCGACGTGAAGCCGGAGGGCATCTACGAAGACCTGAACGTCCTTGAGCTCGATCCCACGCAACCGCTCGCCATCGAGCAGATCAATTGCGACACCCAGCTCGTCACCGTGGCCGACGGCGTGGCCCTCCCTCCGATCACCGCGTTTCGCTTGCTCGCCGTCCGGTTGCAGCAGCTTGGCCGCAAGAATCCGATCCTGCTAAAGGATTGCCTGAGCTTCGGAACGACTCCTTCGACTCCGGAAGTCGCCTTGCTCCGCTCCGCGGTGAATCTCGGCGCGCTCCTCGCCGACGGTATCGGCGACGCGATCCTGGTCCGCAACGAAGCCGGCGCCGGCCAGTCGCTGCGGCTCGCCTTCAACATCCTCCAAGCCGCTGGCTGCCGGTCCTTCAAGACCGACTATGTGGCCTGTCCCAGCTGCGGCCGCACGCTCTTCAATCTTCAGACCGTCACCGCGCGCATCAAGGCCCGCACCGACCACCTCAAGGGCGTGAAGATCGCCATCATGGGCTGCATCGTGAACGGCCCGGGCGAGATGGCCGACGCCGACTTCGGCTACGTCGGTGGTGCGCCCAACAAGATCAACCTCTACGTCGGCAAGAAGCCGGTGAAGTTCAACATCCCGGAGGACGAAGCGGTGGACCGCCTCGTGGACCTCATCCGCGAACATGGCAAGTGGGTCGAACCGGAAACCGCGCCGATCCACGCCTAGGACGAAGTTTTCGCCTCCACAGAACATGTCACCAAGCCGGAGCTGATATCGATAAACCCCGGCGTGCAGCGGTGACTCGCACATTGTAGAATCGATCTCGATACTAACTTCGTGAAGTCCGACAGTTCCCGACCTACTAGAGGAATGGCCGAAGCAGGCAACCTCGTGAGAATGGCTTTGGTGGTGGACCTCGACGGAACATTGGTCAGGAGTGACACTCTGTGGGAATCATTCTTCCAAGCCTTGCTGCGGGCTCCGGCCCAATGCGTTTTGCTTCCCTATGCCATGTTGCGCGGCAAAGCACATTTGAAGCGTTTGTTGATCGGCAATGACGCCGAGAGGATCGCGCAGCAACTTCCCTATCGAGCTGAGTTATTGGAATACATTCTGGAACAGCGGAAGCTCGGTCGGACGGTCATCCTTGCGACCGGCGCAGACCAACTTGCCGCGCAAGCGGTTGCGTTGCACTTGGGCATTTTTGACCAATCAGTGGGCAGCGATGGAACTCTGAATTTGACTGGTTCAAACAAGCTGGCGGAGTTGCGGCGCATTCTGCCCGGGACAAACTTCGTCTATGTCGGAGATTCTCGGGCGGACATTCCAATATGGAAGGCGTGTAGGCATGCCATCTTGGTTGGACCCGCTGTGCGATTTCGCGAAGATCTCGAAAAGGAGGGCGTGACTATTCATTGGTCGATCTCTAATTGCGGAACTACTCCCCAAGCGGTATTCCGGCTGCTCCGACCACACCAATGGGCCAAAAACCTCCTCGTTTTTCTGCCACTTCTATTGGCTCACAGGATTTCTGATTCACAAGCACTCTTCTCCGGGTTCCTCGCCTTTGGAGGTTTCTCGTTCCTCGCCTCGGCTGTCTACGTGGTCAATGACGCGTTGGACGTTCCGGGGGATCGCCAGCATCCGGTAAAGCGTATGCGGCCTTTAGCGGACGGGAGTGTGCCGTTGTCCTGGGTTCCCGGATTAGTGCTGTCGCTGCTCCTCGCAGCTTTTGTTTCGTTCGCTATCCTGCCTTCCGCTTGTTGGGTGCTGGCCTGTCTCTACCTGCTCTGCAATTTTGTCTACACCGTGTGGCTAAAAGAGCGTCTAGCGTTGGATATCGTATGCTTGGCGGCATTTTACACGGTCAGGGTCGCGCTGGGCGCATCTGCCGAGGGCATACGGCTATCCGTCTGGACCTTTGCATTTTGTGCCTTGGTCTTTACTTCGCTGGCGTTGTCCAAACGATTGTCGGAACTGCGAATAAACCCGCAAAAGGAACGCAGAGGATATTTGGCCCAGGATCTGCCGATTCTCGCGGCTCTCACAGCTGCGTCCGGTTATTCCGCTATCCTAGTTCTGCTGGTCTATCTGGCGTCGGACGATGTTCGCCAGCTCTATTCACGACCTGATCTCCTATGGCTGGCGTGTGGCCCGTTGCTTTACTGGACGACAAGGTATTCAATCTTGGCCAATCGAGGCCAGTTGGGCAGTGACCCTGTCTCGTTCGCGGTTAGGGACCGAGCGACGTGGCTGGTGATGTTCGCGATAATTGCCTGCGGCTGGATAGCGTCATGAAACAAGATTGAACCGGTGAACCCACCTAATGCTCCCGCTGCGTCTGAGGCATCCAACAGCCAGCGCTACCTCTTTGAAGTGTTGGTGTTTTTTGTATGTCTCTTTTGCCTTACGGCTAGTGGCCGACTGGCCAGCGTGGACGCGGGTTCCCAGCTTCAAGCCAGTGTTTTGCTGGCAACAACCGGAAGCCTCGGCAGCTCCAATGGACCAGCGGGAATGCCGCTTTGGTGGCCCGGCAAGGATGGGAGATTCTACCAGGCTCATGACCTGGGAAACGTCCTGTTGATGCTGCCAAGTGCCTGGATCTGTTCGGCAGTAGACAAGCGTCCTGTGCTTGAACGAATTTGGAGCCCTTCACTGGTTGCGAAGGTAGGGGTTTCGTTGACCTACGCATGCCTAGCGGCGCTGGGCTGTTGGGGGCTGTTTATCCTGTTCTCCCAAGACTATCCTCGACGGGTGGCTTTCGTCCTGTCCCTCGGTTTGCCGTGCTGCACGTTTTACTGGGCATATGCCCGAGCTGCTTGGGATGTCATGGGGGCGAGCTGCGCCTTCGTTGCCATCATGCTGACGGCCCGGCGGCTCATGGATGGAAACAATCCGTGGCGCTGGTTGATCGGGCTTTCGGTGGCGACCGCCGTGACCTGCACGTTTCGGTATTCGCTGGGCCCGTTTATCGTCCCGCCGGTTCTCGCGGCGGTCTGGATTGCCCGTCGGCACCTCCGCCCAGTTCAAGCTGTAGCTGGAATCGCTTGCTTCGGAGCACTCATGGTCCCCACGTTAATTTACAACCATGTCCGCACGGGTGAGTTTTGGAGACCCGCGACCGCCAGCGCAGTTTATCTGGCCGGTGACAACGCATTGACTGGGAATATGGTTTCAGGAGCTGCGAGTCTGCTATTCGCTCCCAATGGAGGTGTTTTCATCTTCGCGCCGATAGTTCTGCTGATATGCCTTCTTCCCTGGGTGTGGAGGTGTCTTCGGCCTGGACAGGTCAGGTTACTGACTTTCTTCGGCCTGGGCGCTATCGCTTACCTTGGGCTGATTTCCAGGATGAAAAATTGGGGGGCGTTCGGATGGGGGCCGAGATATTTGGTTCCAATATTGCCTCTAATCTACTACGCCGCCGCATTGGTCGCAGCGCGCCTCTGGAATCGGATACGTTGGTCGATCGTGGCGTTGGTCGTCGTGTCACTTGTCGCAGCACTTCCTCCCGCTTTGATCAATTGGAGTCTCACGATTGCGCGAATTGAGGGAGGGATGGACCGGCACTCTGTCACGCCTAGGCAGATTGTCGGCGCATGGCAGGTTCTTGCCGGTGGATTGGCCGGAGAACCCCTGCCGTTAGGGCGTGAAGCCTTGGAAGATCCCGATCGCGAGGGGCGAGGGAATTTCCCTGACATCTGGTTGTTTCGATTGATCGAACTCGGAGGGGCAATGAGGGCTTTTGGTCGATTTGTGGTTGCATCACTTCTCGTTGCACTGTTGACCCTATCCTTCCGTTTGCTTCGCCAACAGGCGGTGGTCGCTTGTCCGGCCATTGAGAACTGAAGACTCCAAACGTTCAAACTCGCGGCATTTCGGTTTTGCTCTAACCTTGGATCCATCGGCGCCACTCCGCGAAATCGTATAGACCTTATTCGTCGATATTCCCTCTTCTATGTTCGTCAAAGGCCAGAAAGTCGTCTGCATCAACGACGAGTTCCCCGCGCTCGCGCTGGAGATGTATTCCCAGCTGCCGAAGAAGGATTCCGTTTACACTGTCCGCTCCGTGTTTATCGGCCGCGGCAACCTGACCAAGGCCGGTAGCGGGCAGCAGGACGGGGAGATCGGCATCCTGCTCGAAGAATTGGTCAATCCCCGTGACCCGGCGTTGAAGACTGGGCTCTCGGGAGAGCTCGGCTTCAACTCCGAACGCTTCGCCCCGCTGGAATTCAACACCGACTCCGAGATCCTCACCGAGAAGAAGGAGGACGAGGACTTGGTGCCGGCCTGAGGCCGATTTTGAGCAATCCCACCCGAAAACGACTTTGGGGCGTCGCCATTGCGGGTGTAGTGGTGGCCCTAACGTTGCTGGTCGCAATCGCCAAGTGTTTACCTTACGGGGCCACCTTCTTGCGAAGTGCCAATAGGTTTGCCGGAACGATGGGGCCGGCCGAGTTCGGGAATTCAGTGAGGTCTGCGCTCAACCCCGAATCACTTCGCGAATGGGCCATTCGACAGCTCGAGTCGGCCGGAAACGGACAAAATCGACCCGTGCCGGTTTCCCAACTGCCTCCGGAATTGATCACCGTGGGCGCACGCGGCGGCGGGATCGGGCCACAGGCAGATATCGGCGGAAGCGCGGATCAACGCCATGTGCGGGTGTTCTGGGGCTTTCGTTCGGCAATGGCTACGGGGTCCTGATCGGACGCACCAACCTGACCCTGCCCACGAACCGCTTCTGCCTCCGCTGGGTGCCGGGAATCTACTTCATCGATCCGCAGCACCGCTAGCGACCGGCCCAACGGTTGGATCAGCCAGCCGCAAGTCCGCCACACATTCGACGTGCTGCGTCTGCGGGAACATGTCCACTGGCTGGACGTCCACGAGGCGGTAACGCCCGTCGGCGCACAGCAGCTTGAGGTCCCGCGCCAAGGTGGCCGGGTGGCAGCTCACGTAGAGGATTTGGGCCGGGCCGGTTTGGCGCAGCACTTCCAGCGAGGGCGGGCGGCAACCTACGCGGGGCGGGTCCAACAACACCGCGGTCTTCGCCGGGTTCAACCGGTTGAGCAGGGATGGCAGGAGCGCGTCCGTGTCTCCGGCCACGTAGTCGCCGTTAGTGATGGCTCGTTGTTTCTGGTTCTCCCGGGCCGCCCGGATTGCGGGAGCATCCAGTTCGACCCCGAGGAATGAGTCCACCGCGTCGGCCAGCGACAGGCTGAAGAAGCCCACGCCGCAGTAGGCGTCGATGAGGTGGCGCGAACCGGCGTCACTCAGGCGCGCCCGCACGGCCGCCAGCAGCGCCGGCAGCACGAAGAAGTTGTTCTGGAAGAAGCTGTGCTCCGGCACCACCCAGCCTTCCGCGGGAATCCGCAGCACCATCTTGATTCCGCCCTTCGGCGGCGGATTGCGTCGCCATTCCGTGATGCCCTCGTTCAACGCGGGCTCGGCGATGGCGCAGGATTCGATGTCGCAGACCAGCCCGCAGTCCTGCCGGATGAAGCCCAGATCCAGCTTCTGCGCCGGCCGGTTCCACTGGCTCCGGACCAGGATGCGGTTGCGATAGGCGTATGGCTGGGGGCACGGGATGACTTCCCGGACAAGGGTTCCGTCAAAGCCGCCCACGCGCTGGAACAGGTCGGCGATCTGCTTTCGTTTCCAGCGGAGCTGGGACGGGTAATCCAAGTGCTGGTATTGGCAGCCGCCGCATTCGCCGAAGTAGCGGCACTCGGGTTCGACCCGCTCCGGGGCAAGGGTGAGCAACCGGGTGAGCACGCCGCGGGCGAAGTTCTTCTTCACTTCGGTCAGCTTCACCTCCACCCGCTCGCCCGGGCACACGAAGGGCACGAACACCACGAATTCCCCGACGCGCCCCACGCCTTCCCCGCCGAACGCGAGGTCGTGGATGTCCAGGGTCACGCGTTCGCCCACTTTGGGCACAGCGGTCGGCACGGCGGCGGAGGCGGTATCACTCACGGCGAATAGAAACGGTCGCGCAGGCTACGGAGCAGGACACCCAAAGCAATCCCGCGGAACCGGCAACTGGGCGGTTCGCCGTCATTGCAGCCGAAAAATCCGGTAGAATTCGGTGACGCTGCCCGGCGGGAAGGTCATTCGGTTCGTGGCCCGGGTTGCGGTAGCCTGCACCCAGGAACGCAGGTCCGTGGATCGTTCCACCCGGTAACCGACGCCGGCGTCCGCCTCCCAGGCCAACGTCACCAGGCCGCCGGCTTCGAAATGTTCGGTGATGCGAAAGAGGATCGGGGTGACCTCGCCGAAGGTCGCCAGGATCGGCAGGTGGTCCGACGCCGTCGCGCTGTCAGTGCGCAGCATGCCGTCCGGCAACGGGTTCACACGATCCGAACGGAACACGACGGCGCTGCTCACCTCCGCGGCCAGTTCCCGCGAGGCGAGCACGTAGTCGAAGCGCGTGTTCAGCGAAAACCGCGACGACCACGTCTCGGGGCGAAAGGTCACCGGATTCGTCGCATTCAGCATCACCAACGTCGTGGCGGCGTTGGTCAGGCGCGGGATGGGATTGCGGACGACGTCGCGCGGTTTCGCCACGTCCTCGTTGAAGTCGCCGATCAGCACAAACGGCCGGCCGGGATACAGCGCCGGAAACGAGCGCGTGAAGTAGTTGGAAATCGCCGACGCCTCGGCGGCCCGGACGGCAAGGCTGTTGGCGTCGCTGCCCGCCTTCAGGTGCGTGGTGAAGACATGCACCGGAGTCGCAAAACCGGGCACCTCCACCTCCGCCTCGAACAGGTCGCGGGTGAAGCGGCCCGAGCTGCCAAAATCAATCAGCGACACCCCGTCGAGATGGCTCTGGAACCGGCGCACGGGAAACCGGCTTAGGAACACGCTGCGCAGCACCCCGTCGGTCCCGGAGCTGTAGAAGTTCGTGAATCCGGGCAAATAGGCCTGGGCAAATGCGCCCACATTCGCATACGCCCGGTTCTCGTTCGGGATCTCCTGGAGCGCGACCACGTCGGGCTGCAAGTGCTGCAAGATGCGGCCGACGGCCTGCACCGGCGCCATGTCGGTGGTCCAGTTGGTCAGCCCGTTGCCCCCGACATTCCAAGTCACCAAGCGGAGTTCCGCGTGGACGCTGAACATCCAACTCCACGCCAGCAGCAGCCACACACGATGCACCATGCCGCGAAGTCTCAGGCGCCAACTCGCCGGGGCCAAACCGAAACTTCGTCATCACCGGCGCCGGGCCGATGAACCGGTTCACGGACGCGGGAGCGGTTCCGCCGGGGCTCAAAGCACCTTGAACTGCCGCCAAACGGCGTGGAACGCGTCGGCGAAATCCTGCGGCCGCCGCTGGAGCCAATCGTCCACCGCCGCCGGTGTGAACCAGCCGCCGCCCCGGACTTCCGACTCCTGGAGGACAAACGGCCCATCATGATCGGCGCGGTAAACCCAGCAGAATTCCCAGCCGGTCTCCGGCGTTGCCTCCAGCTTGAACAGCCGGGCGGGCACCTGGGGCAGTTGCACCCCGAGCTCTTCGCGAACCTCCCTCAGGGTGCAGGGATCGTAATCCTCGCCGGCATCGACGTGGCCCGACGACGATGAATCCCAGACGCCCGGGAAGTTGTCCTTCGTCAGCGAGCGCTGCTGGAGAAAGACCTCGCCGCGCCGGTTGAAGACGAGCACATGGACCGCGCGATGGCGCAGGTGCTGCCGGTGAACCTCGCGCCGGGGAAGTTGCCCAACCACTTCGTCCCGCTCATTGACGACATCAAAAATCTCCTCGCTCACCCGCGCAGTGTGGATCGGGCGCGCCGCGGTCGCCAGTCCGTGCTTCGGCTCCCCACAGGTGGGTTGTCGTTTTACAGCCAAAGGCTGGCGCCGCCGGTGCGAATCGTTGCGCGTGTCGAAACGTGTCGCCGGCGCTCACGCAGACGACGGCGTTGGCGGGAACCCGCTGCCGACCTCGCCGGCGGACGGTTGGATCAGGTCCCACCGGTTGCCGTAGAGGTCGAGGAACACGACCACGCGACCATACGGTTCGTTCCTGGGCTGCCCGGCGAAACGGACGCCGCGGGACTGCATGTGCTGGTAGTCGGCGGCGAAGTCGTCGGTGTGCAGGAACAGGAACACCCGGCCGCCGGCCTGGTTGCCCACGGCGGCGAGTTGTTCCGGCGTAACGGCCCGCGCCAGCAACAGCGCCGCGCCGCCGCCCGCCGGCGCGACGCGCACCCAGCGTTTGCCGTTCGCGAGCGGCGTGTCCTCGACTAACCGGAAGCGGAGCGCATCCGTGAAGAAGGCAATGGCCTCGTCGTATTCGCGGACGATCAGGGAAATGGAGGCGAGGGAGGAAGGCATGGTTGGTTATCGTTTTCGGTAACTTGTCGTCTCAGTCCCTCACCGACCCCTTCGCCCCAGCGCCACCAAACCAAAGCCCAAACCGACCACGATCGTCGCGATGCCATAGATTCTGGCGCCCTTCGGACTCACCACGCCGCCAACCGATCCCGTGGGATTGCCCCGGCCTGAATTCGTCGCGTGCGACACCAGGATTGGAGTCGGCCGCAACACGGCATGCAGCCCGCTGACGAACAGAATTGCTGCCATGACCAACGCCGTAATCTCAATTGGAGTGGGGCATTTCATTGGCGAAACGGAGACGAGCACGCTGCAAGGCACTCATCCAAATGCGTGGACTTGCTGCCAGTGGTCTCAGCGGCGTCGCAGTCGGCGGGTTCGTTTATAACACGGCTGCGGCTCATCGCAGCATCATGCCAAGGCCAGCCGTCCTTTTGGCTCGATCAAGCAATGCCCCAGTTCGCGGGCGACTTTGGCCACCCCGGCAATCGCCTCTTCTATCATCGGGACCGTTTCCTCCCGTGTGTCGCCATGGGCGGCGGAAACCGACCGGTCGGGGACCTCGGCAACGTCGGCGTCGCTCCAGTGGATTTCCACTTCGTAGCCTGAGTGCTTCATGTCTGACGGGGACGACGCTTTGAATTGAGCGGCGTATCGATCACGTGCAAATCACCATCGTCAAAGCCCGTGGCAATGATCAGCTTCTTCCTTCCGATCAACTTTTTCACTGCTGCATGGTGAGATTCAAGACACTCCTTGATAAGCAGGATCACCACCGCCTGGACCACCACCCAAGGCTCGGTCTTGGTGGGCGGTAGCCGCTTGTAGAGCTTCGAAAGCGCGTCAGAGGAGGCATACCTACCCACGGGCCACCAGTCATTGGCACAAGCCCAATCCGCATCGTCTGGGTCGTAGTCATTGGCACCGGTGACGTAGAGCTTCACTCCCCCGTCGGCTTCAAACAGCCCGAAATTTAAGGCGCGAATCTTGGCTGGAGGCGGCTCATTGCGGAGGACGCTTGTGAACCAGTCGGATAGCGCAACCAATTCGGCGTCCCAGTCGAACGCGGACATTACCTTCCTGGCCTTGGGATTCACGCTGTCCAAGAGCTTGGCTTGGCCAGACGCGAATGAATATCTTCCCGAAGCAAGTTCCTCCAACACCGCAACAGTATCGGAGCCATCATCATCGGTCAGCATCCGCGCAATTTCCTTTGGCTCAAAGATCTCAATCGCCGTCTCAACAACGGAGTCATCAAACCCCCGGAGTTTTTTCGATTCGATCTCGCTCAGGGATCGTTTCAAAAAGCGCTCAGCAGCGGCAACGAACTTCGAGCGAGCGCTGTTCAGTTTCTTGGCTTTCATGACGGCACGGAAATGACAGTTCTCGAATGGCGATGCCTCACACCACAAACCACTCCTTCTGGAACGTGATCTTGCTGCCGGTGGCGACGGCTTCGTTGGCCTTGATGGCGGTGACGGTCGCCTCGAAGCCTTCCTGCCAGCCGCCCGTGGGTTTGGTGCCCTCGTTGACGTGCTCGATGAACTTCTCCAGCGCGTATTTCACCGGCGAATCGGTTTCGCTGGCGGCCTCGGCGGGTTTCTTGCCTTGGGCGAGGATCTTGGTGGCGTTGGCCACGAGGGCGATGCCGGAATCGCTCAGCATGTCGTCCTTGCGGGCGTAGACCTCCCAGCCGAGCAGCGGAGCGTCGACTTCCTTGAACATCCAGCCCTTGTTGTCGCGGATCAGGATCGCGGCGTCGCTGCCGTAGAAGATCTGGTGCTCGGACTCGAAGGAGCACGCCAGGGTCGAGGCGAAGGTCATCCGCACGCCGCCGGGATACTCGACGACCGCCTGCACGGTGTCGGCCACCTCGCGGTCGTCCTGCCACTGGAGGATGCTGCCGAAGCCGGTCACGGACACGGGCAACTTGTCGAGATACCAGCTCGTGCAATCGAGCGAGTGGATGCCGACTTCGCCGATGAGGCCGAGGGAGGTGTCCTTGTAGAGGCGCCAGTTGAGGGTCTTTTCGCGGTCGGAATTCGGTGAGGCGCGGCGCCAGGAGTTCTTCTTGTTGAACTGGGCGTAGGCCGAGGCGGTTTTCCCGGAAGCGCCGGTGCGGAAGAACTTCAGCACGTGGTGGTGCTGCGGGTTGCCGCGGAACTGGAGTCCGGCTTGGAAGATCTGCTTCGCCGGCAGCGCGGAGGCGGCCTTCGCGATGGCGCGGGCGTCGTCGATCGTGTGGGCGAGCGGCGCCTCCAGATAGACGTGTTTGCCGGCTTGCATCGCGGCAAGGGCGATCTCCTTGTGCTGGTGCGTGGGCGTGGCGATGACGACGGCCTGCACGTCCTTGTCATCAAGCACGGCGCGGTAGTCCTCCGTGGTCTTCGCGTTGGGCGCGGCTTCGGCGGCGCGTTTGATGGACGACTTGTAGCTGTCGCAGATGGCGGCGACCGGGCCGTTGGGCAGCTTGCCGAGCTGGGCGATGATGTCGCGTCCCTGCGCGCCGAGCCCGATGAGGCCGAACTTCACCGGCGGGCCGACGGGCTTCTCCTTGTAGTTCGGGTCCGCCTTGGGTGGAGGCAACGTGCCGTCCGCGGGTTTGGGGGCATCCTGCGCGGTGATGGGCACGCCCCCGAGGGCGGCCATGAGGGAAGCGAGGGAGCCGGCTTTCACGAAGTCCCGGCGGTTCAGATCGGACACGGGTGTGCTCATTGGAATGGCGCGATGTTACCGACGCGATGGACGCTGCCAAGCGGCGGTTGATTCGGAATGAAACCGCGGCCGGAGCGGGGGATGCTGTCCGGGGCGCTCCGGACACAGTTCGCCCGATGCGGGGCAGGGGACTGGCCGGGGCAGCGGTCCCCGACGCCGCAGTGAGTCCCGGCTGCAAATGATTACACGCATAAACAAAACGTGATTGGCAACGGCCGGTCCAATTCCTAGACTAAGGCCATGCCAGAGAAGCTGATCACCCAGGTTCCGTTCACGACCCGCGAACTTTACGACAAAGGCGTCGCCGCCGTGCAGAAGCGGAACTTGGACTATGCCGTGACCCTGTTCATGCAGGTGCTGCGGCTGGAACCCGGCCTTTACGAGGCGCGCGAGGCCTTGCGCGCCACCCAGCACCAGCGGGCCACCGGCAAGACCAGCTTCTTCAAGAAGTTCGTGGGCTCCGCCAGCGCCATCACCCGCGGCCAGATCGCCCTGCGCTCCAGCCCGCAGGAGGCCCTGCTGATCGCCGAGGAGGTCCTCAACGACGATCCCGGCAACGTGGCCGCGCACGAACTGCTCGCCGAGGCCGCCATCGCCGCCGGTTTTCCCAAGACGGCCATCCTGTCGCTGGAGGTCGCCTTCAAGACCAAGCCCACCGAACGCAAGCTGGCGATCAACCTCGCCGATGCCCACGCCCAGCTTGGCAATCGTGCCCGCGCGGAACGGCTCCTCCGCGACCTGCTGTCCGCGAATCCGACCGATCCCGCGCTCAACGAGAAGCTCAAGAACGTGCTCGCCAACCGCACGATCCAGGAACAGGGCTACGACCAGGCCGAGACCGGCGAAGGCAGCTATCGCAACCTGATCAAGGACAAGGCCGAGGCCGTCGCGCTGGAACAGGCCAACCGCACGGTCAAGGACGCCGACGTGGCCGACAACCTTATCGCCACCCACGAGACCCAGTTGGCGAAGGAACCGGGCAACCTCCGGCTCATGCGCGACATCGCCGACCTGTGCCGGCAAAAGGGCGACTTCGACCGCGCGGCCGAGTTTTACCAGCGCGTGATCGACGTCGGCGCGATCAACGACCCGATGATCCTCCAGCTCCTTCGCGACACCCGGCTGGCCAAGTTCGACCAACGGCTCCAGGCCGTGCCCGCCGACGCGCCGGATCGCGCGGCCCAACAGGCGGCGATCCGTGCCGAACGCGCCGCCTGGCAGCTCGAAGACGCCAAGCAGCGTTCCGAGGCCAACCCCACCGACCTCGGCATCCGCTACGAGCTGGGCGAACTCTACTTCCACGCCGGCAAGCTCGGGGAGGCCATCGCCGAATTGCAGAAAGGGCAGAACAATCCGAACCGCCGCATCGCCGCGATGAACCTGCTCGCGCAGTGCTTCGCGAAGCGGAACATGAACGACCTCGCCGTGCGCAAGTTCCGCGAGGCGCTCAAGGAGAAGCTGGTCTTCGACGACGAGGCCAAGGAACTCGGCTACCAGCTCGGCTGCGTGCTCGAAAAGATGGGCAAGGCCGACGAGGCCATCGAGCAGTTCAAGCTCATCTACGAACAGGACGTGAGCTACCGCGACGTGATGGCCAAGGTGGACGCCTACTATGCGGCCCAAGGGTGAAAATATCGGAGCGGAAGCTTACCCGCCGCCCTGGCGGGCGAGGGCGTCCGCTCTCCGGGCTTTCACCCAGGTCGAATTGCTGGTGGTCCTCGCCGTGCTCGGGGTTTTGGTGATGCTGGGTCTGCCAGCGTTGGCGCGGGCCAAAGCCAAAGCGCAGCGAATCAGCTGCGTCAGTCACCTGAAGAACATCGGCCTCGCTTACCGCATCTTCGCGACCTACAACGGCGGATTTTACCCGTTCCAAGTTTCCACCAACGAAACCGTAGCCACCAATCGTCTGTCCGTCAGCGCCGGGGGAACCCTAGAATTCGCGGAAGACCCCTCCAGCGTTTGGCGCAAATTCGCCGCCCTCTCAAATGAACTGAGCGTGCCCCTGATTGCGCAATGCCCGGCCGACAAGCAGCGGGTCGCGACCCGGAACTGGGGCGAATTCACCAACAACCGGTTCCTCAGCTACACGGTGGGACTCTCCGCCTCGGAGGAACAGCCCCAGAGTATCCTGTCCGGCGACCGCAACCTCGTAATCAACGGTGCGTCGGTGACCAACGTGCTGGTCTCCTTTCGCACCAATGCCAACGTGGCTTGGGATCAGGGCATACACGTCAACGCCGGCAACCTGCTCCTCGGCGACGGCAGCGTGCAGCAGGTGACCTCCGGCCGCCTGCGCGAGCAAATCAACGACGCAGTGATCGCCACACGGGAACCGCATAAGTTGGTCATTCCCTGACGCCAACCGACATGAAAGCCAGCCGTGTCTCGCGCTATCATCACCACCGGGCGCTGACTCGTCTGGAGATCGTCGTGATCGTGGCGGTCATCGCCCTGTTGACGTTGGTGGCCGTCCCGCCGCTGATGATGGCCCGGGCCAAGAAGTCGCGTATCAATTGCGTCAACCACCTAAAGAACATCGGCTTGGCCCTCAGGATCTTCCCGACCGACTCGGAAGGCTGTTTCCCCTGGCAGGTCGATACCAACCGCGGCGGAACCGTTCGGTTCGTCGCCGAACCTCAATCCCTCTGGCGTCATTTCCTCGCGGTCTCCAATGAGCTCGCTCCCCGTCTCGTGATCTGTCCCTCCGACCGCGACCGCCGGCCCGCCCGGACTTGGGCCGAGTTCAACGACAACCATTTCCTCAGTTACGCGCTGGGTTTCACGGCCAACGAGGAGACGCCCGATTCCGTGCTGGCCACCGACCGGAACGTGCTGCTCGACGGTTCGCCGCTGGCCAACGCCATCGTGTCGTTTCCCAGCAATGCGAACGTCACCTTTGACGATCGTCTCCACCAGCAGGCCGGCAACGTGCTGCTGGGCGATGGCAGCGTGCAGCAACTCCGCTCCGACCGCCTGCGCGAAACCTTCCAGGCGGCCCACAACGCCTTGGGAACCAACCAGACGTTGGCGTTTCCCTAAGTGAAGGCGCGGTCAGCGCCGCCGCCACCACGCGAAGGCCAGCAGCAGGGCGCTGCTGGCAACGGTGGTTTCCATCGGTTCGGGCACGGCGGCAAAGTTCACGTTGTCGATGGCGCCCACTTCCAGGCCGAAGCCGCCGGCAAAATACTCGCCCCGGATGCGCAGGCCGGTGAGCGAGCCGAGCACGGCCTGAAATTCACCGGCGGTCGGGGTGTCGCCGCCGAGCGTGCCCTTCCGCCAACCGGCAGCTTCGTTGAGGGCAACGCGGTAGGGCGTCCACACATCCGGCGCGGGTCCCGGACCGAGGTTGATGACCAGTTCAATGCCCGCGCCGGCGAGGACGACATCCGGCGTCCCGTCGTAAGTGTTGCCCGTGTTCCGGAGGTCGTAAGAAAGCGTGGTGCCATACGCCCCGGCTTGGTTGCCCAGGACGCTGGCCGGGGCGGCAAACCAAAAATCGAGGCTGTCCGGGTCGGTCAATGCGATGTAGCCGCCCGGATTGCCGCCGCTGGCGTGGTATTCCATGGTCAATGGGCTGCCGCCGGAGCCGAACGGCGGTTGGTCGTTGAGATTGACCCCGGTCCAGCCTTCGGCATCGGAATCGAAGGTGAATTGACGGGCGACGGCAGGAGACGCTGCTAGCCCGACAAGGACGAGGAAGGTAAACGGGGTTTTCATGGCGCGGGATTCGGAGTCGACACGGACCGGCCGAGCGATACTGCGGACATCCGCCGCCGACAAGCCTGCGGCGCCTGCGAAGAACGCCCCACAGGCGTCACCTTCACCGGCGGGCGGCCTGAACGGACGTGGGCTTTTGAAGCCGCGCAGAATTTCTGCCCAGCGTCAGGTTCCCCGGAACGGGCCGTTGACATGGGTTGCCGGCCGCAGTCCAACAGCGTGCGGGAGAATTGTTCCGGTCAAACGGGTGACTCCCGATCTTATGGGCCGATCTCTTTTGTGGGTGTGTTTCGGTTTGCTGGCGTCGGTGGGTTGCGCCGACGAATGGTGGACTTGGGCGACGACCGATTTCTGGCGTTCCAAGCCATTCACCGGCTCCCTGTTTCTGGGCAACCGTTGGGACTTCGACGAGGGCGCGGTCGTGCAAATCGTGTCCCCGCGCCTGAAGTGCGAGCTGACACCGTGGCTCGATGCCGGGCTCGGGTTGTCGCTGCTCAACATTGATTTTCCGGTGGCAGGGGACCAGCACCTGCAGGGACGCCCGGAGCTGGAGTTGAATCCCCACTATGGCTTTGGGCCGAATCTCCGCCTCGACTGGCGTAACCGGATGGAATGGCGGCGGAACGAGGGTTCCGAACCGACCGTGCACCGCAGTCGGCACCGGCTGCAGCTGGGATGGACCCTGCCGGAACCGGTGGGCCCGCTGACCCGGGTCTTCGTTAGCAACGAGTGGCTGCTGGACCTCCACGGTCATGGGTGGTCGGAGAATCGGTTGGTCCCCGCGGGCCTGACCCTGAAGCTTTCCCCGAAGGCCGATCTCGATGTTTTCTACCTGCTGCTCTCGGCCCGACCGGCGGCTGATTGGCGGTCGGAATCCGTCCTGGGCACCCACCTGCGCTATCGCCTCTGACGCGAACCGTCGCGGTCGATTGCATCGAGGCTGTCGCCGGTTGGCCAAGTAAATCCTTGCCCTTGGGGCGAATCTGGTCATTTTCGCGGCCCTGTTTGGCAACGAGCAGTTCCGTCTTGGTAAATCTTCAGGTGAACTTGGTTCAGTGACGATTTGAAACCCGGTGGTCGGGAACAGTCAGGAAGTAGCCGGAGTCGAAGCAGTTAATCACATGAACAACAAGTTGTTCGTCGGGAACCTCTCGTTCCAGACGTCCGAAATCGCCCTCGAAGACGCCTTCAAGGCTCACGGCGACGTTACCGAAGTCAACCTGATGGTGGACAAGATGACCGGCCGCTCCCGCGGTTTCGCGTTTGTCACCATGGCCTCCGATGAAGCCGCCCAGGCGGCCATCGCGGCTCTCCACGGCCAGCAGCTCGACGGCCGCGCCCTCACCGTGAACGTTGCCCGCCCTCGTGAAGAGCGCTCGGGTGGCGGTGGTGGTGGCTTCCGCGGCGGTGGCGGTGGTGGTGGCGGCGGCGGCTACCGTGGTGGTGGCGGCGGTGGCGGCGGTGGCTACCGTGGTGGCGGCGGCGGCGGTCGCGGTGGTGACCGTGGCGGCTACGGCGGCGGCGACCGTTACTAAGAGTTAACGAATTTCAGGCCGGTGCAGACAGCTTTGGGCTTGTTTGCACCGGTTTTTTGTTTTTTTGTCTGCCCGGCTTTCAGCCCGGACCGACTGACCGACCGGTTCCGGCGAGCCTATTTCACGCCACTGCATGGAAGAGCCGATCAAGCTGGAGGGTAAGATTACCCAGGTGCTCGCGGGAACGATGTTTCGCGTCGAACTCCCCAACCAACACGTCGTCCTTGCCCACATTTCCGGCAAGATGCGCAAACGCTTCATCCGGCTGACACCCGGTGATCGGGTGCAAATCGAGATGTCCCCCTACGACCTCGACAAGGCGCGCATCGTCTACCGTCTTGGCTGAGGTGGCCGCAAGGTAACGCGCGTCGAATGCGCGCTGGCGTTCCTCCAAGTCGCTGCCGGGCGTCGGGCTAATCGAGGCTCGCCCGGCCCCCGGAGCCCAGCCGGCGAATTTCACCAGTCGAGGTTGAGCGACGGACATCGCGAGGTGTGTGGGGCATTCCCTATGCAATGCAGTTGCCCAAGTTCGATTACGCCAAGATGCTCTTCACCAGTTTGCCGTGGATGTCCATCAGCCGGAAGTCGCGGCCTGGAAACGGTAGGTGAGCTTCAGGTGCTCCATGCCGAAGCGTTGCGGGATCGTCGTGCTTGGATCGTGGACGTGGACCCTGTGTTCGCGCTTTTCTCGCGGGGGGCGGGCCATCCCACCGGTCCTGCGGCCAAGGCCCGCGTCGGTCTTCAGCCATTTGGCTGGAGCGACCCTTTGGCACCGGCTATTACCGCGGCAATTTCATGGCGGACGTCACCCAATTGCTCAATTCCGTGCGGACCGAGGATTTGCTGCCGCTGGTCTATGATGAGCTGCGCCGGCTGGCGGGCAGCCGCATGGCGCGGGAACAGCCCGGGCACACCCTCCAGCCGACCGCCCTCGTGCACGAGGCCTGGCTGCGGTTGGCGGAGAGCGGTGATGCCCAATGGAGGAGTCGGGCGCACTTCTTTGGCGCTGCCGGCGAGGCGATGCGCCGCATCCTCGTGGACAACGCCCGCCGCAAGGCGCAGCTCAAACGGGGAGGCAATCCGGAGCGGGTAGAACTCCCGGAATCGCAGATCGCGGCGCCGGGCGGGGACGAAAAGGTGCTGCAGGTGCATGAAGTTCTCGACGAACTCGCCGCCGAAGACGCCGTGAAAGCCGAGATTGTGAAGCTCCGGTATTTTGTCGGGCTGAACCACCTGGAGATTGCCGAGGCCCTGGAACTGAATGAAAAGACCGTCCGGCGCCACTGGGAGGTGGCCAAGGTGCGTCTGTTTGAGCTGATTACCGGCCGGAATCCGGCCGCTGTGGGCTCCTGACCGCGGAGCCGAAGAAAAGTTTCGCCGGCCTGTCCGTTTTGGCGGGCGGAATCCGCATGCAGGGATGTGCGCGGACTTGGGCGGCAAACTCTCGGGCCGACCTGTCGCGCGGGAACCGGCCGGTGTGTGTCCCGAGCCGGACAGAAGGCGAAGCGATGAACGAAGCGGAAACAATCTATCTGCGGGCCCGGGAACTGGGCGAGCCAGAGCGCGCCGACTTTGTGGCAGTGGCCTGCGGTGATGACGCCGACATGCGCGCCCGGGTGGAGGAACTGCTGCGTCGTGGGGCGGCGGCCGATGAATTCTTCGGCGAGCGATCGGAGCACGGCACCCCGACCCTGCGGTTGAACACCGAGGATCTCGCGGAGGTGGGGGAACGTGAAGGTTCGGTGATCGGCCGCTACAAGCTGCTCCAACGTATCGGCGAGGGTGGCATGGGCGTGGTCTATATGGCCGAGCAGGAGGTGCCGGTGCGCCGCCGGGTCGCCCTGAAGATCATCAAGCTGGGCATGGACACCAAGTCGGTGGTGGCCCGGTTTGAGGCGGAGCGGCAGGCCCTCGCGCTGATGGACCACCCGAACATCGCCAAGGTGCTCGACGCCGGGGCAACGGATTCGGGGCGTCCCTATTTCGTGATGGAACTGGTGCAGGGCGTGCCGATCACCGAGTTCTGCGACCGCAACCGGCTGTCGCTGCGCGAGCGGCTGGACCTGTTCCTGCCCGTGTGCAAGGCGATCCAGAGCGCGCACCAGAAGGGCGTTATCCACCGGGACATCAAGCCGTCGAACGTGATGGTGACGCTGCACTACGGGGACCCGATGCCGAAGGTCATCGACTTTGGGGTGGCGAAGGCCACGAGCCTGAAGCTGACGGAAAAGACGGTGTTCACGCAGTTCGGCACCATGATCGGGACGCCCGCCTACATGAGCCCGGAACAGGCGGAAATGAGCAGCCTCGACGTGGACACCCGGACCGACGTGTATTCGCTGGGCGTGCTGCTCTATGAGCTGCTGACGGGCAGCACGCCGTTCCCTGCGGAACGCCTGCGGAGCCTCGGCTTTGGGCAGATCCAGAAGGTCATTGCCGAGGAGGAGCCGCCGAAGCCCTCCACCCGCCTGAGCACGCTGGAGGGCGAGGCCAAGACCGCGGTGGCGCAAAGCCGCGGATTGTCGGCGGAAGTGGCCGGCGGGGCGCTGCGGGGCGACCTCGACTGGATCGTGATGAAGTGCCTGGAGAAGGACCGCCGGCGGCGTTACGACACGGTCAACGGCTTGGCCATGGACCTGGCGCGGCATCTGGGCAACGAGCCGGTGCTGGCCCGGCCGCCGAGCGCCGCCTACCGGTTTCAGAAAGCGTTTGGTCGCAACCGGGCCACGTTCCTCGGCATTGCCGCGGTCTTCGTGGCGCTGGCCATCGGTGCCGGCATCGCCACGCATCACGCCATCCGGGCCACGCGCGCCGAGGCCCTGGCGCAGGCCCGCCGCGGTGATGCCGAAGCCATCGCCAAGTTCATCACGGAGGTGTTCCAGAGCCCCGATCCGAGCCGCGATGGCCGCTCCTTCACGGTGGCGGAAGCGTTGGGGAGCGCCGCCACGCGTCTGGATACGGATCTGTCCGGCATGCCGGAAGTGCGAGTCAGCCTGCAAACGACCCTGGGTGATACCTACGACGCCATCGGCCTGCCGCGGGAAGCCGTTCCGCTCCGGGAAAAGGTGGTGGCCTATCGCCGGGAGCACAGCGGACCGGAGCATCCCGCCACACTGGAAGCGATGTCTGCACTGGCCAATTCGCTCTCCCGAAGTCCCCGCCGCGAGGAAGGATTGGCGATGTTCCGGGAACTCTGGGCCATCCGCCGCCGGATCAGCGGACCCGAAAGCGACGCGGCGCTCTGGGCGGCGGCGGATGTGGCGTCGCGCCTGACCAAGGAAGGGCAGGAGGCCGAAGCCATCCAGATCGCCGAATCCGTCGTCGAGGTGCGGCGTCGCCGGCTTGGTCCCAGGCATCCCGACACCCTCCTGAGCCTGGGCAACCTGGCGGTGACCTATCACATGGCGGGCCGGCGCAACGAAGGCATGGCTCTGAACGAGCAGGTGCTGGCGCTGCGGCGCGAAGTGCTGGGGACCGAACACCCCAGCACGCTGTTCGCCCTCGCCAACCTCGCGGAAAACTACTTCAGCGCCAACCGCACGGAAGAGGCCTTCAAGCTGCAGACGGAACTCATCGCCCTGCGCCGCAAGGTGCTCGGGCCAGCCCATCCCCAGACGCTGATGGCGATGCACTACCTCGCCTACTTTGAGCAGCGGCGGCGCCCCGAGGAGGCGGTCCGCCTGCACCGTGAAGTGCTGGAGCTTCGGCGGAAGCACTTCGCGCCGGAGCATCCCGACGCCATCCTCAGCGCGCACTACCTCGCCTTGGCCTGCACCGCGGTGGGACGCTTCGAGGAGGCGCTGGCGCTGCGCGAGGAGGTGGTCCAGTTGCGCCGCAAGGGCAACGGCGTGGAGCATCCGCATACCGTGGATGCGATGACCCAGCTCGCGGGCAGCTATCTGCGCGCCGGCCGCGCTGCCGACGCCCTCACCCTGCTGGAGGAGTGCGTGCGTTACCTGTCGGAAGACACGCGCCTCTCGCTGCGGGTGGTGACCCTGCTCGCGTGGTTCGATCGCGAGGCCGCCTACGACATCGGCGTTCGCCGCATCCTCGCGACGGCGGGCCCGCTCACCGATCCCGCGTCCCTGGCGCGGGCGGTTGAAGCCGCCTCGTTGCGGCCCTTTGCGGAACCGAAGCTCACCGAAGCAGTCCGGGCCATCGCCCGCCGGGCCGCTGAACTCGACACGAACCACGTGGAGACCCACCGCGTGCAGTTCGCCCTCGGCGTGGCCGCGTATCGGGCGGGCGATTTGGACGCGGCGGTGGCATCAATGGTTCAGTCCGCCCCGGACCCGAAGGACAGCCGGCCGGTGGCCAACGCCGCGGCGTTCTACCGCGCCGCCGCCCTGCAACGTCTCGGACGGGATGCCGAAGCCCGGGAACTGTTCGCGACCGCCACCCGGGCCATGCAGCCGCTGCCGACGGGCGGGGCCAATCCTCCGGCGGACGGCGCGGATGCGCACCAGCTGGTAGCGTGGCTCGCCCAGCGCGAAGCCCGCCGTCTGCTGAATCCCACGGCCCCGGGCGGGCGCTGATGTGGCCATGCTGGAACCCGGCACAAGCATCCGCGGCTATCGGGTCATTGCCCGGCTCGCCAGCGGGGCAACCAGCGACGTCTATCGGGCGCTCCGTGACGGCGAAGCGGCCGAGGTTGCGCTCAAGGTGCTTGCCCGCTCGCTGACCGCCGACCGGGAATGGTTGCGGCGCTTCCAACGCGAGGCCCATCTGCTGCGCCAGCTGCGGCATCCCAACACGGTGGCGCTGCTGGACTGGGGCGAACACGAGGAGCGCTGGTTCATCGCCCTTGAGCTGGTGACGGGACGCCTATTGCGGGATTGGATCGGCGGCCGGCCCAAACCCGGTTTTCTTGCGCGGGTCGGGGCGCAGCTGGCGGCCGGGCTGGCGGCGGCCCATGCGCTCGGTCTCGTGCACCGGGACCTCAAGCCCAGCAACGTCATCGTGACACCCGATGGCCGGGTGAAGGTGTTGGATTTCGGGGTGGCCCGCCCGGTGGCCGCGGATCATCCGGAGTTTCCGACGACCCTGCGGCACCTGACTGTGGCCGGAGCCGTGGTGGGAACGCCGCGCTACATGTCGCCCGAACAATCCTCCGGCGGGCCGGTCACGTCCGCGAGTGACCTGTTCTGTCTCGGGCTGTGCCTGTTTGAGCTCGCTTCGGGGCAGCATCCATTTCCGTCGCCGTTCGCGCAGGAAGTGGTGGCCAACATCCGCGAGGCGCCCACGCCAGACCTTGGCCGTCGCCGGCCGGACCTTCCGGCTGAGCTGGTTCGGCTCATCACCGAGCTGTTGCACAAGGAACCCGGTGCCCGGCCCACGGCCGTCGCTGCGTTCAACCGTTTGGCCTCGCTGGCCCGGGAAAACTGATCCTTTGGGCCGACGAGCCGCCGGGGGGGCAGTTGCGATCTCGCCGTCTTCGCAGGCGCCATCCTGTGTCGGGAGCGGGCCCGGAAAATTCTCTTTCGCCGGCTGTCCGTTTTTGCCCGCGGACTTCGCACGGCTGGCTGGGAGACCCCGTTGTGAATCGGGGTTGCCAGATCAGCAGAGTCACCTCTTGCCACTCAACCATGAATCAGCCGTCCAATCATATCCCGGCCTGTGGCCGGCAGTCCCACCTCCGATTCCAGAACCCACGCCGATTGTTGGCCCCCGTCGTCGGGCTAATGCTTGGCTCCGTCATTTCGGTCGCCGCCCAGAACCAGAAAGCCACGTTCTCCGAGACGGGCGGCATCATAACCGGCAATTACGCCAACAGAGTCCAGGTTGTGGGCGACATTGCCTATGTGGCCGATGGCCTGGAGGGTGTGAAGATCGTCAACGTCGGCAACCCGGCCGCGCCCATGCTGCTCGGTTCGTTCGCCACGGGCGGGGACGCCCGGGACCTGGCGGTCGTGGGCAACCGGGCCTACGTGGCCACCGGCGCTCCGGGGCTGCGGATCCTGGATGTGAGCGATCCGGCCACACCCACATCGCTGGGAATCTACAACACCGTTGGGCTCGCCGGCGCAGTGCAGGTGGTCGGTAACCTCGCCTACGTGGCCGACGGACTGGCGGGACTCCAGATCATTGACGTCGCGGACGCGGCGAATCCGGTGCGGGTCGGCTTCTACAACACATCCGGAGAGGCCGTCGGCATTCACGTGGTGGGCGATACGGCCTATGTGGCCGACGGCTATTCCGGCCTGCAAATCCTCGATGTGTCCGATCCGGCCACACCTCAGCGCCGTGGCGGGTTCAACTCGCCAGACTACGCCAAGGCCGTGCAGGTGGTGGGCAACCGGGCCTACCTCGCGGACGGGTTTTCCGGCCTGCAGATCCTTGATCTGAGCGACCCGTTGAGCCCCTCCCGGATCAGCGCCATTTCCGAAGTCGGTGGGCAAACTTACGGTGTGACGGTGGAAGGGAACCACGCCTATGTGTCGGACCTCCGGTTGGGCTTGCTGCTGTATGACGTGAGCGTGCCGGCGAGTCCGGTGTTGCTCGGGCAGGTTGGGACCGGAACGGAGGGCTACACCACGCAGCTCGTCGGTGACCGCATCTTTCTCGCGAACGGCCTGGCCGGGCTGAAGGAATTCGGCGTGCGCCTCGGGATTCCCCAGGAGCTGATGGTGCAGGGGGATTTGGGCGAAACCGTCGCGCTCAATGTGGCGCATCCTTTTGGCGCAACCTCCAGCGGCGGGCTGCCGGTAACGGTGTCAGTCCGGGGACCCGCGGCGCTGGGCGAAGGCACACTGACGGTCACCAACCTCGGTCTCGTGACCGTCGAGTTGGAGCAGGCGGGAAATGCCCAATACCTGCCGGCCCGCCGGGAACTGCGGTTCAATGTGCCGGTGGTGACGGCCAGCCGCGTCGGCAGTTTCACTACCCCCGACTGGGCTGAGGAGGTCCAGGTGGTGGGCAATTTGGCCTACGTGGCCGCCGGGCTTGCCGGTCTGCAGGTGATCGACGTGAGCGCACCGGCCAGCCCGGTGCGGGTCGGCGGCCTCGAAACCACCGGCCATGCGTCCGCGGTCGCGGTGGTCGGTAACGTCGCCTATGTCGCGGCGGCGGCGGCGGGGCTGGAAATCATTGAGGTGAGCAATCTCGCGGCACCGGTGTTGCTCGGAAGCTTTGATACGCCCGGCCAAGCCGAAGACGTCAAGGTCGTGGGCAATCTCGCGTTCGTGGCCGACTGGTCTTCCGGCCTGATCATTTTGGACGTGAGCAATCCATCGGCCCCGGTGCAGGTCGGTGGCCTCGACACGCCCGGCGGTGCCGTGGCGGTTCGTGTGGTGGGCGATCTCGCCTATGTTGCCGATGCCGACCAAGGCCTGGTTGTGATTGACGTCAGCAATCCGGCGGCACCGGTCCGCAGGGGCGGACTCGGAACCGCCAATTGGATTGCCCAGGTCGAGGTGGTAGGCGGTCTGGCTTACCTTTCTTCACGGAGCACCGGGGTGCAGGTCGTTGATGTCACCGATCCGGCCGCGCCCAAACTGCTCAGCAGCATCCGGACCGCAGGGGCGGCGCAGGAGGTTCAGGTCGTCGGGCAGCGGGCGTATGTCGCCTGCGATTTCTCGGGACTGGAGGTGCTCGACCTGAGCGATCCGACCCGCCCTATTTCAATCGGGAGCTTCAACACCATTGGATTTTCGCTGGCGGTGCAGGTGGTGGGCAACCTCGCCTTCCTCGCCGACGGCAGCGGCGGCCTGCAGGTCGTCGAACTGCGCATCGGCCAGCCCCAGTCGCTTGGCTGGAATTTCCCGGCCGAGCTGTTCTTCACCGGTCTTCCGCTGCCATTGAATGCCACGACGACCTCGGGCCTGCCCCTGAGCTATTCCGTGCTGAATGGTCCCGCCACCGTCGCGGGTGACCAACTGATGGTCACTGGCACCGGACGCATCACTGTCCGCGTCCAGCAACCCGGCGACACCGCTTACGCGTCGGCCACTGCCGAAAGGACTTTCACGGTCGGATTGCCGCGCCTCGACGCGCAGCTTGCGGGCCCGGCTCAGGAGGTGTCCTGGGCTGCCGGGTTGGCGGGAATCACTCTCCACGGGCGCGAATCGCTGGCCGCCGAAACCCCGTGGCAGGAAGTCACGCTGCCGTGGGTGACCGTCGACGGAAAAGTGCGGGTGAACACCGGTGATTCCCCGTTCCGTTTCTTCCGCCTGCACGGGTTCTCCGGCCTGGTGGAGCCGCTGGAACTGGCCGGTTGGAATCGGGACGTCGTGCTGGAAAACCAGCCTGGGCGCAAGGCAGCCGCCATCGATTCGTTCGGCGCGGTGTGGTTCGAGAGCGGCTTGGGCGGAAACGCGGACGGCTTCCCGACCAACCGCCAGATTGTCAGCGCGCTGGATGGGGGCGTGCGGTTCGCCCTGCAGCCATACACCAGCTCCAACGCGCTGTGGCTCAATGTGACCCTGCGCACCAACTCGCTTTCGTTGGTCACCCCGGGAGCCTACGGCAAACTCCACGTGCTCGCCCACTCGGCCGGCGGCGGCGGCGATGGTTCGGTGAAGGTTCATTACGCCGACGGTTCGGCGAGCGCCCCGATCCCGTTTTTCGCGCCCGACTGGTGGGATGGAAGTCCCGATCTCCCGACCCGGCGTCCGGCCATCGCCAAGCTGGCCCGCAGCCGGACCGCCTTTGCCTTCAACTACGATCCGGTGTGGCCGGGCTTCAGCCTGCACCAGACGGACATTGATCTCAGCACCGGGCCGGATGCCGGCAAGGTGGTCACCCGGCTGGAGTTCGTGAAGGGGGCTTCCCCGGAGGTCACGGTGATCCTCGCGGTGAGCGGGATCGCCATCGCGCCCAACCCATAGGGGGAGTCGCGGCGGGCCAAGGCTGTCTTTGGGTAGTGTGTGGGGCGGGGTGGGCGTGGGCCTGCCCCGCCTATGCTGCGGAAGCCCGCGACGTCAGGCCAAGATGCCGTTCACCAGTTCGCCGTGGATGTCCGTCAGGCGGAAGTCGCGGCCTTGGAAACGGTAGGTGAGCTTGAGGTGATCAATGCCAAAGAGGTGCAGGATCGTCGCGTGCAGGTCGTGGACATGGACCTTGTTCTCCACGGCGTAGAAGCCGAAGTCGTCGGTCTTGCCATACACGGTGCCCGGCTTGATGCCACCGCCGGCCATCCAGATCGTGTAGCCGTGCGGATGATGGTCGCGGCCGATCTGATCGGGCTTGAGCGCGCCTTGCATCATCGGCGTGCGGCCAAATTCGCCGCCCCAGAGCACCAGCGTCTCGTCGAGCAGGCCGCGTTCCTTGAGATCCTTGATGAGCGCGACGGCCGGCTGGTCGGTTTCGGCGCAGCGCTTCTTGAGGTCGAAGACGAGGTTGCCGTCTGGACCGCCATGGTGATCCCAGCCGCGGTGGTAAAGCTGCACGAAGCGGACGCCGCGTTCCACGAGCCGGCGGGCAAGCAGGCAGTTGTTGGCGAACGACGCGCGGCCCGGCGAGGTGCCGTAGGCCTCGTGGGTCTTCGCGGTCTCCTTCGAGATGTCCATGACCTCCGGCACGCTGGTCTGCATCCGGTAGGCGAGCTCGTAGGAATTGATGCGTGTCTCGATCTCGGGGTCGCGGAGCACGTCGTAACGCATCTGGTTCAGGTCCTTCAACGCGTCGAGTGACTGGCGGCGGCGTTTGGCGTCGATGCCGGCGGGATTGCTGACGAAGAGCACCGCGTCGCCCTGCGAACGGAGCGTCACGCCCTGGTGCATGGTGGGCAGGAAGCCGCTGCCCCAAGCGGCGTTGGTGAGGGGCTGGCCCACGCCGGTCATGAGCACCACGAAAGCCGGCAGATCCTTGTTCTCGCTGCCGAGGCCGTAGCTGAACCACGAACCCATGCCCGGCCGGCCGGCGAGCTGCGCGCCGGTGTTCATGAAGATCGTCGCCGGATCGTGGTTGAACGCCTCCGAGTGGAAGCCCTGCACGAAGCACACGTCGTCCACGATGCTCTGGAGGTGCGGCATCAGCTCGCTGAGCCACATGCCGGACTTGCCGTATTGGGCGAACTTGTAGGGCGAGGCGAGCAGCTTGGCCTCCTTGCCGATCTGCGCGAGGCGGATGTTCTTCACCAGCTCCTCGGGCACCTGCTGGCCGTTGCGCTTCTGGAGTTCCGGCTTCGGGTCGAACAGGTCGAGGTGCGACGGCCCGCCGGACTGGAAGAGGTAGATGATGTTCTTGGCCTTGGGCGCGAAGTGCGGCTTGCCGAGCGTGGGCAGTCCGCTGTCGGCGGCGAGCAGCTTGTCGTTGAGCAGCGAACCGAGCGCGAGCGCACCCATGCCGGTGCCGCACTGCTGGAGGAACCGGCGGCGGGTGGAAGCGCGGAGCGAATCGAGGACGGGCGAGGGGAGGGAGTTCATGCGTCTTGGGGGGAAAGTGGTCAGTAATCAGTCTTCAGTAGTCAGTGGGCGGGGGCGGCGTGGCGGTTGCTCGCGGGGGGGGCTAGTTGGTCGAAGAACTCTTTGTCGAGGAGCTCGGCGAGTTCCTGACTCGCTGAAAGTGTATTCGTCGCACCGGGCCAAACCACGGGCGAAACCAACGCGGCGTAAAGTTGGTTGGTAGTCAGTTGGCCAGCGGCAAGTTTCGAATCTAGAAAATCATCAATCTCGCCGAGCGACTTTTCCAACGACGAAGCCAAAGAGTTTAGATGCCTCCGGGTTCCCAGCGCGCATCCACCCCACGTTGTGCCAAACCAATAATAGGGAGAGCCTTGATAATACTGCCATTCATGGACGTGCGACTGCGGAGTGAAGCGGCGATAGGTCTTGGATTCTTCGATCACCATGTGTTTTGGCGACAGCGGAAGCGAAGGACTGCTCCACTCGCCGACTTTCCACTGAAACTCGTGCCGCTTGGAAAGGCAGGTATGGCACTGATACGTGTTCCGATCTCGCCGCAAGCCGTAGGGCGGCGCTACCGCGGCCAAGACCACGAATCCGACGGCGAAACCTATCGCCAGCCGGCGCCAACGGCGTCGAGGTGATGGACTTGATCCGCTCATCCTTTGGTTAGGGATTCATCCAGATTGAACAGCACGTTGGCTAGCATCATCCAGGCCGCGAGTTTCCGTTCATCCAGCGTCGTCGGGCGTTCTGCGGAGCCGACGTTTAACAACTCCGACGCGGCCTTCGCGTCGCGGCCGAAGCCGCTTTGCTGCTGGCGCACGTAGGCGAGCAGGCGCTTGGCTTCGTCCTTGGTTGGCGTGCGGCCGAGGCAGGTGCGGAAGGCGAATTCGACCCGCGCCGCGTCGTCCTTGCCGCCTTCGGTAAGGATGCGCTGGGCAAAGACGCGGGCGGCTTCGAGCAGAGTGGGGTCGTTGAGCGCGGCGAGCGCCTGCAACGGCGTATTGGTGCGTGGCCGGCGGGCCACGCAGACCTCGCGGCTTGGCGCGTCGAACGTGGCGAAGGTCGGGTAGGTGCAGACGCGGCGCCAGAAGGTGTAGAGGCCGCGGCGGTAGAGGTCGGGTCCTTCGCTCACGGGCCATTCGTCCATGCCGATCTCGGGGCGCAGGAAGCCGATTTCCTTCCACAGGTTCGGCACCTGCACCGGATAGACGCTCGGGCCGCCGAGCTTGGGATTGAGCAGGCCGCTCACGGCGAGCGCGTGGTCGCGGATCATTTCGCCGTCCATGCGGAAGCGCGGGCCGCGGGAGAGCAGACGGTTGTAGAAGTCCTTCTCCAACCGTGTGGCGTCGGTGGCGGCGCTCTGGCGGTAGGTGGCGGACATCACGATGAGCTTCTGCATCGCCTTCACATCCCAGCCGGTGCGGATGAACTCGGTGGCCAGCCAGTCGAGCAGTTCGGGATGGGACGGCGCCTCGCCCTGGCGGCCGAAGTCCTCGCTGGTCTTCACGAGGCCGGTGCCGAAGCAGCGCTCCCAGAAGCGGTTCATGGTCACGCGGGCGGTGAGCGGGTTCGCCGGGTCCACGAGCCACTTGGCCAGCGTCAGGCGATTGATGGATTCGTTGGCGGGCAGGGGATTGAAGGCGGCCGGCATGCCGGCGGCCACGTCCTTGCCCTTGGTAAGGAAGTCGCCGCGCAAATGGATGTAGGTGTCGCGCGGCTTGGGCTCGCTACGCTCCTGCATGACGAGCGACGTGAACTTCTGCGACGCGAGCTGCTTCTGCTTCTGTTCGAGCCGGAAGAGTTCGCTTTCCAGGCCGCGAATGGTTTCGGACGAAGCCCGCTGGGTCGCGGCGATGAGCTTGGTCTGCTCGGGCGTGCGCGTGGCCGGTTTGGCGGCCACGGCGGCGCGGACGTCGGCCGGCACGGGCCAGAGCGCGGCGAGATCCTTCTCGGTGGTCACGGAAAGACGGAAGCGGCCAATCGTGTGGCTGTTGCCGTGGTAGTGGTCGAACTTGAACGACAGCTTGCTGCCGCCCTTGAAGCCGGCGGGTTCCTTGAGGTGCGCGATGAGGAAGTGGCGTTCGCCGAACTTCGGTCCGATGGCCCAGCCGGTCTTGGGATTGCGGTCCACCGCGTGTTCCGCGCGGTAGTATTGCTGCTCCCAGTCCGCGGTGGCGCCGGCGAAGAAGAGGTTGGTGTTCGCCGGGACGGGGCCGGACTTCGGCGCCGCAGCGAACGCAAACTCGTCGAGGATGAAGTTGCCGCTGGCGCCCCAACGGCCCGGGCCGTTCTTCGGCAGGCTGGGATCGGGCAGGACTTCGAGCAGCACGGCGGTGATGCCGGTGAGGTCGGTGTCGGCCTCGACGGAGATCGTGTCGTAGATTGGGTTCACGCCCGTGCCGAGCAGCGAGCCGTCGGCGAGGTTGGTGTAGCCGGAACCGCCAGTGGAATTGGCGTTCTTCAGGTTGAGCACGCGCCAAACGTCGCCCTTCTTCGCGACGGACTTCTCCCACTTCGTCTGCTCGGCGGCGAGTTTGGCTTCCGCCGCGGCCAGCTCTTGTTTCGCCTGTTCCATCCGGGACCGGACGAAGGACTCCGTCTGGCTCAGGTCGGGCTTCGGCACCTCCACGTTGGGGCCGAGACTGTAGTTCCCGGCGTCGGTGCTGTTGTTGAAGATCGCGTAGAGCCGGTAGTATTCCTCGTGCGTGATGGGATCGTATTTGTGCGTATGGCACTCGGCGCAGTTGAGCGTCAGGCCGAGCCAGGCGGTGCCGAGCGTCGCCACGCGGTCCTTCACAGCCTTGGTGCGATATTCCTCGGCGTCACCGCCGCCCTCGTCGTTGACCTTGGTGTTGCGGTTGAAGCCGGTGGCGATCTTCTGCTCCAACGTCGGATTCGGCACGAGATCGCCGGCGAGCTGGTCAATCGTGAACTGGTCGAAAGGCAGGTTGCGGTTGAACGCGTTGATGACCCATTCGCGATAGGGCCAAATGGAGCGGGCGAGGTCCACCTGGTAGCCGTTGGAGTCGGCGTAACGGGCCAGGTCCAGCCAGCCGCGCGCCATGTGCTCGCCGTAATGCGGGGAAGCCAGCAGGCGGTCCACCAGCTTCTCGTATGCTTCAGCCGAGGTGTCCTGCACGAAGGCCGCGACCTCTGGCCAGGTCGGTGGCAGGCCGGTCAGGTCCAGCGACAGCCGGCGGATCAAGGTTTCCTTGTCCGCCTCGGGCATCGCCGCCAGGCCTTCGCGGTCCAGCCGGGCCAGGATGAAGCGATCAATGTCGTTGTGAACCACGGCATGCGGATTCCGTTGGGCGGGCGGCTGCGGATGGCTGATCGGCTGGAAGGACCAGTGCTTCAGCGCCGCGTCGTCCGGCCAGACGGCGCCCTCGGCGATCCAGCGCCGCAGGGTTTCAATCTGCCCCGCCGTGAGCTTCTCGCCCTTGGGTGGCATCACCTCGTCGGGGTCGGTGGTGGTGATGCGTTTCAGCAGCTCGCTTTCCTCGGCCTTGCCCGGCACGAGCGCAGGTTTGCCGGATTTGGCGGGCTTGAGGGCGGCGGCGCGGGAATCAAGGCGCAGGTCGGCCTTCTGCTTGTCGGGCCCGTGGCACTCGGAGCAATGCTTCACGAGCAGCGGCTCGACCTCCTTGTGAAAGTCGATCGCCGCGCGCGCGGTCGGTAGGAACAGGACGGCGGCCGCGGCCAGGGGCAGCAGTCGGCCGGCGGGGTTTCGCCGTGGAAGACGGGGGGAAGACTGGGACGGGCGCATGGCTCTGGAAATCTGGGCGCGATTTTCGGAAGACGAGGGCGAAAGGCGAGGCCCGAAACATGGCAGCCGAAAGAATTCCGGCTCGACGAATGTTGTCCCGGACTCGTCCGGGATTGGCCCCGCCGGGGCGGCTTACGTCCATCGGCGTATGTTCAGGTTCGCGGCCGCCGGATAAGGATGGGGCTGACGACAGCAATTCGGTTCCCAACACCAACGATCCCGTCCGCGCATGAAGACTCCACGTTTCCCGATTCTTAACCCGTCGCCCCGGTCCCGGCCGACGGGTTCGCCCGCCATCCGCTGGCTGGCGTTGCTCGCCCTGCTGCTGACCGGCTTTGCCGCCCGCGCCCAAGTTTACGGCGCCATCGACATCTGGCCGGCCAACAATTCCCTCGAAGTCGGAAGTTCGCGCCAGTTCGGCGCGTATGTGCCGATCACCCCGAACACGGTGAATTGGTTCGTGAATGATCTCCCGGGCGGCAACGCGACGTTCGGCACCATCAGCGCGAGCGGCCTGTATCAGGCGCCCGCCGTGGCCCCGGCCAACAGCGTGCTGACGATCAAGGCCCAGAGCACCGCCTTCCCGGGTTCCTTCAAGACCACGACGCTGACCGTGACGCGGAAATATCCGTGGTTGTGGGGTGTCACGCCGTCGGCGCTTCAGGTGGGCAACTATCAGGTCAGCCTCAATGGCGCCAACTTCACCCCGGATGCCGTCGTGCAGGCCAACGGGGTGGATCTGCCCACCACTTTCGTCTCGTCCACGTCGCTCAAGGCGACCGGCGTGGCTGCGGCGACCGGCACGCTTAAGTTTGCGGTTCGCCTGCCCGGACCGGGCGCTGTCACCGGAAATCAGTCTTCCGCGACAGTCAGCGCACCGACGATCTCGGTCGCCGTCTCGCCCGGGGCGCCGTCGGTCCAATTGGGCAATTCCCAGGCGTTTGTCGCCACCGTAACGGGCGCCGCCAACGTGTCGGTCAACTGGTCGGTCGTTGGTGGGGCGCCCAATGGCATGGTCACTTCGGCCGGCGTGTTCACCGCGCCCGCGGCGCTGCCGGCATCGCCCACCGTCAAGGTGCGGGCCACTTCCGTCGCGAACAGCTCGGTCTACGGCGAGGCGACGGTCACGTTGACCGTGCCTCCCGCCGTGACCGTCGCCGTGAATCCCGGGGCCGCGAACGTCATCCTTGGCACGACGAAGCCGTTGGCGGCGACGGTCACCGGCAGCGCCAACACCGCGGTCAGCTGGACCGTGGTGGGCGGATCCGCGAACGGGACCGTGAACTCCGGCGGCGTCTATGCCGCGCCCTCCGTGATGCCGGCCTCGCCGACTGTCGTGGTCCGCGCCACTTCGCAGGCCAACGCGCTCGTTTCCGCCGACGCGGTGCTGACGTTGCTGCCGCCGCCCGTGATCGTCGGGGTGAGCCCGGCAACCGCCACGGTGCAGATCGGCTTCACCAAGCAATTCAGCGCCAGCGTGACCGGCACCGGCAACACCGCGGTGACCTGGTCGGTCCTCGGCGGCGCGGCCAACGGCACCGTCACCGCGGCGGGGATTTATGTATCGCCGGCGACCCTGCCGGCCTCGCCCACGGTGACCGTCCGCGCGACCTCCGTGGCCGACGTCAATTCCTTCGCGGAGGCGATGGTGACGTTGCTGCCGGCGCCCAACTACGCAGCGCTGCTCGCCAACGCCCGGATTGCGGAGCAGACCTCGTTCGGGCCCACGACGGCCTCGTTGGCCGAGATCCAGCAGCTCGGACTCGACGGTTACCTGGCCTCCCAGTTCGCGCTCCCGCAGTCCCTCATCCCCACGCCGGCGGACAACTCGGTCAACACGCTCCAGCAATGGCAGCTCCACACGTTCACGACCGCGCCCGACCAATTGCGCCAACGGGTCATCCACGCGCTCAGCCAGATCATCGTCGTGTCGGCCAACAAGAACATCTACGCGGACGCCATGCTCCCGTGGATGCAGGCGCTCAGCCAGCACGCCTTCGGCAACTACCGTGACCTGCTCCGCGACGTGACCAAGAGCTCGTCGATGGGCAAATACCTCGACCTGGCCAACTCCTCGAAGCCGATGAACGGCGGCGCGGCCAATGAGAACTACGCCCGCGAAATCATGCAGCTGTTCACGATCGGACTTTGGCAGCTCAACGGCGACGGCACGCTCCTGTTCGACACCAACGGCGTGGCGCAGCCGACCTATGCGCAGGCCGATGTCGCCGAACTGGCCCGGGCCTTGACCGGTTGGGTCTACGCCCAGCCGCCGGGCGGGGGCACCTACGAATGGCACGGCGCTCCGATGGTGCCCAAGCCGTCGAACCACGACCTCGGCGCGAAGACCTTCCTCGGCCAGACCATTCCGGCCGGGCAGTCGGTGGAGGACGACCTGGAAAGCGTCCTCGACATCCTGATGAGCCATCCCAACACCGCGCCGTTCATCGCCACCCGGCTCATCCGCAGCCTCGTGGTCAGCAATCCCACGCCGGGATACATCCAGCGCGTGGCGGACGTGTTCAACGCGACCGGGGGCGATCTGCCGGCCACCGTCACGGCGATCATCACCGACAGCGAGGCGCGCAACGACGTGCCGTCGGCCAATTCCGGCCGCCTCAAGGACCCGATCCTCCACACCTGCGGTTTCCTGCGGGCGCTCAACGGCCACTTCAAGGAGCCCAATCAGATTGTCTACCTGTTCGCAAACCTCGCCCAGTCGCCGCTGAATGCGCCCTCGGTCTTCAGTTGGTTTTCGCCGATGTATCGGGTGCCCAAGAGCCCCCTGTTTGGGCCGGAGTTCCAGATCTACACGCCGATGGAGGCCGCGCTGCGCGGGAACTTCTTCTACCACATGCTGGGCAACCCGAACGGCGGTGATTTCACGCTCGACCTCGCGCCGTTCCAGCCCCTCGGCAGCGACCTGCCGGCGTTGGTGGAACTGGTGAATCAGAAACTGCTCTACGGCCGGATGTCGGCCGCCATGAAGCAGGCCCTCATCGACGCGGCGGCGCCGGGCTACGACGCCAAGACCCGCATCGAAACCGTCCTCTACCTCACCGCGCTCAGCGGCCAATACGCCGTCCAGCACTGAACCCATCGGTCCCGAAACCTCGCAATCCTTCTCACGCAATGAATCAGCATTTCATCTCCCGCCGCAGCCTCCTCAAGGGCCTGGGCGCCACCGCGATGCTCACCCGCTTCGGCTGGATGAACGCGCTCGCGCAGCAGAACCCGCCCGACTACAAGGCGCTGGTCTGCATCTTCCTCGTCGGCGGCAACGACGGCCACAACACCATCGTCCCGCTCACCCAGTCGGAGTTCAACGCCTACCATGCCGCCCGCGGTTCACTGGCGTTGCCCGACGGCAACGGCGCGCTCCTGCCGGTCCAGGACCACACGAACGGCACGCCCTACGGCCTGAACCCTGGCCTCGCCGCCCTCGCGCCGCTCTGGGGCAACGGCGCCGGCACCGGCAAGCTCGGCGTGTTGGCCAACGTCGGCATGCTCGTGAAGCCGGTCACCCGCGCGCAGTATCTGGCCAACTCCGTGCCGCTGCCGACCAACCTCTTCTCGCACTCCGACCAGATCCAGCAGATGCAGGCCGCCATTCCGTCCAGCTCCGCCGGCACCGGCTGGGGCGCGCGGGCCGCCGACATGGTCAGCGCGCTCAACGGTGGCTCGGCGTTTCCCGCCGCCATCTCCTGCGCCGGCCCCGCGCTGTTCTGCACGGGCAACGTGGTGCAGTCCGCCAGCCTGCTGCCGGGCTTCGATCTCGACCCGAGCGGCCTGAACCTGTGGCCCGCGTCCGCCGGGGCTGCGCGCCTCAACGGCCTGCAACAGGTCCTGGAGTTCGACAGCGGCCTGGCGCTGGTGCAGGCGGCGAACAAGGTCCGCAAGGACGCGCTCGACCTCAACGCCCTGATGAAGAGCGGCAACGCGACCATCACGACGCCGTTCCCCGGCGGCAACCTGAGCGACCAGCTCCGGCAGGTGGCCAAGCTCATCAAGCTCCGCGACGTCACCGGCGTGAAGCGCCAGGTGTTCTTTTGCAGCCTCGGCGGCTTCGACACCCACGGTTCGCAAAGCTGGCAGCACTGGGACCTGCTCACCCAGGTTTCCGAGGCCATGGCCGCCTTCTACCAGTGCACCCAAGACGAACTGCTGATCCCCAACCAGGTCACCAGCTTCACGCTGTCCGACTTCGGTCGGACGTTGCAGCCCAGCGGTTCCGGGTGCGACCACGGCTGGGGTAATCACCACCTCATCCTCGGTGGCGCGGTGCAGGGCGGGCGCATCCACGGCACGTTCCCGACGCTTGCGTTGGGCGGACCGGACGACAGCGGCTCGCGCGGCGCGCTGATCCCCAGCACCTCGGTCGAGCAATACGCCGCGACGCTGGCGAAGTGGCTGGGCGTCGCCGACGAGGATCTGCCTACGATCTTCTCGAACCTCTACGGCAACCTGAACCTCTTCGGGACGCCGACTTTGAACTTCATGGGCTGAGTGGGGATGACCGCGGGTGCCGGCTTCCCCCGGGGCCGGCACCTTTCCGCCCGGCCTTGGGTTCCCACGGTTGCCCGGCGTTGGGGTGTTCCCTAGCCTCCCGGGATGAAGCTGCTGTCATTGGCCGTCGCGTTCGGGGTTGCGGGTGCGGTTCACGCCTTGGATTGGCCGGAGTTTCGCGGCCCCACGGGGCAGGGGCATTCGCCGGCCCATCAGCTGCCGCTCCGCTGGAGCCCGACGGAAAACGTGGCGTGGCAGGTGCCGGTGCCCGGCGCGGGGTGGTCCTCACCCGTGCTCGTTGCGGGACGACTCTACTTCACCACCGCGGTTTCGGCTGGGGACGAGGCGAACCTGTCCCTGCGCGTCCTCTGTCTCGACGCCGCGGACGGCCGGACTCACTGGGACTCCGAAGTTTTCACCCCGACGCGTCTGGGAAGTCGGCACGACAAGAACGGGTTCGCCAGCCCGACGCCGATCGCGCGCGACGGCCGGCTTTACGTCCACTTTGGCCACCTGGGCACCGCGTGCCTGGATCTGGCCGGGAAAGTTCTCTGGCGGCAGGCGGACCTAGGCTATTCGCCGGTCCACGGCAACGGCGGTTCGCCCGCGCTGGTCGGTGACCGGTTGATCTTCAGCTGCGACGGCGCCGAAAATCCCTTCGTGGTCGCGCTCGACGCGAAGTCCGGGAAGAAGCTGTGGCAGACCGTCCGCGACACTCCGGCGAAGCGGAAGTTTTCCTTCAGCACTCCGCTGGCCATCGAGGTGGACGGACGGCCGCAGGTGATCAGCCCGGGCAGCGGCGCGGTGTGCGCCTACGATCCCGCCGACGGCCGCGAACTGTGGCGCGCGCGTTATGGCGAGGGCTATTCGGTGATCACGCGGCCGGTGTTTGGCCATGGCCTGCTGTTCGTGAGCAGCAGTTACGACCGGCCGGTGGTGTATGCGGTGCGGCCTGCCGGGGCGCAGGGCGACGTAACCGATTCGCACGTGGCGTGGACGCACGCGAAGGGGGCGCCCAACACGCCGTCCACGATCCTCGTCGGCGAAGAGCTTTACTTCGTGTCGGACGCGGGGATCGCGACCGCGGTGGAGGCGAAGACGGGCAAGGTCCACTGGTCAGAACGGCTGGGCGGAGATTTCTCGGCCTCGCCGGTGTTCGCCGACGGCCGCCTGTATTTCCAGAACGAGACCGGCACCGGCTACGTGGTGAAGCCGGGCCAGACCTACGAGCTGCTGGCGAAGAACGACCTCGGCGAACGCACGCTGGCCAGCTACGCGGTGGACGACGCGGCGCTGTTCATCCGCGGGGAAAAGCACCTGTTCCGGATCGGGAAGCCCTGAGATTGGGCGAGAGGAATTTGGAAGGCAGGAAAGCAGGAATTTGGAATTGCCGGTTCTTGCTTTCCTGCCTTCCAGATTCAGCTCTCTGCGCGTCTCATCGGCGTTCGTTGTGCGCCGGAGTCGCGTATTTGGATTCGGCAAGCGCGTCGGCGTGGCGAAGAAGTTCGGCGGACGGTTCCAGCGTGGTCCAAGTCCGGTCGTCCACCTGCGTCATCGCCGACTCCCAAGCGGCGCGGTTTGAACCGGGTGGCAGCGGTTGCACGCTTCCCTGGATCAGTAGGCCGAGCTTGTTCCGCCGCTGGGCCGCGCCGCCGAGCTTGCGGCCTTGGTAAAGCAGGTCGCCCTGTTCCCAGCCGCCACCGAAGCAACGTCCGGGGCCCGTATGGTCGCAACAGCCGGCGAGTGTGGTCTCGGTTCCCAGGCGGGCAAAGGCGTCGCGAAGCCACGCGTGCATGCGCTGGTAGCTGGCCTTTGCGCTCAGCGTATACCATTCGTGGCCGGGCGGAACGATGACCGCGTAGGTCCAGTCCGCGTCGTGCGGCACCAGGCCGCCGCCGGTGGGCCGCCGGATCAGCGGGCGCAGCGCGGTGGCGGCGGTGATCTCCGCGTGGCGTTGAAAATAGCCGAAGGTCGCGGCGGGTTCCGTCCAGCCGTAAAGCCTCAGGATGGGTTTGCCCAGGTGGGCGGCGTGCTCCAGCAGCGCTTCATCCCACGCCATGTTCAGGGCGGGGGCGGTTGGACCGGAATTGAGCAGCAGCCAAGCGTCAGGCACGGCGGGACGTTCGGCGCTGGCGCGGCCGAGGCAAGCCGGTCGCACCCGCGCGGGGGATTGCATCGGCGACGGCGGCATGCGACCAATCGCGGACTCATTATGCGATTGTTGAGCTGTCTGAGCGTCGTGTTGGCCGTGCTGTGCTGGACCGGTTGCAAACCGTCCGGCCCGCCCGTGGAAGCGCAGTGGCGGTTCGTCGGCGGGAACACCCTCCAGCAGCAGACGAATGCCCCGGTCCTCCGGGACATCCTCACGGCCAAGGAAGCCGCGCCCGTGTATGGGCTGCTGGTCACGAACGTGGTGGAACAGCTGTGGTTCCACACGACCGGTGAGACGAACATTCCCGCCTCGGCGATTCCCCATGGCGCGATGATCGTGGACACGGTCCTGAGCAAACTTTCGCTTGGTCAGGCGTATCGGGGAAGCGCCGGCAAACATGACTGGGCGGTGGCGATTCCGGCCGAAGCGGCCACGGAGCCCTTGAAACTCGCATGGAACAAATTTTTTGCGGCGGCCAACCCGGCGGCCACGCCGGAGGTCGCGGTGTCCGGGCCGTGGTTGGTCGCGGTCTCAGATTCCAAGTTGGTCAAGCCGGCGGCGGTGCTCAGTCAGTTGGCCAAGATCCCGGCCGAGGCCGGGGACGGACTTCGCCTGGAGCTCAACCCGGAGCGCGGCCCCGGGGTTTCGTTGGTCGCTCGACTCAAGGACGGTGTGGTGCGATGGAACGGGAAACTGAAGTTCACGGGCGGCGAAACGTTACCGGCGAGTCTCCCCGCGTGGCAGGTGCCCCGGCTCGTGCGTGATCCGTTGGTGCAATTCGCGGCCGTCCGCTGGCCGGCGCCTTTGCTGGACCGTTTGCCCGGCCTGAAGCTGATCACCGGCGGTTCGCGGCCCGGCCAGTTCTTCATCTGGGGCAATCCGTCGTCGCCAACCGTGCCGGAAGTGCGGGTGTATGGCGCCTTCCTTGGATTGGATCCGCAGAAACGTTTCCAGGAAATCGTCAACGGCCTCGAACCCATCTTCAACGTGGCCGAGTCAAACTCGGTTTACGAGGGCAGCATCAAGGTTGAACCCACGTTGCCGCGTATTTCGCTCAACGGGCTCCCGCTCCTCACGCCGCCCACCGTGCTGGTGATCACCAACGACGTCGCGCCCTACCTGCTGGTGGGAGCCGCCCGGCCGGTGCTCAGCTCGAATCGCCCGCCCGCGGAGCTGATCCAGCAGGTCGATCGCCCCGGGGTCGTGTATTACCAATGGGAAATCACCGGCGAAACGCTGCGCAACCTGACGGCGTTGGACCAAGTCCGCGACATGATGGCGCGCCAACGGGCATTCATCCGCGCCGGGGTGCTGCGGTGGGTGCAAATGGTCGCAGCCAAGACCGAGCTCAATTCGGTAACGGAGGCCAGCATCAGCGGCGACCGGGAGGTGACCGTAATCCGGAAAGCTCCCGTGGGCCTTACAGCGTTGGAATTGGTTACCATTGCCCGCTGGCTGGGGGAAGACGCGCCCTTGGATCGCTCGCGCCGCACCGGGCCGCCGGCCCCCTCACCGCGCAACCGCTGACACCATGCTCAAACTCGGGGTCAACATCGATCACGTGGCGACGCTGCGGCAGGCGCGTTACCGGACCACGACGGATCCCCGGCGCCCGGTGGAGCCGGATCCGGTGGCGGCGGCGCTGGCGTGCGAGCGGGCGGGTTGCCACGGGATTACTGCGCACCTGCGCGAAGACAGGCGGCACATCATCGACCGCGACGTGTTTCGCCTGCGCGAAGCGATCGGAACCCGGCTCAATTTTGAGATGGGAAACACGCCCGAGATCGTGGCGATCGCCCTGCAAGTTCGGCCGGACATCGTATGCCTGGTCCCGGAACACCGCCAGGAGGTCACCACGGAAGGCGGCCTCGATGTGATCGCCGGCGAAGGCGCGTTGCGGGAAACGACCCAACGCATGCAGGCAGCCGGGATCCAGGTCAGCCTGTTCATTGATCCCGACCTGGCGCAGGTGCAGGCCGCGGCCCGGGTCGGCGCCCAGTTCGTGGAACTGCATACGGGCCGTTATGCGGACCATTTTCACCTCAAGCGGGAGCGCAACCAGGAACTGCAGCGGTTAGTGGCCGCCGCGAAGGGTGCCCGGGAAGCCGGCCTGCGCGTCAACGCCGGCCACGGTCTAACGGTCGAAAACCTGCCGCTCATCCACCTCGTGCCTCACTTGGAGGAGTTGAACATCGGCCACAGCCTCATCAGCCGGGCGGTGTTCGTCGGGATTGAGACGGCCGTCCGCGAGATGCTCGCCGCGATGGCCGGTTATCCGGCCGATTAACGCCCGACGCATCCATGATCGTCGGCGTGGGCATTGATCTGGTGGAAGTCGGCCGCATCCGCGATTCGATGGAGCGGTTCGGCGAACGCTTCCTGGCGCGCATCCTGACCCCGGCGGAGGTGGCCTACTGCGCGTCCCATCCGGAACCTGCCATCCATGTGGCGGCCCGATTTGCGGCCAAGGAAGCGGTGGGCAAAGCGTTCGGAACTGGCATCGGGCTCGAGCTCGCTTGGCACGATGCGGAAGTGCGGCGGAATCATGCCGGCAAACCCGAAATGCACCTTCAGGGCAAAGGAGCCGAGATGGCTTCAGCTTGGGGCATTGATCGGATCCACCTGAGCCTGACCCACACGGCCACATCGGCGGCCGCCGTTGTGATCCTGGAGTCCCGGGAAAAAAATTAGGCCGCAGGTCCCCAAGGAGTGGGGGAGCCAGGACCTGCGGCCACGCTGGGTTTTATCCCAGCGTTCGGGGAAATCTACATTGCTGGCTCTACTGTGAGCGTCCGGAGTGGGTCAGTTTCCTGATCCGGTCCCCGAACCGCCTCGAATTGCTCAATCCGATTGCGTAATTTTGCAAGCGCTATGTTTTGAAGTTGGCGGATTCGCTCGCGGGTGACACCGAACTGTTTGCCAATTTCATCCAGCGTTTTCTCCTTCTGCCCATCGAGGCCGAAGCGCCGCCGCAGGATCGTGAGTTCGCGATCATCGAGTATGCCGAGAAAGTTCCGAACCATGTGATGGGTGGTTTCGTGTGCAAGCGACTCGTAGGGATTCGGTGCGGCCACGTCGGCCACGACGTCGCCCAACCGGCTGGAGTCTTCATCGGACAAAGGCTCGTCGAGTGAAGCGGTTTTCATCGCCGCGGCCTGCCAGAGACGGACCTTCTTCGGCGTAACTCGCAGTTCCTCAGCCAGTTCCTCCACCTCGGGCTCGCGGCCGAATTCTTCGTGCAGCCGCGCGGCCGCCTTCTTCATCCGGCTGATCTTGTCGACCAGGTGGACGGGCAGGCGAATCATCTTCGATTGGTTGGCGAGCGCACGCTTGATGGATTGCTTGATCCACCAGGAAGCGTAGGTCGACAACTTCCCGCCCTTCGCCGGATCAAAGCGCTCGACGCCCTTCATCAGGCCAATGTTCCCTTCGTTGATGAGGTCCAGCAGGGGCAGCCCGAAGCCGTCATAGTCGCGGGCGATCTTCACGACGAGACGGAGGTTGGCCCGGATCATGTGTTCGCGCGCTTCGAGATCGCCGCGCTTGATGCGGGCAGCCAGTTCAATTTCTTCCTGAATGGACAGGAGAGGAACTTCCACCGCATCCCGCATGTAGAGCGAAAGGGCGCTGCCCCCCTCGTTATAGACCGACGGGGCGCGGACCGCGGCGCGCTGGGAGGTTTTTGGGCTGGGCACCAAATCGTTCGCAGTCGATTCAACTTCGAGGACAACCGGGGCCGGTGATTGGGACTCTGCCGTTGTTCGGGACGTTCGAGTGGCACGCGGACGAGGACTGCGAATCGCGCGGCGGAGGGATTTGGCGAGGCGTTTCATTGGAGGAAGAGAATTCAGAAGTAACACCGGCTCACCGACGCGGATGTCTATCGTCTGTCTAACTTGGTGTGTCAACTATTTGTCTATGTGTTGTTCCGCTTTTGTTCTTGATGAACTGACCCACTGGTTCAGCTTATTCCACATGGATGGCACCACTGCAGGGTGTCTGCCGGCAGCGGCTGGTTAACTTTTGTTCGCAATGTCTACGGTCCGTCATCCCATCAAGATTGTCGCCCAACGCACGGGCCTGAGCCCGCATTTGATCCGGGTGTGGGAAAGGCGCTACGGGACCATCCAACCCGAGCGTTCTGGCGGTAACCAACGCCTCTACAGCGACACGGACATAGAACGTCTGCTCCTGCTTAAAGTGGTCGTGGACGCCGGGCACTCCATCGGCACCGTCGCTTCGTTGAACTTGGACCAGTTGCGGTCGTTGGCGACGTCCGTGGGCAAGCCCCCGCTCATCGTGACCCAGCTTGGCGGTGCGCGGCCGGCGGCGATTCCGCCTCCTTCAAGGCAGCCGGAGGGGTTTCTGGAAGCTGCCTTCGCGGCCGCAAGCAGCTTGGATACCGTGGCGTTGGAGCAGGTGCTGGACGAAGCATCGGTGGCGCTGGGGCAGGTCGCTTTGCTCGGGCAAGTGATTGCTCCCTTGGTCCACCGGATTGGCGAGGCGTGGCGGGTGGGCGACCTGAAAGTTGCGCACGAGCACCACGCGACGGCCGTGATCCGGACCTTCCTCGGCCATTCGTCGAGGGCCTTGGCGATCCATCCGGCCGCCCCGGCGCTGCTGGTCACCACGCCTGCCGGCCAATTGCATGAGCTGGGTGCCGTGCTCGTGGCGGCCTGCGCTTCGGCTCACGGCTGGCGGGTCGTGTATCTCGGGCCATCGTTGCCGGCGGACGAAATTGTCGGCGCAGTCCGGCAGAGCGGTGCCCGGGCAATCGCCTTGAGCCTGGTGCATCCGGAGGACGATCCGGGCATCCCGGAAGAACTCGCCCGCTTGCGGCGCCTATTGCCCCAAGACGTGGCGATCTTGGCCGGCGGCCGGGCGTGTGGTGCTTACCGCCGGGCCCTCGAGCAGATCGGCGCGACCCAATGCAACGGGCTGGATTCGCTGGCGTTGGCCCTTGATCAGCTGCGGCAGGGCAGGAATTGATTGCCACCAGGGGGGGCCACTTGGCCCGCCGACGGTGGCAATGTTGCTGGCGTCTTCCGGCCCGACGTCGTATCCACCGACTCATGAGCACGCGCCTTCATCTTGGTCCGCCGCACCGGAGCGAGGAATGGCGTCGGCTCAGCACTCGCGCGACGGCTGCGACCTTGTCGGAACCGATTCAATGACCGCCCCAGCGACCATTTTGGTTGTCGATGACATACCCGCCAATCTCGGGCTCCTCTTCGATGCGCTGACGCAGGCGGGGCACCGCGTCCTAGTGGCGGAATCGGGTGAGAGCGCGCTCGCCCAGCTCCAGCACGAGACGCCGGATTTGGTGCTGCTCGATTACATGTTGCCGGGCATGGACGGCATGGCCGTGTGCCGACGGATCAAGGCCCAACCGGACTGCGCGGACTTGCCGGTCATCTTCCTCACGGCGGTGAACGAGCTGGAGGAAAAGGTCCGGGCCCTCGACGCCGGCGCGGTCGATTACGTTACCAAGCCCATCCAGACGCCGGAGGTGCTGGCCCGCGTGCGGACGCACCTGCGGATCGCGCGGTTGCAGCGGGAACTGGCCGATGAACTGGAGATGCGGCGCGAAGCGGAGGAACAACTTCGAGACTCGTTGGACCGGGCGCTGATGGTCGTCAGTCCGGAGGGGCGAATCCTTTTTGCGACCCGGCTCGCGCAGACTTTGCTGACCCGGAGTTTCCCCAAGATTGCCCCGGGAAACCTGCCCGCCGAACTGCGTTCCCTGTCCCATACGTCCGCCCCGACCGCCGGCGAGGTGGCGCCCGGACTGAATGCTCGCCCGCTAACGGGGCGCCCCGGGGAGCCTTTGGTGATCGAGCTGGAGGCGCAATTGGTCCGTGGTCCAAATGTGCTGCTGGAACTGGGGCTGACCCCGCGGGAGGCGGAAGTCCTGTTCTGGCTCAGCGAGGGCAAGACGAACGCGGAGATTGGCCTCATCCTCAGCTCTGCCCGGCGAACGGTGGAGAAGCACGTGGAGCACATCCTCGAAAAGCTGAACGTCGAGAACCGTTCCGCGGCCATCCGCCTGGCGCTGGCGGTGCTCCGGGGCGGGACCGTGTGACGGGACCTGTTTGTGAAATCATCCAGACACCATCCCCAGGAGGCTGAGTTCGAGGGCGAACTTTTGCCTGCTTGGAGCCAATTGCTGGACGTTGCTGCCCGGATGGTCCCGCTCAATGGTTCTTCGCGGGAGTGGTTTGCCCGCTTCGGACGCGGACCGGGAGTGGACGACTCGGGAACCGTTCGGGAGCACTGCGCCGAGCTGAAGGCGGCCCTATTGGCGCGCCGTGAGCAGGTCATCGCGGACCTGCAGAATCACCCGGGTGATGGGCAAGCCGTGACGGTGTGGGAAGCCTGGGTCTATTCGCTCGAAACGATGGGCCAGCGGGCGTCGGCGGGTAGGACCTGCCGATGGCGGTGGGTAGGCGAAGAACCTGAAATGCCCCGGGATTGGGACGGTGACGGTGAAATTAAAATGCGGCGACCTTAAGCCGAAGTTCCCGGGGAAGTTTCGCAGGCCGATGCTTCCAACAGTTCCAGAAATAGGGCGTGCCCATGGCGGCGCACTTGCCGTCTGAACCAGAGATTACCGCCGATGAATCCAACCACGGCTCCAATTGTGCCGTTTGGTGTATCGGCGAGCATTTGAAGGGCAGTTTGTGATCCTGCCATTGGAAGCGCGACCAACCCCCGCGCGCCAAGTCGGACTGGCCAGAACCTAAACGACTGCCAGGAGGCCCGGGTTGCTGCGTGCTTTACGACGGCGTTCGGCACCGCCTTGACCTTGGAGGGCACTTCCCACAGGGACTCAAAAATGAGCACGCAAAAGAGAGGGTTGCGCCTTGCTGAGAATATCGAGCAGGGATTGTCAGCGTTGCTTGACCTTCACCAAATGCCGGTCGGCGAAATCCAGCCACTGATCCCAGTCGTAGTCGGTCACGTCGTGGGCGCCAGCGCGCAAGTGATAGCCGATGGTGGAATGGATGGGTTGATGCATCCCCGGCCACTCGCTGGCAGAGATTCCGTCGGTGCCCAGCAGGCGATAAACGGGAGCCGCGCCGAGCGCGCCCAGGAATTCTCCGCGGGGATCGGCCCATTTGTCGTCGACGGCGCTGGCCACGTAAACCGGGCGTGGGGCGATCAGCGCGATGACTTCGTGCTGGTCCACGGGCAGCGCGGGAACGTTGGTGTCGTAGCGCTTGAAGTTGCCGTTGAACCAGTGCGGGAACGACGTGTTGATGCGCCGGACGTTTTCGCCGAAATCGCGCCGGGCCAGGGCGGCGCCGCCTTCCCCGGAGTTGTTGGCGATGACCAGGGCGATGCGTTCATCCTGGGCGCCGGCCCACAGCGACGTCTTGCCGAGCCGTGAGTGGCCGGTCACCACGATGCGGGCAGCGTCCACGGCCGCGTCCGTTTCCAGGTAATCCACCACGCGGCTCACGCCCCATGCCCATGCCCCGATGGCGCCCCAGGCATCCGGAGCCAGTGCCTGGATGGGCTCCCGGGCGGGAGCGGCGGTGCGGCCGCCGTTCACGGGAAACACGGAACGAACGCCGCTGCGCCAACCTTCGGGATGGTCGGGTTCGAGGTCGCCGTAATACACTGTCGCGAATCCGTAGCCTCGCCGGAGCAGCTTCTCGATGTTCCACCGGCTGGCCTGACAACCACGGGACGCCTCCGTGGCGCGGTTGTTGACGATGCCCGCCTCCTTGTGGTCGCGCATCCACGCGGTCGGCAGCGTGATCCCCGGGTCGGGATGCACGCACTGATTTCCCTCGAAATTCAGGCCGAGAAACATGGGCACCGGGCCGCGGGCGGCGTTAGGCAGGTAAAGCAGCACGTGGATCGTCGGACCGCCGGTTTTGCCGGTCAGCCGGATGTCCACTTCCTTGCGGGTGGCCACGCCGCCCAGCGCATTCGGCTCGGACGCCGTCACGGCAAACGTCTGTGTGCGTGGCCGGCCGGGGCTGCGGCCATAGACTTCGGTCTCGAACAGGCGCCGGAGTTCCTGCCGGCGTTTGAGCCAAGCCCGCCTGGTCGTCACCGGCCGGCCGTCCTCGAACTTCAGCGGGTCCGGCAACGGGTGATTGCCGACCTTGGCTTCGTCGTAATTGATCGGGATGGCATCGGCCGCCCGCGCCGGAACCGAGGATCCGACCAACAAGGCGGCAGTGAGCAGGCAGAGCGAAAACTTCATGGCGCGCAGGGGAGCAAAACGGGCAAGCAGGGGGACGGCGTCAGCCTGCCTCGGATCGCGGAAGGAACGCAATTCGCCGGAGCGCCCTCGCGGCGAATCAAAGCTTGGTGCCGCCCAATTCCAGGACCCGCCGGAAGACTTCTGCGGTGACCGGCATGACGCTGAGCCGGGACTGCTTGATCAGGGGCATGTCCCGGGTGGCGGGATCCGCCTTGAGCTGTTCCAGCGTCACCGGCTGCTTCAGCGGCTTGGCCGGCGCGAGGTCAACGCAGGACCAATCACCGTCCTCCGCCGTCGGATCCGGATAGGCCTCGCGGATGACCCTGGCGACTCCGACGACTTCCTTGCCGATGTTGCTATGGTAATAGAGCACCGCATCGCCGGTCTTCATTGCGCGCAGGTTGTTCCGGGCTTGGAAATTTCGAACTCCGGTCCACGCCGTGGAGCCGTCGGCCACCAGTGTGGCCCACGCGTAGGCATCCGGTTCCTGCTTCACGAGCCAGTATTGCTTCGCCATGACCGCAGGGTGCCTCGGCGTCCGTGGCCCGCAAGTCGTTGTGGGCTGGCTAAACGGGTTGTCAGCGTCATTGCGTAGTGGCCAAGTGGATGCTTGAGTCGAGGGCTCAGAAGGACATGGCCACCAAGATCAAGTTCGGGACCGACGGCTGGCGCGCCGTCATCGCAGAGGATTTCACCTTCGCCAATGTGGACCGGGTCACGCAGGCCACGGCCGACTACTGGAAGCAGCATCCGGTCGAAGGCACGGAGAAACGCGCCGTCGTGGGTTTTGACCGGCGGTTCCTGTCGGACCGCTTCGCGCGGCGCGTGGCCGAGGTGCTCGCCGGCAACGGCTTTGCCGTGACCCTGGCCGATTCGCCCACGCCGACCCCGGCCGTGTCGTTTGCCGTGAAGGCGCAGAAGGCCATCGGCGGCGTGATGATCACCGCCAGCCACAATCCGCCCGAGTTCAACGGCTTCAAGCTCAAGGCCTGGTATGGCGGCTCGGCCGATCCGGCGATTTGCGCGGCCACGGAGGAACTGCTCGACACTTCGGTGGTGAAGTGGACGTCGTTTGACCATGCTTTGAAGGCCAAGCAGATCGTGGTGAAGGACCTGCGGGCACCACATTATGCCGCCTGCAAGAAGCTGGTGAACTTCGACCTTATCGCAAAGTCGAAGCTCAAGTTCGCCCACGAGGCGCTCTACGGCGTCGGCGCCGGTTGTTTCGAGGAGTTGCTTGCGGGCACGACGTGCAAGGTCACCACCCTGCATGCCGAGCACAATCCGCTCTTCGGCGGCCTGAACCCCGAGCCGATCGCCAAGAACTACGTCGAGAGCGCCGCCTGGCTGGCCAAGAATCCACATGACCTGTGCCTCGTGACCGATGGCGACGCCGATCGCGTCGGCGGCATGATGGGCGACGGCGGGCTGCTGACCACGCACCAGATCATCTGCCTGCTGCTGCGGCACTACGTGGTAAACCGGAAGCAGACCGGCCGTGTGGTCAAGGCGCTCACCACCAGCACGATGGTGGACCGCATGTGCGCAAAATACGGCCTGCCGCTTCTGGAGACCGGCGTGGGTTTCAAGTTCATCGCCAGCGAATTGGTGAAGGGCGACGTGCTGCTCGGCTTCGAGGAAAGCGGTGGCATTGGATTCCCCGGCCACATTCCCGAGCGCGATGGTATCCTCGCTGGACTCATGCTGCTGGAGTTGCTGGCCACGGAGAAGAAGCCGCTTGCGAAGCTGCTGGCCGAACTGACGAAGGAGTTCGGACCCCACTGCTACGCCCGGCTCGACACGGCGTTCCCGATCGAGAAACGCATCTCGCTGGTGGAGTTCTGCAAGCTGAACCCGCCCGCCAAGCTGCTGAAGTCGCCGCTGAAGGAAGTGAAGTCCTACGACGGCGTGAAGTTCATCGCCGCTGACGGCTCTTGGCTGATGCTCCGCAGCTCCGGCACCGAACCGATTCTGCGCATCTACGCCGAAGCCAAGACCGCTGCCGACGCGGAGAAGCTGCTCCAGCATGGCGTGAAGCTGACGAAGCAAGTGTGAAGGAATCGTCCGACAATGCACACTGCCTCGGGGCAGTTTTCGGTGCGAGCGACGCAGACGGGCTCGCGGTCTATTTTCACGACGGAGAGGTTTTGCGCTTACGCTCGTTCACAGCGGTTGACGCGTCGATTTACGGACGAGTGGACGGATGGTCAGCAGAGATTGTCGCCTGCATAACCAGCCAACGTGGTGGGCTGTTCCGTCCTGGCAATGGGCTAGATTTCAAGGAATCGGACGTTGTTGCTGTAAGGGATCCGTCGGAAGGAAAAACCCTCTACTCCCGGGACCTGACTAAGCCAAGCAGGGCGCAAAGTGATGTTTGAGGAACGGAATGCGCGGAGGAGCGTTCTGGCGACTCAGAGAGGTGCGCTCCCGAGTCCCGCATCCCGCAGGGCAGGGAAGTCCCGCCGCCATGCGGCCACCACCTCGGCGTGGACCTTCGCCGTTACCAAGGCTTCGCTTTGGCCCGCGTCGGCAATGATGATGCCGTGCGGATCCACGACGACGCTACGTCCGCTGTAGGTCGCCTGCGGGTCCTGCCCGACCCGGTTCACCCCGGCCACGTAGGCTTGGTTCTCGATGGCGCGGGCCTGAAGCAGCGTGAGCCAATGCCGCTCACGGCGAGCGGGCCACGCGGCGATGACGGCCAGGAGGTCGGCCCCCTGCGCCACGGCCCGACGAAAGAGTTCCGGGAAACGCAGGTCATAACAGACGAACGGCGCCACCGTGAATCCGTTCCAAGGAAACGTGACCGTAGCCTCGCCCGGCGAATGAACCGCCGCCTCTCCGCCCGGGGAAAACACGCGTTGTTTGGCGTAGCGAGCCAGCAACACCCCGTCCGGGCCAACGGCGAGAGCTTCGTTGTGGACGGCTCCGGTGGAATCACGCGACACCGCGCCGCCGAGCACCGTGACCTCAAATTCGTCGGCCAGACGCGCCAAGAATGCTACGTCCTCTCGCGCTTCGGACTGGCAGGTGACGGCGACGTTGTAGCTGAAGCCGGTGCTGAACATCTCGGGCAGGACGACCAACGAACCCGGCGCGGGCGGTTCGGCGGCGAGCAGTTCCAAGACGCGGGCAAAGTTGCGGGCCTTGTCCTCCCACGCGCAGTCGAGTTGAACGGCGACGATGGTCATGAATGAAATTCACCTCCTAGCGCTGGATAGGGGCTCTGCCAAAGGTCGGCGACGGTCCCGAAAATGTCAGCGTTGTCGCTGATGACCAAGGCTTCGTCTTCGACCGGAACTGGCATCTGTTCCATACCGCGAATGAACTGTTCGACCGCTTTGCCGGGCGTTTCCAACGTTAGTGGGCGACAATAAACCACGATCAACTGGTGGCCATCGCACCGGACAATCCGGCCTCGGAGAAATCCAGCGTAGTCCGGTTCATCTCGCAGGATGTGTTCATAGCCTTTGGGAACGTTGTCCCGATGGCTACGTCGCGCGTCGTGTAACCTGCCGTCGGGGTAGATCCAAAAGACAAACTCCGGATCGCGATGGGTGAGCTCGCGGATTGCGTTGCGACGTCCTGGAAAGTGCTCCGCCAGGAATGGAAACCTGAGCTCAGCTCGATCGCGAGGGACGGATCCGACCGTAACCACGGGTGTTGGGCCTTTCGATTTGGTGGCGTTTTCGATGACAGAGCTACGCGAGGGGCTGTCCACCAAAATGGGCTGAGTGCGTGGCATAAGCCGCCGCGTCGGCCAGCATCGACTCGATGGCCGCGACCAGCGGCGCCGCCTGCCAAGTGCCGGAGAACACCGCCTTGTCACCGATACGACTCTCCAGCACGAAGGTCGGGCGCTGCGTGACTTGGAGCGCATGAAACTCGGCGGTGGTGGCGCGGGCACGGGCTTCGATTTCGGGAGAGCGGGCCTTCGTCAGCAGCGCGGTCGCATCGAGTCCGGTGGCCTTGGCGGCGACTTCGGCGGAAACCTCCCAGCGCCCGACCTTCATGCCGTCGCGGACGGCAGCATTCGCGATCGCGAGACGGGCCCGGTCGTCGGTGATACCGAAATCACGCGCCGCCTCGGCCACGAGGTTGGGTGCCGGATACTCGCTTAATCCCGGTTCGAACCAGCCGGCGTTGAGCATATACGGCGAACGGACGATGAGGCCGCTTCGGCGGTAGAACCATTCGCATTGGGCCCGCGATGCGGGCATCCCAGAGGCATCCATCAACGCCACCTTCCACGCGAATTCCACCTGTCCCGCGTAGCGGCGTTGGACCTCGGCCCAAGCGGGTTCAGCCCAGTGGCACCAGGAGGAAACGACTTCGAGGTAATACGTGGCCTTAACGACGGGAGCGGCACTCATGGTCAGGCAAGCGTTGGGTCAACTTCGTCCGGTTGCCAGAGCAAACGCCCTTCCATGCCGCCGGCGACCACGAGCGTCTCGCCGGTGACGTGGCGGGCCAGCGTGTCAGAGGCGAGGAAGACCGCGGCATGGGCCATGTCCTCGGGGCGGCCAATCTGGGGCAGGGCCATCGTGGCGGTGACCTTTCGGACGACGGCCGCGTCGGCGAGTTTGGCCGCGTTGCGCGGCACGACGGTCCAGCCGGGGCAGATGCAGTTGATCCGGCCACCGCAGTATTCGGCGGTGTGGGGCGCGAGCCGGGCGAATTCGTTCTTCAAGGTTCGCACCAGTCCATAGGCCATCGCCGCCTTGGCCGCGGCGTAGTCCGCGTGGCCTGCTTCGCCGAACACGCCGGCGGTCGAAGCGATCAGGATGGCGTTCCCGCGCCGCTGGTGCCGGACGAGACGACTGAATTCGCGAAGGCTCAGGAACGCGGAGGTCAGCACCGCATCCACGGTCTGCTGCCAGCGCTTCAGCGAAAGGTCCGCAATGGAATCGCTTTCGCTGGCCCAGGAACCGGCGTTGACGACCAACGTATCCACCCGGCCGAGCCGTTTCACGACGGCGGCAAACAAACGTCGGACGTCCGCCTCCTTGGTCAGGTCGGCCCGGATAGGCAGCATGTTCGGGCCCAATTCACGGGCCAGTTTGGTGGCCAGGGCTTTGCCGGTGCGGTAGTGCAGGACGACGAAGGCCCCTTCGGCGGCAAACTTCCGGGCCATCGCGCCGCCGATCCCACCCGACGCTCCGGTAACCACGACAACTTTCCCGGCCAAGCAAGAATCCATGGCGGATTTATGGACTAGCGCGGGCCGGCGAGGCAACTCGCCGGCCGGGGAAGTTGGCACCCGAAAAAGCAAACCGCCGCCATCGGTTGGATGGCGGCGGTTTGTGCAAATTGCCGGGTTAGCGCCCCTCGGTCATCGAACTTGGAATTCCATTTTCCCAACCTTTGGGAGAATTCCACGGCCGCGACGAGACATCATCGTCCATGGAACGGCACCCGGCGCTGGCGGCCAACAAGCCGATGGCGGCCAGACCCAGGACAAATCGGCGAAGGAATCCGTTCATTGAACGATCAGTAAAGCACGCTGTCGCCGGCCGCAACCGCGACGTCGCCTTGTTTCCAGTCGGACAACAGATTCGCCACGCTCCGATTCGCTTCGACCGTGATGATCTTGGCCTTGCCAATTAATTTGTCGCCTCGGCGAACCATAACAATGCCACCTTCCTTGGCACCGGCCGCTTCACCGACGTCCAGCACGACAAAATTCCATTGGCCATCAGCTGCCACGACCGAACCCTTGAGGCCCGGCATCTCGACGACTTTTTCCTTGTCCTTGGTGTATTTGGCCAACTCCGCCTCCGTCTTCGCCAGTTGCTTCTCCACGCCCTTTTTCAGGATGGCAATCTCGTCGCGCTCCTCGCCGGCCTTCTTCAGCTCGGCCTGCAACGCCCTGACTTGGTCGGGGCGGACGCTGAGCGCCTGCCACTGGGCGAGTTCCTGCTGGGCCTCGTTCCGCTGCTTGGTCACCCCGGTGAGATCGTTCTGGAGCTTGTCGGCACGGACGGTCTGCTTTTGCGACTCTTCCTGGAACGAATCACGTTCGGTCTTGGTGTTGGCGAGTTCCTTGGCGGTGGCCTCCGCGGCGGCCTTGGCAGTCTTCGCTTCGGCTTCCGCCTTGGTCTTGGCAGCCGTGGTCTGATTCAGGTTTTCCGTGGTGGTCTTCAGGTTTTCATCCAATTCGACCACCTTCGGTTTGGTGACGAACTGGGTGACCACGAGGGCGCCGGCAGCGGTGAGCAGCGCGAGAATGAGGGCAATGCGGAGCATGACGCGATGAACTGGTGAAATGTTCTGGCGGACGCTAGGTAGTTGTTTCGGGGGTGTCAACGTTCGCCTGCGTGAACGTGGCCGCGGCAAGTTGAAGCGGGACTGAGGTCGTGAATGACGGGTTGATTGGCCAATCCATAGCGGTGTTTTTTGAGGGGGACTTGCGCAATCCAAGAACGGGCAAATTCTTCTGCCCGGTTACGGTGAGATGGCGGCTTTGTGCTTGTCACTGGCACCTCCACTGGCTTTAACCGTAATTGATGCTCGCCCCAGAATCCTCCCACTTGGGGGCGACCTGCGAAAAAAACTACTACAACACACATGAACTACACCACCCACCAACAGCGCAGTGTGGATTTGTTCCGCCGGGCGCTTCTCGTCGGCCTCGGGGCCCAGTTGCTCGTGCCAGCCGCGGTCGCCCAGGACTCCACGCCCGAGCAGCTTGCGACCCAGGAAATCACGGGAACTCGCCTCAGCGGGGCGGAGATTGAAGGGGCCCTCTCGGTGTCCACCTACAATTTGGATAAGCCGAGCCTTCAAGGCTACAGCTCGGCCGCGGAAATGTTGCGGTTGAAGCTGCCGCAGTTCGGCGGCGGCACGGGCACGGCAAACGACGCGTTTGCCAACGGTGGTGATGGCAGCGCCTCCATCTCGCTCCGCGGTCTTCCTCTGAGCCGGACCTTGCTGTTGCTGAACGGTCGCCGCATCACCTCAGGTGACCTCAACCTGATTCCGCAGGGGGCGATCGCCAAGATCGACGTCCTGAACGATGGCGCTTCGGCCATTTACGGTTCCGACGCCGTCGCCGGTGTCATCAACATCATCACCAAGAAGGGGTTCGACGGTTTCGAGGTGGGTATCCGTTACGGTGACACCACGGAGAAGAACATTGGGGAACGCCGGTTCTGGGCGACCTGGGGTGAATCGACCGAGAAAGGGAGTATCACGATCACCGCAGAATACTCCAGGGCCAACGGCCAGTTTAGCCCCGACCGCGTGGTTAGCACTCCCTCCGGAGGCTCAGTTTCTGGAACCTCCAACCCAGGCACTTTCGCGGCCAGTGGTTTGCCTTCCTACTTCCAGCCGCTGCAATGGAGCTTGGTGCCGAGCATCACTCGCGGCCTCACGAATGCGTCTCAAATTCCGGCGGGATTCAATCCGGTGGCCTTCATTGATGCGCGCGTGGGTGATGGTGGTGGCAACTTCATGTTGGTGCCCAAGACCAATTCGTTGGGTGTTCCGTTGGTTGATCGGATTCCCACGAATGCAGCGCTGCCGGCCGACCGGGCGTATGCAACCATCGCGGCGCAGGCACGTATTGCGGCGCAGCTTGCGGAACAGAATCGGCTTAATGGCTTGCTGCCGGCCAATTCGCCGGTTCGCTACGGCCCGTCGCCGTCGCTCCTTCCAGGCGTCAACCCGGGATTCCCGTTCGACTATTACACCATCGCGGTCCGTCCGTTCGAACGTTACGGCGTCATGGGTTCGGCTGATCGCAAGTTGTTCGGGGAAAACCTCGAGGTCTTCACCGACTTCAGCTACGCGCAAAACAACAGCGTGAACCAATTGGCGCCGTCGCCGCTCAGCGGCCGCACGGTGACCACCGGCAATTATTGGTATAACACTGTCTTCGCCGGCGCCAACGCCAACAACCTAAACTTCACTTATCGGCCCGTCGAACTCGGCCCTCGCATCACCTATCAGGACTGGCAGGAAGTCCGCTTGGTCGCCGGTCTGCGTGGTCGGATTGGTGAATCCACATGGAAGTGGGGCGGCTCGTTCATGTATGACCGCGCCCGGCTCGATGAAACCCAGACCGGCGGGGTCCTGCGCAGCCTCTATGATGCTGCGCTCGCCGACACGACCATCGGGGGAGCGTTCAATCCGTTCGGCTATACGCCGCTGTTCGATACGAGCGTGGTCAATAGCCAGGCGATGATCAATGGCTTCTCCGGCAGTGCAACCCAGCAGGATACCTACACGACCCAGCAGTTCCTCGCGAACGTAGGCGGCGAAGTGTTCGACCTGCCCGGCGGTGCTTTGGAGGTGTCCGGCGGCTACGAAATGCGCCGGGAAACAGTGGCTACGGTTCCGGACGGTGCATTGCTGGCCGGATCGGTGTTCCCGTTTAACGCCGACTCCGTGTTTCGCGGTTCGCGGGACATCAACTCCGTCTATGGTGAAGTCAACATCCCGATCCTCGGTGAGGACGTGAAGCTCCCCGGCGTCAGTTCGTTCTCGGTGCAGGTGGCTGGCCGTTACGAGGATTTCTCGGATGTGGGTGACACTGGTGTGAAGCCCCGCGTGGCGTTCCGCTGGGAGGTCTTGGAGAAGGAGCTGACCGTTCGTGGCTCGTGGGCCCAGGGGTTTGTGGCGCCGAGCCTTCGGGCGCTTGATGCCGGATCGCCGCAGCAGAGCTTTGATGAACTCCTCAACCCCCTCACCGGTGTGCGTAAGCAACCGACAGACGGCGTCATCTACATTGGCAATCCTGGACTGAAGCCGGCGGAATCCGACAGCTATCTGATTGGCGCGGTTTATTCGCCGGAGTTCGTCAAAGGACTCACCGTCGGGGCCAATTACTATCGCATCGAGGAATCGGGAATCCCGTTCGCGAGTTCGCAGTATGCTGTCAACCAGTGGTGGGCGAATGAGCAGAATCCTGCCACCGCCGGGGCCAACAACCCGTTCGGTGCGAACGCGACGCCTAGCGCGGCGAATCCGCTCGGCGCCCAAGTTACGCTGGAAGCCAATGGCGACCTCAAGGAGGTTACCAACATCGGTGACATTAACACCGGACAGCGCGTCACGGACGGCATCGACCTGTTTGCCACCTACGAGTTCAACACCGAGATCGGTAAGTTCACGCTCGGCGGTTCCGCGACGCGCGTCCTGTCCTTCCAGCAGGAGGACTTCCCGGGCGCCGGCAAGGTCGACTACCTCGGCTTCTACTGGGGCGACGGCAACGTGCTCGGCAACTACGGGTTCCCCCTGTGGAAGTCCACGACCAGCATCACTTGGGAACAGGACCGTTACTCCGCCTCCCTCGCGTGGAACTTCACCGACGGTTACGAGGAGATCGACGACAACAATCGTCCCATCAGCAGCTACAACACGTTTGACGCGCGAATCGGCTACCGGATCCACAAGATCGACGCCGATCTCAGCTTGGGCGTGAACAACCTGTTCGACGAACAGCCCGAACTCGTCACCACCGGCTTCGTGCAGTGGGACCGCGCGGTCACCGACATCCGCGGTCGCCAATACTACGTCCAGTTGACCAAGAAGTTCTGAGTCAATCCGACGATCACCGGCCGGCTCCTGATTTGGGAGCCGGCCTTTTTGTTTTCCGAGGCACTCCGCCCGTGGGCCGGCAAGCATTGAATCGGTCCCGAGCGGCGCGGATGCGGCGCAGGATGTCATTGGCGCAGCCCGATGGATTCGCTAACGATTTCCTCATGCGCCGACCGTTACTTGCGCTGGCCCTGGCCACCCAACTTGCCCCCGCCTTCGCCGAACCGCAGGCGCCGCCGCCCGCCTTGGTGATTGAGGGAGTCGGGAACGGAGGGCCGGATCATCCCCGGGTGACCCGGTCCGCCGACGGGACACCGCTGTATTCGGTGGGTGAACCGACCGATGACGAGCAATTGTATCTCGAATTGGTCAACCGCACGCGCGCTGACCCCTTGGCCGAGGCGCTCCGGCTCGCCAACTTGACCGACCCGGACGTGCGGAGTGCCTATGAGTTTTTCGCGGTCGATCTCCAGAAATTCGTCAATGACACCGCCGGTTATCCTGTTGCCCAGCCGCTCGCGTTTGAGGCGCGCCTGATCGACGCCGCCCGTGGGCATTCGGCCTGGATGCTTAGCCATGGGCTGCAGGATCACGACCAGACGACTCCGCCCGGTTCAGGCAACGTCACCGCCACGCTGGGCGACCGGCTAACGGCGGTTGGCTACCCGTTCAGCACCGCCGGGGAGAGCATTTTCGCCTTCGCCAAGGATCCTGAGCATGGTCACGCCGGATTCGAGGTGGATTGGGGTAATGGTCCCGGGGGAATGCAAAACCCTCCCGGGCACCGGAACAGCAATCACAACGTCAGCTTCAGGGAAGTCGGGGTCGGGGTGCTCAATGGTAGCGGCCCCAATGGCACTGGTCCCCAGGTCGTGACCCTTGATTTCGCCAACCGGACGAGCGCCGGCCCATTGGTCACGGGCGTGGCTTACTACGACCTGAACGGGAATGAATTCTACGATCTGGGCGAAGGCCTGGGCGGCGTCACCGTGGAGGTCAGCGGGGCGGCGTTCCAGGCGGTGACCGCCGGTTCCGGCGGTTACGCGGTCCCGTCCGCGAACGGTGCCCGGCAGGTCACCTTCAGCGGGGCCGGCGTGGCACCCACACAAGTGGCCGTGGCCTTGGCCGGTGGGCTCAATGCCAAGGCCGATCTCCGGCTGGCTTACACGGCCCCGGCGCTGAGTGGTCCTGGTGGTCCGGTTGTCGGGCGCGCCAATGCCTACACTTTTCCAGTCGTGCCCGGCGCCACCGGCTATTCGTGGAAGGTTTCCCAGACCTTTGCGTGGACGGGGCTGGAGGGAGCGGAGACAGGCGGCACCAATTTTAACTTCGTCGTTTCACCGGGACACAATCCGGTCACGAGCGGGTCCAAGCGCACCGGTGGCTTCGCCTTCCAACTTAGCCACCGCACCGGCATCAACCAGTTGATGACCTTCAAGCCCACCTTCTGGGTTCGGGGTGGTGCCCGCCTGGAGTTTTGGAAACGGCTGGGTTTCGCGACGGACGATGAAACTGCGGTTGCGCAGGTCTCGACGGACGACGGGATATCGTGGACCACAGTCTGGAGCCAGGCGGGGAACGGGGCTACCAGTTCGACTGGCATTGAAAAGAACTTTACCGCGGTATCGGTCGACTTGGCGGCGTATGCAAATCGCCCGATTCGACTGCGCTTTGGCTACCTGTTCGCGTCGGGTTCGTTGTTCTTGGATACAGACGCCTCCAACCGGAATCAGATGGGGCTGTTTCTCGATGACCTGAACTTGGTCGGCGTAGACGTGGTCGGTTCCACGACCACCGGCGAAGTGTCGGCACCGACCTTTGAATTCTCTCCCCCGGGTATCGCGGGTTATCTGCTGTCAGTTCAGCCCCGAAACTTCGCGCGCCTGCTGCCCGCCGGTCCCGTGCTCGCGGTGACCTCCGTTGCCCTGCCCGCGAATTCGCCGCCCGTCCTCGCGGCGGTCGCGGACCGCACGGTGGACGAACTCACGCCCATGACCTTGCAGTTATCGGCGATCGATTCGGATGTGCCGGCACAGTTGCTCACGTTCTCTTTGGTCAATGGGCCGGAGGGCCTGACTGTGACGCCGAGCGGCTTGGTCAGTTGGACACCCGGGACCAATGCGGGTCCGAGCACCAACTTGGTTACGGTCCGCGCCAGTGACGGCCAATTGGCCGACGAGGGCACCTTTACGGTCACCGTCCGCGACTCCGTGGTCACGGCGGTGATTCTGACGGGATCCCAGTTGACCCTTGGTCCCAGCGGGAAACTTCGCCTGGACTTTGCCGTGACCCAAGGCACGGCCACTGGTTTCACGCTGGAAAGCGCCGCGTCGTTGGCGATCCGTGCCTGGTCGCCCGTGGCCGGCGCCGTGCTGGGCACCAATTCGCCTGGCAGCTTCAGCTTCCGCTTTGATCCGCAGGGCGAAGCCAGTTTCTACCGGGTGGTGAGCCGGTGAACTCGCCTTGGTTGTCCGGAATTCGGGCCGTCACCTTCGATGTCGGCGGCACCTTGATTGAGCCGCATCCTTCGGTCGGTCACGTCTATGCCGCAACTGCCGCGGCCGCCGGTTTCGGCCCATGGGATCCGCAGGAACTGAATCGCCGGTTCTACGCCGAATGGCAGCGGCAGATTGCCACGTTCGATTTCGCGAAGGCATCCTGGGCGCGGTTGGTGACCGAGGCGCTGGCCGATCTGGGACCGGCCGCCCACTCCCCCGTGCTGTTCGAGGCGATTTGGCAGGCGTTCCAGCAGCCCGCGGCCTGGCGAATCTTCCCCGACGTTGCACCTTGCCTCGAGGCGGTGAGGGCGCGGGGAATTCGGTGCGCGGTCATCTCGAACTGGGATGAACGATTGGTTCCCACGCTACGCAACTTGGGCTTGGCCGGAGAATTCGAATTCATCGTCGGTTCGTTCGACGTCGGCAGCGCGAAGCCGGCGCCGGAGATCTTCCAACGGGCCGGGCAGATGTTGGGTTTGCCGGCGCACGAAATACTCCACGTGGGTGACGGTCGCCGCGAAGATCGCGATGGAGCCGCGGCGGTGGGAATGCGAGGAGTCTGGCTCGATCGGGCCGCGGGTCCCGGCGGCGGAATCGCCCGGCTGACTGATCTCTTGGGGTGAGCAGGATTGCGGCAAAATCGGGGCGCCAGCTTACTCATTGCGCAAGCGTCGCTTATACCCGCCTGGCTTCGATTGACGCTGCCGCCCTTCGGGTCGTTTCATCCTGCAGCTTTGGCGGAGGACTCTCCGCTTTTTGCCATGAATCTACTCCAACGCATCTGGGGCTCGTCGCTCGGGAAGAAATACGTGATGGCCCTGACCGGCATTTCGCTGTTCCTGTTCGTCATCGGGCATCTCGTCGGCAACTTGCAAGTCTTCGGCCCGCCCGAAGCCATCAACACCTACGCCCACTTTCTCCAAAGCAAACCCGGGTTGGTCTGGGTCGCCCGGTTGGGTCTGCTGGCGACGGTCGGCTTGCATATCGCCGCCGCGCTGACTCTGACCGCCGCAAATAAGGCGGCCCGCCCAGTCCCGTATGCCAAGGGTGACGGCTACGCGGCCTCGGTCCGCTCCCGCTACATGGTGGTCAGCGGCCTCGTGATCCTCGCCTTCGTGATCTATCACCTGCTGCACTTCACCGCGAGGATGCCCGGCATCAACGGCTATGGCGATTTCACCCAGCTCAAGACAGAATTGAAGGGCATCGGCGCCGTCCCGGACGTCTATGCAATGATGATTCTTGGGTTCAAGGTTTGGTGGGTTTCCGCGTTTTATCTGATCGCCCAAGGGTTGCTGTTCCTGCATCTCGGCCACGGGCTTTCCTCGATGTTTCAATCCCTGGGGTTCCGCAATCACGTCTGGTGGCCGCGCATCACGGCCTTCGCCCAAGTGGCGAGCATCCTGATTTTCCTTGGCTACGCCTCGATCCCGCTCGCCGTGCTGGTCGGTGGCTTGGGCAACGACTACGTGAATAAGGCGGCCAAGACGGCGCTGGTCGAAGCCGCGGCAAAGGAGGCCAAATAACATGGCGACGCTCAATTCCAACATCCCCGCCGGCCCGCTCGCCTCGAAGTGGGAGAAGCACAAGTTCAGCTCCAAACTGATCAACCCGGCCAACAAACGGAAATACAAGGTCATCGTCGTCGGCGCCGGTCTCGCCGGCGCGAGCGCGGCCGCCACGCTCTCCGAGCTGGGCTACGAGGTGCACAACTTCGTCTTCCACGATTCACCCCGCCGCGCCCATTCCGTGGCCGCGCAGGGCGGCATCAACGCCGCGAAGAACTACCAGAACGACGGCGACTCCGTTCACCGCCTCTTCTACGACACGATCAAGGGCGGCGACTACCGCGCCCGCGAATCAAACGTCCATCGCCTCGCCGAAGTCTCGGTCAACATCATCGACCAGTGCGCCGCCCAGGGCGTGCCCTTCGCCCGCGAATATGGCGGGCTGCTCGACAACCGTTCCTTCGGCGGCGCGCAGGTTTCCCGCACGTTCTACGCGCGCGGCCAGACCGGCCAGCAGCTCCTGCTCGGCGCCTATTCCGCCCTGAACAAGATGATCGGCGCCGGCGGCGTGAAGTCCTACACGCACTCCGAGATGCTCGATCTCGTGGTCGTGGACGGACACGCCAAGGGCATCATCGTCCGCAACCTCCAGAACGGCGAAATCACCCGCCACAGCGCCGACGCCGTCGTGTTGGCCACGGGCGGCTACGGCAACGTCTACAACCTCTCCACCTACGCACGCGGCTCCAACGTCACGGCCAGTTGGCGCGCCTACAAGCGCGGCGCGACCTTCGGCAATCCCTGCTACACGCAGATCCATCCGACGTGCATCCCGGTGTCCGGCGACTACCAGTCGAAGCTGACCTTGATGTCGGAATCGCTCCGCAACGACGGGCGCATCTGGGTGCCGAAGAAGAAGGAGGATTGCGGCAAGAACCCGGCGGACATCGCTGAGGGCGACCGCGACTACTACCTGGAGCGGATGTATTCCGCGTTCGGCAACCTCGCTCCCCGCGACATCGCCAGCCGCGCCGCCAAATATGTCTGCGACGAAGGCCGCGGCGTCGGTCCCACGGGCCTGGGCGTCTATCTCGACTTCGCCGACTCCATCAAACGTCTCGGCGAGGACAAGGTGCGCGAGCGCTACGGCAACCTCTTCGCGATGTATCACGAGATCACGAACGAGGACGCCTACAAGACGCCGATGCGCATCTATCCGGCGGTCCACTACACGATGGGCGGCCTCTGGGTGGACTACAACCTGATGAGCAACATCCCCGGCCTCTTCGTGCTGGGCGAAGCGAACTTCTCCGACCACGGCGCGAACCGCCTCGGCGCGAGCGCGCTCATGCAGGGCCTGAGCGACGGCTACTTCGTGCTCCCCAGCACCATCGCCACCTACCTCGCCACGGTGAAAGCCGGCAGCCGGCCCGCGACCGACAAGGGCGAGTTCAAGGAAGCCGAGGAGAACGTCCGCGGCTTCATCCAGCGCGTCACCGCGAGCAACGGCAAACGCACGCCCGACAGCTTCCACAAGCAGCTCGGCAAGCTGATGTGGGAATACTGCGGCATGGCGCGGACCGAGGCCGGACTCAAGAAGGGCATCCAGCTCATTGGCGAACTGCGCGAGGAATACCGCACCAACGTGAAGGTCCTCGGTGAGGCCGGCGGCTGGAACCAGGGCCTGGAGAAGGCAGCCCGCGTGGCGGACTTCATCGAGCTCGGCGAGTTGATGTGCCGCGACGCGTTGATGCGCGAGGAAAGCTGCGGAGGCCATTTCCGCGAGGAATACCAATACACCGCCGCGGACCCCGAAGTGCAGCAGGGAATCGTCAACGCCGGCGACGTGAAGCGCCGCGACGACCAGTTCGCTTTCGTGGCCGCTTGGGAATACGCCGGCGCCCCCGACAAGGCCCCGATCCTGAACAAGGAACCCCTCGTGTATGAGGAAGTGAAGATGTCCACCCGCAGCTACAAGTGAGATCGCCAGGGAAGAAGAGCCTATGAAAGTGACTTTGAAAGTGTGGCGGCAGAAGAACGCGGCCTCCGCCGGCGAGTTCAAGACCTACTCGTCCCCCGAGCTGAACGAGAACATGTCGTTCCTCGAGATGCTCGACGTGGTGAACGAGGACCTGGCCAACAAGGGCGAGGAACCCATCGCCTTCGACCACGACTGCCGCGAGGGCATCTGCGGCACCTGCTCGCTCGTCATCGACGGCAAACCGCACGGCCCCCACAAGGGCGTGGCGACCTGCCAGACCTACATGCGCAGCTTCAGCAACGGCGACGAGATCGTTGTCGAACCGTGGCGCGCCGCTCCGTTCCCGATCATCAAGGACCTGGTCTGCGATCGGAAAGCCTTCGACCGCATCCAGCACGCCGGTGGCTTCATCAGCGTGCGCACCGGTGCCGCGCCCGACGCGAACAGCATCCCGGTGCCGAAGGAAAACGCCGACTTGGCGATGGACGCCGCCCAGTGCATCGGCTGCGGCGCCTGCGTGGCCGCGTGCAAGAACGCCAGCGCCATGCTCTTCGTCGCGGCCAAGGTCTCGCACCTCGGCCTCATGCCGCAGGGCCAGCCCGAACGCTACAAGCGCGTGAAGGCGATGGTGGACCAGATGGACGCGGAAGGATTCGGCGGCTGCACCGTCACCGGCAGCTGCGAAGCCGTCTGCCCGAAGGAGATCTCCCTCGACTTCATCGCCCGCATGAACCGCGACTACGCCGTGGCCCTGCTCAAGGGGGAGCCCAAGAAGGTGGCCGGCGGCGGCGCGGGCTGAGGCGTTGAACGAAATATCAGGCGGCGGGAATACTCCCACCGCCTTTTGTGTTTTGGTGCTGCTTGCCGCGAGCCCCGCCGGCAGCAAAAAGCGGCGGATACTGATCCGCCGCCGCGCGATAGTCCTATGTCCAAAGCTTAGAACCGCCAAGCCACGTCCACGGTAATGCGGTCTTCAAAAATGTCGGCGCCGTCCTCGATGATTCCGGTCTCGTAGGCGAAACCGAGGTCGAGGTTCTCGATCAGCCGGGAACGGAAGCCAAAGCCGATGGCGGCTTGGGTCGAACCGCTGGCGTTGGCCGAACCGAAGTTGATCAGGTCAAAGCCTTCTGTGGTGATGCCCAAGCCGGCGCCGTCACTCAGGGTCGTGAACGCATTGAACGCCACGAACGGGATGAACCACTTGCAGGTGTAGTAGTCCAGCATCAGACTGTAGTGGAGGTTGGACGTGTCCTTGTCGTCATCAAACGGCACTTGGATTCCGACGTTGCCGGTCAGGTGGAGATTATCCCAGCCCTTGGTGGCGGAGATGAACGCGTTCACGACGCCGCTGCCGTCGCCTTGGAAGACGTCGGAATTGCCCGTGGGCAGGCTGATCGTGAGGCCGGGAGTGATGACCGCCTGTTTCTCATCGTCCTTGTAGATGGCGTATTTGACGCCGGCTGCGAGGTCCGCGAAGCCGTCGCGATCGCCGATGCCCGGCGTGTCGGTGTCGATGTAGCCATCCTTCGTGGCGATGATGGCGAGCCGGTCGTTTACCGCGTAGCGGAGCTGGACCGCATACACATTGACGGAGCCGCCGCCGACAAACCCGTCATCCAAGTTGTGATGGATAAAGATCGGGCGAACTTCGCTCTGAGCCAGCGGGCTTTCGAAGAAGATCGGGTTAGTGACGGGGGCGATGGCCTTCGCCGTCCAGTCCTGCGCGAGGGCAGTGGCGGCGAGACCGACGGTGGCGAGGGTAGCTGTAGCTAGGGAAATGCGAGAAGCATTCATGACGGGGTTGGTTCTAATGCATTTCGGCCATGCTGCTTTGCACCGATTGCCATCTGTAGGGCAAATGTTGGTCGCCGTGGAACCGGCCTACGGAGGGCGTCTGACCACGGTCGGAGGGCCCCCGGGGCACGAAAAAACGCGCAGCCCGGTCGGGGGCTGCGCGTGGGCGCGGACGGGTTGGCCGAACAGGTTATTCCTTCACATTCACAAGCTTCAAGGCGCCGACATCGCCCGGATTCCACGGCGTGAAGACGACATAGACCTCGCGCTGTGCGCCTTTGCCAGTGACATACCAGCAGGCGTCATGGATATGCTGGGCCGTCGCATAGCCGAGCTCTTCCTTGGGCTTCAACGTGCTGACAATGGAGCGCGTCTTCATATTGACGATGTAGATCGGGCCGGGCTTGCCGTCCGGGCCGTTGAGGCATGGGGCCAAGGCGTAGTCGCCCCAGACATCGACGTCGCACACGGTGCTGCCCTTGGGCAGGCCGCCGATTTCAGTGAAGTGCTCATGCTGGCGGTCCCAGCGTTTGATCTCGCCCTCGGGCCGCGCGGAGACCAGCAGGGATTTGTCCCGCTTGTCATAGGTGATGCCGTGGGGCGTATTGGAGATCTTTTTGCCGCCGTAGAACTTGCCATCGTAGGCGAATGGCGTCGTCTTGGCGGGCAGGAAGTAGGCTTTGCCGTAACCGTCGGTGACGAACAGGTCCTTGGCACCCGTGAAGGCCACATCGGTTGGCGCCCAGCCTTTCTTGTCGGCGTAGGGTTCCACCGGTGGAATGCCCAAGGTCTCGGCCTTCTGGAATGTCGTGTCTGTCAGGTAGACATGGCCCTCGTTGTTGTCGGCAGCAGCCACCAGCGGCGCCTTGCCTTTGCGCGGCCAGATGTCGGCTCCGTGCAGGTTGCCCTTCGCGAACGCGGGATCGCCCTGAACGATCCACGAGGCACTCAGCTTGTTGCTGAAGCCGATCCAACCCACGTTTTCGAGGCCCCAGTAAACGATGTCTGCCGCCTGATCGACTATCACGGTGCCGTGCGCCCCCTTGAGCTTGGGCACCGCGTCGGGTGGCACCGGTGTGAGGTTGCGGGCTGCGGTGAACTTCCAGAAGCCTTGTCCCGTCGTCGCGGTGCCGGCGGGTAGCGCCGTGGCCTTGGGCGCCCGGATTGGGCCCTTGGATTCGACGGCAAAGGCCAACGGAGTGGCCGCCGTCACCTCGGCATGGGGCGTGCCGGTTTCGTGGGCGAGGGTTGGAAAGGCCGAGGTGATGAGCAGGCTCGCGGCAAGGAAGGGAAGGGCTCTTGGTTTCATGCGGTGGTAAAGTTGAGGAAGGCTTCCCAATCGGCGGAGGGAAGGGAAGCGCAAGTTGGCAATCCCGCATCTTCGGATCCGGCCAGTCGATGGGTGGCATCATATCTTCATCCGATGCCCGGGCTGCCGGCCAAGGAGATAGCATGTTTAGGCATGAACCTAAGGATTGCTTGCCTATGTCGGTTGTGGAACGGCTGTTGCGGGCTGGTGTTGGTCGTGCTGATGCTGGTGACCATGGGGCTGAGCGAGGCGCGGGCGCAGTTCACCACCCAGATTGTGGATGGCACCGTCACGATCACCGGATACACCGGGACGGCGACAGTGGTCACAATTCCCGCGGCGATCGGAGGACTTCCCGTCACGCGCATCGGCACCAATGCCTTTGAGTTTAGCGGCATTACCCGGGTGAACTTTCCGCCGGGCCTCCTGAGCATCGGCGACGAAGCGTTCTGGGGGTGTAGCCTCGCGAACCTTGCGTTGCCGAGTTCGCTGGCCCGAATCGGCGATGGGGCCTTCGGGTTCTGTGAGCTGACTTCGGTCCAACTTCCCGCCGGTTTGACCGAGCTGGGGGCCGGCGCATTTTCGCTCAACACCGATCTTAGGACCATCACGGTGGACCCGCTGAACACCGTGTTTTCCAGTATCGACGGGGTCCTGTTTGCAAATGACCAAACGCGGCTTCTGCTTTACCCCCGAGGCCGGCTCCAGACCGCCTATTCCGTTCCGGGCACCGTGGTTTCCATCGAGCGCGAGGCGTTCCGGTCGGCCGATAAGCTCCGCAGTGTTTCGCTGCCTCAGGGTTTGGCTAAAATCGGAACCAACGCGTTCGTTTTCTGCGTGGGACTGACCAGCATGGCCATTCCCGCGACGGTCAACGAGATCGGCGACCGGGCATTCTTTGCATGTGATGGATTGCGCTCCATCGAGGTTGCCACGGGCAATCTGGACTTCCAAAGCCTCGACGGGGTGTTGTTTGACCGGCCTCTGGAGCGCCTTGTCCACTATCCCAAATCGCGCAGTGCGACCGTCTATTCGGTTCCGGACGGAGTGGTCGAGATTCCCGACGGCACGTTCTTTGACCGCCTAAATTTGAGGCAGATATCGCTTCCCGGCTCCGTGACCACGCTAGGGGCTAACGCCTTCATCGGCTGCGAATCGCTGGTCCAAATCAATCTTCCTGACGGCATCACCCGGATTGAGGACGACACCTTTGCCTATTGTTCGAGTCTCGTGCGAATCAGTTTGCCTGCGAACATCACGCGGATCGGTGCCGGCGCGTTCGCGGAGTGCCCTAAACTGCGGGAGATCTATTTCGCCGGGAATCGCCCGGAGAACGGAAACCTGCCATTCGAGAACTCGACCCTGGCCACGGTCTACAACTTCCCCGGAACCAGCGGGTGGGGCACCCAGTTCGGCGGTCGGCCGGTCCGCCTGTGGAATCCCCAGATTCAGGTCACCGACGCCGACTTCGGCATCCAGTCGGGACGGTTCGGATTCAAGGTGACGAGCGTTCTGGCGGTCCCGGTTGTCATCGAGGCCTGTGACGATTTGAGGACCGCTGCCTGGACCGCGCTTTCAACCAATACGGTGACCGGCGCAGGCACATTCTATGCCGATCCGCAGTCGGAACTGCGTCCCCATCGCCATTACCGGCTGCGGACGCCGTAAACCACGGCGACTTGGGGCCAACGCCGGTCACCACGACCGGCTCCGCACGTTGGGCCTGAGCACGCTGGCCGGCCCCAAATCACCGCCGCTGGACCGGAAGACTAGGAAAGCAAAACCGGCGCAGGAAATCCCTGCGCCGGTTGGCTGCCCATCCTTCGCCGTTGGCGAGGGGGCGAATTGAGTCGGCCGCTTACTTGAGGACGGCCTGGTGGAACTCGAACCAGTCGTCGAGGTTGTTCAGGCTGATGGCGTCGGGCAGCACCGAGCCGTCATCATTCAAGCCGTTGGCGGCGAGGATGTTCTTCCGGGTCTCGTCAGCATGGATGTAGCCGGCGATGCTGACGTTCAGCTTGTGGATGTTGGCCTTGGTCAGCTTCACGCCGGGCTGGGCCTTGATCCAGGCCTCGAACTGCGGGTAGGTCGGCTTGCTCTCGGTGATGAAGGCGCGGACGGCATCGGCAGTCAGGCCGAGGGCGCTGATCACCATGCTGTCGTAGCCTTGGCCGATGCCAGGATAGCCGGCCGCGAGCTTGCCGCGGGCTTCGAGGGAAGCCTTCTGCCAGAGGCGCGGGAGGTGGAGGACGCCCAGCGGACCGGCGACGCCGGAGCTGATGAGAGGAACGTAGGTATCGCTCATGGTAAAAGTGAACTCGACTTGCGGAATTGAATCGGCGGCGAAGCTAGTTTCCCGGTGATGGGTCGCGCAAACAGTTTTCCCCGGGGCGGATGGTTCTTGGACTGGGCTCGCAAGTTCGGCGCAGGATTCGGCAATGTCCGGAGTGCGGATTCCCGGCGCCGACCGACGTTTAAGGCAGGCAGAAAGGCCCGAATCGCATGAACTCTTTCCTCACAAACCTCATTCGGTGGAGTGTCGTGGCGGTCATCCTGTTGGCCGCACCTGCTCCGACCGGCAAGGACGACGCCACCGCGGTGGCCATGCGGCGCAAGCTGAAGCACGCCGAAACGATCCTGCCGGGACTGGCATTGCATGATTTCCCATCGTTGGCGACCAACGCCGGAAAGCTCGTCGAACTGAGCCGGGGCAGCGGCTGGTTGGCTCGCCAGACGCCGGAATACGGGCTGTTCCTGACGGAGTTTCAGCGCGCCGCATCCGAATTGGCCAAGTCCGCCTCGGCCAAGGACATCGACGGGGCGACGGAGGCCTACAACGCCATGACGACCAGTTGCGTGGCCTGCCACAAATACATCCGCGGCGACGCGGCCAAACCATGAGCCGGGCTTCCGCCCCTTGCCGGGAGGGCGGCGGTCTCGCACCTTCCGCCGCATGAGTTTGCTGCCGTTTGGGGAATTGCCTGTCCACAGCCCGCGCCGCTTTGTGCCGGCGCAGATCGACTTGGGTGACTGGAGCCAGGTCGCGCCGTTGTTTGACGCGCTGGTTGCCCGGGCGCCGCAGTGCACCACGGTGGCCGAGTTCGAACGCTGGCTGCTCGACGGCGGGGAACTGGCGGCGGCCTTGGATGAGGAAAGCGCGAAACGCTACATCGCGATGACCTGCCACACGGAGTCGAAGGAGGCGGAGGCGGCCTACCTGCATTTCGTGGAGAAGCTCGAACCGGAGCTGAAGCCGCGGCGCTTTGAGCAGGCGAAGATCTACCTCGCGCATCCGCTGCGGACGCAATTGCCGAAGGCCCGTTACGAGGTCTTCGACCGCGACCAGGCACTGCTGGTGGAGCTGTATCGGGACGAAAACGTGCCGCTGGAGACCGAGGACGCGAAGCTCGGCAACGAGTTCAACAAGCTGAGCGGCTCGCTAACCGTGAGTTTTCGCGGCGAGGAGAAGACGCTGACCCAGATGGGCCGGCTGCAGGAAGATCCCGACCGGGCGCTGCGGGAAGAGGCGTGGAAGCTGGTCGCCGATCGCCGATTGGCGGAGGCCGACAAGTTCGACGAACTCATGGATGGGCTCATGAAGCTGCGTCACCGCATGGCGCTGAACGCGGGTTTCGCCAACTACCGGGACTACGCGTTCCGGATGCGCGGCCGCTTCGACTACACGCCGGCCGATTGCGAACGCTTCCATGACGCCATCGCTGCCGAAGTGATGCCGGTGCAACGGGAATTGCAGCGCCGCCGCCGGGAGCAACTGGCTGTTCCCGTGCTGCGGCCGTGGGACCTGTCCGTGGACCCGCTGAACCGGCCCGCCCTGAAACCGTTCGCCGACACCGCCGAGATGGAGCGCGGTTCGCAGGTCATCTTCGACCGGCTGGACCCGGAACTGGCCCAGGGCTTTGCGCAGATGCGCGGGCTGCGCCTGCTGGACCTCGCCAACCGCAAGGGCAAGGCGCCCGGCGGCTACCAGAGCACCCTCAGCGAATCACGCCTGCCGTTCATCTTCATGAACTCGGTCGGGCTCCAGCGCGACGTGGAGACCATCCTGCACGAGGCGGGCCATGCCTTCCACGCGCTGGCGACCCGCGATGAGGACCTCTACGCCTACCGTGGCGCGCCCATTGAGTTCTGCGAAGTCGCCTCGATGGCGATGGAACTCCTTGCCGCCCCGCACCTCGACGTCTTCTACAGTGAGGCCGACGCGAAGCGTGCCCGCCGGGTGCATCTGGAAGGCATAGTCGGCGTGTTTCCCTGGATCGCGACCGTGGATGCCTTCCAGCATTGGCTCTACACGCATCCGGAACACACCCGCGCCGAACGCCGGACCGCCTGGTTGGCGCTGATGGACCGCTTCGGCGGCGACGTGGATTGGACCGGGTTCGAATCGGCGCGCGCCAACCTCTGGCACAAGCAACTGCACATCTTCCTCTATCCGTTCTACTACGTGGAATACGGCATCGCACAGTTGGGCGCCCTGCAAGTGTGGGCCAATTCCCGGCGGGACCCGGTCCGGGCGCTCACGGAATATAAGGCGGGGCTGGCCCTCGGCGGTTCGCGTCCCTTGCCGGAACTGTTTGCGAAGGCCGGCTGTCGGTTCGACTTCAGCCGCGAGACGTTGAAGCCGCTGACCGAACTTGTGCGGGGCGAACTCGCCAAACTGGACTGACCGACGTGAGCCCTGCGGCCCCCAACGACCGTCCCCCGGCCCCGCCGGTCACGACCACACTGATCGTGCTCAATGTGCTGGTTTTCCTGTGGGAATACCGGCTGCCGTATTTCCAGAAGCTCTCGTTGCTCCACCAGTATGCGTTGCAATTGACGACCGTGCAGCAGGGCATGTGGTGGCAGTTCCTGTCGTATCAGTTCCTGCACGGCGGGCTGCTGCATTTGCTCTTCAATCTGCTGTTCCTGCATTCCATCGGGCCGCTGCTGGAGCAGACGCTGGGCGCGCGCCGTTACCTCGCGTTGTATCTCGTCAGCGGGGCGTTCGGCGGCGGGTTGCATGTGCTGGTGGCTTGGCTGTCGCCGGGGCACTTCGCCACCCCGGTCGTGGGCGCGTCCGCGGGTCTGTGCGGCATCCTGGCGGCCGTCTGTGCGCTATACGCGGAGGAGAAGGTGGACGTGAAGCTCTTCTACGTGATCCCGCTGCGGATGCGGGCGAAGTTCCTCCTGCTCGCCGTGGCGTTGGTCACGATGGGCGGAGCGCTGTTCCCGTTCGGCAACGTCGCGCACCTGGCCCACCTCGGCGGGTTGGTGGGCGGCCTGGTTGCGCTGAACTTCATGGACGTGAAGCCGCTGCCGCCGGTGGACGACCCGGTAGAGGAACAACCCCGCCGTTGAAATGGTCCGCCACCTCACTAGCTTGCCACCGTGTTAAGTGATCGCGACTACATGCGGGAATCCGACGAGCGGCCGCCGCTTTCGATGACGGTGCGGTTGATGATCGCCTTGGTCGCAGTATTTGCCATCGTCCAGATTGCGACGGTCTATTTGGATGGCCGTTGGCTGGAATACCTGCCGCTGAGCTACGACGGCCTGCGACGCGGCTTTGTCTGGCAGTTGCTGACCTTCCAATTCATCCACGTCGGCTTGTTCCACCTCGCGGGCAACTTGCTGGGGCTCTGGTTCTGCGGTCGCTTTGCCGAACACGTCCTCGGCCGCGGCCGGTTCCTCGCGTTCTACCTGGGAACGGGGGTTGTGGGCGGCCTCTTCCATGCGGCCTTGGCCGCGGTGCTGCCGAACGTTTTTGGCAAGGCGGTTTACGGCGCATCGGCGGGAGTGATGGCGTTGGTGGCGCTGTTCTGCCTGCTGCAGCCGGAGGCCGAGTTCCTCCTCATGTTCTTGGTCCGGATCAAGGCGAAGGTCCTGCTGATCGCCGAAACGGCGATCGCGCTGTTCTTTACGCTGGTCCCGTCCGATCCCGGCGTGGCCCACGCGGCGCATCTGGGTGGCATCGTCGCCGCCATCGTCTTCTTCCGGTTGCGGTGGCACGACGAATTGATGCCGCTGCCCGGCGCGGACTGGTTTTCCCGCTTGAAGTCGCTGTTCCGCCGCCAACCGGTTCGTCGTGCTCAACCTTCATTGGCCCGTAAGCCGGTGGAAAGCCGCCGCGAGCCGGCCAAGATCATTGAAGTTACCCCCGAGGAATTCATGGCGCGCGAAGTGGACCCCATCCTGGAAAAGATCGCCGCGCACGGCATTCACAGCCTGACCGCCCGGGAGAAAGAGACGCTCGAACGAGCCCGGGCGAAGATGACGAAACGCTGAACCGCGGCTGCGCAGCGGCCGGCTAGGCTTGGGACGATTCGGTGCGGTGCCGGATTATTCCCACAATCAGAGCCCCACCACTGAACAGGGCCATTCCGCCTGCCAGCCACCGAAGTGTGCCTTCGCCGGCCGGATGGTAGGTGAGCCGGACCGTTCCTTGGGGCGCGGGGAGTTTGATCCGGGAGAACAGGCGCTCAAACTGAACCAACTCGGTGGGGCTGCCGTTGAACTCGGCCCGCCAACCCGGCGCATACGTGTCCGTCCAGATCAGTTCCGCGGCTCCCCCTTGGCCGGGTGCCTTGAAGTCGAGTTCGACCGAGTCCCATGACTCGCGCACGCCGGTGATCGCGTGGGGAACCGGCACGCCGTCGCGCCGCAGGATCCAGCGGGAGGTGAATTCGGCGGGAAGGCTGCGAACCGTGTTCGAACCGGTCAACTGCCGGTCGGTCAACGGACGGGCGCCCAGCAGAGCCGGACCGTTTGTGGTGCTCAGGAGGTGCGGCGGCCGCAAGGCGGCGTAGCCGTGCAGCGTTTGCACGCCGTAAAGTTGGGAGAAGCAGTTGGGAAAAACCTGTTGGTGCAACCCGGCCAACGTGTCCTCGAAGCGAATGGCGCCGAGGCGGGATTCGCCGCGAAGCTCGTTTTGGAGTGGTCCGCCGGCGAGCAGTCGATCCCACAGCGCCCGCGGATGGGACGGCGCGAACCGGAACTGAAATGCGAGCAGCGGCAGCAGCCCGACGCAGGCGATCGCGGCGAAGTGTCCGGGCGCGCGGTGGGCGGGGGATCGCCGCAAATACCAACCCAAGGCGAGCAGGCTGAGGAGGCCGAGAAGCAGTTCCGGGTTCGCCGGGGAGAGTTCTTCCGCCAATCGCCGCGCCTGGGCGCGGCGAAGTTCGGGCGCCTCGTCCATCGAGGTGCCTTCCGCGCCGCGGCGCAGCAGGGCAGCTTCCAGCTTCGGTTCCAACTTCGGCAGGATCAGCAACCCGGCCAACGTCGTCGCCGCGAGCAGCGCCCATCCGGCGCGCCACAGCCATTGGCCCAGCGTCGGGAAAGACTCGGCTTCCAGCCGGGGCAGAAATTCGGCCGCCAAGACCACCAGCGCCAACGTCATGAGCGGGGCGATGCGGGTGTAGAGGAACAACACGGCGGGCGTGGCGAGGATCAGCAGGTAACCCAGCAGCAAGAGGCCGGCGACCCGACGGTTCGCGGGGCGGATGGCTGGATTCCCCGGATCAGCGGTCCTGCGAAGCAACAAGGCGCCGAGGGCGGCTAAGCCGGCGGGGAGGCCGACGAACAGTTGGAAACCCAGCGTGGATTGGCCAAAGAGCTTGCTGGCGTCCACGGTCTTGAAGGTGCCGAGCGCCCAGGGAAACAGGAAAGAGAGCGAGACGGGGGCGGCGCCGGCATGGATGAGCTTGAAGGTGAGGGCGGGCAGGCGCTGGGTCTGCCGGTAGAGGTCCAGTTCCGGGGCGAGCGCGGGCGCCGCGATCAGGGCGCCGAGCAGGCCGCTCGCCGTTACCCAAGGCAGCAACCGCAGCCAGGCTTTGGGGGCCGTCCAGCAGGTTCCTGCCAGCCAAGCCAAGGCGAACAGCGGCAGGTAGGCGTGGGACTGCAAGTTGCCGCCCAGCAGTGCCCAGGCGGTGGCCAACGCGGCCCCGCCGAGCGCCGGGGCGCCGGCGCCTTGGGCCAGGCGATTCCAGGCCAGCCAGAGGAACGGGTAGGCGACGAACGCGGATTGGATCCACGGGTGTCCGAAATACAGCGTCATTGGCCCCGAGAACTGCCAGGTCAGCGCGAGCATGCCGGCGAGGAAGGGTCGGCTGCCGAGACTGCGGAGCAGGCAGAACGCGCCGAGTCCGGCGAGCAGCGAATGGAGCAGCAGGTTCCAGTTGTAGGCCGCCTCGAAGGGCAGGCACCGGTAAAGCAGCAGCCGGAGCGGGTCGGTGCCGTTGATGTGCGCATCGGCCAGCAGGGGGCGGCCGCCGAGGTCCAGCGGGGTCCACCACGGCAGTTGGCCCTGCTGGACGGCGGCGTGGATTTGCCGTTGTAGCGGCAGGTCGTAGGTGAGTTGGTCGATGATGTAGTGGTTGGCCGGGACGCCACTGTGGCCCGAATCGACCCACGCGTAGTGCTGGAAGAGGGCGGGTGCGAGATCGAGCGGAGCCAGCAGGTGCGCCCCGGTCATCGCCCGGAAAAACAGAGCCGCCAGGAGGCCGAACGATACGGTCAGGAACAGCAGGACCGGGCGAAGGCGCATGGCTCAGGGCTGGGCGAAGGCCATCAGGCTCTGTCCGATGGGCGGGGCCATCACGTTTGATTCGAGCCAATGGCCGACCGGGAAGATCCAGCGGTCGAAAAGCTTCACGGAACCGGTCTTGAATTGCCGGCTGCCGAGTGCCCGGAAGACGAGCCACCAACTGAAATAGCCGATCAGGTTGAAATAACGGACCCGCACGTCGGTGAAGCCGGCCGCGCGCAGCTTGGCTTCCAGCTCCGGCCGGGTGTAGCGGCGATGGTGGCCGAAGTCCTTGTCGATGGGCGCGTAAATCTCCGGCCGGGCGGGCACGAACAGGCAGAGCGTGCCGCGGCGGGGCGTGAGCAGGCGCACGTAACGGCGGAGTTCGGCTTCGTCCTCCAGGATGTGCTCCAGGACATTCACGCTGACGATGGAGTCGGCGGCGGCGCAGGGGCATTGCTCCAGGGTTCCCTCGGTGACCGGCAGGTGGGGCAGGCGTTGCCGCAGGGCTTGGCAAAAGGCGGCATCGGGTTCCACCGCGTGCACGCTGGCGACGCCGGGTTGCTGGGCGAGCAGTTCGGTGATCTGGCCGATGCCCGCGCCGACCTCGATCACTTCGCGGCCCAGATGCGGCCGGAAGTGGCGCACCAAGGCGTGCCGGTAGTTCACCGCCTGGTTCAGCGCATCGAACTCGAAGCTGGCGTTGCTCGCGGCGGAGTTGGGGCGTTCGCTCATGTCAGCCGAGGAGTCCGTATTTGAGGATGCACCAGATCGCGCGGAAGCCATCCTTCCAGCCGATTTTCTTCCCTTCGGCGTAGGTGCGGCCGTAGTAGGAAATGGGCACCTCAAAAACGCGCACGTTGAGCTTGGCTACCTTGGCGGTGATCTCGGGCTCGAAGCCGAAGCGATTTTCCCGGACGTGGATGCGTTGGAGCACCTCCCGGCGGAAGACCTTGTAGCACGTCTCCATGTCCGTGAGGTTCAGGTTCGACGTCATGTTCGACAGCGTCGTCAGCACCTTGTTGCCGACCGAATGCCAATAATACAGCACCCGGTGTGACGAGGCGCCGGAGAAGCGGGACCCGTAAACCACGTCGGCCTTGTCCGTCAGGATCGGTTTCAGCAGCAGCCAATATTCCGACGGGTCGTATTCGAAGTCGGCGTCCTGGATGATAACGATCTCCCGCGTGGCCATGCCGAAGCCGGTGCGGAGCGCGGCGCCCTTGCCCTGGTTCACGTCGTGATGGTGCAGCCGAACCACGGCTTCGCCCGCGGTGCAGGTGAGCAGGCGTTCCTGGACCAACTGGCGGAGCACCGCGTCGGTGCCGTCGGTCGAGCAGTCGTCCACGATGATTAGCTCCGCGACCGGGGATTGCTCGAGCACCTTGGCGACGATCTTCGCGATGGTCTTGGCCTCGTTGTAGACAGGCATGACCACCGACACGCAAGGGGCGATGTCCGTGTTGGCGCGGATGAAATCGGGATGAATGACCATGGACGCTGACCGCCGGCAAGGCTGGGGCGCCGGAGTTTTTGCCCGCAAGTCCTAATCGGGGCAACAAGAGCTCCGGCTTTTTTGTTGTTTGCCGGCACCGGTTGCGCCATTAACCGCGCCTTCTTACGCAATGGCGCTGATTGTCCAGAAGTTCGGTGGCACCTCCGTCGGCAACACGGAGCGCATCAAGAACGTCGCCCGCCGCGTCGCGAAATACCGCGCGCAGGGCGACCAGGTCGTCGTCGTCGTCTCCGCGATGAGCGGTGTGACCGACAACCTGATCAAGCTCGCCAAGGAGATCGTCCCGCTCCCGGCCGAACGCGAGATGGACATGCTCCTAGCCACTGGCGAGCAGCAGACCATCGCGTTGGCGGCCATCGCCCTGCATTCGTTGGGCGTGCCCGCCGTTTCGATGACCGGTGCCCAGGCCGGCATCATCACCGACGGCGTCCACACCAAGGCCAAGATCCAGAACATTTCCCCGAAGCAGGTCCACCAGCTCCTCGACGAGGGGAACGTGGTGATCGTGGCCGGCTTCCAGGGCCAGACCGACGAGGGGCACATCACCACCCTCGGTCGGGGTGGCAGCGACCTGACCGCCATCGCCCTCGCCGCGGCGCTCAAGGCCGACCTCTGCCAGATTTACACCGACGTGGACGGCGTTTATACGGCCGACCCGCGGATCGTGCCGACCGCCCGAAAATTGCCCGAGATCGCCTACGACGAGATGCTCGAGCTGGCCGGCTCTGGCGCGAAGGTCATGCAGCTCCGCTCGGTCGAGTTCGCCAAGAAGTTCAACGTTGTCTTCGAAGTCCGCTCCAGCCTTAACGAGAATCCCGGAACCATCGTGAAAGAGGAAACCAACAGCATGGAAGGCGTCGTGGTCCGCGGCGTCTCCCTCGACAAGAATCAGGCCAAAGTCACGCTCTTCGGCGTGCCCGACCAACCGGGCAAGGCCGCCCGCATCTTCCGCGCCCTCGCCGACGGAGCGATCAACGTGGACATGATCGTGCAGAACGTCAGCCACGCCGGCGGCGCCCCGGCCACCGACCTTAGTTTCACCGTGGACAAGCCGGACCTGCTCAAGGCCAGCAAGGTCATCGAGGGGCTCAAGGCGGAGATCGGTTTCAAGGAGTCCGCGACCGACGAGTCCATCGGCAAGCTTTCCATCGTCGGCGTGGGCATGAAGAGCCATTCCGGCGTGGCTGCGAAGATGTTCGACGTCCTCGCGCAGGAGAGCGTGAACATCGGCATGATCTCCACCAGCGAGATCAAGATCAGCGTGGTCATCGAGCTCGCCAAGGGTGAGTCGGCGATGCGCGCGCTGCACACGGCGTTCATCGGCTGAACCGCCGGGCGAGCAAGCCCCGCTGCCCTGATCGGCGCGGGGCTTTTCCGTCGCTGGGTCTCGCCTTCCCGAAGCTTGCTTCAACCCGCGTTTGCCGTCTCCTTTCGCGCCGTGAACCGACCGGCGTGGAAACTCGCTTGGCTGCTGCGGGCCGTGGGTGCCTTGGACCTGCTGTCCCTCCTTGCGGTCGTCATGCCCCGCGAATGGCACGACCGGGCCCATGCGCTCGCCGGCCTGGGGGCGCTGCCGGAGTCCCCCATAGTGATCTACCTGGCCCGCTCGGCGTCGGCCCTCTACGCGGTTTACGGGGCGCTGCTCCTGTTTCTCGCCAGCGACGTGATCCGGCATCGGCCAGTAATCCGGTTCCTCGCGTGGGCCGCCCAAGTTCACGCCCTGATTCTGGTGGGCATCGACTGGTCGGCCGGACTGCCGGTGTGGTGGTTGCTGGCGGAAGGCTTGGGTTACGCGGGTTGGGCCGGGCTGGCCCTGTGGTGGTCGCGCCCCGAGGATTCCCGATGAGCCGTTCAGATGCCGGTTTCCCTTTGGCGCCTCCGCGCTAATCTCCGGCCGTGGCGAGCAAGTTTTACGTCGAAGGCGACGCGCGGGCGGCACGGGTGGAAGACCTGTTCGCCACGATCGCGCCGCGCTACGACCTCATCAACGACCTCCAGAGCTTTGGCCTGCACCGGCTCTGGAAACGCCGCCTGATTCGCCTCGCCGCCATCCGTCCCGGCGAACTCGCCCTCGATGTGTGCTGCGGCACCGGGGATGTGGCGTTCGCGCTCGCAGCCGCAGGGGCGACCGTGACCGGATTCGACTTCAGCGAACCGATGCTGGCCGTGGCCCGGAACCGCGCCCGGGCCGTGGCTCCCGGCACTTCGCCGGTCTTCCAGCAAGGCGACGCATTGAACCTGCCGTTCGCCGACGCCAGCTTCGACGTCGTCACCATCAGCTATGGGCTTCGTAACCTCGCCGATTTTGACCGCGGCGTGCGCGAGTTGGCCCGGGTTCTCCGGCCCGGCGGCCGCCTGCTGGTTCTCGACTTCGGCAAACCCGACAACGCGTTCTGGCGCTGGGGTTACTTCCAATATCTCCGCTGGCTGGTGCCGATCTTCGGCCGGCTTTTCTGCGGCGACGGCGACACGCATGGTTACATCCTGGAGTCGCTGAAGAAGTATCCCGCCCAGCGTGGCGTGGACGCCAAACTCGCCGAACTCGGCTGGTCGGAACGCCGCGTGGTCAACCTGCTCGGCGGCGTGATGGGGATCAACTACGGCCGCCGCGCCGTCTGAGCGCATAGGCGAGGAACGAGCCGAGGCCGGAGAACTTGTAGGCGGGGTCCACGTAACGCCCGATCACGTAGAAGGCGAAATAGTAAGCCCGACAGAACGCCCAGACGGTGATCGCCAGCAAGACCGCACTGCGTAACGACCTTGTCTCCAGCAGGAGAATCGCGCCGGCGGCGGTGCCGAGGAACAGGAACAAAACGCCTTTCGTCCAGATGGCGGTGGAACTCGTCAGGTCTTTCATGGCTAAGGTGGCGCGTGGGCGGTCGGTCCGAGAAGTGCGGCGTCCGTTGGCTTGGCCCGTTGGGCTCTTGTTTCCCTCGTCGGCCGCCGTCGCTAGGGTCCGTCCGAAGATTGGACACCGTGAACGCCTTCTCGTTTCGTTTCCTCGCCCCACTCGTGGCCCTTGGCCTCGTTGCCGCGAGCCTCGGCTGTCAGACGACCCCGGAGCGGGCTCCAGCCGACTGGCTCGCCTGGCAGCGCAAGCGCATGGAATCCATCGGCGGCACCAATGGCTGGGCCACGCTGGTGGGCCTGCATTGGCTGGCCGAGGGCGTCAACACGGCCGGCGCGGCGCCGGGCCACGACGTCGAGTTTCCGGCGGGCCGGGCGCCGGCGGAGGTGGGGCGCTTCGTTCGCCGCGGCAAGTCGGTGGAGTTCTTCGCCGCGGCCGGCATGCCCGCGCAGTTGGATGGCCACCCCACTGTCGCCGCGGCATTGCACGGCGATGAGCACGGCGAACCCTCGGTGCTGTCGGTCGGTGGCTTGCGAATGTTCGTCGTGATCCGCGGCGAACGGGTTGGCCTGCGGGTGAAGGACGCTGAGGCGCCCACGCGGCGGCACTTTCGTGGACTCGACTGGTTTCCCTACGATCCCGCCCGGCGCGTGGTCGCGAAGTTTGTTCCCTACCGACCGGCCAGGCGCCAGGCGATGCTCGACGTGACAGGTGCCACGACCGACGAGGTCTGCCCCGGGGCGCTGGTCTTCACGCTGGCGGGACAGGAACTGCGCCTGGATGCGTTGGAGGACCGCGAGGCCGGCGACTTGTTCCTCCTGTTTCGCGATGCCACCAGCGGAAAGGCGACTTACGGCAGCGGCCGTTACTTGCACACGCCGTTGCCGGATGCCGCGGGGAACGTCGTGCTGGACTTCAACTTCGCCTACAACCCGCCGTGCGCGTTCACCGGCTTCGCGACCTGCCAATTGCCGCCGCGCCAGAATTGGCTGCCCATCGAGATCCGGGCTGGCGAGAAACGCTACGCCGGCGGGCACTGACCGCCGGCCAACGCTGCGCGAAGGTCCGCCAAACGGCGTCGTTGACGGCCGTCGGGGCCGAAGTTTTCCGGCGCGAGCCAGGCCTCAAAAGCGGCTTTGGCGACGGGCCATTCCGAATCCAGCAGCGAATACCACGCGGTGTCGCGGTTGTGCCCCTTCACGACCGCGGCCTGACGGAAGAGTCCCTCGAAGGTGAAGCCGAGCCGCAGGGCCGCCGCGCGGGAAGGTTCGTTCAGGGCGTTGCACTTCCATTCGTAGCGTCGGTAGCCGAGGCCGAACGCGTGGGCCATCAGCAGATCCATCGCCTCGGTGGCGGCCGGCGACCGTTGCAACGCCGGCGCGTAGGCGAGATGGCCAACCTCGATGGAACCGTTCGCGGGATCAATCCGCAGGTAGCCCGCCATCCCCAGCGCCCGGTTGCGAACAACGTCCACGATGGCGAAGAGCAGCGGATCCTGCCCCAGCCAGTGCCGCTCCATCCAAGCGCGGTAACTGGCCAGGTCGGCAAACGGCCCGTAAGGCAGGTAGGTCCACATCCGCCCGTCATCGAGGGCGTTGGCCGCGTGGAGTTCGGCGGCGTGCCGTTCGGGATCGAGTCGCTCCAGCCGGCAGAACCGGCCGGCCAAGCTAACCGGTCCGGGAAATGGCGGCGGCGGCCATCCGGGAAGCGGCGTTCCCAGACTTTGGCCAAAGGCGTTCACGCCCGGAGTCATGGCCGGCTTCAGGAACCTGGTTCCGGTTCCAAGGGCAGCTCCGGCGCCGTTGGTTCGGCTTCCGCGGCCGGCTCCGGCACTTCCGCCGCGGGGGCGGGAGCGGGTTCGTCCTTGTGCAGGGCGACGAGGATGCGCCTCACGGGTTGGCTCTGATACGAGTAACCGGCCGCGATGGTGCCGGCTATCTTGGTGCCGGGCGCGGGGTCCTTGCCGTCCGGCGTCTGGTGATACCGGGCGTCGTATTCGTCGCCCGGCCGGGCCTCGTGCGCGACCAGGCCGAGGCGGCGAACGGTGTCGAGACAGGCGGCCCGGAACTGGCCGATCTGCTGGACGACCGGCTGCTGCCCGCTGCGGACGGCGGCGCCGAAGAGCGCGAAGACGTGGTCCAGCAGGTGGACCATGACCTGGAGGAAATCGCCCTCGCCGCGGCGCAGCTTGTCCACCTCCAGCCGCAGGGTCTGTTTCTCCTGGTCGTTGGCGCGCTGGATGAACTCGGCGAAGGCGCGGGCCTCGTTGCTCATCTTGCCGGCGAGTTCCGAGGCGCTGGCGACGGTCTTGCCGGAGATTTCCTGGACGTTCTGCCACTGGCCCGTGGCGGCGGCGATCTGGTTGGCGAGCGTGGCCAACTGGTCAATCTGCTGGGCGGCCTCGGCGAGATTCGACTGTTCCCACAGCTTCACGGCGGCGGTGTGGTCGCGCAGGAACGGGGTGATCGCCAGCCAGGCGCCGGCGACGATGCAACCCACGCCCAGCGCGAGTGGCACGGGCGGCACGGGCCAGGGATTGGTGTGCAGGATGAACGCACCGGCCCCGACCAACAGGGCATCACCCAGCAGGAAGGGCCATTTGCTGATTTTGGGGGCTTCCGGAATCGGCATGGCCGCAGACTGGCCGAAGGCGCCCCCGGTCGCCAAGGGTTTAGCGGCGTCCCCTACCGAAGGCCATCATTCCCGTGAACGCCGAGTCGCAGGTGCATTGCACCACCCGGCTCACGGGCGACCCAATCAACTCATGGCCAACCAACTTCTGCCGGCAGGTGGGGGAGGCACGCCCAGTTGAAGGCGTTGACGGCAGGTGTAGGTGCCAAGGCTAAATGAACTTCTGGACCACCCAATCAATCCATTTGATCCCGAAGTATCTCCTGCTTCGCGAAATGAACTGGGGCCCACCCTCTTCGATTTCCATAAAAAGCAATCGCGGCTTCAACTTCAGTGCCGGTCCTGACTTCAGCATCACCATCCAATGCCCGTTGGTCCTGACCAGACGTCCCTGGACTTGGTCCGCGTGGTTGGGAATCGAAAGCACCATATTGCCGTTGGTGAATGAATAGTAGCAGTCATCGGCCGTGGCGATTCGATCTTCCGAGTAACGACCGAAAGGTGGCACCGGCATCACAAAGACTGCTGTCGCGCCCAGAACCGCCACCACCGCAGCAACCAAAACCCATCCAGCGCTTGATCGGGATTCTGGGGATTGGCGGGACATGGCTGAATCAGCAACGAAATCTGTCTCTGACTGGCGGCCACGTCAAACCTTCGGCTCCCACCCGCGGCGGTATTCCCGGCTCCAGAGCTTTTTCGCGGCGCGGTTGCCGACGAGTTGCCGCGTTGCCGGATCGCAGTTCACGGTCTGGCCGGTGCGCCAGGCCAGGTTCGCGAGGTGGCATAGCAGGGTGCTCTTCTGGCCCTCGGCGATCTCGGAGTTCAGTTTCGCTTCGCCGCGGATCGCCGCGACGAAGTTCGCGAAATGGAGCGTGTCGTCCCATTTCCCGGCGCCTTCCGCCACGACCTGTTTCTTGGCATCAAACTGCTTCCAGCCGGCGTCGAGCAGGAGCAGCGAGCCGGCGTCGCCCTGGAAGACGAGGCCGAAGCCGGTGCCTTCCTGGCCGCGGGGATGGCAACTGTGCGCCTCCCACGTCGCGGAACAGGGGCCGAAGTCGAAAGTGGCCAGCGTCGTGTCGGGCGTTTCCTGGTCATCCTGGAAAAAGTAGCGGCCGCCGGCGCAGGTGACGCGATGCGGGCAATCCACGCCCAGTCCCCAGCGGGCCAGGTCGAGCGAGTGCGGCCCGTTGTTGGCCAGTTCGCCGCCGCCCCAATGCCAGCGCCAGTGCCAGTTGTAGTGGACCACGTTGTCGAGGTAGGGCCGTTCCGGGGCCGGTCCTTGCCAGAGCGAATAATCGAGCCATTCCGGCACGGGCGCGGGTTTGCCGCGGCCGATGGTGCCGCGGTCGGCGGCATACCACGCGCGGGCCGAACGAACCTTGCCGATGGCGCCGGAATGCAGCCGCGCCATGGCTTCGATGACGTGCGGCCAACTGCGCCGCTGGTTGCCCATCTGGACGAGGCGGCCGTGCTTGCGGGCGGCGGCGACCATGAGTTCGCCTTCGCGGGCATTGTGGCTCCCCGGCTTCTCGACATAGACGTGCTTGCCGGCCGCGCAGGCGAGGATGCTGGCCGGCGCGTGCCAGTGGCTCGGCGCGGCGATGGACAGGGCGTCGATCGTGCGGTCTTCGAGGACACGCCGGAAGTCGGTGACGATGAGGGGGCGTTTGCCGGACTTTGTCTCGACGAGGGTGGCGGCCTTTTCCGCGGCGCGCCGGTCCACGTCACACACGCAGGCGACCTCTGCGTTGGGCGACGCGAGGTAACCGTTCACGTGGGCTTCGCCGCGGTGGAGTCCCATGACGGCGAGCCGCACGCGGTTGGACGGCGCGGCTTGGCCAAAGATCCGGGGCAGGGTGGCGAACGCGGCAGTGGCGAACGCGGCTTGGTGGACAAAAGTCCGGCGGGTGACGGAGTGGTTCATGGCGAATGTGCTGAGCGTGCGCCGGCCGAACGGCGCGCGTAAAGCGCCCCGCATGGGTGAGTTTGCCTGACCCTGCGTGGCACTAGCCCGATCAACCGCGTCCGAGCACGGCCCGGCCGTAGTAGAGCCAGAACGCGGGCACTTCGCGGAGCACCGAACGCAGGTCCCACGTCCGGCGCCAGTCCCGCGCCGCCGCCGGCACGGTGAAGACGTCGAGCCCGGCCCGGGCGTAGGCGAGTTTGATGCGGGGCAGATGGTAGTATTCGCTGACGGCGAGGAGGCGGCGCCCGGCGAATTCGCCCGCGGTGTTGCGCACCGTGTGCGCGGTGGACAGGCCGTTGAGGTCACACCGAATGGCCGCCGCGGGGATACCGCTGCGGATGGCTTCGGCGCGCATGGCGGCCGTTTCGTGGATCGCACCGTCGCCCGGACCGCCGGACATCACCAATTCGCGGACCCAGCCCTGCCGGTAGAGCTCCACCGCTGTCCGCACCCGATCCCCGACGGCGTCCGAAAGCCGCCCGTCGGCATACACCCGTGCGCCCAACACGACCGCGGCATCCGCCGGCCGCCGATAATCGGTGCGGCCGAAGCAAAGGACTTGGATGAGCGGAAACAGAAGGAAACAACCCAGCAACATCACGGCGATGGCCGGGCGATCCGGGCGGACCACCGTGGCGGCGCCCACTTGGCGGAGAATGAAAAACAGTCCGGCGCCGAACAAAACTGAGGCCGGCAGGGGAAAGCCGGCGGCCACCGTTCCGGTCAGGAAAAGTCCGGCCACGGTCAACGCATTCAGGGCCAGCACCATCAAGGCGCCCGCGGTGACACCCAGAGTCAATCGGCGCCGCAGGGTTCCCGCCGAGGGCGAAACAGCCCATGCGAGGAGGAGAGTGCCGAGCATGAATTGCCCGGCGAACGCCAACGGCTCCGGCAGGGCACGGAGGTCGAGCCACCAAAGATTGGCATCAAACCCCGGAGAGCGGATCCGACCGAGGAGCCCGATGAGCGTAAACACCCCGAGAAAGCCGGCGAGTCCGCGGGCCGTGGCATGGCGGGTAGGTGACGCCGGGCGTTTGTTGCCGGGTGAATCCAACAGGAGTTTGCCCCAAGGCACTGCGTGAGTCCGGGTGGACATGGCGGGTTTGGTTTCAGTTTTTGGCGGGACTGGTCTTCCGGCCCACCCGCTTGGCGAAGCTTTCCACCCGGATCACGGCTCTCCGGTGCAGGCCGCGGGCGATGACTTCGTGTTCGTCCCGCGCCTCGACCGTGAAGGTCACGAGGCTGCCCTCCGCGTGGATGACCCGGACCTGCAACGTCACCGTGGCGCCGAGCGGCGTCGGCGCGAGGTGGCGCAATTCGATCTCGGCGCCAACCGTGCGTTCGTTGGCGTCGAGCAGCGGCACCAGCGTCTGGCGGGCGGTCCGCTCCAGCAACCCGATGAGATTGGGCGTGCTCAGGACGGCGGGCATGCCGTCGCCGGCGAACTCGATGACGTGCTTGGGTTCGACGGTGAAGGTGTGTTCGCCGGTCAGGCCTATCCGGGGACGAGTGTTCATGCGGTGCGGCGGTCGCGGATCAGCAAAACGGCTGTTTCCCCGCGAAGCAACTGACGTTTGCCGGGCAGTTGCCCCGGCGGCGGCGGTCGGGGGCCGAAGGGTGCCTTGCCGCCGCGAGGTCTGGCCCGCAGGGTGAGCGGCATGAACTTCACCCACTGTCCGGCCTCGGACCCGACCCCGCTATTCGAGCTGTTCCGCGGCAATCACGCGACCGAACTGCTCGTCGCGGCGGTCGCGCATTTTGGCGTATTCGCCCGGCTATCGTCCGCGCCGATGACGTTCGGGAGTCTGCGCGCGGAGTTGGGTTTGAGCGAACGGGCCGCCCAAGTGTTGTTCACGGCCCTGCGCGCCATGGGCACGCTGGTTCTCGACACAGAGAACCGGTTGGCGCTCACCGCCGTGGCCCGGGAACACCTGTTGCCGGGCGGGCCGTTTTTTGTGGGCGACTATTGTGGCCTCGCCGCCGAAGCGCCCGGCGTGCTGGGCATGGTGGAACGATTGCGCACCAGCCAACCCGCAGGCGCCAAGTCGGAGGACTCCGGTGCCGCCTTCATCTATCGCGAGGGCATCGAGTCGGCGATGGAACGCGAGGCCAGCGCGCGGCATCTGACCTTGGCCTTGGCCGGGCGGGCGAAGAACGTCGCGCCTTGGCTGGCCCGAAATCTCCCGTTGCCTGACGCCGGACACCTGCTGGATCTCGGGGGTGGCACCGGCGTGTATTCGTTGGCCTTGCTGCAGGCCAATCCCGGCCTCCGGGCCACGGTCCTCGACCGCCCGGAGGTGCTGAAGGTCGCGGCCGAATTCGGCGCGGCGGCGGGCGTGGGCGACCGGTTGGACTTGGTGCCCGGCGACATGTTCACGGCGCCGTTGCCTGCGGCCGACACGGTGTTGTTGTCGAACATCCTCCACGACTGGGATGTGCCGGAATGCCGCCGGTTGGTGCAACGGGCCGCCGCCGTCCTGCCGCCGGGCGGGCGGTTGCTGATTCATGACGTTTTCCTCGACGACAACCTCGGGGGGCCGCTGCCGGTTGCGCTGTATTCCGCGGCCTTGTTTTCCCTGACCGAGGGGCGGGCCTACAGCGCGGCCGAGTATCGTGGCTGGCTGCGGGAGGTCGGACTCCTGCCCGGCGAAGTCGTGCCGACGCTGGTGCATTGCGGCGTGCTCGTGGGCACCAAGCCGTGACGGTCGCCGCGCTGGATTTTCAGGTGGGAGCGGACAGCGTCTTGGCCGCGAAGACGCTCCACGATTTGGCAATTCGCCCCGCCCGGACTTCGTAGATCATCACGACCTCCAGTTCACCGGGTCCCTCCGGAAACGTCCGTGTGACCCGTTCGTGATCGAACACGAATGGGCCGGCGACCGTTCGGCCGAGGAGCTGGGCGTGGAGGTTGGGTTCCTGAAAACGGGCGGCGAAACGGGTCCGGAGTTCCGCCGTGCCGCGGGCGAGCAGCGTGGCCGGGTGCTCGAACAGCTCGGCGTCGTCCGCGTAGATCGCGAGCAGCGCTTCGAGGTCCCGGGCATTGTAGGCATCCAGCTGGCGCTGGACGACGGCGGCCGGATCGGAGGGAGTGTCGAGGTTCACCAGGTGAGGGGGCAGATCGGCGGACAACCGCGATGCCAATGGATCAGAGGGGCAGATTGGGCGAAGCGTCATGGAAGCGACGCAGGTCGGGATCGTTGGCCTTCACGGTTTGGCTCTGGATCCAAGGCGGCATCTTGCCGATGCGGCGGGAGTCGGGCGAGATGAGCTTCCAGCTTTCGGCATGGCCGTCGGCAAAACTGAGCGTGAGGGCGCCGGCGTGACGAACGCCGGGGAAATCCACCCATAGCCATTCGCCCGGCTGGGTCACAACGAAACGGGCGTTCTCAATGCTGTTTTCATGTTCGTCGAGGAACACGAAGGCCTTGGTCGGCGACGGATTCACGATCTGGCTGAGCTTATGCCAGCAGCTGCGGTCGCGCGGGTCCGGCGTGTCGTTCATGTAGGCGTTCATGGACACGCTGCGGGAGCGCGGCACGCGGCCGCGGTCCTGGACCGTGGAACGGTCGGCCGGGCATTTGTAGATGCCGACGGACTTGTTGTAAGGAAACAGGAGCCCCTTCTCGAGGTTGGCGGTGGTCAGGTCGGTGTAGGCGTTGCCGACGACCCACGTGCGGGCGGTCGCGTTGGCGCCGGTGCGGCCGCCGGTGAGGATGGTCTCGTTCGGCGGCAGCTCTTCCTTGAAGTCGTCGACGTAGAGCAGCCACGCGAGGTTGAGCTGGCGGTAATTGCTGAGGCACTGCGTCTGTTGCGCCTTGCTCTTGGCCTTGCCGAGCGCCGGCAGAAGCATGCCGGCCAGGATGGCGATGATGGCGATCACCACCAGCAGTTCGATCAGGGTGAAACCCCGCCGCGAGTTGGATTCGACCAGCCGCATCACGGGAGAAGTTACCGGGGCGACGCACTGGGCGGAAGTCTGTCATTCGGCCGGCCGGGAAATTTCTTTGTCCGCGCTGACCGATCGGAAAGCGGATTTCATGCAGACACGGCCAATTTGGGCCGGTTGCGCGCGGCCGACTCCAGCGTAGCCTATCGGTCTCCGGTGCAAGATCAGTTGGGTCTGCCCGGGCAATCGCCTCGCCATGCCTGTCCACACCCTCGAACGCAGTCAGATCGTCACCGCGCCCTTGCCGGTGGTCTGGGAGTTTTTCTCCAGTCCCCGCAACTTGGAACGCATCACGCCCAAGGCGCTGGATTTCCACATCCTCAGCGAGCTGCCGGCCCGGATGTATGCCGGCATGATGATCCGCTACCGGGTGCGGCCGCTGCTGGGCATCCCCATGACCTGGGTGACGGAGATCACGCACGTCGAGGACGGCCGCCTGTTCGTCGATGAACAGCGGGTTGGTCCGTATCGAATGTGGCATCACGAACACCACTTCCGGGAGCTCGACGGCGGCCGGATCGAGATGTTGGATCGGATCACCTACCAGCTCCCGCTCGGCTGGCTCAGCGAACCGGTTCACGCACTTGTCGTCCGCCGGCAGTTGGCGACGATCTTCGATTTTCGGACTCAGGCGGTGAACCGCCTTTTCCCGCCGCCCCCGGGAATCCCGGGCTGAAGCCGGACCAGTCGGTTGCATGGACGGATTCCGCCGCTACCCTGCGGCGTCATTTTTGGTAACCACATGAATCCCCTGCCTGCCCCCGAGCTGCTCGCGGCCCTCAACTGGCGTTACGCGACCAAGAAATTTGATCCCACCCGCAAGATTCCCACGGAGACTTGGTCCGCGCTGGAGCAGGCGCTGGTGCTGAGCCCCAGTTCGTTCGGCATCCAGCCGTGGAAATTCCTGGTCGTGACCGATCCGGCTGTTCGCGAAAAGCTGGTCCCGGTGTCCTGGGGACAAACCCAGCCGAAGGATGGCTCCCATCATGTCGTGTTCGCCGTCCGGAAAGATCTGCCGGAGGCGCACATCGACCGTTACGTCGCCCGCACCGCGGAAGTGCGCGGCACGACTTCGGAAGCCTTGGCACCGTTCAAGAAGATGATGATGGGCAGCTTGGAAGGTGCCCGCGCCAAGGGCTACCTCGACACGTGGCAGACGCATCAGGTTTACATCGCCTTGGGCCAGTTCATGGCAAGCGCCGCCGTGCTCGGCGTGGATACGTGCCCGATGGAAGGCATCGAACCCTCGAAGTATGACGAAATCCTCGGCCTGACCGGCACCGGCTACGCCACGGTCGTGGCCTGCGCCGCCGGCTACCGTGCGGCCGACGACAAATACGCCTCGTTGCCGAAGGTCCGTTTCCCGGCGTCCGAGGTCATCCAGCACCTCTGAGCCCGTGGATGCCGTTCACCTCCACCTCGCGCTCAACCACGTTCCCGCGCTCGGGACGGTGTTCGCCGCGATTGCGTTGGGCGTTTCCTGGTGGCGGCGCAGTCCGGAGTTTGTGCGCCTGAGCCTCTGGGGGGTGGTGCTGTTGTGCGTGGTGTCGGTGGCGATCAAGTTCACCGGCGACTTCGCCTGGGATGAACTCCGGCCTTGGCCGCAGCCTTACGACGGGGCCCGCGTCCAACGGCACGAACAGGCCGCCGACCGCGCGACCACGGCGGTGTTCTTCACTGGCCTCGCGGCGGGCGCTGCGCTCTGGGCTGGCCGGAAGCGCCCGGCCGTGCCCGGTGGGTTGACGACGGCGGTGCTGGTGCTGCTGCTGGGCACGTTCGGGTTGATGGCGTGGACCGCCAACCTGGGCGGGCAATTGCGTCATCCGCAGTTGCGCGGAGACAACGGGCAGCCGGCTTCCCCCAATTCGTGCTAAGGCGGCGCTTGAATTGGCCGCCCGGAGTCCCGTCTTATCTCCGCGCCAGCCATGAGAGCCGCCATCCTAACAGGCATCAACGAATTGGGCCTTGATCACGTCGCGAATCCCGTCGCCGGTCCCGGCGAGGTGGTCGTGCGCATCAAGGCCGCCGCCCTGAACCACCGCGATGTCTGGATCAAGTCCGGCCAGTATGCCGGCCTCAAGTTCCCCATCACGCCCGGTTCCGATGCCGCCGGTGTCGTGCATGAGGTGGGTCCTGGCGTGGACCCCGAGTGGCGGGACCAGAAGGTTGTCATCAATCCTTCGTTCGACTGGGGCCACCACGAGCGGGCGCAGGAACCGAAATTCACGATCCTCGGCCTGCCGAAAAGCGGCACCTTGGCCGAATACATCAACGTGCCGGTCAGCCAATTGGCGCCGAAGCCGACCCACCTGAGCTGGGAAGAGGCCGCCGCGCTGCCGCTGGCCGGGCTGACGGCTTACCGGGCTCTGTTCAGCCGGGCCCAGTTGGAAGCGCACGAAAAGGTCCTGATCACGGGCATCGGCGCCGGCACGGCCCTGTTTGCGCTCCAGTTCGCCGTCGCCGCGGGCGCGGTTCCGTTCGTGACCTCCAGCTCGCCCGAAAAGTTGGAGAAGGCGCATCAACTCGGCGCCCGGCACGGCACGCTTTACACCAGTCACGGCTGGGCGAAGGAGTTTGGCGACCAATACGGCAACTTCGACGTGATCGTGGACAGCGCGGGCGGACCCGGCTTCGGTGATCTCGTGGACCTGGCTACCACCGGCGGACGGATCGTCTTCTTCGGGGCAACCCGGGGAAATCCTCACGAATTGCCAGTCCGGAAAATCTTCTGGAAGCAGTTGAGCCTGCTGGGAACCACGATGGGCAGTCCCGCCGACTTCAAGGCGATGACCGACTTCGTCACCGCGAAGGCGATTCATCCGGTGGTCAGTGAGGTTTTCCCGCTGGACCGTGTGGCCGAAGCCTTCGCGCTGATGGAACGCGGTGGCCAGTTCGGCAAGATCGTCGTGTCGGTGGGCTGACCCGGGTTTTTCGGTCAGTTCGGCGGCGAGTTTCCGAGGCGGCCGGGTGACGGAGCGAGTTTTAACTCCGCCTGATGGCGCAGCGTGTGGCTACGCCGCGGCCTTGCGGCCGGTGGCCATGAAGTCGAGGAAGTAGATCAGGCGCTCCTTCATGACCTTGCGCGACACGATGGCGTCGATCAGTCCGTATTTCTGGAGGAATTCCGACGTCTGGAACCCGTCCGGCAACTCCGCCTGTGTGGTGTCCTTGATGACGCGGGGGCCGGCGAAGCCGATCATGGCTTCCGGCTCGGCGATGATCAGGTCACCCACCGTGGCGAAGCTCGCGATCACGCCCGCGTAGGTCGGGTTGGTGAGGACCGAGATGTAGGGCAGCTTCTGCTTGGCGTGGTAAGCCAAGGCTCCGCAGGTCTTGGCCATCTGCATCAAGCTGAACATGCCCTCATACATGCGGGCGCCGCCGCTGGTGGAAATGATGATGACCGGCAGGCCGCGGTCGGTGCCGGCTTCGATCAGGCGAGTGAGCTTTTCGCCAACCACGGATCCCATGGAGCCGCCCAAGAAGGCGAAATCCATCACGCCCAGCGCCACCCGGTGGTCGCCGATCTTGCCGATGCCGGTAATCACGGCGTCCTTCAGCAGCGTGGATTTCTTCCGGTAGGAGGCGAGCTTCGCCGCGTAGCTGGCGGCGCCGGTGAACTTGAGGACGTCCACGGATTCCATCTGGGCGTCGATTTCCTCGAAGGAACAGGTCTCGACAAGCGAGTGGATGCGTTCGCGGGCCCCGATCTGGAAGTGATAGTCGCACTTCGGGCAGACCTTGAGGTTGTCGTCGAGTTCCTTGTCGTAGATCAGCGCCTCGCATTTCTCACACTTGGTCCACAGGCCTTCGGGCATGTCGCGTTTGCGGGATTTGGAGGAAAGTTTCGGCTTGGTGAGGAACGTCGTTTCCGAGTGAGTGGGCGGCGGTGTGACGGCCGGATCCACGGGGTCGTTAACGAGGCTCTTGCGTTTCAGCACTTTGGTGGCCATGCGAGGAGCGCCGGGAGGGCGCGGTTGAACGCGAGGAGGGATAGCAGCCCGGCCCCGGGTTGGCCAGCGATACCCTTGGGCGGTCCGGGCGCCGGAATTTTCATTCCCGGCGCCACTTTGGACTTTGCCCGGCCCTTGGCCCGGCACCTACGCTTGGGCATGCGTTTTGCGCTGCGCTGCCTGTTGCTCCCGTTGCTGGCCCTCGCGGCCGGGGCGGAAACCCGGTTCACGGTCGCCACCTACAACGTGGAGAACTACCACCTCCGCGCCTTCGGCAACCGCCAACCCAAGGCGCCCGAGGCCCGCGCCAAGGTCGTGGCTCACCTTGCCGCTATCAAGCCGGACGTCCTGGCCGTGCAGGAGATGGGGGAATTGGCCGCCTTGCAGGAGCTCCAAGCCGCGTTGAAGAAGGCCGGCGTGGACTTGCCGCACCTCGAACATGTCGCCGGCTGGGACACGAACATCTTCGTGGGCGTGCTGAGCCGTTTCCCGGTGGCTGCCCGGAACCATCACACCAACGACTCGTTCCTGCTGAACGGCCGCCGGTTCTATTCGAGCCGGGGCGTTGCCGAGGTTGAACTCAAGGTCACGGACAACTATCGCTTCACGCTCCTCACCACCCACCTGAAGTCCAAGCGCCAGGTCGCCGAGGCCGACGAGGCGGAACTCCGGGAACAAGAGGCGGTGCTCATGCGGCAGCATGTGGACGCCCTCCTCGCGAAGAATCCGCAGGGCAATGTGCTGGTGTGCGGTGACTTCAACGACACCAAGGACGCCCGCTCGACCCGGGCCTTGCTTGGGCGCGGCGCCGCCGGACTCGTGGATACGCGTCCCGCGGAAAGGAACGGCGACAACTTGCCGGCGGAACGGCCCACCTGGGATCCGCGCAACGTCACCTGGACCCACTTCTATGGGAAGGAGGACAGTTATAGCCGGCTCGATTACATCCTGCTCAGCCGCGCGATGGCCAAGGAATGGCGCAAGGACGGCAGCTACGTCTTCACCGCGTCGAACTGGGGATTGGCGTCGGACCACCGCCCGGTGGTCTGCGAGTTCGTGGCGGAGGATCGCTGATGTTGCGGCCTAGCACCGCTCGATCAGCCGGATCGACTCCAGGCGAATCCGGGCGGCGCCGAGGTGCTGGTCGAGCGCGCGTTTCTGTTCGGTGAGTTGCTCGATTTCCTCCGGGCGCACGCTCGGGTTCACCCGCTCCAACTCCTTCAGGCGGACGAGTTCGGCGTCGAGTTGTGCGGCCATTTCCTTCCGCGCCTGCGCGATGAACGTGGGGACGTGCCGCTGGACGATGTCTTCCGCCATCTCCAGGAGTGAGGGCAGGAGTTCCTCGCGGATTTCGCGGCGGCCGACGTGCGGATACGGGTCGCTGGGGCGCAACTGTCGGGCGAGGGTTTCGCGGTCCGCGGCGGCGCTGGCGTCGTTGCCCGCCTGATCCACCAGCACCCGCAACGGCGTGGGCGGCAGGAAACGGTCCGCGTGCAACGCCGACGGCGCGACACATTCGAGCAGGAAGACCGCTTCCAGGTAGAGCCCGGCGCCCTTGCCGTCGGGCCAGACGCCGAAGCTGCTGTTGCCTTTGTCGGTGCCAAGCAGCAGGTCGAGTGCGCCGGTCACGAGCGGATGATCCCACGTCAGGAATTGCACGTCCTCGCGCGACAGCGCCCGCGTGCGGTCACCGGTGACGGTCAGACCCTCCAGCGGCAAGCCGGGAAAAGAGTCGGCGAAGACACCGGCAGAACCCAGCTGATAGGTGCGCGGCGCCAGTTCCTCAACGTGAATGCCGAAGTGGTCGAACACGGCCAACATGAACTGGTCGAGCGTGGGGTCGGCATCCTGCTTCTGGATTTCCTGCACGAGCTGCGCGGCGACCTGTGGCCGGAACGAATTCAGCTCCAGCAACCGGTCGCGCCCCTGTTCGAGCCGGGCGGTCAGTTCCTGCCGCGCAACCTTGGTTTCGGCAATCAGCGCGGCGAGTTCCTGGCGGGCGGACTCGGCGCGTTCGTGGAACTCGTGTGCAAGGTCGGCGATCCGTTTGCCGAACTGCTCCAGCAACGCGCGGCCGCCCTGTAGGTTCTTTTCAAACGAGTTGAGACCCTCGTGATACCAGCGCACGAGCACTTCCTGCGCGCTGCCTACGACGAACGGCAGGTGCAGCTGGATCTCCGAGGTCTGCCCGATGCGGTCCAACCGGCCGATGCGCTGTTCCAGCAGTTCGGGATCGAGCGGCAGGTCGAACATCACCAGGTGGTGAGCGAACTGGAAGTTGCGCCCTTCGCTGCCGATCTCGGAACAGATCAGCAGGCGTGCGCCGTCCTCCTCGGCAAACCACGCGGCGTGGCGGTCGCGTTGAACCAGCGTCAGCCCTTCGTGGAAGACGGCCAGCTTCACGTTGATCCACACGCGCAACGCCGCCTCCAGCTTCTCGGCCTTGGCCCGCGTGCGGCAGATAAGCAGGACCTTGTCGTTGCCGAGCGAACGAAGCAGTTCCACTAGCCAGTGGACGCGCGGGTCGGCGGAGAAGTCGGGCTCGAAATGTTCCGCTAGGCTCGCGTCGGCGTCGGCGGAGAATTCCTCCGTCAGCCGCTCGAACAGCTCCGCGTTGTCGCCGTCCTCGTCGAGCGGACACAGCCGCGCCACCCGACGGGGAAAGCCGCTGATTGTCGTCCGCGTGTTGCGGAAAATCACGCGGCCCGTGCCGTGCTGATCGAGCAACGAACTGACCAGCCCTGCGCGAACCGTGTCGTCCGCCAGCTTCGCCAGCTTGGCGTGGAGACCCGCTTCGGGTTCCGCGAGAATTCCCGCCAGCGACGTCACTTCAGCGGGCGTGAAGATTTCCTGTTTCAGCACCTTGTCCGCGAGCCGCGCCACGTCGCGGTAGCCCTCGGCCTCGTGGATGAACTCGGCGAGGTCGTAGAAGCGGTCCGGGTCCAGCAGCCGCAGCCGCGCGAAGTGGCTGGCCATGCCGAGTTGCTCCGGCGTGGCGGTGAGCAGCAGCAGTCCGGGCGAGGCCTGGCCGAGCGCCTCGACGACCGCGTATTCGGGACTCACGGCGTCCGGCGTCCAGCCGAGGTGATGCGCCTCGTCCACCACCAGCATGTCCCATCCGGCGGCCAACGCCTGTTGCCGGCGGCGTTCGTTGCCGGTGAACAGGCTCAGGCTGGCGAGCACCAGTTGATCGTCGAGAAACGGATTGGTTTCCTGGTTTCCGCCCTCGATGGCCGCGCAGCGTTCCTCGTCGAAGATGTGGAACCACAGGTTGAAGCGGCGCAGCAGCTCGACGAACCACTGATGCACCAGCGAATCCGGCACGAGGATCAGCACGCGTTGGGCGCGGCCGGTGAGGATGAGCCGGTGGACGATCAGGCAGGCCTCGATGGTCTTGCCCAGGCCCACCTCGTCGGCCAGCAGCACGCGCGGCAGCAACCGGCCGGCGACTTCGGCGGCGATGCAGAGCTGGTGCGGGATGAGGTCAATGCGCCCGCCGACGAAACCGCGGACCTTCGACTTGCGGCGGCGGTGCTGGTTGCGGAGCGCGGCGACGCGCAGGTCGAAGGCGGCCGGTTCATCCACCTGGCCGGCGTAGAGGCGCTGCTCGGGTTTGTTGAAGCTGATGGTGTCGCTCAGCTCCGTCTCGCAGACTTCACGGCCGTCGCCACGGTAGAAGATCAGCGCGCGGCGTTCGGCCACGGCTTCCACCGCGACTGTCGTGCCGTCGCGCAGCAGCAGGCTGTCGCCGGTGTGGAAGCGCACGCGGCGCAACGGGGCGTTCTCCAGCGAGTATTCACGGGACTCGCTGGTGGCGCCAAAGCCGACCGCAACCGTGCGGGTCGTGACGTGGCGGATGGAACCCAGCCCCAGCTCGGGCTCGGTTTCGCTGACCCAGCGTTGGCCGGGATGGAACAGGGCGGACATGTCGTTGTTGAATGGACAGTTTCAGTGGAGTCGGGGCGGGCAACAAGCTTGGAGGTTTGTAGAATCGAAGAGAGGAGTCAGATGAAACGATGAGCCCATCGTGCTTCCGCAAGCTTGCCGGGCTTGGGGGCCTGCCTACGCTCCTGCCCATGCCATTGCCACCCATGTCACCCAACGGGCGAAAGGGCTACAACGTTGCCTTGCGGCGGATTGCCGAGTGCCAAACCGATAGGGCGACGACCCTCGACTTGAGGAGTCTTGGCTTAACCCAATTACCACCGGAACTCGGCCAGCTCATCGCACTGACTTCGCTGAACCTCTCCAACAACCGACTCACCGCACTGCCGCCTGAGCTTGGCCGGCTCACAGCCCTGACGGAGCTTTACGTCTGGGGTAACTCGCTCCAACAACTGCCACTGGAGTTTTGCCGTCTCACCGCGCTGACGGAATTGGACCTATCCCGAAATCGACTCACCACGCTGCCGACAGAGCTAGGCAGGCTCACTGCGCTGGCAGCACTGGACCTCTCTGCCAATCTGCTCACCGCGTTGCCACCGGCCCTCAATCACCTTGCAGCGCTGACAGAGCTTTATCTCCACGAAAATTCGGAGCTGAATCTTCCAATCGAAGTTCTCGGCCCGACATGGTTCGAAGTCTCGACCGACCGAGTCAGACCGAAGCCGCCGCGAGAGATTCTAGAGTATTACTTCACGTCCCTCGGGGACCAAGGGCAAGCTCTGCGGGAAATGAAGGTGCTGGTGGTGGGGCGCGGCGGGGCAGGCAAGACCTCCGTGATCCGGCGGCTTAAGCGGCTGCCGCTGGACAAGCTTCAGACGGAGACCCACGGCATCGCCGTCGAGGAGCTTAGCCTGGCCTGCGCGGACGGGACGGTTTCGGCGCGGGTGTGGGATTTCGGTGGACAGCATGTTCTGCACGCCATGCATGAGTTCTTTTTCACCGGACGCAGCCTCTATGTGCTCGTGCTGGGCGAGCGGGAGGACATGGCGGAGCGCGATGCGGAGTATTGGCTCCAACTCATCCGCAGCTACGCCGGGGCTGCACCCGTGGTAGTGGTGCTCAACAAGTCTGGCGGTCGGGCGCGGGAATTGGACCTACCGTGCCGGAGGTTGGAGGCGACATACGGCCCCATCCTCGCGTGGGTGCCCACGGAATGTTCCGAGCCGGATCCGGACAAAGGCGGTATCACAGCGTTGAAACGCGAACTGACCCGCGTCGTGGGCGGGATGCCGGAGATCCGAGCGCGGTTCCCAAAGAAATGGGTGCGGATCAAGGACTGCCTCTCCGGAATGCAGGAGAGCTACCTGGCCTATGCAACCTATGCGGACCGCTGCGCTCGGCTGGGAGAGACCGACCCGGAGAAGCAGGAGGAACTGGCGGCCTTTCTCCACGACCTCGGCGTGGCGCTGAACTACCGTCGCGATCCGCGTCTGCACGAAACGACCGTGCTGCGACCCGACTGGTTGGCCGACGGTATCTACGCCCTGCTGCGCGCGAATGACACGCGACACCCCCATCCGCTGGCTCGCGATGGCCGGATGATGCTGACACGGATGCCGGCCATTTACGCGGCAGCGGAACAACTGAAGATGCTGAAGGCGGCTGATTATCCGGAGGAAAAACACCCGTTCCTCCTGCGACTGATGGCGGCGTTTCAATTGAGTTTCCCTCTGGACGAAGCGGGCAAGGAACACCTCGTGCCAGCACTACTGCCTGTGGAGGAGCCCCCGGAGATTCCAGCGAAGCTCTTGGAGAAGCTGGACGTGGAGCTGCGTTGGGAATTCCCCGTGGTGCCCGGGCCACTGCTGCCCCGGCTGCTGGTGCGGACGTTGGGCCTGGTGAAGGACGGCTGGCGTTGGCGGCGAGGGGCGGTTTATGGCTATGGTCCCGCGGTCGCGAAGGTCTGGGAAGAGAAGGAGCGTTACATCTACCTAAGCGCAGCGCCAGAAGGCGAGGAAGCCGCCGCCGATCTGGTCCGAATCATCCGCGGAACACTGCGGGAGATTTTTTCCGAATACAAAAATCTGACGGTGCAGGAGCAGGTGCGCTGGCAGGGCGACTGGCTACCGCGTCGGTCCGCTGAGACCTTGGGCCTGTGCGAGCCTGATGAGGAGGAAGAACCGGGCCGGGAGGAGCGACCATGAAGTCTGCCGGCGGCAAATTGTTCGGTAAGCGCTCAGAACCATCGGTGCGGCTCTTTGTAAGCTATTCACATGAGAACCTAACTTGGTCGAAGCGCCTACTACCGGTGCTGAAGGTGAAGGCCAACGTCGCGGGGCTAAGGCCGTGGCACGACACGGAACTCAAGGCGGGCGACCTCTGGGACGACGAAATTCGAGCCGAATTGAAGCGGATGGACATCTTTCTGTGCCTCGTGAGCGTGCAGTTTCTCGCCTCCCGTTACATCCAGGAGGTGGAGCTGCCCGAGGCGCTGAGACGGCAGAAGAAGGGCGAGATCGAGATCGTGCCGCTGTTGCTTTACCCGCTTGATTGGGAGGCGGATTGCCCGGTGTTGAAGAAGTTCAATCCCCTGCCGGCCTTCGGAAAAAGCTGGCGGGAGTATGAGCAAGGCGGAGGGGACTGGAATGACGCGCTCTTTCCGATTGGCAATGGACTAAAGCAGGCCATCGACAAAGTGCGTGCACGGAAAACGGTGGCGGGCGGATCTAGGCGCCCTTGATGGAATCGCCTGCCTGAAGGCCCTACTGCGGCCGGACCATCTCAAAGCGATCCGTCGTGCGGCAATACCAGTGCGGGGCGGCCATGCGGCCGACGGTATGCAGGCGTTCGCCAAGGATGCGCAGCGTCGCGGGATCAATCAGTTCGTCGCGCACATGCGCCCGCTTCACGAGGCCGATGATGAGGCGGTTGTCGCCAATCTGGAGCGTGCCCCATTCCTGACATTCGAGGCTCGCCGGCGCCTCGGCGATGCGCGGTGGCTTCACGACGCTGGAGGGCAGCGTGGTCAGGCCCAGGCCGGTGAGTTCGCTGACGCCGTAGGGCAGGGAGGCGGCGGTGCGGTTCATCGCCTCGGCGACGGCTTCGTCGACGAGGTTCACGACGAACTCGTGGTTGAGCCGGATGTTGCGCGCGGTGTCCTTGGGCGTGCCGTCGTCGCGGTCGGCCGGGCAGAAGCCGACGATGGGTGGTTCGGCCCCGAGCACGTTGAAGAAGCTGAATGGCGCGGCGTTGACCACGCCGTCGGGCCCGAGCGTGGTGACCCAGGCGATGGGCCGCGGGGTGACGAGCGAGGCGAGGATCGGATAGGCGCGGTGGGCGTGGGCGCCGACGAGGTCGAGTTCCATGGCCGGAGGGTGCGCCGCCCCAAGCCGAGAGACAACGGCGGTTCCGGCCGGCTACTCGTAACGGAGGGCGTCGATGGGATCGAGGTTGGCGGCCTTCAACGCGGGGAAGAAGCCGAACACGATGCCGATCAGGACGCTGACGGAGAAGGCCATGACGACGGAGGTATTCGAAATCAGGGTCGCGAAGCCGTAGAACTTGGTGAGCAGCGGCGCGAGCCAGTAGCCGGTGGCGATGCCCAGGGCGCCGCCCACGACGCTGAGGAGCACGGCCTCGGTGAGGAACTGCCGGAGCACGTCGCGGCCCCGGGCGCCGACAGCGAGGCGGATGCCGATCTCGCGGGTTCGTTCGGTGACGCTGACGAGCATGATGTTCATGATGCCGATGCCGCCGACGACGAGGGAGATGCCGGCGAAGAACCCGATTAGGACGGTCATGATCTGGTTGTTGGCGTTGAGGAACTCGGAGGTTTCCTGCTGGGTGGCGACCATGAAGTCGTCGTCCTTGCCCTCGGTGATCTGGTGGCGCTGACGGAGCAGTTCCTCGATCTGCTGTTTCACGTCGGGAATGCCCTCGGCGGCCTCGGCCTGCACGAACAGGGAGCGGAACTTGGTGTCGCCGGAAAGCCGCTTCATCGCGCTGGTGTAGGGCACCAGGATGACATCGTCCTGATCCTGGCCGAAGCTGCCGGAGCCCTTGGCCTCGAGCCAGCCGACGATGGTGAACGGCGCGTTCTTGATGCGGATGATCTGGCCGACGGGATCCACGTTTTCGCCGAAGAGCGTCTTGGCCGTGGTGGTGCCAAGGACGGCGACCTTGTTGGCATTGCGGACGTCGGTGTCGGTGAAGTTGTCGCCGGCGCGAAGATTCCAGGAGCGGGCGGCGAGGTAGTCGGCGCTGACGCCGGAAACCTGCACGTTGCTGTTCTGGCTGCCGGCGGCGACCTGGCCCTGGGTGCGGGCTTCGGGGCTGACCGCGGAGATTCCGGACACTTCCCGGCGGATCGCGTCGTAATCCTCGATGGTCAGATTGGCGTTCATGCCGAACCCGCCGCGCACGCCGCCGCGGGACATGTTGCCGGAGCGGATGGTCAGCAGGTTGTTACCCATGCTCGCTATGCGCTTGTCCACCTCGGCCTTGGCGCCCGTCCCCATGCTGACGCCGACGATGACGGCGGAGATGCCGACGATGATGCCGAGCATAGTGAGGAACGAGCGCAGGACGTTCCGGCGCAGGGCCCGCAGGGCAATCTTGAGTGTCGCAAACATGATTGAGGGGAATGAAGAAGTAAGAATGAAGAATGGAGAAAACCATCAGTCGTCTCCACGGGCGCGGCGGGAAATGGTGGTGAAGATGGCAACCAATTCGTCGGCTTCTTTCAGCAGCGGCTGCGCTTCAGGCTGAGCGAGGAAGTGTTCCTCCGACAACAGTTCGAGCCAGTAAAGGGATTCGTCGGCTTCCTTGAGACAATCTCCAATCTTGGCAATGAACTCCGCCTTGGATCGAGCGCGGTTGGCTTCGCGGTAGTTTGCCCCCACCGAGGTTCCTGAACGCAGGACTTGTCGGCCCAGAACCTGGGATGCGGTGTCTTTCGGCAGCTTGGCGAACATGCGAATGATTGCGCGGGCAAAGAGCTTGGTCCGCGGGGCCAGGTCCTTTTCTTCATTCTTCATTCTGCCTTCCGCCTTTCTTCGGTCAGTGTAGTTGCACGGCTTTCTGTTCGGCGTCGAGTTTGGCCAGTTCGTCGGTAGCCAGCAGGCGGTCGTGCACCACCTCGTCGCTGCGAATGAGGCCGTCGCGCATGACAACGACCCGGCGGCAGTAGCGGGCGATGTCGAGTTCGTGGGTCACCATCGCGACGGTCATGCCCTCGTCGTTCAGGCGTTGGAAGATGCCCATGATCTCGATGCTGGTGCGGGAATCGAGATTGCCGGTCGGCTCGTCGGCGAGCAGGAGCTTGGGCTGATTGACCAGTGCGCGGGCGATGGCGACTCGCTGCTGCTGACCGCCGGAAAGCTGGCTGGGCGTGTGGTCAAATCGTTTGCCGAGCCCGACGAGTTCCAGGGCCTTCATGGCGCGTTCGCGCTGCTCCCTCGTCGGCGGGGCGGGGCGGGTGTAGAGCATGGGCAGCTCGACGTTTTCCACGGCCGTGGTGCGGGAGAGCAGGTTGAAGCCCTGGAAGACGAAGCCGATCTTGCGGTTGCGCAGGTCCGCCAGTTCGTCGCGGTTCAGCTCGCCGACGTTCACGCCGTCGAGGCGGAACCGTCCGCTGGTCGGGCGGTCAAGGCAGCCGAGCGTGTTCATCATCGTGCTCTTGCCGGAACCGGAGGCACCCATGATGGCAACGAACTCGCCGGGCTGGATCGTCAGGTTGACGCCGCGCACTGCCTGCACCTGCACTTCGCCGCTGGTGTAGGTCTTGCGGAAGTCCTCAAGCTGGATGACGGGAATACGGTCGCTCACACGGCGTGCGGGATTGTGGAGTTGGATTCGCGGATCACCGACGCGGGCCGCCGCCACCGAACGGGCCACCGAAGGGGTTGCCGGCCGGGGCCGCCGTGGTGGTCGTCGCCGTGGCCACGGTGCCCACGACCACGACGTCACCTTCCTTCAGGCCGTCAGCAACTTCAGTGTTCGTGCCGTCGCTGATGCCGGTCTTGATGACGACGGCCGTCAGCACGGGATTGCCGGGGGCCGACTTCTCGCGGTCGAGCACATAGACAGTCCGGAACGCCGGGCCTTCGACTTCCGGCCGTGGGCGACCGCCGCCGCCCATGCCCATGCCCCCGCCAGGTCCCCCGGGACCGCCGCCTTCGCCGCCCCCGCCTTGGGAGCGCTGGGCAAAGCGGGCGCGCATCTCGGCCATCACCTGATCGTATTTCGCCTTCTGGTCCGGCGTGAGCGAAGCCTCGTATTCGGCCCGTTCCGTGTCGCTGGGTCGGCGCCGTTCGCCGCCCGCCTGCCAGGGAGGGATGGGCAGGCCGGCAAAGGGGCCGCTGGTGGCGACTTCACCCTTGGCACTGGTCACGGCGGGCACCTTGGTGCCGGCCGCTTTGGCCACGGCATCGTTCGTGCCGGCAATGGTGACGCCGGTGGCCGGGCGGAAACGCAGCGCGGCAGCGGGGATTTTCAGGACGTTGGTCCGCTGAGCCGTGATGATCGAGGCGCTCGCGGTCATGCCCGGGCGCAGCTTGAGGTCGCTGTTGTCCACTTCGACGACGGTCGTGTAGGTGACGACATTTTGGTTGGTCACCGGGGCGAACCGCACCTGGCGCACCTTGCCCTTGAACTTGCGGGTCTGGAAGGCATCCACCGTGAAGTCCACGCTCTGGCCTTCGATCACGCCGCCGACGTCGGCCTCCGAAACGGCCGCCTCGATCTGCATCTTGGTGAGGTCGTTCGCGATTTGGAAGAGTTCGGGGGCGTTGAAGCTCGCTGCCACGGTCTGGCCGGCCTCGACCTTCCGCGAGATCACCATGCCGCTGATTGGCGCGAGGATCGTGGTGCGGTCGAGGTCCACCTTGGCGCTGTCCACGGCGGCGACGCGCGTCTTCACGTTCGCCTCCGCCTGAAGCAGCGCGACTTCGGCCTGCTGATTTTCGGTCTCGGAGATCAGCTTGGCGGAGTAGAGCTCCTTCGAACGCTTGGCGTTGAACTTGGCCAACGCGAGCGCCGCCTCGGAATTGGCCAGTTCGGCCTCCACGCGGGCCATGGCGCGTTCGTAAGTGGCAGGGTCGATCTTCGCCAGCACGTCGCCTTCCTTCACCCGGGAGTTAAAGTCCACCCGCAGCTCGGTGATGATGCCGGAGATCTGGCTGCCGACGGTGACCACCCGCACGGGCGTGATGCCACCGTTGGCGGTTACGGACTGCGTGATGTCGCCGCGGGAGATGACATTGGTGCGGAGATCCGCGGCGCCGCCACTGGCGCCGCCGGCGGTGCCACGCCACTTGACGTAGCCGTAGCCGCCACCACCGAGGACCGCGACGAGGACCAGCCACTTCAGCCAGCCGGAATTGCCTGAACTTGCCATGAGGAAAAGGGTGTGAAGCCAAGCTGTCAGGCGCAGGACCCTATGCCCATCCCAAACCGCACCGGCTTCACGCAAACGGTGACTGACCGAACCCGGAGCGGTTACGGGAAAGTTCAGTCCAGCGCGGCCGCCGCGGCCCGCGCCTCGCGGATGAGCCGGCGAATCTTGTCGGGATCCTTCTGGCCCGGCGCCGCCTCCACGCCGCTGGAAACGTCGAGCGCGAACGGCCGGACTTGGCGAACGGCCGCGGCGGCATTCTCCGGCGTGAGTCCACCGGCAAGGATCACCGGAAGTCCGAGCTCCTTCGCCGGCAGGGCCAGGGACCAGTCAAATCTCGCCCCGGTGCCGCCGTGTGAACCGGCGACGAAAGCGTCGAGCAGGAAGGCGTCGACGGATTCGCGGTAGGCGGGCAGGGCGGCGAGGCTGGCGGCGTCCCGGACGCGGAAGGCCTTGATGACCTTTGTCCGGCCACGGAACTCGGCGGCGAATTCGGGTGCCTCCTCGCCGTGCAGTTGGACGGTATCGAGCCCGACGGCGGCCACGGTATCGCGCACGAGGTTGGCGTCGGCGTTCACGAACAGGCCCACCTTGCTCACCAGCGGCGGCAGGGCGCGGACCAGCGCGGCCGCCTGCGGGAGGGTCACCGCCCGGGGCGTGCCCGGGACGAAGACAAACCCCAGGGCATCCGCGCCGGCTTCGACGGCGGCGAGGGCGTCGGCCAGCCGGGTCAGCCCACAGATCTTGATCCGCATGAACACGGCCGCAGGTTGAGGGCAACGCTTGGCCGCCGCCAAGTCCGGTTGCGGAGATTCCTTTGCCGGACCGGCGGTTTCGGGCACCCTGCCCGGCATGTCAGGGCTTATCGCCATCGTCGGCCGACCCAATGTCGGCAAATCCGCGCTGTTCAATCGCATCGCGGGCAAACGCATCGCCATCGTGCATGATATGCCCGGCGTGACCCGTGATCGCGTGACCGCGGAGGTGGAATGGCACGGGCGGCCCTACACCTTGGTCGACACCGGCGGCATCGGCCTCATGCGGCGGGAAAAGGCGGAGGATGTGATCACCCAGGCCGCCTTCGACCAGGTGCAGATCGCCATCGAATCCGCGGACGCAATCATCCTCGTCGTCAACGTCCAGGAGGGCATCGTGCCGCTCGACGCGGAGGTCGCCAAACGGCTCCGGGCCGCCGGCCGGCCAGTGCTGCTCGCCGCCAACAAGGCCGACAACAGTTCGGCGGAGACCACCGCGCTGGAATTTTCCGAACTGGGCTTCGGCCGGGTCTTCCCGGTCAGTGCCATCCACGGCCGAGGGCTCGAGGCCCTGATGAATTCCGCGATGGGTTACCTGCCGAAACCCGAGCCCGCACCGGAACCGGTCGAACGGACGGCGGCGGAACAATACGACGACGAGGAAGCCGCCGCTGCGGACAAGAAGGAGCGGAAGCCCGAGCCACCCTTGGGTTCGCCGAAGCGCCCGGTGAAGCTCGCCATCGTCGGTCGGCCCAACGTCGGCAAGTCGTCCATCATCAATGCCCTGACCGGTTCCGAGCGGGTCATTGTGAGCCCGATTCCCGGCACCACCCGCGACGCGGTGGATGTGCCGTTCGAGGTGGATACCGAAGGCGTGCGCCAGCATTACGTGCTCATCGACACTGCCGGCCTGCGCAAGGCCCGCCGGGTGGAGGACACCGTCGAATTCTTCAGCACGGAACGGACCCGGGATGCCATCAACCGCTGCGACATCACCGTGCTGGTGCTCGACGCGGAGAACGGCGTGGTGGAGCAGGACAAGAAGATCAGTGACCTGATCGTCGAGGCCAAACGCGCCTGCATCGTGGTGGTCAACAAGTGGGACCTTGTGGCCGACAACGTCCTCGCCGCGCGCCAGAAGGAGATCGAACGCCGGGAGAAGGGCATCAAGATCGACAAGCGGAACCACCAGATGACCACGCTGACCGAGTTCGGCGAATGGGTGCAGGAGAAGCTCTTTTTCCTCGATTACGCGCCGGTGATCTTCACCTCGGCCAAGGACGGCTTCCAGTTGGACCGCCTGCTGGAGTCGGTCCGCTACGTCGCCGCCCAGCTCGGCCAGGAGGTGCCGACGTCCATTCTCAACCGGACGTTGCAGGACGCCGTTGAACGTCGGCAACCCGTCAGCTCGGAAGGGCACCGGCTCAAGCTGTATTACGCCACCCAGGTCCGGAAGGCGCCGCCGACCTTCCTCCTGTTTGTGAACCGGGACGAGATTCTCAGCCCCGTTTACAACAAGTATATGGCGGGCGAGATGCGCCGGGCATTCGGTTACGAAGGCTGCCCGATCATCTTGGTGCCCAAGCCGCGTCCCAAGACCATCGAGCCGCTGCGCAAGTTCAACCAACCGGCCGGGCTGACGCTGAAGAAGCACGCCGGCTACCGACCCAAGCGGTTCGAGAAGCCGGTTTACGGCAAGAAACTGGCCCGTCCGTCGCGCCCCGGCACCACCATGGGCAAACAGGCGGACAACCTGCCCGCCCGCACGCCCCGGCCGGCCCGGCCCACGCGGCCTGACCGTCCCGGCACCCGCGTAGGGGCCAAGTCCGGCGCGAAACCCGGCGCCAAGCGGGGCGCGAAGGCGGCGAATGCCTCCGGTCCGAAAGCCGGCAAGGGGGCCAAGCGGGGCGGCCGTCGGTAGCTGGAGCAAGCCTGGACAGTTGCCTGCGGGCGCTGGGGCTCGATTGCCAAATGGGGGGAGATAGATAGGGGGGATTAATGCTGCCCGTGCTGGGCGAGCAGATTTCCCTCGGCATCGGCGTTGACGCTGGCCTCGGCGCTAGGCGAATATCGAGTCACTTCACCCCATAAAAAATGAATCCACGACTTCAATTTGCCACCGTGGCGAGTTTGGCGGCCGCCTTGCAGGCTACTTCAGTCCACGGCGACAGCGGCCTGCTGACCTACACATTGGCCGACCAAAACTCTAGCGTCCTAACCGCGCAGTTCAGCGGATCCGTGGACGCAGGGGTGTTTTCCATCTCCGGCATTCAATCACTGACCTTCGCGGGTTCTTCCGTCGCTCCGGGCCTGTTTCCATACTTCGATTCGATGGACGAGACCTTTGCGATTTTGTTGGGCGGCGGCTTAGTTCCGGATTTGCCGGCGACTATCGCGTTGGATGGCTCGTTTATCGACTTCCTGATCGCTGAGGTGCCTCCAGTGTTTGGATCCCCAACGGGCGACGGATTTACGTTCGCGGTCAATAATGGGACCGCGTCCTTCCTCGGTGGATCCGTGTTCAACGGAGGCCCAAGTTTTGGCGGGGGCTACCAGGAATCATTCGCCCCGGAGCGCTTTTCTTTCGAGGTGATCCAAGAGGTTCCGGAGGCGGCGCCGGCACCTTCTGTAATCGTCCTTGGCTTGGTGGGGTTGACCGTTTGGTCGCATTCCCGCCGCGGACGGAAGCAGTCCGCGTGAACCACGAGCTGACACGCTGATCGGCCTCCGGGCCGCAACTAGTCCTTTGCTTGGGGATCGCGCCTCGGCGGCGGAGCGTTGAGTTTCAGGTAGATCCACTCCTCCAGCGGCCGCAGCGGGCGGAGCCACGCGTAGAGTGGTGAATAGAGCAACCGCAACCGCACGAGCGAGAGCAGCATGTTCAGTGAGGTTCGAAAGTTGAACACGACCTTGGAACCGGTCTTGTCGGTCCATTCCGTGGGCACCTCCCGGATGGTGAAGCCAGCCTGCTGGAGCGAGTAGAGCAGGTTCACGTCGAAGGCGAGGTCGGCGAGCCGGAGCTTGGGGTGAACCACCTCGATGGCCCGGCGGGTCATCACCTTGGCCCCGCACTGCGTGTCGCGGATGCCCATCCAGAAAAACCCCTCGACGAAGAGGTGGAACAGCCGGCTGGCGAACTGGCGTTTGCCCGGTTGGGCGTGATTGATCTTCGCGCCGGGGAGCCAGCGGGACGCCACCACGCAATCGGTTTGCCCGGGCTGGCATTTCGCCACGAGATCAAGCAAGGCCGCCGGTGAAGTCGCCCCGTCGGCGTCCACGTAGGCGACGAGGTCGGCCAAGGGCGCGAGCTTCAGCCCTTCGATCAGGGCGCCGCCTTTGCCGATTTTCCCGGGGAATTCCAAGTGCGAGATGCTGAGATATTTCTGCTCGGCGGCGCGGACAACTCCGAGGGTGTCGTCCCAGCAGCCGTTGAGCACCACGACGATGCGGGCGCGGCCGGCGTAGTGGCGGTAGAGGTGTTCCGCGTATTCGGCCAAGACGGGCCCGATGCGTCCCTCCTCGTTGTAGGCGGGAATCAGGACCAGCAGGCTGGGGGCGGTGGCGGCGGACACGCGCGCGAATTGAAAGGTGAACCGCCGGCAAAGCTCAATGCCGGAAGCGGCACGGACCGAGCGAACGCCGCGGACTGGCGATGGACAGTCGCGCGGGGCTTTCCTACCGTCCGGCCCATGAAGTGGATACGCCTTGGTCTGGCCGCCGGAGTTTTGGCCGTCGCGATGGTGCCTGCGATCGCGCAGACGCAGTTGCTCAACGGCGTGGCGGCGGTGGTCAACAAGTCGGTGATCACCTTCGACGACGTCCGTTCGGCCAGCCTGCGGCCTTTGGAGGCGGCACGCCGCCTAGCACGGGACGAGTCCGAATTCGACCGCCGGGCGCAGCAGATCCAGAAGGACGTGCTGGAGCAGTTGATTGAGCGTGAACTGATCGTCAAGGAGTTCGAGACCAAGGGTTACAACCTGCCCGAGAGCATCATCGACGAGATCGTGGACCGGCAGATGAAGGAGGAATTTGGCGACCGACTGACCCTGACGAAAACCCTGCGCCTCCGGGGCCAAAGCTACGAAAGCTGGCGCAAGGATCAGCGGGACCAGTTCGTGATCGCGCAGATGACGATCAAGAACATCAACCAGAACATCGTCGTTTCTCCCAAGAAGATCGAGAAGCACTACGCGGAGCACGCCGACAAATACCGGGTGGGCGACCGCGCGAAGATCCGCATGATCCTCGTGGACAAGTCGCGTCATCCGGCCGGCGAATCGCGCAAGATCGCCGAGGCGGCGCTCACCCGGATCAAGTCCGGGGAGGAATTTGCCAAGGTGGCGGACGCCGTTTCCGACGACGCCCGGCGGTTCAAGGGCGGCGACCGCGGTTGGCTGGAAAACCGGGACGCGGACTTGCGCAAGGAGTTGCGCGAATGGGTCTTCAAGGCGGAGTCCAGTGGTGTAAGTGAATCGATTGAGGTGGAAGGCGCCATCTTCATCGTGAAGGTGGAGGAGAAGAAGGCGGCGGGAGTCCTGCCATTGAACGAGGTTCGGCAGGATGTGGAAACCACCTTGCGGAACGAGGAGCGTGAGCGACTCAGGCAGGGGTGGATCAAGCGGCTGCGACAGAAGCAGTTTGTCACCTACTTCTGAGGCCTTGCCCGGAATCCTGTGCTGACGCTTGGAATCACCCTCGGCGATATCACTGGCATCGGCCCCGAGGTCGCATTCAAGGCTCTTGCCCGTGAGCTGGGCAGCGACGATTCGACCTGCTACGTCCTGATCGGCGACAGCGATGTGGCGGCCTATTACTGTGGGCTTCTGGGGATCGAGGGCGAGTTGGCGCGGTGGGAAGAGCGCGAAGAGCAATTCAGTCGCCTCTATTTGCTCCAGTCGCAGACCGATTGCCTGCCTGCCGATTTGCCTGCTGGGGCGCCGGAAGCCGCGACGGCCGCCGTGCGGTGGCTCAGAGAAGGCGCCGCGCGCTGCCGAATCGGCGAATTCGACGGCCTGGTGACGGCGCCGGTCAGCAAGGAGGCCATCATCAGGGCGGGCCAGCCGTTTGTCGGGCAGACGGAGTTTCTTGCCGAATTGGCCGGAGGTGCCCGGGTGGCGATGATGCTGTTGGGGCACGATGATCGCGGGCGCTGGCTCCGGGTGGCCTTGGCGACGACCCACCTCCCGCTCAAGGACGTGGCCGCGGCGCTCTCGATCGAATCGGTTCGACAGGCCATCGAACTGACTGCGCTGGCCTGCGAGCAACTGAGTCTACCGCGGCGGCGAATCGGAATTTGCGGTCTCAACCCGCACGCCGGGGAAGGCGGGAAAATGGGCCGGGAGGAAAACGACGTGATCAGTCCGGCTGTCGGTTCTGCGCGGGCGCAGGGGATTGACTGCGTCGGCCCGGTGCCGGCCGACACCCTGTTTGCCCGGGCCTTTGGCGGCGAATTTGACGCGGTCGTGGCCATGTATCACGACCAAGGCTTGGTGCCCCTGAAAATGGTGGCCTTCGACAATGGCGTGAATTGGACGGTCGGATTGCCCTTTGTCCGGACTTCACCCGACCACGGCACCGCTTACGACATCGCCGGGCAGGGAATTGCGGACCCATCGAGCATGGAGGCGGCAATCCGTTTGGCGCGGCAGCTGGCCGCAAGGCGGAAGTCCTTGTTTCCCGCCTCGGAGGCGCGTCGCATTCATTAAGCAATCGCTTGCACTCGGAGGCTTGGGTCGGTTACCTACGCCCCGCATCTGAGGCGCGGGCGTAGCTCAATGGTAGAGCGCCGGTCTTCCAAACCGGTTACGAGGGTTCGATTCCCTTCGCCCGCTCCATTTGTCTGAATCACATTGACGGCCAACTTGACAGTCTGGCTAGGAATTGCGACTCCCTCCGCAGGCAAAGATCTTTTGCGTCCGCATCCGTTTTGACGAAGGAAACCACATACCAAGATACTCACACATGAGCGTTAGCAACCCCTACCGTAAGTCATTGACCTGCGGGTTCGTCGTCGCCCTCGCGACTTTGGCGAACCTCACGGGAGTCAGTGCCCAAAGCAATCCGCGGAGCAGCGACCAGATTCGTGAGCGCCAAAACTACGAAGTGATCGTCGGTGACTTCTACACCGGCCGTTCCCCCTATTTCAAAAGCACCGGCGAACCCGTCATCGCGCAGGCCAAGCCGGCCGAGCCGGCTCCAGTTCCGGCGGGCAACTGCTCGGTGATCAACAGCGGCTTGGTCCACATGACCAAGACGATGCCGGCCGAAGCTACCTTGGGTGAGCCGTTCACCTATGAGCTGAAGCCCATGGCCGTGGGTTGCGCGGGCAACGTGGTGGTCACCGACCAGATTCCTGACGGCTGCTCGCTCGTCAGCACCGAACCTCAGGCTTCCGTCAGCGGCAACACCTTGGTCTGGAACCTTGGTAACATGGACGCCGGCGAGTCCAAGTCCCTGAAGGTCACGGTCAAGCCCGACCGGGAGGGCACTTTGGCGTCCTGCGCCACCGTGAAGGCCGATCCGCGCGTCTGCGCCAAGACCGTCGTGGGCCGGGCTCAGCTGGCGATCGACAAGACCGGTCCCGAAGTCGCCCAGCTCGGTAGCGACGTGGCCTACAATATCGTCGTCAAGAACGTCGGCACTTCCGTCGCCAAGAACGTGGTGGTGACCGACAAGGTTCCTGCCGGTTTGGGCGGCGTGCGCGAGATTCCCACCACGGTCGGCGACCTCGCCCCCGGAGCTTCGAAGACCATCCCGGTGACCCTCAAGGCGGCTGAGCGCGGCCGCCATTGCAACGTGGCCGTTGCCACCGCTTCCAACACCGCCAGCGTCCAAGACGACGCGTGCACGTTGGTCGTCAAGCCCGGCCTGAAACTGGAGAAGTCCGGCACTGCCGAACAGTTGGTCAACAAGCAGGCCAGCTACACCGTCAAGGCGTCCAATATCGGTGACACCGACCTGACCGGTGTGGTGGTGACCGATACCGCCCCGTCCCAGACCCGCATTGTCAGCGCCCAGGGCGCCACGGTCTCTGGCAACACGGCGACTTGGAATGTCGGCACCCTCAAGGCTGGCGAAAGCAAGAGCTTCGACGTCGTGCTGACCAGCTCGCAGATTGGCCGCTGGTGCAACGCCGCCAGCATCTCCACCAAGGAAGGCCTGCGTGAGAACGCCGAAGCCTGCACCGTCTGGAAGGGTGTCCCGGGCGTCCTGCTCGAAGTCGTGGACGATCCTGACCCGATCCAAGTCGGCGAAACCACCACCTACACCATCCGCGTCACCAACCAGGGCAATGCTGACCTGACCAATTTGGCGACCACGTATGAGAGCGACACCGAGACCAATCCGGTCAGCTCGCCTGACGGCACTGTCAGCGGCAAGAAGGTGACGTTCCCGACCAAGCCCGTGCTGAAGTCCAAGCAGTCCTTCACCTACACGATTGTCGTGAAGGGTGGATCGGTGGGCGACGCCCGCCAGAAGGTCACGTTGACCTGCTCGGAACTGAAGTCGCCGGTGGTCGAAGAAGAGTCCACCACGGTTTACTGATTCTCAGTAATCCGCTGCAACTCCAAGCGCTCCCGGTTCGCCGGGGGCGCTTTTTGCTTTCCGGTATCCGCCGCCGTTTGCCGTGGACGCACACGGACGGAGCGATCAAAGAAGGGGGAGCCAGTTCAATTGGCTGGGCGTTTCACCGCCAACCCAACGATTTCTACCAACGATTGCTGGAGAACCATCGCCTCATCCAGGCCGCTGCTGACCAGCTTCACGTTGGCACCCAGCAGGGTATCCATCGCGCGAATGAGCTCGGGCACCGTGTAATTCTCCGCCTGACGGGCGGCCTGGAAGAGCACGAATGGATGACCTGCCAGCGGATTGAATCGCTTGTCGTCCGGGAGTGAGGTCGCGGGCAGCCGATCAAGCTGGGCTTTGAACGAATTGTAGTCGCGGGCAGGCTTCAACAAACCTTGGTCGCGCAGTTCCCGGAGCATCAACAGCGCCCGAACCTTGGAAATCAGCCCGTAGAGCAGGCCGATCTCGGACTTCTTCTTGTCTGCGCCGGTGCGGATTTCCCAGAGCTCCTGATCCAGCACGCGCAGCAGCTTGGCCAAATCGCGTTCGCCGAGCGCCTCGCCCAAGGCGAACGCCTTCGCCAGCTTCTGGGGCATGGTCATCGTCTGCACGTCGGCCAGCGACACCTCAGACCGATCCCCGACGTAGAGGGAGAGTTTCTCCACCTCGTTGGCAAGGGCGCGCAGGTTCGGACCCACCCGGGTTACTAGTTCCGCCAGCGCGTTGTCGGCGATGTCCTTGTTGAGGGCCCGGAACAGGCGCACGGCTTCCGATTCCGCCTTGCCGGCCCAGTCCTTGTCGTCGGCGGAGAGGGCGTTGAACGACTCCACCGAACCCAACTTCTCGACGGTCTTGTAGAACGAGCGCCGTTTGTCGGGCTTGGAACCGGAGATCAGCAGCCGCACGCCGTCCCAGCGGAAGGCCTTCAGTTCGTCCGCGAGCTGGGTGAGTTCCTCGGTCACCGCGGCGCTGGACGACGTGCGATCCTCGCCCAAGAAATTGCAGTCGCGAAACCACACTGCCTTGGCGCCGCCGAAGAAGGGCAGCGTGTTGAGCGCTTCCCGGAGCCGGCCGATGCGGTTCAGGGCTTCGCCGGAATTGCCGGCGGTGGCATCCACGATCTCGTGGTCCATGCCGCCGAGTTCGGCGGACCACTGGTCAAAGTAAGCCCGGGCCTTCTGTTTGACCGTGAAATCGTCGTCGCCGCAGACGAGCAGGAGCGGCGCGGAATTGGCGGCAGCTTTCGCCATCAGGTCTGCTCCGGCTCGTCGCCTTCGCCGGTCTGCTTTTCCTCGCCGATGCGCGTGAGCACCTCGGTCATGTCCTCAACAGACTGGAACAGCTTCGTCGTGACGAAGATCGGCTTCTTCTGCGCGGCCGCGATGGCGAGGCAATCGCTCGGTCGGGCGTCGAGTTCGACGAGCTTGGAGCCGAGTTCGTTTTCCTGCTTCAGGATCAGGCGGGCGAAGTAGGTGGAGTTGCGGAGTTCGGTGATGACGACCCGTTCCACCGAGATACCAAAGCCCTGAAAGATGTTGCCGATGAGGTCGTGCGTGAGTGGGCGCTCGTGATGCGTGCCACGGAGGGCCATGCCGATGACGGCCCCCATGTTGTGCTCCACCTGGATGACGAAGACCTTTTCGTCATTGCCGAGAAAGAGGGCTACCCCGCTGTTGGCGGGTAGGAGGCCGCGGATTTGCACGGGCAACACGTCCTTCTTCATGAGCGGAGTGTGGAAAGCGAACGGCGCCGACGCAAGCGAGGCCATCGGCGCCGGAAATAATCGGAACAACGCCGTGAGTTGGGAAGTTCCAACCCACGGCACTGGAAACGAACCTACGCCGGCAACCGTAAATCCAGCGTGAACGGAAGATCTTGGGTGATCGTTTCCGCCGGCGCCGAGAACTTGCCATGGGACGCCCCGTGGGTGAAGAAGCGCGCCAAGCGGCGGCTCTCGGCTTCGTAGCTGTTCACCGGGAAGGTGTCATAGCTGCGGCCGCCGGGGTGGGCGACGTGATACTGACAGCCACCGAGCGAACGCTTGTTCCAAGTGTCGTAGAGGTCGAACACCAGCGGGGCGTGGACGCCGATAGTCGGCTGGAGACAGTTGGGCGGCTGCCAGGCGCGATAACGCACGCCGGCCACGGCTTCGCCATTGGTGCCGGTGGAATGTAGCGGAACGCGACGGCCGTTCACGGTGACGGTGAACCGGTCACCGATCAGGCCGCGGGCCTTGACCTGGAGACGTTCGAGCGAGCTGTCCACGTAGCGAACCGTCCCGCCCGCCGCGCCTTCTTCGCCGAGGACATGCCACGGTTCCAGGGCGGTGCGAAGTTCGACCTCGACGTCGCGTTGGGCGAAGTCGCCGATCCTAGGGAAGCGGAATTCGAAGTGCGGCGCGAACCAGTCGAACTCGAACGGGTAGCCCGAGTCACGCAGGTCGCGGACGACATCCTTGAAGTCGGTCTCGCAGAAGTGCGGCAGCATCCAGCGGTCGTGAATGTCGGTGCCCCAGCGGACGAGGCCGTTTGTGTAAGGTTCCTTCCAGAACTTGCTCACAAGCCCGCGCAGCAGGAGGTGCTGGGCCAGGCTCATGCGCGCGTGTGGCGGCATCTCAAAGGCACGCATCTCGACCAAGCCGAGCCGGCCGGCGCTGCCGTCGGGCGAGTAGAGCTTGTCGATGCTGAACTCGGCGCGGTGGGTGTTGCCGCTGGAGTCGATGAGCAGGTTGCGGAAGAGGCGATCCGACAGCCACGGCGGCACCGCTTGGCCGGCGGCGAAGCCCAGCTGCCGGTCGAGTTCCTTGAACGCGACCTCGAGTTCGTAGAGCGAATCGTTGCGCGCTTCGTCAACGCGGGGAGCCTGGCTGGTCGGCCCGATGAACAGGCTGCTGAACAGCCAGCTCAGCGACGGGTGGTTCTGCCAGTAGGCGATCAGCGAACGCAGCAGGTCAGGGCGGCGCAGAACCGGCGAATCAATGGGGGTTTCCGCACCGATGAGGATGTGATTGCCGCCGCCGGTTCCGGTGTGGCGGCCGTCCACCATGAACTTCTCCGTGCCCAGCCGCGTCTGGCGGGCTTCCTCGTAGAGCACAGTGGTTCGCTCCACCAATTCGTCCCAAGACTTGCTGGGGTGGAGGTTGACCTCGATGACGCCGGGGTCGGGCGTGACCTTGAGGACTTGCAGCCGGGAATCGCGCGGCGGGGTGTAGCCCTCGACGGCGACCGGCGTGCCCAATTGGGCGGCGGTGTCTTCCACGGCGGCAACGAGTTCCAGGTAATCTTCCAACGTCGCGACGGGCGGCATGAAGACGTGAAGCTTGCCTTGGCGCGGTTCGACGCACAGCGCGGTGCGCACAATCCAGGAGGCGGATTCGCCACTCTTCGGCACCCGCGTGGGATCCTCGCGCAGCGCCTCCTTCTTGGCCTCTTCCTCGGTCTGGCCCCGTCGCCGCAAGGCCGCTGCTTGCCGGCGGGCCGGGGTATCGGAGCGAAGGTAACGCTGACGGAATTCGTCCGGCGAAGGGAGTGGCGGACGTTCGACCGTCGGGTCGAGTTCGTTGACGTAGGGGTAGTCGGATTCCTTGACCCAAGGCAGCGAATCCAATGGCAGGCGAAGACCCATCGGGGAATCGCCGGGCATCAGGTAGAGGCGTTCCGCGCGCAGGAACCACGGACCGCTAACCCAGACGGGTTCGTGGGTGCGCCAAGCACGCTGAATGGGCAGCACGTGGCCCACGACGCTGTCGAGCCCCTGTTCGAGGATCTTGGCGAGCCGGATTCGTTCCTCCTCGTCCTTCAGGTTGGCCTTGTGGGGATCGACGTTGGCCGGAAGCCGGCGCTCTTTCCAGACGTGGTAGAACGGGTCTTCGTAGCCGGGCAGCACCCATTTGGGATCCGCCCCTAGCCGGGTGCTGAGCGCCTGGATGAACTTCGCCGAATGGTCGGACGTATGCTGGTAGTTGGCGGCCTCCTCGGCGATCAGTTCGTCGCGGAGCCAAATAGGCTGACCGTCCTTGCGCCAGTAACAGCCGAACGCCCAACGGGGCAGGGATTCACCGGGATACCACTTGCCCTGGCCGTAATGGACCAGCGAGCCGGGCGCGAACTTGGCGCGGAGCCGTTTGAGCAGCTCGTCAGACAACTGACGCTTCTTCGGGGAGGTTGCGGTGAAGTTCCACTCCGGACCATCCGGATCGTCGATCGAGATGAAGGTCGGTTCGCCGCCCATCGTTAGCCGAACGTCATGTCTCGTCAGGTCCGCGTCGATGGCGTGGCCGAGGCGCTCGATTTCGGCCCATTGTTCCTCGGTGTAAGGTTTGGTGACGCGCGGTGACTCGTAGATCCGGGTCACCTTCATTTCGTGGTGCAGGGTGGATTCGCACTTGTCGACCGCGCCGCTGACCGGTGCTGCGCTGGCCGGTTCCGGGGTGCAACTGAGCGGGATGTGGCCCTCGCCCGCGAGGAGGCCGCTGGTCGGATCAAACCCGATCCAGCCGGCGCCGGGCAGATACACCTCACACCAAGCATGCAGATCGGTGAAATCCACCTCGGTGCCGCTGGGACCGTCGAGTGACTTCACGTCCGGTGTGAGTTGGATCAGATAACCGGAGACAAAGCGGGCGGCGAAGCCCATCGAACGCAGGGTCTGCACCAACAGCCAGCCCGTGTCGCGACACGAGCCGCTTAGCTTGGTGAGGGTTTCCTCCGGCGTCTGCACGCCGGGCTCTAGCCGGATCGTGTATTTGATGTCGTGCTGGAGCCGTTGGTTGACTTCGACGAGGAAGTCGATCGTCCGCGCCTTTGCGGTGAGGTATTTGGCCAGCAACTCATCGACGAGGGCGAGCAGCTTGGGGGTCGGCGCCGGCAGTTCCATGAATGCCGCCAGCTCCTTCTTGAGCCCTGCTTCGTAGGCGAACGGATAAATCTGCGCCGATTCTTCGAGGAAGAAGTCGAACGGGTTGTGCACCGCCATCTCCGCGACGAGTTCGATCTCGACGCTGAGTTCCCTCATCTTGTCGGGGAAGACGAGGCGCGCGTTCCAGTTGGAGAAGGGATCCTGCTGCCAGTTGATGAAATGTTCGCCGCCCGAAATCTTCTGCGAGTAGGAGAGAATCTTGGTGCGGCAATGCGGCGCAGGCCGCAGGCGGACGACATGGGGGCCATGTCCAACTGCCTGATTGTAGGTGTAGTGGGTTTTGTGGTAGAGGGCGACGTGGATGGCCATGATGGAAGGGGCAGTGACCGAAAACCGCAAACCGACTGCGAAAAGGGACCGGTTTCAGCGCGCCAAAGCACGCGCCAGACGCCGACATTGCCAGCGCCCGAGCCGAAGCTGCTGCTGTTGCTCCTCCTGCTGGACGAAGACTTCGTCGTCAAACGTGGCGAACGAGAGGAAGAAATAGGCCTCGAACAGGGCGTCGCCGATCGAGTTGAGTTTCAACTGGAGATCGTCGAGATACTTGTGGAGCCCGCGGTCGAAAATTTCGTCCACGGTGCTGAACTGGAGTTCGGCCAGCAACCGGCCGGCAAGTTTTTCGGCGTCGTTCACGAAGCGCCCTTCCTGGACGCCTGAGATGCGGCGGAGGGCGGTGTTCAGTTCATTGACGCAGAAGCGCACCGAGCGGGGCAGTTCCTCATTGAGGAGGAGGAATTCGGCCACCAGCTTGGGATGAACGTCGGCACCATAGATCGACTTGTAAGCATCCCAGGCACTGCACGAGCGGAGGATGGCGGACCATTCGAGCGACTCGGTCTGGGTGATGGACTTGGGAGCCCCACGTTCCGGCAGGGTCTGATAACGGACGTCGAGAATCCGGGACGTCTTGTCGGCGCGCTCCAAAAACTTGCCGACTTGGTTGAATTGCCAGCCTTCGTTGTGGATCAGCGTGGCGAACGTGATGCCGACGATGTGGAGGGAACTCGCCTTGATCTTCTCGAAGAATTCACTCGGGCTCTGGTCCCACAACCGGCGGGCATCCTGGGACCGGATGAATAGGTAGAGGCGATTGAGTTCCTCCCAGAGTTCGCCCGTGATCTGGTCACGGACCATGCGGGCGTTCTCCCGGGCTTGGCAGATCGACTGAACGATGGAGTTCGAATTCTCCATCTGGAACACCATGAATTCAGTAACCGCCTCGGCGGTGGCCACCGGATGGAGCTTGAAGAATTCCGCTTCATCGCCGGTCGCCTGCACGACGGGCAACCAGTGTTCAGCGAGGCGCTGCTCATCCAGTTTCCGGAAATCGAGCAGGAGCTGGAGGTTGGTGTCCACGAGGCGCGCGATGTTCTCGGAGCGCTCGATGTAGCGGGACATCCAGTAGAGGCAGTTGGCGACGCGGCTCAGCATGGGAATGGGTGCGGTTGGTCGGGTTGGGTTTCGTTCACCGGGTTCATTCGTCGCCGTAGAGGACCCAAGTGTCTTTGCTGCCGCCGCCTTGGGAGGAATTGACCACGATAGAACCCTTGCGCAGGGCCACGCGAGTCAAGCCGCCGGGGACGATGGTAATTTTCTCGCCGTAAATCACGTAAGGGCGCAGGTCGATGTGGCGGCCTTCGAACTTGCCGTCGCCCACGTGGGTCGGATGCCGAGACAGGGAGATCATGGGTTGCGCGATGTAATTGCGCGGATCTGCCTCGACTGCGCCGCGGAACTTTTCGATTTCCTCCTTCGTGGACTTCGGGCCGACCAGCATGCCGTAGCCACCAGATTCGTTGGCGGCCTTCACGACGAGGTCGCCAAGGTTTTCGAGGATGTATTTTCTGTCGGTCTCCTCGTTGGCCAGGTAGGTCGGGACGTTCGGGATGATCGGCTCCTGGTCGAGGTAGTATTTGATCATCTTCGGCACGAACGCATACATGACCTTGTCGTCGGCGATGCCCGTGCCGATCGAATTCGCGAGCGAGACGTTGCCCGCGCGGTAGGCGCGGACGATGCCCGGCACTCCGAGCATCGAATCGCGCCGGAAAACCGTGGGGTCGAGGAAGTCGTCGTCGATGCGCCGGTAAATGACGTGGACCGGTTGCAACCCCTTGGTGGTCCGCATGAACACCCGGGCGTCCCGCACCACCAGATCGCGCCCCTCGACGATCTCGATGCCCATCTGCCGCGCCAGGTAGGTATGTTCGAAGTAGGCGCTGTTGAACGCGCCGGGCGTGAGCAGCACGACCGTCGGGTCGGCCACGCCAGCCGGAGCAATGTGCTGGAGCATCTTCAGCAGTTCCTGCGAATAGTGCTCCACAGGCCGAATGCCAATGTCTTCAAACATGCCGGGGAACGTGCGCTTCATCGCCCGGCGGTTTTCCAAGACGTAGCTGACGCCGCTGGGGCAGCGGCCGTTGTCCTCCAACACCATCCAGCCGCCGTCGGCGCCCCGGATGAGGTCCGTCCCGCAGACGTGGATGTAGATGTCCTTGGGAACGTTGAAGCCGGAGAATTCCCGGCGGAAGTGTTTGCCTGAAAGGACGTAATAAGGCGGCACGACGCCATCCTTCACGATCTTCTGTTCGTGGTAGATGTCGTGGAGGAACAGGTTGAGGGCGGTAATTCGTTGGACCAACCCGGCCTCCAGCTTCTCCCACTCCTTGCCGCTGATGATCCGGGGGATCAGGTCGAACGGGAAAATTTTCTCCGTGCCTTGGGCGTCGCCGTAGACGTTGAACGTGATGCCCTGCCGGAGAAACGACAGGTCCACGGACTGTCGATAGCGGTCGAAATCCTCCGGTTTGATGTCTCCGAAGAGCTGTTGGAAACGCCGGTAATGCGGCCGCAACTGATCGTGCGCATCCACCATCTCGTCGAAAAAGTTCTCCGCGCGGTAGCCGTTCAGCACAGGCCCTATTTGGCCGACTTCGGTGGCAGATGCAGCAAGGAAAAAGCCCCGCGCAGAACCCGAAAACCGCTCATGGATCGGATGGGAACGATTCAAACCGTCATGCCGGGCGGGGAAAAATGCCTAGCTACCTCGGCTTCGTTCCGGGACGTCCCGAGCTTGCCGGCGCTTTCCTCGCGGAGTTGGGTCGGGCAAGATGATCGCCGATGTCCGACGCACCCTTGGGGCTCATTGCCGGTTCAAAGTCGCTGCCGCTGCTGTTTGCCCGCGAGGCCAAGCGCGCCGGCCGTCGGGTGGTCGCAGTTGGTTTCGAAGGGGAAACCAGTCCGGATCTGGCCGCTTTGGTGGACGAGGTGGTCTGGCTGCGGGTGGGGCAGCTCAGCGCGATGATCCGGGCATTCACCGACCGCGGGGTCCGGCAATGCGTGATGTTGGGGCAGATTGCCCCGAAGAACCTGTTCGACGTCCGCCCGGATTTGCGGGCGATGGGATTGCTCTTTCGGCTCAAGGCGAAGAACGCCCATACGATCTTCGGGGCCATTGGCGACGAGTTGCAAAAGGACGGGGTGGAACTGATTGAGCCGCTCCGGTGGTTGCAACCGTGGATGCCAGCCGCGGGTTTTCACGTCGGGCCCAAGCTGACCGATCAGCAGCGGGACGATTCGGCCTACGGCTTGCGGATCGCCAAGGAAGTCTCACGGCTGGAAATCGGGCAAAGCGTGGTCATCAAGGACGGGGCCACATTGGCGGTTGAGGCGTTTGAGGGAACCGATGGATGCTTCGAGCGGGGGGGCAAGTTGGCCGGGAAATCGGGCGGAGCGGTGGCCGTGAAGGTCGCCAAAGAGGGGCACGACATGCGTTTCGACATTCCCTGCGTTGGCCCGCGGACGATCGACGTCTGTGCGGCGAATGGGATTGGCGTCCTGGCGGTCGAGGCCGGTCGGACGTTGCTGTTGGACCAGCCCGAGCTGGAGGCGCTGGCACTTTCCCGAAAGGTAGCTGTGGTGGCGGTTCAATGAGGCGCGGACCGACACGGGAATTGGGGCTCAACTTCGCGAATTAGTCGTCCGATACGACTCCCGATTGGATCCGATGGCGTTCAGCCATTGGCGGAAGAACTTTTGACGCCTTGGGGCAACCTGCCGACACTGAGTCGGGCCGGTTGCTGGCATTTTGCCTGCGGTCGGACAACTCGTGAGACTATGAGCGAAGAGAACATGAACAATTTCACCCCCCGGGCGCAGCAAGTGTTGGCGCTGGCCCGGAAGGAGGCGGACCGCTTCGGCCACAATTTCGTGGGCACCGAGCACTTGTTGCTGGGACTCATCAAGCTGGGGCAGGGGGTCGCGGTGAATGTTCTCCAACGCATGGGGCTGGATCTCGAGATGGTTCGCCAGGAAGTGGAAAAGGAGGTTCGGGGCGGAGCCGAGAGCAAGGTCAGCGGCAATATCCCCTACACGCCGCGCGTGAAGAAGGTTCTTTCGCTCGCCGCCAAGGAGGCCAAGGCCCTCAACCACACCTATGTCGGCACGGAGCACATCCTGCTGGGGCTGTTGCGGGAAGGGGATGGGGTCGCTGCCAAGGTGCTGAAGAATCTCGACGTCGACATTGAGCAGTGCCGGCAGGAAATTCTCAAGGAACTGGATCCCGGTTTTCAGCAGAACGAGGGCACCCCCGCAGAGGAACAGTCTGAGGAGAAAAACGATCCCGTGAAGGCCGGTGGCAAAGCCGAGGGCGGGAAGAAGGAGCAGAAGACTCCCGCACTCAAGGCATTTGGCCGCGACCTGACGGAATTGGCGAAAAAAGGGGAAATGGATCCCGTGATTGGCCGCGCTTCGGAGATTGAGCGGGTTATCCAGATTCTGTGCCGGCGGACGAAGAACAACCCGGTGTTGCTGGGCGAGGCCGGGGTGGGCAAGACGGCAATCGTGGAAGGTTTGGCCCAGGAAATCGCGAAAGGGAACGTTCCCGAACTCCTGGCCACCAAGCGGGTCATCACGCTCGATCTGGCCCTGATGGTCGCCGGGACCAAGTATCGCGGGCAATTCGAGGAGCGCATCAAGGCGGTCATGGACGAGATCCGGAAGGCGAAGAACGTCATCCTATTCATCGACGAGCTGCACACCATCGTGGGCGCCGGATCGGCGGAGGGCACCATGGACGCGTCCAACATCTTCAAGCCGGCACTCAGCCGCGGCGAGATGCAGATCGTGGGCGCGACGACGCTCAACGAGTATCGCAAATACATCGAAAAGGATTCCGCCTTGGAGCGCCGCTTCCAGACCGTGAAGGTGGAGCCCCCCTCCGTCGATGACGCGATCACGATTCTCCACGGGCTGAAACCCAAGTATGAGGACCACCACAAGGCCCAGTTTTCGGACGATGCGATCTCCGCCTGCGTCAAGTTAAGCGATCGTTACATTACCGCACGGTTCCTGCCGGACAAGGCGATCGATGTCATGGACGAGGCCGGATCCAAGGCGCGGATTGGGGCCATGCAACGCCCGCCCAACGTGAAGGAGCAGGAGGCGGAAATTGAGGCCCTGAAGCAGAAAAAGGAGCAGGCGATCAAGGATCAGGATTTCGAGGGGGCCGCCCAGCTGCGGGATCAGGAAAAGGCCGCGAAGGAGCGCTTGGACAAGGTTTTGGCGGAATGGAAGACGAACAAGGACGAGCGCCGAGTCCAGATCGGGGAGGACGACATCCTTCAGGTGGTGGCCAAATGGACGGGCATTCCGCTGCAGCGCATGGGCCAGAGCGAAACCCAGAAGCTGCTGACGGTGGAAATCGAGCTCGGCAAGGTCGTTGTCGGCCAAAAGGACGCGGTGGTGGCGCTCGCCAAGTCGCTTCGCCGGGCCCGGGCCGATCTGAAGGACCCGAAGCGGCCCATTGGTTGCTTTGCGCTGCTTGGGCCGACTGGCGTTGGCAAGACCTTGCTGGCGCGCACGTTGGCAGAGCAGATGTTCGGTTCGGTCCAAAACCTGATCCAACTCGACATGAGCGAGTATATGGAAAAGTTCACGGTGAGCAGGCTCATCGGCTCGCCGCCGGGCTATGTCGGCTACGAGGAGGGCGGCCAGTTGACTGAGAAGGTGCGCCGCCAACCCTACTCCGTGGTGCTGTTCGACGAGATCGAGAAGGCCCATCCGGACGTCATGAACATGCTCCTCCAAATTCTAGAGGAGGGTAAGCTGACCGATTCCCTCGGCCGGGTGGTTGATTTCCGGAATACGATCATCCTGCTCACCTCGAATGTCGGCTCGGATGTGTTGCGCAAGAGCAACGTCATGGGTTTCGCCAAGGCCAGCGACGCTGCCGACTACGAGAGCATGCGCGGGAAAACGCTCGACGAGGCGAAGAAGTTCTTCCGGCCTGAGTTCCTGAACCGCTTGGACGACATCATCGTCTTCCGCACGCTGGGCAAGCCGGAGCTGGTCACCATTCTTGAGCTCGAGATCAAGAAGGTGCTGGAACGGATTGCGCGGAAGAATGTGCGCATCGTTTTGGACGAAAAGTCCAAGGACTTCCTTATCGAGAAAGGCTTCGATCCCCAGTATGGCGCCCGCCCCATGCGTCGCGCCGTGGAGCGATATCTGGAAGATCCCTTGGCGGAGGAAATTCTCCGTGGGACGCTGATCGAAGGCGAGCCTGTCCAAGTGACGGTCGATGCCGACAAGCTTCGGTTCGTCCAAGAGCATTCGGCGGCGGCGGGATCCGTCCAAGATGTTGCTTCTTCGTAACGAGTTAACGCCGCTGCAGCGGGTGTGACACCCATGATTAACGTGCATCCGCGATGAATTTAAGCCTAGGCTTGCGGCCATGAACGCGCTGACTTCCGACTCACCGGACAGCCTCCAACGGTCAATCCAGGTTCAGGCGGCCTCCCGGATGTTGGCGAGGGCCGTCCAAAACGTGCCCTACCAACTGCGGCGCGCCGCAACCGAAGCGGATGTCCGAGCAGCCCAGACATTGCGTTTCCTCGTCTTCAATTTGGAACTGAACGAGGGATTGGAAAAGAGCTACGCGACCTTGCGGGATGAAGACCCGTTCGACGCGGTATGCGATCACTTGCTCGTCGAGGATAAGCGAACCGGTGAAATCGTCGGCACCTACCGGCTGCAGACGGGGACGTCCGCCGCCCGTAATTTGGGATTCTATTCCGAGCAGGAGTTCGATTTTTCGCCAATCCGCGTCCACACCAGCCAAGTTGTGGAGTTGGGAAGGGCCTGCGTTCATAGCGAACACCGTGGCTTGGCGGTCTTGGGCCTGCTCTGGCGCGGAATCATCGAGTATGCGCGAGGCCATGGCGCCCGGTATTTGGTCGGTTGCAGTTCGTTGACTACGCAGGATCCGCGTGTCGGTGCTTCGGCGTATCAGGAACTTGCCAAGGAGCACTTGGCTGACCTGCCGTTCCGGACCGATCCTTTGCCTTCGTTCCGGTGCCCTTTGGCGCCGGTGGCGCCGGTGGCGCCTAAGATTCCCAAGTTGCTGAGGGCTTACCTATCGCTGGGTGCCAAGATTGCAGGGCCGCCAGCAATTGACCGTGAATTCAAGACGATTGATTTCCTGACATGGATGGATTCCGAGACCCTACCCCTTGATTCAACGCAGCTCTTGCGGTGAATTTGAGTCCTTGGGCTCCGGTTGTCTGCATCGGGGCGGTGACCAGGCAGACGGTAAATTCGAAGTGTTTTCGCGGGAAGTGATCGTTGGGTCGGCAAAGGGTGTGAATTGAACCGGTGCAGCAAATTGATTGCACGCAGGTGCCCAATCGGTGACAGACCAGCGATACACGTGGAATCGCGACCCCGCCACCCTTTGCTTTCGTAGGGCGGCCGCCTCCGTGAAGGTGAGCATCCGTCTCCGTCGATGCTATCCTCGGAAAGCAAAAGGCCCGCAGAGTAATTACTCTGCGGGCCCCTAGATGTGAGCAAATCAGTTGCTCTTGCGCCGTTTCCAAGCAACCAAGCCGACCAAGCCAGCCAGACCGACCGCGGGAATCATGGTCTGAGCTTCAGGAACGTTGTTCTGAGTCAGGTTGATTTCATCAATCGACAAATCACGGTCAGTGAGACCGGAAGAGAGCGTGAAAACGATCGTCCGAGCCGAGCTCCAGATTGACGCGTAGGTTCCGCCGTTAACCCCAGTGAAACTTGGAACGCTAAACGAGGGGTTAGTCGTGAGAAATGCATTCGCGAAGGAGCCAGTCAGATATGCTCCCAAATAATTCGGCGACGAACCCGTGAAAATATCAACAGTGAGATTGGCTCCAACCTCCGGGTTAATCATGTCAAAGTCGATATTGACCAAGCCAGAGCCAATGAAATTCTGGCCAGCGGTGAAGTTATAGCGGAGCACCGCCGTAGAATTAACCCCCGAGTCGTTTGACCAACTAGCGATTCCGGGGTTCGCATTGTTGTTGAACTTTGCGTTCCCGCTACCGCTGGTGTGATTGAGCGTAACACGACGAGTCAAGCTCGCGAAGCTCGTGTCCGACGGAGCAGTCGCAACATTTTCGCCACTCCCGGCGTTGTCCTGAACAGTGCCTGGGGCGGCCAGCAACAAATCGAAGCCCCGAGTGCCGCTGCCTGGCGCAACGAACGTATCAAAACTGTCCAGCAGCGCAGCGGACATCGAAAAGCTGGCGGTGATTCCCCCCAGCGCCAAAAGCAGATGTTGTGTAGTCTTCATTGTATTTAATCCCGACTCCTTGTCGTCGTGCGGTGAGTTCTACTTAGGGCCGCGGCTTGGGTCAAGCGGAGAATAACTATATTTGGATACCGACGCGGGACGAAGGAATGTGGCCCGAACGGGTGGGTTTGCCGGCGGCGGGGACGAATGGTCCCGTGGGTGAATTGGACCAGCGAACGAGGCGCTACCGTCACTGGCTTGAGGCAAACATGTTGCCATTGTGACGCGGCCAGCGGGCGCCAACAACTCAGTTGCCGTGCTGCCGATGGGTGATTTCCGGGTCGTGCAACGGTTCGGGGTGCCTTGTCGCGGTGCGCCAATCGACTAGCGCTTTCCCAATTTCCCCTCGCCTGCTACACCTTACGCCTTTGTTATGGCCGGCCGAAATCAGTTTCCTTTCCCGCAGTTTGAAGCCCGCTGGCAGCGCCAGTGGGAGACCCAGCAGGCATTCCGCGCCTGGAATCCGGGCGACGTCCTGCCCGCGGCGCATCCGTTCACCGTCCGCCACGGAGCCGACGCGCTTGGCCCGGCCAAGATCGCCAGCGGCCAGGCTCCGGGGAAGTTCTACATCCTCGACATGTTCCCGTATCCCTCCGGCGCCGGCCTGCACGTCGGCCATCCCGAGGGCTACACCGCCACCGACATCCTCGCGCGCTTCCGCCGGTCTCAGGGCAAAAACGTCCTGCACCCGATGGGCTGGGACTCCTTCGGTCTGCCCGCCGAGCAATACGCGGTGAAGACCGGCCAGCATCCGCGCGTCACGACGGAGGCGAACATCGCGAACTTCACCCGCCAGATTAAATCGCTCGGCTTCAGCTACGATTGGACCCGCGAAGTCGCCACGACCGATCCCGAGTATTTCAAGTGGACCCAATGGATCTTCCTCCAGATCTACAATTCCTGGTTCAACCCGGCCACGAACAAGGCCGAGCCGATCAGCACGCTGAAGTATCCGCCGGAGCTGGAGCAAAGTGCTTCCGCGCGTCCCGCCGGAAGCTCCATTCAAAATGGAACTGCCACCGGGACGGATGGCAGCACATTGGAAGACCGCCGTCGCGCCTATCGCGACTCCAAGCGCCTAGCCTACGTCAGCGAAGCGCCGGTCAACTGGTGCCCCGAGTTGGGCACCGTGCTGGCCAACGAGGAAGTCATCGACGGCAAGAGCGAGGTGGGCGGGTTCCCCGTCATCCGCAAGCCGATGCGCCAATGGATGCTCCGCATCACCGCCTTCGCCGAGAAGCTGCTGGCTGATCTGGACACCATCGACTGGTCCGACTCGCTGAAGGAAATGCAGCGGAACTGGATCGGGAAGTCGGAAGGCGCCGAGGTGGACTTTGTGGTGGCCGATGCCGGATCCCAGATCCCGGATGCCGGAAGCGCCGCTCCGGCATCCGGCATCGGGCATCAGGCATCTGCTCCCAAAATCCGCGTATTCACCACCCGGCCCGACACGCTCTTCGGCGCGACCTACATGGTTCTGTCGCCTGAGCACAAGCTGCTCAGCCAGATCACCACGCCCGAACAGGCAGCAGCGGTGCAGCAGTATCAGGAATTCGCCGCCACCAAGTCCGACATGGAGCGCACGGAGCTGGCCAAGGACAAGACCGGCGTCTGGACCGGCGCCTACGCCATCAACCCGGTCAACGGCGAGAAGATCCCCATCTGGATCGCCGACTACGTCCTCGCGACCTACGGCACCGGCGCGATCATGGCCGTGCCGGCACATGACGAGCGGGACTTCGAGTTCGCGAGAAAGTTCAATCTTCCGATCGTGATGGTTGTGGCACCACCTCCGCAGCCAGGCATGGGAGGAATCGACACGTCAACGGAGACTTGGGAGAAAGCCCAATGTGATGAGGGCGTTGCGATCAGTTCTCCGCCTAGAATGCCCGAATGGTCGCTGTCCTTAAACAATCCTCAGCTGAAAGCGAACGCGTTGAACGCTCAGAAGGAGTATCTTGACCGTTACCCAGATGATCCGGGCATCAACGGCCTCCCCACCGCCGAAGCCAAGAAGAAGATCACCGCCTGGCTGGAGGCCAAGGGCCTCGGCCTGAAGACGGTCAACTTCAAGCTGCGCGACTGGCTCTTCAGCCGTCAGCGCTATTGGGGCGAACCCTTCCCCATCATCTGGAAGAAGGACGATGCCGGGAACCTCTACCACGAAGCGTTGCCCGAAAGCGCGCTGCCGCTGCTTCCGCCCACGCTCGAAGACTACAAGCCCACGGCGAGCGGCGAGCCCCCGTTGGCCCGCGCCAAGGACTGGCTCCATCTGCCCGACGGTTCCATCCGCGAGACCAATACCATGCCCCAGTGGGCCGGCTCGTGCTGGTATTACCTCCGCTACCTGGACGCCAAGAACGGCACCGCCTTCGTGAACCGCGACGTGGAAAGCTACTGGATGGGTTCCGCCCCATCTCCGATCTCCGGTTCCCCATCTGCCAAGTCCACTCCCGGAGTGGACTTGTATGTCGGCGGCACCGAGCACGCCGTGCTGCACCTGCTTTACGCCCGGTTCTGGCACAAGGTCCTCTTCGATCTCGGCCACGTCTCCACCGCCGAGCCGTTCTTCAAGCTGGTCAACCAGGGCCTGATCCTCGGCGAAGACGGCCAGAAGATGTCCAAGTCCCGCGGCAACGTCGTCAATCCCGATGACGTCCTCGCGGAATACGGCGCGGACGCCTTTCGGCTCTACGAGATGTTCATGGGGCCATTGCAGGAGACGAAACCGTGGAATACCCGGGGCGTCGAAGGCGTTTACCGCTTCCTTGGCCGGGTTTGGCGCATGTTTGTGGACGAACAGTCCTACGAAGAGTTCGAGCAGAACCTCACTGCCCAACCCGAGCGGGGCGAAGAGTTCCTCGCGCAGGTGAGGCTGGCCGCCACCATCCGCGACCTGGCGGCTAAGCCGGCACAGGCCAAAACCTTGCACGCCTGCATCAAAAAAGTCACCGAGGACCTCGAAGGCATGCGTTTCAATACCGCCATCTCCGCGATGATGGTGTTCACGAACGAGGCCATGACTTGGGACGTGAAGCCTGCCGGCGTCCTCCGGACGTTCCTGCAATTGCTGGCGCCGTTCGCGCCGCACATTTGCGAGGAATTGTGGCACAAACTGCATCTCCACTTGGAACAGGTCACGCCGAGCCTGAGTTATGAGCCGTGGCCAGCATTTGACCCTGCGCTGCTGGTGGAGAGCGAAGTCGAACTGCCAGTCTCAGTGAACGGCAAGATGCGCGACGTGATCCGGGTGGCGGCGGACGCCGACAACGCCGCGCTGGAAGCGGCGGCCAAGGCGGCTCCCAAAGTGCAACCGTTCCTCGAGGGCAAGGCGATCAAGAAGGTCATTGTCGTGCCCAAGAAGATGGTGAACTTGGTGGTCGCCTGAACCGGAAGCAGAGATGGGTTCACGAATCGCCCTTGGCTTGCTAGGCTTCCCGCCGGTGATGCGCATGACGAAACAGGAAATCTGGGTGCTGTTGGTCTTCCTTGTCCTGTTGATTTCTGGCTTGGCGGGGAAGATGTGGCTGCGGATGCAGCCGCCCCGGCCGCTTGCACCACTGCCCGGGGCGGCGGAAGGAGGAACCCGTTAGCCATGTCCGCCGTTGACTTTGATTCGGCCTTGGACCCGTTGCTGGCGCGCGATGCGCGCTATGCCCGCGGGGCCTACCATTTCGTGCGGGACGCGCTGGATTTCACGCGCGACACCCTTCAGAACGAGGCGGTCGCCGCGGTCCAACCGCGTAAGGGTCAGCATGTTTCCGGGCAGGAATTGCTCGACGGCGTGCGGCGGCTGGCGCTGAACCAGTTCGGGCCGATGACCTATTGCGTGCTGGAAGAGTGGGGTATCCGGCGTTGCGAGGACGTGGGTGAAATCGTGTTCAACATGATCGACGCCCAGATTCTCTCGAAAACCGACGAAGATCGCCGGGAAGATTTCCAGGGAGGCTACGATTTCGAGCAGGCTTTCCGGCGGCCGTTTGCGCGCCCGGGTTGAAGTGGTTCCGGCTGGCTGAGCCGTGCCGCTTGCGTCCCCGGCGTCCTGCGTGCGACAACCGCTCCACCATTTTCCTATGAACCGCCGCGACTTCCTCGCCACCGCTTCGCTCGCCGCCGCCGGACTGGCGGCCACCACACTGCCCGTTCGGGCCGCCGCCGCGCCGCTGCTCGATCGCAACGGCAAACGCATCAAGCTCGGCATGGATAATTTCGCGGTGCGGGTCCTCGGGCTGAAGGGACGCGACCTGGTGGATTACGCGGCCAAGCTGAACCTGGACACGCTCTTCATCACCGACTTGCCGGCTTTGGGCTCAAAGGAGGTCAAGGACGCGGCCGAATTGCGCGCCTACGCCGCCGACAAGGGCATCGAATTGCTCCTGGGTTCCTGGAGCATTTGCCCGACGTCCAAGACGTTCAAAAAAGACTGGGGCACGGCCGAGGAACATTTGGCTTTGGGTATCCAGCTTTCCAAGGCGCTCGGTTCTTTCGCGTTCCGCGTCGTTTTAGGAGCCCGCGAAGATCGCCGCACGCCGGGTGGAATTGAGGCGCGCATCGAGGACACGGTGAAGGTGCTCAAGTCGCAGCGCAGTCTGGCGCTCGATTCCGGGGTCAAGGTGGCCATTGAAAACCATGCCGGCGACATGACGGCCACGGAGTTGATCTCGCTCATCGAGGCGGCGGGCAAGGATTGGGTCGGGGCGAACATGGATAATGGCAACGCCGTTTGGACGCTGGAAGACCCGCTGGATTCCTTGGAGAAGCTTGGGCCCTACGCGCTGACGACTAGCCTGCGCGATTCCGCCATTTGGGAAACGCCAAAGGGAGCCTCGGTCCAGTGGACGGCCTTTGGCGAGGGTGGCTGCGTGGATTGGAAAGCCTACTTCGCGCGTTTTGCCCAGATCTGTCCAGGCGTGGCCGTCAACGTCGAGACCATTGGCGGATTCGCCGTCGAATTCCCATATCTCGACGGCACGTTCCTTGACGCCTTTCCCAAGAAGCCGGCGGTGGAACTGGCGAAGTTCCTCGCCTTGGCCAAGCGCGGCAAACCGGTCCCGAAAGAAGCCATCTCCGACCGCGAGCGGCAGGAAGGCGAACTGGCCCGCAGCCTTCGCTTCCTCCGGGAGGAAATCGGCCTTGGCGCGAAGGGCTGACGCCGGGAGCGGCAGTGATCGATTCGGTGCCGAGAACGGAATTTGGTTTCCCCGCCGGGCGTTCGTCCGCGAACCTGCGGCCGCCGTTCATCCATGACCGCGTTGCCTAGCCAGTCCGCCCGTTCGTCGCATCTCAAGGACCTCGATTATTCCGTGGTCCAGCAGTGCATGCACTGCGGGCTCTGCCTGCCGACGTGTCCAACCTACGACGCGACGAAGCTGGAGCGGAATTCCCCGCGCGGACGCATCTCGTTGATGCGCGCCATCGCGGACGAGCGGCTGGGGCCGACCAAGGAGTTCGCGGACGAGATGTATTTCTGCCTCGGTTGCCTCGCCTGCATGACCGCCTGTCCGGCCGGCGTGAACTATGCCGAGTTGTTCGAGCACGCTCGGGCCGAGGCCGAGGCATCGGGCGTGCTGAAATCGCCGAAACGGTCCGCGATCCGCTCATTCACGGTCGGCTGGCTGTTCATGGATCTGAGCCGGCTCCAGTTGCTCGGGCGGGCGATGCGGCTCTGGCAGGACACGGGCTTGCAGGGTTTCGTTCGACGCAGCGGCGTGCTGAACCTCCTGCCCAAGCGGTTGCGTGAACTGGAGGCGATGACCCCCGAGGTGGAAGCCGAGTTTTCGGCGGACCTGATTGCACCGTTGACCGCGGCGTATGCCGAGCGCCGTTTCCGGGTGGCGATGCTGACGGGCTGCGCGCAGGACCTGACCTTTGCGAGCGTGAACCGCGACACGGTCGAAGTGTTGGTGCGCAACGGGTGCGAAGTGGTTACCCCGCCGGCCCAGAATTGCTGCGGTTCGTTGCACGCACACAACGGTGAATGGACGCTCGCCCAGCAGTTGGCGCGGCGGAACATTGACCAGTTTCCGCCGGACCAGTTTGACGCGATCATCACTAATGCCGGCGGATGCGGTTCGCACCTTAAGCACTACGCGAAGCTGCTCGCCGATGATCTGGCCTACTTGGCCCGTGCCCACGAGTGGGATCGCAAAGTGAAGGACATTCACGAATGGCTGGGTGAAATCGGAATTGTTCCGGCGCCGAAAAGCCAGCCGGAGCAGGTCGTCACCTACCACGAGAGCTGCCATCTGTGCCACGGGCAGAAGATTACCGCCCAGCCCCGGCAATTGCTGAAGGCGATTCCAAATCTCAAGCTGGTCGAATTGGCGGAATCCAATTGGTGCTGCGGGAGTGCGGGCATTTACAATCTGACGCAGCCGGAGATGGCGGGTCAGTTGCTCGAACGGAAGATGAATCACGTCATCGCGAGCCGGGCCACCACGGTGGCGACGGGCAATCCCGGTTGCCTGCTCCAACTGATCAATGGCTGCAAACAGCGCGGCGTCGAATTGCGCGTGGTGCACCCGATCACGCTGCTGGCCGAGGCCTACCGCCGCTAATCACGCGACCGAACGGGCCGAGCGATAGACGAGGAAAAGTTCGTTCCCGACTCGCTTCAACGACTTCAGCTCCAATTGGGCCGCGTCAGCGAGCCGCGGGAATCCAATCCCGTCCGCTATGGTGGGAGACGTGCGGCCGCCGAAGATCACGGGGCAGACCGTCAGGTGAAGCTCATCCACCAAACCGGCGCGGAAAAGGGCGTCGTTCACCAGCGAGCCGCCTTCGGAGAGCAGGCGCCGAACCCCATGATCGTCATGCAAGGCGTTCAGAGCGGCTGCAAAATCGACCTCGCGACCTCGCGAAACCCAAACTTCGCTGGCCAGGCGGCGGAGGCGTTTCAGCCGCGCTTCGCTGGCCTTCTCGGTGGACAGCACGATGACCGGCGAAAAATCGGCGGCCCACAACTCCGCCTTCGGCGACAGGCTGCCCGAGCCGCTGACCACGACGCGGAGTGGATGCCGGGCGAGACCTGCGCGGACGCGGCGGCGGGTGAACTTGTCAGGGCCGTTGCCCAACGTGGCGTGGGATTGCTCCACCGTGCGGGCGCCGCACAGGATGGCGTCGGCGGTTGAGCGCAATTCGTAAAGGTGTTCGAGGTCCCGGGCGCTGCCGAAGCTGGTGACTGCCCGGTTCGCGGTGGCGATTTTCCCATCCGCGGTCATCGCCATGTTGATCAGGACGAATGGTCGCGGGATGCCGGAAGGATTTGGCCGCGATCTGGAAACAGGTGAGGGAGAGGCCACGGGCGGAGCGAAAACCGAATTCAGCCGCGCGCCAATCGGGAAAAGTGTCGGACCTGAGGCTCGGCCGGGCCACAGCCCGCGCTCATTCGAGCAACATGGCGTCGCCGTAGCTGAAGAAACGGTAACGTTCCCGCACGGCCTCGGCGTAGGCCTGCAACGCCAAGTCCCGTCCGCGCGGATGTTCGCCCGGCGCCGCGAAGGCGCTGATCAGCATGAGCAGCGTGCTTTGGGGCAGGTGAAAATTGGTGATCAAGGCGTCGATCACGAGGAACGGGGCAGGTGGGTGCAGGAAAATCCGGGTGCGACCGGCACCGGAAACGACCTGACCGTGCGTGCGTGCGACGTGTTCGAGGACTCGGGTCGTCGTGGTCCCGACGGCGATGACCCGGCGGCCTTCCGCTTTGGCTTGGATGATCGCCTGCGCGGTTCCGGTCGGGATCTCGTAGCGCTCCTCGTGCATGCGGTGATCCTCTATCCGACCCGCTTTTATAGGAGCGAAGGTGCCCGCCCCGACATGGAGGGTCACAAACCGGGTCTCAATGCCTCGACTTCCCAGTTGTTCCAACAGACCTGGAGTAAAGTGCAGTCCGGCAGTCGGTGCGGCCACCGAACCGTCGTGTGCGGCGTAGACAGTTTGGTAACGAGTGCGGTCTTCCACCCCCACGGCCGGCTCGGTCCGACCGATGTAGGGGGGCAGGGGCATTTCGCCAAGCTCACGGGCGGAGGCCAACACGTCTTCCGTGCCGCTGAACCGCAGCTGGCAGTGGCCTTCCTCGTTTTTGGCCCGCACTTCCGCCCGGACCGCGCTATTCGCGCCGTTGGGGTGCCTGAAATTGATCCATGACCCGGGGCGGACCCGTTTCCCGGGCTTGAGCAACACCCACCACTCCAGCGGGCCGCACTCTTCGAGGAGGAGAATCTCCACCTCCCCGCCGGTGTCCGCCTTCGAACCCCGCAGGCGGGCCGGGATCACGCGGGAATTGTTCATCACCAACATATCACCGGCCCGCAGGAGGCCGGGTAGGTCCCGGAACATGCGGTGCTGAAAACGGGAGGAGGCGCGATCGACAACCAGCAACCTGGATGCATCCCGTTCCGGGGCAGGCTGTTGGGCGATGAGCTCGGGCGGCAGGTGAAAGTCGAAGTCAGCGGTCTGCACAGATGGGAAAGGACAGGAGCCAGATGGTTCCGAGGGGCGTTTAGTGGATTCGGCGCCGGGTTAACCCGACTCAGGGGCATCTAGGGGCGAATTCCGGTCGGGAGTGATCAGGGAACGTCATTAAACGAGGTGGACCGCGGCTCAAATGATCCAAGACGGCCACCAATGCAGCCAAAAGTTGTTCGGTGAACAACTTAGCGTTGACGGAAAAGGGGTGACTAGTGTTAAACAGGGCCAGTCAGGAGCATTTTGGATTAATCGGTGGTCCCATGTCAGAAATTCCCGCCAGCGCAGTCAGCGCCGTCCCCGGTCCGACCGTGGACGAGCCGGAATTTACCTGGCGTTTCACGCACAAGCTGGACTCCCAGGCACGGGTCCAGATGCCGGCCGACTGGCGGCCGAATGATCCAAATTTCGTCTTCATGCTCTGCATTTGGCCGCACCAGCCCTCCGGACGCAAGAAGGCTTGCATCAAGGGGTTTACCCAGCGGGTTTATCGGGATTTGGTCCGGAAGGTTGATGCCATGCGCCTCGGCGACCCTGAAGCCGACGCCCTCCGCCGGGCGCTGTTCGAGGATGCCGTGAAGCTGAAGCTGGATGGGGCCGGCCGGCTCTGTCTGCCGACCGAGATGGTCTCGGAGGTCGGACTGGGCAAGGAAGCCTACTTCATGGGGTTGGGAACCCAGTTTGAGATCTGGAACAAGGAAACCCTCGACGACTGCCGCAAGACGGATTCCGCCCTCTCCACCAACGCCTTCAGCCGCATCTAAGCCACCACGACGCCCATGAACCTGACTTCCCTCCTGAACCGCGGCCGCGGCCTGCTTCGGCCCAATTCCGATCCGTTTGCGACGTCCGGCGGGGATTCGGTGTTGCCTATGCAGCCGGAACTTCACGCGCCGACGCCGATGGCGGCGTTGCCGAAGCCTCCGGTCAGCAGCCGACGCCGCCAGAGCTGGTTTGGCTGGCTGTTCGGAAACTCCCGTCGCCACGAGAGCGTTCGCCTGGTGCAAGGCGAACTGTTGCTCCAGAAGGTGAAACCGGTTCGCAACGACTTTCGGGACGACGATAACCCGGCTCCGGCCCGGGCGAAGGCGCGGGTGCTCTGGGAAACTCCGCGGCAGGACGCGCCGCGGGATGACCAGGACCATGCCTGGAACCGGCTGCGGAACCGCCGCACCGACTCGCTGGTGGTGAAAGCCGACTGAGGTCATGCGCAGTGGTCCCCTTCATTCACCAACCAGTGTTGCTGGCGGAAGTGCTGGCGAATCTCCGGCCCCGGGCCGGGAAGTCGTTCTTCGACGGCACGTGTGGTGGCGCTGGGCACAGCGGGGCGATACTGCGGGAAAGCTCACCGACGGGCTTCCTGTATGCGTGCGACCAGGATGGCGACGCGATCGCGGTGGCCACTGAACGGCTCGCGCCGTTCGCCGGACGCTTCGAGCTGCGCCGGATGAATTTTGCGGACGCGGCGGGCTGGGTTCCGGCCGGGAGCTGTGCCGGGGCGCTGATCGACTGCGGCGTCTCGAGCTTTCAGATCGACCACGGGGCCCGCGGGTTTTCATTTCAGCAGGATGGTCCGCTGGATTCGCGGATGGACCAGAGGGCGGCGCTGACCGCGGCGGACATCGTGAACCAATGGTCAGTTGAGGAGTTGGCGAAGATTTTTTGGGAATACGGCGAAGAGCGGGAATCACGGCGGATCGCGCGGGCGATCGAGGCGGAGCGCAAAATGGTGAAGTTTGAAACAACGCGGCAGTTGGCGGGCCTTGTCCAGCGGACCTGCCCCCGCACGGACCAATTGCCCGGGCGGTTGGCGCGGATCTTCCAGGCGCTCCGGATTGTCGTGAATGACGAGATGGAAGTCCTGCGGCGCGGTTTGGCGGGTGCTTTCGGAATGCTGGAACCGCAGGGACGCCTTGCGGTGATCACGTTCCATTCGCTTGAGGACCGCATCGTGAAGGACTTCATGCGGGAACTCTCCCGCGACTACACCTTGCCGCCCGGTGAAGCCGATTTCCCGCACCTGCGGATTCCACGCACACCGCCCGGCCGGCTGGTAACCCGCAAACCCCTTTCGCCGGGCGAGGCTGAACTCGCCGCCAACCCCCGTTCCCGCAGTGCCCACTTGCGGGTGCTCGAAAGGATCTGAATGGCCCGTAACCAAAAACGAGACGTCCGGGCGCAGCAGTTGCGCAACTACGCGCTCTTCGCCCTGTCGGTCGGCATCATCGCCACGATGGTGATGGGCTTTGTCCTGCAGCGCCGGGCCCATACGCGCCTGGGCGCGCAGAAGCGGCAACTGGAGACCCGGATCGCGGAACTGCGCCGGCAAACCAATTACCACGCCATCCTCCTCGCCCAACGCAGCTCGCCCCTGGAACTCATCCGCCGGGCGGAACCCCTTGGGCTCGTGAAGATCGCCGCGAGCCAGCGCCTATTTGTCCAGCTGCCGGCACCGATGCTAGCCGGGCCGGTCGTGGGCCAGCCCAAGGCGCCGGTGACGTCGTTGCCGTCGGGACAATTCGCCACCGCCATTCCGCGTTAGCTAATGGATGCTTCCCTCAGCCGCCGTCGCATGTGGATCCTTTCCTGGGGATTCTGTGTGGCGTTTGCGGTCATCGCGGGGCGGTTGGTTTTCATCCAGGCCATCGCACCGGTCGAGCCGCAGTTTGCGATGGAGAGCACCGAGCGGACTTATCCCCGGCCTGCCAAACGGGGGGCGATCCTGGACGTCAATCGTCAGCCCATGGTGCTTTCGGACCTGATGGTTACCGTCCGGGCGGATCCCCTCAAGCTGGGCATTTTCGGCGGGGAAATGGCCGAGCTGATTTCGCCGTTCATCGGATTGCCGCCGGCGGTCATCAACGAACGGATGCGCCCGGCCTACTATGCAAGTCGGGAAGGTCGCTTGGTGACCAACGCCGGCGTGGTGACCACCAACTGGATGACCGTGCAGAAGGTGCGTCGCAACAATGGTATCACCACCAATCTGCCCTACTCCCGCTGGGTCGATCTGGCGGAGATGCTGCGGACGAACCACTTCGCCGAGGAACGGGTGCTGCTCTTGGCCCGCACCAACGCGAACCTCGCCTACCAGCGATCCGTCAAGGAAGCCGGTTGGTGGAACCTGAAGGCATTCCTCGCCGCGAAGAAGGTCCGGTCCGCGACCATGCGGGAGATCAACCCGCGGCTGACCTACCTGAAGACCAACTCGCTCGAATGCCGGGTCAATGGGCTCTATCCGGAAGTGGTCGAAGTTCGGGTGTATCCCAACGCCCACTTGGCGGCGCATGTCCTGGGCTACGCCACCAACAGCGTCGCCGCCCAACGCAGTCAGTCCCAAGTGCCGTGGCGGTTGCTCGGCGCGCAGGGACTGGAGCAGCGGTTTGATGCCGAGCTCCAAGGCTCCCACGGGGTCCTGGTCACCCACAAGGTCGGCAACGACGAGCTGGTCCCGCTCCGAGCCCGCGACGTCGCGCCGATCGACGGACTCAACGTTCGGACCACGATCGACCTCAACATCCAGAGCTTCACCGAGCAGGCGCTCGACGAGGCCTATGCCACGCTCCAGCCCAAGAGCATTTCGGCAATCGTCATCAACCCGAAGACCGGCGACGTCCTGGCCTTGGCAAACCGACCCACTTACGACCCCAACACCGGGCGCATTCCGTCGCTCGAGGCCATGCTCAACCGGGCGCTCAAGGTGCCGGCCGAGCCCGGCTCCACCTTCAAGATCGTTACCTACGCCGCCGCGCTGAACGAAGGCCTGATCAAGCCCGACGAACGCATCGACTGTGAGCATGGCCGGTGGAATGTCCCCGGCACGCGCCGCGTGATCAGCGACGACCAGGGGCATGCGATGGATAACGTCTCGGTCGAGACCGCCTTTGCGAAGTCCTCCAACGTCGGAGCGGTGAAGATCGGGCTCCGGATGAACACCAACACGTTCCTCCGCTACATGCGCGACTTCGGGTTCTTGACGCGGTCCGGAATTGAATGCGGTGAGTTCTCCGCGGCCACCAATTACGTGCGGGGCCAGCTCCACATCCGCCGCGGTTACGGTGAATCCGCCGGCGGAATCGGCGCGTGGGACGGACTGACTTCCAGCAGCCTGCCCTTCGGCTACGGGTTCTACGCGACCCCGTTGCAGACGGCGATGGCCACCGCCGCCATCGCGAATGACGGGGTGCTGATGCGCCCGCGGATCGTGGCCAGCCTCGAGCGCGGCAACGGCGATATCGTCACCAAATTTGAGCCCACCCAAGTGCGGAGGGCAGTCACCAGTGAGACTGCCAAGACGATGGTTCGCATCATGCGGACCGCCGTGGACGAAGGCACCGGTGGCCAGGCGGCGATGGAGGAATTTGCCGTCGCGGGCAAGACTGGCACGGCCAAGAAGGTCGTGGATCGCCGGTATTCCACCACCCACTACTACGCGTCCTTCGTCGGATTCCTGCCCGCCGACAATCCGGAGTTGGTCATCATGGTGAATGCCGATGAACCAACGACAAAGGGCAAGTCCTACTATGGCGGCAAGGCCTGCGCGCCGGTCTTCCACCAAATTGCGACGGCCACGGCCAGCTACCTCGGGCTCCGACCGTCGCTCTTGGGCACCAATGGAGTGGTGTTGAACCTCAATTCTCACCCTGGCTCCGCCAACTGACCCATGCTGCTCCGCGACGTCATCGACCAAGTTCCCAGCGCCCGTTTCGCCACGCCACATCCGCGCGACGTGCGCGAGGCGGTGGTGAACGGCCTGACCCAGGATCCGACCCGGGTCACGCAGGGCGCCGTGTTTGTCTGCCTTAACGACCGGAGCCGGGAGAATCCGTTTGCGTCCTTCACGGCCGTGGCCCGCGGGGCCTCCGCCGTCATCTGCGAACCCGGCACCATGGTGCCGCCGAATATCCCGCGCATCGAGGTGAAGGACTCCGGTGCGGCCTTTGCCCAGGCGGCCGCGGCCTACTTTGGCCACCCGGCCAAGCTGCTTTCGCTGATCGGCGTGGAATGCAGCACGGCCGTCGCCGGGGAAACCCGCTGTGCGGCCACCAATGTGACGTGGCTGCTGTCGCGGCTATTGCGGGCGGCCGGCGCGAAGACGGCGGTGATTGGCGAGCTGGGTTGCGAAGCCGGAGGGCGCGAACTGCCGCTGGCCGCCTCACAGTTGGATGCCTTCGAGCTCCATCGGCTCCTGGACGTGCACCGGCATGCCGGCGGCAGTGCCTGCGTCGTGCAGCAACCCGCGGCCCATGCGCCCCGCTGGGGACGTCTGGCCTGTGCCGAGACAGTTACGGAATTGGCCCGCCCGGAACCGCAGGATGCGTTCAGTTGGCGGGGCAGCCGACTGGTCCTGAATGGCCTGCGCGTCTCAACTCCGCTCGTCGGTGCCGGTAATGCCGCGGCGTTGCGTTCCGCGCTGGGGGTTCTTTTGCGCCTCGGGATCCGGCATGACCGGGTGATCGGCGCGTTGCCGACCCTGGCCAGTGCGCCCGGTTTCCTCGAACCGGTGAGCGCCGGCCAGCCTTTTGGGGTCTTCGTTGATGCCGCCCGGTCCGCCGGGGAATTGGCGGAGGCGATCCGCGATCTGCGGGCGACCACGGCGGGCCGCGTGATCGTGGTTTCCGGACCGTTGGCAGAAGTGACCGCCGGGCAACGTAGGGAGCAAGGGCTAGCCGCCGGGCAAGCGGACGTGGTTTTCGCCACCGCGGACAATCCGGGCGATTTTTCACCGGAGCTGCTGCTGGCCGATTTCGTGCCGGCCACCAGCCGGGCGAAGTATGTGATCGAGGTGGACCGGGCGCTGGCCATTGAGCGCGCGATCCGTTTTGCCCGCGCCAACGACGTTGTGTTGCTCGCCGGCAAGGGGCACCGGCGCACCCAGGAAATTGCCGGCACCGTCGGACCGTTTGACGATGCCGCCCACGCGATCGAGGCGCTCGCCCTGCGCGGATTCGGAGGTGACCTGTGAGTCCGGCCACGAGTTCCGCCAGCCGGCCGCACCTGCTGGGTTTGCTTGCCGGGCTTTTCCTCGCGGCCGGATTGGTGTTGTCGGCCATGGTGTTCACGCGCGCCTGGCTCAAGATTTCCGAATCGGAAGCGATCACGGTGACCGGCTCGGCCCGCCGCAATGTGGACGCCGACCTGATTGCCTGGCGCGGTTCGTTCGCGACGGAACAGCCCACTTTGTTGGAAGCCCAGCGACGGCTCGCCGAGGATCGGCGTAAGGTGGAAGGTTTCCTGGCCCAGCACGGGTTCACGAACGCCAGCTTCAACTCCATCGCGATCACCGAACTTCAGGCCCGCCAGGTCCAGAATGAGGGCGGCGAGGAAACGGCCCGCCAGAAGACGGTTGGCTATCGCCTGACCCAGGGGTTGGAAATCCGGAGCGGCAACATCGACGCAGTGTTGGCGATGGATCGTTCGACGGTTGCCTTGCTGGAGGCCGGGGTAGTCTTCACCGCGCTTTCGCCGGACTTCATCTACACGCAGGCCGGCGAGGCCAAGATCGAGATGCTGGCCGAGGCGACCCAGGATGCGAAGGCCCGCGCCGGCCAGATCGCGGGGCAGGGCGATCGCCGCATTGCCCGGCTGCGCTCGGCGCGCATGGGTGTCTTCCAGATCACTCCGCTTTACAGCACCCAAGCCAGTTGGGACGGCATGAACGACACCACGTCCCGCCAGAAGACGGTCACGGCCGTCGTCAATGCCGCCTTCCTCCTCGACTGATTTCGTCCCGCCGAACCACACCAAGCCATGACCCTCCAATCCCTGCACGACCACCTCACCTGGAGTTTCGCCGCCCGCCTGTTGCTGTGCGCGCTGTGCCTGCTCGCCCTGCTTTGAAATGAGTCCCCGCTGATCCCCAGGCAGCCGTCACCCAATCCTCCGGTCCCCCCACCCCAGCAGCGGGTGGCGGCTGCCGCGGAGGTCAGCGAGAACCCATTTCGATCCGCGCCATCATGGAAGTCCGCCCCCTGCATTACTTCGCCACCGCCTGCGGTGGTGAACTGCGTTCCGGTTCGCCGGAAACGCCGGTGGCGCGGGTGCAGACCGATTCGCGGCAGGCGGCGCCCGGGGACCTGTTCGTGGCGTTGAAAGGCGAACGCTTCGACGCCCACGACTTCCTTGGCGACGTGGCCGCCAAGGGCGTGGCCGGCGTCGTCGTGGCACGCGCACAAATGGCGAAGCTGCCGGCGGGCTTGCCGGCAATCGTGGTGGACGAACCGCGCACCGCGTATGGCGCCATCGCCGGATTTTACCGCGGGGAATTTGACCTGCCGGTCATTTGCGTCGGTGGCTCGAACGGCAAGACGACGACGAAGGAACTGCTCGCCGCGGTGTTGGAACGGGCCTTCCCGGTGCTCAAGAGCGAGGCCAGTTTCAACAACGACATCGGCGTGCCGGCGACGCTGCTGCGCCTGGAGCGGTCGCATCGGGCGGCGGTCCTCGAAGCCGGCACAAATCATCCCGGCGAACTCGCCCCGTTGGTCCGTTTGATCGCGCCCCGAATCGGGATCGTTACCAGCATTGGCCGGGAACATCTCGAACACTTCGGCGACCTGGCTGGGGTCGTGCAGGAGGAAGGCTGGCTGCCGCAGTTGTTGCCGGCCGCGGGGCAGGGCGGTTGCCTGTTGGTGCCCGGCGATTCGCCGTTTGCCGGGGATCTAATCGCCCGCACCGCCGCCCAAGTGATCCGAGTCGGCTTTGGACCCGCCAACGATTGGCGGGCCGAACTCCGGTCCATGGATTGGACCGGCACCGTGTTTTCCGTGAACGCGCCGAATCCCCGCTGGAGCGGCGAGTATCATGTCCCTTTGCCAGGCCGTCATTCAGTGCCCAACGCGCTATATGCACTGGCGGTTGCGTGTCAGTTGGGGGTGGAACCCACTGCCGCCCGCGACGGCCTGGCGGAATTTTCACCGGCGAAGCAGCGCCTCAACCTGCGCGAAGCCGCCGGGGTTCGTCTCATCGACGACACCTACAACGCCAATGCCGACTCGGTCGCGGCGGCGTTGCGGACTCTCTCCGACCTCCCGTGTTCGGGCCGCCGTGTGGCGGTGCTCGGCGATATGGCGGAACTGGGAACCGCCACCGAGACCGCGCATCGGGAGGTCGGGCGGCTTTCGGCGGAACTGGGCTTGGACCTGGTTTTCGCCATCGGACGCAACGCGCTGCTGACCGCCACCGAGGCCGGCGACCGGGCCCGGGCGTTCGCGTCCTTTGAGCTGGCGGTGGAAGCCCTGTTCCACTGCCTGGAACCCGGCGACTGCGTGCTGGTGAAGGCCTCCCGCTCCAGCCGTTTGGAACGCGTGGTCGAGGCGCTCGTCCGCCAACTGACCCTCCGCGATACCCGGCAAGAGCCGGTGCCTGCCTGAAATGCTTTACCACCTTTCAGAGCTGTTGCCGTTTGCGCCGTGGTCGGTGTTCCAATACATCACCTTCCGCAGTGCGGGTGCTGCCATCACTGCGCTGCTGCTCAGCATGCTGATGGGGCCCGGGGTGATCCGCTGGCTGCAGGACCTCAAGTTCCGGCAGGATTACCGGCCGAAGGACGTCAAGGAAGGTGCCGACGCGACGGCGGCCGCCGCGGACTTGGCCAAGCGCGGCACGCCCACAATGGGCGGCATCCTCATCGTGTTGGTGTTGGACATCGCGGTGCTCCTCTGGGCGCGCTGGAATCCGTTCGTGCTGCTGACGGTGCTGGCCATCGTGGTGCTCGCGGGACTCGGTTTCTACGACGACTGGCTCAAGGTGACCAAGCAGACCAACGAGGGCGCGAAGTCCCACCTCAAAATCTACGTGCAGTTCGCCCTCGGCTTGGGAGTGTCGATTTACCTCTGGCAACTGCCTTCCACCGCTTCGCTGATCAACGACATCCAGGTGCCCTTCATCAAGAACCCGGTGCTCATCGGCGTGCCGGTCGTTGGCATCCTATTGGCGATCCTGGTCATCTGTGGCGCGTCGAATGCGGTGAACCTGACCGACGGCATGGATGGATTGGCCATCGGTTGCACACTGATCACCACGCTGGTCTTCCTGGTGATGACTTACATCGCGGGCAATTCAGTGTTCGCGCACTACCTATTGGTGCCCCACGTGCCCGGCGCCGGCGAATTGACCGTGATCTGTGCCGCCATGCTCGGGGCCTGCCTGGGTTTCCTGTGGTTCAACTGCCACCCGGCGGAGGTCTTCATGGGCGACACCGGTTCGCTCGCGCTCGGCGGCGCGCTGGGCATCATGGCGGTGCTGATCCATCAGCCTTTTGTGCTGCCGATCGCCGGGGCCGTTTTCGTCGCCGAGGCGCTCAGCGTCATGCTCCAAGTCGGCTGGTTCAAATACACCCGGAAGCGCTACGGACAAGGCCGCCGCATCTTCCTGATGTCGCCGTTGCATCACCATTTCCGGAAGAAGGGACTGCCGGAATCCAAGATCGTGGTGCGCTTCTACATCGTGGCAATCCTTTGCGCCGTCGTTGCGCTCAGCACACTAAAAGTCCGGTAGCCATGCGCGCACACCACAACATCTTGGGCTTTCGGGGAAAGGCGGTCGGCGTCCGCAAGACGGGCTTTTCCCCCCTTGCGTGGTCCCGGCCCCCCGCTTTAATCGCCCCCGGCGACGGCCCGCAGAGCCGTTGGTCAGGTGGTGTGTGTGGCGGCGGCAGTCGGTGCGAAGATCGTCTGGTTTCAGTCCGGGAATGGGTCACGGCGCGTCAGGAAGACGGCCGCCTTCCCGCCCTGAGTTCTCCCCGGGTGGCGGAGACTTGCATCCATTTTCCGGCCCACGCGGAACCTTCTTGGCCTCGCGTTGACTTGAGGAGTCAACGCGGGGCCAACTTCACCCCAACCCTCCTCGATCGCCGCCCGTGCGCGGCCCCCATAAAATGAGTTCACCGAATCCGTTGATTCCCCAGGGCTCGCTGCTGGAGCAGCAGGCCAAGTCCAAGTCCACGTTCCACGTCGCCGCCCTGATTGTTGGCCTGCACGTGTTCCTGCTCGGCGGCCTGCTGATCATTGGCTGCAAGCGGGAGGAGCCGAAACCCGTTGAGCCGCCGGTCACCGACACGCTGTCGCAGCCGCTGATCACCGAGACCAACTTGGTCGATCCCGGCCTCACTGGCGGTGCGCCGACGAATCTGCTCGCGCAACCGAGCACGAACCCGATTCCGCCGGTCACGTTTGAGCAGCCGATCTCGCCCGTCACGCCGCCTCCCGTCGAGCCCGCGGTGCATGAAACCGCGGGTGGACCGACTTCCGAGTATGTCGTCAAGAAAGGCGACATCGCCGGACGCATCGCGAGCCGAAACAAGGTGTCACTCAAGCAGCTGCAGGAGGCGAATCCCGGCATCGACTTGGCGAAACTCAAGGTGAACCAAAAGCTCAACCTACCCGCTGGTGCAGCGTCCCCGACGGCACCTGCGGCTACGGCTGACTCAGTGGCGCCGACGGCCTCCGAGACCATCACCTACACCGTCAAGGGTGGCGACACGCTGACCAAGCTGGCCCGGATTCACGGGACCACGATCAAGGCCATCCGCCAGGCCAGCGGGCTCAAGTCCAACGACCTGAAGGTTGGCCAAAAGATCAAGATTCCGTCCAAGGCCGTCGCTCCGGCCCCTGCGGCCCCCGCCTCGGAACCGGTTGCTCCGCCCGTGGTTTCACCGGCTCCGGTTCTGCCCACCGCCACGCCGATCACGACGCCGGTGACGCCCGCCCCGATCGGCACCCCACGGTAAACTCGGCCTAATCCAGGGCGCGTCCGGCCCTCCTCAATCCGGACGCGCCCCGCCGTTCAGCTTGTTTCCCTCGCGACCATGAACCGCACCTCCACCTTCCTGTTGCTGGCCGTCGGTTCCCTACTCGTGCTGAGTGTCACCATGCTCGCGAGTGCCACGATGCTGAAGTCCACCGACAGCTTCGTGATCCGGCAGGCGGTGGCCTGTGCCGTGGGTTTCGGCGCCTTTGCCTTCGCCGCGCTGCTCGACCTGCGCTGGGTCCAGAAAGCGACCTGGGTGCTTTACGGCCTCGCGGTGGTCGCGTTGCTCCTGACGATTTCGCCCCTAGGCACCCGCAGCCTCGGCGCACAGCGTTGGCTGTTCGGCACGCAGCCGTCGGAATTCGCGAAGGTGGCGTTGGTCGTCGCGTTGGCCTGGTTCGCGGCCCGTTACCGCCACCGGATGCAGACGTTCACCGCCGGCGTCTTGGGCATGGGCCTAATCGCCGCCCCGGTGCTGGGCTTGATTCTGGCCGAACCCGACAAGGGCACCACTGCGTTGCTCGGGGGCGTCACCTTGCTCGTCATGCTGGTGGCAGGCGTCCGTTGGTCGCACGTGTCGCTCACGGGTATCGCCGGGGCCGTGGCCTTGGCGGTGGTCATCTCCCAGAGCGGTTACGCGATGAATCGCGTCAATGCCTTCCTGAAGCCCGAATCCAACCGGGACGCCGCCAACCAGCTGAACCAATCGCTCTACGCCTTCTCGGAAGGCGGGATCGAGGGCAAGGGGTTGGGGCGCGGCTCGCTCAAGTTCAAGGTGCCCGAACAGCACACGGATTTTATCTTCCCGGTAATCGGCGAAGAGCTCGGTTTGGTCGCCACGCTCGGGGTGGTGGCGGCCTTCATGGTCATTCTGCTCTGCGGGGCCTCCGTCGCCCACCGGACGGATGATCCGTTCCTCGCTTTGCTTGCGGCCGGCATTACGTTTGTCATCGCCGGCCAGGCCTGCTTCAACATGGGCGTCGTGACCGGTTTGCTGCCCAACAAGGGCATCGCGCTCCCGTTTGTCAGCCGCGGCGGCACAGGGATTGTCGTCATGATGACGCTTGTCGGTTTGCTGCTGAACATTTCCCGGCAGGCCGTCGTGCCGGAGGTCGCCGACCTTCGGCGTGCCGCCAATCCGTTCGACGACGCTGACACCGACCTGCCGCAATGACCCAACCCACGCCCAACCTGCATGTGGCGATCGCCTGCGGCGGCACGGGCGGCCATTTGTTCCCTGGTCTGGCGGTGGGGCATGAGTTGGTCGCGCGTGGTTGCGACGTGTCCCTGCTGATCTCGCCGAAAGACGTGGACCAGCAAGCGGTCCGGGGCGTTGCCGGGGAATTCAACCTCGTGACGTTGCCCGCGGTCGGCCTCACCGGTCGCAACGTCCTCAAGTTTGCCGCCGCCAGCCAGCGCTCGTATCGCGCCGCACGAGCCGCGTTCCGGCCGCGTCCGCCGCAGGCCGTGTTGGCCATGGGAGGATTCACTAGCGCCCCACCGATCCTCGCAGGCCGCCGCTCCGGTGCGACGACGTTCCTGCACGAATCAAACACCATTCCGGGCCGAGCGAACCGCTGGCTCGCGCATGTCGTGGATGAATGTTTCGTCGGCTTCGACGCGGCGGCCCGCCGGCTCCGAAACCGGCGCGTGGTGAACACCGGCACGCCGGTTCGTCCCGGTTTTGCTGCCACCGAGGCCGCGGGGGCACGGCTGGCGTTGGGACTGGATCCGGCGAAACCCGTTCTGCTGGTGATGGGCGGCAGCCAAGGCGCGGCGGGCGTCAACCAACTGGTCGTAAGCGCCTTTCCCGAGTTGCTGGAAAAACTGCCCGGGCTGCAACTGGTCCATCTCACGGGCACGCAGGATTTCGAACGCGTCCGCACTGCCTTGGCCGCTTACGGACGGCGCGTTCGGGTTCATGCGTTTTTTTCGGAGATGGAACTGCTCCTGGCCGCCGCCACGGTGGCGATCAGCCGCAGCGGCGCCTCGTCGCTGGCCGAGCTTGCCGCGATGCGCCTGCCCGCAGTGCTGGTTCCGTTCCCCTCTGCCGTGGACGACCACCAACGGCACAATGCGGAAGCCTTCGCCGCAAATGGCGCCGCCCGGGTGCTGACCCAGAAGTCCGCCACGCCGGCGCAACTGGTTGATTTGATTGCCGACCTCGCGGCCGAAGGCCCCTCCCGGTCCGGCGCCATCGCTGCGCTCACTGCTTTGGACCGGCCGGATGCCGCGGCGGACATTGCCGAACGGATCCTCCAGCGACTGCCGCAGGGCAGCCGCACCATTGCAGCCGATGCGGGCAAGGCCCGGGGCCACGCCGGCAACCAATGGCAGCTCGAAGGAGGTGTCCGATGAGCACCACCTGGAAGCTGGCCGCCGCCCCCGTGGACTCGGCGGAGGAGGCGTTGCTGGACCACGCCGAGGTGCTCTCGGACCTGTTCCGGGATTTCCAGGTGGCGTTGCCCGCGGCCACCGTCCTGCGGCGCGATGAACCGTTGGCGACGCGAACCACCTTGCGGGTTGGGGGCCCGGCCGACATCTACATTGAGCCGTCGAGCGAGAATGCGCTCACGTCGGTGGTCGAGCTGTGCCGGCTGCGGAACATGCCGATCTTCCTGCTCGGCCGCGGCTCGAACCTGCTGGTCCGCGACGGCGGGATTCGCGGCGTGGTGGTGCGGCTTTCTCATGCCGAGTTCTCCAAGATAGAGATCGAGGGGGAGCGCGTGCGGGCCGGGGCCGGGGCCAAGCTCAAGGACCTGGCGAATGCAGCCCGCCGGGCGGGCGTCGCGGGCCTGGAGTTCCTCGAAGGCATTCCGGGTTCCTTGGGCGGCGCGCTGCGAATGAACGCCGGCGCGATGGGTGGTTGGACCTTTGACCGCGTGGAGCGGGTGCGGTGCCTCTCGCCGCTGGCCGAGCTGCGCGATCTGCCGGTGGCCGAGGTGCCGTTCACCTACCGCAGTTGTCCGCTGCTTACCACTCACATCGCCCTAGGCGCCACGCTGCGGGGCAGCAACGAATCCGCCGAAGCCGTGAAGACCCGCATGGACGGCTACAGCCAGAAACGCTGGGACTCGCAGCCGAATCAGCCGAGTGCCGGCTGCACGTTCAAGAACCCCGCGCCGGACCTGCCAGCCGGCAAGCTCATTGACCAGCTCGGGCTCAAGGGCACCCGCGTTGGCGACGCGATGGTCAGCGACGTGCACGCAAATTTCTTCGTGAACTTGGGCAACGCGACCGCCCGCAACGTGCTGGACCTCATCGAACTGGTCCGCACCCGTGCGCGTGAGGCCCGCGGAGTTGAGTTGGAAACCGAGGTCGAAATCGTCGGGGAAGACTGAAGTATCCATGTTGGATTCAATGACCATCACTGTCCTGCTCGGCGGCCCCTCGGCCGAACGTGAAGTCTCGCTGCGTTCCGGCGCGGCGGTGGCCAAGGCGCTGCGTTCGCGCGGCCACACGGTCCACGAGGTGGACCCGTTGCCTGGTGCCCTCGCGTTGCCGGCCGGCACGGACGCCGTCTTCCTCGCGCTGCACGGAACCTACGGCGAGGACGGCACGGTGCAGGCCGAGCTCGAACCGCTCGGCGTGCCCTATACGGGCTGCGGCGTGGCGGCGTCGCTCTTCGCCTTCGACAAGATCGTCACGAAGCGGCGTTGCCTCGCGGCCGGCGTGCCGACGGCCAAGTTTGTCGTCTTCAATTCGGCCGCCGCGCCTTGGCCGGAGGGTTGGCAGACGCCGGTGGTGCTCAAGCCGACCCGACAGGGCAGCAGCGTGGGGCTTCAATTTGTGGACCGCGTGGAAGATTTTCCGCGCCAGCTCGCCGAGTCGCTCCGCTTCGGCGGCGAAGTGGTCATGGAAGAACGGATCGTGGGCCGCGAGACGACGGTCGGAATCCTCGACGGCGAGCCATTGCCGATCGTGGAGGTGCGACCGAAGGCCGGCTCCTACGATTACGCCAACAAATACACGGCGGGCCGGACGGAGTATTTTTGCCCGGCCGAATTCGATGCGGCCACCACGGCCCGCATCCAGGCGGCGGCGCTCGGGGCGTTCCATGCGATTGGCGGGCGCGATTACGCCCGGGTGGACGTGATGGTCCGGCCCGACGGTTCGCCGGTCGTGCTGGAGGTCAACACGTTGCCGGGCATGACCGAGACCAGCCTGTTGCCGAAGGCCGCCGCCGCGGTCGGAATTGATTTTGCCTCCCTGTGCGAACGCATGGTGGAACTGGCCCGCAAGCGCGCCCCGAAAGGCTGAACATGTTCAATCCCTTCACCAGCCGGCCCCGCAACCGTCGCCGCGACGGCGACTTCACCTTGGATGTCCGGCTCAATGCCGAGGCGGACGGGCCGCCGCGTCGCCGCCGGGTTTGGTGGCTCAAGCCCGCGCTGCTGCTCGTGTTCGCCGGCGCAGCCTGGCTCGGCGGCGGTGCGCTGGTCCGCGAGGCGAAGGAGCGCTGGCTCTACCACATTCCTTCGCTGGCGTTGAAGGATTTGCCCGTCGCGCGGGATGGCGTGATCACCGCCGCGGAAATCCGGCGATTGGCCGGGATTGCGGTCGGCCGGAACATCCTGACGGTGGATCCCTACAGCGTGCGGCAGCAATTGCTGCGGCATCCCCGCATCGAGGACGCGCGGCTGGAACTCGAGTTTCCCGACACCATGCGGATCACCGTCCGCGAACGCGTGCCGGTCGCGCGCCTCATGCTGCCGCCGGTGGCCGGCAAGGAAACCTACCTGCTGGTGGACGACCTCGGCCACGTGATGGCGCCGTTTGAGCCGGGCCGGGCTCCGGCGGAAGTGATCGAGGGCGAGTCCGCGCTGCCATTGCTGACCGGCGCGTCGGCGGTGGGCATCGCGCCGGGCCACACTTTGCCGGGAGCGCACACGCTCGCCGCGTTGCGCCTGCTGGCGACGTTCGGCGAGGCGGCGATTTCCACCGAGGCCGACATCGCGGCCGTGGACGTCGCGGTGCCCGGCCTGCTGACCGTGGTGACGACCCGTGGCGCCCAGATCACAATGACGCCGGGCAATTTCGAGCGGCAATTCCAGCAATGGCACGGCGTCCAACGCCGCAGTGCCGAACTGCGCCGGGCCATCGGTTCGCTGGACCTGAGCGTGGCCAACCATCCGCCGCTGCGCTGGGTGGAGTTGGCTTCCTCCTCGACCAACGAGCCGCCCAGCCGACCGGTTCGCCCCAAACGCAAGCCGCCCCAACGTCGCCACGCGTAAACCCGAACGACTGCCTCCATGTTCAATCCCAGCCACCTGATTGTCGGACTCGAAATCGGCACCTCGAAGGTCTGTGTCGCCGTGGGCGAAATTGGCGCCCGCGGTGAAGTGACGGTCCTGGGCCTTGGTCAGGCCCGTTCGCGCGGCGTGCGCAAGGGGGAGATCACCGACGCCACCAAGACCGAGGACGACGTGCGGCAGGCCATCGCCGAGGCCGAGGACATGGCCAACGTCGAGATCCAGAGCATCTACCTCGCGGTGACCGGCACCCACATCCGGTGCCAGAACAGCAAGGGTGTGCAGCCGATCCCGTCGGTGGACCGCACGATCACCAAGGACGACGTCAAGGACGCGATCCACAACGCCAAGCTCGTCGGCTGCCCGAACGGCTTCGAGGTGGTGGACAGCGTCCGGCAGGATTTCCTCGTGGACGAACGCCCCTGCGACAATCCGATCGGCGCGGTCGGTGCGCGCGTCGAGGCGTGCGTCCACGTCATCCACGGGAACTCGAACCGCATCGCCACCGCCCGCCGGGTGGTTCAGAAGTTGGAACTTTCCGTCGCCAAGCCGGTGTTCAGCGGGCTGGCCTCGGCCCTCGCGGTGCTCACTCCGGAGCAGAAAGACCAAGGCGCCATCGTGATCGACTTGGGCGGCGGCACGACCAACTACGCGTTCTTCCATGGCGGCGTGCTCCGGCATTCGGGCGTGCTGGCGGTCGGGGGGGACCACGTGACCAACGACCTGGCCAACGGGCTCAAGCTGCCCATGCCGCAGGCGGAGGAGCTCAAGCTGAAGCTCGGGAGGGCGCTGGTGGATCCTTCGTCCAAGGGCGTGATCCATTCCATCCCGCGCGACAACGGACTGCAGCCGCGCACGATCAACGTGGAACACCTGCAACGCATCATGCACCTGCGCCTGGAGGAGACGCTGCGGATCGTCGCCACGGAATTGGCCCCGCACGGCGGGTTGGTATCCGCCGGCGCGGGCGTGTTCCTGTGCGGCGGGGGGGCCCGGATCAACGAGATCGAACACCTCGCCGAAGAAATCTTCCAACTGCCCATCGCGCGGGCCCATGTGCAGAACATCTCCGGGCCGGCCGACGTGCTGGGCAATCCCGAGTTCGCCACCGCCATTGGCCTGGTGCGCTACGGTGCCATGCGGGAACAGCGCCAGCCGAAACGTCGCTGGGACCTCGCCTCCAAGTTCACCTCGCTCCTCAGCCGCTGAACCGCCGCCATGAATCCCACCGAACCCCTGAATCCGAACGGCGGCCTGCTCTTTCTCGGCGTGGGCCGGGCTGGCACCAAGATCGTCCGCGCGCTCGCGACGTTGGAACTCCCCGGCAGCCGGTTTGGCTGCCTGTCCACCGCAGAATTCCCGGCCGAAGTTGTCGGCGTGGCGGACTTGCCCTTCGGCCTGGAGGTCACCCGCGGTTTCGGCTGCGGCGGCGACGTCGCCCATGGCCGGCAGGCGGCGGAACAGGATGTCGCGGCGCTCCGCCTGGCGGTGGCCGGCGCCCGCGTCGTGGTCCTGATCACCGGGTTGGGGGGCGGCACCGGCGGCGGGGCGGCCCCGGTGGTTGCCAAGGTCGCCCGCGACGCCGGTGCGCTCGTCGTCAGCCTGGCCACGCTCCCCTTCGGTTTTGAGGCGCCGCTCCGGCAATCCAACGCCAAGGCGTCGCTCCAGGCGCTGCGCGCCGCGTCCGACGTGGTGCTCTGCCTCTCCAACGCGGCCGCGGCCCGGATGCTCGACGAGAAGACCCGGCTGCCCGAGGTCATGGCGAATTCCAACGTCGTCATCGCGGAAACGGTTCGCGGACTTTGGCGGATGCTGACCTGCGGTGGACTGGTGCCGATCGGAGTCGCCACGCTCGAACGGATGCTGCGCGGACTTCACGGCGAAAGCGCCTTCGCGACCGTGGAAGGCCGCGGCGAAAACCGGGCCCGCGAAGCCTACGAGCAGCTCCGGAATCATTCCTTCCTCCAGGACGAACGGTCGCCCGGCGAAGCCGAGGTGGTCCTAGTCAACATCGCGGCCGACGGCGACCTGCGCCTGGATGAACTCGAATGGCTCCAGCGGCAGTTTCAGACTCAATGTGAGCAGGCCCGGTTGGTCGTGGGCGCCACCGATGATGCGAGCCTCCGCGGCCGGCTGGCGCTGACGGTGATCGCCGCGCGCACCGGCATAGTCCCGGTGGCGTCGCCCGTGCCGGCGCCGGTGGCCAACCCCGCCGTCGGACTAGCCAATCCGGCGCCCCGCTTTGAGGCGGCCGCCCAGGACGTGCCGGTTCTGATCGACGGGCTCGACCTCGATACGGGTGCGCCGGTGCGTGGCCTTTCCGGCCTGACACGAACTGGCGCCGAAAGCGTCCGACGGAGCTCGTCCGGGAAGTCGGCGGCCAAGAAGAAGGCCGAGCAGCAGAACTTCAATTTCGACATCGTCTCCAAAGGCCGGTTCGAGCACACCGAAAGCACCTACTATCAGGATCAAAACTTGGACGAGCCGACGTTCCTGCGCCGTGGCATCACCCTGAACTGAGGCCGGGCATAAAGTGCCGACGGCGTCCAGCCGGGGGAGCCTCAGGTGGCTAGGAAACGTTGTTGAGCGGTGCCTCCACACTCGGCCGCTCCCAAGGATGCGGCAGCCGTGGGCGGCTGTCTGGAACTGCCGGCAAGATGCCGGCAGCACTTTGCGGGACCGCCGTCGCCCTTGCCCTCACCGCCGGGTTCACCTAACGCTTCCCGCGTCTATGGGTCTTCTTGAAGGCAAACTCGGCATTGTATTCGGCGTCGCCAACAAACGTTCCATCGCGTGGGCCATTGCCCAGGCTTGGGCCCGCGAGGGCGCCAAGCTCGCGTTCACCTACCAGGGCGAACGGCTGAAGGAAAACGTCGAGGAACTCGCCGGCACCTTCGGGGCCGATACCCTGATCCTGCCCTGCGACGTGACGCGGGACGCGGACATCGACGCGGTGTTCGCCACGGTGACCGAGAAATTCGGCCGGCTGGACCTGCTGCTGCATTCGGTGGCCTTCGCCCCGCGCGAGGCCTTGGAAGGTGATTTCCTCAACACCAGCCGCGACGCCTTCAAGGTCGCCCACGACGTCAGCGCCTACTCGCTCATCGCTTTGGCCCGCGGCGCCGCGCCGCTGATGACCAACGGCGGTTCCATCGTGGCGATGAGCTACTACGGCGCCGAGAAGGTCATCCCGCACTACAACGTCATGGGCGTGGCCAAGGCGGCGCTGGAAGCGAGCACCCGTTACCTCGCCAATTCGCTCGGGCCCAGGAAGGTCCGCGTGAACTGCATCAGCGCGGGCCCGATGAACACCCTCGCGGCCCGGGGCATTGCGGGATTTGGCGACATGCTGAAGCACTACGAGGCCCATGCCCCGCTGAAGCGCAACGTGCTGCCCGACGAACTCGGCCACACCGGCGCGTTCCTCGCCAGCGATGGCGCGGCGGCCATCACGGGGCAGGTCCTCTACGTGGACTGCGGCTACCAGATCATGGGCATGTAGGCCCGACTAGCGATGGCGGCACCCGAACCTGAATCTCCGTCCCTGGTGCTGCCGCGCAAAGACTGGCCTACGGACTTGGTTTTCCTGCTCTTCTTCCGCCTGCTGTTTGGCGTGGCGGTGGCGGTGTCCCTGTTGACGGTCCTCAACAAAGCCTTCGGCGAGAAACTGTCGCCGGTGCTGGAATTGTTCCTGGGCGGACTGGCCTTCCACGGCACTGGACTCGTAGTGATCCAGTTGTTTCTCCGGGGGGCGCGGCGTAACTGGGGCACGGCATTTGGTTTCGCGGCCCAGCCCGGCGCTGCGGTAAGGCTGGGCCTGGGGGTTGCGCTGTTGGTGCTGCCCGTGACCTATGGCTTGCAGGCGGGTTGCGCTTGGCTGCTGGAACAGGTCGGTGTGGTGGCAACCACCCAACGGAGCGTCGAAATGCTCGTCAATGACCCCAGCCTGCTCAGTCGGGGATTGATCGCCACTTTCGCCGTCGGGTTGGCGCCGGTGGTGGAGGAGACCCTGTTCCGGGGCCTGCTATTTCCCACCGTCCGAGACTTGGGCTGGCCCCGGGCCGCGCTTTGGGGGCAGGCCGTCCTATTCGGGGCGATCCACGCCAACGCCGCGGCATTCCTGCCGCTGACGCTTTTCGGTGCGACGCTTGCCTGGCTTTATGTGCGGACGGGTAACCTGCTCGCGCCAATCGCTGCCCACGCGGTCTTCAACTTGGCCCCGTTCGTCCTGCTGGCGTTGGGCGTCGAGTTCGGCCCATGAGGCCGCTTTCGCCGTGCCCGCCGGCTGCCGACGTGATTTCCTCTGCCCGTGACTGAGTCCGACCTCATCGCTCACCTGAAACCGCTGCTGCCGACCAACGACTTCGTCGTGACCGGCGCCGGCGACGACTGCGCCGTTCTGGAACTCGGTTCGCCCGACACACAGACGCTTTTCAAGACGGACGCCGTGGTGGAAGACGTCCATTTCACTGCTGATACCGAGCCCGAACGTGTGGGCCGCAAGGCCCTCGCGCGCTGCCTGAGCGACATCGCCGCAATGGGCGGCACGCCGACGGCCGCGGTGGTGACCTTGGGCTTGCCGCGCGGCTTTGATTCCGAGCGGGTGAAGGCGCTTTACCGCGGCCTGAATCGCTTGGCCGCGCAATATCAGGTCGCCGTGGTCGGCGGAGAGACGACGACCAATCCGGGCGGCTGGCTGGTGAACGTAGCCCTGCTGGGCACGGTGCCGCGGGGCCGGGCCCGACTGCGTTCCGGGGCCAAGGTGGGCGAGGCGTTGTTCGTCACGGGTGACCTGGGCGGCTCGCTGGCCGGCAAGCATCTCGACTTCGAACCGCGGTTGGCCGAGGGGCGGTGGCTGCTGGAATTCGCGGGCGTTTCCGCGGTGATGGACCTCAGCGACGGACTCGCGAGCGACTTGCCCAAACTGCTTTCCGCCAGCGGTGTCCCCGGGGCCGAGCTGCGCAAGTCGGCGGTGCCGGTCAGCCGGGCGGCGCGGGAGCACGCGCGCACCAGCGACCTGGCCAAACCGCCGTTCGTCGCGGCGGTGACCGACGGGGAGGATTTTGAACTGCTGTTCACCGTGCAGCCCAACCGCGCGGTCGCGATGCTCGACGAATGGAAGGAACAGTTCCCCGGCGTCCGTTTGAGCTGCATCGGCAAGCTCACGGAAAAGGCCGGCGTCTGGGTGCGGGGTGATGACGGGGTGCGTCCATTGCCGACCCGAGGTTACGAGCACTTCGCCTAACGCGCAGAAGACCCTGCCGACATCCCTCATGCTGATCACCCGCACCCATTCTGTCGCCGAGACCGAAGCCGCCGGGGAAGCGTTCGCTCGGACGGTGCGGCCCGGCTGGGTCATCGGGCTGAGCGGTGACCTCGGGGCGGGCAAGACCGCGTTCGTCCGGGGCTTCGCGCGTGGGCTGGGCTTCGCGGGGCGGGTGCATTCGCCGACCTTTGCATTGCTCAACGAATACGAAGGCGGCCGCCTGCGACTGTTCCACCTCGACCTTTACCGGCTGAGTTCCGCCGACGATGTCCGCGGCGCTGGGCTGGAAGAATACCTCACCCAGCCGGACGGCGTGAGCGTGGTGGAGTGGATCGAGCGGTGGGCGGGGGAAACGTTCGCCACGGAGGGCAGCGGTCCAGGTTCGCTGCGCCGGATTTACCTGCGGTCCGTGGACGAAAACATCCGAGAGATTGGCTATGATTGCGCTGGCGCTTGAATTCTCTTCCGACCGCCGAAGCGTTGCCGTGGGTCGCTCCGGCGAAGTGCTGGCCGAAGTGACCCACCACGGAACGGTCAACACGCCGGTCTTCGCGCTCATCGCCGAGGCGCTGCGGCAGGCATCGGTCGCCCGCGAGGAGGTGCGCCAGTTGGTCGTTGGCGTAGGCCCCGGCAGTTACACTGGGGTTCGTATTGCCATTTCGGCGGCGCAAGGCTGGCAACTCGCAACCGGGGCAAGCTGTTTCGGGGTGAACAGCTTGGAGAACCTCGCGCGGTCCATTACCACGCGCACCTTGCTGGCCGTGGACGCGCAGCGGGGCGAGTTCGCGAGCGCGTGGGCGGAGGCGGGACGTCTCGTCGAAGCAGTGCGATTACGAGCCAAGGACGAGCTGATGAACGGCTTGGGGCAGGGGGATTTCCTCGCCGGTCCCGAACTGGATCGCCTGGTGCCCGGCGCCCGAACTTTATTTCCCACCGCTGCGGGGGCGCTGGCGTTGGCCTGGCACGCGGAGGCAGTGCCCGCCGAGGAATTGGTGCCGGTTTACCTGCGCGAGGCGAGTTTCGTGAAGGCGGCTCCTACGCGGGTCGTGGCCGGGCTGGAGCCCTGAGCGGTGGCGCGAGATGGTCGTGCGCTCAGCCGCCCGGCTTGTGGGTGTCGCACGCCGCCGCGCCGGCTTCACCGCTGTCGGCGACCATGCGGTCGAGGTCACGCATGATGGCCGCATGGCAGTCGGGGCAGAAACCATGGGTCAGCCGGACCTGGGTGTTCGTCTGGAGATAGCTTTCGATGCGCTGCCAATAGCCGTTGTCGTCGCGCACCTTCTTGCATTGCGCGCAGATCGGCATCAGTCCGCGCAGGGTCTTCACCTCGGCGATGGCGGCCTCGAGTTCGCGTTTCAGGCGTTCGCGCTCGAGTTCCATCTCGTGCCGGTAGAGCGCCATCTGGATGGCGGCACCGAGCTCACGGCCGTCGAACGGCTTCAATAGGTAACCGTAAGGCTCCGCGACGCGGGCCTTCAGAATGGTCGCCTCGTCATCGTAGGCGGTGATGAAAATCACCGGCTTCTGGAAGCGTTCCCGGATAATCGAGGCGGCCTCGATGCCACTGATGGTGCCCCGGAGATTGATGTCCATGAGGACCAGTTCGGGGTCGTGCTCCCGGACGAAGACCAGCGCCTCGTCGGCGGAACTCGCGCTGGCCACGACCGTATGCCCGAGGTCGTGGCAACATTGTTCAAGGTCCATGGCGACGATCTGCTCGTCCTCCACGACCAAAATTCTTGCCGGGGTGCCCTTCATGTAACCGTTTGCCTGCTTATCGGCGCGGGGAACGTTACCTTAACCGTCATTCCCGAACGGTTCTCCGCCTCGACCGTGCCGCGGAGTTGCCGGGCCAGGGCGCTGACGAGCTTGAGGCCGAGCGAACCTTCCCGCCCTTCCGGGGCGCCGCCGATCCCGTTGTCGGCGACCGAGAGCACCCACTGGCCTTCGGCCGCCACGAGCCGGATGGCCAGCTCGCCGCGACGCTGGTTCGGGAAGGCGTGCTTCAGGGCGTTGGTGACCAGTTCGGCCACGATCAGTCCGCACGGAACCGCGGTCTCGATGGCGACCGGCCCGACGGTGACCTCAATGGGACTCAGCATCTGCCCGGGCACGCGCCCGAAGGAACGGATGATCTGCCCGGCCAACGATTCCAGATACGCGCCGAGGTCGATGCATGAGAGGTCACCGGTGCGGTAGAGTCGCTCGTGGATCAGCGCCATGGCCTGCACCCGGCCTTGGCAATCCTCGAATCGAACCCGGGCCTCCGGATCGGCGACGGCGCGGGATTCCAGTTGGAGCAGGCTGGAGATGATCTGGAGGTTGTTCTTCACGCGGTGGTGGATTTCCTGGAGGAGGATTTCCTTTTCGCGCAGGGCCTCTTCCGCCACCCGATGGGCTTGTCGTTGGTCGGTGATGTCCGTCGCCACGCCGCCACTGGCGACGTGGCGGCCCTCCGCGTCGTAGAGCGGAAACAGGGTGGTCAGGTAGGTCCGCTCCTCGCCGGCCCGGCCCCGAACATCCTCCACCACGAAAGGACGCAAACTGCCGGCGAGGCGTTCCAGGCGCCGTCGGAACAGGCTGGCGGCTTCGGCCGGCAGGACTTCCTCGAGTGTCTTGCCGACGATTTCCCCGGCGGACTTGCCCAAGGCCGTCTCGACTGAGCGGCTGACCAGCAGGTAGCGCCCTTCGCGGTCGAACAGGGTCACGAGCGAGGGAGAAAACTGGAGAATGCCGCGGAGCTGGTCGTTGAGGGTCTTCACCCGGCTCTCCGTTTCGCGCCGCTGGGTGATGTCCTCGATCAGCGATACGAAATACAGGGGACGATCATCGGTGTCGCGGACCAGCGCCACCGTCACGAGCGCCCAGACCACCTTCCCGTTCCGGCTGAAATAACGCTTCGAGCGTTGGTAGGTGCGCAGGTCGCCCGCCAGCACGCGGCTGCGCAGGGCTTCCCCCTGGGCGAGGTCGTCGGGATGGGTGATTTCGCGGGCATACTTGCTGAGCAGTTCTTCCTGCGAATAACCCAGCGTGGAGCAGAGCGTGCGGTTGGCCTTGAGCCAACGTCCTTCGGGCGAAACCAGCGCCATCCCGATGCCGGCAGACTCGAAGGCGAGCCGGAAGCGTTCCTCGCTTTCGCGCAACGCCTGTTCGCTGCGGCGGATGCGGGCTTCGGCCTCGCGCTGGTCCGTCACGTCGAGCTGGGTGCCGAGCAGGCGCGTGGGCCGACCGGCGATGTCTTTCTGCACGATGCCGTCGCACCGGACGTGCCGGACGTTTCCATCTGACCGACGGATCCGGAATTCCGTGTGGAGTCCGCCCGGGATGCTCAAGGCCGTGTGCAACTCGGCCTGGAAACGGTCCGCGTCCTCGGGATGCAGCATCGCGTGCCAGTTCCGGCTCGTGGCTCCGAAGTTCACCCGAGTCCGGGCGTAGATTTCGAGGGTCCGATCATCCCACTCCAGGCGGTCGTTGGCGACGTCCCAATCCCAGACGCCGATGCGGGCCGCCTGGGTGGCGAGGTGCAGGCGTTCGGAGGCGGCTTCCAGCGCCCGGCGCGTCGCCTTGTTCTCGGTGATGTCCTGCACGGCGCCGAAGAGACCGGTCACTTCGCCGCCGCGGCCGGCGCGCGCCTCGCCGGTGGCCAGCACGTCCCGCCGAACGCCGTCGCGGCGGAGCAAGGTCAGCTCCAGGCGATAGGGCACTCCCTCGGCGGTCGCCCGTCGCAGGGCGTGTTCGAGGAAAGCCCGGCTCTCGGGGCTGAAACGATTCAGCTGCTCGAACAACTTGGGCGCGGGTTGGCCGGCCGGATGTTCCATGATCTGGCAAAGCCCCTCGGACCAAGTCACCGAATCGGTGGCCGCGTCCCAATCCCAGTAGCCGAGGCGGCCGAGCCGTTGGGCTTCGAGCAAGCGTTGCTCCCGCTGGGCCAACTGCTGCTCGAAACGCTTCCGGGACGAAATGTCGCGGAGGTGGACCACGATGAACTGGGTGCGCCCGCGCATGGAGACCCGGCAGCCGCCTTCGGCGAAGAACTGGGCGCCATCACGACGCTGGCACGCGAGCTCGACCAGCGGTCCTTCCGAGCTGGTTTCGGCCAGCCGGCCGACGTCTTGGGTGAGTCGTTTCCAGGCGGCTTCCTGGCCCGGCGCGGCCAGCACGGACAAGGGCTTGGCGGTCAACGCTTCGCGGCCCCAGCCAAATACCCGCTCCGCCTGGCCGTTCAACGCCTCGATTCGGCTGTCGCCGGTGAGCACCAACATGCAAACCGGTGAACCTTCGAAGAATGCTTGGGCCCGGTTCAGCGCTTGGTCCGCCTTCGCGAACAACCGCTCGGCCCGCAAGGCCAGTTGGCGTCGGTCGCGGTCCACGGTGTCGATGGCCATGGCGTTCGCGAGCGAGATCCAGATCAGGCCGAGCAGGATCAGCAGGGTCACGACCGACATCACGAGGCCGGCGGACAGGGGCAATTGGTGCGCCACCCCGAGGCGGAAGACGGCGATCAGGAATGGCAGGCCAAGGACCATCGGCACGATTCGCCGGAGCATCCGGCCGGCAAGATGCCCTGCCACGGCCAGTCGCATGACGCCCTCAAACGGCCGGAGGGCAATCAGTCCGGCCGCCAGGAAAACGGCGGAGGCGGAGACGAGGCTGAAAGCGAACCGTGTTCCCGGGCCGGCAGGGATCGCGTCGTAGGCGCCGGCCAATAGCAGGAACCATGCGCCGAATCCCACCGTCGCCATCATCAGCTGCGTGGCCCGTAGTTGACGCCGTGACCGCCAGCCCACAAGGGCGGCTGCCGTCAGGACGAACAGGCTGGCCAATGCCAGGTGGGGCAGGGGTTCTGGTCCGCCGCCGGGCGTGGCGGCCGTTCTTAGGCCCACCAACCCGGTGATCAACGGGAGAAGAGCGGCTGCAAAACTGAAGGCACGCCAACGTCGAGTCCGGCCGCGGATTGGGCGGTCCGCGGGGCGGAACGCCTCCGGCAAGGACAGGAGAAGTGAGCTGCCGGCCCCCAGCAGTCCGAGGCATTCGCCAATTTGCAGGGGAGGCGCGGCGGTGGCGCCCACAAAGAGCCAGGCCAGCAGGCCGCCCAGTCCCGCGAGGATGGACCAAAGCGCGCCGAACAGGACCAGACGCCGAGCCACCCGCCGGACTCGCCGGAAGTGAATCACGGCCCACACGGAACGGTGGGCGGGAACAGAGGGGGCATGGGCCACAGCGTCGGCTTCCTGAGGATCGCGCACCCGGGAACGCCCCGGCTGTGTGGCCAAACGGCCTGCGCTGCCGTGGACAACCTCGGCGAAGCCAAGGGCTTATCGGCATCTGGCTGGGGCACCTAACCCGGAAAATGCCCGGGCGGGGGCGTGGCCCCGACCCACTCGAGGCCGCTTCGGCTCAAGGCTGGGCCCGTGAGCGCAGGAACTCGGCAACTTTGGCCCGCTCGCGCGTCGGCGGTTGGCACGCACTGCCGGTGCAGCAGAAGGCCTGGGTGAACTCCTCGTTCATCGGCAACGTGCGGGCGAATGCCTCGACCGGGCCGGCATTGCCCAGCACCACCTTGTGCGGTTCGAACACGCTGTGGGCGGCCCGGAGCAGCGAGGCCGTGCTGCCGCAGGAAAAGTCGCCGACGAGGACCACCCGCTTGGGTTCCTGCAAGGCGAATTCGAGGGCCAACAGCAGATGCGGCACGGCCTGCGGCGTCTGGTGCAGCCGCTGGGCGAAGAGCCGGATGGTTTTCTCGGCCGCTTCCCGCCAGTCCTTGCGGTCACAGATGACGGCGAGCTTGAGTAATGCGAGCGCCGCCACGCTGTTGCCACTGGGTTCGGCTCCGTCGTAGTCCTCCTTGTGGCGCAGCAGCAAATGCGGGGCATCCGCCGCCGTCTGCCAGAAGCCGCCGTGAGTCGGATCCTGGAAGCGTTTCAAGGTGGCCTCGGCCAGTTCGACGGCGAAGGCTAGGTGCCTGGGATCGACGGTGGCTTCGTAGAGGTCCATCACGCCGGCCAGCAGGTTCGCGTAGGCTTCCAGCAACTGCACCTCGTCCCGCTGACCGTCCCGCCACCGATGATAAAGCGTCTTGGACTGGGCGTCCCAAAGCTTGGCCCGCAGGAAGGCCAGATTCCGTTCCGCGGCCTCCTTGAAGTCGTCGTCCTTCAATACCACGGCGGCCCGGGCAATTGCGCCGAGCATCATGCCATTCCAGGACGCCAGCACCTTGTCGTCGAGGTGGGGGCGGACCCGCTTGGCCCGCTCGTTCCGCATCTTGGTGAGCGCCGATTCGAGCAGGAGCAGGTCGGCCTCCTGGGTCACGGGTTCGGCCCGGCTCAGCACATTCAAGTAGGGCAGCGGCTGCGGATCGCTGTGGTCCACGAAGTTGCCCGCCTTGGTGATGCCGAGGTGGCGCGTCGCGACGTTGAATTCCTCGACCGTGAGCAACTTGGACAGCTCGTCGTGTGTCCAGCAGTAGAACTTTCCCTCCTTGCCCTCGCTGTCGGCATCTTCCGCCGAATAGAACCCGCCCTCGGGATGCGTCATGTCCCGCAGCACGTAACGGATCACGTCGCGGGCCACGTCGGCATGCCGTGATTCACCGCTGACGAGATAGGCATCCAGGTAGAGCTGCACCAACTGGGCCTGGTCGTAGAGCATCTTCTCGAAGTGGGGCACGAGCCATTGCTCGTCCACCGAGTAGCGAGCGAAGCCCCCACCGAGCTGGTCATGCATGCCGCCGGCGGCCATCGCGTCGCATGTGTGCAGCACGGCCTTGAGCGCGTCGGCGTCGCCGAAGCGTCGGGCATATCGCAGCAGCAAGAGCGGCTGGCTGGGACGGGGGAACTTGGGGGCGCCGCCGAAGCCACCGTGGTGCGGATCGTATTCGTGCAGCAGCGACTGCCCGGCGCCGTGCAACTCGCGTTCGCCGGCGGGAAAGGCGTTCTGCGAGTCGTGCTCGGCCATGGCCTTGAGCCGGGTCGCGATGTCATTTGCGGAGTCGGCGATGTCGGACCGCTTCTCCTTCCACAACTCGGCGACCCGCCCGAGCACCTGGGTGAAGGCGGGCCGGCCGTGCTTCGGTTCGGGCGGCCAGTAAGTGCCGCCGTAGAACGGTTTCAGGTCGGGCGTAAGGAAGACGTTCATCGGCCAGCCGCCGCTGCCGGTCGTCATCTGCACGAAGGTCATGTAGATCTTGTCGAGGTCGGGGCGTTCCTCGCGATCCACCTTGATGCTGACGAAGTGCTCATTGAGCACCTTGGCGGTGGCGACATCCTCGAACGATTCCCGTTCCATCACATGACACCAATGGCAGGTCGAGTAGCCGATGCTCAGCAGGATCGGCTTGTCTTCCTTGCGGGCCCGCTCAAATGCGGCGTCGCCCCACGGGAACCAGTCCACCGGGTTGTGCCGATGCTGGAGCAGGTAGGGCGACTTCTCCTGCGCCAGCCGGTTGGTAGGCTTCGGCGCGCCGGCCGGGGCGTTGGTGGTGGAACTCACGGGCGGCAGGGTAAAGGTTTCCGCCGGGCGGGCGAATGGGTTTTCGGCCGCCGCGTTAACCTAGGCACTAGTCCTTCTTTGGGCTGCCCAGCCACCGATACGCGCCGCCGGCGAGGAGCGCTCCGAGCATGGGCGCGACCCAGAACAGCCAGAGCTGTGACAACGCCCAACCGCCGACGAAGAGCGCCGGACCGGTGCTGCGGGCCGGGTTCACTGAGGTATTCGTCACGGGGATGCTGATCAGGTGGATCAGGGTCAGCCCCAGTCCGATCGCCGCGGGCGCGAAACCCTTCGGCGCCCGTTCATCCGTGGAACCGAGGATGATGATCAGGAACATGAAGGTCATGACGACTTCGGTGACGAAGCCCGCCGTCCGCGAATAACCGCCGGGCGAATGTTCCGCGTAGCCGTTGGAGGCCAATCCGCCGGCCAGATCGAAGCCGGCCTTGCCGCTGGCGATCAGGTAAAGCACGCCCGCGCCGGCCACTGCGCCGATCACCTGCGCCACGATGTAAGGCAGCAGTTCGGCCGCCTTGAAGCGGCCGCCCGCCACTAGACCCAACGAAACCGCGGGATTGAGGTGGCAGCCCGAGATGTGGCCGATGGTGTAGGCCATCGTCAGCACGGTGAGGCCGAAGGCGAACGAGACGCCCAGCAGGCCGATGCCGACATTGGGAAAGGCCGCGGCCAGAACGGCGCTGCCGCAGCCGCCGAGCGTGAGCCAGAAGGTGCCGAGGAATTCAGCGAAAAGGCGTCGGGACAGGGTCATGGTGAATATGGGGGTAAGTTGGAACTGGGCGGGATGTTCATCGGCCAAGGCGAACTGGCCTTCCAGACTACGGCGAAATCGTGAACCGCTGCGGGAGCCGGAACAAGTCACGACTCGTAGTATTGAAAGCAAAAAGCCCGGCTCCGAGTTGGAGCCGGGCTCGGTATCAGGGAGAGGTCGTTACTTGGCTGGAGCCGCGTCGGCCGCCTTCTGCTTGGCCGCTTCTTCCTCGGCGAGTTTCTTCAGGGCTTCGCGTTCCTGGCGGGCCTTTTCGTCGAACATGGGAATGACGACGCGGCCCTCGCTCAGGACCGGGGCGAGGTCGAAATGATTGGCGAGACTGTAGGCGAAACTGACCGCCACGAGGAACCCAACGAGCTTGGGCCAATTCGACGGAGCTTCCGCGAACTTGTCGGCGACCGCGGGCATGGACCCGGCTGGCAACTTCGCGACCCCGGTCAACGAGGTCCCAAACGGCACATTGACCTTGGCCTTGGCGTTCACGGCCCAGCCATTGGCGTCGAGGATGGGGCCGAGGTTGCGTTTCCGGAGCTTCAGCCAGGCGATGAGCATCGCCGGGCCGGAGACCAGCAGCAGCAGGCCGACTAGGGCGAGGCAGAGTTGCCAGAACGGAAGCTTCAGCAAGCCGGACATGTAACCGGCGGTGGTGACGAACGCCGTGCCGATGGCGCCGAACGCAACGCCCATGGCGGCCACGGCGCCGACATCGACCTTCTTGGGCTCGGCTGGCTTGGCCTTGTCCGCATTGGCGGCCACTTCGGCGGTCTTGGCGAGCTTGGCGTTGGCCTCGGCATCGGCGGCGGCGGCGCGCTTGGCGATCTGTTCCTCGATCATGCGCACCAGCTTCTTGTAGGGCGACCAGAACGCCTGCCGGATGCTGATCGGATTGTCGACGATCTTGGTGATCGTGGCGTCCCAGTCGCGGCCTTGGCGGTCGTAGAAGATCCCGTTGCGGCCCACGATGAGGTTGTCGCTGTCACCATCGGTGAAGGCCGCCATGACGCTGCGCTTTTCGCCCGAGCCTTTACGGAAGCAATCCACATAGGCCAGGTAGGTTCCGGCCATCGGCGCCATTGAGGCGTGGCGGCCGGCGTCCTCGACGGAGACGCACAGCTGGCAGCTGCGCTGGTCGAGGAACAGGGTGCCGACCTGGAAGATCGCCGGCTCGCCGCCGTTGTAGAAGTCCTCGAAGTTCACGAAGTTCGTGGTCAGGCGGTAGATGTCCCGCACGTAACGGACTAGCCGGTCAACGCTGGCGATGGAATTGGCGTTGGCTTCCTCGGCCTTGTCCTTGGCCAGCAGGTCGGCGAGGGCCGCCTTGGCGCCGCCCGCGAGGATCGCGCGCACGCGTTCAATCCCGAGTTTTTCCACGGTGACGCCTGCCTTGCCCGCCTGCCAGCAGCTGAATGCCCCAAGCTTGCCCGTGACCGTGGCCCAGTCCGCTTCGGAGAGTTCGGTCCTGTCGCCGAGCAACGGCTTGATGGCGGCCATCTGCAGGCCGGCTATGGCGGAGGCCCAAGCCGGGTTGACGCCGAGGCCGAGAGGCAGGGGCTTGCCGGCGGCGACTTGGGCGAGCGGGAAATTGGCAACTTCGATGGCGGTGATGGATAGGTCCTTGGCCGCAACCGTCAGAAATTCCTTTTCCTCGCGGTTCAACGCGGCGAGGGCACGCGGATCGAAGGCGGCGAGCCGGCAGCGTCCGAAATAGTCGTCCACCTTGGCCTTTACGGCGGCAACCGCGGCAACCGCAGCGGCGGTGCCCGAGCCTAGGGGCAGGACGGTGGCGGCGTCGGCCTCGGACTTCTTCACCCAGGCATCGAAGGCGGCGAGGTCGGCGAAGAACGCATCCACCTTGGCCTGGTCGATGCCGGGCTTGCCGGAGCGGTCCGGGACGGAGCCGTGGGTGGCGATGATGTCGTTGATCACCGCCTTGGTGGCGTCGTCCGTGGCCGAATCGGCCACGATGATGCCGTCGCCGTTGAACACGGTCTGGGCGAAAATCTTGGCGACGTCCGCCGTGTCCGCCGCGGTGATGGCAGTGGCGTCCTTCTTGCCGAGATTCGCGAGGATAGTCCGGGCGGAACTGGCGATCGCCTTGCCTTCGGGGGTGGCGTCATTGATGGCGGCCAGGGGCAGGGAATTGCCGGCCTTGATCAGGTCATCTGGATTCTTGAGCAGACCGCCGGCCCACTTCAGCGCCGCGATCAGCTCCGGCGCCCGCACGCGCCCGTCCTTGTCGGAGTCGATGAGTGCCAGGGTCTGCTTGTCGAATTCGAGTCCGTTGGCAGGACAGGCGAGGGCAACCCAAAGCTTTTGGTCCAATTGGTCGAGGTTGAGGAGGTCGGCTCCGGTCTCGAGTTTGACCTGATCAAAGCCGCCGGCGCGGAAGAAGCGCCACGTGTGGGTGGATTCAGCCATAGGGTATTTCTGTGTAATTCCTCGCAGCGAATGGGGAATCGCCGCAGGCGGGACCGTATCAATCAGGTCTGGAAACTCCAATAGCTCAGTTGGTGCGGCTGAGTCCCTCTGGTTCGACAAGCACTTCGCCGGGGTTAAAATCCGGCGGTCATGAAATCCATGCTTTTTGCCGGTCTCATCTTTGCCGCAGCCTCAGTCTTTGCCGCCGAGGTTCCGGCGACGTTCAAGGTGGGCGAATTCACGTTCAAACGCCCGGAAAAGTGGACGTGGGTCGAGACGGCGCCCAACGGCATGCGGAAGGCACAGTTGAAGGTGGATGCCGGTGATGGCCAATCGGCGGAGGTCATCTTCTTCCATTTTGGCGCCGGCAACGGTGGTGGGACCAAGGCGAATGTGGACCGCTGGATGGGCATGTTCCAAGAGAAGGGCGAACAGTTGAAATCCAAGGTGGAGGAAAAGACGGTGCAGGGGCACCTCATCACCTATGTCGAGGCGACGGGAACCTACCTCAGCGGGGCTCCCGGTGGTCCCAAGACACCGCTGGCGGGGCATTCGCTGCTCGGGGCGATCGTCGAGAGCGGCGACGGCAGCGTATTCATTCGGCTCACGGGCCCGGCCGGGGTGGCGAAGGCGGCGCAGGCCGATTTTCGGAAATTGGCTGAGAGTTGGTCCGGTCAGTAATGGTGCGATCACGCGACCGCGAAAACAAAATGGCCCGTTCCGGGAACCGGAACGGGCCATGCTGTTGAGGCTTATGCCTAGAGTGCCGCCAAGGCGTTGCCGCCGTGGTTGGGGGCATCGGCCGGATTGTTGTATCCGACGTTCACGTCCAAGCCGAGCGACTGCATTTCCTTCACGAGCACGTTGAACGATTCCGGGATGCCCGCCTCGAGCGAGTTGTCGCCCTTGACGATGCTCTCGTAGATGCGGGTGCGGCCCTGGACGTCGTCGGACTTGACGGTGAGCAGTTCCTGCAACGTGTAGGCGGCGCCGTAGGCCTCCATGGCCCAGACTTCCATTTCGCCGAAGCGCTGGCCGCCATACTGGGCTTTGCCGCCCAGCGGTTGCTGCGTGACGAGCGAGTAGGGGCCGACGGCGCGGGCATGGATCTTGTCCGCGACGAGATGGCCGAGCTTCAGCATGTAGATGTAGCCGACCACGACCTCTTGATCGAACGGTTCGCCGGTCCGCCCGTCGAACAGCTGCGCCTTGCCGTGCTCGCCAACCAAGTTCGGCTGGTGGGCCTTCTTCTGGTTGTCGACGGCCTGCTTGAGGTAGCCGCGGATTTCCTTTTCCTTGATGCCGTCGAAGACGGGCGTCGCGATCTTGATCCCGAGCATCTTGCACGCCCAACCCAAGTGGGTCTCGAGCAGCTGCCCCACGTTCATGCGGGAAGGCACGCCCAGCGGATTCAGGACGATCTGCACCGGCGTTCCGTCCGCGAGGAACGGCATGTCTTCCTCGGGAACGATCTTGGCGACGACGCCCTTGTTACCGTGGCGGCCGGCCATCTTGTCACCGACCGACAGCTTCCGCTTGGAGGCAACGTAGACCTTCACCTGCTTCACAACGCCGCCGTCAACGTCCTCGCCGGCTTCGGCACGTTCGACTTCCTCGGAATGCTGCGACTCGAGATCGTCGAACTTCTTCTTAAACTGGCCGATGATTTCGTTGATCTTGTTACGGATCGGCGACGGATCGATTTCAATCCGGTCGTAAACCGTGGCGAGCTTCTTCAGCAGCGTCTTGGTGATCTTCCGGTTTGCCGGGATGATGATTTCCCCGGTCTCGCTGTTGACGACATCCAGCGGGATCTTTTCGCCGAGCAGGATGTTGGAGAGGGCTTCGGTCAGCTGATCCAGGAGCTCTTCTTTCTTGGCCTTGAAACCGTCGTCGATTTCCTTCTGCGCCTTCTTGGGGGCGTCCTTTTCGTCTCGGGGCATCTTGATGCCCTTGGCACCATCGGCCTTGGCCGAGACCTTGACGTCCATGACGATGCCGTAAGTGCCGGACGGAACCTTGAGGGAGGTATCCTTCACGTCCGCCGCCTTTTCACCGAAGATCGCCCGCAACAGGCGCTCTTCCGGCGCAAGCTCGGTTTCCGACTTTGGGGTGATCTTGCCGACCAAGATATCGCCTGGCTTCACCTCGGCGCCGACCCGGATCACGCCGTCGAGGCCCAAGTTCTTGAGCGCCTCCTCGCCGAGATTCGGGATGTCCCGCGTGATTTCCTCAGGTCCGAGCTTGGTATCGCGGGCGATGCACTCGAACTCGTCGATGTGGATCGAGGTGAAGATGTCGTCCTTGACGATCTTCTCCGAGATGAGGATCGCGTCCTCGAAGTTGTAGCCGTTCCACGGCATGAACGCGACCAGCACGTTGCGTCCAATGGCCAGCTCGCCGCCTTGGGTGCAGGGACCGTCCGCGATGACTTGTCCCTTCTTCACGTGGTCGCCCTTGGAAACCAGAATCTTCTGGTTGATGCAGGTCGCCGCGTTGGAACGCATGAACTTGCGCACCTGATAGACGTAAATGCCGTCCTCCGGAGCGTGCTTAATCTTCTTCTTGCCCTCCGGTAGCTTACCGTCCTTGGTGATGATGATGCTGCTGCCGCCGACGCTGGCCACCTTGCCGGCTTCCTCGGCGACGATGACCGCGCGGGAATCGCGGGCAACCCGCTCTTCCAAGCCGGTGGCCACGAACGGAGCTTCGGTCACCAACAGGGGAACGCCTTGGCGTTGCATGTTGGATCCCATCAGGGCGCGGTTGGCGTCGTCGTGTTCGAGGAACGGAATCAGGCCGGCCGCGACGGACACGAGCTGCTTTGGCGAGACGTCCATGTAGTCGACCCGCTCGGGCTCGACGTCGATAAAGTCGCCCTTTTGACGGCAAGTGACCTTCTCGGTCACGAACCGGCCCTTCTCGTCGATCTGGGCGTTGGCCTGCGCGATGATGTAACCCTCTTCACGGTCGCCCGTGAGGTAGTCGAGCTGATCGGTCACGCGACCGTTCACAGCTTTCCGATAGGGGGTCTCGATGAATCCGTATTCATTGACCCGGGCGAACGTCGCCAAGGACGCGATCAGACCGATGTTCGGGCCTTCCGGCGTCTCAATCGGGCAAATACGACCGTAGTGGGACGGATGGACGTCGCGGACTTCGAATCCGGCGCGATCACGAGACAAGCCGCCAGGCCCGAGGGCAGAAAGACGGCGCTTGTGAGTCAATTCCGCCAGCGGATTGATCTGGTCCATGAACTGGCTCAGCTGGCTACGACCGAAGAAGTCGCGAACCACGGCGGACAGGGCCTTGGGATTGATGAGCTTCTGGGGCGTCATTGTATCCATGCTCTGGTCGAACAAGGTCATGCGTTCCTTGACCAAACGTTCGGTGCGGGCCAGACCCACCCGGCACTGGTTGGCCAACAATTCGCCGACGGTCCGGATGCGGCGGCTGCCCAGATGGTCGATGTCATCGACGCTGCCCTCGCCACGCTTGAGCTTCAGGAGATACTTCGTTGCCTCGAGGAGGTCCTTGCCGGTCAGGATCCGCGAGTCGCCCTCCGTGAAGTTGAGCTTCTGGTTGATCTTGTAACGGCCAACCCGACCCAAATCGTAGCGTTTGGCATCGAAGAACAACCGCTTGATCAAGGCCTTGGCGTTGGTCGCGGTGGGAGGATCCCCAGGCCGGAGACGGCGATAGATGTCCTTCAGGGCCTCGTCACCGTTTTTAGTCGGGTCCTTCTTGAGGCACTTGATGATGATGCCTTCGTCCACCGACGTATCGACTACCCGGATCTTGGTCACGCCCAAGTCAGCGATCTGTTTGACGACCGCCTTGGAAAGGGGTTCGAACGCGCGGGCGACGACAATCCCCTTGTCGAGGTCCACCGCATCTTCGACCAGGACTTTGTTCCCGATTTCCTCCAGTTTTTCAGCCTCCTTCACCGTGAGGTCTTCAATCTTGTAGAAGAGGTTGAGGATTTCGCCGTCCTTGCCCACCTGTTCAGGGTCAATCTTACCCTCGGACTTCGGGTGAAGCTTGGCTTCGGGAATGGCAAACAGGGCGCGGAAGAAAGTTGTGGTAAGGAACTTACGGCGCCGCTTCTTCCGGTCCAAATAGACGTAAAGCAGGTCGTTCGTGTCGAACTGTGCTTCATACCACGAACCGCGGTCCGGGATGATGCGGAAGCTGTGCAGCATCTTGCCGTTGGGATGCTGCGTCGTTTCAAACGCGAGCCCCGGCGACCGATGCAACTGGGAAACAATCACCCGCTCCGCACCATTGATCACGAAGGTGCCCTGCGGGGTCATCAGGGGAATTTCCCCCATGAATACCTTCTCCTCTTTCGTCCCTTTTTCTTCTTTCAGGAGAAAGGTGACATAGAGCGGAGCCCCGTAGGTCAGGCCTTCGCGCAGGCATTCGAGCCAGTCGATCTTCGGCTCTTGGATGTCATAGCTGTGAAAATCCAACACCGTCTTTCCGTCGTAGCTCTCGATGGGAAAAACTTCCGTAAAGACGGCCTGGAGCCCGGTATTCTTCCGCTTCGACGGCGAGATCTCCGCCTGAAGAAACTCCTTGTAGGAATCGAGCTGGATTTCGATCAGGTTCGGGGGGGCGATGACTTCCTTGATCTTGCCGAAGTTAAGGCGCTCTGTGGCTGTATGTGGCATGGCAGTCTTTGCTTTGGATATTCCCGCAGCGCGGGGCCGTCAAATTACTGGAAAGACAATAGGACGAAATCGGGTGGCTCCCGATTTTCGGACCACCCGAGTTCGTCTTACTGAACCCTATCGTTTGGACAACTGGACGATGATAACGAGACAATTCTGACCGGCAAATTGGACCGGTCGCCAAAAGAAGGGGAGGCGGGCGGTCCCGCCTCCCCTTATGCAGGGTGAACTACTTGAGCTCAACCTTGCCGCCAGCTTCTTCCAGCTTCTTCTTGGCAGCTTCGGCTTCCGCCTTCGGAGCGCCTTCCAGCACCGGCTTCGGGGCACCTTCCACCAGAGCCTTGGCTTCAGCCAGACCGAGGCCGGCCTTGACTTCGCGGACGGCCTTGATGACGCCAATCTTCTTGTCTGCGGGCACCGACGCGAGAATCACGTCAAAGGTATCCTTGGCAGCTTCAGCGGGGGCGGCAGCGCCACCGGCAGCAGGAGCGGCAGCCACGGCAACCGGCGCGGCGGCAGTGACGCCCCACTTGGTTTCCAAGGCTTTCACGAGTTCAGCCGCTTCCAGCACGGTCAGCTTGCTCAGTTCTTCTACGAGGTTGTTGATATCAGCCATGTTTCTTTTGTTTTTGTCGTTCTTGTGGTCTCGACGTCGGGGCGGCTGCCCCGAATTTGTCCACCGCCTGTGAACCGACGATTTACCCTATTTTCGGCCCGAACCATGCCATTGGCGGCAAAGTCCCGGCGGCGAAAGCTTATTCTCCCTTGTCCGCCTTGGCCTTGATGACGCGGGCCAACTGGCTGCCGGGAGTATTGATTAGGGCCACCAGCTTCTGGGCCGGGGCCTGGAGCAGGCCAAGGAGCTTGCCCTGCAGTTGCGGCAACGGAGGAAGGTCGGCGATGACCCGCAGTTCCTCGGCCGAAAGGCGTTGATTTCCCAGATAGCCAAACTGCAGCTTGGGCTTCTCGAATTCGGACTGGTAGCCTTTGACCGCTTTCGCAGCCGCGGCGACGTCCTTGTTGCCGGTGACGACCGCGATCTGCCCGGCGAGGACACCGCTCAGGTCGGCCAAACCGACTTCCTTCACCGCCACGCGGAAGATTGTGCTCTTGACCACGTGCAGTTCCGCACCGCTGGGGCGCAATCGCTTACGCAGTTCGTTGAACTGGGGCACCGACATTCCCCGGTAGTCGACTACCAGAAAGAACGGCGAGGCGTTCAGGCGGGCAACATACTCCGCCGAAATGAATTTTTTCTCGGGACGCATTGAAATTCCTCCTCAGATTTAGTTGGCGCCGAATTCCTTCAGGTCCACGCGGACCGGAGGGCTCATCGTGAGCGACAGGGTGCAGGACTTGACGAAGACGCCCTTGGCGCTCGCCGGGCGGCTCTTCACAACCGCCTCAATCACGTTACGGGCGTTGTCGGCCAGCTGATCAGCCTTGAACGTCGCCTTGCCGACCGCAACGTGGACGTTGCCGGCCTTGTCGATCTTGTATTCCACACGGCCGGCCTTCACCTCTTTGACCGCCTTGGCCAAATCATCGGTCACGGTGCCGGTCTTGGGATTGGGCATCAAGCCACGGGGTCCGAGCACTTTGCCGAGCTTGCGGACTTCGGTCATCGCCTCCGGAGTGGCAATGGCGACGTCGAAGTCAGCCCAGCCTTCGTTGCACTTCTTGATCAGGTCTTCGAAGCCGACATATTCCGCGCCCGCGCCTTTGGCGGCCTCGGCGGCAGCTCCGGGCTTGGCGAACGCCAGCACGCGGACAACTTTGCCGCTGCCGTGGGGCAGGGCGCAGGTGCCACGGACCATCTGGTCGGACTGCTTGGGGTCGACCCCGAGACGGAATGCCAAATCAACAGACTCGTTGAACTTGGCCCGGGGGAACTTGCTCAGGACCTCAACCGCTTGGGCCAGCGGATAAGCCTTGCTGGTATCGACCAGCGTGAGCGCTTTCTTGAAACGTTTGCTCGGCATGTATGGTGGCGGTTCCAACGGGCTTTAGGCCCTCCCGCGTTGATAAATAGCACGCGACCCGGGTATCGGGCCAGCGACAGAGACGGGATAACTCTCAAAATGACTGCAGTGTGTCAAAGCCTTTCGCCTTGTTGGTGCAGAACACAGATCCTGAAGAGCGAGTCACCGGGACAAGTTGGCTTTCAGGCGCCCGAGGAATTCCAGTTCCGCCTGCTTGGCGCCTAGGGCTGGGTCCCCCGAAGGCCGCTGGTCCCGACCTCCCCCGTGCAGGTATCGGACCTGCTCGTTGAAGAAAGTTTTCGGCTGGCTGGCTCCGGAGATTTGGCCACGGAGGACCTCTTCCCAAGTTGGGATCCGGGCAAGCAGATCAGGAATGCCGTGGGCCTCGGAGCTCTCCATGAGTTTAAGCAGTTCAATGGCATCAGCTAGGCGCTGTTCGGTGGATGCTTCCGGTTTCAAGACAGCACGCAACACGCCCCGGCGGGCTTCGGTATTCCAAATCGCGCGGCGGGCGATTGCGAGCAAGGTAGGGCGCTGATCGTGCGGGAATTCCGCGTCAATGAGGCCGACGATGCCCGTGTCCGCACTGCCGTCCAACCGAAGCCGGCGAACATAGCGTTCCAGGGTGACTTGCCGGAGGTTGAACCGGTGCGGGATACCGCTTTCGTCGATTAACTGTCCTACCGCTGGCCGGGCTTCGAGCCGGGCGATAAGGTCCGGCCAGACGCCGGCAGACACCGCCCTTTCAACAAGAATTCCGGCAAAGATGGCCTGATCGGCAAGTTTGGGCGTGAACAGGGACGACAGCAGCAGATCCACCTCGAACTCGTCGAGCTGCGGGAGTTGTTCATCGAGAAACGGCCCGATCGCTTCCCGCCCGAGTCCGAAATGGTCGGTCAGACAACGGACCGTCTGGGCGCCGAGCGAGCGGGGGCGTTCCAGTTCGATGATCAACTGCGCGAAAAGTGCTTCCACGGGCGCACCGTAACCGAGGGGCAACCGGTGGGCGACCGTAACCTTGTTGGGCTGCGGAAGCCGGGCGGGCGCCGTGAGCCGGCAGGGGGAGAACTACAAATCAAGCCGGTGGAGGTAGAATTCGCGCAGCAGCAACGCATCGATCAGAACCAAGGCGGTCACCACCGATATCGCCGGCAACGGTGAGCCGGGCCTACCTGCGCAGTCGACGCAGAATCCGGCGTAATCGTTGCGGTCCCCGGCGGCGCGGATGTCGTCGTCGTCGAGTGCGATCGGGGAATACATGCGCGAATGCTCCAGCCGGAGATCAAGGTCAGGTAGCCCACGAACGATCACCGCACCGTCTGGGTTGGAAGATTCCGCCACGGTTCCCCGGACCGAATGGGAAGCGCCAAAGACACCCAACGTCACCAGTTCGTCGCCCTTGCGGCGGACGTGAAACGTCCCCTCGGGACCGCCTTCATGGGCGAAGGTGCCGGAAAACATCGGTGCTGCGGACCGGCGGACGCCGTCCAATTCCCGCCGAGGTTCGGCCTGCCAGCGATAGTCGTCGCCACCGACCTCCCCGCGGACTGCATAGTTGCGTCGGTCCGGGGATTCTACTTCCAGCGTGCCGGTGACTACGGCGTCGCCGGCGACAAACCGATGCTCCAGTCCGTTGCCCTGCCGCGGATGCCGCACGAAAAACAACCAGCGGCCACCGCGGCTGGCGAATCCCGTCCAGGGCGCAACAGGGTTCATGCCCACCGGTCGCCGTGTTCGCCTACATCAGCCCGGGAATGCTCAGGCCCTTGGTGACGGCGCCCATTTCGCGGTTGGCAGTTTCCTTGGCCTGGGCCAGCGCGCTGTTGACCGCGGTGAGCACGAGGTCTTCCAAGAACGGCACATCCTGCGGGTTCACCGCGTCGGGGCTGAGCTTGATGGAGACGATGCTCTGGTCGCACTTGGCCACCACCTTGACGGCGCCGCCGCCGGCAATGCCCTCGACGGTGCGGTTGGCGAGGCTTTCCTGGACGCGCGCCATGTCGGCCTGGATGCGCATCGCCTGTTTCATGAGCTGATTCGGATTCATTGAAAGAGGGACGGAGTAAAAGGGATGAGGCGGCGGAAAGGGGAGAAAAAGTTCAGGCCGCGCCTTCCGCCGGGGCCGGCGCGCGAACTTCGATCAGGGTCGCCTTGAAGATCTCCAGGGCCGCCTTGATGGCCGGGTCGTTGGCGAACTCCTCCTTGTTGAGTTGCAACGGCGCCGGTCTGGCCGGTTTGGCTTCAGGCGCTTTGGCGACCGGTGCAGGGCGCGGCGACGCGGCGGCGGGCCGGGATAGTTCCAAGGCGGGCGTCGCGCTCTTCAACGGGACCAACTTCACGACCACATCGCCGACGCCCAGTTCGCTGAGCTTGGCCGCAAGGAGGGCGGTGGTGCGCGACGTGTTGAGCAGCTCAAAGTCATCCTCCGGGAAGCCGACCGCCAATTTTCGGCCTACCAAGGACTGCGGTTGGCCGGAGGAAAATTGGGCGCGGAACAAGGGTTCGCCCGCGAATGCCGCGACCAAGCTGGTCCAGATTCCTTCGGCGCTCTCGCCGCCGCTAAGCACGGGAACCGGCGCGGCGACCGGGACTGCCGGGGGCGGCGGTGTTGGACTGGGAGCCGGCGGCGCCACGGATGGTGTAGGTGCCGGGGCCGCGATGGCCGCGGTGGCGGGCGGCGGCGCCACGGGAAGGGCAGTAGCCACCGCCACGGGGGGGCGGACGGCTGGCGCAGGCGCTGGGCCGGCGCTTTCGCGGAGAGCCCGGAGCTGCTTCAACACGGCGTCGAGGCTGCTGGCTTCGCGGGCTTGGATGGCCTTGAGCAGCGTGACTTCGAGGAAGATGCGTTTGCTGGCCGAGTCGCGCTGGCGGCCTTCGGCGTAGCTGAGCACTTCGAGCACGCGAGTGAGCTGCTCGGTTTCGATCTGGGAAGCCTGCGCCACCAGCGCGGCCATTTCGGCTTCACTGACTTCCAGCAACGACTTGTCGCCCCGGCTGACCTGGAAGATCAGCAGGTTTCGGAAGTGGTTCAGCAAATCCCCCAGCAACCGGCCGAGATCCTTGCCGCTGCGGGCCAGTTGATCCAACAGCCCCAGCGCCGGCCCGGCGTCCCCGGCGAGGATGGCTTGGGCGAGCTCCAGCAACTGCGCGCGCGCGGCCAGCCCGAACATCGAGAGCACGTCCGCCTCGACCACGGTGGTGCCGCAGAAGCTGATGAGCTGGTCGAGCGTGGACTGCGCGTCGCGCATGCCGCCGTCGGCACCGCGGGCGATCGCGTGAAGCGCCGGCTCGTCAATCTGGACGCCTTCCTGGGCGGCGATCTTGCCGAGGTGCTCAACGATCAGCTTGGCCGGGATGCGCCGGAGGTCGAAGCGCTGGCAGCGGCTCAGGATCGTGGGCAGCACCTTCTCCGGATCGGTCGTCGCGAAGAGGAACTTCACGTGCGCCGGCGGCTCCTCAAGGGTCTTCAGCAGCGCGTTGAACGCCGCCGTCGAGAGCATGTGCACCTCGTCGATGATGTAGAGCTTGAACTTGGACGAGGCGGGGGCGAACCGGGCGGTGTCGCGCAGCTCACGGACCTGCTCCACGCCGTTGTTCGAGGCGCCGTCGATCTCCAGCACGTCGAGCGAACGTCCCTCGGTGATCTCCTTCACCCGCGGGTCGGTTTCGTCGAATTCGGGGTTGGGACCGCCGGTGCAGTTCAGCGCCTTGGCGAAGATGCGGGCGAGCGTGGTCTTGCCGGTGCCGCGGGGACCGCAGAACAGGTAGGCGTGGGCGATGCGGCCAGACCGGATGGCGTTGGCCAGCGTTGTGGTGACGTGCTCCTGCCCGACGACATCCTCAAACCGCTGCGGGCGGTATTTGCGCGCTATGACCTGGTAGCTCATCGATCGGAATGCAGAAGGCGGAATGAAGAGGGCAGAAGGCCGGAGAATCAACCAACGGATGCGAGGCAGCCTCTTTTTCTGCCTTCATCCTTTATCCTTGGGGGGAAGGGGAAGGCCAGGGTGACCACGGCAGACGGGAGCAAACTACCGTTGCTGCCTTCCGGCCCTGGCGGGGTTCGTAAGTCCGCGTTCCATGGGCCCTGGCGGCGCGGAAGGTGGAGACTTGCCGGCGGGAGAGCAAGCGTGAGTTCGTTTTCTTGCGGCCGCCGGACCGGCGCCACTTTGAACTTTGAACTTCGATCCCTGAACCCCGACAGTTCGCCCGTGCCAACCAAAGTGCTCGCCGTGGCGAACCAAAAAGGCGGCGTCGGCAAGACGACCACCTCGGTCAATCTTGCTGCCTGCCTCGCCGCGCAGGGGCGCCGAATCCTGCTGGTGGACCTGGATGCCCAGGCCAATGCGACCAGCGGACTCGGCCTCGAAAAACTCGAGGGCGGCAGCGTCTATCGCCCGCTGCTTGGCGAAGGCACCGCGACCGAGCGGATCAAGGAGACCGCCTTCCCCAATCTGTCGGTCCTGCCCAGCGAATTGGATCTCTGCGGCGCCGAAGTCGAGATGGCCCGGGCGGACGATTACCTGAACCGTCTCCGGGGCATCCTGCAACCCGTGCGTGAATCCGGCCGGTTTGAGCTGATCATCCTCGATTGCCCCCCTTCGCTGAGCATCCTGACGTTGAACGCGTTCTCCGCGTCCGACTGGCTGCTGGTGCCCTTGCAGTGCGAATACTACGCACTCGAAGGTGTCGCGATGATCTCGCGCATCCTCGCCCAAGTGCGGGACAGCGGGATCAATCCCGGCCTCGACCTGCTCGGCGTGGTGATGACGATGTTCGATGGGCGCACGAAGCTGAGCCAGAACGTCGTGGCGGAAGTTCGGCAGCATTTCGGCGAGAAGGTCTTTGAGACGGTGATCCCGCGCACCACGCGCCTCGCCGAGGCCCCGAGCTTCGGTAAGCCGATCATCCATTACGACGCCTACAGCGCCGGCGCGGCTGCCTACGAAGTGCTGGCGGAGGAGGTGGCGAAGCGGTTGGGGATGGCAGCGGTGAGCTGAAGCAGGGGGGAGGCGTCAATGACACCCGAGCAATTCAACGGATACGGCTGCGCAGATTACTTCGACTCGGTCGCATTCTCGGAAGGAATTTGGAGTGAACGTGATCAACTCTGGCTGATTCTTCCTTCGGCTGAAGTCTTCGAGCGGTCGGGGGAAAGGTTTTTGGTCATTGGGCGACCTGGCGTTGACGGCATAGAATTCGGTTACCGGCGGGAACTCGATGGAGTGTGGGCATACTACCCATTCACACGGGAGTTCCTAAAACTTGCTCCAAACGTCAATTCGTTGGTCGAGGGCTGGAATGGGGGGACGATCACCGTCTAGGACCGGCTCACTTCGCCGTCATTCCGAATGTTTTGTCCGCGTTAATTGTCCCCGCGTTTCGCTGGGACGGACGTATCCACCCGCAACACCAAGCTGTGCGGCGATGCCCACCAGCGCGCTGCCCCGCACCGGCTTTCGGGCCAACTTACCGCACGGTAGTTCGTCGAATCAGTTGCGCGTCGCCGCATTCGCCGGAGTCCGGCGCTTCAGTAGCACCAAACCCGTGGCGGTGTTCCGTTCGTAGCCGTAGCAGGGTTGGTTCACGATCTTGCCGCGGAGCCAGAGTTCGGTGGAGCCGCCACCGTCGAGGTTCATGGCCTCAGTGCAGCCGAGTTGCGCGAGGTAGCTGGCCAGTTCGGGCAGGGTCATCCCGTCGGAATGCCCGGGCTGCCGGCCGTCGACGGTGACGAGGAAGAAGTGGGTGTCGTTCCAGCCCAAGGCCGATCGGGGATGCCGCACGTTGGCTTTCACCACGCGGGCGGGCTGCACCTTGCCGCCGCGCACCAGCGCCGGGCCGCCGCCGATCGCGGTCGTGACGCCGGCGAGGCTAGGCTGGGAGCCGAATGACAGTTGCACGGTGCCGCCATTCCGGAGCGCGGCCGCCTGCGCTCGCAGTCCGGCCGGCACACCCAACGTGAGCCGGTCTTGCTTCCGTGCCGCCGTGCCGACCTGGGCGGCATAGTGGCCCCCCATTCGCAAGGGTGCCCACGGTTGGTTCGTCAGTCCGACCAATGGAATCCGGGTGCCGCTGACCTGCCGGACAAAATCGATTCCGGCCGCCGTGAAGAGCACTGGGGCGCCACCGCCGGGCTCCTCATTGAGCAACAGGGGACTAACGGTGCCATCGGGCCAGGTCACCGTGAATTCAGGGCGGACAATCCCGATGTGCGGTGCGCCGTTGGTATCGAGCCAGAAGCAGTCGCGCTCGGCGGGGGCGCTCAACAGTTCGCCGCCGACGATGAGCAACCCGCGGGGATCGCCGGGGAAAGATTCGTTCTCGGTTTGGTAGAAGTCGCCATTGATGGCCGCCACGGGCTCACCCTTGTCCACGGGAATCGCCGCGATCTGCTCGGTCAGCGTGCCCAGTCCCAGGCGGTCGCCGAGCCCCAGCGTGGGCTGGAGGAAGAGATTTGTCCGGCCGCGTTCGAAACGAACGATTTGGATGGCCCACGGTTCCGCGGGCACACGGTCGCTGCGCAACGCGATGCCGTCACCCACGTCGCGGAACGGTCCGCCCGCCGCCGGGAGCAGCCACGCGAGCCACAGGCACGCTACCGTCGCCCGGAGGCCGCGGGCAGTTTTCAGGGAAAGCATTCGGGGATGCGCAGTCATGCCTAGGCCAGTCCGCGCCAGCGGCGCAGCGACCATTCAAGGGTGAGCAACCCGAGGACGCTGGCAAGCCACCAGGGTTTGTCCCAAAGCGGCGTGCGGCGGTATTCGACCAGGGAAGGGGGCACGTTGGCGAACAGCGCGGCAGGGTTGTCCGGGGCGCGGTTCACCGAGAAGGCTTCGCCGCCCGAGGTCTTCGCGAGGGCGGCCAGGAGGTCGGGCCGCGCCCGGAGGTCCTCGGTTTCCCGGTCCGTCGTTTCGCCAACGAGCAACTGGCGGTCGTCGCCCAGCTTCGTGCCCTGCTGCCAGGCGGCCGCTGTGATGATGTGGCTGCCGTCCGCGGGCACCCGGACCTCGGCCCGGTAGGCGCGAATCGCATTGTCGAAGCGGGCCCGGACCAGGCCATTGGTGCCGATGGCGGCGCCGACCTGGAGGACCACTTCGGCCGTGCTGACTTCCTGGGCGAGGTCGTTGCGGACCTTGATGGTGGCCGGCACGACGTCGCCCGGCGCCGCGTAGCCGCGCGCGAGTTCCAGGGTGACGGCCTGGTTCGTCTTGCTGGCCTTGCCCGCCGCCAGCCAGCGGACGGCATTCACCCAGAACTGCCGATAGTGGCGGTGATCGCAGTTGTATTCCGTGGCGCGGGTCCCGCCGGTCAGGGGTTCGCCCCAGGTGGTCTCGAAATCGCGGCCCCACGACCGGGTGGTGTCCGAGGTGAAGGCCATGCTGCGCCCCTTGCCGACCTCCTGCACGGCGATGAGCACGTTGGACTCCTCCTCGTCCTGCGCGAGCACGGTGGCGCCCGGTTTGGCCCGCTCGACGCGGTTCATCCCGTAAAGCGTCGGAAACTTGTCGCCCCAGATTCGCCGGGTTTCCGTCCGGTCGTCGTTGAAGGCGATGAGCGGGTGACCGAACGCCGCCGCGGGCACCTTCAGCCGGATCGGCCGCGTCTCCGAGTCGTCGCTGCTCGCCATCGCGACCGGGATGATCCGGTCGAGGATGGTCTGGTGGTAGCCGCCTTTCCCGAAGGCGGAGTTGCCGCCGATCATGACGAAGCCACCGCCGTATTGCTCCACCAGCTTGGCGAGGTTGGCCAACTGGTCGGCCGTGAACGAGGCGATGCGGATGTCGCTGTGGATTACCACGTCGTATTCCAGCAACCCGGCCAAGGTGCGGGGAAATCCCTTCGTGGGATGTTCCACCGGATAGATCTTTTCCCCGGACTCCGGGTCGGCATCCACGGTGTTCAGGAACTGGCCATTATTGCCCAGCTGGCGGTAAAGCACCGTGACCTTGATGTCCTTGTCGGTCTGGAGCGCGTCCTTGAGGTATTTCCATTCCGGCTGCGGCGAATTGTTCTGCTGCGGCGTCCCCTCCATGTAGAGCACACGGATCGTCGGGTCGGTAACCTCCAAGCCGAATCTGCGGCGGTTGTTGTAGGCCAGCCACTCGTCCTTCAGCGGCGCTAGGGCGACCTCGTAGGTCTGGAAGCCGCGCTGGCGGGGCGTGAAATCGATCTCCACGGTCTGGGTCGCCCCGGTGAGCGTCACCGACTTCGCCGCCAGCACGTCGCGCTCCCGCCGGATTTGCAATGAGGCCGTCTGGCCGGCAAAGCCCGTGGAGCGCACCGTCAGCGTCACGCGGGTCGGGGACTCGTTGGGCACAGCCCGCTTCACCTGCACGTTCTCGATCAGCACGTCCTTCATCTCGTTGGTCGTGCCCGTGAGGACCGTGTGCACCGGGATGCCTTTCCGGCGAAACTGGCGCGCCACTGCGTCCGTCGTCTTGGGCGAAGTCTCGATGCCGTCCGACACCAGCAGCACGCCGGTCAACGGATCGCCCGCCGGCGCGGCGAGCAGTTGTTCCAGCGCCCCCACCAGCGCCGTCACCGAGCCGGTAGGGTTCGCCGCGTTCAGGTCGGGCAACGGGGCGATCACTTGGTCAAACCGCAGTGCCGTGACGTCCAGGCTGGCGGGCTTGCGGCCGAGCAAATGCCGCTGAATCCAGTCGCGGCCCGCCCCCAGCCGGCCGCCGGGCACGTCCTGGGTGTTCATGCTCTTCGAGGTGTCCAGCAGCACCGCCATGCGGGCCTTTTGCTGATGCCGGAGTTTTTCCACCCATTGCGGATCGAGCAGCGCGATGACCAGCAGCGCGACCACCGCGGCCCGGACCAGCGTGAGGAATCCCCGCAGCGGCCGGCCGGCCCGCCCCCGCGCCCACCAGTAGCTGGCGCCCAGCACGAGCAGGGCGGCGACGCCGGCCGCCGCCATCGTCCGCCCGTCGGGCACGTAGGTGAACTGGGTCATTGAAAACAGTGGGTGGCTTGGCCGACGTCCCGCGCCACGCCACGGGGCGGGACGGCGAAGGCGGCGGAAAGCATGGCGCAATCAACCTTCACTTTGGATTCGCGGGCAAGGCTGGCCTGGGGCGACACGGGCATTTCGTGGCGGCAACACCCCGTGGAACGCCGCCCGGTTGCGAAAAGTTTTCGCGAGGTCGCTTTGGTTTGCGGGTGGATGCACTCGCCATGGAATCGAGAGCGGGGAAATCCGTTCAATTTGGGCGGCGCCGGGCGCCGCGCCAGGGCCGCAGGAATGTCTCAAATCATCAGCCCGGAAACATCTTAGGCGTTGTGGATTGGGGTCTGCTTCGATGAAACTCGAATCAATTCACCCCCCCAATGCACACCGTCGCCACCAACTCGTCCTTCGTGAACGGCTCTTGGCCAAGCGCAGGGCGGAACAGTCCCGCGGCTTCCCCCAAATGTTTGTCGCCGATCAATCGAAGGCTTCACGGGGTGCTGAGTTTGCTTTGGGGTCGTATCGCCCTGTTTCTGAGCCTTGCTAGTTTTGGGTGTGCACAGCCGGTCATGACCAATGGATTTTTGCGGCTCGATTTCGACGACGACGCCAAACCTGAAGTGGTCTTGACGTGGGGTGGAGATCAAACCGGGACCATGCCGGAAGACTGGTTTGTCGGTTGCAGCTTAGAGCCTTGGGGTGCGAATCGACTTCTAAAAGCTTCATTGGCCCAAGTGCCTTTCGCAGAGAAGGACACGATTGACCAAACACGGCCGGAGTATCTGAAGTCGGGCAATCCTAACCTGGTTCTGCTATTTGCCCGCGCCCTGAGCTTCGACGGCGGGGCGCTGTGGCAATACCAGACTCTGACACCGGCATTTGAAATGGAAACAGAAGTGCTGCTCGGGTTGAAGCTGGCGTTGTCCAGCGGCACTCACTACGGGTGGCTCAAATTGGGGCGGGCCGTGGCGGACCTGCACACGCCCTTTGAAATCTGGGGCTACGCCTACCACCCGCTGCCGGGTGAAGCCATCGGCGCGGGCGAACCACCGCCCACGCCGATGTTGAAGTCGGCCGTGGTGGCGGAAAACGGCTCGCTGAACTTCTCCTGGGACCCAGCGTGGGGCGCAGTGTTGCTGGAATGGACCGACAACCTCGCCACGCCCAACTGGCAGCCGGTTTCCGACGGCACCGTGTCCCCCGTCACGCAGTTGCCCACCGAGGTCCAGCGTTTCTACCGCCTCCGTCGCCCGTGAACGCCTTCGTTCACGGGGCATCGGCTTCGCTCCGGCCGCGGTGGTGAGGAGGCCGCATTAGGCGCGCGTTTTCCGCCGACTTCCACCCTTGGCGGCGGCGCGGGGTTCCGTAAGCTGAGGTCGCCGCATGCGCCTGCTTGACCGTTTTCTGCTGCGCGAACTGCTGACGCCGCTGGGATTCTGCCTCGGCGGCTTTCTGATTTTCTGGGTCGCCTTCGACCTGTTGGGCACCTTGCCCGACTTGCAGCAGATGGGCGCCACCGCGGCGGGGGTGGCCGAACTGTATTGGATCCGCCTGCCGGAGTTGCTGCTGATCGTGGTGCCGTTCGCCCTGCTGCTGGCCCTGCTGTATGTGCTGGCGGCGCATTCCAAGCACCACGAACTCACGGCGATGCGTTCCGCGGGCATCAGCCTGTGGCGGATTTGCCTGCCGTATTTCGGCGTGGGGCTCGTGGCGTCGCTCGGTCTCTACGCGCTGAACGAGTTCTGGATGCCGGACGCCAAGGAGCAGGAAGACCAACTGAAGGCATCGTGGGGCAATCCAACCAATGCGCCCGACCGGAGCTGGCGGCAGCGGATTGATTTCAAGAACCAGACCGACGACCGGACCTGGAGCCTGGGCGCCTTCAACCTGACCAACGGGGAACTCCGGCAGCCGCGGATCGCGCTGTTCCTCGCCGCCGATGCCTACCGCGAAGTGTCGGCCGATGGAGTCCGGTGGACCAACGGTTCGTGGAGCTTCAGCAACGGCATTGAGCGCATTTACCGCTGGGGCGCCGATCCCCTGCCGGCGATGAAGGCGAAACCATATTTCTCCGTGGCCGAGATGGGCGGCGCGCTGGATTTGGTGAGCCGTTGGCCGGGCGAATCGCTGACGCTGACTAACGGGGTATTCACCAACGGCTACGTGTTGCGACGGAACCTCACCAACACAGAGGCGGCCAGTGGGCGGCAATGGGCGCTGGAGTCCCTGCGTCCGGACACTGGGGAGGGCGGCCGGCTGAGCTTCCGGGCGCCGCTGGGGCAGGGGGCGCGCCGGGTCATTCAGGCGGAGTCCGGCGTCTGGACCAACGGGGCGTGGACCTTTTTTGGGTTCCGCGAATTCCTGTTCCGCTCGGCCACCGACGTCAATTTTCTGGATCAGACCAACTCGGAACTGACGCTGACAGGCTTCACGGAAACGCCCGAGATCATCCGCAGCGAAATCCGCGTGGGCTCGCTGCTCAACCGGACCAAGTCCATGCGCCGGCCGCAGCTTGGTTCGCGCGAGATCCTGAATTACCAGCGGCTGCATCCGGAAATCCCGCCGCGGGACCGCGCGTTGCTGGAGACCCAGTTGCAGGCTCGTTTCGCGGCGCCGTGGACCTGCCTCGTGGTGGTGTTCATCGCGATTCCCTTCGGTTCGCCGTCGGGCCGACGGAACATGTTCTACGGCGTGGCCGGCAGCCTGGCGCTGGGGTTTGCCTTCTTCGTTTTGCAGCGGCTCGGCTTCGCGCTGGGGCAGGGCGGGCAGGTGCAACCTTGGCTGGCGGCGTGGTTGCCGAACCTGTTCTTCACGGTCACGGGCGTTGTGCTGATCAACCGCGTGCGCTGAGGTCCCCCCATGCCATGAAAGGCCGCCTTGCCCTCGTCCTGCACGCGCATCTGCCCTACGTGCGACACCCGGAACACGCGCGGTTCTACGAGGAGTCCTGGTTCTTCGAGGCGGTGGCGGAATGTTACCTGCCGTTGCTGGCAGCCATGTCCGGCTGGAACCGCGACGGCGTCCCGTGGCGCCTGACCCTCACGCTGACCCCGACCTTGTGCGCAATGCTCGACGACGCCCTGCTGCGGAGCCGGACGGAGCGTTATCTGGTCGAGTGGCTGGAACTGGCGGCGAATGAAACGGAACGGAACCTCCTCCAGCCGGAATTCCGTGCCGTGGCGGAATTTTACCAGCAACGAGGAACCGCGTTGCTGGAGCAGTGGCGGGCGTTGCGCGGCGACTTGCTGGGTGCTTTCCGGCGGCACCAGGACGACGGCCACCTGGAAATCCTGACCTGCGCGGCGACTCATGCGCTCCTGCCATTGTGGCTAGAGCAACCGGCGGCCATCCGCGCGCAATTGGCCGTGGCCAAAGCCGATTATCGCCGGCATTTCGGGCGTTCGCCCGACAGCTTGTGGCTCCCGGAATGTGCGTGGGACCCGGCGCTTGAACCGTATTTGGCCGAAGCCGGATTGCGGCGCTTCGTCGTCGAGGCGCACGGTCTGATCTTCGCCACGCCGCGTCCGCGGTGCGCGACCTTTGCTCCAGTCGTCACTCCGGGCGGGCTGACCGTATTCGGCCGCGACCCGGCCAGCGCACGGCAGGTGTGGAGCCGCCACGGCGGGTATCCGGGCGATCCCCGATACCGGGAATTTCACCAGGACCTCGCACATGACGCCGAATGGGAATACCTGCGACCGCATTTGCCGGGCGTGCCGGAACGGGTATTCACCGGCTTCAAATATCACCGGGTCAGCACCGGTGCAGGTCCCAAGGAGATCTACCAACGGGCCGCCGCGTTGTCGGCGGTGGGTGACCATGCGGACCATTTCGTGGCCCAACGAGTGGACGCCGTTTCGGCCGCGGCGGCGGAGATGCCGGACCGCGAGCCACTGGTGGTGGCGCCCTTTGATGCGGAGCTGTTCGGCCACTGGTGGTTCGAAGGTCCGGAATTCCTCGACGCGGTGGTTCGGCGGACCGCGACGGAGCCAGGGCTGGGCCTGACCCACTTGCGCGAGTTCGCGGCGGAGTTTCCCGCCCAGCAGGTGGCGGTGCCCGCCCGCTCGAGTTGGGGCGAAGGCGGGCATCTGAGTGTGTGGCTGGATGAATCCAACGCCTGGATGCTCGGCCCAGTGCAGGCGGCCACCACGGAGATGATCCGGCTGGCCCGACGATTTGCGGGAGCGTCGCCGAACGGGCTGAGCGAGCGAATCCTCCGGCAGGCCGGGCGCGAACTATTGCTGGTGCAGGCGAGCGACTGGCCGTTCCTCGTCAAGATGGCGACGGCCGGCGCCTACCCGGCGGAACGGTTTCGGCAGCACGTGGGAAACTTCAGGCTGCTGGCGGCGGCGTTGTCGGGCGACCCGGCGGCGGCCCCGCCGGAACTCGCCGAACTGGAGCACCGGCATCCGCTGTTCCCGGACTTGGACTGGCGGTTGTGGGCAAAGTAGGCGGGAAAATGGCCCAATTCTGGCGGTCGGCCCTCGGTTGCCCGTCGCGGCTTGGGCGCCGGCTTGCTTCATGCCGGGGAACCTGAGTAACTCCGCGCACCCTTCTGATGCCCTGTCCTCCAGACGAGTCGTCCGGCACGAGCCTGCGCTGCTTTGGCGTAGGTGATGGCTGGCCATCCGCCGACCGCCAGCACTCGGCCTACCTCTACCGGCTGGGTTCGACCACGTTGCTGGTCGACTGCGGGGACGGGCTAAGTTCGACCTACAAGGCTTCCGGCCTGTCCTACGACGCGGTGGACGCGATCCTGATCTCGCACCTGCACAGCGACCACGTGGGCGGTCTGTCGATGTTCCTGCAGAGCCTCTGGCTCGAACGCCGGACCAAGCCGTTGACCATTTGCGCTCCCGCGGGTGGCATCGCGGCCTTGCGAGCCTGGCTGGAAGCGACGTTGGTTCCGCCCGACCTGTTCGCCTTCGAACTCCGGTGGGAACCGCTCGCGGCTGGCCAACCGTTGGTCCTGGGGGACGTGACCGTGACGCCCGCGCCGACTTCGCATCTAGCGTCGCTGCGGGAACGGTTGTCGGCCGGTTACCCGCATATCTGCTTCGACGCCTTCGCGTTTGCCCTCGCCGGCCCAAACGCCCGGGTCGTGCATTCCGCCGACATCGGCGCGGCCGAGGATTTGGCGCCGCTGTTGTCGCTGCCGGTGGACCTGCTGACGTGCGAACTCGCGCACGTCGAACTCACCAGCCTCGGCGCGGTGCTGCGGGGCCGGAACTTGGGGCAGATCGTCTTCATCCACCTAGCGCGGGAATTCTGGGCCGATCAGCCGCGGACCGAAGCGCTGATCCGCGCGGAAATCCCAGCGGTCCCGTTTCGCCTCGCGCGGGACGGCGACGAGTTCCACTGCTAAGCGGGGCGGCGGGAGCTACATTCCCTTCAGCTTGTCGAGGAGGCCCATCCGTTCGACCAGCGCCAGCAGGGCAAACGACGTGGCATCAAAGAACCCGTGCGCCAGCACCGCGACCCACAGCGAGCGGTGGAACAGCATGATCGCCCCGAGCCCGAGCCCCAGCGTGCCGGTCAAGGCCACGCCGGCAATGCCTTGCGGCCAGTGGCCGAGCCCAAAGATCCCGGCGGCAACAACCACCGCGATGATCTGCCCGCGGCGCGTTTGGCCGCGGTCCGGCAGCAGGTCGAACAGGAAACGGAAGACGCCGGCCCTCCAGAGTTCTTCGCGCAAGCCGGCCACGACGAAGCTTACCAAAGTTGTGCAGAGCAGAAGATAGGTCGGATTCCGCAACGCCGCGGGGTCCACGAGGTTTTCCACGTTGGGTCGCAATTCCTTCAGCGCCTCCGGGTTTTGGCCGGAGAAATGGCCGGCCGCGATCAGGATGCCCCCGACCGTCATGACCACGAGGGCCACGGCGAGGCGGAGCGCCAGCGAATGCCCGATGCCGAAGACCCACGGCTGCCAGGTTCCTTTCCACCGCGCGAGAAGTTCCGTGGCCCGGAGCCCTCGGAACGCGGCCGCGAGACCGAAAATGACGCCGAAAATGGCTAGGTTCTCAGCCGACATCTCGAGCAGGTCGGGCACGTTTTTCGGGAGAATGGATCCCTTGGGGGCGTTCTCCTGGCCGGTGAGACGGAGGAACCATGCCTGCTGGAAGATCCAGGGAAGCACGATGCCGAGCAGGAACGGGTAGGGCGCCAAGATCAGGAGGGCTGCCCAGCTGCGCCAACGGGCGTGCCGGGGCGGTTCAAGGAAGGCGCCGAGGCCCAATGGCGGCGGGACTTGGGCGGGCAGGACTGGCGGAGCATCCACGCGGCGAGTTTGCCGTGCGCGCGGGTTGGCGCCAAAAGAAAACCCCGCCCTGGCCGTGAAAGACAGGTCCCTTCTACCAGAAGGCACCAGGTGGGAGCAGCGGGCAACGCTCGCCTTCCTGTAAGGAGGCATGGCGTTGATTGCTTGAAGCCGCTTCAACGCTCCCTTTCGGATTACAAGGTCGAAGGACGTTGTCTTGATGCACGCACCGGGCAGGGAATTCAGAAAGAGCCGGCGAGCCGCACTCGCCTCAAGGGATTAGTCGGCGTGAACCCATTGCGGCTCAAGCGGGAAATTGTTTCGCCGAAAGAAAAGGTCAGCCCGCAGGCTTGACCTGCCCGCGGGGGCGCTGCATGGAGCAGCGCACTTCGCCGCCGATCCCGTCCTGATGAACTGCCTGCGCGCCATCCTGAGCGCCTTTCGCCCGGCCAACCGCGGGGAATGGTCGCTGCTGCTGACCGGCATCAACCTGATGCTGCTGAATTTCATCATGGTCCAGCATGCCGCGGTGGCGCTGCGCCGGGCCGAGATCGCGGTCATTGTCTTCTCCCTAGCCTACTTTTCCGGCGTGTCGGCCGGCTACTTCCTTTCCGACCGCCTGTCCCGCGCGGCGATCCGAAGGGCGTTGCCGGTCTTCCTAGTGATCCAAATGGTGCTGCTCGGCACCTTGCAGCCGCTGCACTATCTGGTCGGGCGCTGGGGTCGGAATCTGGGGATGTCCGGACTGCTGGACGACTTTGCCGCCGGGTTCGTGCTGTTCGCCCTGCTCGCGGCGTTCGTGACGTCGATCTACGCGATTTTCCTGCCGCTGGTCGTCGGTGAATCGGGCGGTGACCTCCGCCGCGGCTATTCGGTGGAAGTCGCCGGTTCACTGCTGGGCCTGATGGCGGTGCCGTTCCTCGCCGGGATTGGGCACGAAGCGGTCCTCGGCGCCTATTTTGCAACGTTCGTGGCGTTGGCGGGCACGGTGGGGCTCAATCGCTGGGGCCTCTCCGTGATGGCGGCCTTGGCGGGCGGATTCCTGCTGATCTACGGCCGGATTGACCGCGCGGGGGCGGCCTGGACTTACGGCAACATCTACGATTGGAAGGTCTCCGACGTCTCGCTGACCCGATTCACGCCTTACCACAAGATCGAGGTGGTGAAGGCCGACGGGGAATATCGGCTGCTCCTGAACGGCCTCCGGCAATTCGGCGGCGATCCGCGGCGCACCTACTCGTATTTCGTCGCGGAATACCCGGCCCGCATGCAGGTGTCGCCGAAGGTCGCGCTGCTGGGTTGCGGTTCCATGGCCACTGTGGGGCGGATTGGCGACTTCGTCCCGTCGGTGAACATCGTGGACCTGGACGCCGAGGTCTTTCAGGCCGCCAAGACCTACTTCCAGCCGATCAATCGCCTGGACCAACTCCGAAACTGGACGTTCACGGCGGACGACGCCAAGCACTGGATCGCCAACTCGGAGGACCGGTTTGACCTGATCCTGCATGACATTCCACCCGCCAAGGCCCGGCAGGTGGCGCTCACCTACACGGATGAGTTTTTCCGGCTGGTGAAGGCCCGGTTGACGCCGGGCGGCGTGTTTTCGATTTCGTCACTGACGCCGGTTTCCGGCGGTTCCCGCTATGGGAAACGGATGCTGGCCACGCTGAAATCGGTCTTCGACCACTACTACGCACTGGAGCACCGCGGGAGCGTCTATTTCTACGGCGGGAACAAGGATCTCGCCGAACCCGACCGCGCAACGCTGCTGAACCTGGTCGATCCGGCGTGGCGCAAAAACGTCACCGTGCTCACCCGCGCCGACATCGATGCGCTGGTGGCCGGCGAGCCCATCATCACCATCTCCAACGTCGGGGACCTGATCTATGAGTGAATCCGTCGCCGTCACCACGCCGGAACCTCGGGCCGGCGACACTTGGCTGGCCTTCTTCGTGGGGCTCTGGCTGGCGCTACTCCAGTTCAGCTTTTTCTTCCTCCTCGAAGTCCGCCTGACCAGCCGGGCGACGACGTTCTTTGTGGCGCTCTTCTTCTGGCTCGTCGGGTTTCTGGTCGGCTTAAACCTCCGGTCGCCCAAGGCGTTTACCCGCCTCGTCGTGGCGGCGCCGATGGCCTATTACGCCGGTTACCTGGCCCTTGGGGCGATGCCGTATCGAATTCAAGCCCTGCCGATCGTCGGCACCTGCATCGCGGTGTCCGGGGCGCTCGCGGGAACCTTCTTTCCCCACGCGGCCGGCCGGTTCGCCCGCCTGAAGCTGCTTCTGTTCCACGAAAACAATGGCTTCGTGCTGGGCATCCTGATCTCGCTGTTCGCCGCGGTGTTCGCGGGCCGGTTCATGCTCGATTGGGCACCGCTGGTGGCGGGCCTTCCGGTGGCCGGATTGGTATTCTTCCGCCCGGCGCCGCCGAGGCCCGGAAGCTGACCTTTACGCGGCCTTAACAATTCTCCCGGCTTCCCACATCCGGTCTTTACCGGGATTCGTGACCGTGAATCCGTTGGGGTGCGGCGGAAACCACGCCGGGCGCTTTTTCCGGCGGGATTCTTGGTAACCGGTTGGCTGCCCGCCGCGTCAACAGCAGCGCAAGCACCGCAGATTTCAGGAATAACCATCGGTTCGGAGTGCACTCATGAAAAAATTGTCGCAAATCATGTTCGTCGCGGGTCTCGCCACGACGCTTTCCCTCGGCACCGCAAACTTGCTGGGCCAGGACGCCAACAACGCCGACCAGGGCGGACGTCGCAATCGCGACCGGCAGGGTGGCGGTGGCCCCGGCGGCCCCGGCGGCGGCAACTTCGATCCCGAGCAGATGCGCGCCCGCATGATGGAACGGGTGCGGGAGCAGTTCGGCGTGAAGGATGACGCCGAGTGGAAGATCATCTCGGAGCGCATCGAGAAGGTCAGCACCGCCCGCCGTGAAATGGGCGGCGGCATGGGCATGTTCGGCGGCGGCCGCGGCGGTCCCGGTGGTGGCGGCGGCGGCGGGCGCGGCGGCTTTGGTGGTGAACCCAGCCCCGAGGCGACGGCGCTCAAGGCGGCCATCGACAACAACGCTTCGGCCGATGACGTCAAGGCCAAGCTCGCCGCCTACCGTGAGTCGCAGAAGGCCAAGGAAGCCAAGCTCACCAAGGCCCAGGAAGACCTGCGCCAGGTGCTCACCGCCAAGCAGGAAGCCGCCGCGGTGCTCGCCGGCTACCTCAAGTAGGACGTCCTGACCCTTCGTTTCGACTTACCGCACCCCCGCGCATGGCAGAAGCCGGCTCTCTCGGACAATTGATCGAACGCATGGTGGCCGACAGGCAACTGTCGGCCGCCGACGCTCGTTCCCTGGCCACCGCGCTTCCGGGCGGCCCGGCCGGCGATACCGAAGCGGATGTCCTGCGCTGGTTGGCGGCCGAATACGAGGTGCCATTCTCCGCCCTGGAGGACGTTGATCCGGACAAGCAGGTGCTGTCGCTGTTCCCGGCGCGCATCCTGTTGAAGGAGGAACTGCTTCCCCTCCGCCGCCAAAATGGCTGCGTGGAGGTGGCAACCAGCCGGCTGTTCGCGACCCAGGGGTTGGACGTGCTCAAGACCATCACCGGCCTGCGATTGCAGCCGGTGTTGGCGCCCCGGGAGGCGATCCAGCGCGAGATGAAGAAGCGACTGGGTGTCGGCGCGGACACGCTGGACACGTTGGTCGAGGAAGGCGGCTTCCAGGTTGTCGATGAAGGCGCCGACGAAGATGGGGATCTCGATTCCGCCGCCGAGGACGCGTCCATCATCCGGTTCGTCAATCAGTTCCTGAAGGACGCCATCGAACTGCGCGCGTCCGACATCCACCTGGAACCCTTCGAGGACGAACTCCGCATCCGTTACCGCATTGACGGTGTATTGCAGGAAGTTCCCGTGCCGGCGCAGATCAAGCGCTTCCAGCCGGCCATCGTTTCCCGCGTCAAGATTCTCAGCCACCTGAACATCGCAGAGAAACGCCTTCCGCAGGACGGCCGCATCAAGGTCCGCATCGAGGACGCCGAGGTGGACATCCGCGTCTCGATCATTCCGATGCTGCACGGCGAGGCGGTCGTCATGCGTTTGCTCCGGCAGAATTCGACGCTCCGCGGCATGAAGGATCTCGGCATGGCAGCGCGCGAGTTGAACTGCTTCAACCAGGTCCTCCAACTGCCGCACGGCATCATCCTCGTCACCGGCCCGACGGGTTCCGGCAAGACCTCCACGCTCTACACCGCGCTCGCGGCCATCAACGACACCGAGCGCAAGATCATCACCATCGAGGACCCGATTGAGTATCAGCTCAAGGGCGTGAACCAGATTCAGGTGAACGAGAAGTCTGGCCTGACCTTCGCCCGCGGCCTGCGTTCGATCCTGCGTCACGACCCCGACGTGGTGCTGATCGGCGAAATCCGCGACGCCGAGACCGCCCAGATCGCCGTGCAGGCCTCGCTGACCGGCCACTTGGTGTTCTCGACGCTCCACACCAACGACGCCGCCGGTGCCTGCACCCGCCTCGTGGACATGGGCGTCGAACCCTACCTCGTGGCTTCGTCGCTCGAAGCGGTCCTGGCCCAACGTCTCGTCCGCGTCCTTTGCAAGCACTGCAAGCAACCCGATACGTCGCCGACGGCCCAGGCGTTCAAAGTGAAACTGGGCATTCCCGCCGACCACGTCACCTATCGCGCCGTCGGCTGCCGCGAATGCCGCAACACCGGCTTCCACGGCCGGCACGCGATCTACGAGTGGATGGATTCCAGCAACGAGATCCGGCAACTGATCCTGAACAGCGCCTCGACCGACACAATTCGTGACGCCGCGCGCAAGGACGGCATGAGGACGCTGGCGGAAGACGGTTGGCGACTCGTCCGCCAAGGTATCACCACGGTCGAGGAAGTTCTCAGCGTCACGACCGCCAAGGAGGTCTCCCGGACGACGGTGGACGAACGTTCCTCCGGTGAAACGATCTCGGAACTCGCGGTGAGCCAGGACTGATCCCATGGCGCTCTTCACCTACAAGGCCCTGCAGACCGACGGTCGCGCCATCGAAGGCGAGATCGAGGCTGGCGGTCGCCATGAGGCGTTGAAGCTGGTCGAGGGGCGCGGCCTGCGGCCCATCCGGCTCGCCGAGCGCGGCGCCGCAAACGGCGCGGCCAAGCCGGCGAAAGCACCTTCACGTCCGAAGGAAGCCCCGAAGGACAACAAGGCCGCGGCAAAGGCGGCGCCCGGATTTTCCCTCGGCGGTCCGGGCAAGATCACGCCGCGCATCCTCGAAAATTTCACCCGTTTGCTCGCCAGCCTCTTGGCCGCCGGCGTGCCGCTCAGCCGCGCGCTGGTCATCATGACCAAGGAGGCCGCGAACCCGCTCGCGGGCGAGAAGTGGAAGCAGGTTCACGATGCGGTCGTGGACGGACTTTCGTTGACGGACGCGATGTCCCGCCAACCGGACACCTTTCCGCGGGTTTATGTCGCGATGGTCGAGGCGGGTGAGGCGGGCGGTTTTCTGGACGTGGTGCTGAGCCAGATCGCCGACTTCCAGGCCCGCGAGGGTGAGATGAAGTCCAAGGTCATCAACGCGCTGCTTTATCCCGTCATCATCCTGGTGCTGGCCATCGCGGTGCTGGTGTTCCTGCTGGTGTTCTTCATCCCGCGTTTCCAGCTCATCTTCTCGGGCTTCGGCGGCCAGTTGCCCCTGATCACTCGGATCATCGTCGGCATCAGCGAGTTCATGAGGACCTACGGCCTGCTGGGTGCACTCGGCATAGGGATCGGGCTGTTCATGCTGCGTTCTTGGTTCGCCTCGGAAGCCGGCCGCCGGTCGTGGGAAGGCGGCATCTTGCAGGCGCCCGTGGTGGGTAATCTGGTGGCCCAATTCGCGATGTCGCGGTTCTGCCGGATGCTGGGAACGCTGCTCGGTGCGGGCGTGCCGTTGATCGCGGGCCTAAACGTCGCGCGTCGTTCCATCGGCAACCAGATTCTGGTCGATGCGGTTTCCAATTCCATCGAGCGCGTGAAGGAAGGCAAGCAGCTCGGGCCGAGCCTAGGCGACTGCCGAACGCTGTTTTCTGGGGCGACGCTGGAAATGATCGCCGTCGCCGAGGAAAGCGGACGACTGGACCAAGAACTCGTCCGCATCGCCAACGTCACCGAGGGTGATCTCGACCGGCAGCTGAAGGCCGCCGTCTCGATGGCCGAGCCGCTGATGCTTTTCATCGTCGCGGCCCTCGTCGGTGTCATCGTCATCGGCATGGTGCTGCCCATCTTCTCGCTGCAAGACCAAATTAAGTGACCCTTTTCCGAATCCAGAGACTCCCATGAAGATCATCACTCGAAACACGCCTCCCGAAACCCGGACCGATCGCCGCCGCTCCGGCTTCACGCTGATCGAACTCCTCCTCGTGCTCGTCATCCTCGGCGTGCTGGCGGCCATCGTGGTGCCCAAGTTTGCCGGCCGCACCGAGCAGGCGCGCGAGGCGGCCGCAAAGACCCAGCTCTCCACCTTTGGCACCGTGCTCGACGCCTTCGAGGTGGATAACGGCTACTATCCCAAGGGCAAGAGCGGCCTGAACGACCTCGTCGCCGCGCCGCGCGACGCCAAGAACTGGCGCGGGCCCTACATCAAGGAAGTCCCGAAGGACCCGTGGGGCAACGACTACGTCTACGAATGCCCAGGCAAGAACAACCCGACGTCCTACGACGTCTCTTCCATGGGGCCGGACGGCCAACTGGGCGGCACCGATGACATCACGAACTGGACATCGACCCGTCGCTGAAAGGCCACGCCGCGCGGCGTTCACGCTCATCGAGCTGCTGCTGGTGATGACGCTGCTCATCGTGGTCATCGCCATCGTCGCTCCGTCGCTCAGCAATTTTTTCCGGGGAAGAAACCTTGATTCCGAGTCCCGCAGATTCTTGGCGCTCAGCCGTTACGCCCGCAGCCGGGCCGTCTCGGAAGGCGTGCCCATGCTGCTATGGCTCGACCCCGACCAGCGCGCCTACGGGCTCACCGAGGAATACAACTTCGGCCAACGCGACGAGAAGGCGGTCGCGTATCAGTTGGAGCCGGACGTGGAGATCCAGCTCGACGCCCGGGGCCTTTCCACGACGACGCCCAGCCAGGTCCTGCCCGCAACCCTTTCGCTGGGCGCCAATGCCTTCTCGATCCGCTTCCAGCCGGACGGATTCGTCAGTGAGGCGAGTCCCCAAAGCCTGTGGTTCAAGGAACGGGAGCGGGAAGGTGCCAGTCTCCGGGAAACGGAACGGAACGTGGTCTGGGTCACCCAGTCCCAGAATCGGGTCGGCTATGAGATTCAAACCAACAACGTCGCGTTCGTGCGCCGCTAGCTGCCGGCAGGCGGGCTTCACGCTGGCCGAGGCGCTGGCGGCGTTGGCGTTTCTCGCCATCGTGATCCCGGTCGCGGTGCACGCCCTCCAGGTGGCGAGCCTCGCGGGGCAGGTGGCCGAGCGGAAGTCGGTGGCCGCCCGGGTCGCGGACCGCCTGCTCAATGAAATGTTGGTGACCGGCCAATGGAAGCAGTCCGCGACCAGCGGCACGGTCGAAGAAGGGACTCGGGAGTTCCGGTGGAACCTCCAGAGCCAGTCGTGGGACAAGGATTCGTTGCGCCTGCTGACGTTGCAGGTGCGTTACCAAGTCCAGGGCAAGGATTACGACGTCCGCCTCAGCACGCTCGTGGACAATAACCAGCCATGAACCGGCGCGCCGCCAGCTTTAAGCCCCGGAACGACGGCGTTTCAGCCGTCGATGCGGGCGTGGTTGGTCGCGTCGCGTCGCATGGATCCGCCCGCTGCTCCCGGCTCCCGGCTCCCGGCTCCCAGCTGTTTTCCGGCGCCTTCACGCTGATCGAGCTGCTGCTGGCCATCGTCATCTTCTCGATGATCCTTGCCGCGGTGAACGCGGTGTTCTTCGGCGCGATGAAACTGCGCCAGAAGACGGCAGACTCGGCGACCAAGGCGCAGCCATTGGAGCTGACCTTGGCGACGCTGCGGCGCGACCTTAGCGGCATCGTCCTGCCGGCCGCCGCCTCGAACAGCGCCGCGGGCAACACCTTCGCTGGTGTGCTCGACAGCGCGGCCCCAATCCAGGGGGTGACCGAACAGAACGTTGGCACGGAAATCTTCACCACCTCGGGAGTCTTCCGCGACACCCAGCCCTGGGCGGAAATCCAAAAGATTGCCTACGTGCTGCGGGACCCGACCAACCGGTTGTCATCCTCCGGCCGCGACTTGGTGCGAATCGTGAAGCGGAACCTGTTGCCCGCCGCGGAAGAGCAGGCCGAGGAGCAGCGCCTGCTTTCGGACGTGAACCGGGTGGACTTCTCGTTCTACGACGGATCAAGCTGGCGGACCTCTTGGAATTCCACCAATGACCTCACGACCCTGCCGCGCGCGATCAAGGTGGAGATCACGCTGGAGCCGGAACTTCCGGCGCCGGGTTCGCGTCAGGCGGTGCCCGCCTCGCGGCTGCCGATCCAGATGGTCGTGCCGATCATGCTCGCGTCGGTGACCAACAGCACCGCCACCAACTCGACGGGAGGAGTCCTGTGAAACTGGGACGCGGCCAATCCGGTCGGTCGGCCCAGCGCGGCTCGGCCCTCATCATCACGCTTTGGGTGGCGTTTGGCCTGGTCGCCTTGGCGCTCTATTTCGGCAATTCCTCCTCGCTCGACCTTCGGGCGGCAGACAACCGGGCCGCCAGCCTGGAGGCGGAACAGGCCATTGAAGGCGCGGCCCGCTACGTGCAATTCCTGCTGGGACGGCTGGATCAACCGGGTCTGTTGCCCGACGTGAAGACCTACCAGTGCGAGGCGGCGGCGGTGGGCGACGCTACCTTCTGGTTCATCGGGCGCGATCCCAAGCTGAGCCAGATCACGACGGACCAGCCGTATTTCTCCCTGGTGGACGAGGCGTCCAAGCTGAACCTCAACACCGCCACCGCGGCGATGCTGGAGCTTTTGCCGCGCATGACGCCTGAGCTGGCGGGGGCCATCGTCGATTGGCGGGACGCCGACAGCGACCTGACGGAGATGGGCGCGGAGGAGGAAACTTACCTGCTGCGGACGCCGGCCTACTACGTGAAGAATGCCCCGTTCGAAAGCGTGGATGAACTCCGCCTGCTCAACGGCGCGGAGGCCGAAATCCTCTACGGCGAGGATCTGAACCGGAACGGAGTGCTCGACGTAAACGAGAACGACAGCAACGAGTCGCTGCCCTTCGATGATCGCAACGGACGTCTGGACCCCGGTCTGATTGAGTATCTGACCGTCTTCACCCAGGAACCGCTCACGACCACCAATGGCACGGCCCGCGTCAACATTCGCCAGAACGCGGGCCAGAACCAGCAGCTGCGCACGTTGTTGGAAACCGCGCTCGGCACCAGCCGGGCCAATCAGATCATGGGGCAACTGGGCGGCGGCGGTGGCGGACCGGGCGGCGGCCAGGCCGTCACGATCAACAGCGTCCTGGAATTCTACACCCGCAGCCGGATGACGGCCGACGAGTTTGCCCTGATCGAGGGCGACATCTATTCGGCGCAGGGCAACGCGGCGCCGCAGGGGTTGATCAACATCAACACGGCCAGCGAACAGGTGCTGGCCTGCATTCCCGGCATTGGCACGGAGCTGGCGCCGTCGCTGGTCGGTTACCGGCAGTCCAATTCCGGCCGGATGAACACCGTGACCTGGGCCGCGGAGATCCTCGGGCCGCAAAACTCCGCGCAGGCCGGCCGCTACCTGACCGGGCGCAGTTACCAGTTCACCGCGGATATCGCGGCCGTCGGGCACCTGGGCCGCGGATACCGCCGGACCCGGTTCGTGTTCGACACCTCGACCGGCACGCCGCGCATCATTTACCGGCAGGACCTCAGTGATTTCGGCTGGGCGCTCGGCAAGCAGGCGCGGCTACAACAGCAACAGTTGGCGATGAATTCCCGATGAAGGACTGGTTCCAGAAGAAACGTCCGCAAGCCGTGCTCGGACTGACGTTCGGCGGGGCGAAGCTCGACGCCGTGGTCGTGCGCCGCACCAACGGATCGGCGGACCTCGGGCAGGGCGCCAGCGGCACTCTGAGCGCCGACGTGCTCAAGCTGGACCCGGCCGTGGCCGGCGCGGAGCTGAAGGCGCTGCTGGATGCCGCGGAGATCCGCGAGCGCCGGTGTGTGGTGGCGCTTCCGGCGGATTGGGCGCTGTCGCTCCAGACTGTGTTGCCGGAGCTTTCCGCCGAGGACACGGAGAGTCTGCTCCAGTTGGAGGCGGAAAATGGCTTTCCCTACGCCTTGGAAACGCTGGGCCTGGCCCATTCCCGGTTCCAGACCCAAGGCGGTCCCGGTTACGTCACCCAACTGGCGATCCAACGGGAACACCTCGACCGGATCGAAGCCATCCTCCGGGCGGCCCGGCTCACGCCCGTTTCGTTCACGCTGGGCGTGGTGGCGCAACAGGCCCCGGCCCGGGCTCCCGGTGAAGGCGTCGTGGCGCTGTTCGTGGGTGAGAAGAATGTCACCTTGCTGATCGTCAGTGGCGGCGGGGTCGTGTCGTTGCGAACCTTGGAGCCGGCCGTGCAGAGCGAGGCGGGGGCCGACTGGGTGGCGCCGGACCTGATCGGACGGGAACTCCGGGTGACGCTCGGCCAGTTGCTGCCCGCCGTGCGGGATGACCTGACCCGGCTGCGTATTTTCGGTGGTGCCGCCGCGGATCGCCTGGCCTCTGAACTCGCTCCCCGCGCGGCGACGTTCGGACTGACGATCGAACGCGTGATCCGGTTCGCGCCGGGCGAACTCGGCGTGAAGGTGGCCGAGGCGACCCCGGTCACTCCCGCGGTGGCTGCCGCAGTTCGGTTCCTCGGCGAAACCACGGCTGGCCTCGAATTCCTGCCGCCGCGCGTGTCCGCCTGGCAGGCGTTCGCCGGAAAACATTCGGCCGGCAAGCTGATGCTGGCGGCCAAGGTCGGCGGCGGCGTGGTGGCCTTGGTGCTGTTCGCCTTCCTGTTCCAGCAGGTGCAGCTCATGAGGTTGCGGTCCGAGTGGGACGGCATGTCGGTCAAGGTCCGCGACCTGGAGAACCTGCAGCAGCAGATCAAGCGCTTCCGCCCCTGGTATGACGATTCGATCCGCAGCCTCAGCATCCTGCGGCGCCTGACCGAGGCGTTTCCGGAAAGCGGCGACGTGACGGCCAAGACCATCGAGCTCCGGGACAATGGCTCCGTCATCTGCACCGGCACCGCGAGCGACAACACCGCTCTGCTCAAGGCGCTCGACAAGCTCCGGGCGATCCCCGACATCGTGGATGTCCAGGTCGATCAGGTGCGGGGCAAGTCGCCGCTGCAATTCACGTTCAACTTCCAATGGGGCGGGGGCCCGCGCTAGCCATGAGTTTCGATCCCAAGAATCGTCAGCAAATCCTGATGGCCGCCGCGCTCGGCGTGGTGGGCCTCTGGGCGGCGGATAACCTCATCATCTCGCCCCTTATCAAGAGCTGGGATGCCCGGACCAAGGCCATCGCCGACCTCCGGAAGAAGGTCAGCGACGGCCAGCAACTCATCGGCCGGGAGCGGGGCATCCGCGACCGGTGGAAAGTGATGCGGACCAACACGCTCCCCGTGGAAGTCTCGGCCGCGGAAGGCCGGGTGCTGGGGGCCTTCGATGGCTGGTCCCGCGACAGCCGCGTCAGCGTCACGTCGATCAAGCCGCAGTGGAAGCGCACGGCGGACGACTTCACGGTGCTCGAATGCCGGGTGGACGCCGCGGGCAGCCTGTCCACCATCACCCGGTTCCTCTACGAGGTGGAGGCCGACCCGCTCGCGCTGAAGGTGGAGTCGGTTGAACTCAGTTCGCGGGACACGACGGGCGCGCAGCTGACCTTGGGACTCCAGGTCAGCGGACTGGTCCTCAGCACGGAGAAACGATGAAACCAAACCGAATCCTTGCTGCTGGACGGAAGCTGGCCCTGACCGGGATTGGCTTGGCGTGTTCGCTCGCGGTCGTCGGAGCGGATGAAAAGGCCGAGGAGGCCGTTGCCAAGCCGGGCGTGACCAACACGGTTCCCATTGCCGGCACCAACGCACCGGCCTCGGCGGCCACCAATTCGGTGCCCGCGGCCGCCGACTCCGGGCCGACGTCGCTGGATTACAGCGCGTTTCGCCCGATTGCCGACCGCAACATCTTCAACGCCGGCCGGAGCAGCCGCTCGGCGCGGAGCGGCGAACGTCCCCGCCAGGTTCAGGTGGATACCTTCACCGTCGTGGGGACGATGAGCTACGCGAAGGGCGACCTCGCCTTCTTCGACGGCAGCAGCGGGGCCTACCGCAAGGCGGTGAAACTCGGCGAGTCGATCGCCGGTCACAAGGTCGTCGGGATCACCGCCGAGGAAGTTCAACTGGAGGCCGGCGACAAGAAACTGGCGCTCAAGGTGGGCGGCCAGATGCGTCGGGAGGACGAAGGTCCCTGGTCCATGGCCGCGGCCGGGGTATCCCATGCCGTGACCGGTTCCGCCGCCAGCGCCGCGACCGGCGCGGCCGAGACCGCGGACGGCGGTTCCGACGGTGAAGTCAGTGATGTTTTGAAACGGTTGCTGCAGAAACGAGCTCAGGAGGAGAAGAATGAAAACCAGTAAGATTGTTCCCGCCACGTTCAGCCTGTTGCTGGGCTGCTGGCTCGCCACCTCGGCTCGGGCCCAGGATTCGGCCAGTGTCCCGCCCACGGTGCCGGCCGAGCCGACGCCGGCGGAATCCAAGCCGGCCGACGCGCCGGCGACGACCGCCGACAAGCCGCTCCGGCTGAACTTCCGCAACGCCCCGCTGGAGATGGTGCTGAATTACCTGAGCGAGGCCGCCGGGTTCATCATCGTTCCCGAGACCGAAGTTCGCGGGAAGATCGACGTGTGGAGCAACCAGCCGGTCACCCAGGAGGAAGCCTTGGCGATCCTGGATTCCGCGCTGAGCAAGAATGGCCTTACCGCGATGCGCAATGGCCGGACCCTCACCATCGTCAGCAAGGAGTCCGCGAAACGCCGCGACATTCCGGTGAAGCGGGGCAACGACCCCGACGAAATTCCCAAGAACGAGGAACTCGTCACGCAGATCATCCCGATCCACTTCATCACGGCCGCGCAATTGGTGCAGAACCTCCAGCCGCTGCTGCCCACGGGCTCGGAGATGACCGCCAACGAGGCCGGCAACGCGCTCGTGCTCACCGACACGCAGACCAGCATCAAGCGCATGACCGAGATCATCCGCGCCCTCGACACCTCGATGGCCGGCGCGACGACGATCAAGGTCTTCCCGCTCCGCTACGCCGACGCCAAGGAACTGGCGACGCTCGTGAAGGAGCTGTTTCCCGCGCAGACCGGCACCGGCGGCAACAACAACCGCGGCGGGGGCGGTTTCCCGGGCTTCGGGGGCGGCGGGTTCCCTGGCTTCGGTGGCCGCGGGGGCGGGGGCGGGGGCGGCAATGCTGCGGCCAGCGCCGCCGGCTCCGGGAATCGCGCCGCGGCGTCCCGCGTCACCGCGGTGGCGGATGAACACAGCAACTCACTGGTCGTGAACGCGCCCGAGGATGTGCATCCGGCCATCGCCGAACTCGTGAAGAGCGTGGACAAGAACGTGGAGGACATCACCGAGGTCCGTGCGTTCCGCCTCAAGTATTCCGATCCCGTCGAGATGGCGGACCTGCTGACCAGCCTGTTTCCCGACGAGACGCAGCAGTCTTCCGGTGGCAACCAAGTCCGCTTCGGCGGCGGCCGTTTCGGGGGTGGCGGGGGCAACGCGGCGGCGGCCGACAGCGACCTGGCCAAGAAGAAGGGCAAGGTCTTGGCGGTTCCCGATCCGCGCACCGGTTCGGTCATCGTCAAGGCGGCCCGCGACCTCATGGGGCAGATCGCCCAGATGGTCGAGCAGCTCGACTCGAATCCGGCCAAGAAGCAGAAGGTGTATGTCTACGAACTCGACAACGCCGACCCCACCGAGGTGGAGACCGTCCTCCGGTCGCTCTTCGAGAACCAGAACACGCAGAACCGCAACACGCGGAACAACCAGAACCAGAACAGCGCGCTGACCACCCGGCAGAACCAGAACCAAAACCAGAACCGCACCACGACCGGCGGCTTTGGCCAGGGCGGCGGGCAGGGCGGCGGCGGTGGTTTCGGCGGACGCTAAACTCGACCTCTCCTTTTTCGCACCATGACTTCCTTTCGTCACACGCCCCCGCGTCTCCTCGCCGGTCTACTGCTCAGCGGGTTGCTGGCGGCTCCGGCGTTCGCCCAATTCCAGGGCCAGGGCAACACCGGCGCCCGGCGCACGGGTTCCTCCGGCACCGCCCGCGAATACCCCAGCAACACCCAGGTCGGCGACGCCGTGATCTCGGTGGACCCCGAGACGCGCAAGATCGTCGTGGTCACCGACGAGGAGACCAACTTCCAGATCAAGGAAGTCATCCAGAGCCTGGACCAGCCCCGCCCGCAGGTGCTGATCAAGGTCGTGTTCCTCGAAGTGACGCACAACAACGCGCTGGATTACGGCGTGGAAGGCGGCCGTTCCCAGAAGATCGGCGACGTCGGCACCGGCAAGTTCGCCAATGCCTTCGGCCAGTCCGGCATCAACCAGTCGGTCAGCAATTCGGTGCTCAATTCCATCGGCCAGGACATCACCGGCTTCGGTTCGACTTCCCGGAATGCCGGGCTCTACCAGATGCTCGGGACCGACTACGAGGTCACGCTCCGCGCCATCGCGCAGGCGGGCAACGCGGAGGTCCTTTCGCGCCCGTCGATCCTGGCCCGCAACAATCAGCCGGCCACGATCAGCCTGGGCCAGCAGGTGCCCATCGTCGCGAGCACGACCTTCAACGCGATCAACGGCCAGGTGAACAACGTCACCTACCAGAACGTGGGCATCATCCTGCGCGTCACGCCGTTCATCTCGCCCGACGGCATGGTGGAGATGATCGTTTCGCCGGAGACATCCGCCCTGGCTGACCGTTCCCAGTGGGTGCCGATCTCGGCCGACGCTTCGGCGCCGGTGATCAACTCGCGCGTGGCCGACACCGTGGTCGTCGTCCCCGACGGCCAGACGGTGGTCATCGGCGGCCTGATGCAGACCCAGCAAAACACCTCCGAAAGCAAGGTTCCGCTCCTCGGCGACATCCCTTGGCTCGGCAACCTCTTCAAGCGCACGCAGAAATCGAATTCGAAGACCGAGCTGATGATCTTCCTGACCCCGCACGTCATCCCCGCCGCCGGCCAGCTCGCCGCGCTCACGGCCGAGGAGCGCGCCAATGCGACCCTCAAGCCCAAGTCCATCTCCGAGGAACAGCTCGAGAAGATCCTCGGAGCCCTGCCGGCCAAGAATCCCGAGGACATCGGCAAGCCGGCGCCGAAGAAGGGCAAGAAGTAGGGCCGGCGACAGTTCTTTGCGAACCGGCCTAAGAAACCTTGCTCCGGGGCGTTGTCGGCGTAGGAAAACGCCCACCGAATCCCGCCATGTGTTGCTTCTCCCGGCCCGTCCAACGCGTCGCCCGCACCCGCATCTTCGCCCGCCCCACCTATGCCGGGCGGCAGGTCGTGGTCTATGCCATGGAGCTGACCGCCGCCGAATCGCTGGCCATGATCCTGCCCGTGCCGGTCAAGGCCGGCAGTGATCCCCAGGAGTTCAAGTTCATCAGCCTGGAGGCTTACCCGGAATTCTTCGACGACCTGAACCGCGGTTTTCCCGTTCCACCTCCGCCGCTAGCCATGCCCACGGAAAACGCGGTGAACGCGCGGGCGGCCAAGTTGGACGTGGTTACCGTGGGGGCCTTCGAGGCGTCCTTTGTGCCGGCACCGTCGGACTTCGCCCGGTTGGACGCGCGGTTCCGGATCGATCCGACCATCTGGCGAAAGCTCCCGGGCTATGAGCGGATGGGTTTCGCCGTCTTCAAGCTCAAGGCGGGCAAGCAGCAGGTCCATCCCATGTGCTTTGCGTTCCCCCGGGCGGACGTGTCCAAGCTCTTCTTCCCGACGCTGCACATCCACGATGGGAAGGTCCATGAGCGGGAGAACTTCGACCATGAACTCTACGCGCAGGGCAACGGCGAGCAGGCGCCGGACGTGCTGAACTGGGAGGAATCCCGCGGTTGGGCGGGCCAGTTCATGAAGACGGAACGCACCGCCGGCATTCTCCACCGGGATGCTCACGTCTATCGGCGGAGGCTGCGGGGCAAATTGCCCAACGACGACACTTACGTCGCCTTGGGCTGAGGCTGCCACTCGGCCAATCTGCGCCGCAGTGCTTCCCAGACCGGCTCGACGCCGAGCGCGCCGAGATCGTCGCCGCCGTGCAAGATTTCGAACCGGTCGCTGCGGGGCCGCCACACCGTGGCGTTGGTCGGGCCCCACAGCACCAACCCGGGCAGGCCGACGGCGGCAGCCAAGTGCGAGATGCCGGAGTCGTGTCCCGCAAACCCGACGCAGCCCCGGAGTTCCGCGGCCAGGGCGGGCAGGGGAATTCCGCGCCGCACCTGCACCCGGTCGGCCGGAACGGCCTGTGCCAGCCGTTCCAGTCGCCCTTCCTCCGCTTCGCCGCCCACGAGCAGCAAGTCCAGGTCGGTGGCCTCGACCAGCTTCGCGAGGAGTTCCCGCCACGCGGCTTCCGGCCAGTTCTTGCGTTCGCCGCCGGACCCCGGATGCACGGCCAGGGTTGGGCGAAGTTGTGCCCCCGAGGCTGGGTTTAAGTCGATCCGGGGTTCGCTGTCGGCGTCGAAGATGGCCAGTCGCTGGAGCGGTTCGAGCAGCTGTTCCGAGGCGTGCACGGCCCGGCCTTCGAGCGGGCGATGCGGACCTTGGATGATCTGCGCCTTGGTGATCCGCGCGAGGTTGTCCCGGAAGATTTCGTCCGGGTCGAACAGGTAGGAGAAGATCACGTTGCAGCCGGCGAAGTAGGACGACAGTTCGAAATCCAGATCGCCGCCGCGGGCAAAAAAGCCCGCCAAGGGACGGGATTCGATCGGTTTGACCGCGTTCACCAGACCACCGGCGGCGGCGAGCGAGGCGATGTGCGGATAGCCGAGCACTTCGAGCCGCGTATCCGGGAACTGCCGGCGCAAGGCGGCGAACACCGGCAACGTCAGGATGAAGTCGCCGATCGCGCCGCCGCGGATGACGAGGATTTTGCCCTGTGACATGGCCGCAGGGTGCCGGCCCGGCGCAAGTGAAGGAAGCCGTGGCTCGCGGAACCGGGGCCAGATTCGCGCTGTCCACCGCGGGCGGGGCGGATAGGGTCGCACTGTGACGCCGCCCGAACTCCGGCCTGAGCCGCCGGCCCGCGATTTCCGCACCACGCACTGGTCGCTGGTGCTGGAGGCGGGCGTTGCCTCGCCGTCCGGTCACTCGGCCTTGGAAACGCTCTGCCGGCGCTACTGGTATCCGCTCTACGCCTACGCCCGCCGGCGGGGGCTGGGGCCGGAGCAGGCGGAGGATCTCACCCAGGATTTTTTCGCCAGCCTGCTCGCCGCGGACAGCCTCGCCGGGGTGAGCCCCGAGAAGGGACGGTTCCGGACCTTCCTGCTCACGGCGCTGCAGCATTTCCTCGCCAACGAACGGGACCGGGCCGGCCGGCTGAAGCGCGGCGGCGGCCGGACAATCTTCTCGCTCGACGCCCTGGAACCGGAAGCGCGTTACCAAATCGAACCCGTCACGTCCGCCCCGCCCGAGGTGCTGTTCGACCGCCAATGGGCGCGCGCGCTCGTCGCCGGGGTGATGGAGCAGTTGCAGGCGGAATCGACCCACGAGGGCAGCGCCGCCCGGTTTGCCGTCCTCCGCGTCTTTCTGGCCGGCGAACCGGCCGACGACTCCTACGCAATGTTGGCGGCCCAGTTGGAACTGTCCGTGCCCGCGGTGAAGTCCGCCATCCACCGGCTGCGGCGGCGCTATGGGCAGCTGTTGCGCCGGGAGATCGCCCACACGGTCGGTTCCCCGGCCGAAGTGGACGGGGAGATCCGGCACCTGTTCGCCGCCCTCTCGGCCTAGCGCCGGACGAATTCCCGAAACTCCGCCGGCGAAATGCTTCTTACCCCAGCCAGTGATGAACGTTGAGCCGATTCACGGCCCCACGGCGGTCCGGACCGGGAGCTGTTCCGCCTGCGGTGCCGCCCTGGAACCGGAAGCGGTCCAAAGCCTGTGCGCCGGCTGCCTGCTGGGCCGGGCCTTGGCCCTGGCGGACGCCGCCGACGAGGGCAGCGACGCGGAAGCGGAACTGATCGCCGCGACGGGCCTCGAAGGCCGGACGCTGGGCGGCTACGAAGTCCTGTCCACGGTGGCGCGTGGGGGCATGGGCGTGGTGTTCAAGGCCCGCCAGCGCATCCCGCCCCGGATCGTCGCGCTGAAGGTGATCGCCGCCGGCGAGCTGGCCTCGCCCCGCGCGGTCGAGCGCTTTCACCACGAGGCGCTGGCCGCCGCCCGCCTCAACCACCCCCACATCGTGCCCATCCACGAGGTCGGCGAGGACCGTGGCTGGCACTTCTTCTCGATGCAGCTTATCGCGGGCGGCACGCTGGCGGACCGCATCCGCACCGGCCGGCCCGGACCGGCGGAGGCGGCCGAACTGTTGCGGAAGGTGGCGCGCGCGGTCGAACACGCCCATCAGCGCGGCATCCTCCACCGCGACCTCAAGCCCACCAACATCCTGCTGGATGAACAGGGCGAACCGCACCTGACCGACTTCGGCCTCGCCAAGGTCATGGAGGAGGACAGCGGCCTGACCCTCAGCCACGCCGTGCTGGGCACGCCAGCCTACATGGCACCCGAGCAGGCCGCCGGCCGCAACCGCGACCTCACCACGGCGACCGATGTGTATGGGCTGGGGGCGGTCTTCTACGAACTGCTGAGCGGCCATCCTCCGTTCACCGCGGAGAGCACGCCGGCCTTGTTGCGGAAGATCGCGGAAGAGGAGGCGGCGGAGTTGAAGTGGGAAGTGGGAAGCCGGAAGTCGGAAGTCAAAGGCACTTCCCACTTCGCCCTTCCGACCTGCGACTTCACCGACTTGTCGGTGATCTGCCTCAAGTGCCTCGAAAAGGATCCGGCCAAACGTTACGCCACGGCGGGAGAACTGGCGGAGGAACTCGAACGCTGGCAGCGCCACGAGCCCATCCGCGCCCGGCCCGCGGGCACCATGGAGCGCGGCGTGAAGTGGGTCCGCCGTCATCGCGCCCGCGCCGCCCTCTTCGCGACCGTGGCGCTGGCCCTCGTCACCGTCGCGGTGGTCAGTTCCGTGCTCGGCCTGCGGATTGCCCGGGAGGCCACGCGCAACCGCATCCAGGTGGTCCGCCTGAACCTCGCCGCCGGCGATCGGCGGATCGCCGACCAAGACCCCTCGCTCGCCGCCCTGCATTTTGGAGCGGCGTGGGCGGCCGACCGACCCGAGCCCGCCAGGGAAATTCTGCACCGCCGCCGCCTGGGCTTGCTTGCCCGGCAGGTGCCCCGACTCCACTGGCTGGCCGGCCAGACGGGCGCGGTCAACGTGCTGCGGTTCAGCCCCGACGGCCAATGGCTGGCCAGCGGGGGCGACGATTCCACGGCCCGGCTGTGGGACGTGAAGACGGGGGAGCCGTTGGGGCCGCCTCTGCCGCATCCGGCTTCCGTCTCCTCCCTCTTCTTCAGCCCGGACGCGACCCGGCTGGCCACGGTGTGCGCCGACCAGTCGCTCCGCCTTTGGGAAGTGCCGGCCGGCCGGCTCGTGCTCGGGCCGGTCCCGGCGAATGATTTCCGGTTCAAGCGCCCGACCGCCGCCGCCGCCGCGTTCAGCCCGGACGGCCGGCGATTGGCGGTGGCCAGCGAGTCGGCCGCGCGGGTCCTGGACGCCACGACCGGCGCCGAACTGGCCGGGCCGGTCAAACACCGTGGGCGCATCAACTCGGTGGCCTTCAGCCCGGACGGCGCCACGGTGCTCACGGTGTGCGATGGCCGCGAAGCCCGCCTGTGGGAGGCGGCCACCGGCGCGCCGCGTTTCCCTCCGTGGCCGCTGCCCAAGGTCCAGGCGCGCCAGTGGTCGGCCGGCGCGTTCAGCCCGGACGGCCGTCGGGTGCTGCTCTATTCTCACCAGGGCGACGCAAGTCTTTGGGACACCGGTTCCGGGGTGGCCGTGGCCACCCGGCTCGGCGACGGCACGATGCCCGTCGTGCAGGGCGGCTTCACCCCGGACGGCCAACAGGTCTATGCGATGGAGGCGGAAAGCGTCGTCCGCTTCTGGGATGCGGCCCAGGGACTCCCCCTCGAACCGCGCCGGATTGTGGCGCCGACGGCCGATCCCGCCTTGGCGATGGCGCACCTGCGGGCCGACAGCCGGCTGATCCTGCTCGCGGGCTGGGATGGCACGGTGCGGTTGCTGGGCCTGCGGCCCGGGGCAGCCGATGTCCTCACCCTCCGCCAGGCGGACATGGTCTATTTCGCGGAGTTCAGTCCCGATGGCCGGCAGGTGGCCACGGCCGACCGCTCCGGCCTCATCCGTGTCTGGCAAGTGGGCGATGAGCCAGCGCGCCTCCGGCTTCGCCACGGTGCGGTCTTGACGAGCGCCGCCTTCAGTCCCGACGGACGCTTGGTCGTGACCGCCGGCGCCGATGGCTGGGTCCGCCGCTGGCGGGCCGCCTCGGGCGAACCGTTCGGCCGGCCGTGGCGGGTGGGCACCGCGGTCGCCCACGCGGTCTTCAATCCCGCCGGCGACCGCCTCGCCGTGGCCAGCCGCAGCGGGCCGGTGACGATCTGGGACGCGCGCGCCGAGGGCGCCCCCGAACCGCTCGTGCGCCTGCCCGACCAAGGCCATTGGGTCGCCTTCAGTCCCGACGGGGCCACGCTGCTTACGCTCGGACGCGGCGAGGGGGACAACGCGCGCTTCGCCCGGCTCTGGGAAACCGCCACCGGCAACCCCCTGGGCCCGCCCATCGCCCATCCGTCGGTCGCCGTGCTCGGGGAGTTCAGCCCGGATGGGCAAAGTTTCCTGACCGCCGACGCCCAATGGCGCCTCCGGCGGTTCGCCACCGCGACGGGCGCCCGGCTGGGTGAGCCCATCCATTTCCGCGGCTGGATCCGGGAAGCCCACTTCAGCCCGGACGGCCGCCGGATTCTTTCCGGCAACAGCTCGCCCGGCTATGACGCCCGGCCCGCCTTCCTCTTCGAGCTCGGTTCGACCAACCCCGTCGTGCGGTTCACCGGCCACCGCAACGGCGTCAACCAGGCCGTTTTCAGCCCCGACGGCACGCGCGTCGCCACCGGCTCCTTCGATTCCTCCGCGCGGATCTGGGATGCCCGCACCGGCCAGCCGCTTTCGCCCGCGCTCCAGCACCAGAGCCAGCTCACCGCCGTGGTCTTCAGTCCGGATGGCCGCCTGCTGGCCACCGCGAGCCTGGATGCGACCGCCCGCGTGTGGGACGGCCTCACGGGCGAAGCGGTCAGCCCGCCGCTGCGGCACGACCGCGCGGTGCGGCAACTGTCCTTCAGCCCCGACGGCGGCCAACTGCTCACCGGCGGCGACGACGGCGTGGCCCGGGTCTGGGATTTGTCGCCCACCACCGCCACCCCGGAGGAACTGCGGAACCAGGCCGAACTGCTCTCCGCCCACACGCTGGATGCCGCCGGCGATCCCCGCCCACTCAGCCGCGAAGAAGTGTGGGAACGCTGGGGGAGGATCCGCGCCGTGACGAAGTAGGCCCGCCAAAGTGCTGCCGGCATCTTGCCGGCAGGGTGGCGAAGCCGGACGCTGGTCCGCCGTGCGTCGGTCGGCGTGTCCGCCCCGGGGAACTGCGCTCACCGCGGGATTCAAAGCCTTGGGGACGGCGCTGCGTTTGGCCCACGGTCGCTTCCCTGCCGGCGGGACGCCGGCAGCACTTTGAGCCGCCGGTATTCCCCAACCGGTTCGGCCGCGGGAAAGTCAAACGACGGTGGGAACGGACGTGCGCCCCGTAGCCGCCGACGTGAGGAGGCGGAAGGCGGCTCTGGCCGGGCTGGCCGCCGCCACCGCCGAAGGCCCGGAGGGCCGGCAGATCGTAGCCCCGGGCGTGAGCCCGGGGTTGGCCGGAATAACTCCTGAGCCCCGGCAGGGGCGGCAGAATCTTTCGCCCCTGCTGGGGCTTGATGGGTTTGGGGCGCTTTACCCCGGGCTCACGCCCGGGGCTACCTTCTGCCGCGCCTCCGGCGCTGAACACCGCTCCGTGCTTCACAGCGGAGACCGATGACACCCCCCTGACCTCCGCCTCGTCACCTCGTCTGCTACGGCCCCTCAAAAAATCTTCACCTTCCGCGAAACTCTCCCCGGCGAATGCTTCTAAGGATGGGTGGCACCAGTCCGTCTCGGGCGCACGGGTGCCAGCCTATGAACCGCTTTGTTGCCTTGGTGCCCCTTTTGTTGGCCGTCCTCGCCGCCTCCACGCTCCGCGCGGCGACGGTCAACTGGACCGCCTCCACGGTCGCCGGGCCGACGGATGTCAGCACGGCGGGCACGCTCGTCGGGGCGATGAACGTGGGCAGTGCCACCCCCCAGACCGTCAACGGCGTGACCTTTGCCGCCGATCCCACGGGCGCGGGCACGCTCACGCTCGGCTCCGGCACCGTGGCCTTCGGGAACCTGGCCAGCACCTTCAACAATTTCTGGACCGCGGCCGATCCCGGCGGCGACGCCGCCTACGCGGCCGCCCTCGACACCGCGCGCTGGGGCACTTCCGGCAGCGGCACGGTGACGCTCGGCGGGCTGACCGTCGGGCGGACGTATCTCGTGCAGCTCTGGATCGCGGATACCCGCGCCGGCTTCGACACCCGTATCCGCACCGTGGACGGCGTCGCCACGACTTCCGGCGGGCCGAACCTTGCCACGGGCGCGTTCATCGCCGACGCCGCGACGCAGGTCATCACCGTGGACGACGGCCCGAACACCTTCGGCCCGCAGGTAAATCTGCTGCAAGTCCGCGACGTGCCTTTCTTGGTCGTGAACAACGCCGACTCCGGCGCGGGTTCGCTGCGGCAAGCCCTCGCCGATGCCGCCACCCTCAGCGGCGCGGACACGATCACCTTCGCCGCCGCGCTCTCCGGCCAGACCATCACCTTGGGCAGCGAGATCGTGGTGAACGGCGCGGGCGGCGTGACCGTGGACGCCACCGCCCTCGCCGGCGGGCTGACCGTGAACGGCGGCGCGGGCGGCAACCGTATCTTCTCCATCTCCTCCGGCCCAGTTACCCTGGCCGGGCTGAACCTCACCGGCGGCGACGGCGGCGGGGCCACGCTCAACGGCCAGGGCGGGGCCATCCTGAACCGGGGCACGCTCACGCTCACGCGCTGCACGCTCTCGGGCAATTCCACGGCGGAGGGCAGCGGTGGGGCCATCGCCAACACCGCCACGCTGACGCTCCGGCAATGCACCGTGAGCGGAAACAGCGCGGGCACCTTCGGCGGCGGCCTCTACAACAACGGCTCGGCCCACCTCCTCCACTGCACCGTGGCCGGCAACACCGCGTCCGAGAGCGGCGGCGGCATCTACAACGACGAAACCCGCTCGCTGACGTTGGAAAACTCCCTCGTCGCCGGGAACTCCGCGGGCGTTTCGGCCGACATTTTCAACGGCGGCACGCTCACCCGCGTGGGCGCGAATCGCGTCCAGACCACCGTCGGCGGCATGCTCGCCGGCACCGGCACGCTCACCGTGGCCGATCCCCTGCTCGCGGCGCTCGCCGCCAACAACGGCCCCACGCCCACCCACGCCACCTCGCCCGCCAGCCCCGCCCGCGACGCCGCCGTCGGCTCGGCGATCACGGCGGACCAGCGCGGCTACCCGCTGTTCGGCACGGCGGACATCGGCGCGTATGAAGGCCAGCTCGGGACCATCGCCGCGGTCACCGTGAATGAGGACACCGCCACCGGCGCGCTGCCTTTCACCGTCGGCACCGTGGGCACGCTCGTCGCCACCTCCGGCAACACCGCCTTGGTGCCCAATGCCAATCTCGTCCTCGGCGGCAGCGGCGGCAGCCGCACGCTCACCGCCACCCCGGCGGCGGAGGCCAGCGGCACTGCCACCCTCACCGTCACCGACACCGTCTCCGGCGAGACGACGGCCTGCGTGCTGACCGTCACGGCGGTGAACGACCCGCCCACGGACCTGGCGCTCTCCGCCACCACCGTCGCCGAGAACCAGCCGGCGAACACCATGGTAGGCACACTCTCCGGCACGGACCCCGATGCCGGGCAGTCCGCCACGCTGGCCTTCAGCCTGGTGAGCGGCACCGGCTCCACGGACAACGCCCACTTCAACGTGAGCGGCACCACGCTACGGACCAGCAGCAGCTTCAACTTCGAGGCCAAGAGCTCCTACGCCATCCGTCTCCGCGCCACCGACACCGGCGGCCAGACCTACGAAGAAGCCGTCATCGTCACCGTCGCCAATGTGAACGAAGTGCCCACGGACCTGGCGCTCTCCGCCACCACCGTCGCCGAGAACCAGCCGGCGAACACCATGGTAGGCACACTCTCCGGCACGGACCCCGATGCCGGGCAGTCCGCCACGCTGGCCTTCAGCCTGGTGAGCGGCACCGGCTCCACGGACAACGCCCACTTCAACGTGAGCGGCACCACGCTACGGACCAGCAGCAGCTTCAACTTCGAGGCTAAGAGCTCCTACGCCATCCGCCTCCGCGCCACCGACACCGGCGGCCTGCTCTACGAGGAGGCCGTCACCATCACCGTCACGGATGTGAACGACCCGCCCACGCTCTCCGCCCCAGTCAATCAGTCCATCGCCGTAAACACCACCGCCGGCCCGCTCGCCTTCACGGTCGGTGACGTGGACACCGACGTGGCCTCGCTCACCCTCACCGCCGCCTCGTCCAACCCCGCGCTCGTGCCCGTGGCGAACGTCGTCTTCGGTGGCAGCGGCGCGAACCGCACCGTCACCGTCACCCCGGCGGCGAACCAGTTCGGCACCGCCACCCTCACCGTCACCGTCAGCGACGGCGCGCTGACCGCGCAGGACACCTTCGAGCTCACCGTGCTGGCCCCGGACCTGGCGCTGGAACGGACGGCCGGCACAGACCTGCTCACGGGCGGCAGCGTAGACCTGGGTTCCGTGGCCTTGGGGGCCAGCGGCACGGCGCAGACCTTCACCCTGCGGAACGTCGGTTCCCTGGACCTCACCGGGTTGGCACTCACGGTGGACGGGGCGATGCCGGGGGACTTCGCGGTGTCGGCTCCGGGAGCGACGACGCTCGCGCCGGACGCCAGCACGACGTTCACCATCACCTTCACCCCGGGCGGACCGGACTTCCGCACCGCGCGGCTGGTGGTCGCCAGCAACGACCCGGACGAGAACCCCTTCACCCTGCGATTGACCGGCACCGGCGCTTCTGCCGCGCCGCTGGCGCTGGCCCAGCGGGCCTACGCCAAGCCGAGCAACACCGGGGTGGATGACTGGTTCGGCATTTCCGTGGCGGTGTCGGGTGACACGGTGGTCGTCGGGGCGCCAGGTGAAGACAGCAACGCCATCGGCGTGAACGGCAACAGGGCAAACAACAGCGCCAGCGCTTCCGGCGCGGCCTACGTGTTCGTTCGGAGCAGTGCCACTTGGACGCAGCAAGCCTACCTCAAGGCCAGCAACACCGGGGAGAGTCACCGGTTTGGGCGCTCCGTGGCGGTGTCGGGCGACACGGTGGTCGTCGGGGCGCACCGGGAAGACGGGATCGCCCTCAACTCCGGCGCGGCCTACGTGTTCGTGCGGAGCGGCAGCACCTGGACCCAGCAGGCCTACCTCAAGGCCAGCAACACCGGGGCGGGTGACGAGTTCGGCTTTTCCGTGGCGGTGTCGGGTGACACGGTAGTCGTCGGCGCGCCCAATGAAGACAGCAACACCACCGGCGTGAACGGCAACGGGGCAAACAACAGCGCCAGCGCTTCCGGCGCGGCCTACGTGTTCGTTCGGAGCAGTGCCACTTGGACGCAGCAAGCCTACCTCAAGGCCAGCAACACCGGGGGCGATGACCAGTTCGGCTCCTCGGTGGCGGTGTCGGGTGACACGGTGGTCGTCGGGGCGCCAGTTGAAAACAGCAACGCCACTGGCGTGAACGGCAACGGGGCAAACAACAGCGCCAGCGCTTCCGGCGCGGCCTACGTGTTCGTGCGGAGCGGTAGCGCCTGGGTGCAGCAGGCCTACCTCAAGGCCAGCAATACCGAGGCGGGTGACCAGTTCGGCTTTTCCGTGGCGGTGTCAGGTGACACGGTGGTCGTCGGGGCCGACCTGGAAGACAGCAACGCCATCGGCGTGAACGGCGACGGGGCCAACGACAGCGCCTTCAATGCCGGCGCGGCCTACGTGTTCCTGCGGAGCGGCACCACCTGGACCCAGCAGGCCTACCTCAAGGCCAGCAACACCGGGGGCGTTGACCAGTTCGGCTCCTCGGTGGCGGTGTCGGGCGACACGGTGGTCGTCGGGGCAAAACTTGAAAACAGCATCGCCACCGGCGTGGACGGCAACCGGGCCGACGACAGCGCCTTCAATGCCGGCGCGGCCTACGTGTTCGTGCGGAGCGGCAGCACCTGGACCCAGCGGGCCTACCTCAAGGCCAGCAACACCGAGGCGGGTGACGAGTTCGGCTACTCGGTGGCGGTGTCAGGGGACACGGTGGTCGTCGGGGCCGACTTCGAAGACAGCAACGCCATCGGCGTGAACGGCAACGGGTCCAACAACAGTGCCGGCAATGCCGGCGCGGCCTATGTGTTCGTGCCCTCCGCCCCGCCCACGGACCTCGCCCTCAGCGCCACCACCGTCGCCGAGAACCAACCCGCGGCCACGGTCGTGGGCACCCTCTCCGGCACCGACCCGGACTTTGGTCCGCTCACCTTCAGCCTCGTGTCCGGCACGGGCGATACCGACAACGCCCGCTTCACCGTCGCGGGCACCGAACTGCGGACCGCAGCCCCTTTCGACTTCGAGACCCAAAGCTTGTTCTCCCTCCGCCTCCGCGTCACCGACCCCACCGGCCTGGCCTACGAGGAGGTCGTCACCGTCACCGTCACCGACGTGAACGACGCGCCCACAGACCTCGCACTGTCCGCCACCAGCGTCGCCGAGAACCAGCCCGTGGATACGGTCGTGGGCACGCTCTCCGGCACCGATCCCGACGCCGGCCAGTCCGCCACGCTGATCTTCAGCCTGGTGAGCGGCGCCGGCGACACCGACAACGCCCGCTTCACCGTGAGCGGCACCGAGCTGCGCACCGCGGAGAGCTTCAACTTCGAGAGCCGGAGCTCGTTCTCCCTCCGCCTCCGCGCCACGGACACCGGCGGCCTGAGTTACGAGGAGGCCGTCACCCTCACCGTCACCGATGTGAACGACGTGCCCCGCTTCACCAAGGGCGCGGACCAGTCCATCGGCCCCGGGACCACCGCGGCGCAAACGGTGCCGGGCTGGGCCACGGCCATCAGCGATGGCGACGGCGGCGGCCAGGTGCTCACCTTCACGGTCACGGAGACGGGCAGCAGCGGGCTGTTCACCGTGCCCCCCGCCGTGGCGGCCGACGGCACGCTCACCTACACGCCCAACGGCACCGTTGGCACGGCCACGTTCTCCGTGACGCTTACCGACGATGCCACCCGGGGCGGCCCGGCGCTGACCAGCGCCCCGCAGACGTTTACCGTCGGCGTGGCCATTGATTACACGGTCACGACCAGTGGCGGTGTGCTCACGGTCACCGAACTGACCGGCGGGGACAACACCCTCACCCTGACGCAGCCGAGTGAGGGGAATCTCCAGTTCGACGCCCCGGGCCGCAGCTTCAGCGTGAATGGCGGGCCGGCGCTCACCGGCAGTTCGGGCAGCGTGTCGCTGGCGGGAATCACCGAAGTCGTCGTAAACGCCGGCGCGGGGAACGACACGCTCCATGTGGGCACCGGAAGCGGCAACCATTTCACCGCCTTCCCCAGCCTCACGCTGAACGGCGGCACCGGTGACGACTCGGTGAATTTCAACCGTGATGTCACCTTCGTCGCCGGGGCGAGCCTGGATGTGGACCTCCAGAACGACGCCCCCGCGCCCGGCGTGGACCAGGTGACGGTGGCCAACAGCCGGTTGGTCACCCTCTCCGGCCCCGGCACGGCCACGGTGAAGGTGAGCCGGAACATCACGGTGAGCAGCTCCGCCCGGGTGGAGACGGCCGACGGGGCGCTGCTGCTGGAGGCCAACCGGCAGGCGGTGCCGACGGTGGCGGACTTCAGTGGGATTACTGTCCAATTCAGCGCGACGGTGCGTTCGACTGGCACGGGCTCGGTCACCCTCCGTGGCACCGGTGGGGCCGGCAGCGGTGATCGCAACTATGGGATTACTTGTGAGGGCACCGTTACTTCGACCGGCACGGGCACGGTGACCTTGGGCGGCACAGGTGGGGCCGGCAGCGGTGATCGCAACCATGGAATTGCGTGCGCTGGCACCGTCACTTCGGGCGGGGGCGACGTGACACTGAACGGCCAAGGCGGCGGCACCGGAGCTTCATTCTTCAATCCGGGTGTGATAATCAACCACGGGCTGGTGAGCGCCGGCGGCGCGGGCAGAGTGACCGTGGAAGGAATGGGCGGTCCCGGGGATGGCAACCAGAACATGGGAGTCGTGGTGCAAGGCGTCCTCACCTCGGGTGGTGGCAATGTCATCGTGACTGGGCAGGGTGGTTCGGGTAGCGGTTCCCAAAACTTTGGCATTGCCGTTGAAAGAACCGTCACCTCGGGCGGTGGCGATGTGTTGCTGACTGGCGTCGGAGGAGGAGGAACCTCTCCGATCGGTATCGTGGTTCAAGGATTCGGCACCGTCAGCACCGCCGCGAACGGCGGCACCCTCACGCTGGTCAGCGATTCGATGCTGCTCTCCAGCGGCACGCTCAGCACCCGCCTGTCCGACAGCGTCACGCTCCGCCCCCTCACCGCCGGCCGGCTCGTTGACCTCGGCTCCTTCTCGGATGGCGCTGCGAACACGCTCGGCCTCTCCGACGACGAGTTGGACCAGATCACCACCGGCACGCTGGTCATCGGCGATGCCACCAGCGGCCCAATCACCGTCAGCGCCGCGCTCAGCCCGGCAAATTACAAGGTCTTGGCGCTCGGCCAGAACACCACCTTCGCCGCCGCCGGCCAGTTCAACGCCGATATCGGCCCCACCGCCGCCGACTACGAGCGCCTCACCGTCACCGGCACCGTCACGCTGGACCCTGCCGCACAGCTCAACCTCACCGCCAGCGGCGGCTACGTGCCGCAGGCCGGCGACGCCTTCACCCTGCTCGCCAACGACGGCAGCGACGCCATTGGCGGCACCTTCACCGGCAAGCCGGAGGGCTTCACCGCGGCGAACTTCCTCGGTTCCGGAGCGGAAGGGCTCTTCAGCTACCTCGGCGGCGACGGCAACGACCTGGTGGTCACCGCCCCCAACACCGCCCCCCTGGCCGGCGCCGACAGCCTGGAACGCGCGCCGCGCCGCGCGCTCCGCATCCCGGTGGCCACGTTGCTGGCCAATGACAGCAGCCCGCTGGGCCTGCCCCTCAGCATCGTGGCCGTGCCGGCCGCTTCGACCGGCGGCGTGCCGCTGCTCCTGGCCGGCGGCGTGGTGTTCTATCAGGCGCCCGGCAGCTTGGCCGCCACCGACACCTTCACCTACACCGTGGGCGACGGCACCCGCACGGCCACGGGCACGGTCACGGTGACGGTCCGGCCCGAAAGCGAAGCGCCGACCCAGAACATCCTCGCCACGGCACTGGTGGGCGATGCGATGCAGGTCACCGCCGCGGGCATCCCCGGGCGCAGCTACCGCCTCCAGCGCGCGCCGAGCCTGGCGTCGCCGGTAACCTGGTCCGATTTGGGCGCGCCCGTGGCCGCCGATGCGCTGGGCCAACTGGTGCTCACCGATCCGGTGCCCGTGTCGCCGGGCTTCTACCGGGTCATCGAAACCGCCGCGCCCTGAACCGCCCCCCGAACTTCACCATGAAATCTCCGTTCCTCATCTGTGCGGCGCTCGGCGCCACGTTGCCCGCCGCCGCCGCCGTCGTGGTCTCGTCCGGCGCGTTGAACCTGGCGATTCCCGACGACGGCGGCCCCGGTCTCGTCCACACGCTCCAGGTCAACACGCCGGGCGCGGTGGCCGCGGTGGCCGTGAGCCTGCAGGTCACGCCGCTGGGCGGCGGCGCGTGGACGGGTGATCTCTACGCCTACCTGCGGCACGACACGGGCCTGGCGGTGTTGCTGAACCGGTCCGGGCGCTCGGCCACGCAGCCCTTCGGCTACGGCGACGGCCAGCCCTTGGCGCTCACCCTGAGCGACGACGCGGCCAACGGGGATTTCCACAGCTATCGCCTGACGCTCACGGGCGACGAGGCGACGGCGCTCAGCGCGCCGCTCACGGGCTCGTGGCAGCCCAGCGGGCGGCTCACGGACCCGGCCGTGGTGGGGGCCGGCGATGCCCGCACGGCGATGCTCGGGAGTTTCACCGGCCTGGAGGTGGCGGGTGGCTGGTCGCTGTTCGTGGCGGACCTGGTGGAAGGCGGCCAATTCCGGCTGGACAGTTGGGGCGTGGAAATCACGCCGGTGACGCCGGTGCCGGAGCCGGCCATGGCGGCGGTCGCCGGGGCGGTCGGCCTGCTGGCCTGGGCCGCCGGGCGTCGCCGGCGAAACGGGCGCATCGTTTCAGCGGCGTTGAACGGGTGCAGTTTGAACCGCAGCGAACCGAAATGAGGGGCGGGCGGGCCGGGGCAAAGTGCTGCCGGCATCTTGCCGGCATCTTGCCGGCAGCGGCGGCACCGGCCGGCCACAGGCTGGGACAAGGCTCGCGGAGCGGGCCTGTGGCTCTGGCCGTAGGCCACTGCGCCCCGGGTGGGCTTTCGCCCAAAGCCACAGGCCCGACCCGTCGCCCCTAGGAAAGCTGAGTCCCCGCCTGTGCCGCCCCCTGCCGGCAGGATGCCGGCAGCACTCTGCCTGGTGGCCGGCAGCCACGGCGAAAGGAATTGCCCCGGCGGAACGGGCGCATCTGGACACTGCCCCCAAGCTCCCTCTCCTCCACCCAAAGTGGAGGAGAGGGCCGGGGAGGGGAGGAGTGCGGCGAGGACGCGGACGGACTTGGCGGGCAACCCCTCACCCCAACCCTCTCCCCGCGCTTCGCTGTGGGGAGAGGGGGAGCGCTGCCGGGGGCAGTGCCCAGATGCACCCCGGCGGAACGGGCCGACGGTTTGCGGCTTCTGCCGCGAGCGATGCGACGTTAGGCTTCGGCCGTGTTTCGACCGTGCATTGACCTGCGGAACGGGCAGGTAGTTCAGATCGTCGGCGGCTCGCTTTCCGATTCCGGGGAAGGGGTCCGGACGAATTTCGTCGCCGAACAGCCGCCGCGCTGGTTCGCGGAGCTGTATCGGCGGGATGAACTCACCGGCGGACACGTGATCGCCTTGGGGCCGGGCAACGAGGCGGCGGCCCGCGAGGCACTAGGGGCGTGGCCCGGTGGGCTGCAATACGGCGGCGGCGTCAATGCGGACAACGCGGCGGCGTGGCTCGAGGCCGGGGCATCCCACGTCATCGTGACGTCCTGGGTGTTCCGCGAGGGACGGCTGGAGCAGGACCGGCTCGCGGAACTGGTGCGGCGGATCGGCAGGGAGCGGCTGGTGCTAGACCTGAGCTGCCGCAAGCGCGGCGACGACTACTTTGTGGTGACCGACCGGTGGCAGAAATTCACCGACCTGAAGCTCGGGCCGGATGCGTTTGCGGCGCTCGCCCGGCAGTGTGCCGAATTCCTGGTCCACGCGGTGGACGTGGAAGGGTTGTGCCGTGGCATTGACGGCGAACTGGTGGCGCAGCTCGCCGAATGGTCGCCGCTGCCGGCGACCTATGCCGGGGGCGCCAAGTCGCTGGAAGATCTGGCCACCGTGCAGCGGCTGGGGCAGGGGCGGGTGGACCTGACGATCGGGAGCGCCTTGGACATCTTCGGCGGCGCCGGCGTGCGTTACGCCGACGTGGTGGCCTTCAACTCTCGGCTTGTAAAGCAAGCTGGTTCCGATGCGCCATAAGCCATGACGAGCGTGACGCGAACCAACCCGACCAATCATCCGATGGTGTCTGCGGAACAGTTGGAGGCAGGATGGCAAAAACTCGGAAAATTGTATCCCGCCGAGTCGTGGTTTCGGGATGTTCATCTGGCGGAGAACAAGGGGCGGATTTTTCGGATCATTCGGGACGTGACTGACAGCGTGCCGGCCATTCCCGGAAATGAGCTAGTGGATGTGGGATGCTTCAACGGTTTCCTCTGCCAACTGTTTCATCACTTTGGGTATTCCGTGACTGGCATCGACGCGTTGGCGGACAGGGATGTTCCCGAGAGGGCCGACTTGCTCCGAAGCATCGGCGCCAAGTTCTACTTTGCGAATTTCAACCACTTGGACCCGTTTCCAGAATGCCCGAAGGGTCATTTTTCAGCGGCCGTGTTGGGAGAAGTGTTTGAGCACATTCTTAACCACCCTAGCGGGTTGCTGGTGAGGATTTTCGAAATTCTAAAGCCGGGCGGAATCCTGATACTGACCACCCCCAATCCTTTCACCTTGGCCAACTCCCTCAGGGTGCTACGGGGTCAAGGCTTCGTCTGGGGCGACACTGAATTTGCAACGATGCCCAAGGTTGGAGCGGATGGCGGGATAATCAGCTACGAGGGCATCCACTATCGGGAGTATTCGCAATCGTTGCTTTTGGACCTCGTAGGAAGGGCGGGGTTCGAGGTTGTGAAGGCCAAATACATCGGCCCGACGGTTCACCCCAAGCAACCTTGGTTGAACCGCGCGATCAAGTCCTCCCCGGTCTGGTCACTGCTGGAGCAGACACGGCTCTTTGGATCGGGGAATTACTTGGTTTGTCGGCGTCCGGCTTAGCCCGTTTCCGATCTCTTCGGCTACGCTTGCCTTACACCGTGAGGATTTCCTTCTCCTTGTGGGCGAGGTGGTCCTCCAGCTTCTTGATGTAACCGTCGGTAAGTTTCTGGACCTCTTCCTCGGCACCCTTCACCTCGTCCTCGGAGGTGCCGTCGTTCTTGGCCTTCTTGAGCAGGTCCATCGCCTGACGGCGTTCATTGCGGATCGCGACGCGGCCGTCCTCGGTCATCTTCTTGCAGATCTTCACGAACTCCTGGCGGCGTTCGGTGCTGAGGTCCGGCAGGACGATGCGGATGAACTTGCCCTGGGTCGCGGGATTGAGGCCGAGGTTGGCGCCCTGGATGCCCTTCTCGATCGCCTTCATGTTGCTGATGTCGAAGGGCTGCACCATGAGCATCCGGCTTTCCGGGGCGGTGATGGTGGCCAGTTCCTTGAGGCGCATGTGGGAGCCGTAGGCCTCAATGTGGATGTTTTCGATGAGGGAGGGCGAAGCCTTGCCGGTGCGGACACCGGCAAACTGACTTACCAGATGCTCCTCGGTCTTGAGCATCTTCTCTTCGGTTTCGAGCAGGATATCGTCGGTGGACATGGGACGGTCTGGGGGGCGGGGTGGTTGGAGAGTTGAACGGGTCAGCCGGTGACCAAGGTGCCGATGGCTTCCCCCTTCACCACGCGGAGGAGGTTGTGGGGCTTGAAGAAGTCGAACACGATGATGGGCATCTTGTTGTCCTGACAGAGGGCGAAGGCGGCGGCGTCCATGACCTTGAGGCGCTTCTCCAGGGCCTCGCCATACGGGATCGTGGTGTAGCGTTTGGCGTCGGCGTGCTTCTTGGGGTCCTTGTCGTAGATGCCGTCCACCTTGGTGGCCTTGAGCACGACTTCGGCATTGATCTCGTTGGCCCGGAGGGCCGCGGCGGTGTCGGTCGAGAAGTAAGGATTGCCGGTGCCGGCGGCGAAGATGACGACGCGGCCCTTCTCCAGGTGGCGCACGGCGCGGCGGCGAATGAAGGGTTCGCAGATCGCGGTCATGCTGATCGCGCTGAGCACCCGGGTGGTGACGGAGTGTTTTTCCAGCGCATCCTGGAGCGCGAGGGCGTTGATGACCGTGGCCAGCATGCCCATGTAGTCGCCGGTGGCGCGTTCGATGCCCCGTTCACTGCCCTGCAGTCCGCGGAAAATGTTGCCGCCGCCGACGACGATCACGACTTCCACGCCGAGCTCGCGCACCTCCGCGACCTGGGCCGCCATGTCGTGGACCGCCTCGGGGCAGATGCCCAGTGCCGCCTCGCCGCCCAACGCCTCGCCGCTCAGCTTGAGTAGGATACGACGATATTTGGGCGCGGATTTGGCGGTGGCTTTCTTCATCGGCGGACCGGGTGTAACAAGAGCGACACCATGGCGTCAAACCGCGACGCGGCCAAGCCGGGGCCGCGCGCCCGCATTTTCCTGCCGTGGGCCGGACCGGTGCGGCCAACGCGCCGACATTCCCGGCGCTTGCCCGGGCGGAGCGACTCCGCTACACACTCGGCCCCGGCTGTCGCGGAAAACCAGTCGGGTGCGGGCGGAATCGCCGGCAGCAAATTCAAAACCGCCTGTGAACACTGTCCTCTCCAGCCTGGCTGCGCGGGTGCGCGAACTGATCCGACGTTCCTCGTCGGAATCCTTCGCCGCCGACGTCCCGGCCTTTGACCTCCTCGCCGTGGATCTGTTCCGTGCGCAGTCCGGATCCAATCCCGCGTATCGCGCCTGGCTCCAGGCGCGGGGTGTCCGGCCGGAACAGGTGGGCACTTGGCGCGACATTCCGGCGGTGCCGGCCCGGGCGTTCAAGGAACTCGAGCTGACCAGCCTGCCCCCGGACGACCGCGAGTTTGTCTTTTGGTCCTCGGGCACCACCGGGGAGAACCGTAGCCGCCATTTCCACAGCCACGAATCCGTGGCGCTTTATGAGGCGTCGCTGCGACCGTGGTTCGCGCATCATCTGCTGCGGGCGAATGGTCCGGCGCCACGGCTGCTGGCACTGACGCCGCCGCCGGCGCAGGCGCCGAACTCATCGCTCGTCCATATGCTGGACGTCGTGCTGCGGGAACACTCCCCGCAGGCCGCCGAATCCTTCTTCGGCCGCGCGCAACCCGATGGCGCCTGGGAACTGGAAGCCGCCCGCCTCGGCGCGGCCATTGGCTCCGCGCAGGAGGCTGACCAGCCGGTCGTGTTGCTGGGCACGGCGTTCAGTTTTGTCCATCTGCTGGACGGGCTCGCCGAGGTGGGTGGTCGGTTGCCGTTGCCGGCCGGTTCGATGGTGATGGAGACCGGCGGCTACAAGGGGCGTTCCCGCGAACTTCCCCGCGCGGAGCTGCACGCCGCGTTGGCCGACGTCCTGGGGCTCGCCGCCGATAACATCGTCACCGAATACGGCATGAGCGAACTCAGTTCGCAGGCCTACGATTCGCCGGATCCGCGGACAGGCGCCCGGCACTTCCGTTTTCCACCGTGGGCGCGGGCCTTGGTGGTCTCGCCGGACTCCGGACGCGAGGTGGCCGACGGCGAACGCGGCCGGCTGCGGATCTTCGACCTCGCGAATGTTTGGTCGGTGCTGGGCGTGCAGACCGAAGACGTCGCAATCCGGCGGGGCGACGGCTTTGAGCTGCTGGGCCGGGCCGCGGCGGCGGAACCGCGCGGTTGCTCCCTGATGGCCGCCTGAGAAATCCTACCGCATGAACCTGCCCCAACTCTTTCTCGCCGACCTGCCGCCCGAGGCGGAGATCACGCCCTCGCTCGTGCGCGAAGCGTGCATCGCCGTGAAGCGCAATCGCGCCACATGGCTGGGGCGCCGCAAGACGCAGGAGTTGGTCGAATTGGTCGCGTTCGCGGCCGAGCGCTGGCAACAGCCGGACAACGGGTTCCGGCGGCTCGCGCTCCAGCAAGGCGCGGCCGAGACCGGCTTCGGCGACGCGACGTTGGCGCGCGGCTTGGACAGCCTGTTCCGCCTGCTGACGGTCGAGCAGTTGCACGCGCTTCTCACCCAGGACCTGGGCGACGTCAGGCGGCTCGACGAATTCTCGGCGCCTGCCGGTGAACTGCGGCACGGACGCCTCGCCTTGGCGCAAGGCCCGGAATTGTTGGTCCACCTGGCCGCCGGCAACCTACCGAATTCGACCCTCCTGTCGTTGGTGCTGGGCTTGCTCACGAAGTCGGCCCAGTTCGTGAAGCTGCCCCGCCGCGGTTCGCTGATCCCTCGCCTTTTCGCGCATTCGTTGGCGGAACTGGAACCCAAGCTGGGTGGCTGCCTCGAATTCGCCGTCTGGCCCGGCGGCAATCCGGAACTGGAGGCGGCGCTGTTCGGCGAGGCCGGCTGCGTGACGTTGCAGGGGAGCGACGAGACCGTGGCGGATGTTCGCGCCCGGATGCCGGCCCACGTCCGGTTGGTGCCTTACGGACACCGGCTGAGCTTCGGTTTCGTGAGCGGCGACCTGCTGTCGAGTTACTCGGCGCGCAAGGTCGCGGAAAAGGCCGCGGCGGATGTGACCGCGTGGAACCAGCTCGGTTGCCTGTCGCCGCATGTCTTATACGTCGAGGACCGCGGGGCGGTTTCCGCGGAAGCCTTTGCCGAACTGTTGGCGACTGCATTGGCCGACCGCGAGGCTGCGGAACCGCGGGGCGACGTCAGCCTGGAAGAAGCCGCGCAGATCGCCGACCGGCGGTATCTGCACGAACTGCGTTCTGCCCGGCACCTGTTGCAGCGGGGCGAAGCGGTCACTGTGCCGCGGGGCGCCTTCTTCGAGCCGGCGTCGGCCGGCACGCGGCTGTGGGCCAGCGAGGGTTCGACCGCCTGGACCGTGATCTACGAGGAGGACGCCCGGTTCCACAGCTCGTGCCTGAACCGATTCGTTTACGTGAAGCCGGTGCGCGACCTGGCCGAGGCGTTGCGGTTTGCTGACCCGTTGCGCGGGCAGATCAGCACCGTGGGCGTGGCCGCGCTCGAATCGCGGGTCCCGGAATTGGCGCTCCAACTGGCCGCCTGGGGCGTGCCACGGGTGTGTCCCGTCGGGCGGATGCAGGAACCGCCGGTGACCTGGCGGCACGATGGCCGTCCCGCCCTCGGCGAACTGGTCACCTGGACCGACTTGGAACTCTGACGGTGGTTCAACCCCTTTTTCCCATGATGGAACTTCGCAAAAGCTTTCAGTTCGAGGCGGCCCACCGGCTGCCTAACGTGGCGGCGGGGCATAAATGCGCCCGCCTGCACGGCCACAGCTTCGTCGTCGAGCTCGTGGTTCGCGGCCCGGTGGATCCGCACTTTGGTTGGGTGATGGACTACGCCGACATCAAGTCGGTGTTCCGGCCGATCTACGACCGCCTGGACCACCATTACCTGAACGAGATTCCCGGCCTCGAAAACCCGACCAGCGAACACGTCGCCCGCTGGATCTGGCTGCAACTGAAGCCGGGATTGCCGCTCCTTGCCGAAGTCGTCGTCGCTGAGACCTGCACGGCCAAGTGCGTGTATCGCGGGGAGTGACCCGTATCGGACCGCTCCCGCTGCGCGCCGCCCAGTTCACCGCAGTTGCCGTCGGATGTCCGCGATGACCGCAAGGTTCTTCTGGGCGGCACCGGCCTGAGGACTGTCTGGCGGAATCGCCCGGAGATGGGTTTCGGCGGCGTCGAGATCGGCCAATCGCAGGCAGCAGGCGGCCAAGTTGAGCCGGAGGTCATCGCCCAACAGGCGGGGGTTGAAGCTGATCCACCGGTCCACGCCTTCCGTCTGGGCGAGGTTGAGCAACCGTTCCAGGAGGCGGCGGGCTTCGCCAAAGTCACTTGCCTGATAACCACGCTGCGCCCGGGCCCACAGCAGCGGGGCGGCCTGTGGATACCATTGCTCGGCGGCGGCCTGCGCTTCGACGGGCGAGATTGGGCAGCCGGCCACTTCCGTCGGCGTTAGGAGGAGGTATTCCAGCAGCATGGCGGCGACCACGGAGGGGGGCTGCGGGTCGGCGAGGTAGGCTTTCAGGCGTGCGGCGGCCGAGCGCAACCATTGGCGCCCCTCGGGATCGCCGGTCAGCAGCAGGGTGCGTCCCAGTTCGACTTCGTAATAGATTTGCCCAGGCCGGTCCTGGAGCTCCAGCCGTAGCAGCCGGCAGGCCCGTTCCTGTTTCGCCATCGAGGGACCGCCGAGGTAACCGTAATGGCGGAGGCGAATGCGGGAATCCCCCAATTGCTGCCCGCGCGCGGCGGCGATTTCCTCGAGGCTAGGGTGAAAAGTCGGATGGCAGCGGCCGCGGAAACGGAGCGCGGGATCGCGCCGGAAGAGCCGCAATTGTCGCATCCACGTCCCGGTCTCCCGGGGCGCCAAGGTGTGGAGGTCCAGTCGCTGAACCAGCCAGCCCAAGGCGCGCGGTTCCCGCATGGCCTGCCGAACCAGACCTTGGTCGCCGGCGAAAAGTTCCTCATCGGCATCCAGCCACAATATCCAGTCCCCGGTCGCGTGGGAGATGCTGAAATTTCGTGCGGCGGCAAAATCGTCGATCCAAGGGAACTCCGCTACTTGGGCGCCCGCCGCCCGGGCGACGTCCCGACTGGCGTCAGTGGACCCGGTGTCCGCGACGACGATTTCATCCGCGAGGCCGCGCACGGATTTCAGGGCGCGTTCCAAATGTTCGGCCTCGTTGCGGACGATGAAACAGACGCTCAGGCGCATGGGGAAAGGGTGCGCCTCGGTGGCGTTGGCTCCAAGCAAAACGCCGTGCCGGAAGGGTCCCGGCACGGCGTTCAAAAAAGCGACACTTGATCAGGCTTTGCGGCGGCGCGAGATCCACATCCAGCCCATGAGTCCGCCCAGACTGAGACCGGCGCCGACTGTGGCCGGTTCCGGAACGGCAGTGGCGTTCACGGACCAAGTTCCGCTGGGCAGGGCCTCGCTGAAGGAAAACAAGGGGCCAGTCTGGCCGGCGAAGGTCGGACTGCCTTCTGCGATGAAACCACGGTCCAACAATTCGCTCGGGAAAGTCTCCCAAGTAAAAGTGCCAGTAAGCAATGAGTCGAAGACGTTCTCCTCAAAATCACCGAACGGCCACGGGGTGCCTGGAACAATAACGCCGGGTCTGACACCGATCGTTACGCCGCCGAAGAAATCGGAAATTTCATAAGTCCCAGCGAGGGCAATGGCGTAAAACGAGGCTCTCGTGGCAAAACTGACGTCGACGGAAAAGCTCGTGGGATCGAAGATTGGCTCCTGGGTGAGCAATTGCACCGATCCATAGCTCATCAGGCTGACGCTCGATCCGTTGACGGCGAAACTGCCGTAGAACAAGCGAAGGTTGGATAGGCCTGCCTCAATGCTCTCCTCTGGCGAATTCTGCCAAGGGTGAAAGATCGCTTGCGGATCCACCTGGATATTGAGGGTCTGCGGAATTTCGGCCGGGGTGATGGCTTGGCTGTCCCACGCAGTGACGACGCTGGCCCCCAAGCATAACGCGGCAATGGTTTGTTGTGTGTTCATTTGATCTGCCCCTCCTTCGGGCACGAGGATTTACCCGTGACCCAAAATTTGGGTCAACCCGTGATTTGTGGAAAAATTGACGCCGAAGGGGCGGTGTGCCTGCCCATGTTTTCGCCGTAGCGGTCGGTTTTCAGGCCCGATTCCGGCCCCCTGAATGGCTGCGGGCCGTTTCCAACCATGATTACCAGATGTGCCCGCGAGCTGCGGCCGCCCGAACTTCCCCCTTGTTCCCGTTCCCCGCCGCCCGCGATAAATCCGCCTCCGATGAACCTTCTCGATGATCTGGAATGGCGCGGCCTCATCGCCGACTGCACGGACATGGCCGAGCTGCGCACGCGGCTCAACACTGGCCGGGTGACGCTGTATTGCGGCTTCGACCCGACGGCCGACTCGCTGCACGTCGGCCACCTCGTGCCGCTGATCTGCCTGCGCCGCTTCCAGAACGCCGGGAACATCCCCATCGCCGTCGCCGGCGGCGCGACCGGCAGCGTGGGCGATCCCAGCGGCAAGTCTTCCGAGCGCAACCTGCTCACCAAGGAGCAGATTTCCGCCAACGTCGCCGCGGTCGGCCCGCAGCTCGCGCGCTTGCTCGACTTCAACGTGACGCCCAACGCCGCCAAGATCGTGGACAACGCGTCGTGGACCGACGGCGTTTCGTTCATCGAATTCCTGCGCGACATCGGCAAGCACTTCACGGTGAACCAAATGATCGCCAAGGAATCCGTGCGCGCCCGCATGGAGGACCGCGAGGTTGGCATCAGCTTCACCGAGTTCAGCTACATGCTGCTCCAGGCCTTCGACTTCTACGTGCTGGCCCGCGACCAAAACTGCACGCTGCAGATCGGCGGTTCCGACCAGTGGGGCAACATCACGATGGGCATCGACCTCATCCGGAAGAAGCTCGGCCAGCCGGCCTTCGGGCTCACGCTGCCACTGATCACCAAGGCGGATGGCACGAAGTTCGGCAAGACCGAGTCGGGCGCCATCTGGCTCGACCCGAAGAAGACGAGTTCCTACCGCTTCTACCAGTTCTGGGTGAACGTCGACGACCGCGACGTCATCCGTTACCTCAAGCTCTTCACCTTCATCGGCCGCGACGAAGTGGAGGCGCTGGAAACCCAGCACGCCGCCGACCCGGGCAAACGCGTTGCCCATCGCGCGCTGGCCAAGGCGATGACCGATCTGATCCATGGCGACGCCGCGACGCAGGAGGCGATCCGCGCGAGCGAAGTTCTCTTCACGGGCAGCCCGCTCGACGGCCTGAGCGAGGAGACGTTCAATGACGTCGTTGGCGAAGTCCCCACGCGGAAACTGGAACTGGCGACCTTCGCCGGGGCCGGCCTGCCGGTGGTGGACCTGTTCGTGGCGTCGGGCCTTTGCCCGAGCAAGGGCCAGGCCCGCAAGGACCTCGAAGGCGGCGGCCTATACCTGAACAACGTCCGCCTGACCGAGACCGGCCGTTGCGCGACCACCGCCGACCTGCTGTTCGGCAAACACCTGCTGCTGCGGAAGGGAAAGCGCAACTACGTCGTTGTGACGGCGGGGTGAGCCCCACGACTCGCGGAGGAATCGGCGGACACCGGCGAACGGGCTGAGCGGCTTGGGACCTCGGGCGGATCGACCGGTGCGGCCGGGGCTTTCCCGGTGCCGGCGGCCGTGCTTCGCTGGCGGCGTGAACCTGCGCCACGTTGTTGCCCTGCTGCTGCCGCTCGTCCTGTTCCGCGCCGCTGCGGCACCAATTCCCGACGAGCCGTTCTGGCAGGATGTGGCGGTGCGCATCCGTCACGCGCCGGAACTGACCAACGCGGTGTTCAAGAAGCTCTGCGTGGACAAGGAGAACGTCGTTTACGTGCTCACGGACAAGGGCGTCGCCCGCGTCTTTGACGGCACGCTGGCGCTGGACCGCAGCTACCGGCCGCTCGCGGGCAAGGTGCCGCTGGACATCACGGTGTCGCCGGAGGGCGACCTCTACTACCTGTTCGAGGATCGGTGGCTGTCGAATGGGCGGAACGGGCTGCTTGGGGGGCTTCTTCCGCAGGGGGAATTCAACCGCATCCGAGTCGGCCCCAATGCCGAAGTTATACTGGGTGGGAAATCCCGAATCTGCCGCCTCAAGCAAGGAAACCTCCAAGACGTATTTCAACGCAGCACCAACTCGAATTTCGAACTGATTGAAGTTCACCCTGAATACGCATTGGGAGGACGGCTTGTGCCGGTGCTGCTGTATCATGGAACCTTGGACTACACAGGCTCCTTCTTTTCCAGTTGGAGGTCGGCCATCAAAGATGTGGCTGCGGCAGCCGCAACCGCCGAAACGTTGTGGGTCGGAACTCCCGCGGGCTACGTCGGTTTATCTACCTCCACGGGCCGGACCAATTCAGCTCCGAGATCCCTCCTCCCGGCTAGTTCCGTCAGCAGTCTGGTGCCGACGGAAGGTGGCATCTGGGTCGGCACCATTAGGGGCGCCTTTTTTGAGCGCGACGGCACCAACTCCCGCTACGCCACGCCGGCCGCGCCCGGCATCGAGCCGCCGCGCTTCCGCTACTACGCCGGCAAACGCTGGCTGCGGGACGACCACGTCGTGGACCTCGCCACCGACCGCGATGGCCACCTCTGGGTGCTCACGCGGACCGGCCTGAACAAGATCGAGTTCCGCCAGACCACGCTCGCGGCCAAGGCCGACTGGTTTCACCGCAAGATCCGCTCGCGGAACATGCGCTACGGCTTCACTGCCGAACGTCGTCTGCTCGTGCCCGGCGACATCACGTCCAGCGAAATGATCGACACCGACAACGACGGCGGCTGGACGAGCTACTACCTTGGCTCGCTGGCCGCACGTTACGCGGTCACGCGCGAGGAGGAAACGCGTCGGCAGGCCTGGGAATCATTCGGGGCGTTGGAACGGCTCCAGAGTATCCACACCAACACCGGCTTCCCCGCCCGCACCTTCGAGCGCCGCGGCTTCAAGTTCTCCGACACCGACCGCTGGCGCGACGCGCCCGATCCCGGCTGGGAATGGAAGGGTCACACCAGCAGCGACGAGATGCAGGCGCAGGGCTTCGCCCACGCGGTCATGTGGGAACTCGTCGCCACCAACGCCACCGAACGCGCCCGCGTGGCGACCAACTGGGTAGCAGTCATCGACCACATCCTCCGCCATAACCTCTACCTCGTGGACGTGGACGGCGAACCCACGCTCTGGGGCCGCTGGCATCCGGACTACGTGAACTTGTTCCCGCCCAGCATCCACGACCGTCGCCTGAATTCCGCCGAGATCACCGCCGGCCTCCAGCTCGCCTACCGCATGACCGGTAACGAAGCCTACCGCGCCAAGGCCTACGAGCTGTTCGAGAAGCACGGCTACCTCACGAACCTGCTCAGCTCCATGAAGCTCATCGCGCCGACCAAGGGCTACGTGTTCCGCGAAAACGACATGGGCAACGAGTGGAACCACAGCGACGACGAACTCGCCTTCTTCAACTACTGGACGCTCGTGCGCTTCGCCTTCACCGATGAGCTGCGCGCGAAGTATCTCGCCGCCGTGGCCGACCACTGGGACTTCGAGCAGGCCGAGCGCTATCCGATCTTCAACTTCATCTTCGCCGCCTGCGGGGCGAAGGAGTTCGATCCCGCCGGCGCCGTCTGGACCCTGCGCGGCACGCCGCTCGACACCGTTGCGTGGCGCATGAGCAATTCGCACCGGCAGGACATCACCAAGCTGGAACCCAATTTCATGGGCCGCGAACTCAAGGAACTCCTCCCGCCCGGCGAACGCCTGATTGCGCGAATCAACACGCAGCCCTTCATCCTCGACCACGGCGACGACACGACCGATTTCCCCAGCGACGAGTTCCTGCTGGGCTACTGGCTGGGGCGCTATGTGGGCGGGATTGGGGAGGCCCGATAGACTGCGCGGAACCTGAGCAATCGATTCGTGCTGATGGACCACGGAACGCCCACCCAGGCGATTCCCGGCTTCCTGCCCGATTGAAGTGATTGGCTTCGCTCCGCCGCGCCGGCACGCTCCGGCCGTGCAAGCCGACTTCCTTCCCTCCCGTCGCGACTTCCTCAAGGTCGTGGGTGGCGCCGCCTTCGCCGCGCCGTTTGTCACCTCCCACCTGCTGTCTGCCCCGCCCTCCGGCGTGGTGCGGCATGCGAGCTTCGGCGCCGCCGGCATGGCGATGGCCGACGTCTCGGAAATCGCCTCGCATCCCAACGTGAAGGTGGTCGCGGTGGCGGAGATCGATTCGACGCGGCTGGCCGGGTTCAAGCAGAAGTTCCCCGACGCCCGGGTTTACGAGGATTACCGGGTGTTGCTGGAGAAGGAGCAGCTCGACTCGGTCAACGTCTCCACGCCGGACCACATGCACGCGCCGATCGCGATGGCCGCGATGCAGCGGGGCATCCATGTTTATGGGCAGAAGCCGCTGACGCACAATCTCCACGAGACCCGCAAGCTGACGGAGTTTGCCCGCAAGAAGGGGCTCGTGACGCAGATGGGCATCCAGATCCATTCCGCCGCCGAGTATCGGATGGCGGTCGAACTCGTGCAGGGCGGCGCCATCGGCAAGGTGCGCGAAGTTCACACCTGGAGCAGCAAGGACTGGGGCGACAACGGCGCCATGCCGAACCGCGTGGACCCCGTGCCGGCCGGCCTTAACTGGGACCTCTGGCTCGGCGTGGCGGAAGCCCGTCCGTTCATCGGGCAGGGTTGGTATCACCCGGCCAACTGGCGGCGCCGGCTCGACTTCGGCACCGGCACCTTCGGCGACATGGGCTGCCACATCTTCGACCCCGTGTTCAAGGCCGTCGGGCTCACCTCGCCGGTGTCCGTCCGGAGCGAAGGGGCCGCGCCGAACGCGCACTCCTGGGCGACCAACGCGGTGATCAGATACGTGTTCCCGCAGACACCCTTCACCGTCCCGGGCAACATTCCGGTCACCTGGTATGACGGCAACAAGCGTCCGCCCGCCGAGGTGGTCGCGCTGCTGGAGGGCCGCGAACTGCCCGACCAAGGTTCAGTTGTGATCGGCACCGACGGCGTGCTGATCGTGCCGCACGTGGCGATGCCCATCCTCCTGCCGGACGCCAAGTTCAAGGGCTTCAAGCGGCCCGAGGTGAAGGGGGCGAACCACTGGCACCAGTTCGTGGACGCGGTCCGCGGCGTGGGCAAGACCTCGGCGAACTTCGACTACGCCGGTCCGCTTACCGAGGCGGTCCTGCTCGGCAGCGTGGCCACGCGGTTCCCGCAGACCACCCTGGAGTGGAGCGGCAAGAAGCTGAAGTTCACCAACGTGAAGGAGGCGAACCAGTTTGTCGGCCGGCGTTACCGCAAGGGTTGGGAAACCAAGGGGCTGTAAGCACGCATTCCCCGGGCGGAAATCTTCGCTCGGTTCGGGCTTCATTCCGACCCGGACCCGCGGCACGCTGCGCCGGTGCCGTCCGAGGCCATCCTGATCTCCCTGCTCCTGCTGCTGTTGGCGGCGGGCAGCTTTTTCTTTGCCGCGGCGGAAACGGCCTTCTTCTCGCTGGGGCCGTGGCGGCTGCGGAAACTGAGCCAGGCCGGGAACCGGCGCGCGGCGACCGTGGCCCGCCTGCTCGCGCAGCCAGAGGACCTGCTCTCGGCGATCGTCCTCGGCAACACGTTGAGCAACGCCTTCGTGGTGATCGTGGGTTTCTTCGCGGTCATGGCGTCCGGGGTTCCATTGTGGGCGGCGCTCGCTGCCCTGTTTGCCGTGCTGCTGCTGTTCTGCGAGGTGGCGCCCAAGGCGCTCGCCGTCCGCGAGCCCGAGACCTGGGCGCTGCGCTGCGCCCTGCCGCTTTCCGTCGTGGTCTGGTTCACCGGCCCGCTGCACCGGGCCGGCCAGCGGCTGATCCTGGGCGTGCTCGCGCGCACCACCCCGGCCGTGATCAAGCCGCTGATGGAGAATACCAGCGACGAGGTGGCCGACTTGGTCCAGCTGGCCCACCAGCAGGGCACGCTCGCCGAGGGGGAGAAGGAAATCATCCTGCAGATCCTCTCGCTCGACCGGCGGACGGCGGCGGACGTGATGAAACCGCGCGCGCAGATGCTGATGCTGCCGGACGACCTGGACCCGGCGGAGTTTGCCGTGGCGGCCCGCCGGTCCCGGCACCACCGCATCCCGCTCTACGACGAATCGCCCGACACCGTGGTGGCGGTCCTCAACACGCGCATCTTCCTGCTCAACCCGGAATCGGGCTTGGACGAGGCGCTGGAGTTTCCCTCGTTCGTGCCGGCCAGCATGAACCTGCTGCAGTTGTTTGAGGCGCTCCAGCGCCAGCAACGCGGCATGGCCATCGTGCTGGACGAATTCGGCACGACGACCGGCTTGGTGACGCTGGAAGACATCCTGGAAGCGGTCATCGGCAAGATTCGGGGCGAAGGCGAGGCGGAAGGTTTCGTGATGGAGAAGCTTGCCCCGGGCCGGTGGCGAGTGAACGGGGCGATGCGACTCGACGATTTCCGCCGTGAATTTCCCGACCTGGGCGAGGTGGCCGAGGTGGATACCCTGGGCGGGTTGTCGGTGAAGCTGGCCGAGGTCGTGCCCGCGGTGGGCGAATCGTTCCGGTTCCGGGGCCTGACCCTCACCGTGCAGGCGGCCGATGAACGGCGCGTGCGGGAACTGCTGGTGGAGTCGAAGGAGGGCGGGGCATGAACTTCGATCCCATGCATTGGTTCGGGGTCGGGGCGTGGTTCGTGATGTCGGCCTTCATGTCCGGCATGGAAGCCGGGGTGATGGCGCTCAACCGCCTGCGCATCCGGCACCAGGCGCGGCAGGGCAACCGTAGCGCCCGCACGCTGCTGCGGTATCTGGAGGCGCCGGAGAATTTCCTGTGGACCATCCTGGTCGGCAACACGCTGGCCAACTTCGCGCTCATGGTCCTGCTCGCCGCCGACCTGCACCACCTGCTGGGCGACGAGCCGTGGCTCCTTTGGCCCGCGTTGCTGCTCCTCGGTCTGGTGCTGTATCTGTTCGCGGACCTGCTGGCCAAGGCGCTGTTCCGCAAGTTTCCCAACCGCCTTTCACTGCGTCTCGCGTATCCGTTCCGGGCGATCCACTTCGTCCTGGCCCCGCTGGTTTCCATCGTGGAGACGTTTGCCGCGCTGCTGCTGAAGTTCACCGGCGGTGCCGCGCTGACCGGGCGGCTGTTCGGCAACCGTGACGAACTGCGTTCCCTCATGCTGGAGTCGGGCCACCGGCTGGGCGCCACCGAGCGGACGCTGATCTCCCGCGTCCTCGAACTCCAGAACCGCACCGTGGGCCAGGTGGCCCGCCCGCTCGACCTGGTGGATTCGGTGCTGGTGACGACGCCGGTTTCCGAGGTCCTGCAACGCTGCCATGCCAGCGGCCACACGCGGCTGCCGGTCTGGAGCGGGGAACGCCGCGACCGTCGCATCGTGGGAGTGGTAAGCCTAAAGAACCTGCTCTACCGCGACGTCGTGCCGCCCGAAACCAAGGCCGGGGATCTCCTCAAACCCGCGCTGTTCCTCGACGAATCGGTGCGCCTGGAAGTCGCGCTCCGCCGCCTCCAGCGCAGTGGTCAGCCGCTCGCCATCGTCGTGGACCGTGATGGCCGCGAGCGCGGGTTGGTCTCACTCACCGACATCCTGCGGGTGGTCTTCGGGGAGGTGAACGTATGAGCACGGACCTGTTGGTGACGCTGGCGGGCAAGGGCTTTGTGGCCGTCGTGCTGATTCTGTTCAACGGCTTCTTCGTCGCCGCGGAGATCGCGCTGGTGAAGATCCGCGACACTCAGCTGGAGGCGGCCGTCACCCGCAAGCGGCGGGGCGCCGCCGCCGCCCGGGCCCTCAAGCGCAACCTCAACGTCGCCATCACCGCCACCCAGCTCGGCATCACGCTGGCCGGCATGGGGCTCGGGCGTTACGTCGAGCCGATGGTCGAGGTGATCGCCGAGCCGGCCCTGCATTCGCTGGGATTGCCGCCCAAGCACTGGGCCTACAGCGTCGCCTTGGGCGCGGGCTTCGTCCTCACCTCCTTCGTGCTCATGATCGGTGGCGAAGCGTTGCCGAAGGCGCTGGCCATCAACCGGACCGAACCCATCGCCCTCGCCATCGCGGCGCCGCTCACGTGGTTCATCCGCCTGGCGAAGCCGTTCATCGCGGTGGTGAACAACACCGCGCTCTGGATCGCCCACAAGCTCGGCGTGGAGTCCTTGGAGGAGGAGGGCAGCCATTCGCCGGAGGAACTGCGCCTGATGGTCATGTCGGCCCACAAGGACGACGCGGGCACTGACCTGGGCCGGGAGATCGTGCTGAACTCGCTCGACCTGCGCCGTCGGGTCGTCGCGGAAGTCATGCGGCCGCGTCGCGAAATCACCTTCCTCAGCACCGACGACTCGATGGTGGCCTGTCTCGAGACGGCGGAGAAGTCCCGTTACTCCCGCTTCCCGCTGTGCGAGCAAGGCGACCTCGACCGCACGTTGGGCGTGGTGCATTTCAAGGATCTGTTCACCCAGCGCGACCGTGCCCGCCACGGCTTCGACCTGGCCCCCGTGGCCCGCAAGCTGATCTTTGTGCCGGAAACCGCGCGGCTGGAACGGGTGCTGCAATTGTTCCTGGAGCGAAAACTCCATTTCGCCTTCGTGGTGGACGAATACGGGAGCACCACGGGCATGGTGACGCTGGAGAACATCCTGGAGGAACTGGTCGGCCAGATTCAGGACGAATTCGACTTCGAGAAACCCCGGCTCACCCGGCACGGCGACCATGAGTGGGACTTGGACGGGGCGTTGCCCCTGTTCGAGCTGGCTGACCTGACCGGCGAAGTCGTCGAAGGCGGGGACGTGACGACCGTGAGCGGCTGGGTTACCCAGCAGCTCGGCGGGTTTCCCCGGCGCAACGACCGAGTGCGGCTAGGCGGTTACGAGCTGGTGGTCGAGGAACTCGACGGCCTGCGGATTAGCCGAGTGCGGTTGCGCCGGGAGGCCGTCGCAAACCCGGCAGCCGGGCCGGCGGGCGAACCGACCGCATAGCCGGCGGGGCGGGCGACAAAAAAACCGGAGCCGCCGCCAGGCAGACTCCGGTTGCTTCGGATCAGCGAAAGAGATCGGCCGTCATTTCACCGCCAGCTCCACGATCGCCTCGGCGCCCTTGCCGGCCGCGACCTCGACTTCGAAAGTCTGGATGCCTGCCTTCAGGTGGGAGACTTCCACAGTGTATTTCCCGGCTGGCAAGCCCGCGGGCAGCTCGAACTCGCCCTTGGCATCGGTCACCGCGAAGAACGGGTGCTCAATCACGTTCACGTAGGCGATCATCCACGGATGGACGTTGCAGGCGAGGCGGACCTGCTCGGCTTTGTCGAAAACCTTCTCGTTTACCTGGCCGGCGTTCGCCTGGGCGAAGTTGAAGCCCTTGTTGAGCTTGGCCGTCGCCGCGACGTTGTGCATGAAGGGATCGGAGTTCCGGATGTCGAACTTCTGGCCCGCCATCACAGCGCTGATGTAGGGCTCATACATGCAACCCTGCTGGTCGATCAGCGGTTTGTTCGCAGGCGCCGGGAACGTGCCGGACAATCCCTGCTTCACCTGCACCAGAACGTTGGCGAGCCCGCCGTCCGCGCCCACAACGTAATTGCGGGTGGTGACCTGGGCGGCCGCGTTGGCCTTGCCGCAATTCGCATCGGATTTGAGCGCCGCGATGGGCTTTTCGGCGGGCGGGGTGCCCTTGAGCACGATCTTGCCCTTCAGCTTGCCGTCCGCGGTGGCCTTCACCACCGGCGCCGCGGCCGTGGCGGCCACCGGGGCGGCGACGGCGGGTTTGGCTTCGGCCACCAACGGCTTCGCTTCGGCCTTCGGGGCTTCGGCGTGGTCGGTTGCCGCCGGGGTGCCATGACCTCCGGTCTTGGCGGCCTCCTGGGTCACGATCACCACGCGGGTTTCATTGGTGAGGATCGGCCGCGGACGGACTGCCGGTTCGTGGGTGAACTCGTGGGCCGGCCGGTTACCGGAGAAATAGACGGTGGCGAGCAGGGCCACCAACAGCAGGGCGGCGATGACGATCAGCAACGGGTCGGAGTAGGCGGGCTTGCGCTCAGCAGGATTCGACATGGCGCGCGGAGAATCGGCCGACTGGCCGCGCCTGCAAGTCCCGACTGGCATCCGCCCGGATGCCGCCTCGGTGCGGATTGGGATTCGGGCCGGCGGCGATTTCGGCGCGAAAGTGGCGGCGGGATGGGCTTTGCCTTACGCTCCCGGCATGAGCGAGTCCGATTGGCAGACGCAGTTCCGGGCTGTCTATGAGCGTGGCGTGGCCGCTTGGCAGGTTGGCCGGCAGGATCCCCGCACGATGTTCGCGGCGGCAGATGTCGCGTTCCTCGCCACCCTCGGCTGCACGGCGCAGGAACTCTTCGACTTCATCGATGATTTCCTGGGTTACGGGGAACCGGACTATGCCACCACGCTCGCGGTGCAAGCGGTCCGTCGGGACTATTTCCTCCGGGCGATGCAGGGAACGGGCACGGGCCGGTTCGCGAAGATGGCCGATTTGCCGGCGAAGTCCGCCGCGGTGGACGGCATTGCCTGGCTGCCCCGCCTGATCGTGAAGGCCCGACTCAAGCTCCGCGGCGAGATGCCGCCGGACCTGATGTATGGCTGCGGTGGCGACCGTCCATTCCTCCGCGGGGTGAACCTGAGCCTCGCGCAATTTCTTGAGCTGGTGCGCGACGCGGGCGACGACGACCGGAAGATCATCGAGGCGGTTAAGCGGGCGGCGCGACGGTAGGGGCGACCGCTGGCCGGGGCGGTGGGTCAGATTTGCGTCGCCCGGAACCGAAGCCCAGTTCGGCGGGGATGCCACCAGGGTTAAATTGGCGTTTCCAGATGAGTTCCCCGAAGGGACAGTGCCTGCGTGGACACCCCTCCGATGATTCCCGTCCTTGAGTGCTCCAACGCGGGCCAGCCAGTAGGTCGGCGGGCCGCGTGTCCTGAAGTTCAAGCGTGGCGCCGTCGCGCGATCACCCTGGGGTGCGTGCTCGGCCTGCTGTTGCCGGCGGTAGCCCAAACCCAGCAGGCGATCCTGGAGCCGCTGGGCACGTTGACCTTGCCCGGCTTCAGTTCCGGGAACGACCTTGAGGTGGTAGGCACCCGCGCCTACCTGGCCGATGGCGACGCCGGCCTCCGGATCATCGACATCGTCGATCCCGCGGCCCCTGTGCACGTGGGCACTTTCGCCGCGCCCGGTTCCGTCCGGGGCGTCCAGGTGGTGGGCAACCTCGCTTACCAGGCCAATGCCACCGCCGGCCTCCAAGTCGTCGATGTGTCCAATCCCGGGGCGCCGGTGCTGGTGGGCGCGCTCGGAACGCCGAACGGTGCGAGTGCCGTTCACGTGCTGGACGGCATCGCCTACGTGGTGGACTTCTACGCCGGGCTGCAGGTGATCAGCGTGACCAATCCGGCCGCCCCAGTGTTGTTGGGCGGACGCGACACCCCGGGTGTGGCGTTTGCCGTCCAGGTCGTGGGCAATTTCGCCTTCGTGGGCGACGACTCCACCGGGCTCATGGTGATGGATGTGAGCAACCCTGCCGAGCCGGTGTTGCGCCAGACCATGGCGGTTTCCGGCCTGGTCACCGACCTGCAGGTGGCGGGCAACCTGTGTTTTGTCACGAGCGACCAGGGGTTGACCCTCTTTGACGTGGGCACGCCGACGGCGCCGGCGATGAAGGCCTTTGTGCCCCATCCGGGAGGCTTTTATAAGGTCAGTGTGGCGGGGCGGCATGCCTTCGCGGGCCGGCGGTTCAACGGTGGAGTGGACGTGTTCGACGTCGGCAATCCGGCGGCGCCCCGGCAAGTATTGCTGGAGCCGGGCAACCAAGTGGTGATGGGGCTTCAGGCGGTGGGGTCACGCCTCCATACTGCGACCGGTGCGTTTCGGATTTCGAACCTGCGACTGGGATTCCCCCAGTCCGTGATCTGGCCGGAGGCGCTGGCCGGAGAACGGCTCGCCCGGAACACGGCAATCGAGTTGAAGGTCACCGCGAGCAGCGGCCTGCCGGTCACGGTGCGAGTCACCGGTCCGGCCGCGGTGAACGTCGGCACGCTGACCGTCAGGAAAACCGGCGTGGTCGCCCTGATCGGTGAGCAGTCGGGCAACGAGGATTATCTTCCTGTCCGGGAGGTGCGTCGGTTCAACGTCCCCAGTGTCGTTGCGACTGCCTTGGGCACCTATGGTGGCCGCGCCTTCGGTGTGCAGGTCGTGGGCCAGCTCGCCTACCGGGTCGGTGGTTTCAACGGTCTCGACATCGTGGACTTTAGCAATGCCGCGCACCCCCGGCGGTTGGGCGGCGTGGCCGCGACCGGCGTCACCTCGCATGTCCAAGTGGTTGGCAATCTGGCCTACGTGGCGGATCCTCTTGCCGGAGGGGTTGAGGTCTATGATGTGACCAATCCCACGGCGCCGGTGCTGCGGGGGCGCTGCTCCTTGGCTGGGGCCAGCAGAGTCCAAGTAGAGGGCCACCGCGCCTACGTGGTGACCCAGTTCGGCTTCGCCATCGTGGACCTAGCTGATCCCGCGGCGCCGGTGCGCCTAGGAGGTTACTATCCAACGGAACCCATCCCTGACGTTCATGTAGTCGGGAACTTCGCCTACCTGAAGGACACCACGGCGAGGTTTCAGGTCATCGACGTGGCAGATCCCGCCGCGCCGGTGCTCGTGGGTAGCTGCGCTGCGCCGGGGTTGGCCAGGAATGTCCGGGTGGTGGGGCACCTTGCCTACGTGGCGGGGGACGAGGCCGGGCTTCAAATCTTCGACGTGGCGGATCCCGCCGCGCCCAAGCTCGTGGGCAGCCACGATACGCCGGGGCAGGCCCGTGACGTCGAGGTGGTCGGCCACCTCGCCTACGTGGCGGATGGCTCGGCCGGACTACAGGTCATCGACGTTTCGGATCCCGCGGCGCCGGTTCACCTGGGTGGCTACGATGTGCCGGGTGGTGCCAATGACGTCGAGGTGAGGGGCTCCCAAGTCTATGTGGCGGGTGACGAGGGTCTGCGCCTGCTCGAAGTGGCGGTCGGCCTGTCCCAGACCGTCACCTTCGAACTTCCCGAAGCCTTCACCTTCGACGGGCGGGCCGTGCCGCTGGACGGCCGCAGCTCCGAGGAACTGCCGCTGACCTATGCGGTGATCCAGGGCCCTGGCACCGTCGTCAACCGCGAGCTGGTGGCCACTGGGATCGGTCACATCCGAATTCGGGTCCAATCCGTCGAAACGCCGGGGTTCTTACCGGCTTCCTTGGATCGGGTCATCACGGTCGGACTGCCGCAACTCCGGGTCGAGGCGTCCGGAAACGGCGTGGACGTGACGTGGGCGGCGGGGCTGAGCGGACTGTTCCTCGACGGCCGCGAATCCTTGGCCGGCGAGCATCCGTGGCAGGCGGCGGGTCTGCCCTGGCAGGAAACCAATGGCCGTATCCGGGTCCGGGCGGAGACTTCGGCGCTCCGGTTCTTCCGCCTGCGGGGTGATTCCGACGACCCGGAACCCCCCGGGCCCTGACTGGCTGGAACCGCGATGTGGTCTTGGAGAACCAGCTCGTCGGCCGGGCGCACCCGATTGATTCGTCCGGCGCGGCGCAGTTTGAGAACGTTCGCGGTGGCCATACCAATGGCCTGCCCGCCGGCCGCGCTTTCTTCAGCCGGGCGACTTCGGACGTGGTGTTCGAATTTCAGCCCAACGCTGGCCACAATGCGCTGTGGCTGGATGCCTCCCAACCGAACGGATCGTTGGAACTGGCGACACCGGCGGCCTATTCCAGACGCTTTGTCCTCGCCCACTCGGGTTTCGGCGGGGCCGACGGGACCGTGCGAATCCACTACGCCGATGGCACTTCCGGCTCATCCAGACTGTTCGTCGCGCCCGACGGATGTGACGCCTGTTCGGTGACATCCACGGCGGCCCTCCAGGGGCTGGCTCGTAGCGATTCAGCCGCGTCGCTCTCCTACCGCCCCGGCGCCGCCCGGCTACAGCATCCATCAGAAAGACCTCGACTTGGGCAACGATCCCGATTCGGGCAAGGTCATCAGCCGGCTGGAATTTGTGAAGGGGCCAGGACCGGAAGTGACCTTGATTTATGTGGTGAGGGGAATCCGGATTCCGTAGCCGTAGTAGCGGAGGCCCGGCTTGAACGGCCGCCGCGGATGGCCGCAACGGCGGAGCCGGGCCGGTGTGCTCCCTTGACGGCCCGGCGGCAGGTCCAAGACTCCCCGCCATGCCGATTTACGAGTTTGCCTGCCCGAAATGCCGGCGAATCTACAGCTTCCTGTCCAAGCGGGTGAATCCTGCCCACTTGCCCGTCTGTCCCAAGTGCGGTTCCAAGAAACTGAGCAAGGAAATCAGCCGGTTCGCCATGATCAAGGGAATGACCGAACCCGCGGCCAAACCGGACGGCGGGGCGGATGACGGTCCGCCGATGCCGGACCTCGATGACCCGCGGGTCGAACGGGCGATGGCGGAGATGGAGCGCGACATGGAGCACCTCGACGAGAACAACCCGAAGCACATGGCCCATATGCTCCGCAAGATGAAGGACCTGATGCCGGCCGGCACCATGCCCAAGGAGATGGAGACCGCCATCAAACGGCTGGAGGCCGGCGAGGACCCGGAAAAGATCGAGGCCGACATGGGCGACGTGCTCGGCGACTTCATGGGCGGCGAAGGCGGCCCGGGTGGCCCCGGGGGCGGCGCCTACACGAAGGATGCCGGACTCTACGACTACTGAGGCGGTGTCTCCGTGAGGAAGTTCGTCCGTCCATGATCACCTACAATCCGAAGGATTGGTGGAAGCTCATCTTCGCTTTCCACCGCAGCGATTCGTTCCGAGTCCTGCTGCCCGGCATGGTCGCGGTGGCGGCCTACACCGCCGCGGTCGCTTACCTGGAGAACGAGGTGTTCCACGCCTCGTTCAGGAACACAACGCTGGTCCACTCCCTGGTGGGTTTCGTCCTCTCGATGCTGCTCATCTTCCGCACCAACACCGCCTACGACCGGTGGTGGGAAGGCCGGAAACTCTGGGGTAGCATCGTGAACAACTCCCGGAATTTGGCGCTCAAGCTCCGGGCCTTCCTGCCCGCGACGGCTGCGACTGACCGGGAGCTGCTGCGCACGCTGTTGCTGAACTTCGTCGGGGCGGCCAAGGATCACCTCCGGCACGGGGCCGATCCTGGCCGTCTGGCCGCCGCGGGCCCTTATGATGCGGCCTATTACGGCCCGGCCACCCACCTGCCGAACCGGGTGCTCCTGGCCCTGTTCACCGAGATCAACCGGCTTTACGCCGCCGGCGTGCTCACCGGTGACCAACTCATCCTGCTCAATGGCGAGCTGCAGTCATTCGCGGATAACCTCGGGGCCTGTGAACGCATCAAGCGAACGCCGATCCCGTATGCCTACAGCCTCTTCCTGAAGAAAATTATCTTCATCTACGTTTTCACCATGCCGATCGGGTTCGTGCTCGATTACGGCTACTGGGCGGTGCCCGTGGTGACGTTCGTGTTCTACGCCTTCGCGAGCATCGAGGTGATCGCCGAGGAGATCGAGGATCCGTTCGGCAGCGACGCGAACGACCTGCCGATTGACGCGATCTGCGAGACGATCCGGGCCAACGTGAGGGAGATCCTGTGAACCTGCTGTCGGGCTGCCGGCGCTGCCGATGAAGTCCGGGCGCATCATCGACTGGCTTCGTTCCACGCTGAGGCATGGAACGAATCGTCCCTGCCGGACGCCTTCACCTTGCCTCAGTGCATTGCTCCTCTTTGCCGCCTCGCTGCTCCGAGCTGCCGAGCCGCCGGACTATTCCGTGACGGTGGAGACGGTGCTGAGGCACGACGACGGCAAGTTTCTGTGGTTTCACCCGCGCGCGACCGCGGTGCCGGGCGGCGCCGTGGTGACGCTCCAGCAGCATCTCAAGGTGTCCGATTATTATTCCGGGCTCCACGTCCTGACCCGGAGCGGCCTCGACGGTGCGTGGCGCGGCCCGATGCTGCCGTCGGAGCTCGACTGGCAACGGCAGCCCGACGGGGTGACGGTCAGCGTCGCCGACGTGACGCCGGGATTCCATGCGCCGACGGGCAAGGTGATCGCCCTCGGTTGCCGGGTGCGTTACGGCGCGGCGGGTCAGCAGCTGGAAGACGTGCGGCGGGCGCACCAGACTGTCTATGCGGAGCTGGATCCCCGGTCCGGTCACTGGACTCCTTGGCAGTTGCTCGAACTTCCTGCCGCGGACGAATTCAACTTCGCGCGCAATGCCTGTTCCCAGTGGTTGGTCCGGGCCGACGGCACACTGTTGGTCCCACTCTACATCGGCCGGAACGCCACGGAGCCCTTCGCCACGACGGTCGCGGAATGCCGGTTCGACGGGGCGAAGCTGACCTACGCCCGGCATGGCAGCGTGCTGCGGCTGGGGACGGGACGTGGCCTTTACGAGCCGTCGCTGGTCGCGTGGGGCGGCCGGTATTACCTGACGCTGCGCAACGACCTGCGGGGTTACGTCAGCGTGGGTGACGACGGGCTCCAGTTCGGTGAACCGCAGCCCTGGACCTTCGATGATGGCCAGGAACTCGGCAGCTACAACACCCAGCAGCATTGGCTCGCCCATAGCGACGGGCTCTTCCTCGTCTATACCCGGCGTGGCGCGAACAACGACCACATCGTTCGTCATCGGGCACCGCTGTTCATGGCCCAGGTGGATCCCGGGACCCGGCGGGTGATCCGACGCACCGAGCGGATCATCATCCCGGAGCGCGGCGCGGAACTCGGCAACTTCGGCGCCGCCGCGATGGGACCCGACGAATCGTGGGTCACCGTTTCGGAAGGCCTGTTCATGCCGGACTCAAAGGCCCGCGGAGCGGAAGGCGCGACCTTCGTGGCGCACCTCCGGTGGTCGAAACCCAACCTCCTGGTTGTGACGCCCCCGGCCAAATAGTGGCGCGATCCCTTTCGGTCGCCCGTTTGACCGTTGAGCTTTCGCCGGTCCTCGCCATCCTTCGCGGCGTTCTCGCATGACCGCGCCGGCCAATACCAACCAGCAGTCCGCCGCCGAGCTGCTTCGCCGCAGCCTTGCCCGCGGCCGCCTCGGCCACGCCTACCTGTTCCTCGGAGATGATCTGGGTGTCCTGGAGGATGCGGCGACCCGCCTCGCGCAGACGCTCAACTGCCTCCAACCGCTGGCCCGCGGGGAAAACGGCGTGCCGCTCGAACCGTGCGGCCACTGCAACAACTGCGGCCGCATCACCCGGCACACCCATCCCGACGTGCTCTGGGTGCGCCCGGAAATGAAGAGCCGAGTGATCGGTGCGGACCAGACCCGCGAGGTCATCCGGACGCTCGGCCTGCACGCGGCCGAGGCGCCGCACAAGGTGGCCATCTTCGCCGGGGCCGACCGCATGAACGTCAATGCGGCCAACGCCTTCCTGAAGACGCTGGAGGAACCGCCCGCCGGCTCCGTCATCATCCTGCTGTGCACCGATCCCGACCGCCTGCTGGAGACGATCATCTCGCGCTGCCTGCGGCTGAGCTTTGCCAGCGGCATCGTGCGGATGGATGACGAGGTCGCGTCCTGGGTCGGGCAATTTGCCGAGCTCGCCCGCCCGCAATCCCCGCCGCTCTTTGGCCGTTACCAACTCCTCGGCTCGCTCCTCACCGCGCTCGGCGCCACCAAGGAGCGCATCGAGGAAACCCTGACCGCACAGTCCCCGCTGCGGAAGTATCCCGACGCCGAGGCGCAGCAGCAGGAACGGTGGGAAGAGGAATTGAAGGCCGCCATCGAGGCCGAATACCGCCGCCGCCGCGGTGAATTTGCCGCCGGCTTGCAGGCCTGGCTGCGCGACGTGTGGCTCGGGACGCTGGGGCCGACCGGTGAACTCGCCTTCCTGCCGGGCCTGCGCGAGGCGACGGCGTCCGTGGCCGCGCGCCTCAAGGCCAACGAAGCCCGCGAGAACCTGGAATCCTGGGAAAAAACCCAGCGAATGTTGCACACCAACGCGCAGGAAGCCCTGGTGCTTGAAGTCGGGCTGCTCAGACTCAAGTTGTAGGCTCACGCCAAGCGGAATCGACCATGCGATGCGCCCACACCAGCCTCGCCGACGCCCTCAAGCTCGGCCCGCCGCCCGCGGGCAACTTGGCCGTGCCCGTCTTCGCCCACGGCTCGCTGGCGGTGGAGCTCTACACTCCGGTTGGCGAGGACCGGCAGACGCCACACACCCGCGATGAGATCTACTTTGTCGCCCGGGGCGCTGGCTGGTTCTTCAACGGCACCGACCGGCGGCCGGTGGGGCCGGGCGACTTCCTGTTTGTGCCCGCCGGGCAGGTGCACCGCTTCGAGGAGTTCTCCGCCGACTTCGCCGTGTGGGTGGCGTTCTACGGACCGGAAGGCGGCGAGACCAACGGTTGAAAGCTCAGTCCGGTGCACTTGCCGCCTGCCACGGCTGGAGCCTCGCGCCGCCGGGGAGCGCGACTCTCCGAGTCGCGAGTCATCTTCCCTTCCGGGATAGATGCATGGGACCCACGGCTCAGAGAGCCGCGCTCTCGCCGCCCGCGGTGAGTTGCCGCACCGGGCCGGCGTTGCTTCAGGGTTCGGGTTGAACTGGCCTGCCCGCGACGGGCGGGTGTAGCCTCGGGAATTCGATGACCACCCCCGCTCCCGTGACCGGCCGCCGTGCCTGGTATCGGCACCTCTACGTGCAGGTGCTGATCGCCGTGGCCCTGGGCATCGGGGTGGGCTGGCAGTTCCCGGAGGCGGGTCGCGACCTGCGACCGCTCGGCGATGCCTTCATCAAGCTCGTGAAGATGATGATTGCGCCGATCATCTTCTGCACCGTCGTCCACGGCGTCGCCTCCATGTCCGACCTGCGGAAGCTGGGGCGCGTCGGGCTCAAGACGCTGCTCTACTTCGAGGTCGTGTCGACGCTTGCGTTGGTCATCGGGCTCGTGGTCGTAAACGTGCTGAAACCCGGCGTCGGCCTGAACATCGATCCCACAACGCTCGATGCCGCGGTCGGCAGGGGCTACCAGGACAAGGCGCACACGCTCGGCCTGGTGCCTTTCCTGCTGAACATCATTCCCGCGACCCTGTTCAGCGCGTTCGTCACGGGCGACTTGCTCCAGGTGCTCCTGGTGTCGGTCTTCACGGCCTTTGCGGTCAGCGGGCTGGGCGTGCATCGCGAGCCGGTGTTGCATGTCATCGAGCGCGGCTCGGAAATCTTCTTCGGCATCATGCGGTTGGTCGTGAAGTTCGCCCCGCTCGGCGCGTTCGGCGCGATGGCCTACACCGTCGGCGAGCACGGGTTGAAGGCGCTGGGCAATCTCGCCCAACTGATGGTCGGCTTCTACGCGACCGCCGGGGTGTTCGTGTTTGTGGTGCTGGGCCTGATCGCCTCGGTGAGCGGATTCTCGATTCTCCGGTTCCTGGCGCACATCCGCGACGAACTGCTGCTGGTGCTCGGCACCAGTTCTTCCGAGACCGCGCTGCCGGGGCTGATCCAGAAGCTGCGCCGGCTGGGCTGCTCCAGTTCGACCGTCGGCCTCGTGGTCCCGACCGGCTACAGCTTCAACCTCGACGGCACCAACATCTACATGGCGATGGCCGCCGTGTTCCTTGCCCAGGCGACCAACACGCCGCTTGAGCTGCGTGACCAGGTCGCGCTGCTGCTGGTGGCGATGATTTCCTCGAAGGGCGCCAGCGGCGTCACCGGCGCCGGTTTCGTCACCCTCGCGGCGACGCTGGCCATCGTGCCCAAGATCCCGCTGGCCTCGCTGGCGTTGCTGGTGGGCATCGACCGTTTCATGAGCGAATGCCGAGCCATCACGAACCTCATCGGCAACGGCGTGGCCGCGGTGGTCATCAGCCGCTGGGAAGGCGAGGTCACCCCCGAGCAGCTCAAGGCGAACTTCGACCGGGAACGGTCCGGCTGACGGACGAGCTTGCGGGGCTCACCGGCCGGCGACATCCAACCGCCCGGCCGCGTAGGCCTCGAAGACGCGGCGTATTTCGTCCCGGACCCGGCGGAAGACGGCGAGTTTCTCGTCGTCGGTGCCGGTGGCGTGGGCAGGATCGTCGAAGGGCCAATGGTGGCGGTTCAACTGGCCGGGGAACACCGGGCAGGCTTGGTCGGCGTTGCCGCAGACAGTGATGACGGTCTCCACCGGTTGGTTCAGGAACTCGTTCATGTGCTTCGACGTATGGGCCGAGATGTCGATGCCGAGTTCGGCGAGCGCCTTGACCGCGAGCGGATGCACATAGCCGGCTGGCTTGGAGCCGGCGCTGGCAACGCGGAACCGGTCCTTCGCCACGGCGCGCAGGAGGCCTTCGGCGAGGTGGGAACGGCAGGAGTTGCCGGTGCAGAGGATGAGGATGAGCGGGGACATGGGATGACTTGGTAAGTTACGAGGTTCGAATGCCAGTGGCTGAGGAAAAGGGTTGGGTCACTGGGGCGCGCATTCGTTCGGCCCACAGCAGCCGGGGCCGCGGAGCAGGGGGCACAGCGGGACCACGAGCAGCGCACCGAGCGTAGGGGCGGTCAGGTAAACCCACAGGTGTTCGAGGTGCCTGCTCACGACGGCGGGCGCGAGCGAGCGGACCGGGTTCATGGAAGCGCCGCAAATCGGCCCGGCAAACATCGCCTCCAGTGCGATCACGGACCCCACGACGAGCCCGGCGGTGATGCCTTTCTCCTTGGCCCCGGTGGAGACGTTCAGGACCACGAGCATCAGCAGCGCGGTGAGCACGACTTCGAGGATGAAACTCTGCGCCGCGGTGCCGGCCGGCAGGGTCGCGCCGAGGGTCGCGTGGTCGGGGAACAGGCCGCGCAGCAGTCCGCTGGCGGCAAACGCCCCTGCGGCCTGGGCGGCGACGTAGCCCGGCACGTCGCGCCAGGCGAAGCGTCTCGCCGCGGCAAAGGCCAGCGTCACCGCCGGATTGAAGTGCGCGCCGCTGAGGTCGCCGAAGGTGTAGATCATTGCCAGCACGATCAGGCCGAACGTCAGCGCGATGCCGACGTGCGTGATGGCGCCGCTGGAAATAGCGTTGATGACGATTGCGCCGGTGCCGGCAAACACGAGCGCGAAGGTGCCGAGGAATTCGGCGAGAAGACGGGCACGGATCATGGCGCGGAGGGGTGAGGAGGTGTTGGCCTAAGGCGGGGAAAATACCGGGGCACGCGGCGCGCGTAGTCCGCGTAGCCGGGGAATTGCCGCCGGAGACAGGTTTCCTCAAAGCGCGCCTTGAGGTGCAGCCAGGCGGCCAACGCGCCGGTCAAGCCGAGCGCCCAAGGGCTTTGCCACCAGAGCGTCCACGCCAGCGCAAGGGCCACGACGCTCGCGTAGAGCGGATGTCGTAGCCGGGCGTAAATGCCGGTGGTCTGGAGTTGGCCACCGGCCTTGGGCAGCGGCAGGGGCGTCAGGTGGCGGCCCAGTCGGCGCACGCCCGCGAGGCCGGTCCAGGCTGCGTAAAGGACGCACACGACGGCGACGATCCTGCCGGCAACGACCGGAACCGGCGCCCGGTCAAGCGGGGCCGCCACGGCGAGCGCGACGAGCAGCACGAACTGCCCGACCACGAACCCTTGGCCGACCGCACGGCTGGGCTCGCGTGATGCGGTTTGCGGGGAAGCCATGTTCAGCAGCAGCCGGAGGAACCGCAGCAGTCGCCGCCGGTTTCCGTGAGCTTCAGCTTGCCCTTGGTGGCGCCCCAGCCGCCGAGGATCATTCGGCGGATCGGTTCGCCGGTTTCGGGATGCTGGGTCAGCGGCGCCTCGTTCATGCCTTGCTGAAGTTCATAATGCTTCGGCGTTTCGCCTTCGCGGGTGGGAATGGTTTCGTAGAGGTAGGTCATGGGCGGGCGTGAGATTGCGGGTTGGAGGTGGCCAGGCGCGCCAACGCCTCCGGACCGGTGGGTTCCTCGGGCTGCCACGGCAGCCAGGCGGCGCGGGTGGCGTGTTGGGTGACGACTTCGGCCAGGTAACGGTGCTCGGCCTGCTCGCGACGCCGGAGCAGGGGATCGCAGGAACCGCAATCGAGCAGGCTTTGGTTGATGACCCAGGCGAACGGTTCGATGTGCGCCCGGCGCAAGTCTGCCTGCAAGGCGGCCGCCTCGTGGACCGGCGTCGCCTCCGGGAGCGTGACGAGCAGGATGCGGGTGAACGCGGGATCGCGCAGCCGCTCCAGCAGGCGCATCACGGACTCGGGCTGGGCGTCGGCGCGGGACTGCCGTTGCAGCTCGCGGTTGTAGGCCTCGCTCGCGTCGAGCAGCAGCAGCGTGTGGCCGGTGGGCGCGGTGTCGAGCACCACAAACCGGTCCGTGCCACGGCCGACTTCCCGGGCAAAGGCGCGAAACACGGCAATCTCCTCGGTGCAGGGCGAACGCAGGTCTTCCTCCAGCAAAGCCCGGCTGGCGGCGTCCATCTGGGCGCCTTGCCGGGCGAGGACCTCGGCGGTGTAGGCGGCGGTTTCGGCCGCGGGATCAATCCGGCTCACGGTCAGGCCGGCAACCTGGCCGGCGAGCGTCTGCGCGACGTGCGCAGCGGGATCGGTCGTGCTGAGGTGGACCGCATGGCCCCGTTGTGCGAGCAGCACCGCCAGCGCGGCCGCGACGGTGGTCTTGCCCACGCCGCCTTTCCCCATCGTCATCACCACGCCGTGGCCCGTCTGCTCAAGGCTGGTGATGAGTTCCGTGAGTGTTTCCATCGGCGGTGGCGTCCATGCGGCCGCAGGCGCCGCTTCGGCGACGGGTGCTTCTGCCGGACCGAGCAGGCACCTCAAGCCGGCCAAGCCGAGAATGTTGATCGGGCGCAGCGGGACAATCGACGTCGGCAGGCTCGCGATGAAGTTCGCCGCCGCGGCCAGGGCCGATTCACCGCGCCGTTGCAGGGCTTGGGCGGTGACGTCCGCCGGGCAGTCGGTGGCAAACGTGCCGTTTAGCAGCAGTCGCTGGTTGCCGACGCCAAGGGCCCGCAGTTCCTTGGAGGTCCGTTCCGCCTCGCGCAAGGCAGCGAGCTGGGGCCGGCTCACCAGCACCAGCGTGGTTGCCCGGGCGTCGGCGAGGGCGTTGACCGTCGCCTCGTAGATCGCGCGCTGCTTGGCCAGGCCGGCCAGCGGTCCGAGGCAGGACGTGCCGCTGGTGTTGCCGTCGAGGAATTGGTCCCAGGCCTTCGCGAGGCTCATCAGGCGCAGCGTGTGGCCGGTTGGCGCGGTGTCGAACACGACGCGGTCGTAGCCTGCCGCGGCCTCCGGATTGCCGATCAGGCCGGAGAATTCGTCGAACGCGGCGATCTCGACCGTGCAGGAACCTGAGAGCTGTTCCTCCATGCTGCGCAACGCCGCGGCGGGCAGCAGGCCGCGCATCGGCCCGATCAGGCGCTCGCGGTAGGCCGCGGCGGCGGCGACGGGATTCAGGTTCAACGCGTCCAGGCCGGGCGCGCCGACGATCGGCGTAGGCTGGTTCGTCAGCGTAGTTTCCAGCACCTCGTCGAGGTTCGAGGCCGGGTCCGTGCTGACCAGCAGCACGCGTTTGCCGGCCGCGGCCAACGCGAGGGCCGTGGCACAGGAGAGCGACGTCTTGCCCACCCCGCCCTTGCCGGTGAAGAAAAGGAAGCGCGTCGCGGTGGCGGCGTCCGGTTGGTAAGCGGGCAGCTTCACGCGGCCGGTGCTCCGTTCACAATGCCGGCGGCCCGGGCCCATTCCGCGCGCTCGGCGGCCGACGGATACCGGCCCCGGGAATGTTCCGCGCCCTCCCAGAAGATCAGCGGCAACACCTCGACGCCGCCCGTGTCGAGCGCGGTCTTCACCGCGGCATTTTGCACGAAGGCGAGCGGCTGCTGCCCGAGGTTGAAACGCTCGACCGTGACGCCGGCCTGGCCCAGCTGGCGGAGCAGGGCGGCGAAACTCACCAGCTCCGGATCCACGCTCGGACCGCAAAGCCCGGTGGAACAGCACATCGGCGGGTCGTAGACCTGGATGGATTTCATGCCGGGAAACTAGTTGGCGAAACGGCCAAGTAAAGTCCCGAGGCACACTGTCGATGGAGGTAAGCGCACCATTATTTGCGGGCGGCCTTGCGGGGGGGGATCGGGCACCAGGCCGTCCACGCACTCGAAGAAGTTTAGCAAGCAGGGGCACTTCAGGCGGTAGAACACGTTGAGCCCGCGTTTCTCGGTCGCCAGCAGGCCGGCGGCCCGCATCAGGCTGAGGTGCTTGGAGACGGTCGAGATGTCGGCGCCGACGAGGTTGGTGAGTTCGCGCACGCAGCGTTTGCCGTCCTGCAGGGCGTCGGCGATGGCCAGCCGGGAAGGGTGGCCCATCGCCTTGAGCAGGATGATCCGCCGCGTGTTGCGGGCCGTGGAATTCGCCCTCGGTGGAAACACTCGGATTCCGCGGAGGCCGGGCCAGCGCCGTTCTAGAGGCGCCGGCCGCCGGCGCACTCACATGCGGAATCGGGCGCCAACGACCCGGGCGTGGCGGGACAACAGTCGTGGCCTGAGCCGGCGGGCAGCGAGTGCGACTCGATGATGTTGCCGCGGCGGTCGAACTCGAACCGGCAGCATTGTTCCAACTGTTCGCGCAATTTGGCGCGCGCCCGCTGCACCCGGGACTTCGCCCCGGAAAGCGACAGGCCCAGCCGTTCGGCCAGCTTGCGTTGCGTGAGACCGTCGAACTCAGTGAGGCGGAGCGCCTCGCGATCTTCGGCCGGCAGCACGTCGAGGAAGCGGACGATGGCGGGACGCAGGTCGGGCAATTCGGCTTCCGTTTCCTCGGGCACAATTTCGGGCGGCAGCGCTTCGGTGGGGCGCAACCGGCGCTGGTGGTCGATCAGCGCGTGGCGGGCGATCTGGAAGAGCCAGGGTGCGACCTTGTCCGCTTCGCGCAGGCTGCCGAACCGTTCGTGGACCTTGAGCCAGACGGACTGCATCAGGTCTTCGGCGGTGGCCGGATCGGCGACGCGGCGGCGGAGAAATGCCTGCAACTCGGCGGCGAAGCGGTCGTAGACCACCTCGAAGGCGAGAGCCGAGTTCGCTGGAGTAGGGTTTGGGGACAGCGTTCTCATCTCAACCTCATCTTCATCTCAAACAAACAACTCTGGGCATCCCCACAGACTCCTTCGTCCGGATGCTGCAAAAACTGGGCGACCCGGGGCAGGTCGTCCGTCAGGCCAATGACGCTCAGAACCTGAATGCCCCGCCGAATGGGCTCAACGCTGCCGGTCCCAAGCGCCTCAAGCGCGGCAACTCGCAGCCTGGCCTCAAACTCACAGTCCGCACCAACTTGGTCTGCGATGAAGTCGCGCAGAAGCTGTAAGTCAGACTTGAACCATCGGTGGTCGCCCCAGTTGAACTTCAGGCCATGCGGGCCACGGTTGAGCAGCCAGTCCCCTTCAAGAGTTACTGCCCATTTCTTGCGATGTGTATCTGGAAGTGCCATGCGCGTGAACTCGGCCCGATAGCGGGAGGTCGGCGGACGGGAGCAACTGGTTTCCAGCCTCACCGCTCGGGCTTGGTCGCCTCAATGGTGGCGGAGACGACGTAGTCTTCAACCTTCGTTCCCGGCGCCCATTCGCGGATGAACTCGCGGCTTTCGTCGTTGGGCTGGATGCGGATGTCCACGAAGCCTGCCGCCGCCAGCCAGCCTTCCCACTCGGCGATCGAGGCGGCACCGGCGGCGCAAGCGCAATGCAGCGCGGGATCTCCCTCCAGTTCCGGCGGCAATCTGGCCGTGCGGACGGGATCGGAAACGGCCAGTCGGCCGCCGGGTTTCAGGACGCGGAAGGCTTCGCGGGCGACACGGTCCTTCTCCGGCGAAAGGTTCAGCACGCAATTGGACAGGATCACGTCCACGGCATTGTCGGCGACCGGCAGCGCCTCGATTTCGCCGAGCCGAAATTCGACGTGGGTGTAGCCGCCCTTGCGGGCGTTTTCGCGGGCACGGGTCAGCATCTCGTGGGTCATGTCCACGCCGATCACCCGGCCGGTGGGGCCGACGGCGCGGGCGGCGAGGAAGCAGTCGAAGCCGGCGCCGCTGCCGAGATCGAGCACGGTGTCACCCGGCCGGAGCGAGGCGATGGCCAGCGGATTGCCGCAGCCGAGGCCGAGGTTGGCGCCGTCCGGCACGGCGGCGTGTTCGGCACCGTAGCCGAGCTTCATGGCCTCGGTGCCCGTGCAGCAACCGGGCTTGGCGGTGTTTCCGCAGCAGCCGGTGACGCCGCTGAGGGCGATCTGGCCGTAGCGGCGGCGGACTTCGGTGCGAACCGCGGCGGGTTCATTCAGGGCGATAAAATTGCTCATTCACCCAGACAGACGCAGTGGAGCAGAAAAGGACGCAGGGAAACGTGCCGACGGCTTCCAGCCGGCGGAACTGAGGCTGCGAGGTTTCCTCTGCCTGGTAGCAGCTTAACGGCGCGGCCCTGCTGGATTTACCCCTGCAACCTTCCATTGGCGGAAGCCGCTTCGCCCGCTAGCGTCGCCGGCCATGGATTGGCTGACCAACCCTGACGTCTGGATCAGTTTGGCGACGCTCACGGCCCTCGAGGTCGTGCTCGGCATCGACAACCTGATCTTCATTTCCATTTTAAGCGGCAAACTGCCGGCGGACCAGCAGTCCCGTGCCCGGAAGCTGGGCCTGGCCTTGGCGCTGATCACCCGGATCCTGCTGCTCGCCAGCCTCGCGTGGGTGGTGAAGATGGATCAGCCCTTCCTCCGGCACACGCTGGCGCTGGCCGGCAAGAGCGTGGAACTGGCGGTGTCCGGCAAGGACCTGGTCCTGATCGTCGGCGGCCTGTTTCTGCTGTGGAAGAGTGTCCGCGAGATCCATCACAAGCTGGAGGGCGAGGACGGGGAAAAGTCGAACGCCGTCGTCCCGACGTTCGCCAGCGTCATTGTCCAGATCCTGCTGCTCGACATCGTCTTCTCGCTCGATTCCGTCATCACCGCCGTCGGCATGGTGAAGCAATTGGGCGTGATGATTGCCGCGGTCATCCTCGCGATGATCGTCATGCTGCTGTTCGTGAACCAGATCAGCGCCTTCGTGGACCGGCATCCGACCATCAAGATGCTGGCGCTGTCGTTCCTGATCCTGATCGGCACGATGCTGGTCGCCGAGGGCTTCCATCAGCACGTCAACAAGGGCTACATCTACTTCGCGATGGTCTTCGCCGTCGTCGTCGAGTTCCTCAACATCCGCACCCGGAACAAGGCCCAGGCGGTCCAACTGCACCAGGAGTATCGTTAGCGGTCCCGTCGGTTTGCCTGCGCCTGGCCGGTGCCGAGAATTGTCTCGCGCCTGCCGGGCCCTACCCTTTTCCTCCTGAGCGATGATTTTGCGCCGGTTTTCAATCCTGTTCCTGGGCGGTTGCCTGCTGTTGCGGGCGGCCGAGCTCAAGCCCGAGGAAGCCCGCGAATCCGCCCTGTCGGCGTGGAAGGCTGGCAAACACCAGGAGGCCGTGGCGCTGGTTTCGCAGGCCATTACCGAGAATCCCAAGGACGCCCGCCTGCTCAACATGCGTTCGCAGATGCGCCTGCTGCTCAAGGACGGCAAGGGCGCCCTGAACGACCTCGACGAGGCCATCCGCCTGGAACCCGAGCTCGCCTCGCTCCGGCAGGAACGGGCCGCCCTGCTGTTCAAGGCGGGCAAACTCGACGCGGCCTGCGCCGAATTCGACAAGGCCAACGAACTCGCCCCCCGGCTGGTCCCGCAGAACTGGCAGCGCGGCATCGCCCTCTATTACGCCGGGCGGTTTGCGGACGGCCGGAAGCAGTTTGAGGTGCATCAGACCGTTAACTCGGAGGATGTGGAGAACGCCGTCTGGCACTTCCTCTGTGTCGTGCGGTCGGAGAACCTCGAAGCCGCCCGGAAAGCGCTGATCAAGATCGAGAAGGATGGCCGTGTGCCGATGCGTGAGGTGCAACGCCTGTTTGCCGGCCAAGGCACGGTCGACGATGTCTTTGCCGCGGCCAAGGCCGGTGAGCCGACTCCGGCCGAACTGCGCGACCACGAATTTTACGCCCATCTTTACGTGGGCCTGTATTTTGAGGCGACGGGCGACGTTGCCAAGACGCGCGAACACATTCTCAAGGCCGCCAGCCTGGCCACGCCGGGCAACTACATGGGCGATGTCGCCCGCGTCCACGCGGTCCTCCTGCAATTGCCGAAATCCGAAACCAGTCCGAAACAGCCATGACACCCTTTTCCGATTCTCCCGCCCCGGGCGACCGAGGCCCCCAACGACGCGGTCCTGCCGGCGGTCCCGGCCGCGACTTTAACCGCCCGCCTGCCCGTGGTTTTGGCCGCGGCCCCGCCGGCGGCGGTTTCGCCGGCCAGGGCCGTCCCTATCAGTCCCGCCCGCCCTTCCGGCCGGGTTACGGCAACGCCGGACCCGGCGCCGGTCCGCAAGGGCGCGGACCCGATAGCGGATATGGCCGCCCGCCGGAGCGCGGCTTTGGCCGTGGTCCCAGCGAAGGTGGCTTCCGCGGGCCAAGCGACGGCGGCTTTCGCGGTCCTAGTGACCGGGGTGGCCGGGGCGATGACCGCGAGTTCCGCCCGCGCGTGAGCTTCCGCCCCGATGGTTCGCAGCGAAACTTCGACCGTCCGCGTCCGCCCCGGCCCGGCCGGTTGGAACGCGACGCCATCCGCTCCGGCGAACGCCCGTTCTATCGCCCCCGTCCTGACCAAGGCCCAGGCCCAGGCCAGGGCGGCGAAGGCTACCAGGGTGACGCCGGCTACGGCCGCGGCCCGCAGTCCGAACGTCCCGGTTACGGTAGGCGCGGCCCGCAAGACCGGCCCGCCTACGATGAACGTGGCGGCACCGGCCGGCCGTTCCGCCGGGACGACGACGGGTTCGAGGGGAACGACGACCAGCCTTACGGCGGCGGCGCCCCGCGCGGAGCCCGGCCCAACTTTGGCGGACCCCGTCCGCCGGCGCGTTCGTATGGCCCGCCCCGGGATGACCGGGGTCCGGCCCGTCCCTACTCGGACGAAGGCCGTCCGCCGGCCCGCCCTTACCGCGATGACGCCCGTCCGCCGGCCCGCGCGATCCGGCGCGAAGTGGCGCCCCAGACGGATTACGAGCCCGAGGCCGAGGCGCCGGAGGCTGAGCGCAGCAATCTCGACCTCGCCGTGATGGTGGTCGAGAAGGCGACGCCGCGCATTCCCGCGGACCTGCTCCTGCGCCAGACGCTTTCCCGCCGTAAACGCCTTACCCGCGGCGACAGCGCCTACATCAGCCGCGCGGTGTTCAGCTATTACCGCTGGCTAAACTGGCTGCCGGAAGACGCCCCGCTCAAGCAACGGATCGAAGGCGCCCTGGAGCTGGCCAACCGTTTCGCTGCCGACCCCACCGAGGTTTCCGACGAGGAACTGCTCAGCCGCACCGTCCCGTCGTGGATTGGCGGGCACCTGAATCTGAGCGGCGCCTGGGTGCGCTCGTTGCAGACCGAACCGCCGCTGTGGCTGCGGGCCAGGAAGGGTGCGGTCAACGACCTGAAGACCCAGCTCGGCAACTGCGAGGCGTCGGGCTTCGCACGCTTCCCGGAGACGTTCCGTTACGTCGGCGAGGAGGACCTGTTCCGGCATGACCTGTTCCAGGCTGGCGCCTTCGAGATCCAGGACATCGCCTCCCAGGCGGTCGGCCTCGCCTGCGCACCCAAGCCGAACGAGACGTGGTGGGACACCTGCGCCGGCGAGGGCGGCAAGACCCTGCACCTCTCGGACCTCATGGAAGGCAAGGGCCTCATCTGGGCAACCGACCGTTCGGAATGGCGGCTGGACCGCCTGAAGCTGCGCGCCGGTCGCGCGGGCTGTTTCAACTACCGCTCGCGGCCTTGGGACGGCACCGAGAAGCTGCCGACGAACACCGAGTTCGACGGCATCCTTGTGGACGCGCCGTGCTCCGGCATCGGCACGTGGGGCCGCAACCCGCATTCGCGCTGGACCGTCACGCCGAACGACATCACGGAACTGGCCGCCATCCAGAAGCAGATTCTGCACAACGCTGCCCGGGCCCTGAAGGTCGGCGGCCGGTTGGTCTACGCGGTCTGCACGCTGAGCAAGGCCGAGACGTGGGACGTGGCCCAGGCCCTGACCGAGCAGCACCCCGAACTGGAGGCGTTGCCGCTGGAGAATCCGTTTGCGCCGGAAAAGGTCCCCAGCACCGCCGTCACGCTGTGGCCGCAGGAGACCTTGGGGAACGGGATGTTCATCGCCGCGTGGCGCCGGAAGGCCTGAACGATCGAATTGCGAAGCCCGGCGGAAACAACTTCCGCCGGGTTTTCTGTTTTTGGGGTCGGCAACCCGATGGCGAGGATCTCATTCGCCGCGGTGATCCGCCCACTTTCGACCTTGGCGAAGTGCGTCCAAGGTTTTGCGCAGCCGGGCCGCGCGGGTCTCCGGGCGTTTGGCGCTGGCCAGCCACACGAGGTATTCCCGCTGATAGGTTGGGGCCAGTCCCGCGAAGCCTTCGGCCGCAGCCCGGTTGTCAGGCTGCGCCAGGGCGGCGCGAAAGAAATCCGGCATCGGGACGGGCGGGCGTTTGGCCTTCGGCACCGCCGGCAACGCCTCGGCATCCAGGGCGACCGCGGCGTGCACGATTCGTTGCAGGGCGGAACGGTTGAAGTTCTCCAACGTGGTGATCCGGATCGTGCGGATGTTGGTGTTGTTTTCGCCCGTGGCAGCGAAGAGCCCGGCAGGATCGGCCAGTTCGGTGCCCCGGAAGAAGGTGATTCCCAGGTGCCGCTGGCAGGCGCTCAAGGCGACGACCAGCTTGCGGCCCGAGAAACAGAGCATGTTCCATTTGATGGCCTCGGTGAGGTCCGGCTCCCAGGTCAGGATCCATTCGTGGACATTCTCCGCCAGCGGCCACGAAAAGTCGGGGCAGGTTTCCAGCCAATCCCGCGGGTCGCGGGTGCGGGCGCGGGAGCAGTCCATGCGGCTACTTCAGCTCAAAGGTGGCGACCACCGCGCGGTGATCGGAGGGATAGGGCGTCACCACCACGTCGGCGAACTGGGCGGATTCCCCGACGACTTCGCCGAGTTTCGCAGTGACGTTGGCCCCCGCGAAGAAAACGAAATCGATTCGGTCGTGGTGATCCTTGGGATCGTCGGGCCGGGTCAGGGGCGTCCACGTCACGCCCGGTTTTGCCACCTCATCGGGGAAGAGCGTGCGAAACGCGTCCCGCATGCCGGCCGCCGTGACCGCCAGCGTGGAAGGGTAGGGGACCGCCACCGGATGCCGGCGGGCGTGCGCGGCCCGTTCGGTCCAATCGAGGTGGGACGGCTCGTTGAAGTCGCCGGTGAGAAATACGGTTTCGCCCTGCGCCACGACGGGTTTCAGTTCGGCCAACAGGCGTTCCACCTCGGCGCCGCGGGCCTTGCGCGCCTCGGCCACGGCTTCGGCCGCGGTCCGGATGAACGGCGCGTCGCCATAGGGAATGTCCAGGAGCTGATACGGCTGATAGGGCGTGTGCATCAGGTGGACGTTGAAGTGTCGGACGGTTTTCCCCGACGGCAGTTTCACGGTGATGCCGTGCTTGCCGGGCGTGTTGGTCACGATCGGAAACCGGCTGGCGATGCCTGGACTCGCTCCCTGCGCGAAGTAATGCCAGCCGAGCAGTTCGGCGAGCCGGCGGCCGTTGTTCGGGCGTTGGCCGTCGCGCTCGAAACCGCCGGCCTCCTGAATGCCGACCAGGTCGGCGCGGGCCGCCCGGATGACGGCGGCACTTTGGCTAAGGGGCTGTTTCCCGGCGTCGCCCCCGTGCCAGAGGTTGAAGGACATCACCCGCAATTCCTCGCCCTGCGCGGCGGTGGCGAGCGTGAGGAACAAGGCAGCCGGGTGCAGGAAGCGTAACCAAGTCGGAGTCATGCCGGCAGGCTGAGTCAACGGACCGGCCACGCCAAGCCGGTTGAATGGCGGCGACGGGTCGTCATGCCCGGACTCGACAGGCGGGCGAACGCCGAATTATTTCCTCCGGCGTGAAACCGATAGCCCAACTGACCGCGCTTTCAGTTTGTCTCCCATTGTTCGCGGCGAACGTCCCGGTGGAGGATTTCTTCCGGCCCGCCGAGTTTTCCCTTCCGCAGCTTTCACCCGATGGCACCCACATCGCTTTTGTCGCCCATCAAGGGTGGAACGGAGCCATTGGGGTCCTGAATCCGGCGACCAAGAAGATGTCGCTGATCGAGGCCGCCAAGAAGGAAAGCGTCGGCTGGCTGACATGGGCCAGCAACGAGCGGATTGTCTTCCGGGTCCAACTGCAAACGGACACCGGCACGAGCTCCGGGCTCTACGATCTGGGCGGCCTTTATGCCGTGGGCCGGGATGGCAGCAATCCCAAGGAGCTGGTGCCCTCAATCACCCGCCAGATCCGCGGAGGACGCGACGGCGGCAAGGGGCTCAACGGTAGCCAAGTGCCGAGGTTCCTGCATGCCCTGCCGCAGGATCCCGACCACGTCTTGGTAAGCTTCAACCGGTTGGTTCCTGGGGACAGGAACGGCGTGTCCGTCCGGCTCAAGCGGGGCGACAGCTTGGGGGTTTATCAGGTGAATGTGCATACCGGAGCGCGGGAGTTGGTCGAACCCGTCTTCGGCCACGTGCAGGGCTGGGGCGCGGACAACGCCGGCAAGGTCCGGCTCGGCTACTCCGTCGAAGATGACCGGACCGAATTCTTCCACCGCGGCGTGGGCGCCAAGGAGTGGACGAAGATTTACACGTGGCGGCTTACGGATCCCGATTTCGACGTGCTTGGGTTCGACGCGGTTGCCGGAAAACTCTACGTCGCCAGCAATCAGGGTCGGGATACCACGGCCCTGTATTCATTTGATGCCGACACGCATGAGTTAGGCGCACCGATCCTGGCCTCGGATGACTTCGATCTCGACAATGCCTCGCTACGGTTCGATCCGGTGAGCAACCAATTGCTCGGGGTGGAATACGAGGCGGAGAAGACCGTGTTTCACGCCGTCAACGACGCGGCGGCCCAGAACCAGAAGCGGCTGCAACAGGCGTTGCCGGACCTGCAACCCAGCATCGTCAGCCAGTCCCTCGACGGGCGAATCGCGCTGGTGGAGGCGTCCTCGGACCGGCGACCCAGCGTGTATTTTCTCTACGAGCGCGACGCGAAGAAGCTGTCGATGATCGGTTCCAGCCGTTCGTGGCTGAAGACCTCCGACCTCTCGCCCATGAAGCCGATATCGTTCGCCGCGCGCGATGGATTCAAGGTGCGCGGCTACCTGACCTTGCCGGCCGAGAACGCCGGCTCCAAGCCGCCCCTGGTGGTGCTGCCCCACGGGGGGCCCTGGGTGCGGGATTACTGGGGCTTCGATCCCGAGGTCCAGTTCCTGGCCAGTCGCGGTTACGCCGTCTTGCAGGTGAATTTCCGCGGCTCCGCCGGATTTGGCCGGAAATTCCTCGAAGCAGGCTATCAGGAATGGGGGGCGGCGATGCAGGAAGACGTCACCGACGCGGTGAAGTGGGTGATTGCCGAGGGTTTGGTGGACGCCGATCGCGTGGGCATCTACGGCGCCAGTTACGGTGGGTTCGCGGCCATGGCGGGCCTGTGTTTCACGCCGGAACTCTACCGCTGCGGCGTCAATGTCTGCGGCGTCACCGACATGCGAACCTTCATGCAGAACATTCCGGACGAGAAGAAACTGCTTCGCGCCAACATGGAACGGCTGGTGGGGGATCCGAAGGAGGACTCGGAACTGCTCAAGCGCCGGTCGCCCCGGCACAACGTCGAGCGCATCAAAGTCCCCGTCCTGCTCGCCTACGGCCAGGAGGACACCATCGTGGAGATCAAGCAGGGCGATCGTTTCCACCGGGAGCTGAAGCGGAACGGCAAGGAGGTCAAATACCTCGTGTTTCCGGACGAGGGGCACGGATTCTTTCGGCGCGAGAACCAGCTCAAATTCTACGGCGAACTCGAACAATTCCTAGACCGGCATCTCAAGTCCGCCCCGCCCCGGAAACCGTAGCCGGGGTTGCTGTCGGCCCAGCGACCGGGCACGGTCTTGCGCCATGCGATATCCTGCTTTGCTGGTCGCCGGAATGGCGTCGTCAGTCGTGGTCGCCTGGGCGCAGCGCGACCTGTCCAAGGTCGAAATTAAGGCAACGCCGGTGGCCGGCACCGTGTTCATGTTGGAAGGCGCCGGCGGCAACATCGGCGTGTCGGCCGGGCCGGACGGGGTGCTGATCGTCGATGACCAGTTTGCGCCGCTGGCCGAGAAGATCGCCGCGAAGGTGAAGGAGCTGAACCCGGCCGCCCCCCGATTCCTGCTGAACACCCACTGGCACGGCGACCACACCGGCGGGAACGCCTTCTTCGGCGAGAAGGGAGCGAACATCGTGGCCCACGCGAACGTCCGGAAACGGCTCGCGGACAAGGCGGACTCCAAGCCGGCGGAACTGCCGGTGCTGACCTACGAGCACGGCGCCTCCGTCCATTTCAACGGCGAGGAGATCCGCGTGATCGCGCTGGGGCCCGGGCACACGGACGGCGACAGCCTGGTCTGGTTCAGCGGCGCGAAGGTGCTGCACATGGGGGACCAGTTCTTCGCGGGAAAGTTCCCGTTCATCGACCTCGGCAGCGGCGGCGACGTCGCCGGTTACCTGGCCAACGTAGACCGGGCGCTCGCGCTGGTCCCGGCCGATGCCAACGTGATTCCCGGCCATGGTCCGCTCGCCTCGGTGGCGGACCTGAAGGCCTTCCGCGACATGCTGGCCGAGACCACGGACGTCGTGAAACAGGCCCTGGCGACGGGCAAGACCCTGGAACAGGTGAAGGCCGCCGGTCTGCCGGAGAAGTGGAAGGACTGGGGCACTGGCTTCATCAACACCAGCCGCTGGCTGGAGATCTGTTACAACAGCCTGTCGAAGAAGTAGGGCGATGGCGGGTCCTGGGCGGCTCCGCGTAGGCGGAGGCATCGGTTTCAACGCCAGCCACGTGGCCGACTTCGGCGCGGATTATGGTCGCTCGCGGGTGAGTTCGCCCTTGGTCACCTGCACGATTCCGCCCGGATCGAGGAACGCGGGTTTGAAGGCGACTTGGATCACCGTCAACTCGTCCGGATCGCTCCCCGCAAACGGCGTGAAGCGCACGCGGTCGTCCCTCAGGAATTTCGCCTGCGCCGCGGTCAGCAGTCCGTCCTTTTCCAAATCCGCCAGCGTCACCCGCTTGAACTCCTTCTGCCCGACGAAAACCTGGTGGAGCCGGTCCGTGATTTCGGCGGTCAGGGCGTGCGCCCGATCATTCCACTGCATCGCCCGCGCCTTGCCGAGCGCCCGGCTGGCCGGGCCAAGCAGGAGCGTGGCCAGCACGGCGATGATGGCCAGCGCGCACAGCAATTCAATGAGGGTGACGCCTCCAAGGGGACGTCGGGCCTTCCGCGTCATGGCGCAGTTGGACCGGGCCGCTCGTCACTCATCACGCGGTCGAGGATCGTGATCTTCTGCCAGATCTTGCGGGACAGGCCGTCGGTCAGGTCCTCGATCTCGCCGACCGCCGCCAGCGTCTCGGCGTCGTCGAACTGCTCGATGTGCAGCGCCGCCGCCTTGCTGAGCAGGGCGAGGGCCTCGGAGCAGTAGTCGAGATAGCGCGTCAGCTCGTAGGGCGTCATCCGGCGCTGGGGCGACGACTCCGTGTCGGCCACCCCGCGGCCGGTCACGCGATCGGGATCCTTGGTGAGCTGGTGCATGTCCACGATGTGCGCCAGCGACCGCAGGCCGTGCAGGGAACGCAAGGCCCGGTGGCGTTTCCAGCGGGCTTCCAGCCGGGTGAGGAACCAGATCGCAAAGCCGATGAACACCAGGTCGTTCACGCCCGCTTCCAGGCCCTGCAACAGGTCGGAGATGCTCTCGAAGTTCGGGTGCAGGTTCTTTCGCAAGCCGGCGAAGAGCCCGAAGATCGCCGCCACCAGCAACAGGATGAACAACGCCACCGCGCCGCGGATCGGGTAGTTCGGTTTCGCCAGCGCGTCTGCCACGATCTCAGCGTCCTGGGTGGCCCGGACGATTTCCCCGCACACCCGGCCCAGCCCGGAATCCGGAAAACGCTCCTGCACGCGCCGCTCCAATTGCTGCGCGGTGCGGATGATTTGTTCCGGCGCCAACTGGCGGTAATTGGGTTCCGGCGTCGTCGGCGGATTCGGTGATGTGGTCATGAAAGGCGGGTGAGCCGATGCTGAGGCGCGACTGCGCTGACAGCAAGGACGAGGGGCCCATCCGTCGCCGGTCGGTCCAGGTGAATTGGGTCAGCGCCTGAGGCGGAAGAATCGCTGCTCGGGGAGCGGTTCAAGGGTCAGCGGTTCCGAATTGGTCAGGGCTTCGATCGCCGGAGTCCATGACTCCAGATTGGCGGAGACTTCCAACGCCGCGCCGGCCACGGGCCCGGAGAACCGCAACTCAAACCGGCCGTCGGGCAGCAGGAGGATGCGGATGGCGGCCGTCTCATCGAGCAACATTGACCAGAAATCGGGTCCGGTAACCACGAACTCGCCGCCTGACAGCGGTTCGGTGGGGACTGGCCCGACGAGCGGGGCCAGTTCGAGCGTGAAATCCCCGCCGCTGACGCGGTCCACGGCGATGAAGGGACTGTCAATCAGCTCGAATTCCTCCGCCGGCAAGTGGGTCGCCGAAATCAGGAAAACCACCAGCAGCGAACTGCGGAATCGCGGCGAACCCGCGCGAGGTCCGCGGTAGCGGGCACCGTCTTGGACGAGGGGAATGGTGGGTGAAGTCATGCTGGCCGGCGGATTCAGGGTTGAGGTTGCGCCGCGCCGCGGAGCAGTTGGCGCAGTTCGGCCAATTCGGCCTTCAGGGCGCGCAGTTCGGTGTCTTTGGTCCGCAGCTCCGACTCAAGTTTGGTGTTCAGGCCTTGGATGGCGGCCAGCGCCACGCCGTCCGCATCCACGGTGGCGATGTGGCGGTCGTCGGCGCCGACGCCGAAGGCCGCGTGGAAGTCCTGCGCGACCGGGCCGATATGCGCGACAGCGGCGGCGTTTGTGAAGGCCCAGCGGGTGATCGGCAGCGCGCTGACCTTCCGGAGCACTTCCTGCGGGTCCACGGCGGTGAAGCCCGTCTTCGCATGGCGGTCGCTGGTGGTGTTAAAGGCGGTGGCCGACATGGAACCGGCCGCCGACACCGAGCCTTCGTGGCTCACACCAAACACTTCGGTGTTTCCGCCCGGAACATCACGATGCGCCGCGATGAGCGCACCACCGCCTGAGTTCAGGACCAACGCAACGCCAAACCCAGCGCGGGCGGACACGCCGGCCCCGACCGCCGATTGGCCATGGATGCCGGCCCCGGCACTGGCGACGCCCACGACGCCCGGGCCGCTGGCAGCGGCCTCGCCCCGCACTGCGGCTTGGTCGGAGGAGAAGCTCCGGCCGGTGACTCCCGGCCCGAGCATGGATTCCCCGTGGATGGCGGTGCTTTCCGTCGCGGAGGCCGTGAACGTCGGCACGCCCGGAGCCAGACCGCCGTGAAGTTCCAACACCTTGCCCAACGCGCTCCACGTCTCCCCGGCGTGGTTGTGCCCGGTCCGGGCCACGGCTGCCGGAAGTTTGAACTCAGGCACCTCGCCCGTGAACTGGTTCCAGCTCAGGCTGGTCAACATGCTGCCGTCGCCCTGAAACCGCGTGGCGGCCACCGTGCCGTCGTTGGCCACGGCGAACTTCACGTCCCCAAAGCCGCTGCCGAGTTTGCCTACGAACAGGTTGCCGCCGCCCACCGGCGCGGTGGCCACGACCGCAGGGCCGCCCAAAGAATACCCCTCCACTCCCGGGCCAACGGAAGATGAGCCCAGCACGCCCGGATCGTCCGAGTGGTAGCCGGCCACGCCGGCGGAGAGCGAACCCAGCGTGCCGTAGGACTGGATGGCCGGATTCGAGTTGCTGCCGGCCACGCCCGCCGTTTCCCCCTCGCCCAGCACACCCGTGCCCACGGTGGCTTGGCCGAAAAGCCCCGCCGCGTCGGAGTTGCTCCGGGTGTTGGTGACCTTGAGACCGTTCACCGTGTTGCCGCTCCAGGCTTGTCCAAAGTGCGTGTGCTCGCCGCCGCCGCCCAGGTCCGCGGGCAGCTTGTCGCGCGGGATCAGGGGCAGTTTGTCCACTGGGATCGTGCCCGCGAGTGCAGCCCACGACAGGCCCGTGAAGTTGCCCGACAGCGCGAGGTTCCGCGCGAACACGTCGCCGTCGGCGCTGACGCGGAAGGTTTGGTCTCCGAACTGTTTCGTGCCCCGGATGAAGTCGCCGCCGCCGCTACTGAGTTCGAGGTTGATGCCCGTGTCTGTCAGCGCATAGAGCGACGACCCGGCGCTCGAAGCGGCCATCACTCCCGTCATGATGCCGCCGCCTTCGAGGCCGGCCCGCTGGCCGTAGCCGCGCACGCCCGTGCCCACCACGCCCGGCGCCCGGCCCAGCACGGCGACGCTTTCGCCGTGGGTGTTCTCGATTTGGAGGCCGGCGATGGGCGCGGAGCCGGACCAGCTTTCCCCGAAGTGGTTGTGCGCCCCGCCGCCGCCACCCAGATCGGCTGGCAGCTTGTCGCGCGGAATCTGCGGCAGCCGTTCCACGGGGATCGTGCCCGGCAGTTGATCCCAGGAAAGCCCGGTCAGCGCGGAGCCATTGCCCGCGAAAGCCCGGGCCGAGACGTCACCCAGCCGGCTGACGCGAAACGACGGCGGCTGTCCCGGTTGGGCGCCCAGCGGGAATCCGCGCAGCAGGTCGCCCGCAGCATCCAGCCGCAACGCGGCGCCCGCGGCGTCGGTGTTGCCGAGCAGCAGGCCGGCGAGCGGGTTCGCGCCCTGCCACGCCTGGCCGAAGTGATCGTGCGGTCCCGCTCCGGGGTTGTTCAGCGTCAGGCTGACCACCCGGGTGTCCGTGTCGGTTTCCAGATTGAGCCCTGGCCCGACCTCGAAGAACACCTCGTCCCGCAGGCCGTTGAACGCCGTAACGGCCTGGCCGACCGGCGGCTCCGTCAGTTGCAGCGCCAATGGCACCGGCCGGATGGGCACGCGCGGATTCAGCCGCGTGAACTCCGTTGTGTCGGCGGCCCGCCGCACCGAGATCGCCAGCCAGGGATCGGTGTCGGTGAGAACCGCGCCACCGAAGTTCAGGTCCACGTTGAACAGCCCGCCGCGAACCTCGACGTTGGTGAGCTGACGTTTCGTGCCGAGCTGGGTGCCGCCTTCGGGCGAATCCCACAGCTCAAATTCAAAGTCGAAGCGCCCGTTCGCCGCAGTCGCGCGCGGGAAGTTAAGCCGGCCCTGATAACTGAAGGCCACGCCGGTGGCGTTGTCGGACACGGAACGCCACACCGCGCGGCCTGCGGTGCCGCGCGTGGCCCCGAAAAACAGGCGCGGACCCTGCGCCGCGGCGCCCTCGAACAGGGGCGTCCGCAAGGTGCCGCCGCCGCTGATGGTGAGCACCGCCATGTGCGGTGTGGTGCGCTCATCCACCGTCAGCCGGTAGGTGTGCAGGACCGACGTGTCGGTCGCCACGCTCGGACCGGGGCCGGTGCCGTCGGCGTCGGCGGTGAGCGAAACCCGGCCCGGCGAAAGGTGCAGGGCGATACGTCGGCCATCGGCGCGGATGAAGCCGAGCGACGCCGGCACGGCGGCCGGATCGGGATTGGCCCCGGCCGGCAGCAGCAGGCTGGCGGAAAGCCGGAAGGAGTCAGTCAAGTTTACGTCCGCCCCCTGGCGCGCGTAAAACAGGCGTTGGCCGGCGCCAGTTTCCAAGATCAGCCCCTGGTCGGAAACCAGCGCGGGACTGAGTCCGTCGGGGTTTTCCAGCCGCCACGGTGGGTCCATCTGGCTGGGCAACGGAGCCGGTTCAACCCCGGCCCGCCAAGTGGCGGCCACGGCGGTTGGGGACATCAGGCCGGCCACCCCGGCGAGCAGGGCCGCAAGACGTGCGAAGAGCTTCATCGCCCGCCCTTCGCAAGCCGGGGCGGATTTCTTTCACGAAATCGGTGGGAAGTTTTGGGTCGCGTGTTTCTGCCGGGCTGTCCGCCCAACTTGGAAGCCGGAGAAAGCAGATTGATCCGGAGGGGGCACATCTCGATTTCTTGGAACTGTTACGGCGTGGCCAGCCATGTGTTTCAGCGCCGGAGGCGCGGTAAAAAGTAGCGCCGGGCGTGAGCTGGGGGGCAGGCCCAATGACAGGGGAGCCCCGGAGGGGCGAAAGAACTGCTGCCGCCCCACCGGGGCTGAAAAGCATTCTCCCGCGTCCACCCCGGGCGTGAGCCCGGGGCTACGTTCTGCCGGCCCTCCGGGCCTTCGGCGGGCGCCGACTCTCGTCTCCCTCGCTGGCCTGTTCCGCTGCGAGATTCGCGCAATCCGCGGATCGTTGAACTGGCGTTTTCGGGATCAATCCTCCTTCGCAAACGCCCAGGGCAGTCCGGCGGTTTTCAGCTCCCGGGCGATGGCGGCCAAATTCCACAGGCGAACCTGATGGGTCGGGCCGGCCACCGCGAGTTGCCGGCCATCCGGGCTGAACGTCAGCGCGGTGACCTGCTGTGGGTCGGGGTGTTCGAGCGTGGCGAGGCGCTCGCCGGTGGCGGTGGCGTGCAGGCTCACGGTGGTGCGGCTCACAGCGCAGGCGAACCGGCTGCCTTCGGCGGTGAAGGCGATCAACCCGTGCAGCATCGCGGTGTCCTGCCGCGGCACCTCCCACACAACGTGGCCGTCCGTGGTGGCGTAGGCCGCGTAGCGCCGTTCGTCGCCGGCCACCAACAGCCTTGAGTCCGGGCTGAAGGCGGTCTCCGCCCCCGGCCCGTCACCTGGCGGAGCCCACGACGCAGGCTGGCCGGTCGCCAGGTCCCACACGGCAAAGCCGGGCATCCGCCTGCCGCCAGCCGCGAGCCACCGCCCGTCGGGACTGAGCGCGACTTGCTGCAACTCCCATCCGGAGCGGGTGAAGATCTGCCGCCCGCGGTCGGGCTGATCGAGCCATACTTGGTCGCCCCGAGCCCCCGCCACGCGGCCATTCGCCGTGGTGGCAAAGTCTTGATGATGCGGCGGCGCCAACGATTCGAGGCGGTGGCCGACACCTGCGGCCGAGGTTGTCCAGGTGACCCGCGCGACGCCGGCGTCGCCGGCGAGCAACAGGTTGCCCTCGGGCAGATAGGACACCGTGCGTAGCTTGGGAAACGGCACCATCCACAGATGTTGGCCCGAGTCGGCGGCCAACCCATGCGCGCCGTCCCAGGCCGCCACCGCCAACTGCCGGCCGTCCGGCGAAAACGCCACGCCCAACGGGCTGATGGACCGGTTCGTTGCCGGCAAAATCAGCGTTTGCACCACCCTCGGTGGCGTGAGGGTGTGAAATTGCACCGCGTCGCGCCGGTAGTTCTGGATCGCCAACCGGGCGGGCCGGCCGCCAAAGCCGAGTTCGCCGCTTGCCCCGAGCCGCAGCACTTCCCGGCCGGGGGAGACTTCCCACAGGCGCGTCGTGCCGTCCCACGAGCTCGACAGTAGGCGCTGGGAATCGGCGGTGAAGCGGACGCTGTGGACCGCGTTCTGGTGGCCAGTCAGGCGCTGTTGCGGCCCGCCGGGCAGCAGCGACCAGAGGTAAACCGCCTGGTCGTCCGCGCCCGCGGCCAACCACCGTCCGTCGGCGCTCCAGGCCAGTTCGAGCGGATAGGCATCCAGCGCGAAGTCGTGGCGCATTTCTCCGGACGCGGCTGCGACCACGAAGAAACGTGGAGTGATAAGCGGGTTGAGGGCCAGCAAACTGCCGTCGGGACTCAACTGCGTGCGGTCGAAGTCGAACGCCACCGACCAGGCGTGCCGGCTCTGGCCGTCGCGGAGACTCCGGACCTCCACACGCCGACGGTCGGGGAAGGGCAATGCCACCAGGTCGTTGGTCGAGAAACTGGGCCACGCCCCCACCGCTTCCATGTCCAGGGCCACCCGGGCTGAGTCCACCTCCCAGACCCGCAGGCGGCCCGAGGCATGTTGGGCCGCGAGCCAGCGGCCTTCCGTGCTCCACACCAGCGCCGGCGCAGTGGGTTCCGCGCAGGTCAGCCGCCGTAGCTCCCGCAAGTCCGGCAAGCCGCTGAGCAGCACTGCCCCCACTAGGGGTTGGGCCACCGCAGTGAGGTCCGGGTTGAACACGGCCACGCCCGCCGCAGGCAGGTTGGTCAGCACGCCGTCAGCCCGGAGGTCTTCGCCGGCCAGCACGCCGATGAGTTCATCCGCCAGTTCCCGGCTGGGACGCACGGACGCGCCGGCACGGATGGCAGCAAGGGCGCGTTCGCGGCGGCCGGCGGCGAGGCTCAGTCGGCTGGCCCGGGAAAGGGCAACGGAAGTTTCGTGCACCTGCTCCCGGGCGGATTTTTCGGCGGCCTCGGCCCGGAGCCGGAGCGTTTCGGCGGCGTTGAAGTTGGCCCGCTGGCGCGCTGCCTCCCGCCGGGCGAGGCCGACGGCGACGAATGCGAACAGTGCGAGCACTGCGGCGCCGATGCCCACGCGCCGGAAGAACCGCAGGCGGCGTTCGGTTTGCCGGAGCCGCCGCAGTGAAAGACCGCCCTGGAGCAGGCGCAGTTCGCCCAGCAGGTCCTCCGCGGTGGCATGTCGCCGGGCGGGATCGCGCTCGCAGGCCCGGAGGATGATCTCATTGAGTTCGAGCAGCGCGCCGTGGTCGGGCCGGGCACCGAAGTTCGCCGGGAGTTCCGGAAACTCGGTGCGGTCGCGTCCGGTCATCGCCTCGTAGAGCACCTTGCCCACGCTGAAAAGGTCGCCCTGCGGCGTGCCCGGACCTTCCGGGGGCACGAAACCCTCGGTGCCGACAAAGCTGCGGTTCTCGCCCGCTTCCGCGACCAGGCCGATGTCGGCCAGTTTGGGCACGCCGCCGACGAAGATGATGTTCGACGGCTTGACGTCGCGATGGATCAGCCCGTGGCGGTGCAGGTGACCTAACGCCTCGGCCAGGGCCACGCCGAGCTGCACCAGCGCCGTGGCCGTCAGCGGCGCGCCGGCATCGAGGTCGGCGCGCAGGGTCCGTGGAGCGTAGCCGTCGGTCGCAGTTCCCGGGACGGCATCCGCCAGTTCCATGACGTAGTAGAACGCCTCGTCCGCCTCCAGCCGTCCGACGTGGAAGACCGTCACCAGATGCGGATGCCCGCGGGCAAGGGACTCAAATTTCTGGATGCCCTCGAATTCGCGGCGGTAAGGACGGTCGTGCTGGAACGACCGCCGGTGAACGACCTTGAGGGCGCGCTCAGCGCCGGTCACCGACCGTGCCCGCCACACCTCACCGTAGCTGCCGGCACCAATCCGCTCGAGGAGCGTGTAGTCGGCGATCGCCAGTTGGGGGGCCGTGTCGTGCACCGGATGCCCGATTAAATGGTCCCGACGCCGGCCTGCGAAGCGCAAAGGCGGCCCCGCGTCCTGGGAGGGGCCGGCGCGCCCGGCCCACTAGGTTTCCTCCGCCCGCAGCTTTTCGAGTTCCTTCCGGACCAGCCGGCCAATGCGGTGTTTGGCCAGATAGACCATGCCGGCATTGACGCCAAGAGTCCGGCAGACCGTGTCGAGGGGTTGCTCCTGCAGCACGGCGAGGCTGTAGATCTGGAACTGCCGCGCCGATACCTCGCCCTTGACCCGTTCGAGCGCGCGGTCGGTCAGTTGCCGCGCCCACTCGGCGTCCCACAGTTTTTCCCAGCGGGTATCGGAATCGCCCTCGTCGGCGACCGCGGCCACTTCTTCCACCGGCTGTTCCCGGGGCCGCCGCCGCAAATGGTCGGCGACTCGCCGGCGGACGATGCGGTGCAGCCAGCCCTTGAACGAGCCCCGGGCCGGATCGTAGCGGAACTCCGGCAGTTCCCCGGCGACGGAGATCACCGTGTCCTGCACCACATCTTCCGCCTCCGAGGCGTTCAGGCCGGCCTTCCGTGCGTAATGGAACAGCAGCCGGCCGTAGTCGCGGTGGAACCGGGCCCAGCTCTCGCCATCGTCCCACGCCCGGAGGCGGGAAAGCAGGCTTTGGCGGGTCGGCAGCCAGTCGGAATCGTCGCGCATGTTCGTTCCCCCTGCCTTCGCCGGTCCGGCACGGATTCTTTCAAGGAAACTGCCGGCTACTTCAGCGTGCCCAGAAACTCGACCACGTCGCGCAGTTCTTGGCGGCTCAGCAATTGCCCGAAGCCTTCCGGCATGCCGCTCAGGCCCTTGTCCCGGGACGTGATGTCGGCCCTCTTGAGCTTCAGTTCGCCGTCCTCGGGCGAGATCAGGGTCAGCTCGGTGTCGCTCTCTGCCTTCACGATGCCGGCGTAGGCGGTGCCGTTCTTCAGGGATAGCATCGCGGTCTCGAAGCCCTGGGTTACCTGCTGGTTGGGGAACACGATGCTTTCGAGCAGGTGTTCGCGGGTCACGCGGCCGGCTAGGCCGTCGAGCACTGGCCCCGCGTTGCCGCCGCCGTCGTTGCCGATGTGGTGGCAGCGCGTGCAGGCCACGGCCGGGTTCTCGTAGAAGATCTTCCGGCCGCGCGCGGCGTCGCCGCCGAACAGCGCCTCGCGGTAGGGCGTGAGGTGGTCCTGCGGCAGCTTCCACTTGCCGTAGGTCTCCAGGCGCGACTTCACCGCGCCGGCACTTCGTTTCGCTGCGGCTTCGACGAGGTCGAGCATCACCTCGTTGGCGACCTCGCGCTTCATCAGCTTGTCGAGCCACTCGGCGAGGATGGCGTCTGCGGCGTCGGACTTGAGGTCGCCGAGCGACGCGAAGGCGGATTGCTGCTCGGCCAGAGAACCGGCTGTGAGCTTGGCGGTGAGCTGGCCGACGGCGTCGTTGGGATTCAACTCGGCACTGATCTTGGAAGCGGCGAGGCGGAGGGGTTCAGCGGAATCCCGGCTCGCCAGCGTGAGCAGAGTTTCGACTTCAGATTTCCGAGTTTCGATTTGGGAGAACGCGCGGAGGGCGGCGGCACGGGCGTTCGCCGGGACGGCGGTGTCCTTCACCACGGCGACGAGGCGCGGGGCGGCATTGGTGAGCTGCAGCCGGGCGATGGCCTCGGTGGTGGCGATGAGGAGCGGCTCGTTGTAGCCGCCGACGTGAGGAGGCGGATTGGCCGCCGGTTGGTCGCCCGTCCGCCTCGTGACCTCGGCGGCTACGAGTTGGGGCAACACCTTGCCCACCGCTTCCCTCGCCGGTTGGGCATCCCGCTCGGGCATTGGGCGATAAGTGCCCACAATGCGGTCGCGTTGGTGCGGTTTGGCCCAGGTGCCGAGGGCGAACAGGGCTTCGGTGCGAATGAGTTCCGGCAGGTCGGCGCGCGTGGCCAGTGCGGCGAGCCGTTGCGCGGTCTCGGCGGTGCCGACGCGGAAGTTGGCGTTCACGACGCGCAGGAGCATCGGCGTGAGTTGGTCCACGGGCGCGTTGGTCCACGGCAGCGGTTGGTCGGCGCGGACGTCGCGGATGGCGCCCGGCGCAAGAGCGTGAGCAGGTGCCGGCTTTATCGCGGCGAACTGCTTCAGCAGGGCGTCGAGCTTCGCGGGTTCGGCAAGGGCGGCGAGGGCGGGCAGCGCGTTGGTGATGGGCACGTCGTTGATGGCCCGCGCGGCTTCGAGGACGAGCAGCGGGTCGGCGTCCGAAAGGAACTTGGCGGCGCGTGCATTTGCGCGGATACGACTCGCCAGAATACTGGCCAAACGAATCGGCCTGGCTTCCTGAAGACCAGCTGTTGCGGTGCCATTGAATGAATTCGCAAAGGCAAGGGCACCTGCGTGAACTAAAACCCCTTCATTTTGCCCAGTGGTCGCCAGCATCTGTGAGACGGCAATATGGTTTGTAAGCTGGTCGAACGTGAATCCGCGAAGTTCATTGAAAACGACCTCCTCACCGAGTGTTTTCTTCAGGGCCTCCCAAGCGATCCCACGTTTCGCTTCCGAGGCTTTGGAACTGGTATTTCCCGGTCCCAAGTTGAGGAATGCCCGAACCAAAGGCTGGTGATGAATCAGACGGACCTTGGCATCTGGCGACAACCCGATGGCGAATGCCATGGTAGCGAAGTAGCGGACCCGCGAATTGGTGTCTGTGATCAGGGCGGCCAAGCCTTGTCGGGCATTCGCGAACCCAGCCTCGCTGAACATCTTGATCGCCTGGCCGCGGATTTCCGGATCGGCGACTTTCAGGAGTGGCAAGCAGTCGTTGAGTTGGCTGGCTAGGCTTTCGGCCGTGTTGGTTGGGAATGGCTTCCGAGCCACCTGTCCAATACCCCAGATCGCATGGAGCCGCGCGAGCTGGTTCTTCGACTCGAACGCCACCTTCTTCAGCCCGTCGAACGACTTCGGCCCGCGTGCGGCCAGTTCAAACTGCGCTTCCTGCCGCACTCGCATGTCGCGGTGGGCGAGTAGGCCGAGCAGTTCCCTTTCGCCGCGCTTTGCGAAGCCTTCGCCGAGCAGCTTGGCGGTCTCCTGCACCACCGGGTCGGCGATCACCCCGGGGAAATAGGCTCGGTAGAGCCGGCCCTTGTTGCTCTTGGGCCAGCCTTCGTGCCAGTCGGCGAACAGGATCGCGCCGTCGGGCGCGAGGTCCACGTCGGGCACGAGCGAGTTCCACACGAACTCATCGTGGGCCACAAGTTCGTAGCCGGCGCCGGCGGGACGCACCTTCAGCGAATAGAGGCCGCTCTTGGCGCTGGTGCCCTTGAAGTAGGCGAGCAGGAAGCGGCCCTGATCCTCCGGCAGGCTGGTGCCGTAGTCATAGACAAGTCCGCTCGGGCCGTCGCCGAGGTTGGCGATGGGCGGCATGAGGTAGGCGGCCTGGCCTTCGAAGTGGGGCACCCAGAGGCGCTCCATATTCCACATTCCCGCGTTGCCGAGCGGGGCGTGCTGGTGGCCGACGCGCCAGCCGGAGTCCGCGCCCTCGATGACTTGGACCCAGCGTTCGCGGTCGCCCTGGTCGGAATCGTTGTCGCCGGTGAAGAGGTCACCGTATTCGTTGAAGGCGAGTTCCTGGGGGTTGCGCAGGCCGCGGTGGACGACCTCGAGGTTCGAGCCATCGGGTTCGCAGCGGAACACGGCGCCTTCGTCGGGCAGATCGATGACGGTGCCTTCCTGGGTGACGATGTGTGCGCCGCGGTCACCGCAGGAGAAGTAGAGCCGGCCGTCGGGACCGAACTTGAGCCCATGCAGGTCGTGCCCGGTGAAGCTGAAGCGGATGCCGAAGCCGCGCAGGAGTTGCTCGGCGACGAACTTGCGGTCGAGCACGTGGGGCAGCGAATGGAGGGCGGCATCCTTCGCGTAGGGCGTGTGGTTGATGGTCAGGCTGGTCTTGTCCCGCGCCATCGTGGCGGCTTCAGAGGTCGTCGCCGGCCGGAATTTCCACAGGCTGGGAATCTCCGTGAACCACACCTCGCCGTTTCGGGCCAGCACACCGCTGGCGATGCCGCTGAGCGGGCTCGTGAAGCCGTCGGCGAAAATGGACGACTTGTCGGCCTTGTGATCGCCGTTGGTGTCCTCGATCAGGCGGATGACTTCCGACTCGTTGCTCAACGCCTTTTCGCCCTCGGGACCGAACCACTTCCGGATCTGCGCCAGGCGGTCTTCGAGGCTGCGCGAGGCGAGGTCGTCCTCCAGCATGAACATGTAGTGTCGGATATCGAGCACGCTGGTGCGGTAGCGGTAAGTCTCGCTGGTGAAGACGCGGCCCTTTTCGTCCACCGAGAAGGCGACCGGATTGGCGAGCATCGGCTCGGCGGCCCAGAGGTCTACCTTGAGCCCGGGCGTGAGCTTAAACTGCTTGATGCGGACTTCGCCCTCGTTCGACGCCGGCGCGAGGATGGGGGTGGACGGCCGGTCGTCCGGGACGAGCGGTTTGAAGCCGTTGGTGCTGGTGCCGGTCGCCGCGGCGGCGATGTCGGCGGCGTGGAGCAGGCCGGAATGACCAAGGACCAAGGACCCAATGAGCCGGGCAAAGCGGCGCGCGGTGGACATGGGGCGGAGTGTGGGGAGGCGGGCGGGAGAGGCAAGGCGGCGGAAGTTCGGGGTTCAATGTTCCGGGCGTCGGGCGCACGCTGCCGTCCGTCCTTGAACACGTCGCCGAGCCAGTCTGAAAACAACCCGCCGCCCGATCCGCTGGTGGGCCGTTTCCTCCAGCACCTGGAGGTCGAGCGCAACACCTCGGCCTACACCGTGCGGAACTATGGCCAGGCCCTGGCCGAGGTGGCGGCGTGGCATCATGGACTCAACCAGGCGGCGCCCGTGTGGACCGAACTCAAGCGTGAGGACTTCCGCTTTTATCTCCGGTGGCTGGGGCGCAAGCAACTGAGCCGCGCGGCGATTGCGCTGCGATTCAGCGCGCTGCGGACCTTCTACCGGTTCCTGCTGCGGGAAGGTTTGGTGACCGGGCTGCCGACGAAGGGGCTTTCCCTGCCCAAGGCGGCGAAGCGGCTGCCGCAGTTCCTGCCGGAGAAGCAGATGACGGCCCTGCTCGAAGCCCCGCTGCGGGAGTTCGGCCGATTACGGGAAAACGCGTCCGAACCGGTGGACCCGGTGCCGTTCCTGCGGGACGTGGCGGTGCTGGAGCTGATCTATTCCTCGGGCCTGCGCATCAGCGAAGTCTGCGGGCTGACGGTGGCTGAGGTGGATTTCGCGGCTCGCTCCCTGAAGATCCGTGGCAAGGGGCGCAAGGAACGGCTCGTGCCCGTCGGCGCGCCGGCGTTGACCGCGCTGGAGGCGTATTGGCGGGCGGTGAGCCATCCGCAAAGCCCGGGGCTGCCGGTCTTCTTCGCGGAGCGGAATTCGCTCAATCCGGTGACGCCAGGAACGATCCAGCGGCGGCTGAAAATCTATCTCGCTGCGGCCGGACTCGACCCGGCGCTGACGCCGCACAAGCTGCGGCACAGCTTTGCCACGCACCTGCTCGACCGGGGCGCCGACCTGCGGAGCGTGCAGGAGCTGCTCGGCCACGCGCGGCTGTCCTCGACCGAGGTTTACACGCACCTGACGACGGAGCGCCTGAAGCGCGTTTACGACTCCGCCCACCCGCGGGCGTGAGGTTGGGTCAGGTGGCCGGGACGGCGGCTGCCTTCGCCCGGTTGGCCCACAGGCGGGGCAGGGCGCCGCCGGCGAGCGCCAGCACCAGCAGCAGGCCGGTCAGCATGCCGGCGACTTCGCGCGGGGCGCGGGCATGGACGAGCCCGTTGTTGAGCACGGCGATGGCGGCGACGCCCAGCAACGTCCCGTGGACCGAACCGACGCCGCCGAAAATGCTCGTGCCGCCGAGCACGACGGCGGTGATGGCAAAGAGTTCGTAGCCCGTCCCGGCGTCCGCCTTCGCCTGGCCCAGCCGGGCGGTGTAGATGATCGCCGCGAGCGCCGCGACCAAGCCAGCAAGGACGTAGGCCAAGGTGAGCCGTCGTTCCACCGGCAGGCCGGCGTAACGCGCACCTTCCGGGGCGAAACCGATCGCGCGAAAACAACGGCCGAACGTCGTGCGATGGACCAGCAGCCACACGCCGGCGGCCACCGCGAGGAACGGCCAGACCTGCGTCGGGATTCCAAGAAAACGTTCCTGGCCCAGGCAGAGGAAGGCCGCGGGGAAATTCGTGAACGTATCGACGCCATGGGTGATCGCCTCGGCCAGGCCGCGGAAGAGCGAGTAGGTTCCCAGCGTGACGATGAGCGGCGGCAGGCGCAGCCAGGTGATCAGTGAGGCATTCAGCCCGCCGGCCATTGCCCCAAGCAGCAGCGTGCATCCCGCGGCCACCGGAATGGACAGGCCGGCATCACGCCACAGTTTCCCGAACAGGATGGCGCACACGCCCAGCAGCGAACCGACCGAGAGATCGATTCCGCCGGTCAGGATGATCGGCGTCATCGCTAGCGCGAGCAGTCCGATCTCGGCCGAGTGGCGGAGGATGTCGTAGGTGTTGTCGAGCGTGCCGAAGTTGCGGCCGACCGAATTGAACCACAGCCATTCCAGCAGGAGGACCAGGAGCAGGATCGTTTCATGCCGGAGCAACGCGGACTTCCACGGGGCTGAGATGTCGCTGGGGCGGGCGGCGGCCACTGGATTGATAAGGAATGCGGGGTGAACACGGAGAGGTTACTGGCCTCCGTTCGCCACGCTCAAGCCCCGTCTGTTGTCGGCGCCCACCGCAGGCCGATCATTCCAGCCGGCTGATGTCCACGGTGACTTCCATGCGCCGGTCGAGCGTGCCCTTGTAGTGGCCGCTCACCGGCGTGACGTCGGCATAGTCGCGCCCGACGGCAATCTTCACGTAGTTCTCGTCCACGGCGCGGTTGTGCGTCGGGTCCAGTCCGCGCCAGCCGACGTCGGGCACGAAGACCTCGATCCACGCGTGCGAGGCGCTGGCGGATTCCGTGGCCAGGTAGCCGCTGACGTAGAGGGCGGGGATCTTCTGCGAGCGGCATAGCCCGAGCATGACGTGCGCGAAATCCTGGCAAACGCCCTGCCGCTGCTGGAGCACCTGCCGCATGTGCGTGTGGACGTGGGTGCTCAGGGGCGTGTAGCGGAAGTTGCCGTAGATGAACCGCATGATCGCGACCGCGGCCTGCCAGATGTCGGTCACGCCCTGGGTGGCGTCCACGGCGAGTCGCCAGGCTTCGGGGTCCCAGTCCACGTAGCGGCTCGGCAGCAGGTAATCGAAGCACCGCTCGGTCTTCGCGCATTCCGGCAGGCGGCTCAGCGGCGCCGGGGTGGCATCCAACGGCAGGGCGATGGATTTCGTCGACACCGTGGTCAGCGCCTCAACCAGCACGGACGTGTGCGGTTCGGGAATCTCGAAGTGATGGACGACGTTCTTGTAGAAATCGTCGTAATGCCGCAGCCGGCTGGGCGGAATGATCTTCAGGAGGAACGACTCGACGTGCTGGTGCTCGTTGGTGACGGGCTTGAGCCGGATCTCGTTGAAGCTCTCCTTCACCGGCGACGCGTAGGCGTAACGGGTGCGATGGACGATCTGGAAACGCATCAGAAGTTGGAATTACCAATGACCAGTGGCCAATTTGAGGGTGGTCCGCAGAAACCGAAGCGGAATCGTCGCCCGGTCATTGAAAGTTCGTCATTGGTCATCCGGCTTTTCCTCGCCGGCTACCTCGCCTTCTCCCAGCGGTTCGACGTCCACGCTCACGCGCACGTCATGGTGGCCGCCGCCGGTGATGATGCCGCTCACGGGGCTCACATCGCTGAAATCCCGGCCGTAGGCCACCGTGATGTGCTCCTCGCCGGCAAGGAGGTTGTTGGTAGGATCGAAGTCGACCCAGCCGACGCTGGGGCAATAGACCGAAAACCACGCGTGGGAGGCGTCGGCGCCGACGAGGCGCTGCTTGCCAGGCGGCGCGTGGGTGCGCAGGTAACCGCTCACATAACGGGCCGGAAGGCCCAACGAGCGAAGGCAGGCGATGGCGAGATGCGCGAAGTCCTGGCACACGCCGCGGCGCTTGGCCCAGACTTCCTCGAGCGGGGTCGCGACGGTGGTGGCCACCGGATCGTATTTGAAGTCGCGGAAGATGCGTTGATTGAGATTGGCGACGCCGACCAGCAGCGGGGTGCCGGTCGGAAAGCTCCCGCGCGCGTAGTCCGCCAGTTCCGGTGCGGTGCGCAGCAGCGGCGAATCGAAGCAGAACTGGTATTGGTCCACGACCTCGGGGGAGACCGGGTCCCGGAACAACTCGGCCACCTCGGTCCACGGCGGCGAAAGCGTCAGTGCCGGCGGCGTGCTGGCCGTCAGCGTGACCACGCTCATCGCCTCGACTTCGAGCCGGGAGTGGATCTCCTGGATCGCAAAGAAACAGACCCGGTTGCCGAAATAGTCGGTCCGCGTCTTCCGGACGGCAGGTTCCGGCGTGATTCGCAGGGTGAACTGCGCCCGGCTTTGCATGGCGGTAAAACGGGGGTTCACCCGCGCCGAATGGTGCGAGACCGTGACCGGCTCCGAGTAATTGTAGGTCGTGCGATGCAGGATGCGATAGGTCATCGGGCGCGGGAAATCGTGGAGTGGGCGAAGTAGCTGACCGCGATCGCGTCGGACAGCCGTGGCAGGTCGGCCAGCGTCTCGGCGATCACGCGGCCCACGTCGCTCTCGTGCCACCGGGATCGCAGCCGGTTAATCGGCCGCGGGTCGAGCAGCCGCAGGCGCGTGACGCATTCGATGAGGACCCGCTGCCCCGGGCTGAGGAGCGCGCTTTCGCGTTCCCGCGGGAGCTTCTCGAAGTGCTTCACGAGCTGGTTCAACTGGAAGAGCAGGGACCGCGGGTTGGTGTCGTCCAACAGCACGAGGTCGTAGACCGCCGCCATGTTGGGCACGAGGTTGTAGCGCGACCGGTAGGTGATCGTGCTGTCGGCGACTTCCAGGATCGCCTCCAGCACGCTCGGATTGTCGGCTTCGGGCGAACGAAGCGCCGAGTTCAGCAGGGTGCTCAGGTAGATCGCGCGTTCGAGCCGGGCGCCCATGTCGAGGAAACGCCAACCCTGCGCCCGCGTCATGTTCTCGCGGGCGAGTCCGTGGAAGGACGCGAGCTGCAACAACGTCTGGTTGAGCACGCCGATGGCGTCGCCCGCCAGCATCACGAGGCTCGTGGTGGGCATGGCCAGGCGGTCGTCGAGCTGGCTGAGCACCCGCCACAGGTCGTTGGAACTGCGGTCGCGCACGAGCATGCCCAGGCGCTGGAGCTGGTCGGCGAGGCAACGGAGGCTGCCGGGTTCCGCCGGGTCGAAGATCGCTGCCAGCAGACCCGCCTCGAGCGCCTCGGCGTTCGTGCGGAGTTCCGGGCGGGCGGATGCGGTGGGCAACTGGCCCTGCGCCACGAGCGTGTTCAGCAGCGGTTCCAGCAAGGGGAACGCATGGCCGGTGCTTTCCGGACTGAAGCGTAGCAGCGTGCTGCGCAGGAGTCGGGCAGTGGAATCGGTTCGTTCCGCGTAACGGCCAAGCCAGAAATAATTGTCCGCGAGCCGCGACGGCAGGTTGTTGCCCACCCGGCGCAGTTCGACCTCGCGGCCGGCGACGCTGAGCAGCGTGACGTCCTCCACCGGACCGTCGGCGAGGATCCAGGTGTCCTTGGCCGCGCCGCCGCGTTGCATCGAAATGAACCGCCCGCCGGAATCGGGCGCCACCCGCGCCAGGCCGCCGGGCATCACTCGGTAACCGTCCGGGGTCGCCACAACATAGACCCGCAATGCCACCGGCCGCGGCGAGAGCACGTCGCCATTCCAGACGGGCGCAGCCGACAGTTCGACGCGTTCCTGGCCGACCCAGAGGTGGGGCTGGAAGCGGATGCGCCGGAGCAGGGTTTCCCGTTCGTCCTTGGACAACGCGTTATTGGGGTGCATGCCGCGCAGGCGGGAGCGGAACGCCGGCTTCACGAAGAGGTCGTCGAGGTGTTCAGTGACATAACTTTCCGCACTCTTCTGGCCGCACCACCACGTGGCGACCGAGGGCAGGAGCAGCTCCTCGCCCAGCACGTGCCCGGCGAGCCCCGGGAGGAACGACATGAACGCCGGGCTTTGCAGCAGGCCGCCGCCCAGCGCATTGGCGACCACCACGTTGCGCGCGCGGACCGCTTCGACGAGTCCGGGGACACCCAGCATGGATTCGTTCCGCAGTTCCAGCGGGTCGCAGAAATCGTCGTCCACGCGGCGGAGGATGACGTCCACCTGTTCGAGTCCGCTGAGGGTCTTCAGGAAGACCCGGTCGTCGCGCACCGTCAGGTCCTGGCCTTCGCACAGCGAATAGCCGAGGTAACGGGCGAGGTAAGCCTGTTCGAAATAGGTTTCGTTGAACGGCCCCGGCGTCAGCAGCACGACCCGCGGATGGTCCGTCCGTCGCGGCGACAGCCGGCTGAGCGTGGACTGCGCGTCGCGGAAGAAGCCGGCCAACCGCTGCACGCCGCATTCGCGGAAAGCCTCAGGCAGGATGCGCGACGTGACCAGCCGGTCGGCCAAGGTGTAGCCGGTGCCGGTGGGAATCTGCGTGCGGTCGGAGATGACCCACCATTGCCCGTCGGGCGACCGGGCCAGGTCTGCGGCATAGAAGTGAAGGAAACTCCCGTCGGCCGGCCGACTATTGTGCAGCGGCCGGAGGAAGTCAGGCTGCGCGAACACCAACGCCGGCGGCAACCACGCACTGCGGATCAGTTCCTGCGGGCCATAACAGTCGGCCAGCACCCGGTCCAGCAGGGTGGCCCGTTGCACCAGGCCGGCTTCCAGTTTCCGCCATTCGTCGGCGCCGAGGATGAACGGCACCGGGTCCAGTTGCCATGGGCGTTCCATGCCGAGCGGGTCGCCATACACGTTGTAGGTGATCCCCTGCTCATGGACGAGCCGGCGGCTGGTGTCGGTCCGGCGCCGGAGTTCCTCGGCCCCGAGCGTTTCCAGACCGCGGACCAACGTCTCGTAATGCGGTCGAACGCGGCCCTCCGCATCGAGCAATTCATCGTAACTGCCGGCCTCGACCCGGTAGCGGGCGAGCAGCGCGGCCCGCTGGGCGGCAGCGGATGATTTGACGGTGGCGTCAGTCACGTGCGCCAAGTGTGGGAACGATGCGGGCGGAAGGCCAGCGGGGAAGCGGACTTCATTTGGCGAGCCTACCGGCTGGTTCGGTCAGTGATGGAATGGTTCCCGGCCCCTGCCCGTTGGCATTTGATGCGATCCCACGGCGTCGCACCAGGACGGCCAACTGCCGGGAGAGCCCCGATCCGGGGACCGCCGGCGTTCGCGGCCGCGGCGAACGGCATTTTCCCGCCTTTTCCCGGCCGCCGCGGCCTTCCATACTCGGCCCGTGATTCAACGCTATTCGCGCCCCGAGATGCGCGCCATCTGGACCGACGAGAACAAGCTCAAGATCTGGCTCCAGATCGAACTCCTGGCCAGCGAGGCGCTCGTCGCCGACGGCGTCGTGCCGAAGAAGGATTTCGCCAAGATGAAGGCCGGCGCCGACAAGTGCTTCGCCGACACCAAGGCCCTGACCGAACGCGCCAAGGAACTCGAAAAGACGCTCAACCACGACGTCATCGGCTTCACCACGGCTGTCGCCGAACAAATCAACGACCAAGCCTCACGGTGGTTGCACTTCGGCCTGACGAGCTCCGACATCGTGGACACGGCGTTCGCCGTCCAGATGGTCCAGTCGGCCGACATCTTGATCAAAGACGTCGAGACGCTGTTGCCCGTCATCGCCCGCCGGGCCAAGGAGCACATGCTCACGCCCTGCATCGGCCGCAGCCACGGCATCCATGGCGAACCCACGACCTTCGGCCTCAAGCTCGCGCTCATGCACGAGGAGTTCGTCCGCGCCTTGTCCCGCTTCAAGCACGTCCGCGACGTCGTGGCCATCGGCAAGCTCAGCGGCGCCGTCGGCACCAACGCCCACCTCTCGCCCAAGATCGAGGCCTACGTCTGCAAGAAGCTGGGCCTCGAACCCGCCTCCATCGCCACCCAGGTCGTGCAGCGCGACATCCACGCCGAGTTCATGAACTGCCTCGCGCTCGTCGCCGCCAGCTTCGAGCACTGGGCCGTTGAGTTCCGCCACCTGCAGCGCACCGAGGTGCTGGAGGCCGAGGAGCCCTTCACCAAGGGGCAGAAGGGCAGCAGCGCCATGCCGCACAAGCGCAACCCCATCACCTGGGAACGCCTCACCGGCCTCGCCCGCGTCATCCGCGGCAATGCCGTCGCCGGCATGGAGAATGTCGCCCTCTGGCACGAACGCGACATCAGCCACAGCAGCGTCGAGCGCATCATCTTCCCCGATTCCTGCACGCTGCTCGACTACATGTTCGGCCTGCTCACCCGCCTGATGGACGGTCTGCTCGTCTATCCCGAGAACATGAAGAAGAACCTCGGGCTCAGCCTCGGCATGTGGAACAGCCAGACCGTGCTGCTCGCGCTCATCCGCAAGGGCCTGACCCGCGAGGACGCTTACGCGCTCGTCCAGCGCAACGCCATGAAGACCTGGGAAGTGAAGCACGCCGGCCGCGACGACGCCGACTTCCTCGAAGTCCTCAAGTCCGACGCCGACGTCGCGAAGCACTTCAAGAAGGGCGAACTGGAGAAGCTCTGCTCCCTCGACTTCCACCTGAAGGAAGTGAAGAACCGCTTCAAGCGGCTGGGGTTGTGAGCTGACGTCCCTAGGGGTCGTTATCCCAGTCTTTACCAATACTGATATGCCGGAGCGAACGCTATATCCGCCGGACCTAGTCAACCATGTTGCGGGAGCTTTTCGGGGTTTGGAGGAACGGAATCGGCCAGTTGATTTTCCTTCTGAACGGGTTCTGGGCGAAATGCTTGAAGTGAGTTTCCTTGCCAGCATGCTGCGCGAGGAAGCCCGCGGGCTTGAGTTTCGTCTCGGTTACTGCGCGCCACTGCTGCTCCAGGCTGCGTCAGCCCCTCACCGTGGATACCACTGGCTCCCATTCGACAAACCTCGACCATGCAGTGTCGGGGAGTTGCGAAGACTCGCACCTGCACTTGATTCGAGTAGGTCGTTCATTTGTTGCCACGGGACAGACAATCTCACGATTCAAGGAATCTTCACCGCGCAAACAGATATGGAGGCCATGAGGACAGGTTCCGTTCTCCAAGGGCAGAGTCTTCCGGAGATCTTCAACGTCAGTTCATCTGCTCCGGGCGAGTTGTGCGCCAATCGTGGTGATGCGTGTTTCGTTCAATTACGAAACGGACAATTGAGGTTTCCAACGCATCTGCGCCGTGATGGACCTATCTGGACCCAGCTTCTATCCGCCGATGTGGAACTACAGGAGAATGCATGGCTTAGTCTTCATTCGGATACCAGGCCGTCCAAGAGAAGCTTCAGGGTGATGACCCCTTACTTCCCGTTTCTTGCTCACGTCCTGCATACGATGGAGAAAGGGCACCATGGTGGAAGCCTTCTCATTGTGCCCAGCAATCGAATCGACCTGCTTCTCGATGAAGTTATCAAAATCAAATACCGGTTCATGGATGCCACTGCCTGGACGATGTGTTGTGGCTGGGTTGCACGGCTCATAAGTGGATTTGGTCCTGTTGCCCAAGCGAAAGCGGCCGCGGCAAAGGAACTCCGATCTGAGGTGGTCAGCCTTGCAGATCAGTATCACCACATTATGCGATTCGCCGAGAATGTAGGGAAGCTCGGTGGAGTGGACGGCGCTGTTGTGCTTACCGATCGGTTAGCAGTTGTTGGATTTGGCGCCGAAATCACCGCCCACTCCCAGCAGGTAGATCACGTTACGTTCCATCCCGATTCAAAATCTCCGAGCCGTATTGAGCGGGTGGACACCAATGGGACTCGCCATCGCTCAGTGATCCGCTTTTGCAGCGCTATTCCCGGAGCAATCGGGTTCGTCCTTTCACAAGATGGCGGAATCAAGGTGGCTAAGCTTGGTGATACCGGAGTTGAGCTCTGGGGCGATGTTGTGCCGTCCTTTTGATCTCCCACCATCGGTGCTTGCCGCCGAAACGTCGCTGCGCTTGTTCCAGCGGAAGATGGGGCGGTGCGGCAGATCGCCCTACTGGCCCGGTGGGGCTGCGCTGCCGCGCAGCCCTAACTTCCCGTTCCGCGCGGTTCAGCGCGGGACGAAATGGCGGCGGCAAAAGAAGCCACCACGAGCCATTGGTCTCGATCTGCAAAGCGCAATTAGCCCATCACGCCCGACCAGCCTTGTGGCATCACGTTGACCACAAACCGCAGCGCTGCGCGGGACGCCCATCAACGTCTGGCGTGCCGGCAAACGAGGTGGAATGCCTTAGTCCATCGGTCGATTCTTCCCCGAACCGCCGGAACGTCGCTTCGCTGGTTCCGGCGGAAGATGGGGCGGAGCGGTAGCTCCGCCCTACCAAGATTGTGAAGGTGGGGCTGCGCTGCCGCGCAGCCCTGATTTACCGTCCCGCGCGGTTCAGCGCGGGACGAAATGGCGCGGCGAACTACCCGAAGTTCAACGAATCAACCCGCGCCCAACGACCACCTGCGCCGCACTCCCCGCTCACCTCCGACGGCAAGGACTACGCTTCGCTGGTCCTTGCCAGAAGTTACGGCGGAGCGGCAGCTCCGCCCCACCACGAGAGCGGGCTTCCGTTCCGGCCGCGGTTTGCCTATCCGTTCAACCATGTCCGACGCCCCGTTTCAGGAACCTGGCCGCCGACGGCCGGCCATGGGTGTTCACCTCACCACGGGCGGACCGAACTGGGTTTTCCTCACGGTGAGCACCCACCGGCGGGAACGCTGGCTGGCGCAGGCGTCCGTCCAACGCACGCTGCACGAAATCTGGGAACACAAGGCGACTGCCTGGCTCGTCAGCGACTACCTGCTGATGCCGGATCACCTGCACCTCTTCTGCGCGCCCCATGATCTGAGGTTCACCATCGAACGCTGGATCGCCTTCTGGAAAGACCGCTTCGCCAAGACGCATCCCGACGCCGGCAAGTTCCAGGACAGTGGCTTCCACCATCGCCTGCGGGATGGCGAGAGCTACGCCCAGAAGTGGATTTACGTGCGGGAAAACCCGGTGCGCGCCGGGCTGGTTCCGCAGCCGGACGAGTGGCCCCACTTCGGCCATGTGCATGACATCCGGTGGTAAGCCGCCGGAACGTCGTTGCGCTGGTTCCGGCGGAAGATGGGGCGGAGCGGCAGCTCCGCCCTACCTAGGCTTGGTGGGGCTGCGCTGCCGCGCAGCACTATCTTCCCGTCCCGTGCAGTAATTGAGCGGCCAGTCCGGGTCCGAATCCCGCGACGCTCGGGATTACACCCAGCAATCCTCCAGCCCCGCAACGCAAGGTCGCATGCCCGGTCGGTTGCACACCGCCGCACTTTGCCCGCGCACCATCGCTGGTGGGGCGAGATGTGCTGTAGGACCAACCCGGTCAGCGCCAACGTGACCATGGCTATTTTCGGGCGCGTGGTGCTGTCGTTTGGCCGGCCTACTTCCACCGCACGTCCTTCATGAAGCGGAGCAGGTCGGCGAGTTCCTGGCGGGTCAGTTGTTCGTCGAGGCCGCCGGGCATAACGCTGATGGTTCCGGGCTGGAGTTCGGCCACTTCGCTGCGCTTGAAGCGCTGGAGCGCGCCCGGGCCGGTGGCGACCTGGATTTCCTCGGCGGTCTCCCGTTTCACGAGGCCGGTGACCTGTTCGCCGCCCTTGAGGGTAATCAGCGTCGGTTCGTAGCTGCGCACGAAGCTGGCGCTCGGATAGACGATGGCCTCCAGCAGGTCGCGTTCGGTGCGGGCCTTGCCGATCTCGGTGAGGGACGGCCCGATGTCGCCGCCGACGTAACCGATGCGGTGGCAGGCGGAGCAGGCGGCCTTGGGTCCGTTGAAGACGGCCTGGCCTCGCCGCACGTCGCCGCCGAGCTTCTGGAGTTCGGCAAGCAGCGCATCGAGGCGTTTGGCCTGCTGGGCGGCGTCGGCATCCAACGTGGCGAGGAAGGTCTCGGCGGCGGTCTGGACAGCGGCGGGGAACTTGGCGAAATGCGGCTTGAGCTGGGACGGGGGCAGCGCCTTGGCGCCCTTGGCCTCGCCGAGCGTCTTCACCAGCCGGAGTCCCAGGGCATCGTCACCGCCCCGGTCGAAGGCGCCGAGCAGGCGGTTGAGTTCGAGTGGACCGGCGGTGCGGAGGTTCTCCAGCACGGCGTCCAACTGGGCGGGGGCCAATTGGCTGCGGCCGACGACACTGGCCGCGGTGGCGCGCAGCGTCGGCGCGAGGGCCGGGTCCAGTTGACTCCGCACGAAGCCGAGTTCGGCATCGTCCAAGGCTTGGCCGGCGGGCAGGGCGGCCAAGGCGTCGAGGCGAAGGCTGGCGTCGGTGGCCGGAAGTTTGGCCAAGGCGCGCAAGGCGCCTTGGACGGCGGTATTCGCGGCCAGCACGCGGGCGGCGCGGATGGCGGGTGCCTGGAGTTCGGCCTGTTTCAGGGCGCCGAGCAGGGCGGCGGTCCAAGCCGGCGGAATTTCCTTCAGTTCGGCGGCTCCGATGGCGGCGAGCGCGGCCTGCCGGGTGGCGGTCGCATAGCCGGGTTGGCTCACGCAATCGGCGAGCAGCAGGCGGCCCGCGGGATCGCCGACGAGCATGGCCAGCAGGCCGTGGAGTCGTTCAAGTTGCTCGGCCGGAACTTGGTCGCGGTTCAACTGGGTGCGGAACCAGCCGGCCAGTTCGGCACCCCACTCTGGATGCCGGCGCAAGATCCAGGTGGCTGCGTCGCGCAGTTTGCCGTCGGGCGAAGTGAGGAAGCGGACGACTTCCGCGGCCTTGAGGCCACCTTCGGGCATCTGGTCCAGGGCGATGAGCGCGGCCCGCTGGTTGATCGGCTGGCTGTGGTTGAAGCCCATGCGGGTGGTTTCGGCGTGGGCGATCTCGATGAGCGAGTAGGTGACGGAATGTTCGAGGATCGGATCGGCGGCGGCGCGGATGGACTCGGATTGGAACGGGTTGAACGCCATCATGGCCATCGGGCCGGTGCCGGTTCGGCCGAACGCCTCGAAGGCGGTGCGCAGGACTGCGACGTTGGTCTCAGTCAGCATGCCGGCGACGGCGCCCACGGTGGCGGGGTTGCGGAAGATCGCGATGGCCTTGAGCGCGGTCTGGAGGACGCTGGGATCGGTCTCGGTGCGGAAGAGTTCCGAGAAGGTCCGGCGCGCCGGCGTGGAGTTGACCTGCGCGAGGGCCCACAGGGCGTTGCGCCGGACTTCCGGGGCGGCTGCCTTGAGCTGCACCTGGAGCAACGGCAGCGCGTTGGTGCCCTGCGCGGCGAGGATTTGGCTGGCCCGCTGGCGCACCGCGGGCCGGGGATCGCCGAGGCGGCTGGCGATCTGCGCGATGGCGCCTTCGCCCCAGTTGGCATTTAGGCCACGCGGATCTTCTGGCGGCGTCGCGCCGGTTTTCCGGACACGGTAGATCGCGCCGAGCACGTCGGGCTTCACCAACTGCGAGCTGGGGCAACACAGCTTATACCAGCCGCCGGTGTCCACCACGAGCAGGCTGCCGTCGGCGTCCTCCAGCACGTCGGTCGGGTGGAAGTCGGGGTCGTCGCTGACGAGGAAATCGCTGTCGGTCGACCCAAAGGTCGCACCCTCCGCCCGCAGCACGTGGCGGGTCACCTTGCGCAGGTTGAAGGTCGTGGCGAACAGGTTGTCGCGGTATTCGGGGCCGAAGACATCGCTTTCATAGCGGGTTAGGCCGCACTCGGCCGCGGGACCGGCCTGGTAGAACGGATGCAGCAGATCAGGCCCGGTGCGGATAACCCGGCCGTCGTCGAGCACGTCGTTCACCTTGCCGTAGACGCCGCCGTAGACCGCGTGCGCGATGCCGTCGCGGAAGCCGGGTTGGGTGAAGTCGATGAACGTGCTGGTGAACAGCGCCTCGCCCTCGGGCGTGAAGGCGATTTCCACCGGGTTGTCCATGCCGCCAGACATGATCACGTCGAGGCCCGTGCCGTCGGGCCGCATGCGGTAGATGTGGGCCGCCTTGTCGGTGAGGGTCTTGCCGTTGGCGAGCTTGTGGCTCTGTTCGGCGAAGGCGCCCTTGGTCCAGTAGATGAACCCGTCCGGGCCGAGGTAGGGGCCGTGGATGTCGTTGGCGCAGCCGGTCAGCGTGCCGCCCTTGAACCATTCCTCGCGCAGTTCGGCCGTCCCGTCGCCGTCCGCGTCCTTGAAGCGCCAGATGCTGGGCGGGCCGGCGACATAGACCCAGCCGTCATGCCAGAGGCAGCCCTGGGGAAACATGACCTTGTCGGCGAATACGGCCGACTTGTCGAAGACGCCGTCGGCGTCGGTGTCCTCCAGGCGAAGGACGCGCGATCCGGGATGCTTCACCTGTTCGGCGGGAGCGTCGTTCGAGCCGTCCGACTCCGTGACGTAAAGCCGGCCGAGTTCGTCGAAGCTCGCACTGACGGGGCGCTGAACGAGGTTGGTGCCGGTCACCCGTTCCACGGCGAATCCGTCGGGGACCACGAACGAACGGCCATCGAGCTTGAACTCGGCGGCCAGGAGCGAGCCGGAGCCCAAGGCAGCCAGCAGCACGGCACGGGAAAAACGCATGGCGGGATGTTGTCGCGAAACCCGGACCGGCAAAGGAAAAATCCGGTGCCGGGCGTCGCGCGGCGGATGCCCGGTTCGGGGCGGCCTGCCCACGCGTCGCCCGACCGGGGAAGCGACCGGCGCCGGCGGAATGCCGCTCGTCAGCGCGCCGCCACCGGCGCAACCTGACGGCATGTTCCTGCGAACCTTGGTCGGAATCACCGTCGCGGTTCAGGTCGTGCTGGGCGTGGCGCCCAAGGCAGATCGCCTCACCTGGGCCCTGGAAAATGTGCCGGTGTGGCTCGGGCTCGGGGCCTTGGCGCTGACTTGGCGGCGCTTCCCGCTGTCCCGCCTTTGCCTCGGCTTGTTGGTGGTGCACGGGATCATTCTCGCGATCGGTGGGCATTGGACCTACGCAAAGGTTCCCGCCGGTGATTGGGTGAAGGAGTGGTTCGGTCTGGCCCGCAACCACTACGATCGGCTGGGCCACCTCGCCCAAGGCTTCATGCCGGCGATTTTTGTCCGGGAACTCCTGTTGCGCACCAGCGGCGTCGGACGGAGCCGGTGGCTGCCGTTCTTGGCTGCCTCGGTCTGCCTCGCGTTCAGCGCCTGCTACGAATTCATCGAGTGGTGGACCGCGCTGATTGCCGGCTCCGGGGCCACCGAATTCCTCGGCACCCAAGGCGACCCGTGGGACACCCAATGGGACATGTTCCTGTGCTTGCTGGGAGCGTTGCTATCGCTGACGCTGCTGTCGCGGGCGCATGATCGCTCGCTCGCCGCGGTCGCTGGTCCCGGTTCCCCGGCGAATCTTCCGGGCTGAGCCGCGCCGGGGCTTGCACCGTTTGGTGTCGCCGCCACTCTCGCGGGGTGACGACCATGCCTCGCCGAAGTTTCCTCAAGGGTGCCGCCGTGACCTTCGCCGGTGGCACTGTCTTCCATCGTGCCACCGGCGCCCCGCTGATCGAGCGGGCCCAGCTTTCCGCGGCCGCGCCGCTGTTCGTGTCCACCTGGCCGTTCGGCAAGCCGGCCAATGAGAAGGCGCTGGCGACGTTCCGCAACGGCGGGAGCGGCCTCGACGCCATCGAACAGGGCATCCGGGTCACGGAATCCGATCCCGGCAATCGCAGCGTCGGCCTGGCGGGCATCCCTAACGCCGCCGGCATCGTTCAGCTCGACGCCTGCATCATGAGCGGGCCGGGCCACCGCGGCGGCAGCGTCGGCGCGGTGTCCGGCTTCAAGCATCCGATCAGCATCGCCCGCGGCGTGATGGAGCGCACCAAACACGTGATGCTGGTCAGCGCGGGTGCGGAGGCATTCGCCGCGGAACAGGGCTATGAAAAGGGACCGAAAGTTTCCGCGAGCGAGCGCGCCGCCTGGAAGCGTTGGCAAAAGGAAGAAGCCGCTAAGGCCCGGGCCGCCGCGGAGAAGGAAACCGCCAACCTGAAGCGCAACCACGACACCATCGCGCTGATCGGCCTGCTGCCCGACGGCAATGTTTTCGGCGGCTGCTCGACCAGCGGTTGGGGCTACAAGCTGCCCGGCCGGCTCGGCGATTCGCCGATCCTCGGCAGCGGCCTTTACGTGGACAACGAAGTCGGCGCCGCCGGCGCGACCGGCCTCGGTGAAAACGTGATGCGTTACTGCGGCTCGTTCCTTGTCGTTGAATTCATGCGCCAGGGCATGCATCCGCAGGACGCCTGCATCGAGACGATCAAGCGCATTGCCCGGCTCGACCCGAAGGGCTTCGACCTCGCGATCAACTTCATCGCGTTGGACAAGCAAGGCCGCTTCGGCGCCGCTGGCACGGGCTCCGGCTTCGAGTATGCCGTGACCAGCAACGCCTTCAGCAAGGTCGTGCAGAGTCCTGGCCTCACGAGCCAGGATGTCGGCCCGCTCGGTGGCAATCGGCGGTAGGGCAGAATCCCCGGGTGGATTTTCCATTTGGCGCGGGTAGGACGGGCGTGGGATGACCGCGCCGTGAAATTCCAGGATTTTGCCATCTATGCCGCCTTCAACGGTCGTGTCTTCGCTGTCGATCGTCGGGACGGCTCCATCCTCTGGCGATGGAAGTCACCCCACGGAGGTTTCGTCACGTTGCTCCCCGACTGTGACCAGTTGCTGGTCTGCGCCGACGGTTACCTCTGGGCTCTCAGGGCCGAGGACGGGACCCAACTTTGGAGCCAACCGTTCAAGGGCGAGGGCACGGGGATTCCCGTGCTGGTCAGTCCTCGGGCGGGCACCACGGGAGTTGACAGTATGGCGGCTACCTCGGCTGCGGCCGACGACGAAAGGCGCCGGCGGCGGGACACCGCTGACTAGAATCTCCCCCCCGGGCACACCCTGGTCAACGCCGGCTGCCGAACAGCACTACCAGTCCGGCAAACGCCAGGATCGCGAGCACGAAGAAGAAGATCTTCACCCAGCTTTTCGGATAACGCCCGGCGATGGCGCCGGTGTAGCCGTTGATCAGCACATGGTAGGTCGTGCCGTGGTATTGGTAGGTTAGCAACCAGACCGGCAGCAGCACATGCTTGAAGGTCTGGTTGAACCAGTGCGGCGACACCTGGAGGTTGCGGTGCGTGTCGCCTGGCACCTGGTCCGCGCAGAGGTCTTCCAGCTTGTTGGTCATCACCTTCCGGCTGTGTTGGGCGGCGGCTACGAGGTCGAGCTGGTAACGCTCGACCACCCAGCCGGCGAGAAACCCAGCCTGATACGGCACGAGTTCCTTTGTCGGGAACCCGCCGATCTCGGCGATCAGGGCGCGGTCCACGCCCTTCGAGGCGCAGATGAGTTCGTCGTCGAAGAAGTGGTCGAGGTGACCGGAACTCCATTCCCACCGGGTCCGTTGCACCCGGCGCGACTGCCGATTCCCGTTCGCGTCGGTGTAGTATTCAGTCTCGTAGTAGTGGTAGCCGGACTCGGCCTGCCAGTCGGCGCTCACGTTGGCGTCGAAGGTCCAGTAAGGCAGGTAGACGCCGTGCAACTGGTCCGTCATGGCCTTCGTCCCGAGCGCGTTCGGGGCGAACCACCGGCTGCCATACCACTGGCGGATCGCCTCGCGCACCTGCACGTCGCTGATCTTGAACGCCAGCAGGCTTTCCGGACTGAACGCTTCCTTGGCCTCCTGATACGGCACCAGCGCAGCGGAACCACAGAAGTCACATCGTTGGGCAATCCGGCTCGGTTCAAAGACGGAGATCGCGCGGCAGCTTTGGCAGAGCACCTGAACGCGCTCCGTCTGCCAACCCCGCTTGGCGTCCTGCCCGCGCAGCGCCGCGACCAGATCGTGTTCCTTGATGACGGCGTCGCCGCCGGGCGTGGTTTCGAGTTCCGCGGGCGATTCCGTGCCGCAATAGCCGCAGACGAGCGCGTGTTTGGTCGGATTCCACGTCGCCTCGGCGCCGCAGGTCGGGCAGTGAAACTTGCCCTGCGCGGTCGCGGTGGGCGTGGGGAGGGGCGGCGGAACGGCGTCACTCATGGCTTGGGCCGGATTGGTGAACAAGGCAGGAAAATGGCGACAGTCGCATAAGGCCCGGAGGGCCGGCGGAAGGTAGCCCCGGGGCGTGAGCCCGAGGTGAATCGGAGAACACCAGCCAAGCCCCAGCGGGGCGAAAGAACAGTCTGTCGCCCCGCTGGGGCTTGGAATAGTTTTGGTGCCCCCACCCTGGGCTTACGCCCGGGGCTACTCTCTGTCGCGCCTCCGGCGCTGGACGGGGTTCGCAAAGGCGCGGCCATTGTGCGGTTCGCTGCCGCCGCAGATCCATGGGTTGCCACGTTGCTGAGCCCTGAGTGCATCATGCGAAGCGAAACGCCTTCATCCGCGCGAACCACTCGGCGAGGTGGGGCAGGGGCGGAAAGGGGTTCCAGTCGTTGTAGGTTAGGTTCGCCAGCACGCCGTAGAGGGCGAAGTCGGTGTAAACCGGCTGCGCCCCGAGCAGGAATGGCTGGCCGGCCACCATCGCGTCGAAGGGACGCAGCAGTTCCGTGGCGTGCGCAAACATCGGCTCGCAGTTGGCGCGCCACTGGTCCACGCAGCCGCGACCGAAGCGGCGTTCCTTGTGCCGGACGACCATCGTGCGCTCGACCAGATCCGTGAGGGTTGGCAGGTAATGAATGTCCGCGAGCTTGAAGGTCGCGCCTTCAACCTCGCCCTCGATGTGCGGAATCAGGATGGCCTGGAGCCCGGCCAAGGCGGCGGGGAAGAGCCGTCCCTGCGCCCAGGTGCGGTCCACATAACGCGGCACGTCGAGACCGTCGGGTGAACCCGCCGAACCGTCGAAGACGATTTGGCCGTCATGCACGAGCACCGGCACCTGGTAGTAGGCGCCGTTCGTGAGCCGGATAATTTCGCCCCGGTTGGCGTTGGAGACGTTCACAACGTTGAACGCGACACCCAGCGCCTCCAGCGCCCGCGTGATCGGCAGGCAGTAGGGACTGTGGGAGAGTTGGTAGAAGGAGACGCTCATGGCATGGTTGGATTTGTGTTCGTCGACTCGTCCTCAAACAACCGCGCACCACAGTGGCCGCAGTGAGAGGAGGCGATGGCTATTTGAGCGCCGACTCCGAGCAACGCCTTGTCACACCTAGGGCAGCGAAGTCCAAATTTCCGACTCTCCCGACGTGAGATCCAGACGATAAGCGCCAGGGGCGACAGCAAGAACGTAACGAAGACAACCGCCCACGCGATTTTCCAGGGCGGTGGAAATGAATCCATGTGTCGCGCGAGGAAAGCGTTGCCGCCGAGAACGGCGAAGAAAAGTGCCAACAAAGCCATGCTCCAGCCGTTCCCATGTTTCTGCTGGGCGCGGGTTCTTTCGATAAACTCCTGTTTTGTCATGAGCCGCCTCGTCTGGAGCGGTTCAGCTCTTCAAGAACTCCTCCAGCGCCCCGCGCGTGATGCGCCAGGCGGAGCCGATCTTCTTGCCCTTGAGCGAGCCGTCGGAAAGAGCTGCTAGCACGTCGGCTTCGCCCACCCCGAGGGCCTTCGCGGCATCGGCGGGCGAGAGCAGTTCCGGCAAGGCCGGCGCGGCCGCGGCCGTCGGGAGCGGCGGCGGAGCGGCGACTGGCGTGGTCTGCTGCGAGGCAAGGGCCGCGGCGATCTGCTGGCCCATGGCCAGGCCGGCGCCAAGTTGGGCCGCGCCGGCCGCGGTGCCGCCGCCGTCGCCTTTCGCGAGGGCTTCGGCCATCTGGAACTTCACGTAATCGTTCAGGTTGCCGATCGCGGCCATGCTGGACCGTTTGTCGATGGCCTGCTCGACCTCGGGCGGGACGCTGACGTTCTCGATGATGAAGCTGCTGATCTCCAGGCCGTATTTCTGGAGCAGGATCGGGTTCAGCACCGGCAGCAGCGCGTCGCCGAGTTCACCGTAGCGGGTGGCCACGTCGAGCACGGGCACGCGGGACGACGCGAGCGCGTCGGTGAACGCGCTGACCAGGCGCGAGCGCATGGTGTCGGCGAATTCATCCAGGCGGAACTGGTGGTCCGTGCCGGCGACCTCCTTCAGGAAGGTCTTCACGTCGGCGATCTTGAAGTCGTAGGTGCCGAAGGCCCGGGCGCGCACGATGCCGAAGTCCGGGTCGCGCAGCATGATGGGGTTCTGCGTGCCCCACTTGTTGCCGGTGAAGAGCCGGGTGTTGACGAAATAGATGTCGGCCTTGAAGGGGCTTTCGAACCCGTATTTCCAGCCCTTGAGCGTGCTAAGGACGGGGATGTTGTCCGTCGCCAAGGTGTGTTTGCCTGGGCCGAAGGTGTCGCCGAACTGGCCGAGGTAGATGAACTGGCACGTCTGCGATTCGCGGACGATGAGCTGGGCGCCGCGCTTGATCTCCTTGTCGGCGTCGGGGAACCGCCAGCTCAGCGTGTCGCGGGAGTCGTCCTCCCACTGGATGATTTCGAGGAACTGCGTCTTGAGGTAGTCGATCAGGCCCATGGTGGTGTCTGGTTTGGCGGTGATTGTTATCGCGAAGTGGCGGCATAATCACCCCGCCGCGGCGCGGAGGTAGCAGAATTTTGCGCGTAAGTTTCCAGCGGGCACTTCGCTTCACGGCGGGCTGTCGGGGCAGCGACCGCCAAACCGAATGGGGCAAACGACCCCGGCTTCCGAGGCGGGCACGCCTACAAAAGGCGAAACGCCGGCCACATTCAGTGGCCGGCGTTGGCGGGAGCTTTTCCGAGGAGCTAACGAACCAGTTTCAAGCGCAGGAAGCCGGTCGCGGCACCACCGGCTGGCGCCGGGGCGCGGACAGTGACTTCCACATAGGTGCCGCGATCCACCGGCAAACCGACCGGCACAGTGACCAAGCCGGCCCACGGCACGAGCACGGTCGATCCGGTGACGCGGTATGACACATCCGTGGGTTCCGTCTTCGGCCGGCGATACGTCAGTGTCAGGTAATCCTGGCCACCGACGTCCGAGATCGCCGCCCTCGGAACAGACAGCGCGCGGTCGGCTACCAGCGGATTCAGCGCGTAGGCGTATTCCGCGAAGTTGCTCAGGCCATCGCTGTCGGCATCGTCGTCCGGTCCCTTGGCATTGGGCGGCAGATTCTGGCCGGCGGCCCAGGTGGCATAGGTGTAGCCGCCTGCGACGGTCGTGAACGCGTCGGCGGATTCTGGAGCCAACTCCGTGTTGCCCGCGGCGTCACGCGCCACGCTGTAGAAGTGGTAGATTGAACCCGGTTCCCCGGTGAACATCGCATTCCTTTCCATCGTGGCGATCTGCCAGAGCAGATACGGCCCGCGGTCGCGCGCGACGTAGATGTCGAACGACGCGATGCCCGAACTGCCGGTGGCGTCACTGCCGGTCCACTGCACCTCCACGGTGCCGTTGTTCTCCGCCGGCAGCGGCAGCACCTGGCTGATGGGCAGCGAGGCGTCGATGGAATTGGTGGCCATCGGCGTGACGATCGGTGGATTCGCACCGTAGGTCGGGTCGAAAATGATCGTGGCGCGGTTGGTCAGGCGCGTGCCGTCGGCGAGGTCCGCCTTCGGACGGATCACGTAACTGAGCGAACCTTCGCCGCGGTGGCTGGCGTCGTTCGGCGGCAGGAAGCCGGCGAACGGATCTTCCGGCAGTTCGCCCGTGGCCGCGTCGCGCGACCACATCAACCAGGTGATGCGGCCGGTCGCGGGATTGAAGCTCACGTCCACGACCACCTCGTTGGTGTCGGTGCCGACGGCCGTGGTGGTGGTGAACCGTTGCAGCCCCGGCGGGACCGTGAGGCGTGCGTCGTTGAAGGCGAGGCTCTTCAGCTCAAACGTGGACCAGTCGAGCCTTGGATCGAGATCGTCGAACACGACGACTTCCTGGGCCGGAGCGGCCGCGTTCGTCTTGTTCTCGAACACGATTTCAAACGGCAACACCTGGCCCACCTGCACCCAGTGCTCAGGCCCGGCACCGGCCAGCGCGTATTTGTCGTTGGGATCCACCGATCCGACGATGGTGTAGGTGCCACCCGCGATGGTGCCGGGGAACGGCGGGCTGCGGAACGTTCCGTCCATCCGCTGCTCGAAGCCCGAGGGATCATTCCAAGGCTTGCCTTCGAGGCTGGCCCCGCTGGGGTTGGTCAACACGGGGTGCTGTTGGTCGGCTTCAGCCGCCTTGCCAATGTATTCTTTGGCCACATTGGCGGTGGTGTTCCCGAACGACGTCCCAAGACCGTTGCACTTGCGCAACTCTCCCTTGAGGCCGGCAATCATCGGACTGCCCGCCGGGTCGGACCAGGCAATGCGATCCTTCTTCGTGGCGGCATAGCCCACAAAGGTCGTGTTGTCCGGGTTCACCAGCTCGTTGAACGCCTCCGAGTGGCACGAGTTGTTGATGAAGTAAGTGGTGCCTGCGCCCACGTCGTTGATGGCCTGGGTAAAGGCGTGCGGGGAAACGTCGCCTCCGTTGCCGACCAGGTAGCCGGTCCCGTTGCGGGTGCGCCCGCCGTGACCGCTGTAAACCACCACCAGATTATCATCGGCGTCGACCTTTCCCGCGAAGGACCGGATCGCGGCAAGGATGTTGTCCTTGGTCCAGGCCGCGGCGTCGTCGGGCGCATCATGGCCGCCGGCGAGCTGGCCTTCCGGAACGCGCAGATCGTTGCGGGCGTAGTTCCACAGGTCTTCGGAATCAGCCGCGACGTTGCGGGTGTTGGCGGCCCCCGGGTGCCCGTTGGTCCGGGCACGGCTGTAGTCCTCCATCGTGATGATGACGAACCAAGTCCTTCTGATGCCATCCGCGGGAAGCTTCTGTGGCAGGCTGTGCCGGCTAGTGCCACCGGCTGGGTCTTCCATTTCGGGCGGCACTTCGATGATCGGCTGGCGCTCGGGAACTCCACGGATCTCATCGCCCAGCAGCCAACGCCCGTTGATGTTGGCGAGGTAGCGGTAGCGGAGTTTGCCTACCGCGAGCTCTTCCAGATCGGTCTCCAGCAAGGCCTGATAGTCGCCCATGGTTGATCCCAGCCGCGCATTGAGCCCGCTGACCATCGCGCCCCACTTAGCCGGGTCCGCGCCGGCCGGTGCGGGTATGCCGGACCAGTTGAACGAGGTGGCGTTCGCGGCGAAGTCTTCGCCGGTCATCAGCTCCACCTTGAGGTTGCCCGAGTTGCTGGCCTTCACCCGCACCTCGAACGTAACTTCCTGCCCGGGGCCGAAGGTGGGCAGCAACGTCTCCGGATTCAGGGCCCAGAAGGTGAACGAGTCGGCCCAGTTGAGCGTGCTCTCGTAGAGTCGGATCTCGGTTGCGCCCGGCGCGCTGAACTTCAGCAGCGGCAGCTTGAGATCCACCAGGCCGCGGTTCCCGTAGGTCACGAACCACGTCATCGTGCGGCCGGCGCGGGTCGTGCCGGGACCGCTCAGGTTCACGTAGAAGTCCGGCGTGCCGCCGGCGACCACATTCACTGCGGCCGTCGCCGAAACCGTCAGGCCGTCGCTTTCGGCCACGACGTCCGCCGGTCCAGGCGTCAGGCCATCGAGGTTGAAGGTCGCGAACACACGGCCGCTTTCGCGCACGCTGCGATGGACCGCTTCGCGGCGTTCCGTTCCCGATCGCACGGCGAACACCGTGTTGGACGTGAATTTCGAGCCGTTGATCTGCAAGGTCACCAGGCCCGAACTGCCCACGGTGGCCGGCCTCACCTGCTCCACCGTGAAGTCCGCCGTGCTCGCGCGCAGCGTGTAGCTCTCCGGCGTGGTGTTCAGCACGCGGCCCACGGCGAGCACGTAGAACACGTTCTGCTCACCGGGACCGGTCGCATCACCCGCGCCGGAAACGACCACCGATGTGTCGGCGGAACTCCATTCGCGCTGGCGGGAGGTGAAGTTGTCTGCGGTCGGCACGAAGCCGCGGCCGGCATACAGCTCGGTGATGCCGCTCGCGGCGAGCAGATCGAGGTTCAGCCGCACGTCCTTCCCTGACGGAGCCGTGACGGCGAACCACTGCCGTTCTTCCTGCGCGGTGAACTGGGCGCTGACCTGGCCGCCGTCGAGCACCAGCACGGGCACCTGCAAGGTCGCCGAAACCTCGGCAGTCGTTTCGTTGTTCGCCGCGGTGGCCGACTCGAAGATGTCGCCGCGGCTGTTCGCGGAAACGACCCACTGGTAGCTGCCGTTGACTCCGCCCGGCACCCGCACGTCGGCGCTGGCCCGGAAGCTTTGGCCTGGACCCAGCGTGAGGTTCTGGCCGACCAGGATTTCGGAGACCGGTAGTTTTCCGCTGGTCCCGGCGAGGCGGAGTGACAATGCGTCGTGCCACGGGCCGCTGAAGGCTTCTGTTCCACGGTTTACAATCGTCCACTCCACGTGGGCAAGCCCGCCCGCAGTGAGTTGGGTTGGTGCCGTCACCGACTCGATCACGAGGTCGAGATTCGACGGCGCGTTGTCGGCGAACTCGAAGGCGCCCATGTCGGGCACGGCCCCGTTCGCCGCGGGAACTCCGGTGTTGCCGGTGCGTGGATCGTCGAAGCGGGCCACGCCGGCGTAGTCGGTGGTCGGCGCCACCGTGCCGCTGGCGGCATCAATGCCGGGCGAGGCGAAGTTCAGCCGGAAGTTGTCCAGGTCACGGTTCCGGTAGCGCGGCGCCAGCGAGAGGTTGCCGTCCTGACCGGTGCGGTCGCTCACGCCGTTGTAGTTGCCGCGCGAGGCGCCCGGATTGAAGACGTTGCAGTGCGTCACCACCGGCACGCCGCCGCCGAGGTCGTGTTCGATGCCGACGTCGATAGAGTTCGCCACGATGGTGTTCCGCACGATCAGCTGCCCGACGTGCTCCAGCAGGCCGATGCGGTTGGCGTCGAGCGTGCAGTTGAGGATCGTCATCTCGCCCACCGCGGTGAGGCCGCGGTCGCAGCGCAGCACGAGGCAGTTTTCAAAACGCGTCGTGCCGTAGCAGAAGGCACCGTCCTTGAGCGCATCGGCGATGATGCTGTTCTTCACCGAGACAGGTCCACCCAACGCTTCGATCACGCCGCCGGCACCCCAGGGATTGCCCACCGAGTTGCCGCCATAGCGGATCTCAGCGTGATTGAGTTGGCCGCTCGAACCGTCGTGGAAACGCAGGCTGCGCCAGTCACCGGCGGCGGGCTTGGAGCGCCTGCCGTCGTCGTTGGTGTCGCCGCCGTAGGCATCATCGCGCACCGACGTGAAGATCACCGGCTGCGCCAGCGTGCCATTCACGATCAGGCTGCCGCCGTCGTTGATGTCGATGCCGGCGCCAGGGGCAAACTTCAGGATCGCGCCGGCCTCGATGATCAGGGTCGCACCGGAGGGCACGATGACCGGCTCCGTGATCTCCCGCAGCGAGTCACCCGTCCACGTCGTTTGGTTGTCGGCCAGCACGCCGCCGAACGACTGGCTGTGGTAGCGGAGGACGGTGAACTGGTTTTGTTCCAGCACGGAGCCGACCTGTAACGCCAGCCGCCACGCGCCCGGAACAGGGCGAGATTCGGCTCCGTCGAGGTTGCTGTCGCCACCCGCGGTGTCGTCGAGGAATGAGGTCAGCACGACTGGGCTGCCCGCGGTGCCGATAGCGTTGACCGTTGCCCCGGACTGCAGGCTGAACCGGCCGCAGCTGACAAACTTTACCACCGCACCGGGCTCGATGGTCAGCTCGCCATCGCCCGTGACGACGAAGTCACCGTCCACCACATGCACCTTGCCGGCGGCCCAGGTCGCGCTGTCGGCGAGCGTGCCGCGATGCCAGACGACCGAATTGTTAACCAGCACGCGCCGGGTGCCCTCCGCCAGCGTCCGGCCGGAGTTGTCGCGCACGGTCACCTGAAGGTCGTAAGGGCCGTCCGGCACGGACAGCGTGTTCCACTGGGTCTCGGCGGTGATGGTTCCGGAAACCGTCGCGATCGTTGTGGCCGCACCGTCCCGAACGTAACTGAACTGCATGGAAGCTGGCGTGCTGCCAGCGCCCAACGCGGCGACCTGCAACGACACCACGCCATCCACCCAACCTTCGGCCGGGGCCAGCCAGATGACGGTGGGCGCTTCGGCCTGATGGATCGTGCCATTCTCCCCGCGGGCCGACCCGCCTGCACCATCGACACTCAGCGTGCCGGTGAAACTGTTCTGCGAACGGTAAACCGCGATGCGGCCACCGCCGCCGCCACCGCCATCGACCCACTCACCCGTGCCGCCATTCGCCGACAGCGAACCGACGCCGGCAAAGCTCTGGCTGCTCAGGAAGATGCTGCCGCCCGAACCGCCGCCGGAGTTGTTGGCCGTGCCGTTGAGGCCGTTGGCCACGACGCTGCCATTCACGGTCAGCGTGCCGCCGGAGATCAGGCGCACCGCGCCGCCGCCCGCGCCGCCGGGACCGCCGTCACCGGAGCCGCCACGGCTGCCGAGCGTCGTGGGTTGGAGAAGCGAACCGTAGGCCGGGCCGCCCGGTGCCTGCGTCGCGCTCCGTCCGCCCGCGCCACCGTGACCGGCACCACTGCCGCTCCAACTGCTTTGCGTGCCGCCGCCGGGACCAACGTCTTCGCCCCACGGATAACCGCGCCCGGAAACGTCGATGGCGCCGTTGATGAGGGCGTCGCCCAACGCGACCAACTGCATCGCACTTTGACCCGTGAGATGGGTGAGCACGGTGTTGGTTTCGAGGGTGAGCGAGCCGACGACGAGCGGTTCCGCCGGGATGACCTGCGCCTGGTTGGCGATGGTCAGGTGGAACGGCTCGGGCGTCGTCAAAGGCGTGTTGGCTCCCCAAGTGCCGCCGTTGTCCACGAACAGATGGCCGATGGATTCAGTGTCGAACCGGGCATAGATCGTTCCCGCGGCCCCGGCCTGGCGACCACCACGACCGTATGTGGTCAGGGTGCCGGTGAAGTCGTTCGTGCCCAGATACAGCGCGATGCGACCACCGCTGCCGCCACCGCCGTCCACCCATTCGCCCGCACCACCATTGGCGGTGAGCACGCCCGTGCCGGCAAGCCGGCCGGCATTGATCCAGATGCTGCCGCCGGCGCCGCCACCAGAGTTGTTGGCCGTGCCGTTGATGCCGTTGGCCGTGAGCGTGCCCGCGATGTCCAGCGTGCCACCCACGGTAAACTTGATCGCACCGCCGCCCGCGCCACCCGCGCCGCCGTCGCCGGAGCCGCCCTGGCTGCCCCACGCAACGGGTTCAAGCGCGGAGCCGTTGAACGCGCCACCGCTGGCACCGCTGGCACTCACGCCGCCGTTGCCGCCGTGACCGGCGCCGCTGCCGCCCCAGGAGACTTGAAGGCCCGCACCGGGGCCTGGGTCACCGTTGAAGGGATAACCCCGGCCGTCCACCGACACGACGGCGCCGGACTCGATGGTGAAGTCCTGTTCCACCTGCACGGCGAGGTTCGATTGACCGCTGGGATGAGTGAGGGTGGCACCCGGCTTCAGGCGCAAACTCACGACCGAGAGCGGAGTCGGCGGATAGACGAACGTGCCGCCGCTCAGCACGAGCCGGGTTGCCGGCGGAACTTCGAGCGGCGAAAGCGCGCCGCTGCTGCCGCCATTGTCGAGGACCAGTTCGCCGCCGGCTTCGGTGCCCAGGCGCGTAAAGATCGTGCCGGCGCCACCGGGACGGGCTCCCATCCCCCGGGCGAACAGGGATCCGCTAAACGTCGAGGCTCCAAGCTGCAGGGCGATGCGGCCGCCAGCGCCGCCGCCGCCTTCGACCCATTCGCCGGCGCCACCATCGGCGAGGATCGCACCGGTGCCTTCGAGTTTGGACGCGTTGATGTGGATGCTGCCACCGGCGCCCGCCCCAGAATTATTGGCGGTTCCGTTCAGCCCGTTGGCCGTGATCCGGCCATCCGCTCTCAGGGTGTGACCGACGATCAACCGCATGGCTCCGCCGCCGGAACCACCCGCGCCACCATCTCCGGGGCCGCCCGCGCTGCCGTGTTCGGCTGGAACAGTGATGGAATCGTAGATGCCGCCGCCAACGCCACCCCACACGGAAGTCGCGCCCATGCCACCGTGGCCACCGCCCGTGCCGCCCGGCCCCGCGGTGGCGCCGCCGCCCGGACCGCGATCACCGTCGGCTTGGTAGCCGCGGCCATTCACGTCGAGGCTGCCGCCTTCGGCCACGGTCAGGTTGTTGAGGATGTTGAGTTCAACCCTCGCCTGGCCGACGAGGTGGGTGAGGATGGTGTTGGGGCTGATGTCCAAGTCTTGAACCGTCAGCGTCGCTTCCGGGAACACGTAGGCTTTATCCGCGAGCGTGACTTGGAACGGCTCCGGTGAAGTCAGCGGCGTGTAGTTACCCCATTCGCCCCCGTTGCTGATGAGCAACTGGCCGAACGCGCTGCCGAGCTTGCGCTGGTAAATGGTGCCGGCGCCGCCGCGGCGGGCCGGGCCGCCGTGAGTGGCGAGGGTGCCGAGGAAATCATTGGTCGAATAGTAGAGCGCGATGCGTCCGCCGGCGCCGCCGCCGCCGTCGACCCATTCGCCAGGCCCGCCTTGGGCGCGGATGCTGCCGTCGCCCGCAATCGTCTGGGCGGTAACCCAGATGCTGCCGCCCGCGCCGCCGCCGGAGTTGTTGGGCGGACCGCCCGCCCCGTCGGCGGACAGCCGGCCCAGCACGGAAAGTTTCCCGCCGACAAGCAGCCGGATCGCACCGCCGCCGGCCGTGCCGGGGCCGGTGTCGCCGGCGCCGCCCTGGCTGCCCATCAGGACCGGTTCCAGAATTGAACCGTAAGCCAGTCCGCCCGCGGCGCCGGTTGCGCTGGTGCCGCCCCAGCCGCCGTGCCCACCACCGGAACCACCCCACGAAGTCCGCTGGCCCGTGCCGGGTCCGGGATTGTCACCCAGAGGATAACCGCGGCCGTCCGCATTCAGCGTGGAATCCGCGGCGATCAACACGTCGCCGTTCACGGTGACATGCAGGTTGGTCTGACCGCTCAGATGGGTGAGCCGGGACGCCCCGACGAGGTCCAGCCTGGCCAGCGTCAGCGGCGACTCCGGATACGCGTTGGCGCGACCGCCGAGCACGACCCGATAAGCTTCGGGCGAAGTCAGTGCCGTGAAGTTGCCGTCGTTGCCGCCGTTGCCGACGAACAGTTGCCCCTGGGCTTCCGACTGTGCCCGGGTGTAGATCGTGCCGGCCCCGCCGATGCCGGAACCACCGGCCCCGACCGCCGTCAGCGCACCCGCAAATTCAAGTTGCCCGTAGTAGAGCGCGATGCGTCCGCCGCCGCCGCCGCCGCCGTCGACCCATTCGCCAGGCCCGCCGTTGGCGCGGATGCTGCCTTCGCCCGCAATCGCCTGGGCGGTAATCCAGATGCTGCCGCCGGAACCGCCGCCGGTGTTGTTAACCGGGGCTCCGGCGCCATCCGCGGAGAGCCGTCCGTTCACCGTCACCGTGCCGGCAACCTCGAGGCGAACGGCGCCACCACCCGCCGCGCCGGGACCACTGTCGCTGGGACCGCTCTGGCTGCCCATGAGGACGGGTTGCAAGACCGAGCCGTAGTGTCTTCCCCCGGCGGCACCGGTAGCGCTGTTGGCGCCCCATCCGCCATGCCCGGCGCCGGAACCACCCCAAGACGCCTGCACGCCGGCGCCCGGCCCGGGATCTTCGCCGAGCGGGTAACCCCGGCCGTCGGCGGTCAGCACGCCGCCAGACTCGACGATGAGGTTGCCGGACGTCGTGACCGCCAAGTTCGTGGTGCCACTGGCCTGTATGAGCGTGCCTCCCCCCTTGACCGTGAGTTCGCCCAACGACAGGGGCTGTGGCGGATACACGACCGCGTTGGCGCCGACGACGAGGTTGAACGGGTTCGGTGACGTCACTGGCGTCCACTCGCCGGGCAAACCATTCTGGATCCGCACTTCGCCCAGTGTCGTCGTCGTGGGCTTGAGGTAGATGGTTCCGGCCCCACCGATACCGGCGCCACCCGCGCCGTTGGCGGTAATGGTGCCGGTGAATTCGTTGGTTCCGAAGAACAGCGCAACGCGACCACCGGCGCCGCCGCCGCCGTCCACCCATTCGCCGGCGCCGCCGTTGGCGGAGATGATGCCCGCCCCCTTCACCGTGCCGGCCCGGAGATAGACCGAGCCCCCGGCGGCGCCGCCCTGGTTGTTGATCCACGCCCCCGAACCGTCCGCGCGGATCGTGCCGGCGATCAGGAGCTCGCCGCCAACTTCCAGATGGATCAGCCCCCCACCCGGCGTCGGCGACTCGGTGCTGTCGCCGTTGCCGCCAGGACCACCGCATGAATCAGGAGCCAACACCGCACCGAAGGCGGCGCCGCCCGAGTTGAGCGGATTGCCGCCGCTGCGATATCCCCGGCCGCCATGTCCGCCGCCACCGCCGGCATAGTTGCCGTTGCCACCGAAGCCCGGTGAACCGACCTCGGCGTAGCCGCGCCCCGTGGCGTCGATCCGCGACGAGGCGTCCACCAGGACGTCGCCGGTTACGGTGAGGCGAACTGCGTGGTCGGGGTTGCCAGCCGGCGCGGCGACGTGGGTAACGACCGCGTTGTTGGACAGCACCAGGCCGGCGAACGTGTGCGGACCGGCGAGGGTAAGGGTCGCGCCGGAGACGACTACTCGCTGGCCGTCCAAGGTGGTATCACCCGGTTCGACGGCGGTATTGGTTTCGAGGAGGACGTCGGCGCGCAGGATGAACGCGGAGGCCAGGGCCAGGGCGAGGGCGCCCGCGAGGCCAGGGGAGGAATGCGCTTTCATGGCTGGGGAGAACGGAGATTTCGACGATCGGTTCCGAGGGCGAACCACGCTTAACCTCGTCCGGGCCGGCGGCGGCCGCTGGGCCGCATTTGGCCATTGGCGGACCACGCTTGGCTGCGTCCTCGGGGCTGAAATCTTTCGGGTTTCGGGACGAAGGCAGCGCGAGAGGTGGCCGGCCGAATGTCAAGCGGGGCGAAATGGTGGTGGCACCCGGAAAGCCTGTGGGTGGGCGGGCCCAATTTGGCGGGTGCGCGAGAGTTGGCGTGACGTGGTCCCGGCGGGAACACAGGGTCTCGCCGTCATGCTCCGCTGGCTTCACATGGGTGTTCTGCTGGGAATTGCCGGACGGCTTTTCGCCGAGGAGGCGCCGGCGCCGAAGTTTTCGCCTACGCAGCGGCTAAAGCGGGAAAATCTCGCCGCGGCCCATGCCTCGGTCGAGGCGTTGGCGAAGCAACGGGTTCAGCTGCCGCCGGCGCGACCGGGGTGGACGGACTTCCGCTGCAATTTCCACGCGCACGCCGAGGACTCCACGCACACCGGCGGCACGCGCCCCGAGATGCTGGCCGGCGCGGTCCAGGTGGGCGTGAACGCCATCTTCCTGAGCGACCATTTCCGCCCGCCGCGCGACTTCATGGACTCGTGGCGGTTCCTTACGAACGGCGTGCTGTTCGTGCCCGGATCGGAGGCGCGCGGCTTCCTGATCTCGCCGATGGCCAGCGTCTTCGAGAAGATGGAAGCGCCCGCGACGGAGCTCGCGAAACTGGTTACTGGCGGTGACGGCTTGGCGTTCCTCTCGCACATCGAGGAGCGACCGGACCATTCCATGGAGGGCCTGACTGGGCTGGAGATCTACAATCGGCATTACGACGCCAAGCGGGATTTGCCCGGCCTGCTCCAGCTTGCGATGCGGCTCACCGATCAACGTGAGGTGGCCGAGTTGCATGACCTCATCCGGTTGTATCCGGCCGAGATGCTCGCGGGACAGGTGCGCTACGCCGACACCTACCTCGACAAATGGGACACGGAGACGAAGACCCGGCGGCTGACCGGAGTCGGTGCCAACGATTGCCACCACAACCAGGTGATGATCGTGAAGGTGGTGGACGAGGACAACGTGCTGGTCGGCACCATCGTGGACAAGGACGAGCAAATGCGGACGGTCTCGTCGAACCTGCGGCCCTCGATCCGGCGGCTGACGAAGGGGCGGAATCCGGGCGAGATCGCGGTGCGCCTGGATTTTGATCCGTATCACCGGGCCTTGCTGTGCGTCTGCACCCACGTCTTCGCACCGGAATTGACCGAGGCGGCCCTGCGCACGGCGGTGAAGGCCGGGCACGCTTACGTGAGCCACGACTGGATGGCGGATCCGACGGGCTTCAGCTACGCGGCGGAAGGCGGCTTCATGGGCGACGAATTGAAGTGGCAGGCGGGGCAGACGTTGCGGGCCAAGTCACCGGTGCCGGGCATGCTGCGGTTGCTATGCGGCGGCCGGGAGGTCGCGCGCACGCTCGGGACGGAACTCGTCCACCCGGCGGCTGCGGCTGGTGTCTATCGCATCGAGGCCTGGCTGGAAGTAGGCGGCGAATGGCGGCCGTGGATTTACTCGAATCCGATCTACCTGCGCTGAGCGGAACGGGTGCCACTGGAACGTAACTTGCCTGACACGCAACCGTGGCGGCATCGTTCAGGCCGGTCTTCCATGAAACGCGCCACCACCTCGCGACCGGTCCTGCCGGCAAATACGGTCCACCCGTTTCTGGCCCAGGAACTCGAGGGCGCTTGGAAGTCCTTCCTGCGGCGTTGGCGCAAATGCCGGACCAAACCCTCGGAAGCGGCCGTCCACGCCCTGCGGGTGGAGGCGCGCCGATTGCTGGCCGAGCGGGAATTGCTGGCCGGCATTGGATTGGATCCCGAGGCGGGACCGATCGGGCCGCCCGTCAAGAAGCTGCTCTCGGCCCTCTCGAAGCTGCGCGACCTGCAGGTTCAGCGGGAGTTGCTCAAGGCGTGGAAGCCGAAACTGGCCGACCGCTCCTGGTTGGAACGGGAGCTGCGCCGACGAGCCCGCCGGCAGCGGCGGCGGGTGGCGGACAAGCTGGAAGATTTTCCCGCCCGCCGGCTGGCCGGCGAGGTGCGGGCCTTGGCCAAGGCGGTCCGCACCCGGGGCAAAGTCTCGGCAAGCCGCACGAGGGATGCCCGGCGGCTCATTCAAGTCGTGAACCGATCGTTTGCCCGGGTCAGGACCTTGCGGCGGCGCGTGCAGCCGAGCGAGCCGGCGACCGTTCACGCCGTCCGCGTGGCCTTCAAGGCGTTCCGTTACCAGGTTGAATTTCTGGCGCCGCAACTGGGGCTGGACGGGTCCACGTATCTCGAACGCCTGCGGGCGTTCCAATCCCACTTGGGCAACTTCAACGACGCGGACGTGTGGGCGGCGAGCGTGGCGGAACTGCTCGGGGAGCATCCGAAACGGACCAGCCTGGCTCCGTTGCAGCGGGCGCTGGCCGCCCGGGCCAGCCGGCTGCTGAAACGCTCGGTGGCGGAATTGGACCAAGTCGCCGGCTATTGGCCGCCGCCCAAGGCGGTCCGGACCTCGGGGGGAGTGGCGCCGCCGAAGCCGGTCTGACGAAGCGCCTCGAAGAGCACGATGGCGACGCAGTTCGAGAGATTCAGGGAGCGAGCTTCCGGATTCAGCATCGGGATGTTGAGCCAGGCGTCACGGTTTTCCTCCAGCAGCAGCTTTGGCAGGCCCTTCGTCTCCCGACCGAAGATCAGGTAATCGTCGCGGTCGAAGGCAGCGTCGATGTAGTTGCGCGGGCCGTCGGATTCGATGAACCACAGCTTCGCCCCGGCCGGCAGCGACTCGCGGAAGGCGGTCCAACTGGGCCAGCGGTGCCAGGTGACGTGCTGCCAGTAGTCCATGCCGGCGCGTTTGAGGTCGCGGTCGGTGAGCTGGAACCCAAACGGCTCGATCAGGTGAAGCGTCGAGCGGGTGGCCGCGCAGAGCCGGGCGACGTTGCCGGTGTTGGGCGGGATTTCGGGCTCGAGGAGGACGACGTGCATGGCGGGAGTCGGCACTAGCCGTTCAATGCCTCGGCTTCCGGCGGCGTCCGCGGATCGCGGGGCGGGCCACCGTAGAACACCTTCCACAGCACCAGGCCCTGCGCCGGCGCGGTCATGCCGGCGAGGCAGCGGTCGCGGCTGGCCAGCATGGGCAGCACTTGGTCGGCCCGGAACCGGCCGAGCCCGACCTGCACGAGTGTGCCCACGATGCCCCGGCACATTTTGTAGAGGAAACCGTCGGCCTCGAGGATGACGGTGATCAGCGGGCCGCTGCGTTTCACCTCGCAACGGCGGACGTGGCGGACCGTGTGGCGGCGCTCGTAGCCAGGCGTGGCGCTGAAGGCGAGGAAGTCATGCCGGCCGACCAACTGTGCGGCGGCCACGCGCATGGCGGCGAGGTCGAGCGGCCGCGCCACCTGCCAGCTCTGGTGGCGGAGCAGGGGCGAGTGGGCGGAATGATTCCAGACGAAGTAACGGTATTGCTTCCCGCGGGCGGAAAAACGGGCGTGGAAATCCGCCTTAGCGCGGGCGGCGGCGATGATCCGGATGTCGTCCGGCAGGTAGGCGTTGACTGCGAGGATGAGTTTCCGCGGGAGCATGCGGAACTCGGTCTTCGGCACGTCGAAATGGGCGACCAATGCCTGGGCATGGACACCGGTGTCGGTGCGGCTGCACCCATTCACGCGCGGTTTGCTCGGGAAAATCCGGGCGAGGGCTTCCTCGACCTTTTGTTGGACCGAGATGTCGGCTGGCTGCCATTGCCAGCCGAAGTAGTTCGTGCCGTCGAACGCGACCGTGACGCGGAGGCGGACGTGGCCGGGGGCAAGGCGTTCTTCCGAGGCCGGGTTGGCGGGTTCGGGCTTCACCCGAGCGCTGCCGAATCAAGGTAGCTCTGGAGCAGCACGGCGGCGGCGACCTTGTCCACCTTCTCCTTGCGGTCCTGCCCGCGGACGTTGCCCTCGCTGAGCAGCCGGTTGGCGGTCACGGAGGTGAGCCGTTCATCCCAAGTTCGGATGGGCATGGGCACCGCCTCCTTGAGCGCGATCACGAACTCCCGGACCCGCTGCGCCGCGGGCCCGTAGCTGCCGTCCATGTTGCGGGGCAGGCCGACGACGATCAGCTCGACCTCATTCTCGCGGATAAGCGTCTTCACCCGGGCGACGACCTCGGTGAACGGCTCCGCCGGGATGTATTCCAGCGGCTGCGCGAACATCTTCATTTCGTCGCTGAGGGCGACGCCGATCCGAACGGTGCCGTGGTCGAGGGCGAGAATGCGCATGGGGCTGGCGGGCGTGGGGGAATCCGGTTCAGGCCTTCAGCAGGCTCGAGGAATCGAGGTCGAGGAGCAACGTGGCGTGCGGTTGCCGGCGCAGGATGGAGGCCGGGCAGCTCGTCGCGATGGGGCCTTCGAGCAGGTTTTTGATGGGCACTGCCTTGCGCTTTTCCGGGGCGAGGCAGAGGACGGTCTTCGCGGCGACCAGGGCGGGCACGGTGAGGGTGAGGGCGTAGGGCGGGACGGCTTCAAGGCTGGGGAAGTGGCCTTCCTTGACCTGCTGCATCTTGCAGGCGTCGTCGAGCTTCACGAGCTTGACCCAGTGCGGGTCGTCGAAGCGGGCGACCGGGGGATCGTTGAAGGCGATGTGGCCGTTTTCGCCGACGCCCATGCAGCACAGGTCGATGGGCTGGGCCTGGAGCAGCGCCGTGTAGCGGGCGCATTCGTCGAGCGGCAGGTCAGCGTCGCCGGCGAGGTAATGGAACTCGCGCGGATTCACGAGGCTGGCGACGCGTTCCTTCATGTAGCGGCGGAAACAGGCCGGGTGATCCGCCGGCACGCCGAGGTATTCGTCCATGTGGAACAGCGTGACCTTGGACCAGTCGACGCCGCCGAGCGCGACGAGCTGCTTCAGGAATCGGATCTGCGAATTGCCGGTGGCCAGGATCGCCGCGGCGGAGCCCTGCCGGGCGATGGTGGCGACGAGGAGGTCGCGGACGCGGTGGGCGACGTTGGCCGAGAGGTCGTCGTTGCTGGCAAAGACCTCGACGTTGAGCTGGTCGGCCTTGTAGGTGCGAAGCGGAGCAGGAGAACTAGCCATGTAAGTCAGGCGAGTGTGCCGACCGCCGGGCGGCCGACGCAAGCGGACCTTCACTCCCTGAAAGCAGGGAGAAATTCCGCCCGAACCGCGGAAGCTTCCCGCGGCCCGGTCCGCCGCGTAAAATCGCGGCATGATGCAGCAGCCGTTCCGGGTGACGGGACGTTTCTTCCAGTTTCTTTGGTTTTGCGTGAGCACGCTCTGGGACTTCTGGCGCCAGGTCCGTCCCGTCGAACGGCGTCTGGGCCGGCGGGATTACCGTCGGCGGGCCGAGTGGTCCCACCGGCACGCCCGACGGCTGGCGCGGGTGCTCCGGATGAAGGTGGATTCGGAGGGTAGCGTCCCAGCCGCGCAAATCCTCTGCGCCAACCACCTGGGTTACCTCGATATCGTGGCCCTGGTCGCGGTCACCCCGATGGTGTTTGTGTCCAAGGCGGAGGTGCGCAACTGGCCCATCGTGGGTTGGCTCACCCAATGCGCCGGGACGATTTACCTCCAGCGCGAGCGCAAGGGTGACCTGCTCGACGTCGTGAAGCAGTTTGATCCGGTTATCAAGGCGGGCGTGCCGGTGGTGGTGTTTTTGGAAGGCACGAGTTCCGGCGGGGACGACGTGCTGCCGTTCCGGCCGTCCTTGCTCGCCCCGGCTGTCGAGGCCGGTTGGGCCGTGGCGCCGGTCGGTTTGGACTATTCAGTGAGCGAAGGTTCGGTCGCGCAGGATGTGGCTTACTGGGGAACCATGACTTTCGGACCCCATTTCGTGAACCTGCTCGGGCGCACATGGCTCGGGGCGCGGGTGGCGTTCGGCGCCGCCCGCAGCGCCGGAACGGACCGCAAGGCGTTGGCGAAGGAACTGCGCGACGCGGTCGTGACCCTCCGCCGACCGACCGTGGAACGGCGCGCCGACGAGTTCCGACCGTCCCCGGAAAAATAAAAGCGGGCTTGGGGGTGACACACGCTTGCACCGCCCGAGCCCGCCAGTATGCCCGCACTCACGGGCAAAATCTTCAAATCAAGGCACCAAAAGGACTTGGCCGCGAATCTCGCCGCCGCCGTAGGTGGATGTGTGGAGATTGAAGTAAGTGTTGCCGGACTCCAAGGCCGAAATTGTCGCGGCATCCAGCGTGCCCTGACCGTTGATGACACCTTCCTTGGTGCCGGTGACAACCACGAAGCCCAGCTTGACGCCGGCATTCGCGCCCGGGGCGGCCGGGCCGTGCAAATGGGAGGCGGTGAGGCCACCCACGAGATCCTGATACCCGATCAGGTAAGTGGCCGTGGTGCCGTCGAGGAACAGCAGGCCGGAGCCCGTGGCGGGCGAATTGACCGCCGGCGTGGCGACTTCCTGCGCGGCGTTCAGGGTGGCCTTGAAGAGTTTCACCGTCTTCGTTGAGCCATCGGTGATCCGCAGGAATGACATCGGCACGGTGACGGGAATGCGGACGGAGCGTTCCGTGGTGGTCTTGAGGACGAGCCAGGTCGGGTCGTTGAGGCTGAGCTTGCCCTGCACTTCAAACGTGCCGGCGCCGCCGGTCCAGGTCACGACCACGTCATTACCGTCGAGCGTCACCGGTTGGATGGCGATCGGCTGGACCGGTTCCGAGAGCTGATAGACCCGGACGTTGTCAAAGACGCTGAAGTTGCTGGGCGAACCGATGCTGTTGAACAGGTCCGCATGGCCGAGCATCAGGGTGCCGCCGGTGAAGGCGGTGGCGTTGGTCTTGGTGAAGATCGGGACGCCGTTGAACTTGAGTGTCACGACCCCGTCGATCTGGGTAATCTCACCGTCCACCCAGTGGCCGGAAACTGCGCCGGGAGCCAGGAAGGGCGGGGCGCTGAAGAAGGAGGTGAAGGCGGTCTCGCCGATGGTCTCCGAGGTCGGATTGGCCGTGGAGCTGCCGACATAGTGGCGGTAGAGCGCGCTGGTGCTGCCATCGGTGCCGGCGGCAAACCAGAGGCCATCGCCGCCGGGGTAGCTGGCGCGGTTGGTGCGGGAACCGCTGTGGTTCACCCCCATGAGTGCGTGCTCGGTGGTGCCGGCGGCGGTGAGGTCCACATTGATCCAGAGATCGAAGCGGACGGCGTAGTTGCCGGCGAAGTTCTGACCCTTGGCGTAGACGTTGACCGCGGCGGCGCCGGTGCCCGTGGCTTCCTTCTTGTTCACGGTCACCTTCAGGCCCTTGGTCGTGCCCGAGGAATGCGGTGCGGCAGGGATGTTGTCGGCGCTGTAGTCGTAGGCGAACAGGGCGTCGTAATCCTCGATATTATTGGCCGCGCCGAAGATAACCTGCCAGTTGGCGGCGGAGTCGGCGTCGAAGTTATCGGCAAAGATCGGGGCGGTGGTCGGGCCTTCGTCATCGCGCAGCGTGATGGTGCCGGTCGTGACCGCACCCAGGACATAACCGGCCCCGGGTTTCACCTCGACAATGATGGTTTCGGCGCCCTCCACGGCCGAATCGTCCTTCGGGGCCAGCGCGACGTCCACGGTGGCGGAACCGGCGGGAATGACGACGGTGGTCACGCCGCCGTCGAAATCGGCCGCGGTGGCGGTGCCGCCATAGGCAACGGTCACCGGCAAATCCGCCGTGGAGTCGCCCGCGCGGGTCAGGCGGTAGGTGGCAACGTCCTCGGCGTCGCGCTCGTAGGCGTGGGCCTTGACCACGGAAAGGTCGATCGCCGTGCCGCCGCCCACGTTGGCGAGCGCGGCCTGGCCGATCATGCCGGGGCCGACTTCGTAGGTGCCCGGGGTGCTGATCAGCGCCAACCGGATGGACTCCTCGTCCTCACCCAACTGGTCGTTCAACGTGTTGAGCGTGATCGTGACGGAGGCGGCGCCGGCCGGGATGGTGGCGACGAAGTTCGTGCCGCTGCCCGTCAGGTTGTTGGTGGCGTAGTCCTTGCCTGGGGTGGCGGTGCCGTAGAGGAAGAACGGAACCTCCAGCGCAGCGGCGGTCGAGCCGGTGCGAGTGATCGTGAAGACGGACGGATCGGACGGCTCGGAGGCTGCGGGGTCCGTGGACTCCACGTTGACCTGCGGCAAGGCGACCCCGGCGATATCCAAGTTCACCACCCGCACATTGTCGAAGATCACGAAATTGTCCGCCTTCGGGTCCGCGATCGACGCAAAGATGTCCATGTTGCCGAGGCTGATGTTGCCGGCGGCGGACAGCGCATCGTAATCGCGCTGGGCAATGACGTAACCGTTCAGCGACCAAGTCACCTTGCCGTCCTGCTGGCGGACTTCGCCCTGGACCCAGCGATTGCCCGGCACCTCCGGGGTGCCGAATGGCGGGGCGGAAAACATGAAGCGCAGCGGACTGGTCGCGCTGCTGGAGCTGATCGCCTCATTCTCGACCGAGCCGCTGCCGTCGCGATCGAGGAAGCCGCCGGCCGAAGCCTGGAGTTCCAGCGGCGCACCGCCGGGCGAGCCGACATAGGCGCGCCAGTCACGGGCCGCGCCGCCCTCACCGGTGACGGCAAAAAAGAGGCCGCCGTCGCTGTCCGGGGCGAGCGACCATTGGGGAAGGTCGCCGGAATGGTTCAGGCCGAAGGTCGCAAATTCCGTGGAGCCGCTGCCGCCGTAGGCCGGACCGTTGTAGCCGAGCCACATGTCGAACCGCAAAGCGTAGTTGCCCGAGAAACTCTGGCCGGTAGGAAAGATGCTGACTGCCGCTTGGTCGGCGGTGTCATCCTTGTTCACGGTCAGCCACACGCCCCGGGTCGAGCCGCCGGTGCTGTTCGGCGCCGCCGGAATGCCCTTCTGGGCGTAGTCGTAATTGAAGACGACGCCGAAGTCGGGTGTCCCGGAAGCAGACCCTTCCCGGACGGTCCAGTTGGCCGTGGTGTCGGTGTCGAAGTTGTCGCTGAACAGGGTGCTTTGGCCCAATGCCGGCAAGGCCAGGAGAGCGGCGGTGCCGACGGCGACGGGGAGGAGTCGAGGGTGTTTCGTGATCATGGCTTGAACTTGCGGAGAAGGAGAGCTCCCGCGAGCTTGGCGCGAGGCCAAGCCCCGGAAGCTGGGTCAGGCTCCATCCCACCGCAGGCAATGTCAACTGACCGTCTCGATTCTCCGTTGTTCCGGCCCCAGTTCCGCCGCGGCCGGGCGGCTGGCTTCACCCTGATCGAACTCCTGGTGGTCATCGCGATCATCGCCATCCTGGCCGGCATGATCCTGCCGGCGTTGGCCAAGGCGAAGGAGCGCGCCCTGCGTATCCAATGCCTGAACAACGTGAAGCAGATGGGTCTCGGCTGCCTGATGTATTCGGATGACGACCCGAAACGGCGTTTCACCGGGGCGACGAACTACTCGGACGACAACCTGAACTGGATGTATCCGAATTATGTGCCGGCCGTGCGTTCCTTCATCTGTCCCAACACCCAGAATCGGGTCCGCACCAACGGCGCGTATGACGCGTCCCTTGGCCGGTTCGCCCTCACCGACTTGCAGGACGTCGCCCGCGCGAAGTGGGCCACCAATGGCTATAGCTATGAGCTCTACGGTTTCATGGGCGCCGTGGATCCAACCAGTCCGTCCCACGTGGCCAAGACCGCCGACAACGTCCTGACCTACGTCCATCGGAACATTCCGTTCGGCTTCCGCGGCACTGTTCCCGGACCTTCGGCGATCTGGCTGTTTGTCGATGCGGACGAAGGTCCCAGCTTCGGTCCCGGCAACCGCCCGCTCAGCCCGCCGGCGCGCCACGACTATCCGGACAAGTGGGACAACCACGGCGCCGACGGCTACAACGGGGTTTTTTGCGACGGCCACGCCGAATGGATCCGGGGCCGGGACTTCGTCCGCCGGCTCGAATTGTCGCAGGACATCGGGCGGTCGGAATGACGGCAGGCGCTTGCTGGCGCGTCCCCGGTTAAGCCACCCTCCGCCATCAATTCAATGGATCTCACCACCCTCGGCTGGTGTCCGTATTTCGCGGACGCGCTGGCCGCCTTGAACCGGCCGGAGTTCGTCGCGGGCCGGGTGGTGAGCGAGGACAAACATTCGGTGACGGTGGTCGGCGCGGACGGGGACCGTATGGGCATCATTCCCGGTCGCCTGCTGCACCGGAGCTCGTCGCACGCCGAGTTGCCGAAAGTCGGCGACTGGGTGGCCATGAGCCACGTGGCGGGCGAACGCAAGGCTGTCATCGAGGCTGTGCTGCCGCGGCGCTCAAAGCTGGCCCGCAAGGTCACCGGCCGCGAGGCGGAGGAACAGGTGGTCGCAGCCAACCTCGACGTGGTCTTTGTCGTCCAGGCACTCGACCCGTCCTTCAACGTCCGTCGGCTCGAACGCTTCCTCGTGATGGTCCACGAGGGCGGCGCGCGGCCGGTGGTGCTCCTCAACAAGGCGGATTTGTGCGCCGACCGCGAAACGTTGCTTGGGCAGGCGCAGGCCGCGGCCGGCAACTGTCTGACCTTGGTGATGAGCGCGAAGACCCGGAAGGGCCTCGGACCGTTGCGGGAGCTGCTCCGGCCGCGGGAGACGGTGTGTTTTGTCGGCACTTCCGGCGTCGGCAAGTCCAGCCTGATCAACCGTCTCTACGGCGAGGCGCTCCAGGACACCCTTGAAGTCCGGGAAAAAGACGGGAAGGGACGGCACACGACGACCTGGCGCGAAATCATCCCGCTGCCCAACGGCACCCTGGTGATCGACACGCCGGGCATGCGCGAATTCCACCTGTGGCATGTCGAGGAAGGACTGCGCGAGACCTTCGCCGACATCGCCGAACTGGCCGGCGGCTGCCACTACCGGAATTGCACCCATGCCCACGAGGCGGACTGCGCGGTCAAGCAGGCCGTCGCCGCGGGCGGGCTCGCGACCGAGCGTTACCAGAGTTTCCTCAAGCTCCAGAAGGAACGCGCGGAGGTCCGGACCGACGAGACGAAACACGTCCGCAAGGTCGAGAAGAAGCGCGCCCACCTGTCGCGCCTAAAGCATGGCTACGAGGACGATGACGGCGAAGAATGAAGCGCCGGGAGCGCTCGGCCACTCCCGGGCATTGCCTCGTGGAAACCCGGCGCGTTTCGGGCGCCGCCGGTCCCATCATTTGTCAGACCAACCGTTTCAGCTTCGAGTCTCCGGCCAGTTTCTTGACCAGCTCCTTGATCTTCTGAGCCTCGCCCTTGGCGGCGATGAGCGTGGAATCGTCGGCCAACACGATGATGCTGTCCTTGACGCCGACGAGCGTGATCGGGGCGCGGTTCCGGGTGCGGGCGTCGTAAACGACATTCCGGGCGGAATCGACATGGACCAGCTGGCCGACGGCGGCATTGCCCTCCGCATCTTGCTTCACGTGCCGGGCCAGGGCCGGCCAGGCGCCCAAGTCGTCCCATTCAAACGAACCGTCCGCGACGACGACGTTCTGCGCCTTCTCCATGAGGGCGAAGTCGACACTGATCTTGTGGATGTCGGGATATTCCCGGGCGAGCACGCGGTTCAGCGCGGCCGGGCTCTTGGCCGCGGCGGCGAACCAGCGCTGGCAGGCCGCGTTCATCTCCGGGGCGTGTTTTTCCAGGCCGTTGGTCACGGTGACGAACGACCAGACAAACATGCCGGCGTTCCACCGGTAGTTGCCGGCCGCAACATACTCGATGGCCTTCTCCAGCGGCGGCTTCTCCACGAACTGCTCCGACTTGTAGAACTTGGTCGCGTAACGCTTCACGCCCGCCGGCGCCGGCAGTTCCTTGAGGTCATGCCGGATGTAGCCGTAGCCGGTCTCCGGACCGGAAGGCTGGATGCCGATGGTGACAATCACCTGCCCGCGGCCGGCAAGGTCGAAGGCATCACCCAGCACCTGCTGAAACTTCTTGGGATTGGGGATGACATGGTCGGCCGGCAGGACCGCCATCACCGCCTTGGTGGAGCGGGCGCCCACGATGGCCGCGCCGAGGGTGACGGCCGCGCAGGTGTCGCGGCCTACCGGTTCGGCGATGACGTTTTCCTTGGGCAGCTTGGGCAGTTGCTTCCGGACCGTCGGTGCCTGCACCGCATTGGTGATGATCAGGATGTTCCGCAGGGGCACCAGCGGGAGCACGCGGTCCACCGCCTGCTGGAGGAAGGAGCGTTTGCCCAGGAGCGTGATGAGCTGCTTGGGGGTCGCCTCGCGGCTGACCGGCCAGAAACGCTCCCCGCGTCCTCCGGCCATGATGATCACGTAACGGTCCGACTTGTTGCTCGTTGGTTTCATTGGAAAAACTGAAGGCTCAGCGCCACTCGATGGCGCCGGTGTGCAGGTCATAAACGCCCCCGACCACCTTCACCGAGCCTTCGGCCAGATGGTCGAAGAGGATCGGGTGGGAACCACGCAGGGTTTCGGTGACGAGATCGACGTTGGCCCGAACCGCCCGGGACAAGAGGTCGCCCGGCCCGGATTTCGCCCGCTCGACTGCCGGCCGGATGGCGTCCACGAGGTTGACGATGTGGCCTTCCGGCCTGGCGTTCTTGGTGATGACTTCCGAGGCCGCGGCCACGGCACCGCAATGTTCGTGGCCCAGCACCACGACGAGGTGCGCGTGGAGATGTTCCACCGCATACTCCACGCTGCCCAGCGTGGCGGCATCGGCGACGTGCCCTGCCTCGCGGACCACAAAGAGGTCGCCGAGCCCCTCGTCGAAGACGATCTCGGGCGGGACCCGCGAATCGGAGCAACTCACGATGATCGCGTAGGGATGCTGGCCCGCTTCCAGTTCATGCACCCGCACCAGCCCTTGGTCGGGATGCTTCAGGTGTTCGCCCCGGAACCGTTCGTTCCCGGCCTTGAGCCGGGCCAGAGCCGCGTCGGCGGAGATGCCCGCGACCGATTCATGGCCGTGGCCAGTTTTCGCGGTCCCGGCCGCCGCCGGTGTAGCCGGGGCGTGGGAGGCAGTTTGGCAGCCCGTCAGCAATCCGCCGCAGCAGGCGAGGACCGCAACCATCGATGTCTTTTTCATGGGTGTGACGGAGCGGGCAGTTGGAGAGGGGTTAGGCCGACCGGACGGCGGCGGCCAGTTCGCCGACGAAACCGGCCACCCGGGGCACCAGTTCCGGGCTGCGGCCCAGTTCGGCGATACGGTTCACCACTGCGCTGCCGACTACGATCGCCTCGGCGTGGGCCGCGACCTGGCGGGCCTGTTCGGGATTCGAGATGCCAAAACCGACGGCAATCGGCAGCGGGCTGTGCGCGCGAATCTTGGCGGTCATCTCGCCGATGGTGGTGCTGACCTGCGACTGCATGCCGGTGACGCCTTCGCGGCTGACGTAGTAGATGAAGCCACGGGCCCGCGGGGCGATCACCGCGATGCGTTCCTCGGGCGTCGTCGGGGCGATCAGGTAGATCGGGCACAACCCGGCGCGGTGCATCAGGCTCTCGTAATTCTCAGATTCCTCTGGTGGCAGGTCGAGCACCAGGAGCCCGTCCACCCCGGCGGCGGCCGCCGACTGGATGAACTGCTCGACGCCGACGCGATGGAGCAGGTTGAAGTAGACATAGAACACCAGCGGGATCTGCGAATCCTGGCGGATCGACCGCACCGTCGCGAATAGGCGTTCCGGCGTCGTGCCGCTTTCGAGGCCACGCTGGGCGGCCAGCTGGTTCACGATGCCGTCGGCCAGCGGATCGCTGAACGGAACGCCCAACTCCAGCACATCCACGCCGGCCCGGTCGAATCCGAGCGCCAACTGACGGGTCGCCTCCAAGTCCGGATCTCCGGCCCCAATGTAGATGACCAAACCCTTCTGTCCCCGGGCGCGCAGGTCGGCAAAGCGTTGAACGATGCGATTCACTGGCCGGAAGGTGCCGCCGTCGCCGCTTCCGAGGCAAGCCGGCGCATGGGGCCCCCTGCCCGGGTATTCCCAGGCGCCGCGCCGAACTGGGTGCCGCCTGGGCCGGGCATTGACGTCGACGCTTGGTTACTTGCGGCTCAGGACCGCCCCTTCGCCCATCGCGCGTTCGAGGCGGGCCCGGGCGACGGCATAGTCCCGCAGGGCCTGCGAAAAGGTGGTTCGCGCCTCGGTCAATGCGGTCTGCGCGGACAGGACGTCGAGCTGGGTGCCGCTGCCGGCGTCGGTTCGGGCGCGGGCAAGCCGCAGGGCTTCCTCGGCCTGTTCGATTACCTTCTGCTGGGATTCCAGCACGTCCTTGGCCTCCAGGAAGGTCGAATGGGTCGTCCGGACTTCGAGTTCGATCTTCCGGCCGGTGTCATCCACTTCGAGGCGGGCCTTCTCGCGGCGGGCCTTGGCGGAATCGACCTTCCCCTGCGTCAGGCCGAAGTCCCAGATGCTCCAGTCGGCCTGGCCGCCGACGACCCAGCCGTCCACGTAATCGGAGACGCGACCCGTGAAGGTCTTGTTCTGCCACCGCCAACCGGCGCTCGCCGAGAGTTGCGGATAATAGTCCGCCTTGGCCCGGCGGATGTCCTCGGCACGGATCTTTTCCTGCGTGCGCAACGCAGCGAGTTCCGGCCGGCGTTCCAGGGCCTTCAGGAGGGCGGCGGACAAGTCCACGGCGAAGGGCTCCGCCTGCAACGTGTCGGCCAGTTGCAGCGGCAGATCCCCGCCGGCGTCCGTCGGGATGTTCCAGCCGAGCAACGTGGCGAGCCGGTTCTTGCCGATGCGGAGCGCGTTGCGCGCCTTGATGAGCCGGGGTTTGGCATTGGCGAGTTCGACCTCGGCCCGCAGCACGTTGAAACGCGGCGCAGTGCCGGCCTCGAAGCGCCGTTTCTGGTCCTCCAGTTCGCGGCCCAGCAGGTCCACCGAGGCTTCCTGGGTCTTGATCAGTTCCGCCGCAAGGAGGACGTCGTCGTAGGCGACCCGGATTTCCACGAGGGTGTCGGCGACGAGCGCCTGATATTGGGCCAATGCCGCCTCGGTGGTCAGCTTGGCGGTGCGGAGGGAGGAAGTGATCTTGCCGGCGGTGAACAGCGGTTGGCTCACCTCGACGTTGGCGCCCCACTGGGTCTCGTTCTGGAACTGGACGGTGGCCGGGCCGAGGTTGGCCTGTTCGATGCCGTTTTCATCGAGACGCCGGGCATTGCCACCCGCGCCCAGCTTGGGCCGGGCGGCCGAACGCAGTTGCAGCGCGAGCCCGTAGGCTTCCTCAACATCCTGCTTGCCCTTGAGCAGGGCCGGGCTCTGGCGCAGGGCGGTCTCGATGGCGTCGGCCAGCGTGAGCGGGGCTGTGGGCCAAGAATTGGTGTCGGCGTGGGCGGCGGCCAGCAGGCTGGCGGCGACGACGAGGGCGGTGAAGGTTTTCATGGGCATGGGAGGGGAAAGGATTCAGCGGGCGGCGGCGACGGGTGCGGTTCCGCGGGCGGTGCGTTCAATGAAGACGTCCACCTGCTGGCCGACGTAGATCGGGAAGGTGGGGCGGTCGAATTCGTAGATGAGCTGCAGCACTCGGGTGTCCACCCGTTCGAGGCTGTCGCCGGTGAGGCTGCGCTTCGGGATGACGAACGGCTCCACCCGCACGAAGCGGAGGTTCACCGTGAGGTCGGCGTGGCCCTTGAGCGAGCCGCGGGCCGGCTTGTTGGCTTCCACCAGCACCGCGTTCTGCTCGTCCACCTCGGCCCGGACTTGGAGCGTCTCCACGTCTCCCAGCAGCATCAGCGGCTCGGCCATGACCGCGGCAGGCGCAAATTCGCCCTCGCGCACGTTGACCTGGAGCAGTTCGCCATCCCGCGGGGCGTGCACGGTCAGCACGGAAAGTTCGGTGCGGGCCTGTTCCAACTGGCTTTGCACGGCGGCGATCTGGGCCTTCGTGGCCAGCAGGCGGGCCTTGGCGTTCTCCACCGCGAACCAGCGCCGCTTCAGCTCGTCCTCGGTCGCCACCTTCTGTTGCTCCAGCTTCTGGAATCGTTCGAGCTGGTCGGTGCCGTCGGCGAGCTCGACCTCCTGCGCGGCCAGGGCGGCGCGCGCGGACTCCACCTGGGCCGTCAGCGAGATCACCCGGGCCTGCGCTTCCCGGTCATCGAGCTGGAACAGCGGCGCCTTGGCTTTCACGCGGTCGCCGACCTTCACGAACACCCGCGTCACCAGCCCCGCCTTCGGCGACGCGAGCTTCACGTTCTCGCGGCGGGCCTCGACGATGCCGGTGGCCGCCACGGTGTCGTCGTAGGGTGACCGGGCCGGCTGCGAAACCGGCGCCGGCTGGGGCGGGCGCTGCTGCATGCGGCGAACCAGGGTGAGGGCGGCGAACACGCCGATCAGGGCGAGGTAGAAGCTGACTTTGCGGAACAACATGGGGGAAGGCGTTGGCGGTTAACGGTGCGTCTGGATGAAGGATTTGAGTTCGGGCCCGGCGTAGACCTGCTTCACCCGCCCGTCTTCCATCTCGGTGATGCGGTCGGCGAAGCCGTAAGTCCGGTTGTCGTGCGTGACGATCACGACACAACGTCCGGGCGCCCGCGCCGCGCCGGCGAGCAGTTCCATGATGTGGTGGCCGGTCGTCGAATCGAGCGCGCTCGTGGGTTCGTCGCAGATGATCAGCCGCGGCTGATGCACCAAGGCCCGGGCAATGGCCACGCGCTGCTGCTGGCCGCCGGAGAGATCGCCGGGGCGCTTCCGCAGTTTCTCGGCGAGGCCGACTTCCTTGAGCATGTCCGCGGCGCGGGTTTCGGCCTCGGCTCGTTTCACGCCGGCGAGGAGCAGTGGCACGCTGACATTCTCGACCGTGGTCAGCGTGGGGATGAGGTTAAACTGTTGGAAGATGAACCCGATGTTCTGCCGCCGGAACGTGGTGATTTCCTTTGGCGAAAGTCCGTTTAACGTGATGCCGAAGACTTCGATCTGGCCTTGGTCCCACTCCAACGTGCCGGCCACGACCGACAGCAGGGTCGTCTTGCCGCAGCCGCTCGGGCCGACCACGAGATGAAGCTCGCCTTCCCGCGTGGAGAAGGAGGTGTTCTTCAGCGCGACCGTCCGGCTGTCGCCCGTGCCATAGGTCTTCGTGACCTCCACGGCACGGACTGCCGTGCCATCGGCCGCGTGGGTATGGGAATAGTCGGGAGTCACGGGAAGTTCAGGCGCGGAAGACGATGGCGGCTTCGAGTTTGGCGACCCGGCGGATTCCCAGCAGTGCGGCAAATCCGCAGATGATCACAATGGCGACCGCGGTCGTGATCATGGAGCGGGCATCCAGGAGGAACGGCGGTTGGCCCACCGGCAGCACCGCGAAGCCGAACAGCGCGGTCAGGCCCACGCCAATGCCATAGCCGATCAGCCCAACGGTGAAGGCCTGCAACAACAGCATTCGCGCCAGCAGCCCGGTGCTCGCGCCCATCGCCTTGAGGGCGCCCAGGTGGCGGAGGTTCTCCAGCACGAACGAGTAGAAGGTCTGGCCCGAAATCGCGATGCCGACGATGAAGCCGAGGATGATCGTCGTCATGAACGACGCCGGAATGCCGGTGTTCTTCCAGATGAAGTCGATCGTCGCCGTGGAAAACTCGGGCACCGTGAAGGCCCGCAGGCCGGTCTGGCGCTCGATTTCTCGCGCGACCTCGGCAGCCGCGCGGCCGGGCTTCGGCTCGGCGAGGATCATGGACAGCATCTTCCGCTGCCGCGGCGCGTATTGGAGGGCCTGATCGTAGGTGGTGAACACGTAGGGGTAGCCAAAGAACTGCCGTTCCGTGCGGCAGATGCCGACCACCCGGGCCTCCCGATCATTGATCTCAAAGGTGTCGCCAATGTCCAGCGGGCGCGGCCGGCCGGCGCTTAGCCTTTGCACCGCGAGTTCGTCGATGAACACCGCGTTGGGCAGGCGCAGTTGCTCCAGGTTGCCCCGCACGATGTCCGGCGGCCGCCCCACGAGGGTGGCACCGTGCAGACCGACGAGTTGGACGGGTTTGTCCGAGCCGTCCGCGGCCCGGGCCTTCTGCACGCTCAGGTAAAGCGGCACCGCATAGTCCACGCCGGTAACCGACCGGACCCGGTTCACGTCGGTGTCCCGCATCGCCTTGGTTTCGTTCACCTGCTCGACGTTCTTCTCTACGACCCAGATCGAGGCGCGCATGTTCCGCATGTGTGACGTCGTCCAGGAAAGCAGGCCCTGAAACACCGCGTTCTGCTGCGTCATCAGCAGGGCGGCAAACGTCAGGCCGCCGACCAGCATGACATACTTGGCGCGGTCGCCCATCAGCATCTTGAGCGCGAGGTGATACATTTCGGAGGAGTCTGGCGGAGCGTGAAGGTTAGGTGGATCGGCGGCGGGCGGGCCGATTGGCGCGCGCCATGGCGGTCGCATCGGTCCGGTAGTGGTGCAAGGCGGCGAGGCTGAAGCGGCCGATGTGTTCCGCCAGTTCGTCCAGCCGCGACGCGTCCGCCGGCGCCTCCGGGAACAGCCGTTGGATCACTGGCTGGCAGTGGCAATAGAAGAGAATCTGGCCCACCACGCTCATGCCGCATAGTCGCAGGGTGGATGGCGATGTCCCCGGCCCAAGCAGGCTTCGCATGATTTCGAGCAGCCGCTCGGAATCCGGGCGGATCGCCTCCCGCACGAGCCGGTCGAGGGCCCCGGTCGGGTCCACCATTTCGCGGGCCATGATCCGGCCGTGGCGGGCATGCAATTCCGGCGACAGCACCCGCTGGAGGAACGAGCGGATGAAAGCCCGGAGCTGTTCGTCGGGACTGAGTTCGGGGGCCGCGACCGCGGCGGGGAAGCGTTCCCGCGCCACCCGGCTCTGCTCGGCCAGCACCTCGGAGTAGAGCGCCGCCTTGTCGCCGAAGTGGTAGTTAACCGCGGCCACGTTCGCCTTCGCGCGCCGGCAGATGTCGCGGATCGTCGCATTGCGGAAGCCCACCTCGGCAAACACGTCGGCCGCCGCCGTCAGCAGCGCTTGCCGGGTCGCGGCGTGCGACTCGGGAACGGCTTCGGGGTGGTGGCGGGGCGCCATGTTCAAGCGGCAGTTTCAAACAGGTGTTTGATTTGTCAAATCCGGCTGCCGAGCGCGGCGGTGCCGGGATACGTCGGCGGGCAGCCAAATCGCGCCCGGGTGGTAGGGCGGGGATGCTGACCTCACCTGGACAAGACGGGCGACCTCGGTTCTCCCCGATGTCAGCGTGATGTCCCTCCCGTGGGTTGGACTCGTCCGTTGAGGCGGACGCACAGCGGCTTGACTTGTGTGTTGTCCGGTGTTTCTGTCACGACAGAAATAACGGACGCGCCATGAATAACCTCTCCCCCGTCGAACAGCGGTTCATCCTGCACTGGGGCGAAATGGGCACCCGGTGGGGCATCAACCGCACCGTGGCCCAGGTCCACGCCCTCCTTTTCCTGGCTCCCAAGCCGCTGAATGCCGAGCAGATCCAAGAAACCCTGGGTGTCGCCCGTTCCAACGTCAGCACCAGCCTCAAGGAGTTGCAGGGCTGGGGCATCGTCCGTCTGGTCCATTTGGCCGGTGATCGGCGGGACCATTTCGAGTCGCTCAAGGACGTGTGGGAAATGTTCCGGGTCGTCCTGGACGAGCGGAAGAAGCGCGAGCTCGATCCCACGCTGGCGATGCTGAACTCGTGCATCGAGGAAGCCGCCAAGGACAAGGACACCAGCGAGTATTCCGAGCAACGCCTGCGCGACATGCAGGAGTTCTTCCAGACGACGACGGGGTGGTATGGCCACCTGCGGACCTGGCCGGCGGAAGCCGTGACCAAGTTGGCGAAACTGGGCGACAAGGCCCTGAAACTTCTCGGCCTCGGCACCTGAACGGCCCCTTTTTTTGGAGAAACATTTCTGTGACAACAGAAACATCCGACAATAACGGCGCCGCGATAACGACCGAGTTTCGCGGCCGCGTCTTCTACGATGCCACCTGCCCGCTGTGCCTCCGGACCCTCGATCGGTTCGGGCCAATCTTCCGGCGTCGCGGCTTCGCCTTCGTTCCCTTGCAGTCCACTTGGGTGACTGCGGACTTGGGCATCACCGCCGGCGAACTGCGGCGGGAAATGAAACTTCAGCTCGCGGACGGCCGGGTGGTCGGCGGCGTGGACGCCTGGATCGAGCTGGGCCTGAAGGTTTGGTGGCTGGCGCCGGGCGCGGCGCTCCTGAAGCTTCCGGGCATCGGGGCGCTGGCCCGGGCCGGCTATCGCTGGCTGGCCCGGAACCGCCATTGCCTCAGCGGCGTCTGCGGTCTGGAAGTCCCGGCCGGTCACCGGCCACACCACGCGGCCACCACCTTCCTCGAACTGCCATGAATCCGCTCACGCCTTGGCTCGAAATGTGGCTGCTGTGTTTCGCCCTGTTTGGTGCGGCCAAGCTGGCCGTGCGGTTACTGGCTTTTTTCATGCGGCCGTGTCCGGTCAACCGGTGGCCGATGGCAAATTGGCGCGGCCCGAGCACGACGTCTGTGGGGTTCGCCGCGCCTTTGCGCCGGCGCCGGGAAGAGGAACCGTGAACTTGAAACCGAAAATCGTCCTGGCCGGCGGCGCGGGTTGTCTGGGCAGCCTGCTTCGTGACCACTTCGTCGCGGCTGGGTTCGAGGTCGTCATCCTGTCGCGCCGCGCGGGACCGGGAACCGTGGTCTGGGATGGGGAAACGCTCGGGGCGTGGGCCGTCGAATTGGAGGGCGCGGCAGCCGTGGTCAACTTGGCCGGTCGGTCGGTGGACTGCCGCTACACGGCGGCCAACCGCCGGCAAATCATGGACTCGCGCCTCCGTTCGACCCGCGTCTTGGGCGAAGCCATCGCGCGCTGTGAGCGGCCGCCCAAGGCCTGGCTCAATTCCAGCACCGCGACCATCTACCGGCACACATTCGGTCCCGCTTGGGACGAGGCCGGCGAAATTGGCGGCTGCGCGGAAGCCAAGGACGAGTTCTCCGTCCAAGTGGCGACCGAGTGGGAACGCGAATTCGAGCAAGCGCCCACGCCGCACACCCGCGAGGTGGCGCTTCGGGCCGCTATGGTGCTGAGCCGCGAGGGGGGAGTCTTTCCGGTGTTGCGGCGGCTCGCGCGGTTGGGCTTGGGCGGGCGCATGGGTGACGGGCGGCAGTTCATGTCGTGGATCCACGGGACCGACTTCGTCCGTGCCGTCGAATTGCTAATCCGGAATGACGCCATTTCGGGCATCGTGAATCTCGCCGCACCCGGGCCGGTGCCCAACGCGGAATTCATGTCGCAACTGCGCCGCGCGGTGGGGATGCCTTACGGCTTGCCGGCCACGCGCGGGATGCTGGAAGTGGGCGCCTTCGTCCTCCGCACGGAGACCGAGCTGATCATCAAGAGCCGGCGGGTGGTGCCGGGCCGGCTGCGGGCTGCGGGATTTCAGTTCCGCTTCCCGACCTTGTCGTCAGCCTTGGCCGAACTCACCGGCACCGAAACCTGAAACTTCATGAACTGGAAAACCTTGTTGCTCGGCACCGGCACCATCAGCCGGACCGCTTACCTGACGTGGGGGCTGAGCCTCGCGTTGGTGAAATACAATCTCGACCGGGTCGCCGTCGGGGCGGTCGGCGAGGGACGCTGGACGTTGCTCAATCCTGAGGTGTTGCACGCCTACCTGTTCCAGGTGCTGCCGGCGGCCGAGCGGACGGCGGCGTTTGCGACGGTCCTCGCCTTGTCGCTGCCCTTCATCTGGTTCGGCGTAATGCTGACGGTGGCCCGGCTGCGGGCGGCTGGGCTGCGGCCATGGCTGGCCATCCTGTTCTTTGTGCCGGCGATCAAGCTCGTCCTGTTTGCCCTGCTGTGCGTGCTACCCGACCGAACCCAGCCCGTTGCGCCGCTGCTCCCGGGCACGGGAAGCAGCCGGCTCCTGCGCTGGCTGCCGCGGGGCTTCTTCGCCTGTGCCGTCGTGTCGGCGACCATCACCGCGAGCGTCGGGGTCGTGATGACGACGATCAGCACGCTGCTGCTGAAGGACTACGGCTGGTCGCTCTTCGTTGCGACGCCGTTCGTCGTTGGCTTTCTCGCCACCTTGCTCTGCGGGCTGGCCCAAGGGGAACTCTCGTTTGCGCGGGCGATGGCGGTCATGGCGATGGCGAACGCGGTGGCCGGAGTCGTGTTCCTGCTGCTGGCGATCGAGGGCGCCTTTTGCCTCGTGATGGCGGCCCCGATCGCGCTCGTCCTCGGCGGCTTGGGCGCGCTGGTCGGCCTGGCGGCGCTCCGGGTGATCCGCCCGCAGGACCATGGTGGGCTGTATTGCGCGGCGGTGTTGGCGGTGCCCTTGCTGATGGCCGGCGAGCACGTGGCCGAGGTCCCGGCGCCGCTGCTGCGGGTGTCGACCGCCGTCGTGGTCGAGGCGCCGCCGGAACGAGTCTGGCCCAATGTCGTCACCTTCAGCGAACTGCCGCCGCCGCGGGAATGGCTGTTCCGCGCGGGCATCGCGTATCCGATCCGAGCCCGCATCGAGGGAAGGGGCGCCGGGGCGATCCGGCATTGCGAATTCACCACCGGACCGTTTGTCGAGCCCATCGAGGTGTGGAACGAACCGCGGCTGCTGAAGTTTCGCGTCACCGCCAACCCGGAACCGATGCAGGAATGGACACCCTACCGGGAAATCCATCCGCCGCACCTCGAAGGGTTCCTCGTGTCGAGGCAGGGCCAGTTCCGCCTGGAGCCCCTGCCGGGAGGCCGGACGCTCCTCGAAGGCACCACTTGGTATCACCATCATCTCTGGCCCGCGGCCTATTGGCAGGTCTGGTCGGACTGGATCATCCATTCCATCCACGGACGGGTGCTCCAGCATGTGAAGCATCTCAGCGAAAATCCTACCCCACCAAGGCCATGAAGAAGGACTTACCCTCCGGTCCGACCTGACCTCCCTGCGCGTCCGACCGACTGGCACCGGTCGGCGCAAGCCCGTCTCCTGGCCGGCGAACCCGGTCCGCTCTTCCTCGCGGACTGGGCGGAGCCGGTGTTCCTGCATTTCGCGGTGCCGGCCCCGGTGCTCCAGGCGGGCACGCCGTTTCCGCTCGAGACGTGGCAGGGCGACGCAATCGTGACGTTGGTCGCCTTCACCATGTGCCGGATGCGCTTCGCCCGGTGCGAACGCGTTGGTGAAGTCCTCCTCTGGCCGTTCCGCGAACTGCGTTTCCTGAATCTCCGCACCTATGTGCGAGTGGGTGGGGAACCGGGGATCACGTTCCTCACCGAATGGATCTCGAGCTGGACCCAGGCGCAGTTGGGCCCGCGGCTCTACGGCCTGCCGTATCGCTGGGGGCGGCATCAATTTGTCCACGATTCGGTTCACGGGCGGTGGGCGGGGCGGGTGACGGACCGCGCCGGCGCCGGCGCGTTTCAGTATCAGGCGACCGGGTTGGTTCAGGGCCTCGCGCCAGCCAACCCCGGCAGTTTCGCCGAGTTCGCGCTGGAGCGGCACACGTGTTTTCTCGGTGGTGGCGGGCGCCGACGGGGCTTCCGTATTTGGCACCCGCCTTGGCCGGTCGCGGCGGCTGAGGCGGAAATCCGGGACGATTCGCTGCTCCGGGTGTGCGCGCCGTGGTGGCCGGCGGCGCGTTTCCGGGGCGCCCATGTTTCGCACGGCGTGGCCGATGTCTGGATGGGGCGGCCGCTGCCGGTGCCCTGACCGGGAACGGCGGTTGCCGCAAATTGGCCACGACGTAGCGTGCCGCCGTGACGACCTACGATCCGAATTTCATCCAGCGCTGTGCGGACCGCCTTTATGCCCGGGCGATCCTGGCGGCGGCCACGTCCACCGTGCTCGGCGGCCTCATCGGCTTCCTGCTCGCGCCGATGTTGCTCCAAAACCTGCCGGTCGCGCTCGCGACGCGCTGTCCGGACTGGCTCGTCGCGGCGTTGTTGGCGGCGGTGGGGTTCGCCCAAGGATTGGAACGCGGCATTGCCCTCCGGCTCCAGGCGCAGACCGCGCTCTGCCAGGTGGAAATCGAACGCCACGCCCGCGCCGCCGGCGCCAGTGCCCCGGCAGCCTGAATTCGGGATTGCACCGGCGGCGAAATCGGGCAATTCCACGGCCATGAGAATTCACCTGCTGCTCCTGCTGCTGGGGCTGGCGGCCTTGTCCGCCAATGCTCAGGTGGCCGGTGCGAACACCTTCGGCGGTCGGGCCGGGGGCATCACTTTCGTCACGCGCCGGGTGCCTACCTCCGGCGTGGGAGTGTCGGCAGCCAACCTATTTACCGCTGGCGGCGTGCCCGTCGGCAATCCGGTTGCCAACGCCGGATCGGGCCTCGCCGGGGCAGCGTTGCAGGTGGCCGATAATTCGCAGCCGGTGATCACCGACACCAAGGTATTGGCCGCGCTCCGCCAGGCCGCGGCGCGGGGCGATCAGGATGCGCAACGGCTGCTGTTGGCCAATTCACCGCGACCGACGGGCGTCGCCCCGGCGCCGGCCCGTCGGCGTCGGTGAGCCTGTTCACTTGATCCCGATGACCATCGAGTCGGGACCGACAAGGTGCTCGACGCGGCACTCCGAAAATCCCGCCTCCCGCATCCAACCGATGCAATCCGCCCCGGTGTAGTCAAACCCGCCCGGCGTCTCGATGACCATGTTCAGGCTCATCAGCAGGCCGAAGGCATTCTGGCGGCGGTCGTCGTCGATGATCGCGTCGTAAACGATTGCCGCCCCGCCCGGCGGCAGCGCCGCGTGCGCCTTGCCGAGCAGCATCCGTTTCGTGGCCAGATCCCAATCGTGGAGGATGTGGCCGAACAGCAGCACGTCGGCCCGGGGCAACTCGTCGGTGAAGAAACTGCCGCCCTGGAACCGGACGCGGTCCGCCAGGCCGTTGGCCGCGACATACTCGTCGAAGACCGGCCCCACTTCCGGCAGATCGTAGCCGATGCCCTGCAGGTGCGGTTGGGCGAGCGCGATTTGCGTGACCAAGTCGCCCTGGGCGGTGCCGATGTCCGCGCAGGATCGACGGTCCGCCCACGGGAACTGGCGCGCGATGGCCTGGTTGGCCGCGCGGCTGACCCCGGACATGGCGCGGAGGAATTCGCGGAGCCGCGCGGGATCCGCGTAAAGCGCGCCAAACGGGTCATGGCCGTCCTTCGATTCGTTCTGCGGTTGGCCGGTGCGGACCGCGGTCGTGAGGTTACCCCAGAAGCGGAAGAGCCGATGATTCGACATTTCGAGGATGCCGCCGATGTAGCTGGGCTTGGCCTTGTCGAGGAAGAGGTCAGTCTCCGGTGTGTTCCGGTAGATGCCCTGTTCCCGGACAAGGAATCCGAGCGCCACCAAGGCATCCAAGAAGTCGCGCGCCGCCCGCGGATGGAGGCCAATGCGGCCCTGCACGCTGGCGAGGTCGCCCGGATGCCGGGCCAAGTCGGTGAACAGTTCCATCTCGACGGCGGACAGCAGGGTCTTCGAGGCCCAGAAGGCCAGGCCAGTCTGGAGGATTCGTTCCGGCGACGGTTGCATGGCGGCCAATGGGCCCGATAACGAAACACCTGGCAAGCGCGGTCCTGCGTGGCGAATCCGTGGAACCCACCGCCTTGACGCAGCTTCCCTAGCCCATCGACTTCAACGTCACGGCGGGGCGGAAATATTTTGAGGACCAGCGGCGCCCCGTCGGTCTCCGTGGGTCACTGCGGCGGGGCGAAACGGGGGGGCCAAGGGTGGACTCACGGATGACTGAAAAGTGCGGCGATTCCGCGCCACTCGGTCGGCGGTTGCCCTTGCGTCGGCGTGGGGAATTTCCGGAGCGTGTCCTCCTAGGCGGGCGTATTGGGCTAGCGATGAGGCGGGGCCTGCTCCCGCTTGCAATCATCACCGATCAGAAGGGCGTCGCCTGCCAGACGAAAACGGCGCCGGCTAACCTTTCGGCGCGAGGCTGGCATTCGGTGGCAAGCGTCACTTCCCGGGGCGGTGGGGGCGGTCGCGGAGTTTGCCGTTGCTGCACGGGCCAAGGCGTCGCCGGACGGCGCGCTAGACCCCGTGAAGATCATCGGCGGAACACCAGGCTGTCGCGGGTATGAACCGTCGCCTGAAATTGCAGGTGAGGCGGTTAATTTGGCTGAGGTAGTTATCCGGTGGCCGTCGCGGAACCCAGCGCAGACGGGACTTGGCGTTGACCGCGGTCGACAGGTGCGGCTCAGACGATCCGGCCGTCGGCGAGTTCGATGACGCGTTCGGCGCGGGCGGCGACGCGGGGATCGTGGGTGCAGACGATTAGGGTGGTGCCGCGTTCGGCTCGCAGGTTCAACAGCAGCTCGAGGATCTCATCGCCGGTCCGCGAATCGAGGTTGCCGGTTGGTTCGTCCGCGAGGATGAGCTGGGGTTGGTTGACCAGGCAGCGGGCGATGGCGACGCGTTGCTGTTCACCGCCGGAAAGTTCGGCGGGACGATGCTCCAGCCGTTCGCCCAAGCCCACGCGCCGGAGCAGGTCCTGCGCCCGCGCCACGCATTCGGCAAACGGGCGTCGGGCCATCCGGGCGGGCAACAGGACGTTTTCGGTGGCGTCGAGTTCCGGCAGGAGGTGGTAGGCTTGGAAGATGAAGCCGACACAGCGGTTGCGGAAGGCGGTCAGCTCGTTGACGCCGAGGTGGTCCAGCTTTTCGCCGCACGCCTCAATGGCTCCGGCGTCGGGCCGGTCGAGGCCGCCGAGCAGGTGGAGCAGAGTGCTCTTGCCGGCACCGGACGCGCCGCGGAGCGCCAGAAATTCACCGCGGCGGACCGTGAGGTCCACGCCGCGCAGCACTTCCAGGCGGCGTCGACCGAGTTCGTAGGCCTTGGTCAGGCCGCGGGCGCTGACGATGGCGTCATTCATTGCGGAGGGCTTCCACGGGTTGCAGCAGGGCCGCGCGCACGGCGGGCAGGACGCCGGCCAGGATGCAAATGACCAGCGAGCCGCCGCAGATGATCACGACGTCGCGGGTGACGATTTCGGCGGGCAGTTCGCGGAACTGGTAGATCGCCGCCGGGAACAGGTCGAAGCCGACCTTTTCGCTCATGAAGTGGAGGAACTCATTGCGGTAACGCAGTGCCAGGGTGCCGAAGGCGAGTCCGCTGAGCACGCCGAGCACGCCCACAACGAGACTTTGCCCGAGGAAGAGGGCGGCGACCGAGGCCGGCGGGCAGCCGATCGCCTTGAGGACGCCGATCTCGCGGGTCTTCTGCACCACGAAGGTGATGAGCGCGCTCATGATCCCGAAGGCGGCCACGATCACGATGAAGAACAAGATGTAGAACATCATGGCGCGCTCGGTCTGGAGCGCGTTGAGCATGGTTGAGTTGTCGCGCAGCCACGTCGTGACGCGATACCGGTCCTGATAGCGCGCCACGAGCGCCGCCTGAACGCGCTCGGTGGTGAACTCGTCCGGCGAATGCAGCATCACCTTCAGGCCCTGGATGCCGTCCTCCTGTCCGCCGAGTTGCTGGGCGTCGCCGAGGGAGGTGACGATGAGGCTGGTGTTCAGGTCGTTGAGGCCGAGGTCCAGCACGCCGCGCACGATGTAATCGGCGGCGAGGGAAGCTTCCTCGCGCTTCTCCTTGTAGGCCTCGTGCATCTTTCGCAGGGCCGGCAGCGAATACACGGCGAGGCGGTCGCCGGGACGGAGGTTGTAGTCGCGGGCGAGCTCGTAGCCGACCAGCAGGCTCTTGGGCGTGAGGCGGAATTCGCCGGCGGTGACGGTGTTGGTCAGGTCGCTGACCTTGGCTTCCAGCCGGGGATCAATGCCGCGAACCATGGCGCCGAAGGGAACCGGGTTGCCGGTCTCCGGCTGGGTTTCGAAGAGCACCTGAGTGTTGATGAACGGCGCGACCCCGCTGACCTCCGGCATGGCGGAAATTTCGTCCACCAGTTGGCGCCAGTCGGTGATCGGTTCCCCGACGCCGAGGACCTGCACATGGGCCTGGAAGCCGACTAGCCGGGCCCGCAGCTGGCGGTCGAAGCCGGTCATAACCGCGATCACGATCATCAGCACGGAAACGCCGAGGGTCACGCCGAGGATGCTGATCAGCGTGATGACCGAGAAAAAGGTGCGCTTCGGGCGCAGGTATCGCAGCGCGAGGGCGAACTCAAAGGGCAACGGCGACATGCGTGGGGCGGACGTTAGGGAGGCGGATTCCGATTACAAGAGCGCGGCGATCCGGTCGCTGGCGCCGGCCTGAAGCGGCTGACCGTGGGCGAAGAGCGCCCGTTCAAACGGCGGCAAATGTTTCAACGATTCCCGCAGTTGCCTCGGGTCCGTGCAGTATTGGTCGGGCAGGAGTTCCAGCGTGCGCCCGGGTAGGTTAACGACCGCATCGCCGAAGACCGCCAACGACAGCCCGGCATGCAGGAAGGCGGTTTCCCCCGGGGCGCCACCGGGCAGGGGATGGGTGACCCAGCCGGAGAAACAGGGCGGATTGACCAATGGCCAATGACCAACGGCCAGGTCCGCGGGAAAAAGTTCTGGCGTTGGGCTCCAGACGCGGGCGCCAAGTTGCGCGCTCCATTCTTGGCTCGCGCGGAGGTGGTTTCCGTTGGTGAGGACGATGGCGCGTGGGCCGGCTAACTCGTGGAGCCGCGCCTGCGATTCGGCGGCCAGAGGGATCGGATCGAAGACCAGCAATCCGTCGTCCGCGAGCACGGCATGGGAGGTCAATTCGACCCGGTGAAACGGGGAAAAGGCAGCCCAGCGGAAGATCCCCGGGCTGATTTCCTCCAGCCGGTCGGCGGTCGGCAGCGGTTCCAGCATCTGGCGGCGAGGCTAATCGCCCTTCGCCCAGCCGACCAGTTTTGAGCCTGAGCACAAATTGCCGACCACCGCCCCCGGGGACCCCGTTGGTCGGCAGGCTTTGCCCGGCGGTCCCGGCGGGAATGGGTCAGATTTGCCGGTTTGGCCCCGTTTTCCGGCCGTAGGGGCAGGTTCTTCAGCTCGGCACGGCCGTTGCTTTGCGAACGGACGCGGGTGCGGACCGCGCCCCAAAGCGAACATGAGCGTCAACCATCTCGACAGCCGCTGGGAAAAAGTCGTCCGGGACTTTCGTCGGGTCTGTGTCCTGCGTCGGCAGGATCGCCGGGATGAATCGGACACGCTCCTGCGGCAGGAATTGCCCCGGAGCATTTCCGAGTGGTCGCGGCACGACACCGCGGATGCCAACGCCAAGCGCGCCCGCTTGGATTCCATGTTCCAGCAGGAGCAGCGGCGCATCGATGACCTGTGGGTCATGAACGAGCTGCTGACCGCACGGCTCCGCGAAGAATTTCTGCCAGTGGTGTGTTCAAGTGTGTGTTCAACTGTGGGTGAAGAACTGCGGAGGGCGGGCGCCGGTCGTGACAGCGTCCAGGCACCCGTCCTCCGCGATGCCCGCCCCGCCGCCCCGCGTTCCCGGGTGGCCTTCGATGACATCCCGTCCGTCATCGACCTCCTGCTGGAGACCGGATTCTCCGGCGCCAACCGCCGCTCCCACCACAGCGCCGCCATCGCCGCGTAACAATTTCCCGCCGGTCAAATCCCAGTTCCCCAAGTGCCATGAATGCCTCGCTTAATGTCCGCAATCCACGTTTCGCCAAGCTTGATTCCAACGCCTCCGTCACCAACGGCAAGGGCCGCTTCGACGTCGACGAACTGACGCCCCAGATCACCGAGAAGACGATCCTCTATCTCGGGTTCGACTGGGGCACCAACAAGTCCTGCCTCAAGGCCGGCTACGCGGGGAAGCCCGAGGTCGCCATCGAGCAGATCGTGCCCACGGTCGTCGGCTACGCGAAGGACGGCATCGTGGACGGGCTCCTGCCGGACAACGCCTCCGTGCTCTACGGCCAGCAGGCGCTCCAGCACCGGCTGCACCTCAATCTCGTCCAACCCATGGAGGATGGCGTGGTGAAAGATCTTTCGGCCGCCCGCGATTTTGCGCGTCACCTGCGCTCGCTCATGGCCACGCCGACGGGAACGGAGATCCGTTCCGTGATCGGGGTGCCGGCCAACGCCGACAGCGCCGCCCGCGAGAATGTCCGCCAATGTGTCGCCGGCCTTTTTGACCGCGTGCTGCTGGTGCCCGAACCCTTCCTCGCCGCGTTGGGCTTCCGCGACGAATCGCGCCTGAATGACACGACCTACGTGGATCCGGTCCGTAACTCCCTGTTCGTCGACATCGGCGGCGGCACGACGGACGTCTGCATGGTGCAGGGCTATTATCCGACCGCGGACGACCAAATTTCACTGGCCTTCGCCGGCGACCGCGTGGATGGACTGTTCTACGACGCCATTCGCAAGACCTATCCCGACTGCGAGCTGTCCCCGATCAAGATCCGCGAAATGAAGGAGCAGTTCTCGTTCGTGGGCAAACCGTCCGGCCCGATCGTCGCGACCGTCATGGTCAACGGCAAGGCCCGCAAACTCGACATCACGGAACAGCTGGGCACCGCGTGCGGCGAACTGCTGAACGTGATCTTCACCACGGTGAAGGAGCTGATCTCCCGCGCTTCGTCCGACAGCGTCGGCGAACTCATGCAGAACATCGTGCTGACCGGCGGCGGCAGCCGGATTCGCGGACTCGATGTCGAGCTCCAGCGCCTGCTGGCGGAGGAAGGCTACGAACAGCCCTGCGTCCGGCTGGCTGGCGAGCGTTACAAGGAATTCGTCGCCCTTGGCGCCCTCAAGGCGGCCCGCCAGGCGCGCGAAAACCAGTGGCAGCAGGTGATCAAGTAGCGCCCTGAATTTCCCGATTCCCCCGGTCCGTGTGGATCGGGGGCCTTCATAGCACTGAGCCAAGGCCGGGTGGCCTTGGCTCAAATGCGTTTAGGAAGGGGAGTTGAGCCATCTAGCACGGAGCACGGGGCAGAAGAGCGGGATACTGACTGGCAGCTTTTCCTGCTTTCCTGTTTTCCAGATTGGCCGTTCTGCGCTTCCCGCGCCTTCGGGGACGATTCCCGCTCAAGTCCGGGGAGTTTTCACCCGTCATCTTCATTGCGAAGCCGTCGCCCCGCGGCTTTCGGGCTAGGTTCTGGGGCGACTGCACGCTCGCATGGCCGAAGACAGCGGAACCAAACACCTGCGCTACGAATTCCGGCTCCAGGACGGCTCCGTCCGCGAGTTCGAACTCGTCTTGCGGCTGCCCGACTTCCAACTGCAGCCGCCCCCGGCCACCGAGCCGCCCCCGGCGTGGACGCGCCTGGAAAACCACCAGTGCCGGCATTGTCCGCTGCGTCCGTCTGATCATCCGCAATGTCCGGTCGCGGCCAACCTGGCCGGCGTCATCGCGGAGTTTAAGGACTGCCTCTCGCATGAGGAGGTGGACGTCACGATCCGCACCGAGGCCCGCAACTACCACCGGCGCGTGGCAGTCCAGGGCGGCATCAGTTCGCTGATGGGCATCGTCATGGTCACCAGCGGCTGCCCGATCATGGACAAGCTACGCCCGATGGTGGCTACGCACCTGCCCTTTGCGACGCTGGACGAAACCCTCGTCCGGGCGGTCAGCACCTACTTGCTCGCTCAATATTTCCGCCATCGCCGGGGACTCACGCCGGACTGGGAACTCTCCGGGCTCGCGGCGGTCTACGACGACGTGGCGACCCTGAACCGGTGCTTCCGCGAGCGCCTGGGCACGATCGAAATGCTGGATGCGAACTTCAACGCCTTGGTCCACTTGGACTGCTTCGCGATCTTCGGGTCGATGAGTGTCGACGGCGGGCTGGATGAGGTGGAACAGGTTTTCCGCGCCTACTTGGGCGAAACATCATCGGGGTTTCCTCTCCCGGGCTAATTCAAGGGCAACCGAAGTTGCACCGCCTCTGCCGGCGCCAGGCCGCTGACGCCTAGGCCCAGCAACCGCAACGGCCGCGAAACTAGCCGATGCTGGGCCAGCAGCCAGCATCCCAGGCGGTAAACGTCCCGCGCCTCGGTGAGGGGTTCCTCGACGCTGAACTGCCGCGTGAGCGTCGTGAAATCGCCGTAGCGGACCTTGACCTGCACCGTCTTGGCGCAGAGGCGGCGACGCTGGAGCCGGCGGGTGATATCGTCTGCGTGTTCCCGGAGAGTGGCCCGCAGCGTCGGCCGGTCCGCGGTGTCACGGTCAAAGGTGGTTTCACTGCTGATGCTCTTGATCTCGTCCCCGATCTCCAGCGGACGGTCGTCTTCGCCCACGGCGAAGCGCTTTAGCACCGGTCCCCACGAGCCGATTAGGTGCCGAAGGTCGCCCGGATAATCTTGGAGATCGCCGATGGTCTTAAGCCCCGCGCCGACGAGGGCTTCCTCGGTGACCTTGCCGACGCCGTGCAGGGTTCGCACCGGCAGCGGCCGGAGGAACGGGATCTTCTCGCGTTCGTGGATCAGCATGAGCCCATCCGGCTTCCGGAAGTCGCTGCCTAGCTTCGCCAGCAGCTTGTTGGCGGCGATGCCGATGCTGGCCGTCAGCCCGCGCTGGCCGCGGATTTCGCGCTTCAGTTCCTCGGCCAGCGGCAGCGCCCAGTCCAGCGCCGCGTCGGGCTCATTCCTCAGGTGGCGGGGAACCATCTCCGTGGCTTCCAGGTAAGCCTCATCGACCGAGACCTGCTCCACGATCACGCCGGTCGCCGCGACCAGCCGGAAGATTTCCCGCGACTCGTTCCGGTAATCGTCCATCCGCGGGCGGACGAACACGCCGTCCGGGCACAGGCGTCCGGCCGTCCGGCTGGGCAGGGCGGAGCGGACGCCGAACTTGCGGGCCTCGTAGCTGGCCGCGCACACGACCCCACGTTGGTCCGGCGGTGCGCCGACGATTACCGGCCGGCCCCGCAGTTCGGGCCTGTCGCGCTGCTCGACCGACGCGTAGAAGGCGTCCATGTCGAGATGCAGGATCACGCGTCCGACCGGCGGGGCCGGGGAGGGCGTAGGTGGTGATCCGGCATTCATGCGGCGGGCAAAACCTCCGGCGCGGAACGGCGCGAGGCAAGCGTCGCGCAGAGGCGGGCCGCCTTTCCCCTTTGAGCCGGCGGCGGAATCGTTACTTTGCCGGCACACAATGACGTCCGCCAGTTCCGTCCGTTCCGATGCCGCTCCGTCCGCCATCCCGTCGCTGCCGCCTGGGGTGAAGTTCTTCACGCTCGAGAACGGCCTGCAGATCATCCTGCGCGAGGACCACAGCGCGCCGGTGGTCAGCGCCCAGGCGTGGTGCCGGGCCGGCAGCATCGACGAGGGCGCCTGGCTGGGGGCGGGGTTGTCGCACGTGCTGGAGCACATGCTGTTCAAGGGCACGGCGACGCGGGCCGGCGCGGAAATCGACCAGGCGGTGCAGGCCGCGGGCGGTTACATGAACGCCTACACGTCGTTCGACCGGACGGTTTACTACATCAGCGCGCCGAACACGGGGGCGAAGGTCGCCGTGGACATCCTCTGCGACATCATGCAGCACGCCACGCTGCCCGCTGACGAACTGGTCAAGGAACTCGACGTGATCCGGCGCGAGATGGATATGGGCAACGACGACCCGGGCCGCCGTTCCAGTCGCCGGCTGTTCGAGGTGGCCTACATGCGCAGCCCGTATCGGTTCCCGATCATCGGCCTGCCGGACATCTTCAACCGCCTCAACCGCGAACAGATCGCCGGCTACTACGCCGAGAAATACGCCCCGAACAATTGCTTCTTCGTGGTCGTCGGCGACTTCAGCTCCGACGACGTCATCGGGCAGATCAAGGCCGCCTATGCCGACAATCGCGCGCGCCCGATGCCAGCGCACGTCCTGCCGCCGGAACCGCGGCCGACCAGCGCCCGCGAGGTGGTTGAGGAGTCGTCCGTCGAACTCGGGCATTTCCACATGGCCTGGCATATGCCGGACGCCCACCACGTCGACACCCCGGCGTTGGACGTGCTCTCGACGTTGCTGGGTTCGGGCCGCAGTTCCCGGATGTATCAGGCCGTCCGCGAGAAGGCGGGCCTCGCCCATTCCGTTAGTGCTTGGATCTACACGCCCGGCCAGGCGGGGCTGTTCGGCCTGAGCGGGGTGTGCGACGGCGACAAGTTTGCCGCGGCCCGGGACGCGATGCTGGCCGAGGTCGAGCGCGTGAAGACCGAGCGGGTTTCCTCGGCGGAACTGGCGAAGGCCGTGAAGCAGTTCACCGCCGGCACGCTGGCGACGCGGAAGACGATGGAAGGCCAGGCCCAGGACCTCGGCGGCAACTGGATGCTGACCCACGACCTGAACTTCTCGGAGCGTTACCTCGCCGCGGTGCGGCGGCTCACGCCCGAGGATCTCCGGCGCGCGGCCAACGACTACCTGACCGACACCGGTCGCACCACCTACGCCCTGCTGCCCAACGGCACCGCGCCGAAGAGCATCACCACGGTGGAAACTTCCACGGACCTGCCGGTGCAGAAATTCGAGCTGTCGAACGGCCTGCGCCTGCTGGTGAAGGAGGATCACCGGCTGCCGTTCGTCGAGTTCCGCCTCGCCTTCAACGGCGGCCTGCTCGCGGAAACCACCCGTAACACGGGCATCACCTCGCTGCTGTCCCGGATGCTGGTTAAGGGCACGCCGACCCGTTCCGCCGAGCAGATTGCGACCGAGATCGAGAGCCTGGGCGGCAGCCTGGACCCTTACGCGGGCAACCACAGCTTCGGCCTCAGCGCCGAGGTGATGCGCGATGATTTCGAGGCCGGCCTGCAACTGTTCACGGACGTGCTGCTGCGGCCAACGTTCCCGGCCGAGCCGTTCGAGCGGGAACGCCAGGTGCAGCTCGCCGGCATCCGCGGCCAACGGGACCAATTGCTCCAATGCGCCTTCAAGGCGATGCGGCGTGGCCTGTTCGGCGAGAACGGCTACGGGCTCGACTCGATGGGCACCGAGGAGGTCATCCGGCGCCTGTCGCCCAATGATCTCCAGTCGTATCACCGGCAACTGGTGGTGCCGAACAATGGCGTGCTGGCCGTCTTCGGCGACGTCCATGCGGAAGCGGTCCGCGGCGCCCTGGAAGTGGCGCTGGCCAACTGGCAGCCTGGCCAGCTGTTCGGGGCGCTGAGTGCCCAGCCGGTCCGGCGCGAGCCTCGGTTTGACGAAGCCCGCGACAAGGAACAGGCCGTCGTCGCGCTCGGGTTCCCGGGCTCGACCTTCGATGCGCCGGATCGCTGCGCGCTGGAGCTCATCCAGGAGGCCTGCTCCGACATGGGTTCGCGCCTGTTCCTGCGCATCCGCGACGAGCTGGGCCTCGCCTACTACGTCAGTGCGACCAACTTCCTCGGGCGCACGTCCGGTTTCTTTGCCTTCTACTGCGGCACGGCTCCGGACAAGGCGGACCTGGTTGAGGCCGAGTTGCGCGCCCAAGCCGCCGCGCTGGCCAAGGACGGTCTCACCGCGGAAGAACTGACCCGGGCGAAGGCGAAGATCATCGGCCAACGGAAGATTGCCCGGCAGGACCTGGGAGGCTTCGCGCTGAGCACGGCGCTGGATGAGCTTTACGGACTCGGCTACCGGCACGCCCTGACGGAAGACCAACGCTACGAGGCGGTGACCTTGGACGACGTCCGGGCGGTGGCCGCCAAATACCTGCGCGACGAGGCTTCGGTGGTTTCGATCATCCGGGGCAAAGCGTAAGCCCAGCGCGATGCTGATAAAGTGCTGCCGGTTTCCAACCGGCAGGGTAGCGGCGCTGAACAACCCGATCTGGGCGGTCATGGGCGCCTCGCTTCGTTGCCACGGTTTGGGAGCCTTCCGGTCGCCCCGGAGGGATAAGCCTTCGCCTCAGGGAGCCGACTCTTGCCGATTTTCGCCCCTCTGCCGTTTGGAAAACGGCAGCACTTTGAGGACCCGCCGGCGGTGGTTCCTCCGGCAAATCCGGCTCGCGTTTAACCCAAGGTTCGCGCATCCCGTGGCGATGCGTTGCTTCGTGCAATTGGCCGGTGTCGGGCTGTTTCTCCTGGGTGGTGTCGGCCTGTGGGCGAGTCCCGCTGCGGCGGATTGGCGGGCCGCCATGGAACGCATCATGGGGCCGTTTCCGGGAACCGATCGCCGTGGTCCCGTCGAGCTGCGGATTGAAGAGACCGTGTCCGGGCCCGGGTTTGTCCGGCAGAAAGTCAGCTACCAGAGCGAGCCCGGGGCGCGCGTGCCGGCCTATCTGCTGTTGCCCGACGCGGCGGTCACCAACCGGAGCCGCGCCTTTCCGGCGGTGCTGGCGTTGCATCAGACCCACCCGGCCGGGCAGAAGGTGGTCGTCGGGTTGGGGCGGTCGCCGGACGACGAATACGGGGTGGAACTCGTCCAGCGCGGCTACGTCGTCCTCGCGCCGCCGTATCCGCACCTCGCCGACTACGCACCCAGCCTGGCGGTGTTCGCGAGCGGCACCATGAAGGCGATCTGGGACAATTCGCGCGGCCTCGACCTGCTGGCGTCGTTGCCCTGCGTGGCGACGAACCGCGGATTCGGCGCGATTGGCCATTCGCTTGGCGGACACAACAGCCTGTTCACCGCCGCCTTCGACACCCGCATCTCGGTGGTGGCGACCAGTTGCGGGTTCGATTCGTTCCGCGACTACTACGACGGCAAGGACGAGGTTTGGCAGCCCGGTCGCGGCTGGTGCCAGGACCGCTACATGCCGCGCCTGGCCGCTTATCGGGGCCGGCTCGCGGAACTGCCATTCGACTTCCCCCAAGTCCTCGCTGCCATCGCACCCCGGCCCGTGTTTGTGAACGCGCCGGTCGGCGACGCCAACTTCCAGTGGCGGAGCGTGGATCGGGTGGTCACCGAGGCCCGGGAACTGGCCCGCCAGGCGGGAGTCGCCGCGGTGATCAGCGTGGAGCACCCGGAGGTGCCGCATAGGTTCCCTCCGGAGCAACGCGAGCGCGCTTACCGGCTCTTCGATGCGACGCTGAAGTCCCCCGGGAAGTGACCGGCGATCACGGATACAGCGCGCGCGTGCGGAAGAACTCGGCCTGATTGGTGAGCGGCGGCTCGACGATCCAGTTGGTCCCGGTGCCGCCATTGTTCGTGCGCAGCGGGCGCCAAAGCACCAAGTTGGTGCTGTGCTCTAGGACGTAAGCCGCGGCATCCGTGGGCACAGTGAAGGCTACGCTGAGTCCACCGTTCGTCATCAGATCCGGCCGGCTCAGCAAGGAGGGTTGGGGAGCCAGGCGGACCGAGAAGGCGATTTCATTGGTTCCCCGTTCGCCGAGATCGTCCGTGGCCACGCCCCGAACGGCATATTCCCCGACGGGCAAACCGGGCAGGCTGACGTTGGTCACGCTTTGCGTTCCCGGGAGGTTGGTCGCACTCAGCAACGCGACGCCGTTCGTGAACAGGTCGAGTGCGACCACCTGGCCGCCGACCTTGTTCCATTGTGCGACCAGGTTCAGGTCTAACGGAGCCTCGAAGATTCGCCCGGGTGTCAGGCTCGGGAAACTGACGGTCGGCAGGGGTGTCGCGACGCGGAACGCATTGGTTGCGGACCGCGCCAAGCCGCCGCCGGGCATGATGGCAAGCGCGTGGACCGCATATTCGCCGAGCGCAAAATTCGTCAGGGCGGCGCTGAACGGGGCGCTGGTCGCCGTCGCCAACACGTTGGTCGCGGTGCGGTATTCCACGAGCGCCGGCGCGTTGGTGTCGCCGCCAAAGTCCACCGTGAGGCGGATGACGCCAGGATTGCTTTGGCGGCTGCCGGCCGCGGGTGAGGTCAACGTGAGCGTGAATGGCGCCGCGGCCTCGCCGTGAAACTCGACGGCGCCCAGGTCCGTCGCCGTCCCCTCGAGCCGTGGCGCGAGCAGGAGATCGGTTTCACCCGGCTCGGCTGTGGGTGCGCCGGCGTCGAGGCAGGGTGAATCGGCGCGCAGATGGAACTGAAGGTCCCGCCAGTTCACGAACCCGGGATCCGAGGTGATGGTTCCGGAATCGGAGATGACGCCTTGCAGGTCGTTGGTCCCGTTTTCGAACAGGCAGTTCCGCTCCACCGTGGCGGTCGCGCCCAGGCTGGCGATCCCAGAGGCGTTGAAGGCAATGATGTTGTCCGAGATCTGGAACGTCGCGTTGGTCCCGAGGTAGATCGCGGCGCCGCCGTTGGTCGCCGAGTTGTCGAGGAAGTCATTGTGGACGACAACCGGCCGGTGACCCGCGAGCGGATCGAGATACAGCGCGCCGCCGACCCCACCGTTGGCCGCCGTGTCGGCGCTGTTCACCGCGAACACATTGTGGGCAATCCGCGGCGAACCGAACCGGCTGAAAAGCCCGCCACCCCGGCCGACGGTGTCGTTCAAGGCGACGAGATTGCGTTCGATCCGCGGCGAACCTTCCACCGCGAAACCGGCGCCCGAGGCATGGGCGCCGTTTTGCACCCGAACCCCGTCCACGCCGCCACGGTCGCCAAACGTGGTCACGGAGATCACCGGCGCGTTGGTCGACTGGTTGCCGTCGAGCCGGGTCTGGTTCACGAGCGGCTGGCGTTCGGACCGATTGGTTTCGTGACCGGCAAAGCCGCCGTAGAGATAGGCAAACGGGCCTACGCGGACGTTCTCCCGGTAAGTGCCCGCTTTGACCCAGACTTCGCCGCCGGTCCGGGCCGCAGCGTCGAGGGCGGCCTGGACGGTCTTCTTCGCGGTGTCCCACGAGGTGCCGGCGTTGCTGTTCGTGCCGGTGGGCGAAACGAAAAAGACGGGGGTGGGCAACTCCGGCGGCGCGCCGTCGAATTCGTCGGCGCCGATGTCCACCGCAGAACCAACCACGCGGGACGCGGAATCAAAATCGCGCCAAGTGTTCGTCACGCCAACGGCCTCCCCGGCGTCGCGGGCGGGCGAATCGGTGGCCAGGTGCGGGTCCATGAAACGGCTGGCGAGGCGTGGGTCGGCGCGGAGGTTGCCGTGGGTGCCGGTCGGATCGGCGAGCTGGAGAAAGTCGCCACGGTCATTTGCCCAGACGAGGTTATGGCTGAGGTCGGGGACCGTTCCCGCCGCGAAATGGAGGCCGGTGCGATTGTAGGCGATGAGGTTGTTGAAGACCTTGGCCGGGGTGGCCGGGGCGTTGGTGCCTTGCGCCCAATGGATGGCGCCCCCGAGGTCGTTGGTGTGTTCGGCGTCGTTGGGCGTGGCGTGATTGCCGAGGAACGTGTTGTTGGCGAGCAGCGGAACTGCCTCGCCGCCGACAAACACGGCGCCACCGCGGGCCTCGCCGCCGGCGGCCGTGTTGGTGGCGAAATTGCCGCGGAAGACGTTGTTGATGATGACCGGGGCGCCGGCCACAACCTTGAGCGCGCCGCCTTCGGCCGGCACGGCGGCCGAGCGGGAGAAGGCCAGATTGTGGGTGAAGGTGTTGTTCGCGATCAGCGGGTTCCCGCCATTGCTGAAGAGGGCCGCACCGCCACGGGGCGCGGTGGCTGACGCAGGGGCCTCGGATTGGTTGTCCTCAAATTGGTTGTTCAGCACCCGGACGTCGCCGGACACCAACGCCCCGGCGGCGGCATTGGCGACGCCGTTGCGGATCGTGAAGCCATCGACGGTTTCGCCCGCGGTGAGCTCGAACAATTGGACCACCGGATTGTTCTGCCGGGCACTGATCGAGGTAACGTTGGTCCTCCAGCTTCGCTGGGCGCGATTGGTTTCTCCACCGGCGAAGCCGCCGTAGAGGTGGGTGAACGACCGGACGAAGACGTTCTCCACGTAATTGCCGCCGCGGACCCAGACTTCGCCGCCGGTGCGGCTGGCGAGGTCAATGCCGACCTGCACCGAGGCGACCGCCGTGGCCCAGGTGCGCCCGCTCTGGCCGTTGCTGCCGTCGGGCGCCACGTGGACGACGCGGGGTTGCGGGTTCGGCACGGTGCCATCGCCTTCGTCGGCGCCGATGTCGACGGCGCCCTGAAGCGTGCGGGGCTGGCCGTCGAGATCGACGGCGCCCGCGTGCGCGACGTTGGATTCGCCCGCATTGCGGCAGGGCGATTCCGGCAGGAGGGCAAAGTTACCTTCGCGGGGTTCGCCGGCGAATTGCGGGTCCTGCGACAGGTTGCCGGCGGTGCCGGTGACATCCGCAAATCCGACGTAGTTCGTGCCGCCGTTGGCGAAGACATTGTTGCGGCGCAGCCGAAGTCCGGCCGGCCCGCCGATGCCGGTGGTGCCACGGGTGACGAGGTTGTTGGCCAGCGTGGCCGCCGGGCTCAGGCAGAGGATGCCGCCGATGGGCGCGAGGTTTTCCACCAGGGTATTGTTCAGCACCGTGACGGCGCTGGCGGCGTCCACGAACACGCCGCCGCCGCCGCGCGGTTCGTTGGTGGCACCCGCGGCCCGGTTGCGGAGGAAGGCGTTGTTGAACACCAGTGCCGAGCTGCCGTCCGTTGCCGCCACGCCGCCGCCGCGGAACACGGCCGAGTTGCCGAGGAAACGATTGTGGGTGACCCGCGTGGAGGATGCGAAGCAGGCGACGGCCCCGCCGTTCAACAGTGCCTCGTTTTTCAGGAACCAGTTGCCGGTGACCGTCCCGCTCGCCCCGACCGAATAGATCGCCCCGCCGTCCCGCGCGCGGTTCGCGACGAAGGAATTACCCTCGATCCGCGGGTTGGCGGCCCCGAGGGCGATGGCCCCGCCGCCGGTCGGCGGAATCCCGATTTCCAGTCCGTTGACCGCGAAATAGTTGTTGGTCAGCAGGGCGGTCGTGCCGCCGTCGAGGTAAACGGCATTCCCGAGCGTGGTCGCGTTGTTGCCGAAGAACTGGCAGTTGGCGACGACCGGTGAGCCGCCGGTGATGCGGAGGCCCGCACCGGAGGTGCTGAAACCATTGCGGATGACCAAGCCGTCCACGCGGGTGTCGTTGGTCGCGCCTTTCGTGACCGTCAGGACATTGGTCTTCAACTGCCCGTCGAGGACCGAGAAGTTGGTGAACACGTTGCGTTCGGCAGCGGCCAGTTCACCGCCGCCGAAACCACCGAGCAGCGTCACGCCCGCCGGCAGGGTGAACGAGCCGGGGTAGACCCCGGCGGCGAGCCAGACTTCATCGCCCTTGCGCGCGGCCGCGAGGGCCGGAGCCGGGGTGGGAAAAGCGTTGGTCCAGGAGAGCCCGTCGGCGCCCGCATTGGTGTTGCCGGGCTTGACCCGGAGCACGGTGGCTTGGGCGGGAACCAGCCCGGCGAATGCGGCGAGGAGCAGGAACAGGACGGGCGGAAAGAATCGGTTTGGCATCACTTGGCGGCACAAGGCGTCCGCGACGGCGAAGCGGACACAATGTTGCGACCGGCTATACGCGTGCGGCCGCCGGTTGGCAAAGGCGTAGGCGGCGCGACCGCGGGACTATTCGGTCACCGTGACGCGGAAGAAACGGGCTCCCTCCTCAACGTTGATCGGGGCAAACCGTCCGGTCGCCCCCGTGGCCAAAAGGGTGTCGAACTGTTTCCAACCGAGGGCCACGAAGGGACTGTATTCCAGCACATAGGTCTGGCCGGCGAGGGTCCCCGAGACCTCGGCGATCACGGCGGTGCCGGTCGCGTCCCGGGACACCTTCAACACGATCGGCGGATGCGGTTCGACGCCGTTGGTGGCCTCGAAACTGGGGCCGGGCAGCGGACCGACGGGGCCGAAGCCGTCGGCGCGGCGTCCCTCAGTTTGCCCGAAGGGTTGCGCTGTTGTCAGCACCGAGTCCAAGACCGTCCCGTTGCGGTCCGTCACGGCCAGCACACCGAAATCCGCGGCCAGCGAAAGATCCAGCCGGCCGGCGCGGTCGGCGGAACCGGTGGCGTCGAAGGCGAGGAAACCGCGGGCGGCGATGAACGTGAGCGGAAACACCGGGGCACGCCGGAGGGAACCCGCCAACGCGTCTGTCAGGCTGAGCCCGTCGAGGAGGACCGGCAGCGAATCGGGATTGAAGAGCTCGACCCAGTCGTTGGCCCCGGGGAACGGGTTGGCGAGCCATTCGTTGAGCCGGATGCGCTGGGCGTCGCCCAGCGGGGTGGGGCGGTTGGCCGTGCCGAAGGTGGGTTCCGTCAGGGTCCAATTGCCTTGGACGTCGCGGCCGATGGATTTTCCCGGCAACTGGGGACCGAAGTCCACGCGGTCCAGCAGCGTGCCGTCGTCGGCGAACAACAGGAACTGCTCACCATCCCGATCGAAGGCAAAGCCCAGGTGAATGCCGGGCGGCTGGGAAGCGCTGTCGGCAAAAAGCGTCAGATGGCCCCCGGGCGGCAGCACTGTGCCGGCCGGGAAGACGAACTTGCGCGGGCGTTCGGGATTGTCGGTGGCGCTCGCGCCGCCCAGGTTGAACGGCAAGTTTCCGGGATTGTGGAGTTCGACGAGGTCCGGTGACTGGGTGCCCACGGGCGCTGCGCCGCTATTGTCCGCGAGCAGTTCGTTGATCCGCACCGAGGCGAAATCGGCGACGACATCCCATTCCGCGACCGTGCCGGGCTCGGGTTGCCAGAGGTTGCCGGAGTTCAGGCCAATGACCTTGAGCCGGTGGTGGCCGGACGTGAGCCCGGACAGAGTGATGGTTTGGTCAAGCGGACGGGTTTCGCCCCAGTCGGCGTCATCCAGTGCGAAGCGGTAGTGAGTCAGGCCGGCGCCCGCGATGCTGAACGTGAGGTCGCGCGCGGCGGTGGGTTCGGTCGGCGCCCCGACGATGACGGCACCGGCCGGGACGTGGGCTCCGAGGTCCTGTCCCGCCAGGGCGCGGGCACGGGCAACGGAACCGGCCCGGAGCCGGAAGTCGTTCGTAGGGTTCACGAACAGGGGATCGGTGGCCACGTTGTTCGTGCCGAACCACGGACCGGGTTCGGAGAAGACCGAATTGTCCACCCGGACGTCGAACCAGGCATTGGTGAACAGGCTTTGGTCGAGGCCGAAAAACACGGTCGGGGTGTTCCACCAGATGCAGTCGCGGGCCCGCATTGAAATGGGCGGGGCACCGCCGGGCCGGAGCGGTTCGCTGAAGGCAAGCGAGCCCAGCGTGGAACCGACGAACGTGTTCTGCCGGACCACCGCGGTGGCGTAATCCTTCAGGGTGAGGTCGTGGTCGTTGTCGAGGAAGAGGTTGCGGACCACGGTGAGCCGGGTGGTTTCGCCCTTGCTGCCGCGACCCGTGGCGATGGCGGAGGATTCGCTGGTGTCGGAGTGGTTCTTGTGGAAGTGCTGGAACACGTTGCCCTCGATGTGGGCATCGGTGCCGTCGAGGTCGAGGCCGTCGTCGCTGCCGCCGAGGAAGACGTTGTCGAGGAACACCGGGATCGGTCCGGGCCGCTGGCCGCCGTAGAAGTCCACGATGTCGGCGTAACCGATCGTGGAGCCGAACGTGTTGCCCTCGAACAGGACGTGGCCGTTGGCCGGCATCCCGTTCCCCTGGACGGCTTCGTCGAAGAGCATCGTGGGAAAGACACATTCGCGAATGGTGAGGCTCGAATTGAAGGCGATCAGGACGTTGGCCTGGTGACCGGGCCATTCGAGGTGCTCGAGCCGGAGCGTGGAATTCGTTGTCTGAACGGGCGACCGCAGGGTGTTCCGGAGATCGGCGTGGAGGACACGGCTTTCGTTCGTGGCGCCATCGAAGCCGAGTCCGCTCCACCGACCGGAAAGGCGCGGATGCAGCAGGAACTGCACGCGCCGGTCCGCGGTGCCCTCGGCCAGCAGGCGCCCTTGGACCAGCAGACCGGCGCCCGGGGCGAACTGGACCGAGGTGCCCGCGGTAATGGTGAGCGTGACTCCGGCGGGCACCACGAATTGTTGGTTGATCCGGAACGGTCCGTCCTCGGCGCGCCAAGTCGTGTCCGCGGCCAGCGGTCCGGTGACGACGCGTTCGGTGGCTTCGCGCCAGAGGTCGTAGGGCTGACGCTGGACGACCTCGCCCGCGGCATTCAACGACTCGATGACCAGGCGGTTGAGGCCGGGCAGCAACGGCACGGTCGCTGTCCACTTGCCTTGGGTTGCATCCCAGTTCGCCAAGGTGCCGGCGATTCGCACGGACACGACGTCCGCGCCCGAGGCGACCCCGGCGAGGGCCGCCGTGGCGCCGGTGGTCGTCGGATAACCGCCGACGAGGGGGAACGAGGATTGCACCCGCGTCTGGGCCGGCAGATTGGACAGGACAAAGTCACGGCGCAGGCGGTTGAAGTCCTTCAGCTTGACCAGCAAGGCGGCGGGGACCTTCGCGCCCAGGATACGGTCGAACAGCGGGTCCACTTGGGCCGGGGAAAACACCGAGTCGGCTAGCCGGCGAAGTTCGGCCTGGTAGCGCGACCCAAAGGTGGGTTCCTGGAACAGTTGTTTCAGGGCCGGCACGCCGAGGAACGAGTAGAGTCCTTGGCCGACGGTGAAGTCGCCTTCCGCCCCGAGGCAGGAATCCAAGTCATACGGCACTAGCCGGAAGCGGGGATCTTGGACGCCGCGGTAGAGGAAATAGTCGCCGGTGACGACCACGGTATTGGTCGGCGTGACCGTCACGCGCGGATTCGACAGGGTGCTTTCCCAGTTGGCGAGGAGGGTATTGACCGCGAGGTAGCGGACCCATTCCTCGGTGTCGGCGACCGCCGCAACGTCCGCTGCGTATTCCGGCGACGTGGGTTGGTTCAGCACCCGGGTAAGCCGGATCAGGTCCTTCCAATCGTTGAGTTCGGCATTGGTCTCCTTTGTGTAGAAAAGCGGATCGGCATACGGGGCGGCGTCTTCGCCCAGATAGAAGAGACTGCCGAAGCCCTGGGTGCCGTAGAGGTTGCCATTGCCGTCACCGGGAAAGGCCTGGTCCGTGTAGTCGCCATTGAGCGACTCGTTCTGGGCATACAGGCCGGCGACCGGACTGCCGACGCCCGCGCGGGCTTGACCGTTCTCGCGCAGCTCTGCCAGGCGCGAACGGCCGGCGGGCAGACCTGCCAACTGGGCCAGGGCGGAACCAGCCACCTGCGTGTGCGGATTGACCCCGTTCAGCACCAGCACCCGCTGGCCGTGCCAGGTGCGGTCGTCGGGGAAGGCGATGCGCCGACTAGGTGGGTTCACGTCGCGGCTGGTGCTGCCCCTGATTCGGAAGCCCACGTTGTGGCGAACCTCCGCGACGCCGTGTTCACTGGCGACGAGGGAGGCGTTGATCTGGGCGTCGCTGGTCGAATGCCAGAGCTGCGCCTCGATCGCGGCGAGGGTCTGGCGGTCGCGTTCCGTGAACACCACGCGAAAGCGGGGCAGGGTGCCGTCCGCGGAATCGTCCACCTGGTAGAGTGCGTTGGCGACCTGCCCGCCGCCGTCGGCCAACGGAGCTGGCCAAGTGCGAGCCAAGTTGTCGGGACTGGTCACCTGGACGTAATACTCAACCAAAGTTCCGTTGGTCTGCGGTGCGAGCACGGCGCCGAACAGGCCGTCCCCGGCAAACCCGTCGCCATGCAGTCCATCGTCCAGCAGCGGTGTGGCCGAAAAATTGGTTGTGCCATCAGGTCGGTGAAACGCGGTGACGGTGCGCTCGCCCTGTGGCCCACCTGAAATGCGGGCGCGCAGCGTGACCGAATTGGTGGAGCGCGGCACCGCCGGCAGGTGTTCCACCTCGGTGAGAAACGGTGCCTGCATCAACGCGTTGACCGAATTTGTGGCGCCCGGCGTGCCGCCGGCAACTTGGCTGGAGCGCCAATTCTGGCCGAGCGAACCGTTCGCGAAGGGATTGATCCGTTCCAGGGAGCGATTTCGGCCGTCGTGCCCGCTGAGCCATTCCAATCCCCGGAAGCCGAGGTGCGCCGCGGCGTAGCCACGCTCGCCCCAATCGCCCTGGGTGGCGTAGGTGATCCGTTCGACGGACACGCCAGCGGGATTCACGAGTTCCAGTGTCTCGCCGCGGTCGCTGAGCGCACCGGTCCAGTTGCCCACCAACGCACCGGAAAAGCCGGGATGCGCGGCGCGGAACACATTGGTGTCGGCGGCCACGACGAGGAATCCGCCCGCCGGCAGGCTGACCTCGGGGAACGTGAAGGCCACGCCGCGGCTCAGTTGCCAGCCTGCCAGCCCGATCGGATTGGCGCTGACATTGTGCAGTTCGAGGAATTCCTCGGCGGGATTCCCGGATTGCGGGTGGTAGTGCAGCTCCGTGACCACGAGGTCGGCGGCCGAGACGGTGCCGGCGACCAGGACGGCTACGGAACTGCGGAGCGAGGCAGCAGCTTGGGCCGGCGACAAATTGGATCTCATGATCGTTTGGAATTAGCGGACACGAACCTGATAGAAACGTTGGGCGGCCCCGGTGGCATCCGTGAATTCGGCGCGGCCGGCCGGATCGGCGCTGGCCGTGGCGAGCTCGGTCCAAGTCCGCAGGTCGGCGGAGACCCAGAGCGAACAGGTCGCCCCGGCCGCGGTCTTCACGGCGAGGCGAGTTGGGCCAGCCCCGGGCAGGACCCTTAGCACGGCCGTGGCGAGTGCCGGCGAGGCGGTCACCCGAATGTCATCGAGGCGCAGTTGGGCGCGGGCGCCGCTTTCGCCCGGTTGCGGGATCGAGTGGTAACGCCACCGCAATTGGATGATTGGCTGGTCGTCGGCCGCCGCCGGCAGTTGGGTTGGGCCCAGGGAAAGGGAATCGCCGTCCACGGGACTGCGGCGGTATTCAACCGGGGCGCCGAGCCCGTCGGTGACGTCAGCGAACGGCGCGTTGGTCCCGGTGCGCCATTGGAGGCGGAGACCGTAATTGCGGGCGTTGGCCAATTCGGTGCCGCCGACCCAGCTCACCTTGACCTCCCGCATCCCGCGGGAGTCGAGGGCCAGCAGGGCACCGGCCACATAGCCGGCGGAATCCTGCGGATTCCCGGTGTTGACGAATGAAATGCCGCGGTCCCCGCCACCGATGATCCGGCTGCGGGCGATCAGGTCGTAACGGTTGGTCCAGCAACCGGTGACGGCGGCCCCGAGCGTGGGGTCCTGGGTGGCGCTCGTTTCAAAGACCATCGACGGCGGATAAGTTCCGGCCAGGGCGGCGGCGGGCCAGGCATCCAACCGGTAGTCGCCCGCGGCGAGCGGGTGGGGGGCGGGGAACGGGACGGCGGTGGCGTCCGGGTCAATCCCCAGGGTGGCGGTCAGCGTCAGGGCGGTATCCGGAGTGAGCACCCGGGAATTGCCGGCGGGCGCGCCATCTGACCAGGCAACCACCTTGTAGCCCCAGCGGGGGACGACCCGGATCTCGACCGGCAAGCCCGTGAAGTAGGGTGCGGTCCAGGGGAGTTCTTCGGCCGAAAGGGCAAGCGTGCCGAGAACCACCTGCTCCACTAGGCCGTCGGGTTCGGCCCGGAAGGTCAACGGCGCGTCCGGGCCGAGCGCGAACAAGGTCCGGACATGCTCGCGGAAGGCGCCCGGGCGCCCTTGCAGGAATTGGCGAACTTCGGCGACCCGCGTTTGCCATTCCGTGATGTTGGTCAGCGGCGGGGTAATGGAGGCTTCGTCCTTCCAGCGGAGGATCTGCGACGGCATCGCCCCGGCGAGGGCGGCCTCCCAAGCGTCGAGCCGGGCCACGGTGTGCGGGGCGGAGAAGGCCGTGTTCAGGAGGTCGTTCAAACGGACCGCGAACTGCCGACGATAGTCGGCACCCGCCAGCAATCCCTGCATGATGAGCTGCGAACGCCCCTTCAGGCCGGCAAACTCCGCCCGCCCGAGGACCAGTTCGATCCAGTCCGTTTCCATCTGCTGGGGATCGAAGCCGCCGTCGCAGTCCTGCAGCATCCAGTTCCAAGTGCCTCCCGGCAGTCGGGACCGCCAGGCGAGCACGTTGTTGCCCGGCCAGTCGTCGTTGCCGGCGAACAGTTCCAGCGCGAGCCAGTCCTGCTGGTTGGCCACGTTGATGCGGGCGGCCAGCTCCGGTTGCCGGACGGGATTGGTGACGGCGGACTGGGCGCGACCGAGCAGGTCGAAGTAGTCCTGAAGGTCCCCGGCGACCACCTCGCCCTCGTTCTTGATCAGGTCGAGATCGTCGTCCGACAGGCCGTGCTGGCGTGCCACGGTGTCGGCGCTGACCTGCTCCCGCAGGAATTGCACGCCCCAGTAGCGGCCGTTGATGAACAGGTGGCTGGGACGGGACGCCTGATGTTCGAGGCCGATGTCGGCCGCGAGCGAGTGCGCCAGGTCGTCGCGCAGGTAGGCCCGGTGCCAATCATTGCCCGAATTGCGCAAGACCAGGCTTTCGAACTGTTCCAGGGCGTAGTCCGGGAACACGCGGTAACGCAGCACGCTCTCGCCATACCGGCGGCGAAAATGCAGGCGCAGTGATTTCTGCGGCCAGTGCCGGGTGAAGGCGCCGTGGATCTTGAGCCCGGAATCAACGGCGAATCCCCGGTGCCCGTCCGGTTCGAATAATTCCGCGTGGACCGGCCGTTCCCAATTTCGCTGGTAATTGCGCAGCCGGTCGAGGCCATCGGGGTCCTTGTCCGGCCCCGCGGCGTAAATGCCGGTAGCCTCGGCGAACAGGTTGTCCGGAGCCGTGGCGAGGGAGACGACGGGCAGGTTGCCCGGGGGCACCTGGAGGAAACTGGCGGTGACCACCGGGCTGGCGAGCCGGCCCGGGGCTACGGTGAGGGCGCGGATGACGGTGCTTGTGGTCAGGTTCAATGGCCCCGGGTAGATGGCCGGCAGTGGCGCCGCTGAATAGCCCACGGCGTCAAAGGCCGCCCGGCCGTCGAAAAGCGTCAGGGCGACGCCGGTGATATCCGCGTCCGCCAGATCCAGGGCGGACAGGGCTACCTCCAGACGAGTCCAACGGCCGGCAACGGGCAAATCTCCCATACGCCGCCGACTCGCGGTCCCCGCAATTCCGGCGGTGACCAAGTCCTCACCCCAATACGCCCGGTGGTTCCACGAGTCGCCAACCCGGAACTGAAGCATCAGCTCGCGGGGGGGCGCCGCCGGGTCCAGCCAGACTTCCGCCGTGAGTTGCCCCCCTTCGCCCACGCGCAGGGGCGAAGCGGGAGAATGCACAAGGAACTGATGCACGCCGGACACGGCTCCGGACCGCAGGGCCATTGATCCGGACGCTGGCACAGGATTGGTCCGCACCCAGGCCCAGTTCCGGTCGGCAATGTTCTGGGTCGTAGCCCCGGTTGGTAGTTCGTCGTCAAGCCATGGGGTTGCCAGCCCCGGCAATGGTTCCGAGCCGTCGGTGGTAAAGTAGATGCGAAGGTCGGGCGGCGAGTTGGAGGGGGCGGTCAGACGGACGACCTGGGCGGCCGAGAAGAACGCGCCTGCGGGTTCGATCACCGGTTCGGGCGCGACGCCCAGTTCGACGCCACGGGTCGAATTGGGGCGGCCCGGCGTGGGTTGTGCGAACCAACCCCAGACGGGGCCGTCGCCAATCCGGCCATACGATTGGTCGGGCCGGGTTTGGACCGGGACGGTGGCGTCCATCCGCTGGCCACCCGGTGCGGTCAGCAGAACGGGGTCCCCGGCCTGCTTGAGCCCGAAGCCGGTGTGCAGGCGGCGGTCGGGCAGCAACCACTTCCGCGCCAGGTATGCTTCCAGCGCGAGCCGCTCGGCGTCGGAAACTTCCCGGTCAAACAGGGCGATTTCCATGACATCCCCTTCGAACAGCCGGTCGTCCATGCCGCGGTCCATGGCGAGGCTGTCCACGGGACAGTTGCCACGCCGGAAAGTGAGCGTGGTCCGACGTTGCGGCGGGCGGGTTACCGTGGGGTTGACCGATTCACCTTCGAGCCAAGTTTCCGGGCCGGGACTGTAGAGCAACAGACCGTCGGAACCCCGGGAAAGGAGGGCGGAACTCGAGTGTCCGAGGAACGGCCGGAACCCGTCGGTAGCCGCCTCGCTTTCGTGGACCACGAGAAAGAGGGAGCGGGCCTGTTTGACCTCGGCAAAACCCAGCCGGTCGTCGAGGCCGTCAAATCGGATGGCGGGAAGCCCGGTGAGGGGATCCTGCACGGGCCGCGGACGCCAGCTTGCACGATCCTGCCGGGCGTGGAAATCCGCTGCCAGTTGATCGGCGGGGCCGTGCCATTTGGCCCGCAGGTGCCGATCCAGCGCCAGGACTTCGGTCTCGCTCAACGAACGGTTGAAGCCGATGACTTCGTTCACGGAGCCATGCCAATTGCGACCCGGCAGCAGGCGGTCTGAAGCCAGGTTGTTGATGGTGCCCGACGCGGAGCCCACGATGACCACGACGTTGCGTCCGGCCGGTAGGACCGTGTCCTGCGGGTGGACCCGCTGGCCGTTGAGGTAAACGGCCGCGTTAACGATGCCGGCGGGCATGCCGGAATAGGCACCGAGCAAGCCTCCCCGGTCGCCCCGGTGAAAGTCATACCGGGTGGAATGTCCGGCCAACGGGGCGAGACTGCCGGCCGCCGCCGTTTCGTCACCCACCCAGACCAAGGTCTGGATCGTCACGTCCGCCCCGGCTACCAGCAGGTCATCGTCCCCGTCGAAGGATAGCTGGGGCAGGCCTTCGGCGTCGGACCGCAGCACCGGTCGCTGGGCGGCTTCCGGTTGCTGGAAATCCTTGCCCGCTCCGCTTTGGTCACGCCACCGGAGCACGGTTGGCCCCGTGGTTTCGACGGTGGCCGACTGGGCGGCATCCAACCACAGGACCTTGCCTGGAATTGCCCCGGGTGATTGCGGGGCAGGATAGTCGTCCGCGGGTTTCCTGCCGCTCTTGTCGCGCCATTCGGCCACCGCGCCATCGGCCAGCACGAGGGAATTGGTGTCGGCCGCATCCACCCACCACCTGAGTCCGCCGACTTGGTCCGGGCGTAGTTCGGCCGCGGCGTTGGTGAGCGGGCCGGCAGAGAGTTTCCGGTCCTTGCCGGAAGTGAACACCACCAGTCGACCGTCGGGAGCGAGGGTGATGTCGGGGAAGGTCCAGCGAAACGGCCGGTCCGGATCGTCGCTCAGGCCGTAACCGCCCAGCGGCGCCGCGTTCGTCCCGGTGTTGTGGAGTTCGATCCACCCGGAATGATCGCCGTCCTCATCCGGCAGGACCCAACGGTCCTCGGGCAGCACCTCACTGATCCGGACCTGCGCGAGTGCCGGTAGCAGGGCGAACGCCACAGCGACGACGAGCAGTCCGACAGGCCCGAAACGGGGCGAGTGGTTGGATGACGGGGCTGGCATGCTGGGCTTGAGGCTAAGCACGCAGGATGCCGGCCCGACAATTGTAAACTCAGGGGAATTCCGTCCGGTCAGGCCCTGCGGCGACCCAGGCTTGGGTCAGCCATCCGCGAGGGTGGGTGGACGGTCCCAATCAAGGCGTGGGTTTCAACTCCACCGGGGTTGGGTTTTGGAGCCGCACCCTAGTTTTCCGGAACCGCGCCAAGTCATCCAGCCAGCTGTAAGCCACGGGCGTGATGATCAACGTGAGCAGCAGCGACAGCGACTGGCCGCCGATCACGACGATGGCGATGGAACGGCGTTCGTCGGCACCGGGACCGGTGCCCAGGGCCAGCGGGAGCATGCCGGCGACGAGCGCGAGCGTGGTCATCAGGATTGGCCGGAGACGGTCGCGGTTGCCTTCGAGGATCGCCTCCAGCCGGGGCCGTCCCTTGGCCCGGAGCTGGTTCATGTGGTCCACCTGGAGGATCGCGTTCTTCTTCACCACGCCGAACAGCACCAGCAGCCCCAAGGCGGAAAAGAGGTTCAGCGTGCTGCCTGTTGCCCACAGGGAGAGCAGGGCGAACGGAACCGAGAGCGGGAGCGAGAGCAGGATCGTGAGGGGGTGGACAAAGCTCTCATACTGCGCCGCGAGGATCATATACATGAACACGACCGAGAGCGCGAAGGCCCACAGGAATTCCCGGAAGGTCCGGTCGAGTTCACGGCCGCGTCCGGCCACGCGGGTCGTGTAGCCCGGCGGGAGCTTCATTTCGGCGGCGGCGGCTTGGAGTGCGACGAGGCGGTCGGCCAGGGCAAACCCCGGCGCGACGCCGGAGCGGAGGCTGACTTGCCGCTGGCGGTCCAGCCGATCGATGCGCGATGCCGTCTGGGTGGGGGTCAGGCGGACGACGTTGTCGAGGCGCACGAGTTGGCCCGTCGCGTCGGGGACGAAGAGGCGGGAAATGCCCTCGAGGTCGCGCCGGTCGCCCTCCGTCAGGCGCAGGGTCACGTCGTAATCCTCGTTCATCTGTTGATCGCGGAAGCGGGACACCCGGTCGTCGCCGCCCACCATCAGGCGCAGCGCGTCGGCAATGTCCGCGGTGGATACATTCAGCGCGGCGGCCCGGTCGCGGTCGATGGCCACCTGGAGTTCCGGCTTGTCGAGGCGGAGCGTGGTGTCGGCGTCCTGCAAGCCCAGTTCCTGGGAACGCTTGCGGAGGGCGTCGGCGTATTCGGCGAGGCGTTCGAGCTCCGGTCCGAGGAAGGCGAAGTCGATGTCCCACCGGGAGCCGCCGAAGTTGAACGACTGGAGGTTGCTCACGCTGGTGCGGAGGCCGAAGCGGCGCAGCTTCTGCCGGATGTCCTGCATTACCGCGCGTTGCGGCCGATTGCTGGCGAAGGCCCGGCCGGGATGCAGCCGGAGCGTTTCCCGGACCAGCCGGGTGAAGGTGAACCGGCGTTCGTCGAACGGCTCGAGGCGCACAAGCATCCGGCCGCTGTTGACGCTGCCCAGGAAGCCGCCGCCCGTGGTCGCCAGCACCGTCCGGACACCGGACACCGCCGCCACCTCGCGCTCGATCACGAGCATGGCCTCGTTCATGGAGGCCGTGGTTGTGCCTTCGGGGGCGGTGACATTGACCTCGAACTCGCCCTCGTCGATGTCCGTCGGGATGTATTCCTGCTTCACCACGCGGTAGAGCGGCACGGAGGTGAGCATCACGCCGACGGCGGCCAGCGCCATCCAGCCGCGGTGCCGGATCGCCCAGCCGAGCAGCGCGAGATACTTCGCCTCCAGCGCCGCGTAGAAGCCGCCGCGCGACTTCGCCTGATGGCCGCCGGCGCCGGCGCGGAGCAGGCGGGCGCTCATCATCGGCGTGAGCGTGAACGACACCAGCAGGCTGACCAGCACCGCCACGGCGGCCGTGATGCCGAACTGGAAGAGGAACCGGCCCGAGACGCTCGACATGAACGAGACCGGCACAAAGATCACCACCAGGCTGAAGGTGGTGGCCATCACCGCGAGCCCGATCTCGGCGGTGGCGTCCCGGGCCGCCTGGAAGGGGCTCAGCCCCTTCTCCTCGACGAAGCGGTAGATGTTCTCGAGCACCACGATGGCGTCGTCGATCACGATGCCGACCATCAACACCAGCGCGAGCATGGTGACGCTGTTCAGCGTGAAGTTCAGCGCCCACATCATGCCGAACGTGGCGACGACGGACGCCGGGATCGCGACCGCGGAAATCAGCGTCGAGCGCCAGTCGCGCATGAACACCAGCACCACGATGCACGCCAGCACGCTGCCGAGCACGAGGTGGATGTTGATCTCGTGGAGGGCCGCGTAGATGTAGTTCGACTGATCGCGGATCACCTCGAAGCGGACATCCGCGGGCAGTTGGTTTGCGAGGTCGGGGAGATGTTTCCGCACGGCCTCGATCACCGCCACGGTGTTGGCGCCGGATTGTCGCCGGACTTCGAGGATGACCGCCGGCTGGCCATTGAGCCGGGTGATGGAGCGCTGCTCCTTGGCGCCATCCTCGGCGTGGCCCAGGTCGCGCAGGCGGATGGGATCGCCTTCGCGGGTGGCGACCACCAGGTTTTCAAACTCCGCGGCCGTGGTGAAGCGGCCCAGCGTCCGCAGGGACTGCTCGCGCACGGCGCCGGTCACATTGCCGCCGGGAATGTCCACGTTCTGGCGTTCGAGCGCGTCGCGCACCGCGGTGACCGGCAGGCCGTAGGCGGCCAGTCGATCGGCATCGATCCACAGGTTGACCGCCCGCTGGGCGGCGCCCTCGATGGTCACGCCGCCGACTCCGGGCGCCCGTTCGATCCGCACCTTGACGATCTTGTCCGCCAGTTCGGTCAATTCCCGGAGCGGCCGGTCACCCGAGAGCGACAGGGTCATGACGGGCGCCTGGTCGTTGTCGAACTTGCTGATGACCGGCGGCTGCACCTCGCGCGGCAGGCGCCGGAGGACGGTGGCCACCCGGTCCCGCACGTCCTGGGCGGCGGTGTCGATGTCGCGGTCCAGTTCGAAGGTGGCCAGCACCATGGACTGGCCGGGACCGGAGATGGAACGAAGCTCGCTGAGGCCGGCCACGGTGTTGACGACCTCCTCGATGGGACGGGAAATCTGCGCCTCGATGTCGGCGGGCGAAGCGCCGGGCAGCGTGGTGCTGACCCGGACCGTCGGCAGGTCCACGGCGGGCAGGCGGTCCACGCCGAGCTTCGTGTAACTGGCGGCGCCGACCACGACGAGCGCCAGGATCAGCATCGTTGCGAACACCGGGCGGCGAATGCAGACGTCGGCGAGCTTCTGCATGTCAGCGCGCGTTGACGGTGTTGGTGGCTTCCACCGCGCCGGGATCGGCCGCGGGCCGCACGGATTCGCCGGTTTGCAGTCCGCCCGGCTGTCGGATCACCACTTCGCCGGGCTTCAACCCCTTGAGCACCTCGATCCACCCGTCGACGCGGCGGCCCGCGGTGACCGGCCGTTCCAGTGCCCGGTTGGTCGCGACCAGGAACACCTTCTCGGTGCCCGCAAAGGTGACGAGGGCGTCGGCCGGCACCATCAACGTCGGCGCGGCGGATTCGACCACGACCTCCGCCCGGGCGAAGGACCCGGCACGCAGATTGCCCGGGTTCGCCATCTCGGCCTCGACCACGAGGCTGCGGGTCCGCTCGTTCAGCGCGGGGCTGACCCGCACGATGCGCGCGGAATGGCGGTTGGTGAATGTTTCGAAGGAAACGCGGACCGGTTGGTTGGTATGGATGAGGGCGGCCTGTCGTTCGGGGATTTCGAGGCGCAGGCGCAGCGGATTGATCCGCACCAGCGTCAGCACCGGCGTGCCGGCCGACAGGAACTGGCCCACGTTCACCAGCCGTTCCTGCACGACGCCGCTGAACGGCGCCCGGAGGGACGTGTCGCTGACCTGCTGGCGGGCGATCTCGTATTCGGCGCGGCGTTGGGCCAGCAGGGCCTGGCGCTCACGCACGTCCTGGAGGGCGTCCTGATAGCGGTTGAGCGTGACCTGGTGCTCGGCCGTCGCCCGCTCCAGTTCGGCCTCGGAACTGATGTTCTGGGCCTGGAGTTTGCGGACCCGTTCCATGCCCTTCTCGGCTTCCTCGAAGAGTGCCTTCGCTTCCCGGACCGTGTTCAGGCTCTCCGGATTGACGGTGTCCGCGTCGCCGTCCAGCGGGAGTCCCAGCCGGACGCGGGCCTGGGCCAGCAAGGCGGCCGCCTGGCGCACCCGGAGTTCGTAATCCCGCGGTTCAACCTGCCCGAGGATCGCGCCGGCGGTGACTTCGCTGCCGACGTCCACCGAAAGCACGTTGAGCCGCCCCGTGACCTTGATGCTGACCGGGGCCTCGTCCATCGGCAGCAATGTGCCGAGGACGGTAATGGTGCGATCCAGCGGGCGGCTTTCCGCGACCCCGGTGCGCACGGCGACCGGTTCCTTCGCCGAGGGGTTCGCCGACGGGGCAGCGGGTCGGCAGCCCGCAACGAAGACAGCCAGGCTGGCTGCCAACGTGGCTGGCGACCAAGCCCGGAACGGTAGGTGAAAACGCGGCATGAGACGGCGCAGTTTCCGGGGAAACGCGGCCGGTGCAACCCTTTCGGCGGGTCAAATCCGCCCGCCGCCGCTCAGGCCGTGGCGGCGGTGGCCTCGAGGTCGGCCGACCCTCGTCACGGTTGCAGAGCCGGTTCAGCTTTTGGATTCGGGGCCCTGCGCTGGTGGTCCCGGTTCAAGGGCGGAAAGAAGTTTTGTTTCCGGTGGTGGCCGAAACATCAGCGGCAGCCTTCCAAATCGTTTCAACATCACCTGTTCAATGTCTTCCGTGTCAGGGTTTTCCTCCTCAGGAATGTCGAACAAACCCAATTCTAGGTTGAATCGCGGGCAGAGGCACCAATTGGTCGCGAGCTGCTCGTCGGAAACTCTCGTTACCTTGATTCCCGGAAACAGGGACCGAAGTCGCTCCTCTCCAACATGGGTGATGGCTGTCGCCCCCAAGCGCAGCTCTTCCAGTCCTTCGACCTTTCTGGACAGATCGGGAATCATTTCGAGCGAGGACACGAACCGTTCATTGAAATCTTCCGTCATCAGCACTACACGCCGCACACGGCCTCGTTGAGGTGCCATTAAACCGTCAGGCCATAGCGCCGCCTTTTTGAAAAAGAACGAAAATACCTCGCGCGTGTCTTGAGCGCGCTGGAGCGCAATGGGCAGCGTTTTCGGGCGAGCAGATTTCATGGCTTCACCTCACATTGAGCGATTCGCCGCTTTGATCCACCAGTTTCCTTAGCGTTCGCCGAATCCGCTGCCGGATCGCCCGTTGCTGGCGACCAAGCCCGGAACGGTAGGTGAAAACGCGGCATGAGACGGCGCAGTTTCCGGGGAAACGCGGCCGGTGCAACCCTTTCGGCGGGTCAAATCTCCCCGCCGGTGCTCAGGCCGTGGCGGCGGTGGCCTCGAGGTCGGCCAAGGCCCGGTTCACGGCGCCCTCGAGGTCCGCCAGCCGCGTGGGTTTGGTGATGTAGTCGTTCATCCCGATGCCGAGGCAACGCTCCCGGTCGCCGTTCATGGCGCTGGCGGTCATCGCGACGATCTTCACGCGGGGCCGGCCGTTCTCGAGTTCCCGGATCCGACGGGTCGTCTCGAAGCCGTCCAGTTCCGGCATGTGGCAGTCCATGAGGATGAGATCGTAGGGAGTCCGGCGCAGGGCTTCGAGGACTTCCTGCCCGTTGGCCACGCAATCGGCACGGTAGCCGAGCAGCTGCAACTGCCGGAGGGCGACCTTCTGGTTCACCACGTTGTCCTCGGCGAGGAGGATGCGGGCAGTCTGGGCGGGAATCGGCGCCGTGGGTTTTCCCGCCTCGGAATCGGCGGGGGTAGGCGCCAAGGAATTGCCGTCGGAGAAGACCTTGAGGAGCGTGCCGAACAGCTGGGTCTGGCGGACCGGCTTCACGAGGCAAGCGGCGACACCGGCCTGGCGGAGTTCCTCGTGCTTCATGCGGTCGCAGAGCGACGTCAGCACCACGAGCCGGGTGCCGGCGAGGGCGGGATCGGTGCGAATGGCCTGGGCGAGCTGGAGGCCGTTCATTTCCGGCATGTCCATGTCAAGCAGGGCGAGTTGGTAGGGATCGCCCTTGTGGAGGCCTTCGCGCAGCAGCTTGAGCGCGGCGGGGCCGCCGTCGGCGAGGCCGCCGTTACGCATGCGCCAGCCGAGGATCTGGTGGTGGAGGATGGTGCGATTGGTCGCGTTGTCGTCCACGATCAGCACGCGTTTGCCGAACAGCTTCTCCGCGTGGGCGAGAGTGACGGTGGGCTCGGACTGGGCGAGCGGCAGGCGCAGCGTGAACCAGAACACCGAGCCCTGGCCGAGCTCGCTGCGCACGCCGATCTGGCCGTTCATCAGCTCGACGAGCCGGCGGGAGATCGCCAACCCGAGGCCGGTGCCGCCGAAGCGCCGGGTCGTGGAACCGTCGGCCTGCACGAAGGCCTGGAAGAGTTGCGCCTGCACTTCCGGCGTGATCCCGATGCCGGTGTCCCGCACCTCGACGCGGATCTCGTTGCCGGAAACCATCTCGACCCCGTTGGACACGTTCACGACCACTTCGCCCTTGGCGGTGAACTTGATGGCGTTGCCGACGAGGTTGAGGAGCACCTGGCGGATGCGCCCGGAATCGCCGCGGAAGCGGGTCGGCAGGTCCGGTGGCAGGTTGCAGGCCAGCTCGATGCCCTTGGCCTGCGCCTGGCCAGCAAGCACCTCGATGGTTCCTTCCACGACGTCCCGCAGGTCGAAGTCGAGCTGCTCGAAGACCAGTTTGCCGGCCTCGATCTTGGAGAAGTCGAGGATGTCGTTGATGATGGTGAGCAGGGCCTCCCCGGAGTTACGGACGGTTTCGGCAAACTCACGTTGCTCCGAATCCAACGGGGTCTGGAGCAGCAGGTTGGTCATGCCGATCACCCCATTCATGGGCGTGCGGATTTCGTGGCTCATCGCCGCGAGGAATTCGCTCTTGGCGCGGGTGGCGGCCTCGGCGGACTCCTTGGCCTGCTGAAGCCGGAGATTGGCCTCCTCCAGTTCCGCGGTGCGGACGGCCACCCGACCTTCGAGCTCCGCGTTGGCGCGCTCCAGGGCGTGCTGGGCCTCGACGCGTTCGGTGATGTCCACCGCGAAGACGATGACGCCGACCGCCTTCCCGTGGGAATTGCGGTAGGGCAGTTTGTCGGCGGAGATCCAACGGGCGGCGCTGCCGGTGGGGGTGAGGCGTTCCACGATGCCGAGCTTGGGCTGGCCCGAACGGATCACCTCGAGGTCATCCTGGTAGAAATGATCGGCGTGTTCCGGGTCCAGCTCCCAAGCCGTGTGGCCTTCGATGTCGGCGGCCTTTACGCCCATCATTTCGGCACCGGCGCGGTTGATGGCGAGGTGACGGTTCTTGTCATCCTTGAAAAGGACCATCGCGGGCACGGCGTCGAAGATGGTCTTGTATTCCCGGGTCTGCTTGGCGAGCGAGGCCTCGATCCGCTGGCGTTCCCCGACTTCCCGCTGGAGCTTCCGGTAGGCGAAATAGAGGCCGATGAGGGCGAACAGGGCGAGCAACAGGAAGAGCGCAAAGCTGCCGGCCACCCGACGGGTGCGGTCCGCGTTCCACCACGGGGGTGCCTCCACGACGCGGATGTCATCCGCCGAACGCAGGAGCAATTGCAGGTCGCGCTTCCCGTCCACGTTGAGGTTGGCCAGCGTGATGCCGGTCACCTCGAGCACACTCCCGGCCTGGAGGTCTGGCAGCCGGGGGCGGGCTTCCGGCCCGAAGCGGGCGGTGAACACCACGTTGCTGGACTGGAGCAACAGCCGCGGGCGGCCGTCGTGGGATTCAAAGCCGAGCAGGACTGCGTGCAGACGTGCGAGCGCCCCGTAGGCTTCGTCAGAAACGGCCGCCACGAGGTCGACGTTCGTCGGTTCCGGCGCCGGTCCGGAGCTCAGGCGGCGAATGTCGGCATTCTCGATGGCGGCATTCGAAAAGCGGCTCCGGGTCGGAAAGCCCACCACATCGACAAGATCACCGGGATCCAGGGGGATCACGCGGTCGGTCCGGACTTGGATGTCATCCGAATCGTCCCGGAGGTAAACCAAGTTGCCCGACTGGTGGAGCACGGTGCCGTGCAGGCGGACCCGGTGCCCCCACTCGACATTGGGGCGGAAACGCAGGAGGTCGGCCGCGCGCTGTGCCGGCAAGGAAAATGGGTCGGCTGCTCCACGTCGGAGGATTTCGAGGTCCGCGCCGGAGGTGACCCGGAGTATGAGTTTCGAAAACTGGCCCTTGGAATTCCATTCGGAGCCGCAGGGGCCCCGGAACCGGATTTCCGTGTCCACCAACCGGGTCGCCGCCTCGGGCGACATGTCCTCCGTGATGGCGTCGAACCGAAAGCCGTCGCCGGCCACATCAAAGACAACATGCTGGTTGTCGGGGTCAAACCGGCTGGCGCGGACGGTTCCGACCAGTTCAATCCACTGGCTGTCCAGCGACCCGGAGAGCAATTGCCGTTGTTTGGGTTGGAGCGGGGTGGGCAAGGTGCCCTCGCCCGTCACCGTGACCTTCCGGGCTCGGACTATCGGGGCGTAATCCCCGGGATCCGAGACGCCTTGGATTACGACCCGCTGACCGCGCCGGGCCGACGTGGGTTGGCTGTCATTGCAGGCGACGAAGATCCCGCCGGAATCGTCGGCCACGAAGAACCAAGGTTGCTTGAGCGAGGCATAGGTGACCACGGCCTCGAGCCGGACCGGGATGGATTTCGCGGCGGTTTCGCGGCTCAGGCCCCGGACCACGCTGACGGACTGCAAGAGCTCCTCCGCCTTGGCGCCGGATTCCGCGGCCGTGCCGATCCAGCCTATTTGAAGAGCGAGCATCCACAGCCAAACCAAGGTTGTCCGGACCGGGAGTCCGCGACCAACGCGGGCCGGCCGGCAGCAGAACTGCCGGTAACCGGCGTTGGCAATTGAAGGGCGCGGCATCATCAGGGGCACTGAGCAGGCAACAACCCCTGCATCGGCGGCCGAAGACGTCACTTGAGGCGGACCCGTGGACTACGGTCCCGGCTGGCCGGCCGATTTTGCCGGAAAAACTCCTGAAACCTTTGGGCGACAACCGGGTGCTGTTGCTGTCGGTGCCGGTGGCCGACCTACCGGGAAATTTTGCCGAACAATTTGAACCCGGTCGGCGTTGAACGGTCGGAACGGGCGGTCAGGGGCGCTGTGTTGCCAGAAGGGTGTCGGTCCATTCTGGGAGGAACCGAGGCTGGCACTTCAGTAGTTCGTGTGTGGGTTGGCTTCGAGTGAAGCCGACGGCAGCACGGCGCCCCTGGCCGGCCGGTCTGGGATCGGCCTAGGCTAGGGTTCTCGGCTGGCTAGGCGCGGGGCAAGCCGAGAACTTACTGCTGGATGAAGTAACTGAGGTTCTCCAGCTCGATGGCGAGGTTCACGCTGTTGACCGTCACCGTGTCGGGCACCGTCAGCATGGCGGGGGAAAAGTTCAAGATGCCGCCGATTCCGGCCTCGACCAGCTCGTTGGCGACTTCCTGGGCGGCGGTCGCGGGCACGGCAATTATCGCCATGCGCACCGCCTTTTCCCGCACGATCCGGCCGATGCGTTCCATCGGGTAAACCGGCACTGAAAGCGGTTTGTCCCGTTCCCGGTCGGGTTCCGCGTCGAAGGCAGCCACGATCTCGAAGCCCTCCTGCTCGAAACCCCGGTAGCTCAGCAGGGCGGTGCCGAGGTTACCCACGCCGACCAGCACCACCGGTTGCAGCCGGTTGGTGCCCAGGAGGTCGGAAATCATGCCGGCGAGCTGCTCGACGTCGTAGCCGAGTCCGCGGGTGCCGAACTGGCCGAAATACGTGAGGTCCTTGCGCAATTGCGTCGGTTTCACGCTCGCCGCGTTCGCCAAGGCCTCGCTGCGCACGGTGCTGATCCCGTTCTGCCGCAGGCGCTGGAGGCAGCGCAAATACACGGACAACCGGTAGATGGTTTTCCGGGGAATTTCGGGGCGGACCGTTTTCTTCAAGGCGACGCAGGCTAGGGGCAGGGAGCCCGACGGCAAGTCTGCGCCGCCCGGCTGGTTCAGGCCGCGCAGGGCGCAAGGATGGCATCGCGCATGCCGTGGACGATCTTCTTATCGGCCGGCACCACGGTGGCCAGCACCCCGCCGAGCTTCGGCCGGGCCGCGTCGCCATCGCCGCTGACGAAATAATACGGGCAAAGCCGCACGCGGCCGGGCATGGGCACCAACTGCTCCGTCCCGAAGTCGAAAAACGCCGAGTCCACGACCCGCGGCCGGTGGAACTGCTGGAGCACATATGGGCTGCGGGGCCAGGCGGCGAGTGCCCGGTCCACCGCGACGGACCAATCGGCGGTGCTCAGGTCGCTGCCAAGGTAGACCCCGCGGGCGCCCCAGGCTTCCTCGCTGTAGCCCGAGACCTTCAGGATGAGTTCCCGGTCCCGCTGGCTAAGGTTCCTGAGCTGTTTCCAATCCGTCAGTTCCAAGCCTGGATACGCCGCCTGGGGGGGCAGGGGGGAAGGGTCCAATACCCAGGTGCGGGGAATGTGCTTCAGCAGGCGGTTGAAGAAGCCTTCGCCGAGTTCCTGGCGCCAGAAGTCCCGCAAGTTCCGGTTCCACAGGAGCGCGAAGAGCAACTTTTCCTCGAAGATTGGCTTGGGTGGCGGCGTGATCCGGATTTGTTTCTCCCGGGCCAGTTCGAAGATGCGGCCGGAGTTTGCGACGTTGGCCAGGTCGAAGAGTTCGAAGAACCGGTAAACGGCCTCGCCTGGGCCGAATTCGGCAAAGTTGGAATTCTGGACCTCAAATCTTGAACCGCCCAACTGCTCCGCCAACCAGGCCATTTCCGGGCGGTAGCTGCCTGCTTCTTCCGAAACGACTAGGTGAACCTTCCCGGCGTCCCCGAAGATCGAGGCGAACCCATCCTTCATGCCAGTGGCGCCGCCAATCACGGTGGCGGACTCGGCCGCTCCGCCGGTCTCGCCCAAATTCGTGTAGGCCTGATTCAGCCACTGCGTGAGCCCGATGCCGCCGGGCACGGAATCCAGTTCGCTCAGCACGAAGCCGCCTTCGGTGAGCAGGACGTCGGGCCGGATTACGCGGGGCAAGTCGTTCTTGAACGCGGGATGCCGCTGGAGCGCGATGAGTTCGGGCGGCTTGCCCTGGTCGAGCAGTTCCGCGATCCACGCGGGGGCTTTTCCATCGACGCTCCGGCGGTAAAGCAGGTTCACCGCCCGGTAAAACTGGAACAGGACGCGGCCGAGGGAATCCAGCTCCCGGGCCAAGTCGGCGCCCAGCGGGAAGGGGACCGGCGAAACCCGCCAGGTGGCGCCGTCGAACAGCCCGCCAGGGGGGATCGCGTCGCGCACGGAATGGGCGCGAATGGCGGCGGACGTGGCATCAAGCGACATGACCCGGCGAGGCTAGGCGGCGGACCGGGCGAGTCAAAGGACCGTCCCGGGGGGAAGGCGAGTTGCGCCGCGCCGGTTCCGAACCACCGTCTCGTCCCATGACCATGCGTTCGCTCAGTTTGGCAGGCGCCTTTGTTGGCGCGGTTTCCGGTGTTCTGGCCCAACGCCCGCCTAGCGGGATTGACGATTTTGGCGGCAGCTACTCGTTGGAGTTCAGCCATTCCACGGACGCGGCCTTGAATTGGGGCAATACCGTCCTCGGCGACCTCGACGCGTCGTGGCTGCGGGCCGGCTATTCAGTGCGGTTCGACACCAGCCCGAGCTATTCCTGGAGCGTCGGCCTGCAATGGGATCACGCCCGCTTCGACGCACCGGCCGGTGCGCCGGTGCCGGAGGATATCTATGGGCTGGCCGTCCGCCTGATCAGCAACTGGCGCGTGAATGATCGGTGGTCCGTGCGGTCGGACCTGCGCCCTGGGCTCTACACCGATTTCGAGGACATCTCCGGCGGTGACTTCAATGTGCCCGTCACCGTGGCGGTCGGTTACGACGTTAACCCCGACCTGCAGGTCCTGTTCGCCGTGAACGTAGATGTGCGCCGGGAATTTCCGATCGTGGGCGGCCCGGGCGTGATCTGGCGGTTTGCCGAGGGTTGGCGGCTGTCGCTGGTGATTCCGCGCCCGCAAATTGAGTTCACGGCCTCGGAATCCGTAACCCTGTTCGCCGGCGGCGAGCTGCGGGCCACGGCCGTCCGAGTGGCGGAGGATTTTGGAATCCGCGTTGGCAACCCGTTGTTGAACGACGACCAGGTGACCTACCGCGAACTGCGCGTGGGCGGCGGATTGCGTTGGGACTTGAACCGCCTTTTCCGGCTGACAGTTGAAGGTGGCTATGCGTTGGACCGGCGCTTCGAATTCGATCGCGGCAACCTGCTGCTGAACGGCGACGGCGCACCCTATTTCACGGTTGGATTGTCGGGCAGCTACTGAGCTGGCTATTCAACGCCCCCATGACTGTGCCAGCCTGCCCGCGAGACGTTGATGAACAAACTCGACGCGGAACTCGATCAGATCATTTGTCAGACCCGGTCGGCTCTTGCTGATGGATGTTTTGATTTCTTCGTGCCTACGTTGACCGTTTTGATCGCTGACCAAGTTCACATCCATGGTCTGTTGGCTGGATTGGAGGAGGGCCAGGATCTCCTGGCCCAGGTCGAAGCATTTGCCTACCGAACATGGAAGCGAGGCAAACAATTCGACTCAGTTTTCTTTGCGGCAGAGTCAATCGGACCCGGCAATTACCGGGAAATCATGGTCAGCGGCTGCATGGAAGATGGCACCCGGGTTCTCGCTTTTCTGCCGTGCCGGATATTGCCGTCGGGCAACATGGTGACGGCAGAGGAGATTCGGAAACGGGTGGATGGGACAATCGCCACCGAACGGCTTCCCGCGGCAGCGGCCATGGCCGGACTGCGCCGCAAACGCGATTCCAAGTGGTGGCAAATTGGATAGCTTTGGTCACCGTCCCAACAATTCGGCGGCCTGCGTCTGGAGGTCGCCCGCACCGCGTCGTTTAAGCCGATACGTATTGGTCGCGCTCAGCCGGTCCCCGACCTTGAGTGTCTTCAACGGCCCTAGGGTTTCCAGTTCCACATACGGCACCGGGTCCGGATTGGTGTAGATTTCCGCCGAACAGCCGTCGTCGGGATAGGTGGCGCCGTCCACCCGCGGAACGTCTACCCGGAGCAATTCCTTGGCGCCGACCCAGACGATGCTGGTGCCGTCGTTGCCGATCTTGTGACTCCCCGTCAGGTCGCGGGTCAGCCGCAGCATTCCGTCCACTCGGCTAAGGTGATTCGTGGGCACGCCCCATAGCGTCGTGGTGCCCGTCGGAAACTTCGAATCGGCGGGCACGGGCAGGAACACGGCTTCGGGATCCTTGGCCTGCGTGATGACCCAGACTCCGACTTCGACGGGATCGCCGCTGACCTTTTCGTAGGTCGTCTCGATGCGCATCACCGGTTCCTTCGGGTCCAGCGTGATACGGCGTTCCGTGCGGATGCCAAACCGGGCGCTCACCGGGGAGGTCAGCACCACGGTGTGGTCGGCCGCCACACGGAAGGCGAGCGGAGCGGCGTCGAAGACATCGGGCGGCGGCCAGTTCCAGAGGCTCTGCGGCGCGGGCCAAGTCTTGTCGCCGCCGAAGCTGCCGTGGGCCGCCTCCCAGGGTTTCGCCGGCATCGGTTGCCCGGCGAGCCGGTCGTTTTCCCAGAACGGACCGTCGGACTCCCCGGCAAAGCGGAACTGCATCATGCGCCCAACCGACGGCACGATCACGGCTTCAACCTGACCGTTGGCGACGATGACGGCGTCGTGCCAGCCGCGGTGCGATTGGTTGGTGACGACGCGCAGGCCGGGTTCCCGGGACGTGAGGCTGGCGCAGCCGGTGTAAAGCGCCGCCGCCATGGCCAGCGACCAAATCTGGGGTGACATGGCCGGAGCCTTGGCCGAGGGCGTCACAGCGACAAGCGTGGAGTCGCGTGAGCTGATAACCATGGCACGCAGCCCGACCGGGAGCGCGACTCTCCGAGTCGCGAGTGTTCTAGTCGCCGGAATAGATGAACTGGACAGGCGGCTCAGAGAGCCGCGCTCCTGCCGATACTCAACCGGCGTCGCCTTCGCCGCGGCGGTCGCAGGCGGCGGTGAACAGGCCGGCGAAGTCCGCCTCGGTGAGCCGACGGGGATTGAAGTTGGCGGTCCACTGGCGCGCCGCCTCGGCGGCCAGCATGGGAATTTGCGCCGGATCGGCCCCCGCCTCGGTCAGCGACCGAGGAATGCCGGCGAGGTTGAGCAGGGCCTCGATGCGAGCCACCAACGCTTCGACCGCGGCCTCCAGGCCGCCGCTGACGCAGGCGATTTCGGGCGCACTCGCGAGTTCGGCGTAGGCTCGCCGGGTCGCTTCGTCGCCGGCGGCGTTGAAGCGGATGACGTGCGGCAGCATCAGGCCGACCGCGGCGCCATGCACGACGTTGAAATGCGCGGTCAGCGGATTGGCGCAGGAATGCGCCGCGCCGAGCATGGAGTGTTCGATCGCCGTGCCGGCGAAGGCTGCGCCGAGCTGCATCTCCCCGCGCGCCTTGAGGTCGGCGGGCTGGGCGGCGACCACGGGAAAGGCGTGGGTCAGCCGCTTGAACGCCTCATGCGAATACATCAGCGAAAGCGCGTTCCGCTTCGTGGTGACTGCCGTCTCCACGGCGTGCGCGATGGCATCCACGCCGGTAACGGCGGTGACGCGGGCCGGGAGCGACACCGTGAGTTCCGGGTCGAGCAGGGCGATGCGGGCGGCGGCCTTCGGGTCGAGGCAGGCCATCTTCTGGTGCGTGACCTCGTCGGCGATGAGCGCGGCGCACTGGCATTCGCTGCCGGTGCCGGAAGTGGTGGGCACCGCGATGAGCGGCAGCATGGGCTTGGTGGCCTTGCCGACGCCCCAGTAGTCCTTCATCTCGCCGCCGTTCGTGAGCAGGAAATTGGTGCCCTTAGCGGTATCCATCGAGCTGCCGCCGCCCAGTCCGATGAGCAGGTCCGCGCGGGCTTCGCGGGCGACGGCGAGGCAGCGGGCGACGTCGGCGGTCGTGGGATTTTCGCGGACATCGGCGAAGAGCGTCACCTGTTCGCACTGCGGCCGCAGCGCGGCTTCGGCCCGGGCTGCGTGGCCGGCGGCGACGAGGCCCCGGTCGGTGACGACCAGCACGCGTCGCCCGCCCAGTTCGCGGGCCAGCTCGCCGAGGCGCGCGAGGGAGCCGGGACCGAACACGAGCCGGGTGTGCGGCGTGATGTCAAAAGGCGCGGTCGTCATGCGGAGGCAAACTGACTGAGGCGCGCGGAGAGTTGTTCAAGCGGAGCCCAGGGGCAACCCGGGACCACGGGAAAATCCGAACCGGCCGCACGGATACCTTCAGCGGCGGCGCCACCACGCGAAGAGTCCCAGTCCCAACCCGGTAACGCCCGCCCACGTTGCCGGTTCCGGCACCACGGTCAGGCTGACGGTGAAGTTCTCGGTGTTACCCCAAAGGTCACGCGCGGTGACGACAAGTTCGTGGCCGTTGTCGAGGTAGGGCTGGGCGAAGGCCGCGGGAACGATAAGGCCGGAGACAAACTGGTTGCCCGTCAACGCGCCGCTCGCAGGATCAATATACGGCCTTGTCAGGTCGCGACTGTCCAGGCTGGCCGTGGTCGAGGCGTCGTAGCCGGTGCGTTGATTGAGGTCGAGCACATGGCTGGCCGCGACCGTGCCGGAGCCCACCTGCCGGATGGCGAACTCAAAGCGGTTCCAGACCGGATGATCGTCATTGCTGATCTGGTAATGGATCGCGATGTCGGCTCCGACCTGCACCGGCGCGGCGAGGCTGAGCTGCTGGCGGTAGTCGTTCGGGCTGACCCCGCCGTAGGTGCCCGGCGCGAAGAGCCACAGTGGGTTCATGTGCGGGTCGAAGCCCCATTGGGTTGAGCCGGGATTGTCCAACTGGAACTCCAGCGAGGAGACGCTGCCGACGCGTAGCTCGAAGTGCAGGTGCGGCGCGTAGGTGCCGCTGCTGGGGGAACCGCTGTCGCCCAGCTTGCCGATGACGGTGTTCTGGTCCACCAGGTCACCGACGTTGAGTCCTGACACGAGGTCCGCGGTGCCGATGCCGTTGTTGGCGATGCCGTCGTCGTAGAGATGCAGATACCAGGTGTAGAAGTGGGTCAGGGTTTTGCCCTGGTAGCTGATGGGCGTGTCGAACGCGTGTTTCAGGATGACCGTGTTGCCGCCCGAGGCGCTGAACCGGTAGTCGTAGAAGGTTCCGTCCAGCACCGCGACCACGTTCTCTATGCCCACGGGACCACCGACGCTGCCGCCGTCCACGTCGATGCCCCGGTGGAAGTCGTAGAGTCCGGTGCTGGCCTGCATCCGGGGACCGAAGGTGCTGTCAAGGTCGTCGAGACCGCGGCCGGGAACGGGAAAAACGGTGTCGTTGCGAAGGGTGGTGAAGGCGTTGACCAAGTCGTCGTAGTCGGCGCGGGCTTCCCCCAGCGCCAAGCCGCAGCCGAGGAACACAAGCGGGGTCCAAGAGCGTGATTTCATGTAGTCATTCTAAGGGGCGGCACAATGGGCGGGGAGTGCAAACTTGCCGCGGCCGGTGCCCGAGCCGACCGTGGTTACGATGTTGGCAATGGGAATCCTGCTCACTGGGCCGTTGTTCATCCTGTTGCTCCTGCTGGCGATCGCGGTCGTTTGGGGCGGGAGCATCGTGCTGCTTGCCGGTTTGGCATGGTGGGCGAACCGGCGTGAATCGGCCCGGCTGGAACGCCCAAGTTCCACCGATTCCAACCATCCGTCGCCCCGATGACTTATCGCCGGGCCTCGCCGGGTGGGCGTCCGGACGGAGAAAAGCTGGCCAGACCGCGCCCGGTTGCCTTCACTTTGCCCGGCGTTCATCGCCAACCTTCAAAATCTCACTCATCATGCAGAATCGTTTCCTCGTTCCCGCGGTGGCCGTCCTGACGGTCGTCGGTTCCGTCCTCACCGGTTGCTCCACCTACATGGACAAGCCGAAATACACCACCGAGCAGATCATGGAACAGGGCTTCAAGGGCAAGGAATCGCCCGCCGGCCGGGTTGGCCGGGGCGAAGGCACCGCGGCCGACTTCAAGCTCCTGGCCGAACTGACGGCCTCGTTGCCGTTCAACGCGCCGCCCAAGGGGGATGCCGCGAGCTGGAAGGAAAAATCCACCGCCCTCGCCAAGGCCGGCAAGGACCTCGCCGCGGGCAAGGCGGGCGCCCTCGAAGCGTGGAAGAGCGCGTCGAACTGCAAGGCCTGTCATTCCGCCCACAAGCCGGACTGAACCGCCCGAGTATCTCCGCTTGTAACCGGAGCCGGATTCGCCCGGTCACAAAGCGAATCCGGCCTTGGTGGCCGGCATTCCAAGTATGCGACAAACCATTCTAACCGTTGTCGGCGCGGCCCTGTTGTCCGCCGGAATCGTTTCCCTCCACGCGGCCGAAAAGCCCAAGCACACGATCAAGGAGATCATGGAGCAGGGCTTCAAAGGCAAGATGTCGCCTGCCGCCCGCGTCGGCAAAGGTGAGGGCACGAAGGACGACTTCAAGCTGCTTGCCGAACTCACGCAGGACTTGCCGCTGAACACCCCGGAAATGGGTGACGCCGCCGCCTGGAAGACCAAGGCCACCGCGCTCGCCGCCGCGGGCAAGGCGCTGGCCGCCGGCAAGGCCGGGGCGCTGGAGCAGTGGAAGGAAGCCGCCAACTGCAAGGCCTGCCACACCGACCACAAGCCGGAGAAGAAGTAACCGTCGGTTTCCGCAGCCGATTCTGGGCGCACCCGTGAAAGCGGGTGCGCCTTTTTGCCCGCAGGCCCCCGACGCGAGGCGTCTACTCCGTGATGATCGTGTCGCCGTGTTCGTAGGCCGGCGCGCAACAGCACAGGAGTCGCAGGGGATCCGGCCCGGTGTTCCAGAGCTTGTGCCGTTGCCCGGGCGGGATGGCGACCGCGTCGCCCACCGTGACCTCGCGCAGCTCGGTGCCGATCCGCATCCGGCCGGAGCCGTGGGTGATGTAATAAACCTCTTCGGACTTCGCGTGGTAATGTTCGTCCGTGGACTGGCCCGGCTGGAGCCGGGCTTCGGCGAGCGATTGGTTCCGGAGCGCCGAATTGCGATGGGACAGCAGTTCCCGGATTTCCGAACCGTCCTTGGTCGTAAACGCCGGCTGGGCGTCGAGGTTGAAGACTTCCATGGGGCAGACCTTGGAGCCGGTCCCGACGCTGGCAAGAACGGGATGCCGGGAGCCCATTCACCAGGCCCACCGACGGCGGTCCAAGTCACCGGGTGCCTCCGGGGAATTTGCGTCCGCTTCGGGGTTGTTTTGAGCCGGGCGGCTCCGCACGCTGCGCGCACACCATGAAACCGTTTCTCCTCGCTGCCGTGGGCTTGGCCGCCGCGTTGAACCTCGAGGCCGCCGAGTTGCCCCAACCCAAGTTCCGCGCCGTGAACGTGGATACCAACATCGCCATCGGCTACGGCCTGGCGGTCGCGGACATCGATGGCGACCAACGTCCCGACATCGTCCTGTGCGACAAGAACCAGATCGCGTGGTATCGGAATCCGGGTTGGGTGAAATCCGTCATCGCGGAAAAGCTGACGGAGCTGGACCACGTCTGCGTGGCGGCGGCCGACGTGGACGGCGACGGCAAGGCTGAGATCGCGGTCGGCGCCGGCTGGAACCCGGGCGACACGCAAAATTCCGGGGCCTTGTTTTTCCTGAAACCGCCGGCCGACCGGACCCAGCGCTGGATGCCGGTGAAACTCGCCCACGAACCCACGATGCATCGCATCCGTTGGGTGAGGGACTGGCAGGGCCGGATGACGTTGATCAGCGCCCCGTTGCACGGGCGCGGCAATGACGCCGGCAAGGGCACCGGTGCGGGAGTGAAGATCCAGCGGTATCGCCCGCCGGAGAAACTGGAAGGCGAATGGGAGGTGGAGACGCTGAACGACCAGCTCCACAAGACGCACAATCTCGACTTCGTTCAATGGGACGACGACGAAACGCCGGAGATCGCGGTCGCGGCGAAGGAGGGCGTGTTTGTGCTCAACTGGTCACGCGAACAAGGCGGTTATGTCTCCGAGCAGGTGGGTTCGGACGAAAACGGCGGCTGCGGGGAAGTCCGTGGCGGCAGCCTGGGCGGTGGACGCAAATTCCTCTGCGCGGTATCCCCAATGCACGGCAACCAGCTGGCCCTGTTCACCCCGGCACTCAACGGCGCCAAACCGTGGAGCCGGACGGTGCTCGACGATACCTTGATCGACGGCCATGCGCTGGCCTGTGGCGACCTGCTCGGCATCGGCCGGGATCAGATCGTGGTGGGTTGGCGCGCCATGGGCCGTCCGCGCTCCGTGAAGGTCGGGCTCAAGCTCCTGACGCCGATGGATGCGGAGGGGAAGGAGTGGCGGACGACCTTGCTCGATGACGATACGATGGCCTGCGAGGACCTTCAGCTCGCGGACTTCAACGGCGACGGGAAACTGGACATCGTGGCCGCCGGTCGGGCGACGCGGAACGTGAAGGTCTGGCTGAACGAACGCTGAGCCGGCGGTTGTGCCCATCCCACCGTTGCCATGTGGAAAGTCTACGCCTACGCCGGCTGCGACACGTGTCGCCGGGCGCTGAAGCACCTCGCCGCCCGGGGGATTGCCCACGAGCTCGTGGCCATTCGTGAACAGCCACCCAGCCCTGCCGAACTCCGGCGCATGCTAGGTCACCTGGGCGGCGACCTTCGCCGGCTGTTCAACACTTCCGGGCAGGATTACCGCGCGCACGGCCTCGGGGCTAAGCTAAAGGATCTATCGATCGAGGAAGCCATTGGCCTGCTGGCCGGAAATGGCAATCTCGTGAAGCGACCGTTCGTGCTGACACCGAACGGAGGAACGGTGGGGTTCGGTGCCGAGGAATGGGATGAACTGGCGCGGCGTGAACTGCTGGCCGGTGAGGTCGTCGGATTTGCCGGCGGGAATTCCAATTGTCGGCGAAGCGTTGCTCCTTAGCCTTTGGGCCGTGTTTCCAACCGGACCATCCCGCCTCGCTGCCTGACGATGCGCACCTACGACTGTCCCCAATGCGGCGCGGCGGTTCCTTTCCGGTCGTCGGTGACGGTGTTCGCGACCTGCGGATTCTGCCGGTCCATGGTGGTGCGGCGCGATGCGAAGGTAGAGCTGATGGGGCAGCAGGCGGAGTTGCCGCCGGACCTTTCCCCATTGCAGGTGGGCACCCGCGGCGAATTCGACGGCCGTGCTTTCGAGCTGATCGGCCGGGTCCGCCTGACCTATCCCGAAGGCGCGTGGACCGAGTGGTGCGCCGACTTCGGCGACGACCGCTGGGGTTGGGTTGCCGAGGCGCAGGGTTTTTTCTACGTCAGCTTCGAGGTGCCGGTGCCGGACGATTGTCCTGGAGCCCACGAAATGGCGGCGGCCCAGGCTGCTCCGCCGGATCGCCCGCGGTTGGCCGACTTTGGACTGGCTGTGGGGCGCGACCAAATGCCGGTCGATCGCGCCGTGCTAATCGGCGGCGCCTCGTTTCGGGTCCGCGACCGGAAGCTGACGACGGTCCAGGCTGCCGAAGGGGAGCTGACGTTCACCGCGATCCCGGGACGCACGGCCATCAGCGCCGACCTGTCCGGGGACGACGGCGGCTTTGCCAATGCGGAGTATTCCGACGGTGGTATCCGGCTCTTTGTTGGCCGCTGTTGCCGGTTCGAGGAACTGAGGTTCACCGCGCTGCGTGCCGTGCCGGGGTGGACCGGGGAGGCGGAAACCGTCCGGCATCAGACCCACGCCCTCAATTGCCCGACGTGCGGCGCGGCAGTGGTGCTACGGGCCGCAGGGCAGACGCTGGCCGCGGTGTGCGGGAGCTGCGCGAGCATCATCGACGCGGCGAATCCCCAACTGCAGTTGATCCAGGAGGCCGATCGCTCCCAGACCATCCAGCCGCTGATTCCCCTCGGGGCGCGGGGGCATTGGCGCGGCACCGAGTTTGAGTGCATTGGATTCCAGCGCCGCCGGGACAATTACGGCGAGGCATGGTCGGAATACCTGCTGTTCAATCCGTTTGCCGGGTTCCGTTGGCTCGTGACGTATCAGGGCCACTGGTCGTTTGTGGAGACGTTGCCGGCCCCGCCTCGCGAAGTGGCCGGCGAACCGGTCGTGCACGGCACGCCGCACCGGCTGTTTGCGGTCGCCCAAGCCGAGGTGACCTACGTGCTGGGCGAGTTCTACTGGCGCGTGCAGCGCGGGGAACGGACCCGACTCCGGGATTTCATCGCGCCGCCGTCCGTCGTTTCCGAAGAGAGTTATCCGGGCTTGGCCGAGACCACGTGGTCCGCCGGTCAATACGTGACCGCGGAGGAGGTCCAGTTGGCCTTCCAGTTGGCCGAGCCTTTGCCGGAGCGGCTAGGCCCCTATCTGAACGAGCCGAACCCGCACAGGGAAAAGGGACGGACGCTGCGTTGGCTGCTGCCGTTGCTGGCGTGCCTCTTCGTGGTGCTGGAACTGCTGGCCGCGGTGGGCCACGCGCGCGAGACAGTCGTCGACACGACGTTCACCTACCGGCCGGGCGACACCAACCGGACCCAGCTTACGCCCGAGTTTGAGCTGAAGGGCGGCCGCCGGCAGGCGCTGGAATTCCGGTTGGACGCGCCGGTGGACAACCAATGGTTCGAGGTCGGCTGCGACCTGATTCGTGTCGACACCCAGGAAGTGCGGGAAGTCGCGGTGGGCGTGGAGTTCTACCATGGCTACGACGAAGGCTACTGGAGCGAGGGCAGCACGCTCGGCGACTCCCTGCTGCCGGCAGTGAATCCGGGCCGGTATTACCTCGCGGTCGAACCGGAGGCCGACCCGGGACTGGGCGAAATTAGCTACCGGCTCACCGTGGTCCGCGACGTGACGGTCTGGTCCAACTTCTGGCTGGGCCTGGGATTGCTGCTGGCTTATCCGCTGTTCCGCTGGGCTCGCGAGCACGCCTTCGAGCGCCGGCGTTGGAGCCAGAGTGACTTCTCGCCTTATGCCACCGCCGGCGGCGACGACGACGACGACGCGGCTTCGGACGACGATTGAACCATGAAAGTTCGCACCCCCATCTACCTCGTGTTCGGCAGCAGCCTCTGCGTGCTGCTCGCCGTGGCCAATTACAATGGCTGGAGCCTGCTTCAGACCCTCGGCACCGGCCGTTTTGCGCCGTCCGCCCCCGCAACCCGTCACAAATGATCCCATGAACTGGACCGTCCTCCTCAACAACCTGGTCACCTCGGTGATCTTCTCGGCCACGGGCCTTGTCGTGTTTGTCCTGGGCTTCGTCGTGCTCGACAAAATCACGCCCTACAACCTGTGGCAGGAACTGATCGAGAAGAAGAACACCGCCCTGGCGCTGGTCGTCGGCTTCGCCTGCCTGGGCGTGGCGCTGATCATTGCTGCGTGCCTGCACGGCTAGGCCGTCGCCCGCATGACCGACCGCGCCACCCGCTTCCTGCTGCTCGCGAGCGTATTCGTCATCGCGACCTGCGGGCTCATCTACGAGCTGATCGCCGGCACCCTCGCCAGCTACCTGCTCGGCGACTCGGTGACGCAGTTCTCCACGATCATCGGGGCCTACCTGTTCGCGATGGGAATCGGCTCCTGGCTGTCGAAGTTCGTGACGCGGCACGAGACGCGGGTGTTCGTGCAGGTGCAATTCCTGATCGGCCTCCTGGGTGGCAGCTCGGCGGCGTTGCTGTTCCTGCTGTTTCCCCACGTCGCGGCCTTCCGCGTGCCGCTCTACGGCTTGGTCGGGCTGGTGGGCATGCTGGTCGGCCTGGAGATTCCGCTGCTGTTGCGCCTGCTGAAGGACCGCTTGGAATTCCGCGACCTGGTGGCCCGCGTCTTCACCTACGATTACATCGGCGCCCTGCTCGCCTCGCTGCTGTTCCCGCTGGTGCTGGTCCCGCATCTTGGCCTGGTCCGTTCCAGCTTCTTTTTCGGGATGCTCAACGTCGCCGTCGGCTTGGCCACTTTGCAGTTGCTGGTGCCCCGGACCAAATGGAAGCGCCTGACTTGGTTCGGCGGGATGCTCCTGTTTGGCGGACTTCTGGTCGGTTTTTTGGTCTCGGAACGCCTGATGAGTTGGTCGGAGCGCTCGGCCTTTCCGGACACGGTCATCTACGCACGCTCGACGCCGTATCAGCGTCTGGTCCTGACCCGAGCGGGCAACGACCTGCGCCTGCACCTGAACGGCAACCTGCAGTTCAGCTCCCGCGACGAATACCGCTACCACGAGGCATTGGTGCATCCCGGGCTGGCGCGGTTGGCTACGGCCCGGCGGGTGTTGGTGCTGGGCGGCGGTGACGGTCTGGCCGTGCGGGAGGTGCTGCGGTATCCGCAAGTCGAGGCGGTCACGCTAGTAGACTTGGATCCCGAGATGACGCGTCTCTTCCGGACCCAGCCGCTGTTGACCAACCTGAACCGCGGCGCCCTCACCGATCCCCGGGTGCGGATTGAAAACGCCGATGCGTTCACGTGGCTAGCCGGCAATACGAACCGGTTCGACTTTGTCGTGGCCGACTTTCCCGACCCGTCGAATTTCTCCCTCGGAAAACTTTACTCGGTGACCCTCTACGAACGGGTCCGGCACGCCTTGGCGCCCGGCGGCGCGATGGTGGTGCAGAGCACTTCACCCTATGTGGCGCGGCGGGCGTTCTGGTGTGTGGACTCGACCCTGCAGGCCGCCGGTTTCGTGACGGAGCCGTATCACCTTTACGTGCCCAGCTTCGGCGAATGGGGCTTTGTGCTCGCCAGTCCCGAACCGCTCCCGGCGGCTGCCCGGTTGCCGGAGGGATTGCGTTTTGTTACCGCCGCGACGCTGCGTTCCCTGTTCGAATTTCCGCCGGACATGGCGCCGCTTCCCGTGGACGTGAACCGGCTGAACAACCAGGCACTGGTGCGATACTTCGAGGAGGAGTGGGCGAACTATGTCCACTGACCCACGCCAACGGGCCGGACTAAACCGCCGGCAGTTCCTGGCTACCGCACCGGCTTGGGGCTTCGCCGCGGGCTGTTCTCGTTCGTTGCCCGCCTTCGCGGGCGGAATCGTCGGGGCCGATGCGGCGTTGGGCCATCGGCTGCGTGACGGCGGCTTTGTGCCGGCGAACCGGGAGGAACACGTGCGGGTGTTGGTCGTCGGAGGCGGCATCTCGGGATTGGTCGCGGCGCGTGCCTTGCACCGCGGCGGCGTGGAGGACTTCGCGGTGCTGGAACTGGAGGCTCATGTCGGCGGCAATTCGCGTGGCGGCGCGAACGCGGTTGCCGCCCATCCGTGGGGTGCCCACTACGTTCCGTTGGTAGGGCCGGAGGCTGTCGAAGTGCGGGAGCTTTTCCGGGACTTCGGCGTGATCACCGGAACGGATGCCAAGGGGCGGCCAATCTATCGCGAGGAGTTCCTTTGCCACGATCCGATGGAGCGGCTTTTTCTCCACGGACGCTGGCAGGACGGGATCATTCCCAGCCATGGCCTGACCGCTGCCGAACGCGGGGATCTGGATCGGTTCCTGAGATTCACCGACGGCCTAAAACAGGCGCGCGGTGCCGATGGCCGGCCGTTGTTTGCCATTCCCGTGGACCGAAGTTCCGCCGACCCGGCGTGGCGTGAATTGGACCGGCTGACGATGGGCGAATGGCTGGACCGTGAGGGTTACCGGAGCGAGCCGTTGCGCTGGTATGTGGACTACTGCTGCCGCGACGATTTTGGCGCAGGGATCCGCCGGGTCAGCGCGTGGGCGGGTTTGCACTATTTCGCCGCCCGGGGAGGAGTGGCCGCCAATGCACCGAGCCATGCCGTGGTTACCTGGCCGGAGGGCAATGCCTGGCTGGTGAATCGCCTGCGCGTGCCGCTCGGTGACCGGCTTCGCTCGCGGAATGCCGTCTGGAAAGCCGAACCGCAGGGGGATCACGTTTTGGTCGAAACTTGGGACGCCGCCGCCAACCAAGCGGTCCGTTACGTGGCCGAGGCGGTCATCCTGGCGGTGCCGCGATTTGTGGCGGCGCGGTTGGTGCCGGCGGCCGGCAGCGGGGACGGCGGTCCGGAATACTCGCCGTGGATGGTAGCCAACCTGACGCTGGACCGGTTGCCCGTCGGTCGTGGCGCCCCATTGGCGTGGGACAACGTCATCTATCGGTCCAATTCGTTGGGTTACGTGGTGGCGACGCACCAGCACTTCAGCCCGGTGCTGCGGGAAACGGTCCTCACCTACTACCTGCCGTTGGATCATTTGCCCTCCGCAGAATCCCGCCGGGAAGCCCAACGGCGAAGTTACCCTGAATGGTGCGAACTCATCCTTGGCGATCTGGGCCGGGTGCATCCAGAACTGCGCTCCGCCCTGCGGCGGTTGGACGTCATGGTCTGGGGGCATGGGATGGTGACGCCGCGGCCCGGTTACATCTGGGGCCACGTCCGCGCGGAAATGGCCCGGCCCACGGGGCGCGTGCATTTCGCCCACTCGGATCTCAGTGGAATCTCCGTCTTCGAGGAAGCCTGCGCCCACGGCCACCGCGCGGCCGGGGCGGTCCTGGCCCAGCTCGGTTCCCACGCATGAAATCATCACCCAGCCAACGGTCCGCCCTTCCGGCGCTATGCCAGCACACCCTGCTGGAGTTTCACGGGTGCCCGGCGGAAAACCTGCGCCGCACGAGGAGCATTCGCGCCGGCATGCTGAAGGCGGTCCGGGCGGGGGGCGGGACCATTGTGAGGAGCGTGTTCCACCAGTTCAGCCCGTGGGGCGTCACCGGAGTGGTGGTGATCACCGAATCGCACGTCACCGTCCATACGTGGCCGGAACACGGCTATGCCGCCGTGGACGTCTTCTCGTGCAGCCCGCGACTGGACCACGCCCGCATCCGGGAAGAACTGCGTATGGTGCTGGGTGCCCGCGAGGTTCGGCGGCGCAGCTTCGCCCGGGGACGGGTCTGATCCGGGCGCTCCAACCCGTTGCCCGGCCGAGGCTAAGCTTGACCAAGTGTAAACAATCCGGCAGTTGTCGGCCCGTCCTTGCGGGGCAGCGGCCGACCCAGTTGCGGGTTGAGAATCGGACGCCGCCTGAGCGGGACCCATTACCCGTCGTGAACGCAATTTTCGCCCCCAGCCAATCCTCGTTGCCCGCGACCCTGTCCGCCGTGGCGCTGGCACTCGTGACCGTCCCGGCCCTGCTCGGCGCTGACACGGTGGTTTACGACAGCACGTCCAACCGCAGCGACCGGTGGGTGTCCAACCGGAGCCCGATCAACGGGCGCCAGATGGAGTTCGGCGATGAGATCTCGCTCGCCGGCACCGCGCGCGTCGTGACCTCGTTCGTGTTCGAGTATTTCGGCGACATCACCCCGGGCACCAGCACCGGAGCCAGCGCCGTTGTGCGGTTTTATGCGAACGATGGGGCGATGCACACGCCTTCGTCCGGTCCGGCGGCACCGATGCCGGCCTCGCTCAAGTGGGAAAGCGCGCCGATCGCGATCTCCGGATTCAATCAGTTCAAGGAAGTCACCCTGAGCGTCCCCAACATCGTGGTGCCGGACAAGCTGACGTGGACCATCGAGTTCAGCGGATTGACCGGGGCGGCCGGCAACCAGGCCGGGCTTACCATCTCGGACCCGGTGACCGTGGGCGCGATTTTGCCGACTTCGAACGGCACCTTCCTGATCGGCAGCTACAGCGACTACTGGGGAAAGACGGATCCGACGCGGGCTGATTCCTGGGCGCTGTTCGTGATTCCGCCCAACCGCGCCAACTTCCACGCCCGCATTACCGCCGTGCCCGAACCCGGGACGGTCGCCCTCTTCTCGGTCGCCGGCGTGTTCCTGTTCCTCAACTGGCGGCGGAACCGTCACTGAGGCGGGTGTGACCCGTCGGAGTCGATCATGGATTTGAACCCGACGCCGACCTCCGCCGGCCACGGCATGACCTCGCCGCCCCTGCGGGTGCTGGTGGTGGAGGATTCCGAATTTGACGCTCGGATACTCGTGGCGCAGCTCCGCACCGGCGGTTGGCAGGTGGCCTTCAAGCGGGTCGCTTCCGGCCCGACGTTGCTGGCCAGCCTCCAGGCGGAGCCGTGGGACCTGATTCTCTGCGACCACACGATGCCGGGATTCAGCGCGCCGGAGGCGCTCCGGTTGCTCCAGGGCACGGGTTTGGACGTTCCCTTCATCATCATTTCCGGCGGGATCGAGGAAGGTGTGGCCATCGACGCCATGAAGGCCGGGGCGCAGGACTTCCTCAAGAAGGGCGATACCGGCCGACTGATCCCGGCGGTCCAGCGTGAACTCAAGGACGCCGCCTCCCGCCGGGCCCGCCGGGAAGCCGAGGCGACGTTGCGGGACAGCGAACTTCGCTACCGGTCGGTCTGGGAAAATTCGACTGACGCCGTGCTGCTGCTGGATTCCGCCGGTGTGGTGCGTTTTGCCAATCCCGCCGTGGCCGTGGTTTTTGGCTGGGCGCCGGAGGATCTGATCGGCCAGACGATGGACCGGCTCCAGCCGGAGGAATTGGTCGCCGGGCAATGGTGGAATGAACGTCGCTCGTTCCGGACGGACACGGCCCTGGGCCGGCGGAAGAACGGCGAACCGGTGGAGATCGACGTGGCGATCACGGACATGCGGATGGGCGAGCAACTTTGGGTGGTATTTTTCTTTCGCGACGTGACCGAACGCCGCCGGGTTGAGCGGGAACTGCAGCATTCGCGCGAAGAATTCGCGGCCGCGCGGGAGATCCAGCAACGGCTGTTTCCCAAGGCGGCGCCGGAAATTCCCGGCTTCGAGTTCGCCGGCGTTTCGCAGCCCGCCGTGGCGACCGGGGGCGACTATTTTGATTTCCTCCCGATGGCCGACGGCGGGTTGGGCATCGTGGTGGCGGATGTCAGCGGCCATGGCGTGGGCCCCGCCTTGCTCATGGCCGAGGCTCGGGCCTACCTGCGACCGCTGTCCCGTCGCCACGCCCAACCGGCTTCCATCTTGGATGAAGCCGAGGAACTCCTGCGGGAGGACCTCGGGTCCGAACGCTACATCACCCTGTGCATGGTCCGGCTGGATCCCGCTGCCCGGCGGTTGACCTACGCCAATGCCGGGCATCCCGCGGCTCAGGTGATCAATGCCGCCGGGGAAGTGAAGGCGGTGCTCAAACGGACGGGCCGGGCGCTGGGACGCCAAGGGGGAACGCCGTTCGCCGCCGGGATGGAGGTGGCACTGGAGTCCGGTGATTTGGTGCTGCTCCTGACCGACGGGATTGATGAGGCGATGCGCTCCGACGGTGAGTGTTTCGGGCTTGAACGGGCCCTCGAAATCGTCCGGGAGCATCGGACCAGTCCGTTGCCGGAACTGGTGCGACGCCTATGCCAGGCGGCCCGCGATTTCACGGCGCCGGATCCGCAGAACGACGACCTGACCGTCGTGCTGATTCGTGTGCTCTGAGCGGGACCGGACTTAGCCGACCCGGATTTCGGCGGAGCGCCCGTGGGCATCCAAGCCTTCGAGCGCGGCGAACTTTTGGACGCTTTTGAGCGCCTTGCGCACACCGGTCTTGCGATATTCCACGACACTCGTGCGCCGTTGGAACTGATCGACCGTCAGGCCAGCGAACGAGGCACCTGCGCCCCCGGTCGGCAGGGTGTGGCTGGGGCCGGCCACGTAGTCGCCGAGCACCGTGGGCGAATCGTTCCCGAGGAAAATCGCGCCCGCGGTCACGATCTGGGCGGAGACTTTGCGGGCCTGCTTGACCATCAGTTCGCAGTGCTCCGGCGCGAGCTGGTTGGCCAGCGCAATGCCGGCTTTCAGGTCCTTCACCTGGATGATCCAGGCGTTGTCCGCGAGAATCTTCCCGATGAACTCCCGGCGGCTCAGTGCCGGAAGCTGGCGGTCGATTTCCTTGGCGACAGCTTTGGCCAGCTTGCCGGAAGTGGTGATCACCCACACGCGTTCGTGGCCCGAACCGTGTTCTGCCTGCGCCAGCAGGTCGGCGGCGATGAAGGACGGATTCGCGGAGTCGTCGGCCAGCACGCACACCTCGCTCGGTCCCGGCAGCAGATCCACGGCGACGTGCCCAAATAGGAGGCGCTTGGCGGCCACGACGTAGGCGTTGCCCGGTCCGAAGATCTTTTGCACCCGCCGGATCGTGGACGTGCCGTAACCGAGGGCGGCGATCGCCTGCGAACCGCCAACGCGATAAATCTCTGTCGCGCCGGCCATGCGCGCGGCAAACAGGAGGGCCGGATTGATGCTCCCGTCCTTGCCGGGTGGGGTGCAGACCACGATCTCCGGGCAACCCGCCACGTGAGCGAGCGTCACCGTCATGAGCGCGGTCGACACCAGCGGCGCGGTGCCGCCCGGGATGTAGATGCCGACCCGCTGGAAGGGGTCGAATTTCTCGCCGACCAAGGCACCGTGCGAGTTCCGCGCCTGCCAGCCGCGCCGCAGCGAACGCCGCGCAAAGTTGGCGATGTTCCGATGAGCTTCCCGGACCGCGCTCCGCAGGCTGGCGTCCGCCCGCAGCGAGGAATTCATCAGCTCGGCGGCCGTGACGGGCAATTGCTCCAAGGCCAGTTGGGCGCCGTCGAACTTCGCGGTCAGTTCCAGCAGCGCGGCGTCTCCCTTTTCCCGGACCGTTTTCAAGATGGCCGCCGTGCGTTCCTCGATCACGGGGTCAAACAGGCTCGACGGGGCGGCGAGGGCGGCCATCTGCGTGGCAAAATCGGGATCGGAATGACGGACGATGCGCATCGGTGGAGCAGGGTAGGGAGGTCGCCGGAGCTGTCAAAGGCACTCCCTCGGCCGGGAATGGTCGCTTACCAAATTAGGGTGACTGCGCCCGCTGCCAGCGCTGCCAGCCACAGGACCACCACGGCCATCGGCTTGGTCATTCCGGCACGAACCAAGCGGTGGGAAAAATGGTTTGTGTCGCCGATCCAAAACGGTCGCCGTGCCCGCGTCCGCAGCCAGACCACGCTGGCGAGATCAAGCAGGGGCACCCCGAGGATCAGGAGCGGATTGAGCACGGCCAGGCGGCTTGGTTCGGCCTGCTTGGCCGAATAGAAGTGGGGCAAGATGGCCAGCACGGCGAGCAAGTAGCCCACAAGATGGCTGCCGGCGTCGCCGAGAAACACCGAGGCCCGCGGGAAATTGAACGGCAGGAATCCGAGCAACGCCCCGGCGGTCAGCAGGGCCAGCGACGCGACCAGATACTGGCCCTGCACGGCGGCATGGTAGGCGATCCAGCCCGCGGCGATGGTCCCCAGCCCGCCGCAGAGCCCGTTCATGTTGTCGTTGAAATTGACCGCATTGGTCACCGTGAGGATCCATCCGACCGTGACGAAGTAGCTGAAGGCCACGCTGGGGACGAACAACGTCACGCGCACGCCGCTGGCCGCGACGAGCAGGGCAATCGCGCATTGGCCGGCGAATTTCGCCGCCGGTTTCAGCTCATGTTTGTCGTCCCACCAGCCCAAGATCACCATGCCCAGTGCGCCGACGAGGATGGCCGCGAGTTGCGGTGCCCGTTTGCCCAAGCCGTAACCCAGCTTGGCGACCGCGTCCGGGCTCAACAACTCCCAGCCCACGGCCGCGGCGCCGCCGAGCAAGACCAAGGCTAGGCCCGTGAAAACGGCCAAACCGCCCGCCAACGGAATGGGTGCCTGATGGATCTTGCGGTGACCGGGATCGTCAACCAAGCCGGTCCGCTCGCACCAGGCCCGCCAGAGCGGCAGGGACGCCGCGGTCGCGAGCAGCGCGCCGAGGAACGAGAGCAAGTAGGCGTTGACGGGAAAGGACACGATGGCAGCGGTGGACGGTGCGACGGTCAGCGTTGGGCCCAGTCTCGTCCGGCGGCCAAGCGCAGGTAAAGTGCGTGCTGATCCTCCACGAGCCGTTCAATGGTGAAGCGGTCGCGGACGAACTCGCGGCCGGCCGTTCCCAGCCGGCCCCGCAGTTCCGGCTCATTTGCCATGGTGGCCAGCCGCTTCAACAGCGTGGCGTGGTCATCCGGTTGGATGAGAAAACCCGTTTCGCCGTCGCGGCAAACTTCGCCGGCCCCGTCGCAATCGTAAGCGAGCACCGGCTTGCCGGCAGCCATTGCCTGCGGCAAGGCGCGGGGCAGGCCTTCGCGCCGGCTCAGGTGGATCAGGCAATCCATCAGGGCGACGAACCGGCCGACCTCACTCGGCGGCACCAAGCCGGTGAAGATGAACCGGTCGGCGAGGCCGGCATTTCGGGCCAGGTCCTCGAATCGTCGGCGCCAGGGGCCGTCGCCGACGATCAGAAACTTGGCCCGGGGCACGCGGCGGACGAGTTCGGGGGCGATCGCAAACACGTCGTCGTGTCCCTTCAGCTCGAACAACCGGGCGATCTTCCCGACCACGAAGTCGTCTTCGCGCAAGCCCAACGTGCTTGCGAGTTCCGGGTCGCGACGGGCCGTGAGAAAGGAGCCAAGATCGAATCCGCTGAAGATCCGGGTGTATTGCTCCGGCCGGCCAATTCCCGCGGCGAGGTATTGGCGGGCCATCGCCTCGGCCACGACCACGAAGTGATCCGTGACCCGGCCCGCCCGGCGTTCGGCGGCGGTGAAGGCCAGGTTGGCCGCCATTCCTTGGAATGGTCCGAAACTCGGGCCGTGGATCGAGTGGATCACGATCGGGACCGCCGCCTTGCGGGCGGCCAAACGGCCAAGGATGCCGGCTTTGCCGCTGTGAGTGTGGACGATGTGCGGGCGTCGTTGGCGGAAGAGCTGGGTCAGTCGCCGGTAGGCGAGCCAATCCGTCCACGGCCGAACCGCGCGGATCAATTCTGGGACCAAGGTTAGGCATCCCGCCTGTTCCACCGTGGCCTGCAGCGAACCTTCTGCTCCCGTCGTGGGGCCGGCGACCAGGTCCACTTCCAAGCCGGCTCGGGCGCGCAGCCCCAGCACGGAGGCGATGGTGTTCTCCTGGGCGCCGCCGACGATCAGCCGGGTGATGACGTGCGTGACGCGCATCGCGGCGCAGCGACTACTTGCTGGCCTTGAGCTGATTCACCCGGGAAATGACCGCGCCATAGTCCGGGGAATTCGTAGGCGCCAGCCGCAGAAAGGTCTCGAAGTGTTTCAGAGCCAGAGTCGGATCCTTCTGCTTCTCGGCGATTTGGGCGAGGCCCAGCTGGAATTGGGATTCCTCCGGGAACTTGCGGGCCAAGCTGTCGTAATCGCGTTTGGCCTCCGCCAGCCGGCCCTGCTTGAGGAAGCATTCAGCTCGGCGCGCCTTGGCGACCGGATTTTCGGGTGAAGCCCGCATGACCGCCTCCAGCATCACCAGGGCGCGATCATACTGGGAACGGTCCATGAAGACGGCCGTCAGCCGCAGGAACGGCATCGGGTCGCTGGGCCGGACCTTGGTCCACTGTTCCAGCAGCGGGATGGCTTCATCCAGCTTGGGCAGGCTGAGGTAGTAGTAGCTGAGCAGGTCCAGCAACTGAACCGCCTCCGGGAATTCCTTGATCCGGGCCTTGAGGATGCGCTCCGCCTCGTCGTTGCGCTTGAGCATGAAGAGGGCGGCGGATTCCAAGTAACTCGCTTGGACCTGTTCGGCGGGCGCCAGCTTACGTTGCTGGGTGGAGCGCACCGAAGTCAGCGCCAACTCATGCTGCCCGGCAACCTGACAGGCTTCGGCGAAGCCCAGCAGCGGCGCGACCAAGTTCGGGTTGAGCTCATTTGCCCGCTGGAACGCGATCGCCGCCCGACGGACCAGTTGGTCCGCGGAATTGAGGAAACCACGCCCCAGCTCCGTCAGCAGCAGGGGTTCATCGATTGGGCCGCCTTGTCCGACGAGTTCGAAGGGGCGGCGCCCAAGGGCCGGCTTCGCCAATTCTGGAGCCAAGGCCTGCTTGTTTCGCAGCGCTTCATTGACTCCGAGGTTGATCTTCGCGGCCGTGTTCAGGTCACTCAGCTTGGTCGCCAACGAAAATTGCTGTCCGGCGGCGTCCAGTCGGCCGGCGCGTTGGAGCATGACGCCCGCCGCGTTGGCGGCCCGGGACCAGACACCGCAGGCGACCCGTCCATTCGCGGAACCGCCGCGAGCGGATTCGACGGCGCGGTCCAAGGGCCCTTGGTTGTCTTTCCACCACTGGACCAAGGCGTCCAATTCGGCCGGTGCGGGCGACGGCGGGGTTATCTGATTCGCCTCGTAGCGCCGCAACCGAAAGATCGGCCCAAAGGGTGACTGCCAAGTGTTCTCGGCGGACACCGACTGGCTGGCGTGCAGGTAGAATCCCCGGTTCGTCTCGGCGGCCCGGGCCAGCATGTAGATGAAGGGGACTTGGACGAAATCGGTTCGGACCGCCATTTCCTGCAACTCAGGCCATTCGGCGGCGTGGCGGGTTCCGAGGACCCGGCGGTAGCGAGGCAACGCCCCGCGAGGAGTCAGGATCAGCGCGTGGTTGGGCGAATCCGGTTCGGCCGCGAGCCGGAACGCCACCAATCCATAGGTGAAGGCATCGTCGGCCAGCACCACCGAGGACTGTTTTGGCAGGCCCGCCGTCAGGGAATCAGCCAGTTCCCGGAGGACGGGACCATTCGCGGTGCGAATCACCGGGGCGTTCTTGACGATCAGCGCGGCGGGCACGGCTACCGTGGCGCCAATTGCCGCCAGGAAACCGAGCTTGATCAGTCCGCCCACCAAGGCGCCGGGCCGATCCCAAGCTTTTTCGGGATCCTTGCTGCCCAAAACCAGCAGGTAGCCGAGGAAATAGCCCGAGGCGAGGGCGCCGGTGAAGGCCAGTGAGAGCAGCGGCATGCCGCCGCCGGCGGGATCCAGGTGGACAATTTTCCGCGGGCTGAAACCGGGGTCGAACGCAAAGAAGATGTTGCCGGCCAACCAAGCCACCTGGAGCACCGCCACCGCGGCGATGTTCAACATGGTTTCCATGCTGGTGCCTTTGGCTCCGATCCACCGGATGCCAATCAACGCGAGCGGTAGCAGGGTCACGACCGCCACCAGCAAGGATCGTCCCCGGGGGACGCCGATCAGGTAGGTTTTCTGCGTGACGAGAACCGACTTCAACGCCGCGCCGAAGGTGATTTCATCGCCTAGCTGCGCGCTGACGACCAACGGCATGAGCAGATACAGGCTCAATCCCAGCAGGCCGGCCAAGGTCATCCGCAGCAGGAACCCGGCGTGGAAGAAGGCCCACGCCCGGGTCCAGACGACGGCCACCAAGAACAGCGGCGCGAAGGCAAACATCGCCCAGTTGTTGGCGGTCCCCAAGCCGAAGGCCAATGCCAGCGCGAGGAGCCAGCGCTCGTTTTGCCGCACCCGATATTCCAGCAGGCATTGCACGCAGAAGGCAAAGACCAGCAGGTCCACCATTTCCCCCGTGAACGTCGTGGCCTGTTCCCAGAAGGTGAGTTGTAGCCCGAGCAGGCCGGCCGCGAAGACGGGTGGCGCCCAGGCCAGCTTGATGCGCAACGGCACCGGCTCGCTTTGCCCGCGCATCCGTTGCTCGCGCGTGCGGTCGTGCGGCAGCAGGGCCACGCAGCGCGCGAGGATTCCGACCACCAACGCCGCGAGCACGGCGGCGAAGGCGTTGGCCACGACCGGCAATTTCGCCAGCCCAAGGCCCTTGATCGGCAGGGTCAGGAGGTAGACGAGCGGCAGCGTGAGCAGGTTATCGCCGTCCCGGCCGGAGATGCGGGTCAGCAGGTCCAGACTGTTGGCGCCGACCCACGGATTGAGGGTCAGCAGGTAGACCACAAGGAACACCCCGGCCAGCGCCCAAGGCAGGACGCGCTGGGGGAATCCGTGGGGGGCGGACGAATTTTCAGCCATAGGTGAGTCTGGGGGACACGTTGGCGACGCCGTGCCTCCGGTGGCAATCAAAACCGCGCCCGATTCCCGGGCACACGGCGTGCCGCCGATTTAATGCCGGAAATGGCGATGCCCAGTGAAGACCATTGCCAGACCCCGCTCGTCGGCCGCCTTGATCACGTCCGCGTCGCGCACGGAACCGCCGGGCTGAATTGCTGCCGTGGCACCCGCCTCAGCTGCGGCGATCAGGCCATCGGGGAAGGGGAAGAAGGCATCCGAACAGACCACACTCCCCTTCAACGGCAGGCCGGCTTCCCCGGCTTTCCACACGGCAATGCGGCTGGAATCAACCCGGCTCATCTGCCCGGCGCCTACGCCCAACGTTCGGTCCGGTCCGACGTAAACGATGGCGTTGGACTTGAGGTGCTTGACCACCCGCCAACCGAACAGCATCGCCCGGAGTTCCGCCTCGGTTGGTTGGCGTTGGGTGACTACCCGGAGGTCGGCCGCGGTGGTGATCTTGAGGTCGCGTTCCTGCCACAGGAACGATTCGGCGCCGACACTGCGAATGTCGTTGGGCGCGGCGGCGCTGGGATTCTTGAGCACCTTCAGCAACCGAAGATTCTTCTTCAGCTGGAGCAACGCCAACGCCTCGGGCGTGAAATCCGGCGCCACGATCACTTCGCTGAAAATCTCGGCGATCGCCTCAGCGCATGGACCGTCGAGTGGTTGATTGACCGCGATGATGCCGCCGAACGGTGCCTGCCGGTCGGTCGCGAACGCCTTGTCCCAGGCGTCCCGGAGCGTCGTGCCCTGGCCCACGCCGCACGGATTGGTGTGCTTAAGGATCGCCAACGTCGGGGCGGCTTCGCTGAACTCGCCGATCAACGCCGCGGCCGCGGTTAGGTCGAGGATGTTGTTGTAGGAAAGCTCCTTGCCGTGAAGCTGGGTGAAATACTCGCGGAACTTGCCGTAGAGTGCGGCTTTCTGGTGGGGGTTCTCGCCGTAACGGAGCGGCTGCGCGAGCGGCGCACTGACGGCCAGCGTTGGAAGCGCGGCGTCCGCGGCGCAAAATTCCTTGCCCAGATGGGCGGCGATCGCCGCGTCATAGGCCGCCGTGCGGGCGAACACCTTCGCCGCCAGTCGCCGCCGCAGTTCGAGCGTGGTTTCGCCGGCGGTTTTCACCTGGTCCGACACTGCGGCGTAGTCGGCCGGATCGATGATGACGGTGACCGACTCATGGTTCTTGGCGGCGCTCCGGAGCATCGACGGCCCGCCGATGTCGATGTTCTCAATCGCATCGTGCAGCGATACGCCTGGCTTCGCGACGGTCTGCTCGAATGGGTAAAGATTGACCACGACCAAGTCGATGGCCGGGATGGCGTGGCGGAGGACCGTGGCCACGTGCTCGGGATTCCCGCGCAAGTGCAGCAGCCCGCCGTGAACCTTGGGGTGAAGAGTCTTGACGCGGCCATCCAGCATCTCGGGAAACCCGGTGTAATCGCTCAGCTCAATGACCGCCAACCCTTCGGCTCGCAGCGCCTTCGCCGTGCCGCCGGTGGAAACCAACTCGACGCCGGCCTCGGCCAGCACCTTGGCGAACGGGACCAAGCCGGACTTGTCGGAAACGGAAAGCAACGCGCGCGCGATTTTCGGCATATCGGAGGCGGCAAGCTTCGGACGTCGGCGCAAAACGCGTCAACGGCGGAAACTGGTCTTGGCCGAATCAAATGCTTGCCCCGGTGCCGGCCGTCCCTTTTATTTGCCGCGCCTTTTCGGTGGGCGGGGTAGCCAAGTGGTAAGGCACGGCTCTGCAAAAGCTGCATCGTCGGTTCGATTCCGACCCTCGCCTCCAACCAAAAAGTTTCCAGGGAAACGTTTCTGGCGGCTGTCCGCGGCCTCGGAGTTTACCGATCGGGATGGGGCCGTGCGGCGATTCCCCGGCACACCAAGATGTCCTGACGCTGTGCGGCTGGGGAGAGGCAGGGAAGTTGCTCCGATAGCTCAAATGGATAGAGCGGCGGTTTCCTAATTTGAACCGGGCGTTTTCCCTGAAAAATCCGGAGTCATCTACAAGCGTCAATCTTTCGGTTTGCTGTGCAAAAACGCGAATCCATGTTGTCGCGTGTAATCCCGAAGCCTCCCCAGTTTTGCCACCGGGTTACATTTTCGGGTTACTTCGTGGAGCCGCGGTTTTTGGATATGCGGAAATTTGGTTTCGCGTTTTCCCTGAGCATTTCCGCAAACCTCCATCACCTTCGCCTTGCGGTGCAAAAACCCGCGGGCCTTGACGCCAAGGCCGTTCGCCCGGGTTCGTTTTGACCTGCAATCGCCCATTGCCTTGCATGGGCTGGCTTCTTCAGCTTGCAGCCTTTCCCGGACCGCGGTCATTTTCTCGTCAGGGCACGAGAACGCCACCTTCGACCGGATCGACCGCCCATTGTTAATGCTCACCTCCGAAACCAAACGCCGAATTGACGCCTGCCGCGACGTCCTCGTCGGCAAACTCCCGCAGCCGTCCAATCAGGTCGAACTCATCACCCTCGCTCTGATTTACAAGTTCATGGATGACCTCGACGAGGAATCCGTGAAGCTCGGCGGCAAGCGCAGCTTCTTCACCGGTGAACTCGCCAAATTCCGCTGGCGCAATCTCATTCCCCAAACCGTCTCCGCTGACGAACGGGTCACGCTCTTTTCCGAAGGCGTCGAAGCCCTCGGGCACGCGCAGAAGGCCGCGCACCTGCCCGGCCTATTCCGAGACATCTTCCGCAACTCCTTCCTGAAGTTCCGCGACGGCCGCATCCTCACCCTCTTCCTCGATGAAGTGGACGGCTTCGCCTATTCCCACAGCGAGGAACTCGGCAACGCCTTCGAGTATCTCCTGAAGGTCTCCGGCGCCCAGGGCGAGAACGGCCAGTTCCGCACCCCGCGCCACATCATTGATTACATCGTCGCCTGCCTCGACCCGCAGCCCGGCGACAAAATCCTCGACCCCGCGTGCGGCACGGGTGGCTTCCTCGTCTCCGCCTACCGGCACATCCTCGCGCACAGCACCTCGCCCGGCTCGACCATGCCCGGCGACAAACTCACCCATGCCCAGCGCCAGAAAGTCTATGGCAACCTCGCCGGCTACGACGTGGACGACCAGATGGTGAAGCTCAGCAAGGTGAACCTCTTCCTCCACGGCTTTCCCGACCCCGCCATCCACATCTACGACACCTTAAGCAACGACGCCCGCTGGCACGAGAAGGCCGACCTCATCCTCGCCAACCCGCCGTTCATGACTCCGAAAGGCGGCGTCACCCCGCACACCAAATTTCGCATCGCCGCGAAGAAGGCCGAGGTGCTCTTCACCGACTACATCGCCGAGCACCTCAGCGCCGACGGACGCGGCGGCGTCATCGTGCCCAACGGCATCGTGGCCACCACGCAGAACGCCTACGTGAAACTGCGCCGCTTCCTTGTCGAGGACTCGCTCGTGGCCGTTGTCTCGCTCCCGGCGGGCGTGTTCAAACCCTACTCCGGCGTGAAGACCAGCATCCTCCTGCTCGACAAAAAACTCGCGCGGACGGCGAAGGAAATCCTCTTCCTCAAAATCACCGCCGACGGCTTCGACCTCGGCGACAAACGAAATCCCATCGAGGCGAATGACCTGCCTGAAGCGGAGCGCGTGGTGAAGGCGTGGTTCAAAGGAATGTTGAAAGACGAAGGCCGAATGACGGAAGGCAAAGGCATCGTGTGGCGAGTGATTGAGAAGAAAGCCCTGCTCGAAAACAGTTCATGCGGTCTCCAAGCGGAGCAGTTTCTTGGCAACGGTGACGCATCTGTGAATGAGACGCACAAGGTCCGGCTCGCTGACGTTTGCGACGCCATCTTGACCGGGCCGTTCGGGAGTTCGCTTCACCAGAGCGACTACATCTCGAATGGGATTCCGATAATCAATCCGCAGAACATCGTGAACGGGCGCATTGTGCCCGACGCGGACAAAACTGTCGGGGAAGAAACGCGAAGCCGCCTTTCCGAGTTCACTGTCCGAGAGAACGACATCGTAATTGCCCGACGCGGCGAAATGGGCCGGTGCGCCATCGTCACTGCTGAAATGAATGGATGGCTTTGCGGGACTGGAAGCTTCGTCATCCGCGTTAACGCATCCGTCTTGGCATCATTCCTCGCGCTCGCCATCTCGTCTCCCAAGGCCAAAGAGTTTCTCGAAGAGAACGCGATTGGAGTCACCCTCAAAAATCTCAATCAACAAGTTCTCGGCGACCTCGAAATCCCGCTGCCGCCGCTGGAGGAACAGCGGCGGATCGTGGCGGAAATCGAGGGCTACCAGAAGGTCCTCGACGGCACTCGCCAGATTCTCGCGGCCTACCAACTCAAGATTGAGATTGATCCAGATTGGCCGCTCGCTCCGCTTGGCGAGGTTTCAGTTGTGGATTGGGGCAACACCGACCTAACGAAAACATCATATGCCGAGAGCGGGCCTTACCTCGGCGTGAGTGCGACTGGCGGCGATGGCCGTATGAACCATTTCGAGCATGAACCGTTCGTGACTGTCATTTCCGCCATCGGCGCGCTGTGTGGAAAACTTTTTCTTCCCACGGAACGCTTCACCGCCATCAAGAACACGATGACCGTCACGGCCAAGCCCGACGTTCTCGACCCGAAATATCTTTTTGCGGCTCTTTCAAGCAACACGCTTCCCAAACGCGGCTCTGCGCAGCCATTCATCGCAAAGGGTGATGTTGTCGTTTACGAAATCCCCCTGCCGCCCTTGGAGGAGCAACGTCGTCTCGTGGCGGAGCTGGACGCGGAGGCGGCGCAGATGGAGGCGGTGCGTGCGCTGCTCCCCCGCTTCGAGGCCAAAATCCAACGCGTCCTCGACCGCGTGTGGGGCAATGGCGCAGAGTAAATCCTGCCATGGCGCACGACCCTGAAAAGGTTTTGATCTACCACATCACGGATGTGGCGAATCTGCCGGGCATACTGGCCGAAGAGGGATTGCACTCGGATGCGATGATGGCGAAGCGAACGCCTGAAGTGGTGATCGGTTACGACCACATCAAGAAGCGGCGGTTGAAGGAAATCCCCGTGCCGTGCTGTGGCTGGCGCTACGTGGGCGAGTTTGTTCCGTTCTACTTCTGTCCCCGTTCGCCAATGCTCTTCACGATCAACAAGGGCAACACGGGCCGCCCGGCGGGCTGCCAGAGGACGGTTGTGCATCTGGTCAGCACGATGGCGGCCGGCATCGGGACGGGCAAAGCGTGGGCGGTTAGCAGTGGCAATGCCGGAGCCTTCCACACCACATATTCGGCCAAGGCGGAGGCGCTGGACGGACTCGACTGGCCGGCAATCCGGGCCGTCCAATGGCAGGGCAAACAGCACCAGAAAATGGCGGAGTTTCTCGTCGCTGATTTTTTTCCGTGGGCGGCCATCCAAGAAATTGGGTGCCATAATTTGACCGTGGCTGGCAGGGTGCGCGAAATTCTCGCCACCGCAGCCCACCGCCCAACGGTGGGCGTCAAAACGGACTGGTATTACTGAGCGCAAATGATTGAGACGACCCATGGCAACCTGCTTCACGCACCGGCTGAAGCATTGGTAAATACCGTGAACACCGTTGGGGTGATGGGTAAGGGTATCGCCCTGCAATTCCGGCAGGCGTTTCCCGAGATGTATCGGGCTTACGAAAAAGACTGCGAGAAGGGGGAAGTCCGGCTGGGGCAAGTTCAGGTGTTTGACCTAGGCGGGTTGGTTGGGGGGCCGCGTTGGATCATCAATTTTCCGACAAAGGGGGACTGGCGAGCCCGCAGTCGAATCGCGGATGTCGAAAAGGGGTTGGATGACCTAGTGGCAAAGGTGGCCCAACTTGGAATCCGGTCCATCGCCGTCCCGCCGCTGGGCTGTGGCAATGGCGGCTTGAATTGGGCCGATGTGCGCCCGCGAATTGAGGAGGCATTCGCCGCCCTGCCGGATGTCCGGGTGCTGCTTTACGCCCCGGAGGGCGCCCCGCAGTCGGCCACGATGCCCAACCGCACCACACGCCCGAAGCTGACCCTTGGGCAAGCCGCCCTAGTCGGGCTGATGGACCGCTACTTGAAAGGGTTGCTCGACCCGTTCGTGAGTCTGCTGGAAGTTCACAAGCTGATGTATTTCCTGAAGGCATCCGGCGAGCCGCTGCCCAAACTGACATTTGAGAAGGGGCTCTACGGTCCGTATTCGCGCGATCTGCGGCATGGCCTGATCCGGATGGAAAACCACCTAACGCGTGGTTTCGGTGAAGGTGAGGACAAGCCGACAACCCCCTTGGAGGTATTGCCGGGCGCTGTGGAACTGGCCGACGGGTTTCTGGCGAACCTACCCGAGACGAAAACGCGGATGGAACGGGTGGCGGCGCTCATCGAAGGCTACGAAGACCCTTACGGCATGGAACTGCTCAGTTCCGTGCATTGGGTAATGCACCACGAAGCGGGTGCGGGCGAAGATGCGGACAAGGCGGTTTTTGCGGTGAGAAATTGGAACGACCGCAAGCGACGCCTTTTGCAGCCCGAGCACTTGAAGAAAGCGTGGGAACGGCTTCGCGAAAAAAGTTGGGACATGGCCCTTTAGCTCCCGATGCCCTCCGAAGCCCAAGCCCGCATCACGATCAACAAGCTTCTGGAGGAGGCAGGGTGGCGTTTCCTGCCCGACTCCCAAGGGCGTCGGGAAAACATCGTGTGCGAGCACCGGATCACGCGACGCGCGTATTCCCCCAGTCAGGATTTTGGCAAGGATTTTGAGCACGCACCCAATGGCTTCATTGATTACCTGCTGCTGAATACCGACCAACGGCCTGTTGCCGTCGTGGAAGCGAAACGCGAAGGCATTGACCCGCTCACGGCCAAGGAGCAGGCCCGCAATTACGCGGAGAGCCTCGGGGTGAGCCATATTTTCCTGAGCAACGGACTGGTGCATTACTACTGGAATCTGCGGCAGGGCAACCCGGTGAAGGTGTCGCGCTTGCTGCCGCTGGAACAGCTCGGCAAAGCCGCGGAATGGCGGCCGGACTCCGCCCGACTCGCCGCCGTAACGGTGGACGAGAATTACGTCGCCCTTTCACAGGACGCCGCGTGGCTCTCGTATTCGCCCACCGACCGAGCCGCGGTCACGGTGAACAAGAAAATTCGCCTGTTGCGTGACTATCAGGTTGAGGCGGTGCGTGAATTGCAGCGGGTCGCGTCTCCGGCAAAGCACCGGTTTCTTTTCGAGATGGCGACCGGCACGGGGAAAACGCTGCTGAGCGCGGCCATCGCCAAACTGTATCTCCGGACGGAAAACGCGACGCGCATCCTGTTTCTGGTGGACCGGTTGGAGTTGGAAAATCAGGCATGGAAGAACTTCAACGCATACCTCGCCCCGGACGGCATCCAGACCGTCATCTATAAGCAGAAGCGCCAAGATTGGCTTCAGGCGCAAGTGGTGGTGACGACAGTCCAGAGCCTCGCCGCGCGCAACCGGTTCCTGCATGAGTTCGCCCCGACGGACTTCCAGCTCATCATTAGCGACGAAGCGCACCGCACAATCAGCGGGAATAACCGGGCCATCTTCGACTATTTCATCGGAGCCAAGCTGGGGCTGACTGCCACGCCGCGCGACTATCTGAAGGGGGTGGACGAGTCGGCGCGGCAAAATGACCCACGGGAGTTTGAGCGCCGGCTTTTGCTCGACACCTACCGCACCTTTGGCAGCGACGAGGGGCGGCCGACGTTCCGCTACACGCTCCTGAATGCGGTGCAACACGTCCCGCCCTACCTGTGCAACCCTGTGACGCTGGACGCCCGGACGGACATCACGACCAAGATGCTTTCGGAAGCGGGCTACGCCGTGACAATGCCGGCCAATGAGGACGGACAGGAGCAGGAAGTGGTGTTCGGCAAGAAGGACTATGAACGGAAGTTTTTCTCCGATGAAACCAACGGGAGCTTTGTCCGCTGCCTCCTGGACAACGCGAAGCGCGACCCCCTCACAAACGAAACTGGCAAAACGATCCTGTTCGCGGTCAGCCGCAAACACGCGACCAAGCTGGTGACGCTGCTCAACGAGGAGGCAACGCGCCGCTGGCCGACGGAATACGCCGCCGGCTCGACGTTTGCGGTGCAGGTAACTTCGGACATTCCCGGCGCGCAGCAGATGACGATTGATTTCGCCAACAACAACTTGAACGGGAAATCAAAATGGCGGGCCGGGGACCTCCGTGATTATGACACCAGCCGCACGCGAGTTTGCGTGACGGTGGGCATGATGACCACGGGCTATGACTGTGAAGACGTATTAAACGTGGCGCTGGCCCGACCGATCTTCTCACCGACGGACTTCATCCAAATCAAAGGCCGCGGCACCCGGCTCTTTACGTTCAAACACGGGGAAGGCGCGAACCAGAGGACGGCAAAGAAAGATGGCTTCGCCCTCTTCGACTTTTTCGCAAACTGCGAATTCTTTGAGGAGAAATTCAATTACAACCAGAAGCTGGCGCTGCCCAAGGGGCCGCCCGACGAAGGGGGCGGCGGGGGCGGGGGCGGGGGCATCCGTGTAGATGATTTCACAAACACCTCACCTGACCCGGTGGCCAGCGTGGCGCGTGACGAAATCGGGCTCTTCGGAATGCGAATTGACCGTGAAATGTTTCGCGAGCGTTTCGCACAACAGGCCGGCGAAGCCGTGGCTGGTGACCCGATATTGCGTCAAGCCTATGAAGACGAGGACTGGCCGGCGGTGGAAGCGCGCGTGCGCCGCCTGCTCTTTGAGAAGCCGCAGGAGTTCTGGGACCTGCCGAAGTTACAGGAGGTTTACAAAACAGACCGCTTGCCGAGCCTGCGTGAAATCCTCGCCCGTGTGTTTGGCCTGATTTCAGGCATTCCCACCCGGGCTCAGCTTGCCGACGAGGCTTTTGAAGGCTTTGTCACCACGCAAACGACCAACGCAGTGCATAGCCGAGAACTCCGGGTGGTGTTCGTGGCCTTCCTATTGGATGAAAGCAGTCGATTTCTTTTGCAGGAAGGCAAGTTCGCCGAATTGCGTGCCCACGACGCGGGCCTCTTTGGCGCGTTGTCCCGGCTGCAACCGGAGGAACGGGAAGCCCTTGTTGCTTACCTCCAAACGTCGGTGCCTTTGGCAGACTTCCAAGAGGTGGCCTAGCCAAACCGCGGCGAGGCAATGGGCTTTGACTGGCCAACCAAGCCCCGCAGCCTTGTCCGCGATGAAAGCGCCGCCGAATTCACCCCAGCCCAAGACATGGCAGAATGCCTTGAAGGGCAAGGCGCGGATCGGCGGCGACATTTTCACCACCGGGCTTGAGTGGGAGGCATCCCGCGGAAGCTCTGCCGCAAGCCAAGTTTCACGGCCGGGGAAATCCAAGCAGACCGGACGGGAACGTCCTTAACGGCTTATGGGGTCTTGGCCGTGTTGGTTTTACCGGCCGCAACCTGCCGGACTTTCCCGGCGTCAAGGTGTCTGCGAAAACGCCTAGTGGCCTTGCGAGTTAAGCGAGTTAAGCGAGCAAAGGGGGGGCTAAAGTCGCTTAACTCGCTTTGCTCGCACCGATGAACCAGCGCTCCGCTGGGCGTCCGCCGGTCGGTTCGGTGGCGCAATGTGCCAATCCCAGTTTGGAGAGAGATTCCAAGGCGGCTGCAAGCTGGGGTTTGGTGGCGTGGCCGCTGCGAAGTTCGCCGATTTCCCTCCGCGTCAGTCCGGTTTCGCCGGCTTCGTGGAGGGCGTCGCGGATGGCTTCGGCCAAGGGATCGTCGAGGCGGTCGCCGAAGATGAACCGGGCGGAATCTTCGCAGTAACGCCAGACCGCCAAAGCGGCGCGCAAGTGGGGCTCGCCAATCGTCGCGACGCCATCCAACAGAGCGTAAATGATGCTCAAGCGCAGAACCTGAGCTTCGGCCCGGCTCGTGAGGGAGCCAAACAGGCCCGGCCGGTCGCCGGTCAGGCGCGGATAAGTCGCGTGCCACAGCGCTTTCGCGGCTGGGGTGCGGCGCATCTCCCGCACCGCCGCAACTTCGTCAAACCGCAGGCTAAGCCGCTTCGCCAACTGGTGGCGATCCGACGGAGCAAGGTCACCACCGTCGGGCAGCAACTTGGACCGCTTGGCGCAAACCCAAAGGAAACGGTTGCCGAATCCGTTCAGGCAATCGGTTTCCCCAAGGGTTTTCCGCAATTCCGCCAACGTGATATGCCCAATGATGGAAATGTGGGCGTCAGTGGCTTTGGCCGGGGAATTCTTCGTCATCGTCCGCAGGTCGGAATTGTCCCACGCGTCCCGGATAATGGCCGAAAGGGTGTTGGATTCCCGCTTGCCCGCCTTTAGCACGCTGGCCAGTTCGCTTTCCACGACGAGCAAGCGCTTATCCGTGATGCCGCCATCTATCAGGGTTTCCTTCCCGTCCCGGTCTGCCTTCAAGATGGGGTCACGCACGGACCAAATTAGGCCCTCGCCCGAAGACAGCCCGCTGGCCATGCGGGCCGCCCAAGCTGGGGCCGCCTCAGAAACTAAGGCGCGGACATTACCCCATGCGGTGCCTTTCCGCGCCTTGGCCGATTCTCCGACGAGGGCGACAAACAGACGCGCCGTGTGGCGGCTCTGTTCCACGCAGTAGTGCGGGGACAGTCCGGCGCAGTTGCCAAAGGCGGCGAGAAATTGAAGGAGAATCGCCGCGGGGTCGCTTTCGGTATGCGGTTCCAAAATCGCGAGGATGTCCCCGGCGAGTCCGTGTAACGCGGCCGGGGCGAGCGGAGCCGGCCAACCAACTGCGGGACGTGTGGCCGGAGTGTCTTCTAGGGCATCGTCGAGGGCTTGGCCGGCGGCTTCCGGCGTCAGTGAGTTCATGCGGGCAAAATCGGTTGGCAAGTCGCGACGGACGGATTGAGGTAAAGCAGGCGTTGGCGGGTATCCCCCACGCCGCCGATTTTCCGGGAGACGCCGGGGAGACGGGCGAGCCGCGAGGGGTTGCGGTTGGCGGGATCAATTCCCAGCGGGGTTAACCGGCGGAAGATTTCCCCCACCGTTTCCCGATAACTCGCCGCGTCCGGGGCGTTAATCCGCACCCACGCGTGAAGCGAGCGTCCGCCGCTGGCGACGAGCGCGGCGATGGGGAGGGGTAACCGGGAGAACAACCGGGTTTGCAGGGGGAGAGAAACCCCGTCGCACTCCAACAGCGCGAAGCGGAAATCCCCCACGTCGGCATCGGCAACCCCATTTCCCGCAAGGGGGTTAAGGCGAATCCACGCCCCGGCATCCCCGTGGGGAATCCCCCTTTCGCGGAGACGTGAAAGCCAGTCGGCAGCGGGGAGGGTTAACCCTTTCCCCACCGGCCGGGCTTTTTCCCCCTCAAGGGAGAATTCCCAAACGAGGTTAACCCGGTCCGCCGGGGCATAGAGGGAGCCGAGGAGAAGCCGCGCGTCTTCCTGCCAGTCTCCCGATAGGGGAACCGGGGAGGCTTCAAACAAGGCTTCTTCCCCGGCTTGGAAGCCTTGAAGGAAACGCCCGATGGCTTCGGCGGGGTCCGGGGAGGCTTGGGACCGGGGGCGAGGGAAGCCAGGAGGGACGGAGGGAGGCTGGCCGGGGAGCCGCTTAGCCCCTGAAATCCGGTCCCCAGCCCAGCGGAGGAGGCTTTCAATCTCCCCGTCCGGCACGTCGGGGCCATACCGGGGACGCAGAAGGCCGAAGCATTCCGCGGGGGTTAACCCTTGCCCCACCAAGGCGCATGCCAAGCGCTTGATCTGTTCATGGCGTCCGCCCGGTGGGGCCGGGTTCTCCAGTTCCCGCCGGAGCTTCGGCGGCAGAGGGAGGGAGGCGTTCACGCGGGAATCTCCCCGGTGGTCTCGCGGAGAAAGCGTTCAATCTCCCAGACGGGAAACAGGGGACGCCGGGTGGCCCGCGAGGGCTTGAGCAGACCGCGCTTCACAAGGCGGTCGATGGTGATGGCCGATACGCCAATGGCGTCGGCGGCTTCGGTTCTGGAGTAGGCTAGCTTGGGCTTAGTTGTTCTCAGATTCTCTATGGAATTCATCGCCCATAGAGCTATCCAAAACAGTTTCCGCGATATACCTAATCGTCATTTAGTGGCGTTGGGTTTTCGCCCGGGTTTCCCCCTCGGCCGATACCGAAGCCCAATGGACTTGCAGAGAGCTTCCAATCGTTTGAGCTGTCCCGCGTGTTTCTCCCCGACCTGCAATCGAAGGAACCGATACAGGTCCCCGATGCTGTCCAGCTTTTCGACGTAGGGCCAAAACATCAGCATGTTAAAATCAGCCTGCCAATACGGGTTCTTGCCGATCATTTGCCCCCGATCGTCCAAGGTATTTCCGAAAGCGTTCGTGAAAGTCTTCAGCAGCGCGTGTGCGTCCACTGGCGAGGCCGACAAGACAGCGTTTATTGCGTCATCTATTGTGCGCTTCAACTGCTCCGGCTTCCGATCCATTGTCTTCAACGCTGCCGCTGCCCAGGGATTCGTCGGTGCGGTAAAACGGACAAAGACCACGACGGCTAAGGAGTGACCCAGCAACTTGGCTTTGAGGTGGGGCGAAAGTGAAAAGTCCAAAATGCTTTCGTCGCGAAAAGACTTCACCAACGCATGTAGCAGTGACCGGATTTCCCGTGTCGAAATGGTTGGGAGAAACCCGTGGGCAATTCTTGCCAGCAGATTGAAAACCCAGTCAGGGAGCGGCCTTTCGAAGCGTTGTTGATAAAAGGCGAGGGTTCGGTCCTCAGTTGGGTCGGCTTCCGACATTGAACGTCATGCGCTTGGCCATCTCCGCGGAATGGGTGTCGCGCAAATGGCCGTAGGTTTTCGCCACGAGCACGCCGCCATCCTTGTGCCCGACCCATGCCGCAATCGTCTTGAAATCCACGCCCTGTTCAATCGCGTTACTCACGAAAAAATGGCGCAACGAATGGTGGTGGAATTCCGGCAGCCCGGCTTTTTTGCAGGCCGACTGCATGGCTTTTTTGGCATCGGCAATCGTCGCCACCCGCGGAGAACCGGAAAGCTCTGCGCCCTCGCGCAATTCTTCCAAGAGGCGCCGGAAATTTGGAAACAGCGGAACCGACCGGGCTTCGTGATTTTTTGTCCCCTGTTCCCCGCCGGTCACCGTGAAGCGCTCCCCGGAAAAATCCACTTCGTCCCACCTTAACGCCACCGCCTCGCCCAACCGCATCCCGGAATAGGCCAGCAACTCGACGAGCGTGACGGCGTGCCGTGCCCGCGGGTCCATCCCCTTCAAGGTTTCCAGCAACCTCGCGAACTGTTCCCGGGTGGGAATCACCGGCTGGGCCTTGTCCGCCTTGCGCCGGGGCAGGGGGTCGGCGGGGTTGTCGAGGATCAGCCCTTCGCGTTTCGCCGTGGCAAAGACCGCTTGGAGCGTCTCCCGCTCGTTATTGAAGGTGGAGGCGGCAATTCCGGGTGAACGGGCCTGCATCCAGTCTTCGCAGTCGCGGACTGAGATTTTCCGCACCTGCATGTTCCCGAAATGTCCGCACAGGTTTTTCAGGCTCAACTTTTTCCGGGCCGCGGATTTTTCCTTCATCCGAACCGCCGCGACGCCAAACCAGCGCTCGGAGAGTTCGGCAAAGGTTACGCGGCTAGCCCCGGTGTCGTCAGTCAGGCGATGAACCTTGTCCCGGAACTCGGACAAGCGCCGTTGGGCCAAGGCGCGGTCGGTGGTCTTGAGTGACTTGCGAATCTGTTTGCCTGCCCGTTTGACCAAAGCGTAATAACCCCCCGTCGAGATATGGCGATACAGGCATTCAGCCACCTTTTGGAAATCCGCGGGTTTTTTGGCCGCAGCGGCGTTCTTTTTCATGCCGCCAAGCATCGGGTTACAAAAATGGGTTACAACTTGTTTCGCATGTCTCGAAACCAAGCTGTAAGTGCTTGGTAATCAGCGTTGCTCCGATAGCTCAAATGGATAGAGCGGCGGTTTCCTAAACCGTTGATCCCAGTTCAATTCCGGGTCGGAGCACCAACTCGATTCTCTCCCCTGATTCCCTTCCGTGTTGGAATTCAGGTCGGACCGTTGCCGGGTTTGTCCGGCGGATCGCCGGGCAGCCGGGACCGGATGACTTCGGTGGTCCCCTCGACCAATTCCTCGCCCACTTCGCCGATTGCCCGGACCTGCTGGCGCACGAGGCGCAGCGAACGTTGAGTCAGCCCCATCAGGCCTCCGGGCGTCAGCACCATTTGGGCGGTGCTGCTGAGCGTGAGCATCGGGTTGAACGGCTGCATACGCCGCATGGTGCGCCAGACCGCCTCGGGCGCGTGCGCCGCTTCTTCCCGGACGAAATCCAGCAAATGGGTGCTCAGCAGGCAGCCCACCATGGACCCGAGGATCAGCACATGGTAATCGCGAATCGTCTGTCCGAGGAATGTGCCTAGTTCATCGGGCACCAGCCGCAGGATAAGGCCGCCGAGCAACGGCCCGAGGGCGGTCAGCGCGCTGCTGAGCGCGAGGAACACCGCGACGTAGGGCGCCTTGTTGGCCGGGGCCAGCTTCAGCATCAGGTGGAATTGGCAGAGCTGGAATCCCGCCGTCACGCCGCCAACCACCAGGTAGGTCGGGGCGAGGTGCCAGAAGAAGCGTTCGCCGGCAAAAGTCCACGAAGCGAGCCCGGCCAAGGCCCACGCGAGGGAACACACGTAGAGCACCGGCTTGCTGCCGAACCGGTCACAGAGCCAACCCCAACCCTTGAGGGTGAGCAGGCCGCCGACGCCGGCCAGCGCGGTCAGCAGGCCCATGTCGCCAAGCGATCGGCCGAGGCCCTGCACGATGAACACTGGATAGAAGGGCTGGCCCAGATTGAGTAACAGACCCCAGACGCCGACGAAGGCGACCAGCTTGAGGTAGTTGACGCTACGGAACGGCAGGAGGATCTCGCCGAAGTCCGGGGGCACGGTGGCCCGCTGCATCACAGTTTCGGGAAACTTCATCCGCGTCAGGAAAAAGAATCCCGCCATCCGGGCGAGGCCGGCGGCCGCGAAGATCAGCCCGAAGGTCACCAGGGAGTTTTGTCCGCGGTCCGCCAGCTTGCTGACGACGAGGACGACGACCAAGGTCCAGAATCCGAACACAAGGTTGCGTCGGCCGAAAAAACTCCCGCTGAGGCGGGCGGGCACCAGTTCGGAGATCGCGGCGGACCAGGTGACCGCCCCGAGGCAGTTCGCCATCGTCGCCACCGTGAGAATAATCATGAACGTCACGTCGCGCGTGTGTTCCGACAGAAAGGGTAGCGCCGAGACGAAGGCCCACGGCAGGGCGTTGAAGATGAAGGTGAGCGTGAGAATCTGGTAAAGCGACAGGCGTCCGCGCAGCCACGTGGCCAGCGGGGGCAACACCAGGTTGCACAGGTGCGGCAGCGCCGCCATGAAGCCGACCGCGGTGGGGCCCCAGCCCAACGTGGCGGCGGCGAAGGCGATGACGAACGGGAAACTCGGCAGCGTGAGGTTCAACATCGGGACGCTGAAACACGCCTCGACGGTCGAGTATTTCAGGGACAGCAGCAGTTCGCGGTGGCGGAGCCGGCTCATGGTGCGCCGGGCCAACCGGTGCGGGCACACGCTTCGTTCCCGGCCGTGGATGGTCAAGCGACCCGGGCGCAAAAATATGCGGGAAACGGCGATTGGGGGTGGCGGACTCGCCGGCAAACCGGATAGGCTCACGGGGCTTGGTGTCGTCCGCGTAGCCGGCGGTGTTCCAATCGTAGCCAAACAGACCAATGAGACAGAATTTGAAGTGGATCTCGGGCGGCGTGTTCGTCGTCGTCGGACTCCTGGCCTTTCCCGTCGCGCACGCGGTGGTGCTCGGGCTAAACCTGCTCGCCAACCTGTTCTTCCTGGGTTGGCAGGCCCTGGCCACGCGCCTGCCGGTGCGGCGCCCGGTCACCCGTTCTCCCGGAGCGGAACGCCCGTTCGTTTCCATCCACGTTCCGGCCCATTGCGAGCCGCCCGCGCTCCTGATCGAGACGCTGCGGAGCCTCAGCCGGCTGCGCTGGGACGACTACGAGGTGTTGGTCATCGACAACAACACCGCCGACGAATCGCTGTGGCGGCCGGTGGAGGCCGCCTGCCGGGAGCTCGGACCACGTTTTCGTTTCCTGCATGTGGAGGGCCTGCGTGGAGCCAAGGCCGGCGCGATGAACTGGGCCCGCCAATTCATGAATCCGGCCGCGGAGTTCATCTTTGTCGTGGATGCCGACTACGTGGTCCGGCGGGATGCGCTCGAACGGGCGCTGGCCCATTGCACCGACGAGCAGATCGCCCTTGTGCAGTTCCCACAGGATTACCGGAACATCACCGCGGCTAACCGGGGTGTTGCGCTCGACTACCGCCATTACTTCGCCGGTTACATGAACATGGCCAATCGACTCGGCTGTGTCCCGTCCACCGGCACGCTCACCCTGCTGCGGGTGGCTGCCTTGCAGGCGGTCGGCGGGTTCGATGAAAGGGTTGTGACCGAAGATGCCGAATTGGGGCTGCGGCTGAACCTCGCCGGCTTCAGGACGGTGTTTGCCGACGAAAACGTGGGGCAGGGCCTGATGCCGCACGACCTGGAAAGCCTGCGGAAGCAGCGCTGGCGGTGGGCCTTTGGCAACGCGCAGATCCTGCGGACCAATTGGTGGGCGCTTACCGTGGGACGCCGGCTTTCGTGGGCGCAGAAGCTGGGCTGCCTGGCCCACCTGACCGCGTGGTTCAATTTCAACCTGATTCCGTCCTTCTCGTTGCTGTTGCTGGCTCCGCTCGCGTTCTTCCGGATGCTGCACCCGCTCCAGCCGTTCCTGGTGGTGACCGCCTGGTTCACATTGGTGACCTACTTCGTGCTCCGATTCGCGACGCTGGCCAGCGCCCTCCGGCGGGACGGCCATCGTTGGAACGACGTGTTCCACGCCTTTGCCACCCACGTCGGCCTCGGTTGGATTTTCGGCCTGAGCTGGCTGAAATGCCTTTTCAATCCGCAGGAACCGTTCCTGCGCACGAACAAGTTCCTGCACGACCGGATGCCGGGATTGCTGGCCGCCGCCGTGGTGGAACTCACCGTCGGCGTTGCCCTGCTGTTCGCCTCGGTCGCGTTGGCCCTGGCCGACTTCCTGTTCGGCCCGGTGCTGGCGTTGGTCATGTGCCTGGCCCGCTTTGCCATCGTCTGGGTCTGGCATCAGATGCGGCACACCATGCGGTTCACCGCGATGCTGATGGCCGCGTCCGAGCGCCGGCTGAAGCTCGCGGGGTTGCCCGCGATGCCCGCGCCGGCGTCCGTCCGTCCTACCGGCGAGGCGTAACCCACCTACCGGGGGCGCCGGCCGGTTCAATCCGTCGCGCGGGCCCGGTAGAACCGTTTCGCCTGCCCGCTGAGCGGCGATGGGTCGATGACGAGTTGCGTCGTGTTGGTGAGCGTGACGGAACTCAGCGGCAGCCAGACGTCGGGCGCCAGCGCAGTGGCATACTCCACCAGGTAGCCGCTGCCCACGCTGCCGGTGACGGTTACGCCGGCGTAAGTGTCGAGGGTCACGGTCGGGCCCGGGTTCGCCGGAGTGCCCGGGGTGATCAGGAACGTGTTGGCCCGGGCTCCGAAATTGCCGTTGCCCGGCGTCGCGCCGCCGGCCACGAGAATCCGGCCGTCCGGCAACAGGGACAGGCTCGCGCCGCTGATCTCGTAACCCGCGGGGAACTCAACCACGCCCGGCAAGGCCACGGTCGCGCCGGTCGTCAGGTGGATCGTGCGAATCTGCGCGCGGGTGGGCGTGAACCCGGGCAAATAGGCGAAGACGTAGGCGACGCCATTCGCCCGGTCGATCATTGGATTGTAGAGGAAGACCTCCGCCAGCGAATCGGGCAGGGCAGGGGTCGTGACCAGACGCGTGAACACACCGGTGTCAGCGTTGAACAGCACGAAGCCTTGCTCCGATTTTCCCTCGAGTGGCCGCGTCATCGGCAGCAGGAAACGGTGCCCGTCTGGCAGGCGCAGATCCTCGATGGCTACGACCGACGAAAAGCTCGGCCCCACGGTCCAGCCCGGATCGTCGGCCCAAAGGTCATCGCCCAACTTCGTGAACGTGTTGTTGGCGACGGAATAGAGCTCCGGCGTCGCCTTCAGCGCGCTGCCAGTCGGTGTTATCCCGCCGACGACCACGGCGTCACCATCTGCCTTGGGCAACACCGCCGCTCCTGAGCGGGCCAGGCTCAGCGGCCCGGTTGCCACCGACACGCCCGTCGCAGGATCATGCAGTTCGCCCACGGTGTGGGCGTCGTTGTGGACCCACCAGGCGCCGGCCAGCAACACCTTGCCGCCCGCCAACTGGGCCGCCCCGGACGCCGCCCGGAAGCGGACCAGCGTCTTGCCGCCCGTGTAGAAGTTGCCGGTCGTCGGGTCGAACGTCTCGATCGTGTCATACGCGGGGATGCCCAGCGAAGACGAACCGCCGGCGATGAAGTAGGTCCCGTCCGCCAGTCGGGCAAAGGCCGGTGCGTCGTGCGGGAATTGCATGCTCGAAGCGGTCCAGCTTTCGGCGCCGGCCTGCCAACTGTCCGCGGTGGCCAGCGAGGTAAAGCCCGGTCCGTGGCCGCCGAGCAGCACGACCTTTCCCAGCGGGGTGACCAGCGCGCTGTGGCTCATCCGGCCGCCCGACAGGTTCGGGCCCGGAACCATCGTGGTGTCCGCCGCCGCGAGGGCGACCGGCAGCAGGGCAAGGGCGATACCGAGCAGCGGGTGAGAGGTGTTTCGTTTCATGGGACTTCCTTTCTTGGCCCAACCGTTACAGCGGCGTTTCCGCTGGTGGGCCAGTGGTAGGGACGTCCTCGGCGGCGGTGCGCGACACACCGATCTTGGCAGAAGCTGGACCGAGGCCCCCGGCCAACGCTTTTCGGGAAGGTTGCTGTGGAGTTCCCGCCGGCACTTTTGGCACGCTCGGCCCCGAGCACCACACCGACTGTCCATGGCCAAATCCCGTCCCGTTGCCGCCGCCTTTCGCCTCGCCCGCGAACGTTACGCCGCGCTTGGCGTGGACGTGGACGCCGCCCTTGGCGCGCTTGCGATGCTGCCCGTTTCGCTCCAGTGCTGGCAGGGCGACGACGTGTGTGGTTTTGAGCAGTCTGGCACGACCTTGGGCGGCGGCCTCGCCGTCACTGGCAACCATCCCGGCAAGGCCCGGACACCCGACGAACTTCGCGCGGACCTCGAGAAGGCCCTGTCGCTCATCCCGCGCCGTCACCGGGTGAACCTGCACGCGATGTATGGCGAATTCGGCGGCCGGCGGGTGGACCGGGACGCGATTGAGCCGGCGCACTTCCGCAACTGGATCGCCTGGGCGAAGTCCAACCAGCTCGGCCTCGACTTCAATCCCACCTGCTTCGCCCATCCCCAGGCGGCCGACGGTTTCACGCTCTCCCATCGCGACCCGGGCATCCGCCGGTTTTGGATTGAGCACTGCCGCCGTGCGCGCGAAATCGGTGCGGCCATGGGCAAGGCGCTGGGCACGCCGTGCGTCACCAACGTGTGGATCCCGGACGGCATCAAGGACACCCCCGCCGATCGGCAGGCCCCGCGCGCACGCCTCGCCGCCGCGCTCGACGAGGTCTTCGAAAAATCGCTCCCGGCCAAACACAACCTCGATGCTGTGGAGCCGAAGCTCTTCGGGATCGGCGCGGAAAGCTGCACCGTCGGCTCGCACGAGTTTTACCTCGGCTATGCCATCACCCGCCGCAAGCTGCTCTGCCTCGACGCGGGCCATTTCCATCCGACCGAAAGCATCGCCGACAAGATCTCCAGCGTGCTGCTCTACGTGCCGGCGATCTTGCTGCACGTCAGCCGAGGCGTCCGCTGGGACAGTGACCACGTCGTCACCTTCACCGACGACCTCCAGGCCATCGCCCGCGAAGTCGTCATGTGCTGCCGGCGTCCCGCCAGCGGTTCCCGGCAGTCGCCCGACGCAGCCGCGACGCACGATTTCAGCGGCGTCCACCTCGGCATCGATTACTTCGACGCGAGCATCAACCGCCTTGCCGCCTGGGTCATCGGCGCGCGCAACCTGCTCCGCGCCCTCCTCCTCGCGCTGCTCGAACCGCCCGCCATCCGCGCCGCCGAACGTGCCGGCGACCACACCGCCCGCCTCGCCCTCCAGGAAGAAGCTCGCGTGCTCCCCTTCGGTGCCGTGTGGGATTACTACTGCGAAAGCCAAGACGTCCCCGTCGGCGAAGCGTGGCTGGCGGAGGTGAAGGCATATGAGAAAAGAGTGCTGAGTAAACGCGGGCGAAAATCCATTTGAGTGTGGTCATGACCCGAGACGAGAAAATCTTCGACATCTCCGTCCCGATGATTCGCCGGCACTCGATGGATCTGACGGAATGGAGGTTCACGCGTGTTGGTGACCTGTATCCCGCTCTTTGTGGCAAGTTTTGCGCAATCTCTGGAGAACTCGTCATCGTAAGCGGGTGCCTTTCTCCGGAGGACTGGTATGTCTTTACCACGCGTCGCATTGTTTGCCGATTTGAGGGGCAACTCAGAGAGAATGATCCGGCGAAATTGGTTGGGTCGACCTTCGGAAACTTCAAAGGCCTTAGCGCGACATCAAGAAGTCTCGCCGCGGTTTCCGCGGAGGTTGCGTTGCTTACGTTTGTGGAAGGTGACGAGCTTCGGTTCAGGTTCGAAACCGGAAAAGCTTCGATGGCCCCAATCTACGCAACAAGGTATTGGCAACAGAAACATCCCATCTTGGATAAACTGCTGACCTCCGCAGAAAGGAAGCAATTCAATAGGCAATGAGCTGCCTTCTCCAACTCACCTCCGTCACCAAGTCCTTCGGCGCGGTGCGCGCGCTCAAGGGCGTGTCGTTCGACCTGCGGGCGGGCGAGGTGCATGCGTTGCTCGGGGAAAACGGCGCGGGCAAGTCCACGCTCATCAAGGTCATCACCGGCGCGCACCATCCCGACGGCGGAACCCTCGAAATCTGTGGCGAGCGGGTCGCGCAACTGACGCCCGCGAGCGCACACAAGCTTGGTATCGCCTGCATTTACCAGCAGCCCGCGTTGTTCCCCGACCTCACCGTGGCCGAGAACCTCGCTTTGCGCCTGGAACCCGCCACCGCCGCCCGGCGGGTAGATTGGCCCGAGCGTCGAGCTCGGGCTGCGCAACTGCTCCAGCGCATCGGCGCGGAGATCGCGCCCGACGCCGAGGTCCGTTCGCTTTCGATGCCGGAACAGCAACTCGTGGAGATTGCCTGCGCGCTCGGTGCCGGTGCCCGCGTCGTCATCATGGACGAACCCACCGCGTCGCTGACGCAAAAGGAGCAGCTTCTGCTCTTTGCGGTGGTCCGCGAGCTGCGGGCCAACGCCGTTGGCGTGATCTACATTTCGCATCGACTGGAGGAAATCTTTGCCCTCGCCGATCGCGTTACGGTGCTGCGCGACGGGGAGAGCGTAGGGACGCGAAGCGTCGTGGCTCTGCCTGACGAACCGGGGAGTGGTCAGAGACTCGTTAACTCGTCTCCGTCGCTCACCGAAGCCGAACTCATCCAGCTCATGGTCGGACGCGAGGTTTCGTCCATCTTTCCGCCCCGCGAGAGCGAGCCGGGCGAAGTCGTTCTCGCCGTCAGGAACCTCGGCTGTTCCGCGAGCGGCGTGCGCGACGTCACCCTGGAAGTCCGGGCCGGCGAAGTGCTCGGTTTGGCCGGTCTGGTGGGAGCCGGCCGCACGGAACTCGCGCGCATTCTCTTTGGCCTGACACCTGCCGACGCCGGGGAAATCGTGCTCCGCGGCGAAGTGGTCACAATCGGTTCGCCGGCCGAGGCGGTCGCCCGCGGGCTGGCCTACGTGCCCGAAGACCGTCGGCGACACGGCGTAATCCTCGAAATGCCCCTCGCGCACAACGTGACCTTGGCGATCCATCGGGCGCTGTTTCCGGGTTCCTGGCTGCGGTTTGGCGCCGAGCGCAATTTGGCCCTGGAATTCATCCGCGACCTCGCGGTGAAGGCGTCGGGTCCCGAAGCGACCGGCGGTTCGCTTTCCGGCGGCAACCAGCAGAAAGTTTCTCTCGCCCGTTGGCTCGCCACCCGACCGAAGGTCCTCATCCTGGACGAACCGACCCAAGGAGTGGACGTCGGCGCGAAGAGTGAAATCCACCGGCTCATTCGCCGCCTCGCCGCCGAGGGTTTGGCAGTGCTGCTGATCTCCAGCGACCTGCCCGAAGTGCTCGGCATGAGCGACCGCATCGCCGTGATGCGGGGCGGCACCATCGCCGCGGTGCTGCCGGGCGGAAGTGACGCCCACGACGTCATGTCCGCGGCGCTGGGCCAAACGGAGGCGGCCCGATGAAACGCCATTTTCGCGAACTCTCCGTGGCCGTCGCCCTGCTGGTGGTGTTGGTCGGTTTGGCGGCGTTTGCCCCGGCGTTCTTCCAGCCACAGCCGCTCCTCTCGCTAGTGACGCGCGAGGCGCCGACCTTGCTCGTCGCCTGCGGCATGGCCTTGGTGATCATCGCGCGGCAGATCGACATCTCGGTCGGTTCCCAGTTCGCCGTGTGCGGTGTCTGCGCCGGGTGGCTGGCGGCCAAGCTGCCCCTGATGGCGGTGCTGCCGGCGATCATTGCCCTCGGCGCTACGATGGGAGCGCTTAACGGCCTGCTCATCGCGGGACTGCGGTTGCCGAGCATCGTCGTGACGCTGGCGACGATGGTGACCTGGCGCGAGGCGCTACGGTGGCAACAGCAGGGCGCGTTCGTGAACCTGCCGGAAGGCGTCCAGTGGTTCGGCCTCGGCCAACTTGCCGGCCAATGGACCCTGATCGCCGTGGCGCTCGCCGGCCTAGCGATATTGGCGCGGGCCACCCGGCACCTCGCGGCGGGCCGCTTCATTTACGCCGTCGGCTCGGACGCCGAGGCGGCCCGGCTCGCCGGACTCCGCCCGCGGGTCACGACGTTCGGCGTGTTTGTTTTCCTCGGGGCGCTGACCGGGTTGGCGGCGATGCTGAACGTTGTCCAATCGCCGCAGGTGGACCCGAAGTCCGGCTCCGGCTTGGAACTCAAGGCCATCGCCGCGGTGGTTGTCGGGGGCGTGGCGATTTCCGGCGGGCGCGGCAACCTGTGGGGCGTGTTCGCCGGCCTGTTGCTGCTGGCCACCATCGCGCCGGCGCTGACGCATCTGCATGTGGAGGCGTATTGGGAGAAGGCGATTCAAGGCGCCATCATCCTGCTCGCAGTGGTGGCCGACGGCGTGCGCGGGTGCAAGGCGGCCCGGTAACCGAACCGGACCACCTGAACGGGAGAGGTGCGGACGCCGAACCGCAGTTCGCCAAGCCCAGCCAACCGAGTTTCCGGGATGGCTGGCTTACGCGATCCGGTCGGTGCGCAGGTAAGGGCGCAGCGGCTCGGGCACCAGGATGCTGCCGTCGGCTTGCTGATGGGTTTCAACCAAGGCGACAAACAGGCGGGCCAAGGCGGTGCCGGAGCCGTTCAGGATGTGCGGGAAGCGGTTCTCGCCGGTTTCCGTCTTGTAACGAAGATTCATCCGCCGGGCCTGGTAGTCTTCGCAGTTGGAGCAGCTCGACACTTCGAGGTAGGTGCCCTGGCCGGGCGCCCAGACCTCGATGTCATAAGTCTTGGCCGAGGCGAAGCCCATGTCGCCGGTGCAAAGGTTGATGACGCGGTAGTGCAGCCCGAGCAGTTGCAGCACCTTCTCCGCATTGTTGACCAGTTTCTCCAGTTCCTCGTAACCGGTCTCCGGCGTGGTGATCTTGATTAGCTCGACCTTATCGAACTGGTGCACGCGGATCATGCCGCGGGTGCCCAGCCCAGCGGCACCCGCTTCGGCGCGGAAACACGGTGAGTAGGCGCAGTAACGGATGGGCAACTGCGCGGCCCCGAGCAATTCCTCCCGGTGAATGTTGGCCACCGGCGCCTCGGCCGTGGGCAGCAGATAGAGTTTGCCGAGGGTCGAACCGTCGAGGCCCTCCTGCACGGCGTAGGCCTGGTCCTTGAACTTCGGGAACTGGCCGACCCCGAACATGCAGTGCTCGCCGATGATGTAAGGTGGCGCGACTTCGGTGTAGCCGTGCTCGTGGATGTGCAGGTCGAGCAGGAAGCTGATCAGGGCGCGTTCCAGACGGGCACCCCAGCCGGTGTAGAGCAGGAAGCCGGAACCGCTCAGCTTGGTGCCGCGGGTGAAATCCACGAGCTTCAGCTTCTCGCAGAGTTCGACGTGGTTGAGCGGCTTGAAATCGAACGCCGCCTTCGCTCCGTGGACGCGGATTTCCGGATTGTCCGCGGCGTCCTTGCCCAGGGCGACGCTGGCGTGGGGCAGGTTGGGAATGGTGACGAGCAGGTTGTCCCGGGCCACTTCCGCCTCGGCGACGACCTTGTCGAGTTCGGCGATGCGGTCGCCGATCACGCGGACCTCGGCCTTCTTGGCCTCGGCCTCGGCGGCCTTCTTCTGGCCCATGAGCGCGCCGATTTCCTTGGAAGCGGCGTTGCGTTTCGCCTTGAGCTGCTCGACCTCGGACAGGGCGGTGCGACGGCGGTCGTCGTGGGCCAGGATCTCGGTGACCTTGGCGTCATCCCCGGCAAGGCGGGTGGCGAGGCGTTCGCGAACGAAGTCGGGCTTATCCCGGAGCAACTTGATGTCGAGCATGTCGGCGGACAGTAGGGAAGTTGGTTGCGCGCCGGCAAGCCGGGGAAAGCTCGGCGAGGGTCGAGCCGCGGATTATTCACCTTCCGTCCAAAAGGTTGCGCCCCAAGCGGATCGCGGCTGCCAGTTCCGTCGCCATCTGTGGCAACCGTCGGACATGGCTCAAGTTTTCTTGGCAATTTCCGAACATTTTGTGGGAAGTCCTGCCCGTATGTCGCTGCGACTTACAACCTGTGACGTCAAACCATACCATGTCTACCTGCCTCCGCTTCGTTTCCCTGGCTGTCCTGACCATGCCCGTATTTGCCGCCGATCCGGCCGGGATGCCGGTGGACAAAAGCCACTTCCACCTCTTCAACCCGACACCGAAGGCGCAGATGCGGGAGCTGAGCACGGACCGCCCCGACCAGACGGAGAGTCCCTACACCGTCGATGCCGGCCATGTGCAGTTGGAGTGGGACCTCGCGAACGCGACCTTTGACCGCGACCGGTCCGGCGGGGGCGACGTTTCGACCCGTGCCTACGGCTTGGGCGGCGTCAACGCCAAGATTGGCCTGCTGAACAACGTGGACGTGCAACTCGTGCTCGACGGTCACGTGAATTCCCGGGTGACGGATCGCGTTGCCGGCACCGTGGCCCGCGACTCCGGGTTCGGCGAAATGCAGACCCGGCTGAAGATTAACCTCTGGGGCAATGACGGCGGGCGCACCGCGCTGGGCATCATGCCCTTCGCCAAGTGGCCGCTGCCCAAGTCGGGCGTCCGCAACGGCGAGATCGAGGGCGGCGTGATCCTGCCCTTTGGCATGGACCTCGGGGCCGGTTGGGGCCTCGGTGCCCAGACCGAAGTGGACGTCGTCAGCGACGGCCTGAACCGGCACGACTTCGAATACTTCAACACCATCACCGTGGGTCGTGACCTGATTGGGAGCCTGGCGTTTTACCTCGAGTTCGCCGCGCTCGTGACGCCGGAAAGCGGCGGCGAATGGCAGGGCCAGGTGGACCTCGGGTTCACCTACGGCATCGGGGACAACACCCAGCTCGATCTCGGCTGCAACTTCGGTGTTACCGACGCCGCGCCGGACTACAGCCCGTTCCTCGGGCTTACCGTTCGCTTCTGATCCCACCCCAGCCCATTGCAGAATGAAGACACTCCAATCGTTGTTCACCCTGGCCGCAATCTGCGCGGCCGGCTTCACGCTTCACGCCGCCGACAAGGCCGCCGTGGAGGCGCATTATCTGGCCTACCACACCGCGGGGAAAGCCCTCGTTGAGGCGGCGATCAACAAGAAGGTCGATCCGGCCGAGGTCGGCAAAAAGGTCGATGTCCTCGTCACCGAGGGCACCTGGTTCGTCAACGAATACGCCAAGGCTTATCCCAAGGGGGAAAAGCTGCTGAAGGTGATCGTCGCGAATGTGGATGCGATGAAGAAGCTGTCATTCAAGGAGCTGGAGCACGAGTGGCATGACCTTCATCATTTTGACAAGGCCGACAAGGACACAGGCATCGACCTTGCGGCCGAGGAGAACGAACACTTCACCGATCCGATCCACACCGTCGTGCATCCGCTGCTGGTCCTGAAAGCCGCGCAGGATTACGCCGCGACGAAGAGCGAGGAGGCCCTCAAGTCGATGAAGGAGGAAATGGAGGAGGGCCTTGAGCAAGTGGAGAAGCAAAAGACCGCCCTATTAAAGTAATCCCTGCCGGGTCGCCGACCTCCAGCCTATCACCGCGATGTTCAAACGAATCATGACGGCCGTCGGGGTGGTGGCGGGGGGCTTCGTCCTCGTCGTCGCCCTCGTCATCTGGCAGATCCGCCAGGTGGCCACCATCGTCCGCCAGCAGGCGGACCGCAGCATCCCGCTCTACCGCGATGCCGTCTCGGTCAGTGAGAGCACCGCCCGGCTCGAGCGGATTGTCGCTCGGGCTTTCCTGGCGTCCCAGTCCGCCGACATCACTGAGGCTCAGCAGGAGGCGACGGCAACGGTAGCTTCGCTGAAGGCTGCCGTCGGACTGTTGTCCGGAGATCAATTTGCCGGCCTGCATTCCGCCAACGTCGCTGCGCCCGCCGCGGCCGATTCGGAAGGGGAGTCAACCAATGCGGTGGCCGGCGACGTGAAGGGCCTCCTGGCCAAGCTCTCCGCCGACGTCACTGCGCTGGGTGAGGCCACGGCGCAATCCCTCCACTTGGCGGAGCAGCAACTGCGCCTGCGGTCGGACCTTGCCGCGGCCAAGGAGGAACTGTCCCGAGTATACCGGAAGGCATTCCCGCTCGCCCAGGTGGATGACAAGGCCTTTGCCAATGTCAGCCGCGCCGTGTCGGCGGTTTTTTACAGCACCTCCGTCCGTGACCTGAACTTCGTCGGCCGGAGCAAGTTCAAGGACGGGTTCACCGCGCTCGACAAGGCGTCGCCGCCTCCGCCCGTCAAGGCATTGATGACGGAATTGCAGGCCCAGTTTGACCGGACGATCGAGATGGCGCTGCAAGCTGCCGCCAGCCGGGCGGATTTCGTGTTTTTCAGCGGCAAGGTCCGCGACATCCAGGCCGGAATCGGCGCGTTGCGTGCGTTCGCGGAACGGGAGTTCGACTCCGGCCAGCGCACGGTCACCCTGTCGGCTACCCGGACAATGTGGGTGAGCCTGTGGGCGTCGCTGGCGACGATTGTGATCGGCCTGGGCGTGGCGCTGAAACTGGCCGGCACTCTCACGCGCCGGGTGGCGGGACTCGTCCTCAGTTTCGATCGCGGTGCCGCCGAGGTGGCCGCCGCCTCGCAGCAATTGTCGGCCGCCAGCGACGGATTGGCCGAACGCGCTAGCCAGCAGGCCGCGGCGCTGGAGGAGACGAGCGCCTCGCTGGCGGAGTTGTCGGGCATGACCCGCCGCAACGCCGGCAACGCGAAGCGGGCGCAGGAAGCCGCTAACGAGACCCGTTCCTCGGCGGACGTCGGCAGCGCCCAGATGCAGTCCCTCGTCGAGGCAATGAACGGTATCCGGGGCGCCAGCCGTGACGTGACCAAGATTCTCAAGGACATCGATGAAATCGCCTTCCAGACCAACATCCTGGCGTTGAACGCCGCCGTGGAGGCCGCCCGCGCCGGGTCCGCCGGCGCCGGCTTCGCCGTGGTGGCCGGAGAAGTCCGCAACCTCGCCCAACGTAGTGCCAACGCGGCCCACGAGACCACGACCAAGATCGAGGGTAACGTCGCCCGCACTGAACACGGCGCCCAGACGAGCGCCCAAGTGGCCGAGAGTTTTTCGTCGATTTTGGGCCGGGTCCGCCAGCTCGACGCGTTGGTGGACGACATCGCGAGTTCTTCCCTCGAGCAATCGCAGGGCATTACCCAAGTGACCAATGCGGTGGCGGAAATGGACAAAGCCACCCAGACCAACGCCGCCAGCGCCGCGGAAACGGCGACGGCAGCCCGGGCGCTAAACCAGCACGCGGTGGCCCTGGAACAGGCAGTCCGAGAATTGCGCCTCTTGGTAGGCGGAATCGACAGCACCTGCACCGCCGATCCGGTACCCGAGCGCCCCGAGGCGACGGCGATTCCGGTCAAGACACAGGCTGATTCAGCGGTTGTGCTGCGTCCTTGCCCGACCCGGAACCGCCCGGTGGCCGACTTGCAATCGTTCTGACCGGGACTGGCCGTTCCCGCTGGCAGCCGGGAAGGGGATTGGCAAGGGCGTCCCGAATCGGTTCGATTGCGGTCGTTCCGACCATGCGTGCCCCGTGCTTCCTCAATCCCCGCGCTTCCCGCGCGGTGGCCGTGGTGGCGATCGCTCTGGTCGGTGGCTGCGCTCCGATCACCCGCTCCCCCATGACTGACCTTGCCGCGGAAACCCAGCTGACCTCTGCGCCCACCGGCCATATCCTCACCAACGTGGGTGCCTGGTCGCCCGACGGCGAATGGCTGGCTTACGATGTCCGGTCCGACGCGGCCGGCGACCAGTTTGACGGCGACCGCATCGAGGCGGTGAATGTGCGGTCCCGCGAAGTCCGGGTGCTCTACCGGGCCGGGAACGGCGCGCGCTGCGGCGTGGTGACGTGGCATCCCGCCAAGCCTGAAGTCGTGTTCATCCAAGGCCCCGAGCAGCCCACGCCGGATTGGCAATACGGCCCGTTTCACCGGGAAGGCGCACGGGTGGAGTTCGGCCATCCCGGCGTCGCCCGCCGGCTCGACGCCCGGAACTTGGCCGAACCGTTCACGCCGGGCGCCTTGCGGGGCGGTTCGCACGTCCATGTCTTCAGCGGCGACGGCAGCCGAGTCAGCTTCACCTACGAGGACCATGTGCTGGCCACGCTCGGAGACGCCGGCTCGCATGACCGCAACCAGCGCAATGTTGGGGTGACCGTGGTCGGCCGCACCGTGACGGTGCCGCCAACGCATCCGCGGAATCACGATGGGGACTTCACCGTGCTCGTGACCCGCACCGTCAACGAACCGAAACCCGGCTCCAACGAGATCCGTCGGGCCTTCGAGGAAGGTTGGGTTGGCACGAACGGTTACGTGCGCACCGACGGGGTCCGGCAAGCTCACGCGCTGGCGTTCCAAGGCCAAGTCATCACGACCTCCGGCGAAGCCATCGCGGAAGTGTTCCTCGCCGACCTGCCGGCCGACCTGACCCAGCCGGGCTCGGGCCCGCTGGCGGGCACCGCCACGCTGCGTCCGAGCCCGCCGGCCGGCGTGGCCCAACACCGGCTGACCTTCACCGCCGGGCGCAAGTTTCCTGGGATTCAGGGTCCGCGCCATTGGCTGCGTTCGTCGCCCGATGGCAGCCGGATCGCGTTCCTGATGCGCGACGACGCCGGCATGGCGCAGCTTTGGACGGTATCGCCGAACGGCGGCCCCGAACGGCAACTGACCCGGAATCCCTGGGGCATCGCTTCGGCCTTCACGTGGAGTCCCGATGGTCGGTGGATTGCCCACGCGGCCGACGGTTCGATCTGTGTCACCGAGGCGGAGACTGGGCGGACCCATCGGCTCACGCCGCGGTCGGAAGCCGCCTTAGTGCCGCGACCGGAAGCCTGCGTCTTTTCGCCCGATGGCCGGCAGATCGCCTACGTGCGGCGGGTCCGGCAGGCGGAAGGCGAGTTCAACCAAATATTCGTGGCAACGGTGCCGGAAAAATTCTTGCGGCTTTGAAGCGCGAGGCGGGACGGGCACCTAACCAACGGAATGGTGCCCGCAGCGCCAGGTGGTGCAGATCGGGTTCCGCTACTGGGCGTCCGGCCAGCGTAGCGCTTCGGCTCGGCTCGCTTCGGATTCATCCCCGAGGTTGCGTGCACTGTGGACCGATACCGGCTAGCCTCATCGTGTGGCCTTTGAGAAGCTGTCGCGCATCTTGAAACCACTTTTCGCAATCCGCTCCTTGGCTAAGCCCTTGGCCGCGTGGGCGGCCGTAGTCGGCTTCCTCGGGGCCGCGCTCGCCGGTGAACGGTCCTGGCAGACGGATGGCTTTCGGTTAGCGGTGAATACGAACGGCGCTTTGGCCGCCATCACCCGCCGGTCCGACGGCAAGGAAGTGTTGGCGGCCGGAGCCCCCGCCTACCTTCTGAGCCTGCGAAAAGGAGGGAGCTTCCATGCACCCGACCGGGCGGAATGGGAAGCCGCGTCGGGCCGCCTGGCCCTTCGCTACGCCAAGCTCGGGGCGACCGCGCAGGTGACGGTGGTCGCTCACCCCACTCATCTGACTTTGCAATTGGTGGAGGTCCAGCCAGCGGGCAGCACGGACGCAGCCCAGTGGGGGCCCTTTCCGACGACACTGCGACAAACGATTGGCGAAGTGGTTGGCGTCGTTCGGGACGGCGGGTTTGCCCTGGGACTTCAGGCGCTGAATCCGAAGACGCTGGGCGGCGCGCCGGAGAATGACGAGGGCAACGCCGACCGGCCGTATGCCGCGCAGGCCACCGCCGGCGGCAGCGTGTTGCAGGCCTATTCGCTCGACCGGTCCCGTCCGCGGTCGCTCGCAGTGTGGGGCAAGCGGGCGCCCAACATGCCGGTGGCGCCCATCCCGGGTGAAACAGTGGTCGGCTCGAAGATCGCCCTGTTTGGCTGCGCCGAGGCGGACGCATTGGCGACAATTGGCCGGATCGAAGTGGCGGAAGGGCTGCCGCACCCGCTGATCAACGGGGTGTGGGCCAAGGTGTCGCCGGAACGCGGGCGGTCGTATCTGATCGCCGATTTTTCCGAGGCCGACATCGACGAGATGCTGGGCTACGTGAAGCGGGCCAACCTGATGAGCCTGTATCACGGCAACCTCTTCAAGAGTTGGGGTCACTACGAGCCGAGTCCGAAGTTCTTCCCGAACGGCCAGGCCGGCGTGAAGGCCTGCGTCGCAAAAGCCACGGCCCTCGGCATCCGGCTGGGCGCCCACACGCTGTCGGACTTCATCCAGACGCACGATCCGTATGTCACGCCCGTGCCGGATAACCGGTTGCTCCGGACCGGTTCCAGCGAGCTGGTTGAGGCCGAGGGCGCCGCCGCGGGCACGTTCACCGTCGCTTCGCCGGAATACTTTGCGCAGGAAGATCGCAACGAACTGCACACGGTGGTCATCGGGCAGGAACTGGTCCGTTACCGCGCCGTGAGCCGCGAAGCACCGTGGCGCCTGCTGGATTGCCAACGGGGCGCCTATGGCACCACGGCGGCCCCCCATCGTGCGGGCGAGGCGGTGGGGAAACTGATGGATCACTCCTACAAGGTGTTCTTCCCCGACCTCGACCTGTTGCGCGAGATCGCGGGCAACCTGGCCCGGGTGTTCAACGAAACCGGGCTGAGCCACATGGACTTCGACGGCCACGAAGGCTGCCTGGCGCCGGGGCAGGGGACCTACGGAAACGAACTCTTCGCCAAGGAATTCCACGACCGGCTCGACCATACGGTGATCAACGGCACGAGCCCGCCGTTGTCCCATTTCTACTGGCACTTCAACAGCTACTGCAACTGGGGCGAGCCCTGGTATGGCGGCTTCCGCGACAGCATGCAGGAATATCGGATCAACAATCAGGCCTTCTGCGAGCGGAACTACATCCCGAAGATGCTCGGCTGGTATCTGCTCACCCCGACGACCTGCCTGTCGGACATGGAATGGATGCTGGCCCGTGCGGCCGGCTTTGACGCCGGCTTTGCGCTGGCGACCAGCCCGGCGTCCTTGCGCCGGAATCCGGAGACGGTCCGACTGCTCGACGCCCTCCGGGAATGGGAGAACGCCCGCCGGAGCGGCGCCTTTCCCGCCGGCTTGCGGGAGCAACTCCGCAACCCCAAGCGGGAATTCCACCTGGAACCCATCGCGGCCGGCGTCTGGGACATCTTCCCGTTCCACGACTCCCCGGAGTTCACGCACGTCCAGGCCGAGCGGCAGCCGGGCGAACCCACCTCGGCGCGGTGGGAGCTAACCAACCCGGACCAGTCGCAGGCGCTCCAGTTCAAGCTGCGCGTCGTCGGCAGCGGCGGGGCCATCACCAACGCGGTCATCGAGGTCGGACGTTCGGCCGCGCTGCAATTGCCCGTCGAAGTTCGCGCCGGACAGACACTGCTGGTCGAAGGGGACGCAATCGCCCGGGTTTACGATGCGCAGGGTCGCCAAGTTTCCGCGATCTCGCTGAAGGCGGCGTTGCCGACCGTGGAGCGCGGGACCAACCCGATCCAGTTCGACTGCGAGTTCCAAGGGGACGTGCCACCGAAGGCCATCGTCACGTTCAAGACCAAGGGAGCGCCCGAACGGGTGAGTTCGCCGGCGAGGCAATAGCGCAAGGCGGGCGCGGATCCGATCCATGCGCAGGGAGGCACGCCCGCCGAGGCGACCAGCCTCGAACGCATGGGCATCGAGGCGTCGCTCACGAACCTGACCAAGGAGTTCAAGAGCCTGAAGGCGCCCGCGGCGAAGAAGTTCGGCAAGAAGGCGAAGTGAACTGTAGGAAACGACGTGAGGAGTTTCTGATCCGGGCTGGCTTACCAGTTCCTGAGAAATCCCCGCGTGCTTCCGGCGGCTCCGGTGGGCACGTCACCCCTTGAACGCCCGGTTGGGTCGCGGGGTGCTCAATACGTCCCGATGTCCGAGTGCGACAGCACCGTGACCGGGGGCACCTGCCGGCCCTTCAGTGACGGGTAGTGTTTCCACGGCGTGAACAGCCGTTCCGTGAACCAGTCCGACTGCAGCACGCGGCTCACCACCTTGTTGTCCGGCAGCACCAGCGTGAACAGCTCCTCCCCCGGCACATACGGCAGGTAATGGTCCGGCACTCCCGGACCCTTCACGAAGTGTTTCCCGCCCGCGTGATGCACGATCCGCCATTCGCGTTCCTCCGCGAATTGCAGCGGCAGGCCAAACTTGCGTTTGAACATCTGCGCTTCCACCGCCGCTGCCGCGGGCTTTCGGCTCGGCCGGACCGTCGGTGGCACCACCGCCTTCGCCCGGGCGCGCGAAGGTTTGGGCGCCCTTACCCGGAGCATCTTGGCGAAGTGCAGGAGGTAGCGCAGTTCCTCAAAGCCTGTGGCGCCCGCCTTGGGCTGCCAGATTCCTTGGGCGTCGCCCGTGCCCTGAGCCGCCAGCAGCGTGAACACCGCCTGCAGGAACCGCCCCTTTTCGTTGTGGCGGAAATACGTCACCGACTGGCCGCCGCGTTCGATCACCCAGCGCTTGGGAAAACCCAGCCCGATCCGGCCATACTCGGCCGTGTGCGGCAGGCTTTCACCCAACGACCATTCGGTGAAGCAGGCGATGGGCAGATGCAGCGCGAAGACCTTTCCGCGCAGCTCCATCGTTTCCGGAAACCGCGGCGACTTCACCCATAGCCCGCGCTCCAGACTTCCGCGCAACTGGTCCAGCACTACGGTCACCAAGTCATCGCGCAGCAGCTTCCGTTTGCCGTTCTGGTCGTCGATGGATCGCCCCATCCAATAGAACAGTTGCTGCCGGTGGATGGTGCCGACGGGCTTGGTTTCCTTCCCGGTTTTCATAGCGACAGTCTGCCGACGGCCAGCCGACGCCTCACACGGTTTTCTCGGCAAACATCCGCTCCCGCCACCGGCGCACGCTCATCACGTCGAACCGCTCGCCGGAGAAGATGATCTCCTTGACCGGCTTCTTCCCGCCATCGCTTTCCCGCCGGAGGTAGTCCCGGATTTCCATCCACCGGACCTCTCCCTCGGTATTCCGGATCACGAGCATCACGGGCACCTTCTGTTTCCTCCAGTAGCGGTCGTGCCGCTCGTCCCGGATGGTGAACACTTCCGCTCCGTCCGCCCGGCGCTCGCGCAGGTAGGAATTGCCGGATTTCAGCTGGAGGAAAAGTAATTCGCCCGTGGCCTCGTTGGTGTCGTCCTTGAACTCGATCTCCATGTCGATGCCGTGATCGCTCACGTTTTTCTCCCGGCAGATCTGTCCGGCCAGGGCGACGGTCGAAATCACCTCCCCGACCAGCACCCGCTCTTTGCTCTCGTTGTCGAGAACCAGTTTTGCCTCCTCCTGCATGTCGCGGACTCGCTGCTGCGTTTCGGGACTGGCAAAAGCCTGCTCCAGATCATCCCAAAGCGGCACCCGCCGCGTCTCACATTTCACGCAAATGATGGTCGGAGGGCCGTCCTTGCTTTTCCGAATCTTGAACCCGCTGTCCCCCGCATGTTGCGGTGGACAAACCTCCAACCATGTGTTCAAGCGATTCATCGCCTCCTCCCGGTTGCCAACCTGGGTTCCGCAGTGCTTGCAGGCGTAATGCCTGAACCGGACCACGTCGCGGGCGTTTTGCAGGAGGTGCTCGTGGATGTATTTGCTGAAGATGATCTTCTCGCCGTCTTCAATTCCCGCATCAAAGAACACCTCAAGGTTGCCTTTGCCCGGGCCGCGTCGGGTTAGCTTGAGGCCAAGCTGTTTGCCTGTCTTCGTTTTGAAGTCAGCGGCGTATTTCCAGAGCTGCTCTTGGTTGAACGCCTCGGTGTGGTGCAACCGCACCACGAGCGTGGCGTAGACCTCATCCAAAAAGCCTTCGAACTGGTAGTTCACGAGCACTGCCGGATGTTGCACCAAGTCGGGTCTCTCGCGGCGGTAGTAACTGGGGAAGATCAGCAGGTTTCCTTTGTCGGTCGGCTGCCGGAAGCAAAGGCCGCGTTCCACGAGCGTCTGGTGCATCGCCAGCAGGACGAAGCGCTCCTCGTCGCCTTCCAGCCGCGTCATGGACGACTCATACATCAGGTCGCCCTTCAAGACCCGTTCCTCCATCAGGCAGCCGCGCTGATGCTCATCCGCCTGCAAGGTTCGGATCACGGCCTGTGCGTAGGCGTTGATGCGCTCCGGTTGGAGCAGCACCCAACTGCCGAACGCCAGTTCCCACACCACGCCAGGACTGGCCAACAACGTTAGCACCGCGCGCAGTTCCTCGTCGGTGAAGCGCCCAACCGTGAGGCGGGCATTCCTGCCCGCTTCCTCATCCTGACGGACAGGAATGTCCGCCTTTCTTGCCAGCCGCAGTTGCAGCGTCTCCCGCAGTTCGTTGAAGCGCAGCAGCACCCGGCCTGCGTCCTTGAGTGCGATGATTTCCTCCTTGAGCCGCTTGAAAAGCACCTCCGTCGTGCGGCAGGGAAGCTCGTCCCACGGTATGGCGTCGAGGATGGCCTGCTTGAGTTCCTCGCAGCGCAGGCCCGTCTTCGCGCTTGTTTCCAGAAAGTCCCGGAACTTACGCTCCGCCGCGAACTTTTCGACCTCGCTCCGGCTGAGGCGCAGACCGCCGGCATCCACGCGCCCGGCAACCAGCAGCTTGGCAAACTCCTTGCGCGAGGCGCGTGTGAGATCGCGGTCCCACTGGCCCAGAGTCTCGAAGAGGTCTTCCTTCTGGCCGTCGAAGACCAGCACCGCCAGCGCGGTTTCGTCCATGTAAAGCTGGTGGATCAACCGCTGGTCCGCCTGCCCGCCGAAATCCCAGAGCCAGATTTCCCGCTCGATGCCGTCGCAGACTTTGCCTTTCGGAAGTGTTGCCTCCAGCTTCCACTGCGTCGCCCACGCACCGACCGTCGAGTCGCTGGGCTGCCAGTCATTCAAAGCCAGCCGTTTGGAAAGCCCCGTCTTGCCCGCACCGCTCTCCCCGACGAGGAGGACTTTGGCGTTTGTGTATTGGACTTGGACCGGTGCGAGCGGCAGACCAGGCGTGGTCACTTCCCGCGCTCGTGCCTCGGTGATGAATTCCCACAAATCCCAAACCCGGATGCCGCCTGCGCCGTCGGCGGAAAAGGCACGGCTTCCATCGATGCTCCAAGCCACCGTTCTGACGCCGGCTGAGTGTCCCTCAAACACAAGCAAACAGCGTCCTTTATCCACGTCCCAAAGCCGCACGGTCTTGTCTTCAGAGCCGGTAAGGACAAGACCGTGGCCCGCGGACGAAGCGATACAAACGACGCGATCGGTATGGCCCTCGAGCACCCGTAGGCACCGCCCTGTCTCGATATCCCATGAACGCACGGTGTTGTCCCTGCTGGAAGAGATCACACGAGCCCCATCCCCGCTCCACACTACACTCCAAGCCCCAGTTATCCCATGATCTCGTTCCTCTCCTTCCAGGCTTGGGGAACTGAGAACCCCCAGGCATTGGCCCGTCTCGATGTCCCAAAGGCGCACGGTGTTGTCCTCTGAGCCTGAGATTGCCCGGAGTCCATCCTCGCTCCACGCTACACTCAAAACTCTGCCAGTGTGGCCTTTGAATGCGCGCAGGGAATGTGCATTCTCAAGCGCCCACAAACGAAGCTCTCCGTCACTCCCAGCGGAAAGTATGTGATGCCCCTCGGGACTCCACGCCATCTCTTGAACAGGGCTAGAGTGATCCTTAAAGACGCGCAGGCATTGCCCGGCTTCGATATCCCAGAGCCTCATGGTGTTGTCCATTGAAGCGGAGAGGGCCCAGTTCTGATTTTTTCCCCAAGCCACAGCCCAGGCACCTCCGCCCCAGTCGCTCCCCTTGCCGTGACCCGCGAGCACGCGCAGGCATCGCCCTGTCTTCACGTCCCAAAGTCGCACCAGGTTGTCACTAGCAGCGGTTAGCACGCGCTCTTGATCCGCGCTAAACGCGTAATCATTGACATCCAATTCCTCCGCCAGTTCGTGTTCGAGTTGGACGGCCTTCCATTGAACTCGTTTGTCGGATGCATCACTCCTCGCTACTGGGGCAGCAATCGCCGCCAAACAGGATCCGAGTAGCTTCGCATACTCCTGCTCGCGCTCCGCAGGGAGCCAGTTGATGTAAAGGAATTGCGCCAGGGAGCGTTTGATGGGGGCGTCGTCGAGGCACAGTGGGAGGAAGCGGCGCTCCTTGTTCAGCGGGTCGCGAAAGCGGAACGTGCCGGACTCCAACTGCGCCCAGTCCGAGCCGAACGCATTCGCTGAGAGGCAGAGCACCAGCACGCGCGAGTGCTCCAGCCCTTCCTCGAACTTCTTCGCTCGGATCGCCTTCGTCGCCTTGGGTTTGGTCTCCCATTCTTCAAACCACACCTTCAGCCCGTCCTTTCGCAACCGCTCGGCGATGCCCCGGACGATGGCCTTATCCTTCGAGCTATGACTGAGGAAGACGTCGTAGGGGAAGTTCATGGCGTTCGGCGCAGCGTAGGCGGGGCTACGCGCCGGGCTCCAGCCTTTCGTGCCGATAGCCGCCGAGACGCGGAGGAGGCGGCGCGGTGCGCAGATCCCTCTCCGCCTCGTTACCTCGGCGGCTACCGGGCGACGCGGCAGGAAGGGCCGGTCGCGGGGGGTAACTTGCGGGCAAAAGATCGGCCTACCCGTTGAACGGGCGGTCGATGGGCAGCTTGAACCGGCGGCGGAGCGGGTGATGGGCCTCCTCGGTATACGGGCGCAGGCCGTCGAAGGCTTGCTGGATGGCTAGGCGGCGGGCATTGATCTTGCGGACCATGGCATCGCGGGCAATGCGGTCCTACGCGGGTTCGAGGCTGACGTCGGCCTGGCGTGGGTCCGCCGATGACGCCCGACCGGGGCGGATGCGCCCGATTTCAGGTGTTTTCCCGCTGGGGCCTTCGGTGCTTTACTCGCCGGCACATGATCAACGTCGGCATCATCGGCACGGGCTTCATGACGGTCGCCCACCTCAAGGCCTACGCGAAGGTTCCGGGCGTGCGCGTCGCCGCGCTCTGCAATCCCAGTGGGCGCAACCTCGACGGCGACTTCTCCAAGGTCGCCGGCAACGTGGGCGACCAGTCCGCGCTCAAGCTCGACATGAAGGTCGTGAAAGCGTTCCGGGACGTGGCCGCGCTGCTGGCCGATCCGGACATCCACGTCATCGACATCTGCACGCCGACGAAGACCCACGTGGAGCTGGCCTTGGCCGCGCTCGCGGCGGGCAAACATGTGCTGCTGGAGAAGCCGATGGCCCGCACGGCGGCCGACGCCGGGAAAATCGCCGAGGCGGCCGCCGAGGCGGCGAAACGCGGGGTGTTCCTCATGCCGGCCATGTGCCTGCGGTTCTGGCCGGAATATGCGTGGCTCAAGCAGACCATCGTGGCCGGCACTTACGGCGCGGTGCGGGATGCGCGCTTCCGCCGCGTGGCGCAGGCGCCGGCGTGGGGCCACAGCCACTTCCTGCAAGGCGGCGAATCCGGCGGCGCGTTGCTGGACCTGCACATTCACGACGTGGACTTCCTGCAATACTGCTTCGGCCGGCCGCACGCGGTGTTCGCCAGCGGCTATAGCAAGGTCAGCGGGGCGGTGGATCACGTCGTGGCGATCTTTCAGTATCCAGGTGGTCCTACGGTGAGCGCGGAAGGCAGTTGGGCGATGACCGAGGGGTTTGGCTTCAACATGGCGTTCACGGTCAACTTCGAGCGGGCCACGGTGGACTTCGACAGCGGCCGCGGGGCCGACGCCATGCGCCTGATCGTGCAAGGCGTTCCCACCGCGACGCTGAAGCCCGACGGTGGCGACGGTTACATCGGCGAGCTAAAGCATTTCGTCGAATGCGTGCAGGCCGGCAAGGCGCCGAGTGTCGTGACGCCGGCCGACGGCGCCGCGGCGGTGGTCCTGTGCGAGGCGGAGGAAGTGTCCATCCGCACGGGAAAACTGGTGTCCCTGAGCTGAATCCCGTATTCGTCGCCGCCCATGAGTCTTACCGCCGCCTTCCGAGGCCTCGTTGAGTTAGCGCCCGGATTCCAGCCCCGCCGGGGCATCAGCCACGTGCTGTTCGATTTTGATGGCACGCTTTCGCTCGTCCGCCAGGGCTGGCCGGAGATCATGGTGCCGATGTTCGCCGAGATTCTGCCGGAGGTCCCCGGCGAATCCTACGAGGCCCGCTGCAAGCTGGCGTTTGAGGACATCATGAAGCTCAACGGCAAGCAGACCATCTACCAGATGATCCAGCTCGCCGAGCGGGTGAAGGAACGCGGCGGCACGCCCGACGAACCGCTCAACTACAAACACGAATACCTGCGTCGGCTGGACGCGAAGATCCATTTCCGCGTCGAAGGCATTCGCGCCGGTTCGATCAAGGCGGACGACCTCACCGTCTTTGGCACCCGCGCGCTGCTGGATGCGCTGAGCGCCCGCGGCCTGCCGATCTACCTGGCGAGCGGCACCGACGAGCAGTTCGTGAAGGCCGAGGCCGAGGCGCTGGGCATCGCGCACTACTTCAAGGGCCACATCTACGGTGCGCAGGACGACTACCGGAAGTTCAGCAAGAAGATGGTCATCGACACCATCCTGGCCGAGAACCGCATTCCCGGCGCGTCGCTGCTATCGTTCGGCGACGGCTACGTGGAGATCGAGAACACCAAGCAGGTCGGTGGCGTCGCCGTGGCGGTGGCCAGCGACGAAGCCCACAACGGATCCGGCCGCATGGACGAGTGGAAACGGCAGCGCCTGCTCGGCGTCGGCGCCGACATCTGCGTGCCGGATTACCGGGATCTCGGGCCGCTGATGGACCTGCTGTTCCCCGCGTGAACCCAACGTCCACGGATGCGGTCCCGGCGGCGGGGCAAGGATTCCCAGCGGGTGGGATTCGCTTCGGGCCGTTGGCGCTGAAGTCCAACCTCTTTCTCTCGCCGCTGGCCGGCTACACGAACCTGCCGTTCCGGCTTGTGGCCCGGGAACTGGGCGGCCTCGACCTCGCGACGACCGACCTGGTCAACGCCCGTTCGCTCATCGAGCGCAACCGGAAGGCGCTCAAGCTGATTGAGACCAACGACCGCGACCGGCCGCTGGCGGTGCAACTGTTTGGCAGCGTCCCCGAGGAAATGCGTGACGCCGCGCTCTACCTTGAATCGCTCGGGGTCAGCTCGATCGACATCAACATGGGTTGTCCCGTCCGCAAGGTATGCCGGGTGGGCGGCGGCTCGGCGATGATGACCGAGCACGAGCGCACCGCCGCGCTGGTGCGGACGATGGTCAATGCGCTCCGGATTCCCGTCACCGCCAAGATGCGGCTTGGCTGGGACGACGACAATCTGACGGCGCCCGACTTGGCAAAGGCGTTGGAGGGGGCCGGCATCGCGGCCGTGTTCGTTCATGGCCGGACGCGGGAACAGGGCTTCAGCGGGACCGTCAACCTCGCCGGCATCCGCGCCGTGGTGCAGGCGGTGAAGTCCATTCCGGTGATCGGCAACGGCGACGTGACAACCCCGGAGGCGGCCCGGCACATGTTCAATGAGACCGGCTGCGCGGGTGTCAGCATCGGCCGCGGCGCATTCTACGATCCGTGGATCTTTGTCCGGACCCGGCATCTGCTGGACCACGGCGAGGTGTTGCCGGAAGCCACGTTCGACGAGCGCATTGTGGTGATGAACCGCCACCTGGACCTGATGATCGAGGTCTTCGGCGAGGAACTGGGCTGCATGATGTTCCGCAAGGTGGCGCCCTGGTATGCCAAACGGTTTGGGCCGGTCGCGCCGTTCAACAAGCGCGTCGTGCAACTGAGGACCCGGGCTGAGTTCGACGAGATCGTGGCGAGTTACCGGCAATGGCGGAACCAGTTCTGCGACGAGGCGGGGGAACTCACGGCGCGTTACCGGCCGGCGGCGCTCGTGGCGAGCTTCATGCAGGACGAGGGCCCGCCCAGCACGACCCGCACGGCGATTCCCGTGCCCAAGGGGCCGGTGGAAGTCTGGTGAGCGGGCGGTCGCCGTATTCGGGCTCGAAATCCCGAGACGGTCCGCCACGATGCCGGGGTTCTTCCGATGCCACTGACCATTTCCCAAGTCGGGTTGCCGGCGCCGCTGCAGACGTTGCTGCGCGACACGTCGCGGTCGTTTTACCTGACCCTGCAGGTGTTGCCGCGGTCTGTGCGCCCGCAGATTGGCTTGGCCTATTTGCTGGCCCGGGCGACCGACACGATCGCTGATACCGAACTCATCCCCGTGGAAGAACGTCTCGCCGGGTTGGAAGCATTGCGTGACCGGATCCTCGGAGTCCGCGCTGAGCCGATGAACCTTGCTCGCCTAGCCATGTCTCAGCGCGGTCGCACGGCGATCGCGGAGAAGCGACTGCTGGACCGAATTGAAGCGGCGGTGGGACAATTGGATCGGCTGGCGCAGGGGGATCTCGAAGCAGTCCGTGCGGTCCTCAGCACGATTACGGGCGGGCAGGAGCTGGACTTGCGGCGGTTCGAAGCGCCGCCCGTTGCTCCCGCGGCTGCTGAGGTGCCTCCGTTGCTGCCGCCGGTTATTGTTCCGCCCCCCTTGCCGCTGACATTACGCGGCGGTCAGAAGGAGATTCGGGCGCTGGCCAACGCAGCGGAACTCGACGATTACACGTATCGGGTTGCGGGCTGCGTGGGCGAGTTCTGGACCCAACTGACCCGGCGGCACTGTTTCTCCAAGGCGAGATTGGATGAGGCGGCGTTGCTGGCGGACGGCATTGCCTTCGGCAAGGGACTCCAGTTGGTCAACATCCTGCGCGATCTGCCGCGCGACCTGCGCAATGGCCGCTGTTATTTGCCGTCGGATGAGTTGGCCCGGGTCGGCCTGAAGCCAGTCGATTTGCTGGATGCTTCCAACGAGCCCAGGCTGCGGCCCGTCTTCCGCGCTTGGGCCGATCAGGCGTTCCAATCGTTGGAGGCCGGTTGGCGTTACACCAATTCCATTCCTTTTGGGCATTTCCGGCTCCGTCTCGCGTGCGCGTGGCCGGTGCTGATCGGCGTGCGAACATTGGTGAAACTCCTGACCGGCAATCCGCTGGATCCGCTTCACCGGACCAAGGTGAACCGCGGGGAAATCCGGCAGATTCTGCTGGGTTCCACGCTGCGCCTGCCCCTGCGGAGCGCGTGGCAGGCGCAGTTCTCCGGGATGCTCGAATAGGCGCCACCCCGGGAATGATTGAACGGGACAGCCCCGTCCCGGTCGGTGATGGCGTTGGTTAACCCGATCCGCTGGGCACTCCCAGGGAGTTACTCCGGCTTCGGTCCGTGCCGTTCCGCGAGCGCCACCAACACGCGGCTCAAAGCCTCCAGCCGCGGGGTGGCGACGCGGGCGGCACGGGCTTGGCGGAGCGGTTCCAGGAAAAGCGCCTCGAGCTCCAACGGCTGTCCCCGCTCGAAATCGATCAGGGTCGACGGTTGGTAGGCGCCCATCTCCTGGGTCCGGGTGATTTGCTGCTCCACGGAATCCGCCGGCAGATCGTGTCCCAAGGCCGCCGCGACGCGGACCACCTCCGCCATGAGTTCACGGACCAACGCCAGCCAACGCTCATCCGCCAGCAACCGTTCGGTGGTCAGGCACGGAGCGGTCCTGCGGATGCCGCCGCCCGGTTGTAGCATCGCATCGAGTCCGGCCGCGCTGGCGACGCCGAGCCCGTTGAAGGCGATGTTCCAGACCAGTTTCTGCCAGTGGGCCCGGGCCAGTTGATCGGTGACTTCGCAGGGAATGGTCGCCTCCTGGAAGGCACGCGCGATGCCATGGGTGCGTGGCATCGCGGGACGCTGGAATTCGCCCAGCACAATGCGGCCGTGGGCCAAGTGCTGGATGACGCCGGGGGCCACCCGGTTCAGGCAGACGAAACAAAGCCCGCCGAGGACTTGTTGGGGCGGAAACAGCGCGGCCAGGGCCTCCTCATTGCCCAAGCCGTTCTGAAGTGTCAGCACGGCTGTGTGATCGCTCACCAGCGGCGGCAGTAGCGCCGGAAACTGCGCGTTGGCCGTGGCCTTGAGACCGATGAGGACCAAGTCGACCGGACCGATTTCCCGCGGTTCGGTCGCGCAATGTGGCCGCGCGACGAAGTCGCCGCCGGCGCTGTGGACGCGAACGCCGTGTTCCCGGACAGCCGCGTAGTCGCTCCGCAGCAGGAAATGCGTTTCGTGGCCGGCCCGGCTCAGGCAGGCGCCATAGTAGCTGCCTAGGGCGCCGCAACCGACGACGGCAATTTTCATGGAAAAAGAGGGAGGGGCGGCGGGAGCGGGAAAAGAAAAACGGCACCCCCGAAAGGGTGCCGTCTCGAAGTGGATCGCGAATTACTTCGCGCCGAGGATCGCGTCCTTCGCGGCCTTGGCCACGCGGAACTTCACGACCTTCTTGGCGGGAATCTTGATCTCGGCACCGGTGGCGGGATTGCGGCCGATGCGGGCTTTGCGATTGACGAGCACCAACTTGCCGACGCCGGGGAACGTGAAGGTGTTCTTGGCGTTCTTGTAGGCGAGTTCAGCGAGGGTCTCCAGGACGGCGACGGCCTGCTTCTTGGAGATTTCGGACTTCTCGGCGAGTGCCGCGGCGATCTGTGACTTGGTCAGGGCTTTAGCCATGGTGAGATGTTATGTGGAGTGATGTGTGTTGAACCGCTCGACATGCTGGGCAAATCGAACTGCTGGCGAGTTACCGCAAGCGGACAACGCCCGGCAAGGGAAAATCCCCGTAAAATGAGGGAACTGAGCACTTTTTTGCCAAAGCCGGTGCCTTCCTTGACTTGGCGGGCGACCAAATCACCATCGGCCCCGTGGCAGAGCTCAAATCCATTTCCCACGATTTCCGCTACGAAATCGTCCGCAAGATTTACGAGGGCGGAATGGGCATTGTTTACGAGGCCCAGCAGCACGGTGCGCGCGGCTTCGTCAAGCGGGTCGCCATCAAGGTGGTGCGCGAGCGCTACAACAACAACGTGGAGTTCATCGAGAACTTCGTGGGCGAGGCCAAGCTGGTGGCCGACCTCATCCACACCAACATCGTCCAGACCTACCACCTCGGGGAATTCCAGGGCACCGCCTTCATCTGCATGGAACTGATCCGCGGGGTCAACCTGGAGCAGTTCCTCCACCGATTGGCAGACGCCAAACGCACCCTGCCCCAGGAGCTCGCAGTGTTCATCGTCAGCCGCATCGCCCGGGGACTGGCCTACGCCCATTCCAAGACGGACGCCGATGGGAATGTCCTCGGCATCGTCCATCGCGACATCAACCCCAAGAACATCATGATCGCCTGGGAAGGCGACGTGAAGGTGACCGACTTCGGGGTCGCCAAGGCCCGGGGGTTCCTGACCGACAAGGAAGGCGAGGAGGTGGCCGGCAAACCCGAATACATGAGCCCTGAACAGGCCGATTTCCAGATCACCGACAAACGGTCGGACCTCTTCTCGGCGGGCATCGTCCTTGCCCAGTTACTGACCGGTAAGAACCTGTTCAAGGCCCTCACGCCCGAAGACTCCCGGCAACGGGTGCTTAACGCCGACATCCCGGACTTCACCCAGGCCGGCATGGACATTCCGGCCCGGCTGAATGAAATCCTCCACCGGGCGCTCAGCCGGGATCTGGCCAACCGTTACCAGACCGCCGAGGAGATGCTGTTCGAGCTGGAACACTTCATCTACCACAAGGGCTACGGCCCTACGAACGAGACGTTGGGCAAATTCATCCGTGATCTCTTCCAGGACGAGCTCAGTCCGAAAAAGCGGACGCCACGAGGCGGCACCATGAAGCTCAATTCGACGATCAAGACGAGCCGAACGACCAAGACATCCAAGATCGGCACCACCCAGACCGGACGAACCAGCCGCACGACGTCGAAGACCATCAAGACTCGCAAGAGCAGCCTGATCGAACGCCTCAAGTCCAAGTTCAAATGAGCCGCCCCAATTCCAAAGGCCGCACGGTCAACCTCGGCCTTCTCCAGCACGCGTGCACTCCGGATCCGAAGCATAATCTCGACGTCTGCCTCCGGGCGGCCGAGCGGGCAGCGAAGGATGGGGCCCAAATTATCTGCACCCAGGAGCTGTTCCGTTCGCAATACTTCTGCCAGAGCGAGGACCACCAATACTTCGACTTGGCCGAGCGCATACCCGGGCCGAGCACCGAAAAATTCCAGACGCTCGCCAAGAAGCATGGGGTGGTGGTCATTGCCTCCTTGTTCGAGAAACGCGCCGAAGGTCTCTACCACAACACCGCGGCGATCATCGATGCCGACGGCTCACTCTTGGGCATCTATCGCAAGATGCACATCCCGGACGATCCGCTTTACTACGAGAAGTTCTACTTCACCCCGGGTGACCTCGGATTCCGTGCCTGGGATACGAAGTTCGGCCGCATTGGCGTGCTCATCTGCTGGGACCAATGGTATCCCGAAGGCGCCCGGCTCACGGCAATGAATGGTGCCGAGATTCTGTTTTACCCCACCGCCATCGGCTGGCACCCGTCGGAAAAGGCGGAATACGGGGTGAACCAGCACTTGGCGTGGGAGACAATCCAGCGGAGTCATGCGGTCGCCAATGGTTGCTACGTGGCAGCCATTAATCGCATTGGTGTCGAGCAACCCATCGGCGGCGACGGCATTGAGTTCTGGGGACAGACGTTTGTGGCGGGAACCTCGGGTCAAATCCTCGCGAAAGCCTCCGTGGACCAGCCCGAAAACCTCATCGTGCCGGTGGATTTGAAGAAGGTGGATGTCACCCGCACCCACTGGCCATTCCTGCGCGACCGCCGCATTGACGCCTACGGTGACCTGACCAAGCGGTTCGTCGATTGAGTCGGATGACGAAAGCCATTCCGCGGGCAGACGGGATCGGGAGGCGGATGAACGAAGCTTGCGCAGTGGGGCGCTGACTGGTGTCGCCCCAGTCGCAATTAGTCGGGCGGTTGAATTGACTGAGTGATTGTCCCGAAGACGTCGATCTGCCATTCCCGGAAAGGCATCCTAGAGTGGCTACATAGGAACGATGCGGTCTCGATTCACGAGGAAGAAGAACCCAATGGTCGGGGCGGTGAGATTTGAACTCACGATTCAAATCATTTCCGCAAAAAGGCACATTTCCTCATGTTTTAGGCACAGTTAAACTTGAGTGACATCAGTGAACGTTGTAACTGGTGTTGTAACCAATATGGCTTCCCTCCCCGATGGTAGCCGGACACAACGCAGCACGAAGAGCACCGACCGCCGCGAAGCTCAACGCATCGCCAACCAGTTCGAGGATGCCGGCAAGGCGGGGCGGCAGGGCCGCTTGATCGAATCGCAGGCGCGCAAGGTCATCGCCGACATTTACGCGCTCGCCAATACCGACCAACTGCCCAGTTCCACCGCCAAGGATTTCTTCGCCTCGTGGTTGAAGCGGAAGGAGCTGGAAGCCGGCGACAAGACCCATACGCGCTATGGCGTGGCCGTGGAACGGTTTCTCGAAGTCCTCGGCTCCAAGGCCAGCGGCCAGCTGGCCCATGTCCCGCACCGCGAGCTAACTGCCTTTCGCGACCACTACGCAAAGAGCGTTTCCGCCAACACCGTCAACGCCTGCCTGAAATCCTTCGCGCGGCATTTAATCAGCCCAAGCGGGACGGTCTGATTGACGCGAACCCGGCGGAGCGCGTCACGTTGCTGAAACGCCGGGGCGAGGCTAGGCGCCGCCCGTTCACGCTCGATGAACTGGCGCGCATTCTGGAGGTCGCCGACGGCGAATGGCGCGGCCTGATCGCCTTCGGCATCTACACCGGGCAACGCCTTGGCGACCTCGCGCAACTCACTTGGAACAATGTGGACCTGCAACGGCGGGAACTCCGCCTTGTGACCGACAAGACGGGCCGCCGGCAAATCCTCCCCCTGGCCGCACCGCTCGCACGCCTAATCGAATCCCTTCCGACTTCGGATAACCCCTCAGCGCCCCTTTTCCCAAGCGCCGCTGATACCTACGCGAAGTCCGGGAACAACGGGCGAATGTCGAAACAGTTTCACGCCATCCTCGTGGCCGCAGGGTTGGCCAAGGCGCGCAAATACGTCGCCACGGGCGAAGGTTCCAGCGTCCGGCACGAACAGGCCGAGTTGAGCTTCCATAGCCTGCGCCACACCGCCACCAGCCTCTTGAATAATGCCGGTGTGAGTGATGCCGTCGCGGCCGAGTTCATCGGGCACGACTCCGCGGCAGTAAACGCCAACTACACCCACATTGAGACGGCTGCCTTGCGGCGGGCGGCTGACACCATGCCCGACGTGTTGAACGCGAGCGCGGGGGAATCAGGAGGCCGCAACGAGGAAGGCGGGCGAATTTAGTCAAAATCTCAGCTGGAAACATCCCCATGAAGTCCAAACCCAAGAACAACGACTCGTCCTCAACCCAGCAGGCCGGAGCCGGCCAAGTCGACACTGCCACCCTGATTCTGGCTCGCGCAGGTCAGCTTTCACAGACCGCCATGGCCGATGCGAAGGACTTGGCCCGCTTGGCTGAACAAGACGAAGGGGCTGCGGAAACGCTGCACACCTTGGCGAGCCAGGTGGCGCGGTTATGGGAGGAATACTGTAGCAAGCATTCGGAGGCGGCTGCCCATTTTCTTGTGAAAAAGTCAGGGTTCCCGTGCAACTATCCGGTCTTCCGCAAGGATCGGATGCGTTTAGATGCATGGGTGAAGCGGCTGCGGTTAGGCATGTCCAGTTCACCCAACCTGGGGGGCGACCGGCAGCGAGACTTGGATCGCCTGTCGATGTAAATGGCCTCCCGATGGGTAATCGCAATTAAGCATGCCTTGCTCGATCTTCGGGGCGCCCAACTGGAAGCTGACCTTTACGGATCTGTGCTCGGGGAGCCCCACATAGTCCGAGTTGACCTGCCCGAAGGGGCCGATGCCAACAAGTCAGGCGAGTGGAAGGAATGGCAATCCCAAGCAATAGGTTTGGCATCTAAGCAATTCAACACCAACAACTTAGAGGCTTGGGCGGAGGTTGTCTGGCTGGGAATATTGCTCCGCACGGACGGGCGCCCCGAATCCCTGCCCGAGCTCAAGGAACTGGGCCAGTATCGCGCCAAACACTCGGTTCGGATGGAAGCTCAAGCCAAGGCAACCCCGAAAACGGAGGCCAGCAACATTTGGGACGGAATCAGGGAACGAATAAAGAGTGCGGTGCGGGAGCTCGCCACTGCGCCGACCTGAAGTTTCCTATCTTTGGGGAAAACCCTCCGGCCACGACTCGCCAAGCTGTCGTCGTGGACAATACATTTGACACCCGCAGCAACGGCGGAACCAACGTTGCCCCGGACGCGACCCCGGCTGCGAGTCGCCAAAACAGGCTGGCATCCAAGGCCGCCGAGCTGTTGGCCGAACGGGACCGATTGTTGCCGGTCTGGATTCGCTCTCCGAAGTCCGGCCCGGAGCATTACTCGGGATTCACCCGGGCGAAGCTCTACGAGTTGGCCGGTGGCGGGAAAATTCGGAGCGTCAGCATCCGGGAGCCGGGACAGGTCAAAGGCGTGCGGCTCTTTCATCTAGGATCGATCCTCGACTTCGTGGCCCGGTGCGAGATGGCGGCCGAAGCGCAAACCGAAGGGGCCAGAGGATGAGCTCTTCGACAAAAAGGCCGGGTGCCGCTCGTCACAGCGAACACCCGGCAGAGAGCCAGAACCTTCACAAAATTTTTGCCTGACCCGCGCGCGGGTTCCAACTGTAAACTGTGGCAGGCCCGCAACTGCGACTCTGTCTCGCGTGGTGGCATCCATCGTCGGGTGGCAATGGAAAGGGGGGCGCAGATGAATGCGGCTGGCTATTCCCCACCTCCGCTGCCCAGCGCCCCGGAGCAGGAGGCGCGGGCCATCGGCAACGTCTTGCTGGCACTCGACAGTGCTCCTGACGAAGCGCGTTCCTGGTCCAATCGGCTGCGCGAGGAGTTGTTCACCGAACACCGGAGCGCTTTTGAGACGCTGGCCCAGATTTCCAGCAAGGGCGGAACGTGGACGTTGCCCGCCTTCGTCGCCGCGCTGGCGAGCACCGCTCACGTTGACCATGGAGGGGCGTCTGCCCGGACCTCCGGCTACATGGACACCCAACGCGCCGCGGGCATCGAGGCCGACTTTGCGGAAGCGTTGGCCGAACTGGAGCGAACCTTTGCCCAGCGGCGGAAGATCCAGACCGCCCGCCTGCTGGAGAGAGAAGCGTGGGACGGAGTGGGCCTGGAAGTTGCCGGGGAAGCATCCCGCCCATTGCTCACGTTTCTGACGCCCGCGCAAATCCTGGCGTGGCAACCGGCGCACGACCTCTGCCTCGTCGGGGAAGGGCTGGTGACGCGTGGCGAAGTGGTCCTGATTGCTGGGGCACCAGGCATTGGCAAAAGCCGCGCCGTATTCGCGCTGGCCGTGTCGGGCACCACGGGAAGTGAATGGCTGGGTCAGCCGGTCTGTTGCCGATTCCGCACCCTGTTCATCCAGTGTGAAAACGGGATGCACCGGCTACACGCCGACTTCTCCGCGCTCAAGGCGGCAGGAGTGGACCTGGAAGGTTCAGTGGAAGTGCTCGCCCCGCCGGACGTCGGCCTAGCCTTCGGCCGCCCCGAGTTCCAAGCGGAAGTGCTGGCCGCTTGCCAACGGCTGCAAGCCGGTGGGCATCCGCTCCTGGTAGTCGTGGACCCGTGGACGGAATGCACCCAAGGCGATGACAAGGACGGCTACCAGATCGCCTTGAGGAACATTCGCGCCAGCCTGCCGAAAGGCGATGACGCGCCCGCCCTCGCCATCGTCTGCCACACCCGCAAGCCCAAAGAAGAGGAACGGGCCAGCGGTCGAAGCCTGCTCAACACGATTGCCGGCAGCTATTCCATCGGGAGCGCCGCCCGCGCGGCCTTCGTGCTGCAAAAGGTTACGGACGAATCCGCCGATCCGCGGCGCGTCTGGTCGTGCTGCAAGGCGAACAACTGCGAGATGCCGGCCCCCACCGCGTGGACGTGCGAGGACGCCGGCTTCAGCGCCATCCCGGATTTCGATTGGGAAGCGTGGCGTGGCGGCACCAGCAAGCCGACCGGCCGGCCGGCAAAGGTGACTGAGGAGCATGTTCGGGAGGCGTTCAAGGGCACAGTGGTTGCCGCCAAGAAGGTCATCGCTCCCCGACTTGCAGCGCTGGCCAAATGCTCCGTCGGCAAATCCTACGAGGCCATCGACCGGCACACTCAATCCGGATTCCTGGTGTTGGAAGAAGACCTCTATCGGCTGGCGGACCGATTTCCCGAAACTGACAACCCATCAAACACTTGATGAACCAGCGCGAAATCCGCTTTCCCGAAAGTTTCGGGAACCCTTTCGGGAAGAATTTCCCGTTTCCCGGAATCCCTAGGGGTTTCGGGATTTCGGGAACACCGGAAAACCAATTGGAAACCACCTGATGAACACCAAACGAGTCCATCCGATCGCTGTCCTAGTCGCCGCCGCCAGTAGCGCAGCGCAACCCCAACTTGGCGCCGAAGAACCCAGCCCCACGGAGCTGCCGGCTCCGGCTGGGGGACAGGGCCACGCGTCCGGGCCGCTAGCGGAAGCCGGCCGGCGCCCCAGCCGGAAGCGCGAACGCCGCGAACTGCTGGAGCGACCGGAAACGCTTGAAGCGGTGTGTGAACTGTTCATCGAAGGGAACAGCCTGCGGTCCATCGCCGCCAACCGGGAGCTGTTCCCGATGGAAATTTCGGCGAGCCTGCTGCTGCGGTGGTTGACGGACGATCCGGCCCGTTTGCAACAATACGCACGCGCGCGCGAGGCCGCCGCCGATTTTCTGGCGGAAGAAATCATCGCCATCGCCGACGACCAGACCGCGGACCCGAACTGCCGGCGCGTGCGGATCGACGCCCGGAAATGGTATGCCGGGAAGCTGCGGCCCAAGGTTTACGGCGACCGCATCCAGCAGGAACACACCGGCACCCTGACGATTGAAGACGCGTTGCGGCAATTGCCAGCGGTGACCGGCTAGGCGGCTGAAGTAGCTCCCGACGGCAGCAGTCGTTGCGGCTGCGAGCATTTGGTTTCCCCCTCACTGGCCGGTTGCCGGTCGCCAGACTGGCGGACAGCCCCATTCTCGTCCGGAGTCCTGATGTTCCCTCCCGCGGCCGCTTGGCACCAGGGTGCCTCGTTGACTACCTTTCGGAAACCACCACCCACGCATGCACCGGTTCCGCACTGTCCCGCGAGAAGACCCTGTTCCCCAGCGGTCAATCCCGTCCGCCTCCCGCGCCACCGCCGCCAACCTCATCGCTGAGCTCACCGCCGCCTAACCGAGATGAAGAAGGCCCAACCTGTTTGAATTCTGCATCTGAACCTGCATCGCGAGTTCTTCGCCCAGATTGCTGGGGGAACCAAGCGCATTGAATACCGGGAGCGGACCCCGTTTTGGCAGAAGCGGCTCGAAGGCCGGCAATACGACGTGATTCGGTTCCGGAACGGCTACGCCACCAGAGCCCCGGAAGTGCTGGTGGTGTTCAAGGGACTTCGCCGCTACGGGACGGCGCGGAGCGGGTATTACGCCATCCGCCTTGGACGGATCCTGAACCGGAAGCGCTGGCGACCGTAAGCCGCCAGAGGCCGCACAATTCGCGCAGCCTCGTTTCCCGACGCAAGGCCTCGGCTTCTGGAATCCCGCCGAATTGACACCGGTGCGCCGGCCGCCTTGGAATTGCCCAATGGAAGCCCCGCCGCCGCTGCCCGTCTCCAGTGCCCGCCGTCGCCGTCCGCCTGTCCTGGTGGCCGGGCTTGTTGCGGCGACCGTGGTGTTGGCTGTCTTGGCCAGCCTCGTCTGGAACGAGGTCCGACGGGAGGATTCGCCGGAAAGCTACGCCCGCCTGTGTGAGCTGCTGCTGAAACCGTTGCCGCTGGCGACAGGGGCGGCGGAGATTCAGGCGACCGAGGCCGAAAGCACCGTGCGGCATCAGCAGATGCGGGAGGAATTGATCGGCCTGTCCCAGCGCAGCCGGCGCCTCGCCCCCGTGGCGGAAGACATGGCCCGAGAATTGGCCGCCCTCGAACAGCTTTCCAAGGACCAGCCGTCGCTGTCGTCGTTGATCCTCAGCGGGGCGGAGGCCGCCGTCGGGTTGCGCCTGGGCAACGACGAGATGGCCGTCTCCGGAAGCAAGGGAGCCTTGCAGGAACTCAAGGGCTACGGCCAGGTGTTGGAAACGATCCTGGGGGCAAAGCGGAGAATTGAAATCGCCCGGGTGCAACTCGCCGGGCTTGCGCCTGAGTTCAGCGGTCCGGCGGCGACGAATTCGCTGGTCCAGTGTGAATTCACGGAGACGGCACCGTCCCTGCTCGACCGGGTGCTGGGGGACAAGCGGGCATCGGATTCGGTCCAGACGTTGCGGCTCCGCAATCGTTCCGGCCGCAGGCTGAGCCAGTGTGTGGTTTCCGTCCGGCTGGTGCGTCCGTCGGGTGAAAGCTTCCTCCATCTTTACCGAGTTGTGGACTGGAAAGACGGTCAATGGCGCGGCGTGGGCTATGTGCCGACCGGCCTGTTCGCGGAAACCGATGAAGATGTCGACCGCGTCCAAGTCACATTGGCTGCCCGGGAAGCCACTTCTCCCGTGGAGACATTGTCCCGGAAGGGAGAACATTGGCCGTTTGCGAAGTAGTCCGCTATCCGGACGATCACCGCGCCGCAGTCATTACAACCTTCACCATGTGGCTAAAGCTCATTGCGATGATCATGCTGGTCGCGGCACTTCGGAATCGTCCCTACGGCTATTATGTGGCTCTCCGTTGGCTGGTATTCGTGGTTTCCCTCCGTTCGGTGGCCGATGCCTGGGGAGTGAGGTCGACCTGGTGGGCGGTGTGCTTTGCCGCGATGGCCATCGTGTTCAATCCGTTTTTCCCATTCCGGCTGGAAAGGGACACCTGGCATCTGGTCGATATTGCCGCCGCCGGGTTAACGGCTATTTCCATCCCCTTTGTGGACCTCGCCGACCCGGTGCCGGAGGAAGACAACGAATCCCTTTAGCTGTGGGCGGCCGCGCCTAGCTCCCAAGCGGGCAACCGATCCTGACCAAGGCATTCCTCCGGCGATCGGCGTATCCTGCCAAGGACCGTCGGACGGACAGACTCGGGAAATCGTTCTGCCTCAGCCGGAAAAAAGGGCGTCCCTGCGTCTCGGTTCTGGCGGCACCCGCGGGCGCGACCTTACCGTCGGACCGCATGAACTCCCCGCTCCCCCTCGGCCTTGCCCTCGCCCTGCTGGCGGTGGCCGGCTGCGCCAGCGGTGCCGGCGACCCAGCCGGCACCAAGCCCGAACGCGGCCGCGACGGCACCATCGCCTACTACGTGAAGATCGAATCCAGCGAACCCGGCGCCCGCGTCGAGGTGAATGAAGACCAGGCCGGCGTCACGCCCCTGGAGCTCCGCGTCTGGGGCGATGAGGACGGCACCTTCCACAACTTCGGCAGCTCGGACTTCATCATCCGGGTCCATCCGGTGCGCCCAGGACAAAGTGCCCAGACCAAGGTGTTCCGCACCGGTGGTTGGTTCTCCCAGGAGGACAACATTCCCAAGCACCTCTATTTCGACCTCGACCAGAAGAGCCAAGGCGGCTTCACCGTCGAACCCGGCAAACCCCGCTACTGAGCCCCGACAAACCGCCTGCCATGAAACCCATCCGCCTTCCCATCCTCCTCGCGGCTGCCGCCGTCATCGCCGGCGCCTGCTTTTGGCCCCGCCTGACACTCCAAGCCCAGACCGCGGCGCGGGGCAGCGAGTATGCCACGATCCGCTGGGCGGGGCGCGAGAACACGCACGTCGTGCGGCCGGGCGGCCAGGTGGAGTTCATCGGCACGGAACTGCGGAAGCTTGCCCGGCCCGACCGCTGCGACGAACGCGCCTTTTACCTGAACGCCGCCATGAACGGCCTCGTGAAGGAGGGCTGGGAATTCGCCGGCATGACCTCCGACGAAATCGTGATGCGCCGCCCGCTGGGGCGGTAGGCGCAAAGCTGGCACGACCTGCCGCAGCGACATCTTGCTGACGTGACCTCGCCAACGCCGAGCCTCTAGAGACGTTCACTCTCCTGACCACAACGCCGAATGGCGTGGCGGCCCCGATCCACGACCGGATGCCGGTGATCCTCGACGGGGAGGCGCGAAACCAATGGCTAGACGAAGCGACCACTCCCGAAGCTCTGGCCAGCCTCCTGCGGCCGTATCCCGACGAATACCTGACGCGCTACGCCGTGCCCGCCTTGGTGGGCAGCCCGAAGAACGATGTGCCGGAATGTGTGCGCCCCCTGGACTTACTGGTTCAATCAGCTGCAGCACGGGCGCAAGATCGGGCAGACCGATGACCTCATGCGCGCCCGGACCATGAAGAAACCCGCCAAGGTTCCCCCGACCCACCCCGGCGAAATCCTGCTCCACGACTTTCTGGACTCACCAAGGCAGCCTGAACGCCCCTCCAGCCACAGGCGGACATGATTTGGCCCGTGCTGGTGCGTCAGTTGAACAAGCGGTCTTGGCCCAGCGGGTGGTAGCCGGCCCGCTGGGCACCGCGCACGATGAACTCGCCCGTTCAACAGGCGCAGTTGCATGCCATCGATTACACCGTCAACCGCGAGTAACCGACTGCCCTGACGTTGCTCGGTGCGGTCCTGGTCTTGCCCGATCGACTAAACGACGAACCATGGGGGCCCGTGGCGGTGGCCAGACTGCTTCACGGCCGCTCCACCACGCCGCCGCTGGTTTCGGTGATGGGACAGTCCGTGATCGTGGTTAGCGCCGGCACCTGAACCCGGCCTTCATCGGCGGCCCTGATGCTGGCGGTGAAAGGCGTGGGCGATCCAGTTACCCGGGCCAGTAATGGGGCGGTGAGGACGCTCTGGGCGCCGCTGGCGTGCAGTTGCACCCGGCCGTCCAGCGCAGTGAGGGCCGGCAATTCCAGCCGGCCCCCATTCTGAGCCTCCAAGAGGAGCGTCGGTGCGCCACGCACATTCCAGTCCACCGGTCCGACCGCCGTGATCATGCCCGAAAGCGTCAACTTGCTGCCGCTTCCCAGCGCCTGGATGCGCGTGCCCACTGGGAACAAGGGCGTGAAATCGCCCAGTCCCTGATACGCTGCCAGTCCGGGCAGTTCAATGACGGCCCCGTCGCGGACAGTGAAGTTGAAGTTCGCCCCCGCCACTCCACCAATCGCGGCGAATTGAGCCTCCGTGCCGCTCAACGTTAGGTCAGCGCCTGCTTCCAAGGTGAGCAGCCCCCTTGTTTCCAGTCGTTGGGAGACGGTCAGGGAGCTACCCCGCAGCGTCAGCGTGCGCTCAAACAGCGCCTGTCCGCCGACGGTCACGTTCCCGGAGGTCAGCGAAACCGGCTCCGTGGCATTCAGGTCGCGGTGAATAGTCAGTCCGACATTCCGGCCGGCGACGAAGGGCAGGGCAAGGCGGAGACTCTTGATCACGACAGAGACATCCAGCGTGACGATGGGGCGGGCTCCGAACCGCATCAGGATCACCTCATCATCCTGCGACGGCACCCGGCCATGGAGCCAGTTCGCAGGGTTGCTCCACACTCCATTGGCATCGGATACCCACACTGTGGCATTCGGGTTGGCCGCCAGGAGGTCGAATGTGAAGACCAGCGGCTGAGCGGAAGCATTGCCCGTGGAATCCGTCGCAAAACCCGCCCCGAGTGTGAGTTGGCAGCGGCCCGCCGTGAGGGTGTCTGGCAAGCGCAGGCTCAGCGTGCTTCCCCGGGCCGTCGCCTCGGTCGGCGCAAATTCAACATCGTCACCGCCACCCACGGCGGCATCTGCTCCCAGATGCACCAGCCGGATGGAGGCGGGATTGAGGGAAGTTGCCTCCAGCGGCTCATTGAAAGTGAACACCATCGGTGCCCCGACAAACGCGGCCCCTTGTGCGGCCGGCAGCGAAGACATCAGGACGGGTGCCTCCGTGTCGGCCAGCAGGTGCACCGGGACCGGTTCGGAGGTGCCCACATTTCCCGCTCCGTCTGTGGCGCGGAACTGCACCGTCACGCTGTCGCCCGGGCGGGCCGGCAAAGAAAGGTCAAACTGCGCGGGAAAAGTGCTCACCGATTGCACCGGGGCGCCATCCACCAATAGTTCCACCCGGGTCAGTTGCACGTCGTCCCGGAGGACGGGCAGCAGTTCGGTAGTGGAACCGGCCTTGGCCTGCACACCGGGCGCGGTGGCATCCATGTCCAACGCCGACGCGTCGAAGGTGATGAGCGGGGCAAGGCGGTTTGGGTCGGGATCGGCAAAGTTCACGATCGCCAGGCCACGGGTGCCGTCCGCGACGGCTGCGAAGCCCCGGTGTGGGACGACGTCGCGCACCTGCCCCGGTGTGGTGATGCCGAAAAGGAAAGCCGTCGTGTTGGTCGGATTGGTGGCGTCATACACGGACAACGAACCCGCGGAGCTAGGATTCCCCTCGGGTGTTCCCTGGGACAGCTCCAGCAGGCGTGACCCGCCGGTCAATGCCAGCGAACGCACTGCGCCGGTATTGGCCGGCGGCACACCAACAAACTGCGGCGCGGCGGGATTCGTGACATCCACCACCGCCACTCCGCGCCGTTTGGAGACGTAAAGCGTAGTGCCCTCCAGGATCAGATGTGCCCGGCCCAAGGTCTCGGGTGTAAAATCTCCGGCCAGCCGGCCGAGCCGGTTGGCCGTGGTGGAGCGGACGTCGAAGATTTCCAGCCCGGACAGTGTGGCCACATAGGCGCGACCACCCACCACCCGCAAACCGGTCGCATAATCCTGCGTGGTGAAACCAGTCCGCTCCAACCCCGAGGTCGCCTCGTAAATCCGCACCTGCTTGAGCGCAAATTGCCCCAGCGCCACGTAGAAATAGCCGTTCCAGTGGTCAATGGCCACCGCCGGCAGCGAATGGCTTTGCCGGAGCCGCGGGGCGGTCGGGTCAGAGACATCCACAAAATGCAGCACTCCGCGTTCGCCGGGGATGAACTGCTCGGGCGAACCCACGAGCCCGGCCACCTGCGCTCCCGGCGCGTAGGCCACGTCCACGCTCTCGCCTGGAAGATCCAATTCGCCGAGCCATACCGGCCCGAGGGGGTTGGCCCCGTCCACCACGGCCAGCCCGCGTTTGCCGTTGGCCACGAACAGCAGATCACCATCGGCACAGACAGCCTGTGCCGATACATCGGACGAAATTCCAGTTGTAGAACCGCCCAGCGGCAGGCTGGCCACGACCGTCTGGGGCAGCGCCAGGCCGTCGAGCGGATTGTCGCCGCGGCGGATTTCATCCGCGTCGGTAGCGCCGTCGCCATCGGTGTCCGCCACATCCGGACGCGTGCCGGCGATTTCCTCCGCCACATCAAAAAGGCCGTCCAGATCGGTGTCTGCCCCGGATGCCCGCACGAGCAGTCCCAGCGGCAGGGTGTAGCGCTCACCCGCACCGCCCGAGCGGAAGTAAGTTGTGCCGAGTTCCTGGGAGAGCGGATCCAGGTAGGTCAGGAAATACGGGGTGTCCACCGCGGTGATGAGGCCGTCGAGTGAACCGTTGGCGGCGGTTCGTCCTCGGCGCGTGAAACCGGTCCGCAAATCCACCAACTGATAGAGCAGTTCATGCGTGCGCAACGGTCCATAGCCGCCGGCCGCGGCCGCCCGGACTGCTGCTGTCCGGACTGCCGCTGCCGCGGTCCCTCCGGCAGCGGAGGAGCGGAAACCTTCGTCGTTGGTCTGGGTGATGTTCTCGAACTCCGCCAGCACGCCATCCAGCATCGTGGTCCAGCCGGCTGCGGTCGCGGCATTGGCCGCGGCCATCAGCGCCGCCGAGGCTTCCTCGATGGCTGCCTGTTCCGCGGAGGTCATGCCGCCCCGGGAGAAGCGGTCGAGCCGGTCCACCAGCGCGGCAACTTGGGCCGGTGCCAGCCCGTTCGGAGCCGGCAGAGCGAGCAGGGCGGACCGTTCGGCTGGCGAAATCGGCGCCGCTTCGGGGCCCGCGGGATCCAGCGCCGCCAGCAGTTGGTTGCCGAAGCTGATGAACGAGAGGTGATCGGCCGCGGCGGCTTCGAGCCAGGCCAATTCGCCGGATACAGACAAGACCAGTGCCCGTTGGGCGTCCAGCAACGCAGTCTGCAATGCCTGAGTGTCATCGTCCGAAGCCCGACGAATCCGGCTGGCGGAGGTGATTCCGGCCGGTTGGGCCGCCTGACAGGCCGCCATGTTGTCCATCGCGGTTTTCAGCTCATACGCGCATTGGGCATAGCCGGCCACGGTGCCGACCCCGGGAATGCAGCCCAGGCCGCCGAACAGCGCGTTGTAGGCCAGCGATCCACCGCAGCTCTTGGTCGGGTCGCCGCAATCCTGAATGCTCGAAACGGCAGCTTGGCCAAGGCTCACGGCGCAGCCCAGACCGGGCGACAGTTCCAGCAGTCCCAGAAACGCTCCCTGCATGCAGCCCATGAACGCATCCTGAACCTCAGCGGCCTCGGCTTGGCAGGGGCCGGGTGAGCCGCCGCCCCCTCCGCCACCGGTGCCGCCGGGAGAGGAGCCGTGCCAGCCGGGCTGCCGGATGCCGACGCCAGGATCGGTCTCCACCCATTGGCCATCCGCGCTGACCGTCATGCTGCCCTGAACTTCCCAGCGCCCGGTGTCGTGGTTGAAGCTCCACAACGCGGACTTGGCCCCGGGCGCAAGCCTCTGACCGTTGACCGGATCGGGCAGGTTCGGAAAGCGGGCGGCGACGGGTTCGCTGAAATTCGACGGACCGTCAGTCTGGAAAGTGATGACCAGCGGCAGTGCCAATCCCGGGGGCAGCGGCGAAGGAATGCGCGCGGGCTCCACCGGCGCAATGCCCACCCGACCGCCCCTGGCCCCGTTGTCGGCGAACAGCGCGTTGGCCGGCACCGTCAGGCTGACTTCGGCCAGCTCCGGATGCTCCGCGAGCACGGCGGACGGAAAATTCACCGTCGTGGGCTGGGTCGGGCTGACGCTCCGCAATGTTCCCGCCCGGATGAGCGGCAGGAAAATTTCGCCCGTCTCGCCCGCGAGGTTGTTGGTGCGGCCGGGCACCGCCACGAAGGGCTTTCCAATTACCGGATAATAGTCACCCGTGGGCCAGGCGCTGTCCCAGGCGGTGCGTCCATCTACGTGCACGAAGAAGCGTCCCGCCGGACTGCGCAGACTGAAGTGACCGTCCGCATCGGTAATGGTCAGCAGCCGTTCCTCGGCACCGTCCACTGACACCGTCACTCCGCCCAAAGGACGGTTTGTCATCCCGCCGCCGGGTGCCGCCACCGGCTCCGACGCAAACACCCGGCCGATGACTCGCGTGCCGGGAACTTCCGCGAGCGGAGCCGTGACAAAGTCCAGCCGCCGGGTGCCGCCGGGGACTCCGTCCCCGTCGCCATCCAGCCCCTTGCCGGCGGCGTCCAACAGGCCATCACTGGCAAAGGTCACGCGGATGCGCGCCGCTCCGGCCAGCGGCTCCAGATAGAAAAGCGTCGCCTGCCGGCGATCTCCCGAAAGCTCGACCCGCGAAAGCAGGCGTCGCGACCCGAACTCGGCGAAGAGGCGTTCGTTGCCGATCTTGGTTCCGGCAGCCAGCGGTTCCGAAAAGCGGAGGATGGTTTCCCGGTTTACGGAGACTCCCTCTTCGCCCGCAACGGGCGACGTCTCGGCGACCTGGGTCAACCGCGTGAGCGGTTCGGCAAACAGCGGGTCCGTGGCCGCAAGCAATTCGTCCACGTCGTTGCGCCCGTCGCCATCCGAGTCCAGCGCGGCGGCACGGGGAATTTGCTGAAGCCGGAAAAAACCCGCCACGGTCGGGGTCGGCACGGTCATCGGCCCGGCCAGCGCCACCGCCACGGCTGCATTGATGCCCGTGACCGAGTCTCCCCGCAGCAGGCGGAAATAGCTGTCTGCCGTCGGCGCGAATCGCAACTCAAGCCGGTCTCCCGTGGTCAGGCTGACTTCTTCGATCCGAAAGTCAGCCGCCCCGGCGGAATGGGCCGCCCACACGGACAGGGCGCAAGACAGGAGGCGGCTTGGACTGTGGCGAGGGCTCATAGACGTCGTTCTTCATACCACCGGAATCGACCCGAGGCACTGCTAAATGCGGGGCTGGTGCCGCGAGTGAATCACCTTAATCTTGGCCTACCCGGAAGGTGGCGTCGCGCTCGGAGCATGAGCAGAGCGAGCTTTCCTGAAGGAACGTCGGAGGGCCTAACGAAGCGCGGCTTCTTGTTGCCGATGTGCCCTGCCACGTCTTGGTCGGCCTTTCACGAACCCGGCGGAAGTGTCGAACTGCGTTTCAATTCCCTGGCGAAGCCGGCCAAAGGCTCAACGACGTCACCTTCACGGTGAGCAAACACGTAGGTGACCGATAGGGATTTATCTGCGAACGGCAAGGCCACGAGCGATTCCCCAACATTCCGTGCCAGCGAGGCGGGGAGAATCGCAATGCCCACCCCGGCTGCCACCATCACGGCGACTGCCTGGCCTCGAACCGCTTCATGCACCACCTTTGGCCGGAAGCCGGCCTCGCCGCAGTGGCGTTGAATCTGGGCTGCAAAACACGGGGCGGATTCGGACGATACCGACACGAATGATTCCCCGGATAGGTCGCCCAGGTTCACCTTCCGTGCCGTTGACAACCGATGTTCTCGCGGCAGGAACACCAACAGCGGCTCCTTGCTCCACGGAATAAACACCAAGCCAGCGGCAGTGTTTCCCGGCGTTGAACCCACAAACCCGCCATCGAGCCGTCCCTCGGCAATCGCCCGCAACTGCTCGGCAGGCGGGCTGTCGTGCAGGGTCAGCTGAACGTCACGGTGCTTGGCCCGGTATCGTTGAAATATGCCGATGAGCCTGGGATTCAGCACCGCGCTCACGAACCCGATTGAAAGCCGTGAGGTTTCGCCTCGCCCGGCTCGTTTGGCCGAGTCACAGGCGCGTTGCAGCTGGGTCAGGGTGCCTTTCGTATCGGCCAGAAAGGCTCGTCCTACTGCCGTCAATGACACGGAGCGGGGAGTTCGTTGAAACAGAGCCGCTCCCAATTTGCGTTCGAGGGTCTGGATGTGGCGTGACAAGGGAGGCTGCGAAAGCCTCAGCCGCCGTGCCGCGCGGGTGAACGAGAGTTCCTCAGCCACGGCCATGAAACATTCGAGTTCACGGAGCGAGCAATCAATCATGCCGAATCGGTATCGTGTCCGGACAAAGGTGGTATTTCCAGCATTTCTCAGGATAGGCAGGCTGTCCCCGTGTCGTCCTTGCACGAAGCCGCCAATTCCTCCGGTTCCCGTCTTCTCGCCCATGTGCTCATCCTGCATGAGGTGGCTGACTACCCTGTTTGGAAGCAGGTGTTCGACGAGGCGGCAGTGATCCGGAAAGCGGCCGGCGAGCATTCCTACCAGGTTCTCCGCGAGCGGGACGACGCCAACCGGATCGTCCATTTCTCGGCCTGGTCGTCGCACGAGGATGCCATGCGCTTTTTCCAGTCGCCCGAGCTGGAGGAGATCCGCCGCCATGCCGGCGTAAAGGCACCCACTTTCCTCTACCTCCATCAGGTGGAACAGGGCCATCTCTGACCCGCCACCAACCGCGCCGAACTACCGTTACCCACTCCATCCGCTGTCCCGGAACACGAACCGATGGATTCAGAACGCATCCAAGGAAGTTGCCTCTGCGGCCGTGTCCGTTTCGGATTCGTCCTTCCGCATGTCCGGTTCAACTACTGCCATTGTCTGTCGTGCCGGAAGGCAACCGGCTCAGCCTTCGCCGCGAACATCTTGATTCCATCGGCGCAGTTTCGCTGGAAAGACGGGGAAGCCCTCGTATCACGGTTCACTGACTCGGTTGCGAACCCCGGCTTTCGGCGCTGGCTCTGTTCCCATTGCGGCGGGTCCGTGCCCCGGCTGAATCGGACGGATGAATTCATGGTCGTCCCGGCCGGGCTGTTGGATTCCCCATTGAGGGTTCATCCGGAACGAAACATCTACTGGTGCGAGCGGGCGGACTGGCTCATCAGCGTGGATGCGGTGCCAAAGCTTGTCGAAGGCCTGAATAGCGGAACCAGCGACGAGACGGTTCAGGTCTGATGGCTCTGCCACTCGCATTCGAACCCCATTTCGAGATCAACCACGCCAACCCCACGCAGATGCACCCGATCACGCTTCGTAAACCTCAGGAGACGCTGGCCGGATGCAGCTGGTTGCCCCGGTTCGTGGACAAATGCCGTCTCCACTGCTCCGGCCTCCTTCCACCCGACTACAAGATCGCCTTTTGCAGCCCTCACGGGATCGACGGCATCTTCCTCGCTCACTTCGGATTCGCGGCGGTTGAGGCGCAAACGGCCATTCGCGCGGCCAGCACCGACGCCGAGGTGGCGCGGTGGTTTAGCGCGCAGCCTGGAGTTACGCCTGAAACGATCCAGAGCTGGAATACGCTCGGGCCAGAGATCGGCAAACCAGGGAATCCAGGCGAAAGAGGGTTCGCGTGGGCTCGTCGCCACTTTCTGGCAGCCTGCACGGATCCGCGCGTCATCAGCGGATTCACGGCCATCGCCTGGGACGAGGGGTTCCTCGAAGACACACGACCATTGCGGTAAGACATGAAGACCACCGAAGGGTATTGGATCATCACGCCAGACGACCTTGCTTGGCGACCGTCAAACCTCATGCGCATCCCGAATGCGGACTACCTTGAGCGCACCGGAAGTGAAAACCTGGGCGCACGGCTATGGCGTTTGCCACCCGGAAGCGCGAACACGCTGCACAAACACATCCGAACGGAGGAATTCTATTTTGTGCTGGAGGGCACGGGCCGTATGCGCGTGGGAGACCACACTTTAACGGTGCCGCGCCATGGTGGTGTTCTCGTCGCTCCCGATCAATTGCGGCAAGTGTTCAACGACACCGACCAAGACACCCTCTGGCTGATTGTCGGCGGCCCGGAAGAGTTGGAGTTCCTTCGGGGTTCCCAATCCGAAACGGACCTTTCGTTATTCTACCCCACGGATCCCACGCAACTGCCCAAGGAACTCGCCGGGACAACATGGCCGCCCAGGGAGGACAAACGGGCAGAACAATCCGGCGGTTAGCAAGGTCACACGACGATGGAACGAATTGATTACGCTTCCACCAAACCGGACTTCATCGCGGAGCTTCGCACCCTCACGAAGAAACAGCGAACGTTCGGTTTGGATGCCATGTTGCGCGCGTTGGTCGAAACCCGGGTTTCCCAGATCAACGGCTGCGCCTATTGCACCGACCTGCATTGTCGCGAGGCCCGGGAACATGGCGAAACCCAGCAGCGCATGGATTCGTTGCCTGTCTGGAGGGATTCGCCGTTTTTCACCCAGCGTGAGAAGGCGGCATTGGCGTGGGCGGAGTCCATGACCCTGCTCCCGACCACTCACGCAGGTGACGCCGAATATCAACGACTGGGCCAGCACTTTTCCGACATGGAGATCGTCGAACTCAGCCTCTCCATATCTCTCGCCAACTTCTGGAACCGAATGGCCTCCGGTTTCCGAAAGATGCCATCCCCATTGATTGCCGACCGAACTGGAGACCATGCACAACTCACCGACCCCTGGCCTCAATACGACTGTCTCCACCTCCCCTTGGCCGCGGGTTGCGGTCATGGGGGCAGGGGCCGTTGGTGGTTACTTTGGCGGCATGTTGGCCAGGGCAGGCGTCCCCGTCACCATGATTGGCCGACCAGCATTTGTTGAAGCCGTGAACCACGCTGGACTCCGCCTGGAGACGCTGACGTTTACGGAGACAATCAAGGTGAAGGCTTCCAGCGACATAAGCGAAGCACAGGGCGCGGAGATGGTGTTGTTCTGCGTCAAAACCACCGACACCGTTGCGGTGGCGAAAGACCTGGCACCGTTCATCGCGCCGAGCGCCATCGTTCTCAGCCTACAGAACGGTGTGGAGAACGTTTCGACCATTCTGGCAAACACCAAGGCTCCGGTGGTTCCGGCGGTTGTTTACCTCGCCGCATCCGTTCCGGAGCCAGGAGTGGTGAAGCATACGGGCCGGGGCGATCTCATCATTGGGCCGACAGGCGTTGAGACGGCACGGCTTCAGGCACTGTTTCAACATGCCGGAGTGACCTGCCAGGTATCGGACGAGATCGAAGGCCATCTGTGGGAGAAGTTCATCTGCAATTGTGCGCTCAACGCGATTTCCGCACTGAGCCAACGGACCTATGGAGAGATCGGTGAACAATCCGAGTCATGGCAGCTGGCAGAGGCCGTAATTCAAGAGGCCCTCCAAATCGCCGCTGCTCAAGGCATCGTCCCAAGCAACATGCGCGACCTGAGTGAGGCAACAGCGACGGTTCGAAGGCTGACCCGCCAGATTTCAGGAGCCCTTTCTTCAACCGCCCAAGACCTGCGCAGGAATAAGCGCACCGAAATCGAGTCGCTCAACGGTTTCATCGCACGCCGGGGCCGGGAAACGCGCATACCCGTCCCCGTAAACCAGGCACTATATTCGCTCGTGAAGCTTGCGGAACCGAAGCACCCGTAGAATCAAATTCATTCCCCATCGACGATCAACCGTCCTGCCAGTTCCTCGTTGCGTGCACAGATGTGATATTGAAAAACAATGACACCTATGCCGCGAGGGTGCTGGGAACGGAACGGGCACAAGCCGCACCGTAGTCCTTGCCTCCAATGCAAAGAGTCCGGTCCGATGCGGTGGGTAATTGATCTTACTGTGCTTCGACCGGTTGACGGTGAGGTCCTCCACAGCCAGTTGACGGACATCTGCCAATGAGCCTTGGCGAATTCGGTCGTTGGCGCGTGCGGTGGGTTGCCAGCAAGCAGCCGTCCGGCTTTCTTCTGCCTTTGCCTCGTTGGTTCTGCTTTAAGGTCGCTCTGGTCAGCTTCCAACCTGCGACTTTGCCGGCGGTCATGCTCCATTGGGCAACGGCAATCGCCTTGAAAGCCGACCGCCGGGAAACCGGCTCACCGATTCCGAGATCGGACGCCATTCCGGGACCAAAACCCGGCAGCCGCCATCGCAAAGACAGCGAGAGCGGTCATTGATGGCTCAGGCACCGGTTGCAGCTGGACGACCGTGGTCCTGGCCATGGAAGAGGGACTGAAGACGTTATAGTCGATGCCTGCGATGCCGAACCGGAGGGAATGTGCGTCGAATCCAGTCAGGGTGATGCTTGGGTCGCTCACGACGACCGTTGGCTGGGTGATGGTTAGGCTCAGATCGCTGAGGACCAACTCCCAAGCCGCCACTCCTCCACCGGATGCGTTGAACAGGCCGGAGTAGCTTTTGCTAATGGTCACCGTGTTTTCACCGACATCCGCAGTAACTCTCAATCGGTAGGTGCTGTCCGGGTAGTCCCTGAAGGCGGGAAGAAAGGCGAACTCAACCCCTGGTCCCACCACTGCGGCAAAAGGCAGCAGCCCGGTGGGACTGTCTCTGGGGGGATAACTCGAACCAATTGCCAGAACCCGGAAGCCCCTTGATTTCCAGGATGCCATCCACTTCGTCGCCCAACAGACCCGCACCGAGAACGGAGGTCGTGGTCAGGGTCAGCGCGGCAAAACGGGAAGCGATGCTTTTCATTCGGGCAGCTTGGCCAGTTTTTCAAGGCGACTCGCCTGAGGCAAGGCCGGACCGGCGATCAAGGCTGCTCGATCTTGTTGTTGGCCTGACGTGCCCTCGGTGTCTCAGCCCAGGGTGATGGTGCCGCCCAGATGACGGACACTCGGGTCGAAAACTGGAACGGCGGCATGAAGCTCGGCGAAGATTCACAGCCACCTTTTCCCCCTTGGCGGCCAGTCGGGTCTTTCTGCCAGAGTCCCGGTTCGTCGGGTTCCCACGTGTTCTTGGCCAGTTCCATTGGCGGTTCGTTGGGCCGCGGCGGATTGAGTTCCTGCTGCAAACTCGCGTTCAGTTCCGGATGCCCAAGGAGCCACGGTTCATCGGATAGAGCACTTGCACGTCCAGGAAGGCGTCGAGCCCGAATTTCCTCGGCACCCGGCTCCGCACCATGTCCACCAAGGCCGCCCCGATTCCGTCCGATTCAGTTCGTTCGGGGAAGAAGAAGTCTGACTCCTGACCATTCGTGGGAACCGACCGCACCTGGCCCTCGTTGATCCGGTGGGCATTCTTGATGATTTGACTTTGGGCCGCCTGTCGGAGGACCTCGTTCAGGCGCACCACTTGCACCACCGCGCTTTCGATGAAGTGCCGGAGCCCAGCTGGTTTTTACCTGGTGAACTGAGGGGTGGGAACCGCTCTTCGCTTACTCCGAAATAACAGCCGCGCCGACATCTTCAAACAAACGAGACATCGGTGGAAATGTTGTAACTGGACGTTGTAACTTTCGGAAGTTTGGCGCGGGAGGAAGCTGCAAGTATCTGAAGTGAAACAAGAAGAACCCAATGGTCGGGGCGGTGAGATTTGAACTCACGACCTTCTGAACCCCATTCAGACGCGCTACCAAGCTACGCTACGCCCCGACCGGGTGCCCGTAAGGGCGACGTGGAAAATACGGACTGCGGTCTTCGCAGCAATCTCTTTCTCCCAGAATTTCATCCGCTGATCGCCCTTGGGGTAAATTGGCCGAGGTAATTCGCACCGCATTGACGGTGAGTCCCTTAGGGTGCCCCCGAACACTTCCGGCGTCGGTGACGTCGGTTCGTGGCGTTGTTCGCGGCCTGAAGGCGGCCCTCGCGATTAGGCCAACTCCAATCCACGCATTGTGCCGGTCGAGGTGGCGAATTGCCCCGCCTCCAAGCCCAGCCGTTGGAGCATCGAGACGAACAGGTTGGGCAGCGGATAATTGCGCTCGCGGTCGAAGGCGAGGTGCTGGCCGTGCTTGAATCCGCCACCGGCGAACAGGGTCGGCAGATTGGTCGTCACATGGGTGTTCGCGTTCCCGAGGTTGGAACCGTAGAGGATCATCGTGCGGTCAAGCAGGGTCTCGCCGCCCTCCCTCACGTTGCGAAGCTGGGTGAACAGGTCCGCGAGCAATTTCATGTGCCACTCGTCGATGGCGCGGAGTTGCGCGAGCTTCTTCTCGGACCGCCCGTGGTGCGACAAGTCGTGATAGCCCTCCGAGATCGCGGTGCCGTCGAGGTCGAGGACCGGCGAGTTCACGCTGTCGAGCAGCAGGGCAATGGAGCGGGTCGAATCCGTCTCGAAGGCCAGGCGGGCGAGGTCATACATGAGCCGGACCTTGTCCATGTAGGCACGGGGGCTGGCCGGATCGAGGGGCACGCTGGCGGACACGGTCGGCTTGGGCTTGTGCTCCCATTCACGTGACATCTGCATCCGCTGTTCCAGCTCGCGGACGCTGGTGAAATACTGGTCGAGCCGATCCCGGTCCGCGCCGCCGACCTGGCGCTGCAGCGTTTTGGCCTGTCCGGCCACGGCATCGAGGATGCTCTGGCCAAGTTCGAGGCGACGAACCTGCTTCGCGGCTTCTTCGGGTGTCCCTTGGATGAAGAGCCGGCGGAAGACGTCCGAAGGTTTTTCCTCGCACGGGATCAGGATGCCGGAACTCGTCCACGAGAGGCTGCGGGCGCCGCGCTCGACGTTCACGCCGAGGTTGAGGGAAGGGAACCGCGTGAGGTGGCCGATCCGTTCGGCGATGAATTGATCGAGCGAGATCGTGTTGCGAAAGCCGCCGCGGCCCGGATGCGGGGCCGCGGTCAGGAAGCAGTTGTCCGCCGGATGGCCACCGTCCACGTCGGGATGGGAGACGCCGCTGAAGACGGTAAAGTCGTTGCGGTGCTCCTTCAGGAGGTCGAGATACGGTGACAGGGCGTAGTCGCGGCCGGCGGTCTGTGGGAAGAACTGTTCCGGCAACAGGCCGAGGTTATTGCAGATCGCGAGCATCCGCCGTGGTGTGGCGTTGGGCGAGGTCGCCGGCGCCGTCGTTGAGGCCGCGGCAAAGGCGGGGACCATGGAGTCCAGCAGGGGCAACGACAGCGCGATGCCGGCGCCACGCAGGAAGCCCCGGCGCGACAGGGCGGAGCGGGTGGCGATGAAGCAGCCGGGCGGCTGGGAGTTGGCGGAGTTCTTCATGGCTGGCTGACGGTCATTTGTTCAGGAAGAGGTCGCTTTGCACAAGCTCATGAATCAGGGCCCGCACGGCGAAGCCCTGTTTGCGGTTCCGGGCCACGATTTTTTCGATGGCCGGGCGGTCGGAAAAACGGATCGGCGCGCCCGTGGCGAACACCGTCAGCTGCCGGGCGAGATTCCGGGCCAGCTGCGCCTCGTCGCGGAGCAGGCAACGCTTCAATTCGCGCACGTCGGCAAAGGTCCGGCCGTCGGGCAATTCACCGCTGGCATCCACCGGCTGTCCGAGTCCGAAATGAAAGAAGTTCCCATTGTGGCCGATGCCCTTCACCGGGTCACCGCCGCCCGCCGCGCGGTAGCGGTCGCGCCAACCGCCCATGACGTCGAAGTTCTCCAGCGCGAAACCGGCGGGGTCGATCAGCTTGTGGCAGGCATTGCAGGCTTCCTGGTTGCGGTGTTTCGCCAACTGCTCGCGGATGGTGGTGGCGCCGCGGATATCAGGCTCCACGGCAGGCACGGCGGCGGGCGGCGGCGGCGGCGGACGCCCAATGATGCGGCTCATGATCCAGGCGCCGCGTTTCACGGGCGACGTGGTGGCGCCGTTCGCGGTGACCTTTAGCACGGCCGCCTGGGTGAGCAGGCCGCCCCGGACACATTCGGCCGGCAACGGCACAGGACGGACTTGAACGCCTTCCACGCCCGGAATGCCATAATGAGTGGCCAATCGTTCGTTCAGCAGCGCGAAATCGGACGAGACGAGGTTGCTGACGCCCAGATTGCGTTTCACCAATTCGGCGAAGAAGAGCTGGGTTTCCTCGGTCACCGACTCAACCAGCAAATCGTCGAGCTGGTAGTCCGGGTAGAGCTGTTCGTCCGGGGCGGTGTTGGCGATGCCGCGCAGGTCGAGCCAGTAGTCGAGAAAGGCATCCACGAACCGCCTTGACCGCGGGTCGTTGAGCAAACGTTCGGTCTGTTCCCGCAGCACCTCGGGGCGGTGCAATCCACCCTTGGCGGCCAAGGCGCGGAGTTGACCGTCCGGCGCGGAATTCCACAGGAAATAGGACAGCCGTTCGGCCAGCGCACGGTCGGTCAGGCGCCCCGGCTGTTCGTCGAGATAAAGGAAGCCGGGCGAACACAGCACGGCCGTGTAACCGGCGATCATCGCGTCCGTGAACTCGTGGCCCGCTCGCAGGGCGCCGCGGATTACGCCGAGGAATCGGTCCGTGTCTTCCTTCGCGGGTTGGCGGCGGTAAGCCTGATGAAGGAACCGGGGCAGCAAGTGCGCGGCGTCTTCCTCCGGATTCGTCGAAAGCACTTTCACCCCGGCCGTGACCTTTGAGCGGCCGACGCCGGTCATGACGGGCGCATCTTCGAGCGGAAGGTCGCCGAAGAGCAGCTGATGGCCGGCGGCCGGCCACTGGTCGAGCAGGGGGCCTTCGACCTCCATCCACTGAAACGCCACCCCGGGCATTCCCTCCGGGGTGGTAAGGGGATTCCGATGATCCGGTGGCCGGGAACGGTGGAGTCGGGCGGCATCCGGACGGATGGTTTCACCGGCCAGCAGCCAGGCTTCGAACTCCCGCACGGTCGGTTCGCTGCCGACATCGAAGCTGCCGAGCTTGCGAAGAATCCGGGGCGAAGTGTCGGAATAGATCGTCACTGGTTCGGAGCGGCGGCCGACGGATGCGTTCGTGAACTTGGGATCAATCCAGAAGCTGTAACCGGAGAAACGCAGGCGGTAGCGGCCGGAAACGGGCGCGCGGAATTTTCCGAACCGAATCTCGGTGGGCTCGTAGGTGCTCACGACCACCCCCATGGCTTCCTTTTCGAGCCGGGCCGGTTCGCGGGTGCCGGGATGTTTGGGCCGGGCGGCCTCCGAGAGATCGCGCTGCAGTTCGAGCCCGAGCAGCGGCCAGGTGCGCCGCTCCTTCGGTCCCTCCAGCTTGATGGCGCCAAAGAATTCACCTTGGTCCCACGCGTAGAAGCGATTCGTGGTGGTCTCGGGGCGTTTGACCTGCGGCGCCATGGCGTGTCGCAAGGCGAATTCCGCCGCCCCGAGGTAGCGCGCCATTTGGACGTGCGACACGTCGAGCGCGTCGCCGACCTTGTTGAAGCCGTGCGCCATCGTGTCTTCCGGCAAGAAATCGCGGACCTCCAGGTAGGGCAGGGACAATAGGTCCCGCAGGGTGGCCTCGTATTCGTGGCGATTGAGGCGTCGTTGCGTGGCTCGGCCATGCTCCCGGACGGTCTTGCGGTCGGCGGCGAGCAAGGTCCCACCCAGCGAATTGGTAAAGGCGGCCGATTCCGCGGCAAGGGGCCGCTTCTTCTTGGCCGGGGGCATTTCCCCGCTGGCGACCCGGTCGTGGACCAGGACCCAAGCCGTCAGGTTGGTCGCGGCCTCTTGGACCGGCGCGAGGGCGGTCAGATCCAAGCCGCCCTTCTTCACGTCGGCGTCGTGGCACTCCACACAGTGCTGCTGGAGAAACGGTCCGATTCGGTCGGCCGCCCGGACCGGCACGAGGCTGCCCCACAGCACCGACAGCCCGGCCAACAGGAGCTGCCGCCACCCCCGGCAGGGCGAAGAAGCCATGAGGGCAGCGAGAACCGTGGGTTTCTGAGGGCAGTCCATGTTCGCGGGAAGTTGCCGGCAGGCTACTGAGCCGCTGCCGGCTGTCCACGCCCCACACCGACGAAGACTTCGCGCGCGGGCTTCATGTGGGATCGCGGCCGATGTTGCCCTGGTCGGAAAATCGTGCCCGACGGCTCAATTCGACGGGCCGAAACCCAACGTCAGTTGGCTGTCGGATGCGTTCCGAACCTGAATGGGACGCGCCGCGTCTAGGCGGAAGAACCGGTGGGTTAGGTCCAATGGAAGGGTGATCGTGAACGCTACGGGATCGATGGCGTAGGCGGAGTGCTCGGAAAAGGGGCCATTCGCGGTCGGAGCCGAGAGCAGGCGGGGCAGGGACTCGGTGGTCGCTGGAACCGCGGCCATTAATCCCTCTAGCGTGGTGACATAGGACGACACCCGGGAAAAATACATCGCGGCCTCTGGGCGCGTGGCGGCGGTATCATCGGTGACCCATTCGTCGTCAAAATTGAGTTCCAGGAAATCCCGGCGGTCGAACAGAGAGGCGTAGAATCCGTCGCCCTCTGTGTTGGTGTTGAACAGGGACTGCACGGAAAACGCGACGCCGGCCAACTTCCAGACCCCGTCGCGGGCGTCTCGCAAGAAGAGTCCGCCCCCGGAATCGCCGCCGGTCACCGCCGCTTCGTCGTCGCCGGCGTCGGCCGAGAATGTGAGGGCCAGGAGCCCGCTTGAGCCCAAGACGCCCGGGGCAAACGCCTGTTCGACCCGGTTGGTGCCCCAGCGCGGGCGGAAGTCATTCTGCCCCCACGTCCATCCGCGCAGTTCATTGGTCCGTTCCGAGGGGTGAAAAACGGGCTTCCCGCGCGGCAGGCCCCGGCCAAACAACGTGCTCGCCCTGCCGGCCTCGTCGCTCCTCCGATACAGGAGTGCCCAGTCTGGAAAACGTCCTCCCACAGTCAGCAGGCTGAGGTCCGTGCCGGGCAGGTTGGTCACGGCGATGACCCGGTAAACCAGTCCGGCGTGACGGGCGATGGCGTTGGTGCCCACGCGGAGGTGGGCGGCGGTCAGCAGGTGGCTCGGGCCGACGGCGGTGGCCGTGAAGTCAAAGAACACCTCATGCTGCCAGCCTGAATTCGCCAGCCCCCCCGTCGGCGCGGAGGTATTGTGGTCCGGCTCGCCGTGGCCGAAGAAAATCATGGCGGCCGCCGGCGCCAGGACGGCTGCGCCGCCAATCACACCGAATCGGACCAAGCCATAAACCCCTCGCCGCACGGGCCAACGCTGCCCAATCCCCGCGTGGTCGCAAGCGGTTGCCGGGATTTTCGTCAACGTGGACCGCTTCGCGGATTTACAACCCGCCGGCCGCTCCCCATCTTCCGCGCCGAAATGACGGCTGAGATTCGCCACGACTGGTCCTTGGAGCAGCTCCAGGAATTGCATGCCCGCCCGCTGTTGGAACTGGTGTTTCAAGCGGCGTCGGTGCACCGGCAATTCCATGATCCGCGCGAAATGCAGGTGAGCAAGCTCATCAGCATCAAGACTGGGGCCTGTCCGGAGGATTGTGCCTATTGCGCCCAGTCGTCGCGCTACAGCACTGGCGTCAGCCCTGAGCGGCTGATGGAAAAGGCAAAGGTGGTCGAGATCGCCGCCCGCGCGAAGGCCGCCGGCGTTTCCCGGGTGTGCCTTGGTGCGGCCTGGCGCAGCGTGAAGGACAACGACCAGTTCGACCGCGTGCTGGACATGGTTCGCGACGTCACCGGCATGGGCATGGAAGTCTGCTGCACGCTGGGGATGCTCAATGAGTCCCAAGCCAAGAAGCTCGAGGAAGCCGGCCTCTACGCCTACAACCACAACGTCGATTCCTCCGAGGAATTCTACGAGACGATCATCACGACCCGAACCTACGCCGACCGGTTGGACACCCTGGCGAACGTCCGCAAGACCAGCATGACGATGTGCTCCGGCGGCATCATCGGTCTGGGCGAATCGGTGGATGACCGGCTCAAGATGCTGCGGACCCTTTCCCAGATCCAGCCCCACCCGGAATCCGTGCCGATCAATATCCTGTCCAAGGTTGACGGCACGCCCCTCGCCGAGAATGCCAATGTGCCGGTGTGGGAAGTCATCCGCATGATCGCGGTCACCCGCGTGGTGATGCCACGCTCTGATGTCCGCCTTACGGCCGGACGGGTGACGCTCGACCCGACGGCACAGGCCCTGTGTTTCCTCGCCGGAGCGAACTCGATCTTCTCCAGCGAAACCGAGTTCATGCTGACCAAGGCCGTGCCATCGCCGAGCTACGACGCCGACAAGGCGCTGCTGGACGCGCTTGGGCTGGTGATGCGGGCCCCGTTCGAGAATCCCAATTCGCCGCGGGCCGCCGAATTGGCCGAACAAGTCGGGCTCGCGACGCCGCCGGAGTTGCCGGTGTGCGAGCGGAAGCAAGCGGCTTGCGCGGTGGCCTGAACCGTCCCGGCGCGGTCCGTTGGAAAAGGGATGTTGTCAAATCCCGCGCGGCCGGTCTGCTGACTGCGTGATGGGAAGTAACTCGGAACAGCACTCCATCTGCGTTCACCCGGTTCCCGTTCCCCTCAAGTGATTGGCGGCCGGCGAACTTTGGGCTTTGTCCGCGGGGCTTTGGCCTTAGGTTGGCGGCGGTCTTGGAAGGGCGGAGTGTCGCTCGTGGCGCAAGCTGCGGGAGGAAAGTCCGAACTCCATAGGGCGCAGGCCCACGGAAACCGGTCGCACCGCTGGCTTCGGTCAGCGGGTAAGCCGGCATGCCCGCGGGCGCGGTCGGCGAAAGCCGGCCGCGACAGACAGTGCCACAGAAAACAAACCGCCGCCGGTCGCGAGGCCGGCGGTAAGGGTGAAAAGGCGGGGTAAGAGCCCACCGCCCGGCGCGTAAGCGACGGGGCACGGAAAACCTGCCTGGGAGCAAGGCCCAATAGGGGACCCCGACGCGGCCCGCGTCACGGTCGGCGCAAGCCGGCCAGGTTCCGGGTATCGGCTGCCGAGACAAATGACGCTCACCGGTCCGCAAGGGCCGGGACAGAATTCGGCTTACAGCCCTTCCAAGACCATTCTAACCGGCCCGGCGGCCTTGGGCCTCGACGGCTTGGCCGGGAGCAATCCGCGCTCGGCCAGCCACTCGAGCGAACGCTTCTGCCAAGCGTCCCATTCGGCTCCCTGGTAGCCATTGTAGCCGTGGTTTCCCTGCGGGAATTCCTGCAATTCTGCGGGCACCCCGTGCGCCTTGAGCGCCGCGAGGAACAGCTGGCTGTGCGCCACCGGCACCACCGAATCGTTCCGTGCGTGCGTCAGGAACGTAGGCGGGGTTTGCGGTGTGACCTGTTTTTCGTTGGACAGCAATTCCACCAGCTTGGCCGAAGGCGTCGGTCCAAGCAGGTTGTCCCGCGATCCGCCGTGCGTCAGTTCACCCATCGTGATCACCGGATAGACGAGCACCAAGAAGTCCGGCCGGCTGCTCAGCCGGGCGACCGGATCGGATGATTTCGGGTCGCCGGCATCGAAATGCGTTCCGGCCGTGGAGGCCAGATGCCCACCCGCGGAAAAACCCATGATGCCGATCCGATGGGCGTCCAGCTTCCACTCGGCGGCGTGCGCGCGGACCACGCGCAGGGCCCGTTGCGCATCCAGTAGCGGGCGCTGGTGATTGCCCGACGGCAGGCGGTATTCGAGCACGATCCCAGCGATACCGTGCGCGTTCAGCCAGCGGGCAATCCCGTGACCCTCACCCTCCACCACCCGGCCGCCGTAACCGCCGCCCGGGCAGATCACGACCGCCGTTCCCGTGGCGCTCTCGGGCTTGGGCAGATGCACCGTGATCGGCACTTCACCTTGCTCGGACTGGCCGTAGCCCACCGGTGCGCCATTGGGCCAGAGCGACAGTCGCAGGGGTTCGGCAGCCGGCGCGGAAATCGTCCAACCTACAACAGCGGCGAGGCAGACCACCGCCGTCAGCCGGCGTCGAAATGTGCGATGGAGCGGCATGAGTCCTGGAATCGGTTTCACAAGGCAGTGTTGGTAGCCCGAGGCGGGCAATCGTTCTGTGCTGGAAGCGTCGAAAGATTAGTGATGGGACCGCCGGGTTGCCAAGTTGGCTCTGTCCGGTTCGTCGCCCCGCGTGCCGGTCTCGGCCCGGGATGCGGTTAATTGATGGAGGCGCCCATGACGGCGGGCTTGTTTCCGGGGGCGGCTTCCCTTAACTCCTGCGCAACTTTTTCCGGGCGCGACCGTTAAACCCGCCGGAATCGGCAATCGGCATGGCTTACGTATCGCTCCAATCAGTGCTCGACCGCGCGGGTCTCGCGTCGGCGACGCAGTTGCGCGACTGGAGCGCCGCCTGGCGCAACGCCGCCGAGGGCGGCAGCGCCGAGACGCAGCTGGGCTTCTTTGCCCGGGAATCCGGCCTGGGCGACGAGGCGTTCCTCCAGAAACTCAGCGGCACGCTGAACTGGCCGTTCCTCCACCTCGGCCAGATCGCGGTCGAACCGGAGGTCCGGAAGAAGGTTTCCACGAAGGTCGCCTTCCAGTTCACGGTCATCCCCGTGAAGTTCGAGGATGGCGTCCTGCAGGTCGCGACGCACAATCCGTTCGACGCGGCGATGCAGGCGGCGGTGCAGTTCGATGCGCGCGGGCCGGTCGCGTTTGCCTTGGCGACGAAGACGGAGATCGAGAAGGCGCTGAAGAAGTATTACGGCGTAGGCGCGGAGACCCTCGACGAGATGGCCGAGGACGAGCCGATGGAGCTGGAAATCGCGAATGATCGCGAGATCAGCGGCGACGACCAGGACGCCAGCGTCATCAAGTTCGTCAACCAAGTCATCTGGGAGGCCTACAAGGAGCGCGCGACCGACATCCATTTCGAGCCCAGCGAGGACGAGCTGCGCATCCGTTACCGCATCGACGGCATCCTGCACCAGACACCGCTGCCGCCGCAGATCAAGCGCTACCAGGCCGCGCTCATCTCGCGCATCAAGGTGATGAGCGGGATGAACATCGCCGAGAAACGCCTGCCGCAGGACGGCCGTATCAACGTCAAGATCAAGGGCGAGGAGATCGACATCCGCGTCTCCACGGTGCCGACCGTGTGGGGCGAATCCGTGTCGCTGCGTCTGCTGACCCGCGGCAAGATTTTCTTCGGTTTGGACAAGCTCGGCTTCGCGCCCGACGAGGACGCAGCGATCCGCGACGTCATCGTCAAGCCGCACGGCATCTTCCTGGTCACCGGCCCGACCGGTTCCGGCAAGTCCACGACGCTCTACGCGTTCCTCTCGACCATCAACTCGGTCACCAAACGCATCATCACCATTGAGGAGCCAGTCGAATACGAGCTGAAGGGCATCAACCAGATTCCCGTCCGCGGCGAAATCGGGCTGACCTTCGCGATGGGGCTCCGGCACATCCTGCGGCAGGACCCGAACGTGATCATGGTCGGCGAAATTCGCGACCAGGAGACCGCCGAGATCGCGATCCGCGCGTCGCTGACCGGCCACTTGGTCTTCAGCACGCTGCACACCAACGACGCGCCGAGCGCCTTCACCCGCCTCATCGACATGGGCATTGAGCCGTTCCTTGTGGCCTCGTCACTGGAGGCGGTGATGGCCCAGCGGCTTGTTCGCTGCATCTGCCCACACTGCAAGGTGCCGCAGAAGGTGGATCGCGATTACCTTATCAAGTGCGGTTTCCCGGAGCACGAAATCGCCGAGACGACGTTCCTCAAGGGCTTGGGCTGCGAGGAATGCCGCCAGCTCGGCTACCAAGGCCGGACCGGCATCCACGAACTGCTCATGGTTACGGAGGCGATCCGGCCGCTCGTGATGAACCGGGCCAATGCGTCCACCATCGCCCAGGCCGCGCGCAACCAAGGCATGCGGACGCTGCGCGAGGACGGCTGGCGCAAGGTGAAGTCCGGCGTGACGACGCTGGAGGAAGTGTTGCGCGTCACGCAGAGCGAGGAGCACGTGAAGGCGCTGATCGGCGAAAAGGAGACCTTCGGCAAATGAAGTCCCGTTCGCCCAGCTACCAGACCTGCAATGTCCTCGAGGTGACGCCCGAGGGACGCCGGCTGTGGCAATTCTCCGTCGGCAAGGATTCGCTGAAGCCGACCGGTGAACTGAAGCTTGAGGCGGGCAAGGCCCTGCCCAAGCAGGCGGTCGCCAAGGATTGGCACACGTTGCTGCGGCCGCGGTTGGACCTCTGCTGGTTGCCGGCCGAACACGCCTTCATCCGCGCCGTGCAGTTGCCCAGCGGCGACCCGGCCGAACTGCTGGGCATGGTGGAATTCCAATTGGAGAAGATTTCGCCGCTGCCCGTAACCCACATCGTGTGGGCGGCCGAAAGCATCCCGCATCCCAACGGCGCGGGGCAAACCGCCCTGGTGACCATCGCGCCGCGGGACCGCGTGGAAACCGTGTTGCGCGACGTCGCCGCCGGCAGCTACCTGGTTGACGGCTTCGACGTGCCATTGCTCCGCGAACTCCGGGGCGTCCGCCCGGACGGCGACGGCGTGTGGGTCTTCGTTGAGGCGCAGGTCACCTCGGCCCAGGCCCTCGTCGGCTGGTTCATCGGTGGTGTCTGGCGTGATATTTCCCTGTTCCAACTGCCGGCCGGCGCCGCGTTGGTTACTAGTTTGGTCAGTTGCCTGAACCAGACCGCGTGGGCCGGGGAGCTGGAAGGCTGGTTGGCCCAGCTGCCGCGCGTCCAACTGCGCGTTCGACCCGAGGATGCGGAGGTCCTGACCGCGGCCTTGCAGGATTGGTCCGGCCAACCCGTGCAGAGTGATGCCCGCGCCGACCGCAGCGTGTTGGCCGCGGCGTCTGCTCGCGCGCGGCTCAAGTCCCAGCCGACCGCCTTGGTGCCGGAAGAGACGGCGGCGCGGCAGCGGGCGGCATTCGTGGACCGGGTGTGGATGCGCGCCTTGGGCGGTGTGTTCGTCACCTACCTGTTCCTGGTGTTCGTCTATCTCGGGGCGTTGAACTGGAAGAAATACCAACTCGACGAACTCAAGGGCAACGCGGTCGGCCTGGGCCGGCAATACACCAACACGCTTCAGCTCAAGGCGCAGGTCGCCGTCCTCCAGGAACAGGTCGGGCTCAAGTTTGCCGCGCTCGACGCCTGGCAGGCCGCCGTGCAGGAACTGCCCTCCACCATGACCCTGACGCAGCTCGATTTCCGCAAGGGCGCCCAGCTCGACCTGAGCGGCACGGTGCCTACGGAAAACCAGTCCGACGTCACGGCCTACAGCAAGAAGCTCCAGGAGACCAAGGCCAACGATCAGCCGCTGTTTGCCAAGGTCTCGGTGGAACGGGTGGACGCGACCCGAGCGACCACTTCCGGCGCCACCTGGTCCATCAAGGCCGAACTCAGGAAGGTGGAGGCCCCATGAACTGGCTCGACCGGCTCAATCTCCAGCCGCAGGAACGCCGCGCGGTCCTCGGCGGTCTCATCTTGGTCGCGCTCGTGCTGAATTACTGGCTCGTCTGGCCCTACTTCAAGGAATGGACCCCGGTCGAGAACGAGATGGGGAAGCTCCAGACCCAGAACGGCCGGTTCCTCGCGGAAATCGGCAAGAAGGACGCCTACGAGAAACGCCGGCTTGAACTGCAGAAGGCCGGCGCCGAGGTCATCGAGGCCGAGCAGTCCAGCCGGGTGCAGTCCACGGTCTGGACGCAGGCTTCGACGCACGGTGTCACGGTCAACCGGCTGACCCCGTCCAACGTCCGCACCGGCCAAACCAACCAGTTCTTCGACGAGGTCGTGCTGACCTTGGACTTCGTCGCCGGCGAGGAGGAGTTGGTGAACTTCCTGTATGCGCTCGGCAGCGACGAATCGATGATCCGCGTGAAGGACATAACCCGCCTGCGCCTCGATCCGTCGCAGACCAAACTCTCCGGCCAGATGTCGGTGGCCGCCAGCTTCGTGAAGAAACCCAAGGCCACTCCGCCGCCCGCGGCGAAGCCGACGACGGCCAAGCCCGCCGCGGCAAACGCGGCCCAAACCAAGGTGCCGGCGCCCGGGGCGTCCACCAACCGCCCCGCGGTGAAGAAGTAAAAGGAACGTTGTGAAACTGCTGTTGCCCGTCCTGATCGCCGGCCTCCTTGGCCTGCGCGTGGCCGCCCAAGACCCGGCGCCGACCGAACCCGCCGTGGTCGCGCCCCAGCCGGCGCCCGCGGACCCCGCCGTCCCGCAGGAAGTGCCTGTCCCGGCGCCGGTGCCCGATGCGGTGCCGCTGCCCACGGTGAAGCCCGCGACTCCCGCGGTGGCACCCGCGGTTACTCCGATTCCCACCCCGGCGCCCGCGACCGGGGCGGCGCGCGGTGCGGCCCTGCCCAGAAATTTCCCGCGACCCGGCGGGACGACCACCAACGCCGCCGGGACGCCACCACCGGCTTTCCCAACCTTGCCCGGGGCCCGTCCGCGGGCCGGTGCCCAAGCGGCCGGTCCGGCGGCTCCGGCCGTTCCCGGTGGAGCGCCTACAGCGGCGGGGTCCAACACCAACGACGTGGCGGTGAAACTGGACGACGAAGGCGGCATCATCAGCTTCAACAAGATGCCCCTCGACCAGTTCCTGCGCATGTATCAGGAGACGGCTGGCCGGATCGTGCTGCGGGGGCAGAACTTGCCGTTGCAGACCCAGATTGACTTCAACATTCCGGAAGGACTGACCCTGACGCCGGACGAACGGCTGCAAATGTTCGACACGATCCTCGCGCTGAACGGAGTCACCTCCATTCCGACCGGGGAGAAGGCGGTCCTGATGGTGCCGACCGCCCAGGCGATGACCGAAGGTGCCAAGTTCAGCGACCGGGAAGGAAAGGACTACGCCGAAGCCAGCCAGTTCGTGACCCACGTGGTGCAGCTCAAGCACGTCGAGATGCAGGATGCCGTGGACACGGTGAAGCAGTTCGCGAAGAACCAGAACGGCATCATCGGCATCCCGACGACCAAGACGTTGGTCCTGCGTGATTACGCCATCAACGTGAAGCGCATGCTGGAGGTGCTGAAGAAGATCGACGTGGAGGTGGAGAAGGACTGGGAACTCGAGGTGATTCCCATTCGTTACGGCCGGGTCGAGGACATTTCCGCGACGATGAATAGCGTGATCAGCGGCGGTGGCGGCGGCGCTGCGGGTGGCGTTGGTGGCGCCGGCGGGCTGGGCGGGGGCGCACTAGGGCAAGGCCAGGGCCGGGGCGCTTCGCAAGGCTTTGGTGGGGGCCGGGGAGGTGGATTCAACAATTCCGGTCGGGCGGGTCGGAATTCCGGCCTCAACGGCGGCGGCTTCGGGGGCGGCTTCAACAATGGCTTCACGCCTTTCTCCGAGGAAACGGCCGCCCTGGAGGCGGAGAACGGGCTTTTGCCCCAGCAAAACGCCGTCAATCCGGTCGGCACCACGCCGCGAACGACCTTCCAGCAGCGGGTCAATCAGACCGGCCGAGCCGGGCAGGGCGCGCAGGTCGAAACCCTGGTGACCGACGCCCAGATCACTCCCGACCCACGGTCGAATTCGCTCATCGTCTATGCCAGCAAGAAGGACATGGCGATGATCAAGAAGGTCCTGGAGAAAGTGGACACGCTGCTGCCCCAGGTGTTGATCGAGGGCATCGTGATGAACGTGTCGCTGAACAACGACTTCAACTTCGGCGTGGCGGCGGGTCAGCGGCCGAAGCAGCTGACGTCCGATGTCAAAGGCGGAGGTGTGGTCAACAACTCGTCCGGCACGGCAAATCCGCTGCAAGGAGCGCTAGGTTTCCTGGGGACCAACACGGTGTCCTATCCGAACGGTGGCGGCGTGGGATATTTCGCCCAACTGGGTCAGAGCTGGGACGTGGCAATCAGCGCGGTGGCCGGCGATGGCCGGGCCGACGTGGTGCAACGCCCGCGCATCATCACGTCGCACGCGGTCCCCGCGAGTTTCTTTGTCGGCAGTTCGATCCCGTTCCGCCAGGGCGGCTTTGCTTTCAGCGGGCAGACGAGCTTCACCTACCAGCAACTGCCCGTCGGTATCGGTTTGGATGTCACCCCCTACATCACGCCGGACAATCTGGTGGTGATGGAGATCGCCCAGAATGTGGATGCGGTGGACGGCACTCCCGATCCGGCGAGCGAAATTCCGCCGACGACTTCCAACAAGTCGGCCAATGCCATCGTAACGGTGCGCAGTGGTGACGTCGTGTTGTTGGGCGGCTTCCTCGAAAATAGCAAGTCCACCAGCAATTCAGGCGTGCCTTACCTGAAGGACATTCCGCTCCTGGGCAACCTGTTCAAACGCAAGGCTGACTCCGGCAAACGGAGCGAGCTGATGATTTTGGTCCGCCCGACTATTCTGCCTAAACCTCAGGACTTGGCAGATCTGACGAACCAGCAGCGCCAGAATTCCGGCAACATCCAGGAGCTGGAGCGCCGGATGAACGAGGACGACGAAAAGTCCCTCAAGGCCGCGGAGGCAGGTAAGAAGAAGTCCAGCAAACGTTGGTAGTCCTTGGTCGCGGTGTTGCCCGGACTCGGGTTTACCGACGGAGCGTTTTCGACAGCGCGTATTTCCCGAGCAGGTCGCCTTCGAGATTCACGGCATCGCCGACCTTGCGTTCGCGGAGGGCGGTCTTGGCGAGCGTGTGCGGGATGATCCAAATGCGGAAGCCGGCCTTGGTCACACCCGCGACGGTGAGGCTGATCCCGTCGACTGCTACCGAGCCTTTGAAGACGAGGTAAGGGCGCACCTCCTTCGGGGCGCTGATTTCCAACACGTGGTCGGCACCGCTGCGTTCCCACCTGGTGATCACGCCGGTTCCATCGACGTGGCCGGTTACAAAATGCCCGCCGAGCCGATCCCCGACTGCCAGCGCCCGCTCCAGGTTCACGCTGGCACCAAGGGCGGTGGCGGAGAGGTTGGTGCGTTCCCAAGTCTCCTTCAGCAGGTCGAATTGCAGGGTAGCACCTGCTTTGGTCCGGCGTAGCTTTGTCACGGTCAGGCAGCAGCCGTTGACCGCTATGCTGTCGCCGAGCTTGACCCCACGGGCGCAGACCTGCGCGCGGACGGTCAGCTGGATGGCGTTCGCGGTCGGCTTGATCGCCGCGACGATACCCGTTTCCTCCACAATCCCGGTAAACATTTGCGACGGAGCGAAGATTCAAACGGGCGAAACGACAAGCGCATACGTCGCCTGCATTACCCAACCTTGGGCGAAGGCGATTGAATATCGCCGGTCAGCAGGAAATCCGCACCGAACCGACGGGTGCGGCAATCAACCAGTCGGGGCGCTACCAGAAGCGAGCCGAAGCCTTCGCCGGCGACTGCCCGGCGGGATTCGGCGCCGCCCAAGATCCTCGGGGCGTAAAATAGCGCGACGCGGTGGACTAGTCCGGCGGCCAGGAACGAGGCGTGGACTTCGCCGCCGCCTTCCACCAGCAAGTGCGTGACGGGCAGGCGCCCGAGTTCGCGCATGATCCACGGGAGATTGAGGCCGGATTTTGTGACCGGGGCAACGATGACATTAACCCGCTGCCGGAGGGCGGAGACGCGGGCGGCTGGGGCCGACTCGCCCACGACCACGAGAGTTTGGTTCCGCTCGGAATCGGTAAGCAGCTTGGCGCTGAGCGGCGTCCTCGCACGCGAATCGAGCACGATACGCCGCCGAAATGGCCGGATAAACCGTGGGGCGGGGAGCAGGGAAGGATCGTCCAACAGGACGGTGTTGACGCCGACCAAGATGGCGTCGGACTCCCGGCGAAGGCGGAGAACTTCGGCACGTGATCGTTCGTTTGTGATCCATTTCGATTCGCCGGCCGCCGTGGCGATCTTCCCGTCCAACGTCATCGCCGACTTGAGCGTCACCCAAGGTGTTCGGTGGACAATCCAATGGTTGAAGGCTGGATTCAGTTGCGCCGCTTGGGATTCCAATACTCCGGTCAACACTTCGATTCCACGTTCGCGAAGCAGGGCGAAGCCGCGTCCCGCGTGCGCGGGGTTTGGGTCGGTGGCCGCGACCACGACTCTGCTAATACCGGCTTGAATGATGGCAGCCGTGCAAGGCGGCGTGCGGCCGTGAGTGCAGCAGGGTTCCAGCGTGACGTAGAGCGTCGAGTCTTGCGTTGGCTCACCCCGTTTCGCTGCGTCCTTGAGAGCCTCAATTTCGGCGTGCGGCGCACCGGCCCGCCGATGCCAGCCCTCGCCGATGATGCGGTCGGCTCGGGTGAGGACGGCTCCGACCAGAGGGTTGGGGAAAGTCTCGCCCCGGGCGCGACTGGCCAACTGGAGGGCGCGGCGGAGGTAACGAACCTCATCCGCAGTATTCTGGACCGCTCGTCGTTTGTGCGCCGTTTCCATCGCCCGGAGATCAATAGTCGGAAGGATTGACTCCAAGTCGTATCAATGAGCATGCCTGAACCACCGGAATCTTCAGTTCACGGGCGGCGGAAAGCACCTCCGGCGTGTCCGTTCCGGGATTGAGCCAGAGCTCGCCAAACCCGACGGAACTCAGGCCGGGAAGCAGTTGCAGCAGCACTGCAGGAGGAAGGTAAACCGACACAATCTCGGGCCGGACGGGCAGGGCTTGAACCGAGGGAAACGCCGCGATTTCCTCCACCATCGACACCTTGGCATTGATTGGATAAACGCGGAAACCTCGGTCCCGGAAAGCGCGAACCGCCTTGTTCCCAAATTTGGTGCGGTCGGTGGAAGCACCCAGAATGGCGACGGATTTCATGGAGAGAGGTTGGACGAACGTCGGACTGCTGGCAAAAATTGTGTCCCAACCGTCGCCGACCACGACCTGTTGGAGTGCAAAAGGTTACTTGGCGGCAAAAACGCGTTGACACTCAATTGCCCCCCACCTATCAATCCGCGCCTCAACCGAGTTGCAGGCAAAGTTTCGGTTTAGTCGCCGCCGAAAGGTGGACGGCCAAGCTTGATTTTTTGTCGCCCGAATCGGGGTGATAGCCGGTTAGCGAAGCCCGCGTAGCTCAGTTGGTAGAGCACGTCCTTGGTAAGGACGAGGTCACCGGTTCAAGCCCGGTCGCGGGCTCCAGTTTGCAGCAATTGAGTCAGAACAAATCGAGAACAAGTTAACACGTCAGTCACATGGCTAAGGAAAACTTCCAGCGCACTAAGCCGCACCTGAACGTGGGCACCATTGGCCACGTTGACCACGGCAAGTCCACCCTCACCGCTGCCATCGTTGCAGTCCAGAACCGCAAGGGCCTGGCTCCGATGATTGAGTATAAGGATATCACCAAGGGCGGCACCGTCCGCGACGAGACCAAGACGGTGACCATCGCCGTCTCCCACGTCGAATACGAAAGCCCCAAGCGCCACTACGCGCACGTCGACTGCCCCGGCCATGCTGACTATGTGAAGAACATGATCACGGGTGCGGCGCAGATGGACGGCGCCATTCTGGTGGTCAGCGCGGCGGACGGCCCGATGCCCCAGACCCGTGAGCACATCCTGCTCGCCCGTCAGGTTGGTGTTCCCAGCATTGTTGTCTTCCTGAACAAGGTCGACCTCGCGGATGCTGACCTTCTCGAGCTGATCGAGATGGAAATCCGCGACCTGCTGAACAAATATGGTTTCCCTGGCGATACGACGCCGATCGTTCGTGGCTCAGCCACGGCGGCCATCGCGGGAACTCCCGAGGGCGAGGCGGCCATCGCCAACCTGCTCGAGGCGCTTGATACGTTTGTTCCGGAGCCTGTCCGCGAGAACGACAAACCATTCCTGATGTGCATCGAAGACGTGTTCACGATTGAAGGTCGCGGCACGGTGGTGACGGGTCGTGTGGAGCGCGGAACGCTCCTCAAGATGTCCGAAGTCGAAATCGTTGGCCTTAAGGACACCCGCAAGACCACGGCCACGGACATCGAAATGTTCCGCAAGTTGCTCGATAGCGCGACTTCGGGTGATAACGTCGGCGTGCTGCTGCGTGGTGTGACCAAGAACGATGTCGAGCGCGGCATGGTCTTGGCCAAGCCGGGTTCCATTACTCCCCACACCAAGTTCAAGGCTGAGGTTTACGTCCTCACCAAGGATGAGGGTGGTCGCCATACGCCGTTCTTCACAAAGTATCGCCCTCAGTTCTACTTCCGCACGTCGGATGTCACTGGGACGGTCACGCTGCCGCAGGGTGTCGAAATGGTGATGCCGGGCGATAACGTCTCCGTCGACATCGAACTGATCGCGCCGGTCGCGATGGAAAAGGGTCTCCGTTTCGCGATCCGCGAAGGCGGTCGCACGATCGGTGCCGGTCGTGTCGCCGAAGTGCTGGTCTAATTCTCGATTTCATGGGGAGGTCGGACTTCTGCCGGCCTCCCCACTTTTTTGTGGTATTTGAAGAGGGTCGATTCGACAGGGCGTTAGCTCAATTGGTAGAGTAGCGGTCTCCAAAACCGTTGGTTGGGGGTTCAAGTCCCTCACGCCCTGCCAAACTCCGCGGAGGGGTGGCAGAGTGGTCTATCGCGGCGGTCTTGAAAACCGCTGTGGGTTTACGCCCACCGGGGGTTCGAATCCCTCCCCCTCCGCCAAGGCATTTGTGAGGCAATTTTACATTCAACTTCTGGTCTGGGTGGTCGTGGTTGGCGTGGTTTTTGGCTTCCTCTGGAAGTCAGGTTACCTCGCCAAGCTGTCGGCCTATGTGCTTTCCGTGCGGGACGAACTGCGGAAATGCAGTTGGCCCAGCCGGGAAGAACTGTGGCAGACGACCATGCTGATCCTGACAATCATAGGCATTTTGGGCGTCTTTACGCTGGTGTCCGATTTCGTGGTGCTGAAATTTGTCCGCGCCATCCTCTAACCTTCCAAGACGCCATGACTTTCAAGTGGTTTGCGCTGCACGTTCTCGCGGGAAAAGAGCAGAAGGTTCGGGATTCCATCGTCCGCCGGTTGAAGTTGGATGAGATGGAACCCTACATCCGCGAAGTGCTTCTTCCGGTCGAGAAGGTCGTGGAGGTTCGGGGCGGGAAGAAGACGGTTACCAATCGGAAGCTTCATCCGGGTTACCTTTACATCGACATGGCGTTGCTGGACGAAAACCGGCGGCTGATGGAGAAGCCTTGGTATTTCATCAAGGGCATTGACGGTGTCATCGGTTTCATCGGCGGGGAACGTCCCGCCGAGGTGGAACCCGAGGAAATTCAGTCCATCAAGGAAACGGTCAGCGACTCCGCGGATGCGGAAAAGCCGAAGGTCAATTTCGAAGTTGGGGAAACCGTGAAGATCAACGACGGACCGTTCCTCAATTTCACCGGAGTCATCGAGGAGATCGAAGCCGACAAGGGCAAGCTTAAGGTGACTGTGGACATTTTCGGGCGCAAAACGCCCGTTGAACTCGAATACTGGCAGGTAGAGAAGTCGTGATGCCTCTGCGCGACGTCAGCAACCGCCTCAAATCAAAGAAGTAGTCTCATGGCCAAGAAAGTTACGGGCACAGTCAAATTGCAGATTCCGGCCGGTCAGGCCAATCCGGCTCCGCCGGTTGGTCCGGCGCTGGGTTCGCAGGGCATCAACATCATGGCGTTCTGCAAGGAGTTTAACGCCGCAACCAAGGATAAGGCAGGATTGGTTATTCCGGTGATCATCACCGTATACCAGGACAAGTCCTTCTCCTGCGCCTACAAGTCGCCTCCCGCCTCGGTTTTGCTGAAGAAGGCCGCAGGCATCGCCTCCGGTTCCAAGCAACCGAACAAGGACAAGGTGGGCAAGGTGACCCGCAAGCAGGTGCTGGAGATCATCAAGCTGAAGTCCGCCGACCTGAACGCGAACAGCGAAGACGCGGCGGTCCGGATGATTTCCGGAACAGCCCGCAACATGGGCATCGAAGTCATTGACTGAGAGCTCTTTCGCACCTTGAAACGCCCGGGCAGTTGCCCGGGCGTTTTGCTTTTTGGCTCGCCTTGATCGCACCGGGCCAGCCACAACGCCGCGCACATTGATGACCCGTCCTGCGCGAATCCTTATTGCCGACGACCAACCGGACGTGGCTGAAGCGCTGCGGCTACTGTTCAAGTCCGAGGGGTGGCTGGTCGAAATGGTTTCCTCCCCGCAGGCTGCATTGGCCGCAATATCCCACGGGGAGTTTGACCTGCTGGTCGCCGACCTGAACTACACCCGGGACACGACCAGTGGACGGGAAGGGCTCGACCTGCTGGCCCGGGTTCCGGCGATCGATCCGACGCTGCCCGTCGTCGTGATGACGGCTTGGGCCACCGTGGAAGTCGCGGTGGAGGCGATGCGCCGCGGCGCGCGCGATTTCATCCAGAAACCGTGGGAAAATGCCCGGGTGCTGGCGATTGTGCGCAATCAGTTCGCGTTGAGGCGGGCACTGAAGGAAGGAGAACGGCTGGCGGCGGCCAACGCGGCGACCCGACCGGGAGCGGTTCTCGTGGCCGAGGCGCCGGCGATGCGACCGGTGCTGGACCTGGTTGAACGGGTTGGTCCATCAGATGCCACCGTGCTGATTACGGGTGAGAATGGCACCGGCAAGGGGGTCATTGCAGCGGCGTTGCATGGCGCCAGTGGCCGGGCCCACCGTCCGTTTGTTTCGGTCAACATGGGAGGCCTGAACGAAGCCCTGTTTGAAAGCGAGCTGTTCGGTCACGTCCGCGGCGCCTTCACCGATGCCAAAGCGGACCGGGTGGGGCGGTTCGAGATGGCCGAAGGCGGGACTCTTTTCCTCGACGAAATCGCCAATGTTCCGCTCAGCCAACAGGCCAAGCTGCTCCGGGTCCTGGAAACGGGCAGCTTTGAGCGGGTGGGGTCTTCCCGGACGCAGCAGGCAGATGTCCGGCTGCTGGTGGCAACCAATGCCGATCTGACGGCGGAAGTTGCGGCGGGCCGCTTTCGCCAAGACCTGTTGTTTCGTCTGAACACCATTGAGATCCGTCTTCCTGCCTTGCGGGACCGGCTGGAGGACATCGAGCCGCTAGCCCAATTTTTCCTTCAGCAGCAGCGGGTTCGCCATCGGAAGAACGTGGCCGGGTTTGAGCCGGCCGCGATTTCGGCGGTCCGGTCCCATCCATGGCCGGGCAATGTCCGTGAATTGAGCCACGCCGTGGAGCGGGCGGTCCTGCTGGCCAATGGCCCCTTGGTGCGGGCCGCCGACCTCGGATTGGCACCGGCCCGGGAAGGTGTCCCCCGCCTGGAAGACATGAGCCTGGACGACGTCGAACGATTCCTCATCCGGCAAACGTTGGCGCGCTGCGGTGGCAATGCCATGAAAGCCGCCGAACAGTTGGGTCTTAGCCGGAGTGCATTTTATCGCCGCCTGGAAAAGCATGGCCTTTGAAGGGAATACGGGCGCCCCGGGGCGGCGCCTACGATTTCCGGTCTGAATTCAGCCAACCCGTGAGCAAACCCCAGTTGCAGTTTGAACGCCGACTCAAGTGGCTGACCTTCGCGGTGGGCTTGCCGGGCGCCGGTGTCGCCTTGGGGCTGCTGTGGCTGGGCGAGTCGGACCCGAAACTCCGTTGGACCCTTACGCTCCTGATTGGTGCCGCGTGGCTCCGGTGCGGGGCCGTGCTCGTGCATCGCGTGGTATTTCCACTGCAGACGCTGGCCAATCTTTTGGGCGGATTGCGGGAGGGCGATTTCTCGACCCGGGCCCGCGGTGCGGTGCGGGACGATGCGCTGGGGGAAGTGTTGATCGAAGCGAACGCCTTGGCGGAAACCTTGCGCGAACAGCGCCTGGGCGCCCTTGAGGCCACGGCGCTGTTGCGCACGGTCATGGAGGAGCTCGATGCAGCCGTGTTCGCATTCGACGAACAGCAGCGGCTGCGCCTGGCCAACCGATCCGCCGAGAATCTTTTGCGCCGGCCAATTGAACAGTTGCTGGATCGGACCGCGCTGGAACTGGGCCTGGCCGACTGCCTCGCGGGGGAATCCTCGGCGACGCTGCCGCTGACGTTTCCGGGTGCCGTCGGACGTTTCGGGGTGCGGCGGTCCGCGTTTCGACAGGCCGGGCGTCGGCATCAGCTACTGGTCTTGACCGACCTCAGCCGGGCGTTGCGGGAGGAAGAGAGACAGGCCTGGCAGCGGTTGGTCCGGGTCCTCGGGCATGAATTGAACAACTCCCTCGCGCCGATCAAGAGCATTGCGGGCAGCGTTGAAACCATCCTGTCACGTGATCCGCTGCCGCCAGACTGGCAGGAGGATGCCCGCCGCGGGCTGGAGGTTATCTCTAGCCGGGCGGCGGCGTTGACCCGGTTCATGGATGCCTACGCACGCCTGGCCAAGCTCCCGCCGCCGCGCCCCCAGCCCGTGGACTTGGCGTCCTTGGTCCGGCGGGTCGTGGTGATGGAGGCTCGGGTTCCGATCGCGGTAAGCCCGGGCGCGGAAATCCGACTCCTCGCGGATCCCGACCAGGTCGAACAACTGCTGATCAATCTCCTCCGTAACGCCGCCGAAGCGTTGCTTGAATTGCCCGCGGAAGAAGGACTCCCTCCCGGAAAAATCAGCCTTTCGTGGCAGGCGACACTTGGCGGGGTCGAAATTACCCTTCGCGATTCCGGTCCAGGGCTTGCGAATCCTGGCAATCTGTTTGTGCCGTTCTTCACGACGAAACCCAAGGGTAGCGGCATCGGGCTGACCCTGTGCCGGCAGATCGCCGAAAACCACGGTGGTTCCCTGACCTTGGAGAATCGGGCCGACCGCTCCGGCTGTGTCGCCCGCGTCTGTTTGCCAACTGGGTGACCGGTCTGTCCCATTTTCGGGACGGCTGAATCCCATTTCCGGACACGCGCGTCCTTCACGCATCCGCTCCCTCGTGGATGGAAGTCGGATTTGCGCCCAAATCGACGCATTCCGCGGTTCCTGCGCAGGCATGAAAGCTGGCATCCCGGCTGCGTTACAGTCCGGGTCGGCCCGATCGCCGAACACCTTCGGACACCGTTACCGCCCAGCTCATGAATCGAAATCAATTCCCATCGCCCGGAATGCCCGAACGCCGGCCCGAACCCCGGCAGCGGTCGCCGCTCTGTGCCCGTGACCACGGTGTCGATCGTTCAGAGCTGACCCTGTTTCTCCTGCTGGTGGGAGCCGTTGGGTTCGCCTTCGCCAACCACGCCCGCGGGCTCACCCGCTTTGTCGACCATTGGCCCGAGTTCGCGACGCTCGTCGCCGACCTGTTTCGGGTGACCGTCTGAGCCATGAACCGCCTTGCTTCCAACGGGTCGGGTGACGCATCCGAGACGGTGTCGGTGGTGAAACCGGTTGCCGGTTTCACACCCGCCAGCACCGGTATGGACATCGCCCGCCCTGATCTCGCCCGCCAACGCCGCCGCCGCCGCCTTCTTTGGTCCGCCCTCGGCGTGGGACTGCTCACCCTCGTTTCCGTGTTCCTCGCGCGGCTGGAACCCGCCGTGCCGTCAGTTGAGCGCGGCACGCTGTGGACGAATTCGGTGCAGCGCGGCGACTTCCTCCGGCAAGTGCGTGGTAACGGCACGCTGGTGCCCGAACAGATTCAGTTCGTCCAGGCCGAGACGGGCGGGACCGTGGAACGCGTCTTCATCCAGCCGGGCGCCGAGGTGACGGCCGAAAGCGTGGTCCTCGAGCTGAGCAACCCCGAGCTGAAGCAGCAGGCCTTTGATGCCGAATGGGCGGCCAAGGCAGCCGATGCCCAGCTCGCCAAGCTCATCGTGACCCTTGAGAGCGAACGCCTCGCCCAGGAATCCGCCGTCGTGTCGCTCCGGGCCGACGCCAAGCAGGCCCTGCTCGAATCCCGCGCCAACGAGGTGCTGGCCAAGGACGGCTTGGTGCCGGGCCTCGAAATGGAACGCGCCAAGGCCAAGGCTGAAGACTTGGCGTCCCGCGTTGTGATCGAGGAGAAGCGGCTTAAGTTCACGGCCGATTCGGCCAAGTCGCAGCTCGCCGTGCAGGAAGCCGACGTGGAAAAACTCCGCGCGGTGCGGGATCTGCGGCGCCGCCAGGTCGAGGGGCTCCTCGTGAAGGCCGGCATCGAAGGGGTGCTCAGCCAGTTGGGCGACCGTGAGGTGTTGCAGAGCGGCCAACGGGTCGCCCCGAGTGCGACACTGGCCAAGGTCGTCGTGCCGACCCGGCTGAAGGCCGAAATCCGTATCGCCGAGACGCAGGCCAAGGACGTCACGCGTGGCCAAAAGGTCGAGGTGGACACCCGCAACGGCATCGTCCCGGGGCATGTGGTGCGCGTCGATCCCGCGGTCCAGAACGGCACCGTGCTCGTCGAGGTGAAGCTGGACGGCCCGCTGCCCAAGGGCGCCCGGCCCGACCTCAGTGTCGAGGGCACCGTCGAGCTGGAGCGGCTGTCCGACGTGCTCTTCGTGGGGCGTCCCGTCCAGGGGCAGCCCGAGAGCACGGTCGGACTGTTCAAGCTCACGGAAAACGGCAGCCGGGCCGAACGGGTTACCGTGAAACTGGGCCGAGGCTCCGTGAGCCTGATCGAAGTCGTCGAGGGCCTTTCCGTGGGCGACACCGTGATCCTCAACGACATGAGCCAATACGACTCGCACAACAAACTCCGCCTCAACTGACGACGGATCACCGGATACTGACCACTGCTTTTTTGACCTCAGCCATGTCCACTCCCTCTCCCATCATCCGCCTCGAAGGCATCAAGAAAGTCTTCCTGACCGACGAGGTCGAAACCCACGCGCTTAGCGGCATCCATCTGGAGATCGCGCAGGGCGAATACGTCTCGATCGCCGGCCCGTCGGGCTGCGGCAAGTCTACCTTGCTCGCCATCCTCGGCCTGCTGGATACGGCCAGTGAAGGCACCTACGTGCTCAATGGCAACCAGGTCGCCAACCTCGACCACTCGGAGCGCGCGCGCATCCGGAACCGCGAGATCGGCTTCATCTTCCAGAGCTTCAATCTCATCGGCGACCTCACCGTCTTCGAGAACGTCGAGTTGCCCCTGACCTATCGCGGACTCAGCGCGGGTGAACGCAAGGAACGCGCAATGGAAGCTCTGGAGAAGGTCGGCATGAGCCACCGGTTGCGGCATTACCCGAGCCAGCTTTCCGGCGGCCAACAACAGCGTGTTGCGGTCGCCCGCGCCCTTGGCGGCAAGCCGAGCATCCTGCTCGCGGACGAACCCACCGGGAATCTCGATTCCAAGAACGGCGACGCCGTGATGGACCTGCTCCGGCAGCTTCACCGCGAAGGGGCCACCATCTGCATGGTCACGCACGACCCCCGGTTCGCGAAGCACGCCGACCGGCAGATTCACCTCTTCGACGGGCGCATTGTGGATGAACTCAAGGAGGCCGCGTGACTCCGCTGATCCAGCTGCGCGGGATTGAAAAATCCTTCACGACCAAACCTTCGCCGACCTACGTGCTGCGCCAGGTCAGCCTGGAATTCGCGGAAGGCGACTTTGTTACCATCATGGGCCCCAGCGGGGCGGGGAAGTCCACGCTCCTCAGCATCCTCGGCCTCTACGACAGCGTCTGGACGGGCGAATACTTTCTCGCCGGCCAGCCGGTCCATGCGCTCAAGCCCCGGGAGCGCGCCGAACTCAACAAGCGTTCCGTGGGTTTCGTGTTCCAGCAGTTCCACCTGCTCGATGACCTTACCGTGGCCGAGAACCTCGACATCCCGCTTTCCTATCGCGACATCCGGAAGTCGGAACGAGAAGCCTTGGTCGCCGACACGCTCGACCGGTTCGGAATCGTCGGGAAGAAAGACCTTTTTCCTGCCCAGCTTTCCGGCGGCCAGCAGCAGTTGGTCGCCGTCGCCCGGGCCGTCATCGCCAAGCCGAGCCTGCTCCTCGCCGACGAGCCCACCGGCAATCTGCACTCCGACCAAGGCCGTGCGATCATGGAGCTGTTCAAGAAGCTCAACGACGAAGGCACCACCGTCATCCAGGTGACCCATTCCGAGGCCAACGCCGCCTACGGCAACCGCATCGTGCGCCTGCGCGACGGGTGGCTGGAGAAGTGAGTAATGAACGACCTCCGCTTCGCGCTCCGCCAGCTGCTGAAGAATCCCGGCTTCACCGCCGTGGCCGTGCTGACGCTCGCCATCTGCCTGGGCGCAAACCTCACCATCCTGGCGGTGGTGGATGCGATTCTCCTGCGCGCGCTGCCCTTTGCCGAGCCGGAGCGGCTGGCCATCGTCTTCAACCGCTATCCCAGCGCGGGGATCGACCGGATTTCGTCTTCGCTGGCGAGTTACTTCGACCGCCGGAGCGACGCGATCCAGGCGTTCGCTTCCGTCTCCATTTACCAGGAGTCGAGCGTAATTGTCGCAGAAGCAGGCCATCCGCGGCGGGTGCCGACGATGCGGGTGTCGCCGGAGTTCTTCGCCACGCTGGGCGTGCCGCTGGCGTTGGGGCAGCCGTTCCGGGAGGAGAATCTTGCCTATCGCGCGGATGAAGTGGCCGTCCTCACTGATGAATTCTGGCGTGGCCATTTCAACGCCGATCCCAATGTCATCGGGCGCACTTTCGACAACGATGGCGCGCGGATTTCGGTGATTGGCGTGCTGCCGCGCGGCTTCCGGTTCCTGTCCAGCCGTCCGCAGTTTTTTCGTCCGGCATCGCATGACCCGAAAGACCGACTGCCCGCACAGCGCCATAGCAACTTGGACTGGAACATGATCGCTCGACTCGCTCCGGGAGCCGGCTGGCAGACGGCCCAAGCGCAGATGGATGCCTTTAATGCGCATCAACTGGAGGACGACCCGATCAAGGATTTCATCCAGAAGGCCGGATACCGTGCCCAGGTCGCCTCCCTGCATGGGGACCATGTGCGTCAGGTGAAACACACGCTGGTGCTGTTGCAAGTGGGTGTGGGTTTTCTGCTGCTGATCGGGGTGGTGAATCTGGCCAACCTGCTGCTGATCCGTGCAAGTGGACGCGTGCAGGAGATCGCGGTGCGACAGGCGCTGGGGGCCGGTCGCTGGCAGCTCGCGCGCGGTGCGTTTGCCGAGGTCCTGCTGCTTGTGCTCGGGGCCGCGGCCATCGGGCTGCTCTTCGGCGCGGGCGGGCTGCGGGTGCTCTCGACGCTCGGAGCGGAGCAACTTCCCCTGGGTGGAACCATCCGGCTTGATGGGCGACTGGTGCTGGCGGGGCTCGGCATCACTTCGCTCGTCGGTTCGCTGCTGGCGCTGGTCCTGACCGGGTTCAGCCTGAGCGTGAAGCTGGCTCAGGGGCTGAAGCTGGCCACGCGCAGTGGCACAGCCAGCCGGGGCGCGCAGAGGTTGCATCACGGCTTTGTCGTGGCGCAGGTCGCGCTGGCGTTCGTGCTGCTGTCCGGCGCGGGCCTTTTGGGTCTCAGCCTGAAGCGCGTGCTGGAAACGCCGGTGGGGTTCAGCACCGCCCATGTGGTTTCCGGCCGCATCGCCTTTCCGTGGAGCGGCTACACCAATCAGGCGCTGCGCCTGGCGTTCGTGGACCGCTTGGTCACGACGGTGCAGGCCTTGCCCGGAGTGTCGCACGTCGCCTTGAACAGCTCGCTGCCGTTCACTGCAGGTCAGAACGAAAACGAAAACGCCATCGCCGTCGAAGGGTGGGCGCCCCGTGGCGACAAAAGCCTTCGCGCCCACCATCGGCTGGATGTCACCCCCGATTACTGGCGGGCATTGGACATCCCGCTGCTGCGCGGGCGGCTGATCGCGGCTGCCGACCGCCACCGTCAACCACGAGCGTGCATCGTGGACCAGGCCTTCGCGCAGCTTTACTGGCCGGGTGGTGACCCCATCGGGCGGCGTGTCGCCCTCGGGCCGGAGTTCGATCCCGTCGATGCGTTCACGGTGGCGGGGGTGGTTGCCAGCACCAAGCAGGCGAATGTCACCGAACCCGACGGCAAGGGGGCAATCTACGTCCCGTATGGGGTTCGGTGGCCCGAGTCCTTTTCGCTGGTGGTGCGTTCCTCGCTGCCGGAGGCCACGATGATTCCCCTGATCCGACAAGCCGTCGCACAATGTGATCCGGGGATGCCCATTGACGACCTGCGCCCGGTCCAGTCGCGCATTGACGACAGTCTGGTGGCGCGTCGTTCCCCGGCGGTGCTGGCGGCCGTGTTTGCCGGAGTTGCGCTGCTGCTCGCCTCGCTCGGGACCTACGGCGTGCTGGCCTATGCGGTGAGCCAGCGGCGGCGCGAGATCGGCGTGCGGATGGCCTTGGGCGCCCAACCGGGACAGGTTCTCGCACAGTTCTTCGGCCATGGAGCCAGGCTGTGCCTGGTGGGTCTCGCCATCGGCGTGCCCGGTGCGTGGGCGGCGGGCCGGGCGATGCAGTCCACGCTCTTTGGCGTGGGGGCGTTTCCGCCGGGGCTCATCATCGCCGCCTGCCTGTCCCTGGCCGCGATCGTTTCGCTGGCCATCTTCCTCCCCTCGCGGCGGGCGTCACGGGTGGACCCGATGGCCGCGCTCCGCAGCGAATGAAGGAGGAAAGGGCGCCATGAAGAAGCACTCCACCTCCCTCGGCTGTGCCGGTTTTGCGCTTCGTTGTGCGCTGGAATTTGCCGCCAGCCATCAAATATGAACGACCTCCGCTTCGCCCTGCGCCAGTTGCTGAAGAACCCCGGCTTCACCGTCGTGGCGGTGCTGACGCTTGCGCTCGGGATCGGGGCTAATTCGGCGATCTTCAGCGTCGTGAACGCGGTCCTGCTGCGGCCGTTGCCGTATCCTGAGCCAGAGCGGCTCGTGGCGGTGTGCGAAAGCAATCCTCGCCAGGGCTGGGGTCGACATGCCGCTTCCCTCGCGGCGTATTCCGATTGGCGCGAGCAGAGTTCGGTGTTCGAGGAGTTGGCCGGGGCCATGGTGCTGGGGCCGACGCCGCTGGTGGGCCAGGCCGGCAGTGAAATGGTTCATGCCGCCTCCGTGTCTGCCAATTTGTTCCCGTTGCTGGGTGTCCAACCGTTGCTGGGACGCCAGTTTCTCCCGGAGGAAGAGGCTCCGGGCGCCGGCGATGTGGTGCTGTTGAGCGAAGGCCTGTGGCGCAGTCGATTTGCCGCCGATCCGGCCGTCCTGAATCAACCCGTCGTTCTCGGAGACCGCAGGTTCACGGTGGTGGGGGTGATGCCTGCGAAGCTGAGGCTCTTTGACCCCGCCGGTGTGCAGGGGTGGGACAGCGGTTTTTCCAAGAGTGATCTCTGGCGTCCGTTGCCCGTGAATTCAGGGCTGGCGAAGCAGCGGAGCTACCGCGCGTTCCTCGTGTTGGGACGCCTCAAGTCGAACGTCACGCTCACGCAGGCCCAAGTCGAGATGACCAATCTGGCTCTGGAACAGGCGCGGCGGCATCCGGAATCCAATGCCGGATGGGGCGTTGCGGTGCAGCCGTTCGACCATGTCGTCGCCGGGCAAGCCAAACGCCCTTTGCTCCTGCTCTTCGGTGCGGTGGGACTGGTCCTCCTCATCGCCATCGCCAACCTGGCCAACCTGAGCTTGGCGCGGGCTGCCGCCCGACAGAAGGAAGTGGCGGTGAGAGTGGCGCTGGGGGCCAACCGACTCCGGCTGGCGCGGCAGTTTCTGTCCGAAAGCCTGTTGCTTGCCTGCTTGGGCGGAGTCGCGGGCATGCTGTTGGCTCATTGGAGCCTACGGGTCATCGTTGGGCTGATCCCGGCCGATGTGCCGCGCACGGGAGACATCGGTCTGGATGGGTGGGTATTGGGCTTCACGTTCCTGACTTCGTTGCTCGTCGGCGGCCTGTTTGGCCTGGCACCGATCCTTGGGCTTTGGCGTCGGGATCCGAGCCTGGGATTGAAGCAGGAGACTCGCGGCGGAACGCATGGCGCCCGCGGGAATCGCCTGCGCGCCACGCTGGTCGTCGCCCAGGTGGCGTTGGTGACGGTGCTACTGTCCGGGGCCGGATTATTGCTGCGCAGCTTCTGGCGGCTGAGCGCCGTCGATCCGGGGTTTCGGACAGAGCAGATCATCGCCGCCGACGTAGCGCTCAGCGGCCGGAACTACTCCGAGGGCTTGGTCCGGATCGCCGCCGTGCAGGCGCTGCTGGCCCGCTTGGCCGATCGACCCGCGACGGGATCGTTCGCCGCGGTGGACGGGCTGCCATTGGACAGCGGGCGCGCCAACATGGACATCGCCCTGACGGGCATCGAATCGCACCTACCTGCGGGACCTGAGGACCGGCCGACTGCCGGGTTGCGCCTCGTCAGTCCGGGCTATTTCCAAACGATCGGAATCGCGCTGGCGCAGGGGCGCTTCTTCGATGAACGCGACAACACCAACGCGCCGCCAGTGGTCATCATCAATGATGCATTGGCGCGGAAGTATTTCCCCGGCCTCAACCCGCTGGGAAAGCAGATTGGCAGTCCCGACTTCGGACCGGAGCCATGCGAGGTCGTTGGAATTGTCAGCGACATCCGGCATTCGGGGTTGGACGTGCCGCCGCGACCGGAGGCTTACCGCCCGCTGTTCCAGCAATGCTTCTCGGGAATCACGGTCGTTGGCCGAAGCCAGGCTCCGGCCGCGCAAAGCCTGGAGGTGGTGAGGGAAGCGATGGCGTCCGTTGATCGGGGTTGTCCGGTTCACAATGTCCGCTCGCTCGACCGCCTCGTCGCCGAGTCGCTGGCGTCCCGCCGCTTCGCGCTTTGGCTGATGCAGTGCTTCGCCGGACTGTCACTGCTGCTCGCGCTGGTCGGCATCTACGGCGTGCTGTCGTGCATGGTCGGCGAGCGCACCCGCGAAATCGGGATCCGCCTGGCCATTGGGGCGCAGCGCGGAGACGTCCTCGGAATGGTGCTATCCCATGGCATGCGACCGGTGCTCTTTGGCGGAGTGCTGGGATTGGCGGGAGCCTACGGTCTCAGCCGGATTCTGCGCAGCCTGCTCTACGAAGTGAGCCCGGCCGATCCGTTCACCTTGAGCGTCACCTGCCTGCTCGTGGCGTTGATGGGGCTGCTCGCCTGCTGGCTGCCCGCGCGGCGCGCGGCGCGGGTGGACCCGATGGTGGCGTTGAGGAGTGAGTGACGGATTTCAGATTTCTACACGCAATGAACGACCTCAAATTCGCCCTGCGTCAGTTGCTGAAGAACCCCGGCTTCACCGCCGTGGCTGTGCTGACGCTTGCGCTCGGGATCGGGGCGACCACGACCATCTTCAGCGTGGTGAATGCTATCCTGCTCAAGCCGCTGCCCTATCCCCAATCCGAACGACTGGTGAATCTGTGGGAGGCCATGCCGAACGGGGGACGGAACTCCGTTTCCGGTGGCGTCTTCAAAGATTGGCGCGCACACAGTTCCTCCTTCGAGAAGGTTGCGCTCTACAAGGATGTTCGGTTGAACCTGACAGGGGCAGGCACGCCGGAGCATGTGGCTGGGCTGCTCGTGTCCACCGAGTATCTTTCGGCCTTGGGTGTCCAACCTAACTTAGGTCGGGACTTTCTCTCGGGCGAGGACGCACGGGGCGGCAACAACCGCGTGGTCATGCTGGCGCACGCGTTCTGGCAACGCCGCTTCAGCGGAGCTGCTGATGTCGTCGGCCGGAGCGTTGTCCTGAACGAAATCTCTTACACGGTGATTGGAGTGCTGCCGCCGGGCGCGTTGATGCAGGACGACGCGATGTTTCTGGTGCCTTTCGTCTTCGACGTCGACACCGAGACGATCAAATGGGAGCGCGGCTACCATTGCTGCGGCGCGATTGGCCGCGTGAGCGACACCACCACCTTGGCCACGGCCCAAACTGAACTGCGGACCCTCAAGCAACGGCTCGCGGCAGAATACCCGTCCTGGAAGAAGGACTGGAGCGTGGACGTTATTCCGATGCACCAGGAGTTGACGGGAGACGTTCGCCCGACCCTCCTCCTGCTGCTGGGCACGGTCGGCATGGTGCTGCTGATTGCCTGCGCCAATGTCTCGAATCTCCTGCTCGCCCGCGGGAACGCCCGCGTGCGGGAGATGGCGATCCGCTCGGCGCTCGGCGCCAGCCCGGGACGGCTGATCCGCCAGCTCCTGGTGGAGAGCTTGCTGCTGTCAGTCGGGGGCTGCCTCCTCGGCCTCGTGGTCGCCGCCGCCGGGATCACGCTGCTGCCCAAGCTGCTGGCCGGCATGGTGCCGCGGATCCTGCATCCATCCCTGGACCTGACGGTGACGGGATTCTCCCTCTTGGTAGCGGGCGGCTGCGGGATACTCTTCGGCATCCTTCCCGCCCTCCGCGCCGGCCGTCGCCCTGCCAGCCACGAGTTGAAGGAAACGGCCCGCAGCACTCAGTCCGGCACGCAACGGCGGTCGCACTCGGTTCTCGTGGTCGCGGAGGTCGCCTTCACCTTGGTGCTGTTGATCGGGGCCGGGCTGTTCCTCCGCAGCTTCGTCCGGCTGCTGCAGGTGGATCCGGGCTTCAACCCGCGCCAGACGCTGGCCTTTGACCTGGCTTTGGCGAAGTCGAAGTATCCCGGTCCCGAGGACCAGCAACGCCTCCTCGAAGAACTCGCGGAGAAGATCAAGGCCTTGCCTGGTGTCGAATCGGTCGGCGCGGCCACGACCCTCCCGCTCAGCAACCGAGGCCGCGGCAGCTCGGTGCAGCGGCCGGATCGGCCGGAGATCGCGGCCTTCGGTGTGCAGGACGACTTTGTCAGCGGTGACTATTTCTCGGCCTTGCAAGTCCGCCTGCAACGCGGCCGGACCTTTGTTCCGACCGACAATCTCCCCGGCGCACTCCCGGTGCTGGTGATTGACGAGACGGTTGCCCGCCAGCTGTTCCCCGAGGAGGACCCCCTCGGCAAACGGCTTACCTATGGCCCAAAAACTTGGGAAGTCGTGGGCGTGGTGAAGCCCATCCGCCACTCGGGGCTGAACCAGGAACCGCGTCCCCGCATCTTCGGGCCGCGGGTCCATTTTCCTTATCCGACCGCGGCGATGGTGGTCCGTTCCTCGCTACTCCCCGGCGCCCTGGTGGAAGCCGTGCGGAAAGCCATTCTCACGACCGATCCCGACCAGCCCATCGCCAATATCCGGACCCTGGAGGAAGCGGTGCAACGGTCCATCTCCCGGCCCCGCACGACGCTCATCCTGCTGGGACTCTTTGCCGGTGTGGCCATCCTTCTGGCATGTCTCGGTATCTATGGCGTGATCTCGTATGCCGTCGGCCAACGGACCCGCGAGCTTGGCATCCGCGGCGCACTGGGCGCGCAGCGGAGCGACATTATGCGGATGGTCTTGAGCGGCGGGATGAAGCTTTCCCTCGGCGGCATCGCCCTGGGGCTGGTTGCGGCCTCCCTGCTGGCGCGGGTGGTGGAGAAGCTGTTGTTCGAGGTCCAGGCCCATGACCCGTTCGTATTTGTGACCTCGGTCTCCCTGCTCGGGCTGGTGGCGGCCATTTCAATCTATCTTCCGGCGCGCCGGGCGGCGCAGGTGGACCCGATGGTGGCGCTTCGAACTGAGTGAGCTCGCAAAGACTCTTTGACCATGAACGACCTCCGCTTCGCCCTCCGGCAACTGCTCAAGAACCCCGGCTTCACCGCCGTGGCCGTGCTGACGCTCGCCCTCGGGATCGGCGCGACCTCGACGGTGTTCAGCCTGATTCAGGGAGTGCTGCTCACGCCGCCACCTTACCGGGAGCCGGACCGTCTGGTGCTGATCAATCCGGCGCGCGTCGATGGCCAGCGCTACACGCGTGGTTGGTCGGCGGTGCAGTGGTTGGAATGGCAGAAGGAATCCAAGGCGATTGAGGCGCTCGCCGCCTACGGGTGGACGTTCAATTTCTTGGTGCTGCCCGACGGCAGCCAATCCATCGAGGGAATGCGGGTGGCGCCCGATTACTTCAAGGTGCTGGGACTCCAGCCGGCGCTGGGGCGGGCTTTTGATGATTCGGACATCCAGGCGGACACTGCCACCACGGTCATCCTGGGGCATGATCTCTGGCAGCGGCGTTTCAACGGCGATCCTAACATCGTTGGCCAGACCGTGCAGATCAGCCGCTCGCGTGGGCGTCATACGGTCGTGGGCGTCATGCCGCCGGATGTGCGTTTTTTGCCGTCGCCAAATGTAGCGCAGGAGCCGAACTACAACGTGGATGCCAAGGTGGACTACTGGCTGCCCGCCCGGATCTCGGGGAACCTCAAATCAATCAACGCCTATGTCGTCGGCCGACTGCGTCCGGGAGTGACGCTGTCCGAAGCGCAGGCTGAGATCGCGGCCATGACGGACCGGCAGGCGCGGGCCGACCGTGACTTCGAAGGCATCGCGGCAAAGGTTCAGCCATTGGCGGCACAGATGAATCAGGAGGGCCGTCGTCTGCTGTTGCCGGTGGCGGGTGCGGTGGCGCTGGTATTCCTGATCGCGTGCGGCAACGCCGCTGGGCTGCTGCTCGCGCGCGGCCTGCAGCGGCAACACGAATACGCGCTGCGGGCGGCGCTCGGGGCGCAGTCGTTTCAATTGTGCCGACCGATCCTGCTGGAAAGCGTGTTGCTCGCGCTGCTGGGCGGTGTGCTCGGCATGGGGCTGGCCTCGGTGAGTGTGGATGCTTTGAAACTTCTCGCGGGCCCGGCCATTCCCCGGCTGGACGCCGTGCGGCTGGGCTGGCCGGTGCTGCTGTTCTGTTTGGGCGCGGCGTTGCTGGCCGGCCTGGGGGCGGGGTTGCTCCCCGCGTGGCGTTCACTGCGTCGCGATCCGGCCAACGAATTGAAGGCCGGCAGCCGGACTGCCAGCGTCGGTCGGGCGGAACGGCGATTGTTGGGCAGCGTTGCCGCCGCTCAAATCGCCCTCACGCTGGCCCTGCTCGTGGGAGCAAGCCTCCTGATTCAGACCGTTCGTTCACTCGCCCACATTCGTCCCGGTTACGACACGCAGAACGTCCTGACGATGAGCGTCACCTCGGTGGGGACCAATGCCGTGGCTTTCCATCGGCTGGCGGTCGAGCGGGTGGCCCAACTGCCGGGCGTCAAATCGGCGGCCTTTGGCTGGGGGGTGCCGCTGACGGGCAACCGTTGGGATGTCGGGTTCGAGATTGATGGGCAGCCGGAATCCACCTTAGAAAAGGATCGTCTCGTCTTGCCCACACGGTCCGTGACGCCGGATTATTTTAGCACGGTGGGGCTCACGCTCGTCGAAGGCCGCACCTTTCGCGACACGGACGCCGACCCCGCACCGCGGGCGGCCATCATCAACCAGGCTGCGGCCGAGAGGTTCTTTCCGGGTGGCAGTGCCGTGGGCCGGAAGCTCCGGTTTCCCGGCAACCGCACCAACCTCATTGAAATCGTGGGTGTCCTCGCCAACGCCCGCACCGGTGCCCTGACCGACGCGGCCGAAGCGGAGGTGTATGTCTCGTTCTGGCAGATGAGCGCCTTCTCAAAACATCTCGTCCTGAGGACGCAGTCCGATCCCCGGGGATTGGCAACCACGGTGCAGAAGGAACTTCGCGCCATCGATCCGACCGTGTCAGTGGAGAACGTGAAGACCCTGGAGGAAATTCGCGACGAATCCGTAGCTTCCCGAATTTTCGCCATGAACCTGCTCGGAGGGTTCGCCCTTGCAGCCTGCCTGCTGGCTGCGGTCGGCATCTACGGCGTGCTCTCCCTGGCGGCGGGGTCGCGACAGACGGAGATCGCCATCCGGACGGCCGTGGGCGCGCAACGGCAGGATGTCTTCCGGCTCATGTTGAGCGACGGAATGAAACTTGCCGCGCTGGGCATCGCCGTGGGCGTGGTGGTGGCGCTCGTGCTGGCCGCCGCGTTGAAGACCTATCTCTTCGGCATCAGTCCCGCCGACCCGCTGACGCTTGTGTCGATGGTGCTCATCGTCTTTGCGATGACCCTGCTGACCGGATGGATTCCGGCACGCCGGGCGACACTGGTTGATCCGTTGGTGGCGTTGAAAGGCGATTAGACCGAACTCCTTCCCATGAACGATCTCCGTTTCGCCTTCCGCCAGTTGCTGAAGAACCCCGGCTTCACCGCCGTGGCTGTGCTGACGCTCGCCCTCGGGATCGGCGCGACCACCGCCGTGTTCAGCATCGTGGACGCGGTGTTGCTGAAGCCGCTGCCGTTCGACCAGCCGGGGCAGCTGGTCCAAGTGTGGGAAGCTCCCGGTCCCGGTCAGCGGAACTGGGCTTCACCGGGCGCTTTCCTCGATTGGAAAGAACACGGCAGCGTCCTCGAAGACATTTCGCTCCTGGATGGCCGTGAGCTGAACCTCACCGGCGCTGGGGAGCCGGAGCGCGTCAGCGGCCTTGGAATGTCGGCGAGCGGCCTGAAAATCCTGCGGGCGCAACCCATCCTGGGCCGGGGCTTCGCGGCGGATGAGGACCAGCCGGGCAAAGACCAGGTGGTCGTGTTGGGCCATGGATTCTGGCAACGCCGTTTCGGCGGTGATGCGTCCGTCGTGGGGCGCACGATCCAGCTCAATGACCAAAACCACACGGTCATCGGTGTCCTTGCCCCGGGGGCCCTGCCGTGGGGGCCAACGGATTTCGTCGTCCCGATTGCGATCCGCCCCAGTGCTGCCAATGAACGCGGTTCCCATTGGCTCCAAGCCTTCGGCCGCCTGAAGCCTGGCGAGACGGTTGAACGCGCTGGAAATGAAATGTCGGCCGTGGCTGCACGGCTCCGCCCGCTGTATCCGGCGTGGAAGCAGGGCTGGGGCACGACGCTTGTGCCGCTGCAAGAGCAGCTCACCGGCAAGGTCAGGCCGACCCTGCTCGTGTTGTTCGGCGCCGTTGGCTGCGTGCTGCTGATCGCCTGCGGCAACGTGGCAAACCTGCTCCTGGCAAAGTCGGCTTCCCGCCAGAAAGAGATGGCCGTGCGCGCTGCCCTCGGAGCGAGCCGATGGCGCGTCATCCGGCAATTGCTGGCCGAGAGCATGGTGCTGTCGCTGGCGGGCGCGTTCCTCGGCGTGCTGCTTGCCTTCTGGAGCGTCGGGGCGATCCGGGGCCTTGATGCCGTGAACCTGCCCCGCGCGCAGGAGCTCGGGCTCGATTTCCGGGTGCTCGGTTTCGCCGTGATGGTTTCGCTGCTCGCCGGAGTGGCGTTCGGACTCATGCCCGCGCTCCACACGGCGCGATCCGCATTGAATGACCTGCTCAAGGACGGCGCGCGAAACCCCGGGTCCGGGTCGCGGAACCGCGTCCGCAGCGGCCTGATCGTCGCCGAGGTAGCTCTTTCGCTCGTCCTGCTGGTCGGGGCCGGTCTGCTGCTCAACAGCTTCGTCCGGCTTTCGCACGTCCCGCCGGGCATCAATCCGCGGAACGTCCTGACCATGCAACTGACGCTCCCGGAGAAAAAGTATCCGGACGCCGTGCGACGGACGGACTTCTTCGAGCGGTCGCTGCAACGGATCAGCGCCATTCCCGGGGTCGAAGCGGCCGGGGTCGTGGGTAAGCGGCCGGTGGGGGGCGGTTCAATGGACACGACATTCACCATCGCCGGGAGAACCGATTCGCCGCCGAACGGCCACGGGGTGGACTTCGATTTCTGCACGCCGGACTATTTCCGGGCAGCGGGAATCCCTCTGCGTCTGGGCCGGCCCTTTGGGTGGTCTGACACGGTCGGTTCGCCCCGGGTGGTCATCGTCAATGAAGCCCTAGCCCGTCGGCATTTCCCGAACCAGGAACCGCTGGGGCAACGACTCCATCTGGACGCGGCCACCGGCAAGATCGACGAGGGCTGGGAGATTGTCGGGGTCGTCGGCGATGTCCGGCAGCATGGGCTGGGGCAAGACGCCCGCCCCTGCGTGTATCGGCCGCAGGCTTTCAGCTTCCTGAGCAGTGGCAACCTGCTGGTCCGCACCACCGGCGCCCCGCTGGCACTGGCAGAGACCGTGCGAAAGAGGGTGCTGGAAATCGATTCCAGCCAACCCGTGGCCAACGTCCGCACCATGGAGGACGCGCTTGCGAGTTCGATGGCCGAACGCCGGTTCATCCTGCTGCTGCTGGGTGGATTTGCCGGGAGCGCGCTGCTGCTCGCCGCGATCGGCCTTTACGGCGTGATCGCCTTCGCCGTGTCACAACGCACCCGCGAGATCGGCATCCGCATGGCGCTGGGCGCGAGCCGGCGCAGCGTGCTCAATCAGGTTCTGGGCTCGGGCATGAAGCTGGTCGGCATCGGCATCCTGCTGGGCGGCGTGGTTGCCCTCGGCCTGGCCCGGGTGCTGGCCACGCTGCTTTACGGGGTCGGGCCGACCGATCCCGCGACGTTTGCCGCGGTTTCACTCCTGCTGCTGTTGGTGGCTCTGTTTGCCTCATTGATCCCAGCCCGCCGCGCGGCGCGGGTGGATCCGATGTCGGCACTGCGCAGTGAATGAAGTGAAAGCCAGTAACCAGTGTTCAGTAACCAGACAGTCGCTCAAACCGTGAACCTTTCTTCCTCGGTGTGACTCTTCCAACTGACCACTGAATGCTTCCCCGACTTTCCCCATGAACGACCTTCGCTTCGCCCTGCGCCAGTTGCTGAAGAACCCCGGCTTAACCGCCGTGGCCGTGCTCACACTCGCCCTCGGCATCGGGGCGAACACGGCCATCTTCAGCGTGGTCAACGCCGTGTTGCTCCGGCCGTTGCCGTATCCCGAGCCCGACCAATTGGTGCAACTGCGCATGGATTGGTCGGGCAGCCCCGGCACTGAGCTCGGCAGCGCCACGTTCGCCGAGGTCAAGGCCCGCAGCCGGTCGTTGGCGCGCATCGCGGCCTATACCGGGGGCGACCTGACCCTCTCGGGAAGCGGGGCGGCGGAACAGGTCGTGTCGGGCGCGGTCACGGCAGACTTCTTTCCGTTGCTCGGCGTCCAGCCGACGTTGGGCCGCAATTTCACCCGCGAGGAGGACACCCCCAACGGCCCCAAGGCGGTCCTGCTCGGGCATGGCCTGTGGCAGCGCCGGTTTGGCGGCGACGCGGCGGTGCTGGGCCGGACGATCACGTTGAACCAGCAGGCTTACACCGTAGTTGGCGTCCTCCCGCCTGACTTCCGTTATCCCGAGCCATTCCAACTCTGGACACCGCTGGCGCTGGGTGAAACCGGGGGGACTTTCGTGAAACATGCCGAAGGCATGATGCTGCTCAAAGCCATCGCGCGCCTGAAGCCCGGCGTGGCGCTGCGGCAGGCGCAGGCCGAATTGCAGGCGATTGCCCAGCGCGTCGAGTCCACTGCTACGCGGGCGACACGGGGTGGCGAAGGGGACGAAGGCGATGGTGGCGGCCGCGCGCACGTCCTGACCCTGGTCGGCCTGCATGAACAGGTCGTCGGTGAGGTGAAGGGAGCCTTGCTCGTGCTGCTGGGCTCGGTGGCGTTTCTGCTGCTCATCGCCTGCGCGAATGTGGCCAACCTGCTGCTTGCCCGCGCCGCGGCGCGGCAACGGGAGATGGCGGTCCGGGCCGCGCTCGGGGCCGGCCGGTTCCGGATTGCCCGGCAGTTGCTCACCGAAGGCGTGCTGCTTTCCCTGGTGGGTGGCGGAATGGGTTTGGTGCTCGCCTTCTGGGGCGTCCAGGTGCTGGGACAGTGGAGCGGCACCAGCCTGCCGGCGCTGCACGGGATCGGCATCGATGGCTGGGTGTTGGCGTTCACGCTCGGCGTATCGGTGGCCACCGGACTGGTGTTCGGCCTCGCGCCGGCGTTTCAAACGTGGCGCACCGACCTGAACGGCGCGCTCAAGCAGGAGGGCCGCGGCGCGATGGGCGGGTCTCGCGCCGGGCTCCGTCACGTGCTTGTCGTGGGGGAAGTGGCGCTGGCGCTGGTGCTGCTCATCGGCGCCGGGCTGCTGCTCCGGAGCTTTGCGCGGCTGGCCGAGGTCAGTCCCGGCTACCGGACCGAGGATGTCCTCACGTTCCAGGTGACGCTGCCGGAGGGGCGGACTCCGGCCCAGAAACTCAACTTCGTCGGGCAGGTCGTCGAACGGTTGCAGGCGCTGCCTGGCGTGCGTGCGGCGGCCGCGACGGATTCCCTGCCGCTCACTCCGTTTGAGCGCATCGCCCTGGCGGAGATCGAGGGGCGGCCACCCATCGACGTGGACAAACTTCGGCGGGGCGAGCTGAACGTGCGGCCGGCTTCGCGGCCGACGGTGACTGTCGGCTACTTCGACGCCATGGGCATTCCGGTGCGGAAGGGACGGGCGTTCCAGCCGCAGGATGCGCGCCGGCCCGCGATGGCGGTGATCGTCAACGAGGCGTTCGAGCAGCACCACTTCCCCGGCGAAAGCGCGGTGGGCAAACGCATCCGGCTCCTGGGCTCGGAGGCCGCGGCGCCCTGGCCGACGGTGGTGGGGGTCGTCAGCAATGTGCGCCAGGGCGGGTTGGCGGGTGACGTCATGCCTGAGGTCTACAACCCGGTGCCCGAGGACATGGGCGACGCGTTGAGCTTTGTGGTCCGCGTCACCGGTGACCCGGCCGGAATGATCCCGGCCGTGCGGGGAGTGGTGGCGGCGGTGGAGCCGAACCAGGCGCTCCATAACCTGCTGACGATGGAGCAGCGCCTCGCCGAGACCACGACCTCGCGCCGGTTGAACACCACTTTGTTGGGCGGCTTTGCGGCGGTAGCGCTGCTGCTGGCGGTCGTGGGCATCTACGGCGTGATGTCGCAGGCGGTGACGCAACGCCGGCGCGAAATCGGCGTCCGGATGGCCTTGGGCGCACAGAAAGGGGCCGTGCTGGCCCTCGTGTTGGGCGGCGGCATGCGGCTGACGCTGGCCGGGGTCGTCCTCGGTTTGGTCGGGGCGCTGGCCCTCTCGCGCACCCTGGCGGGCCTGCTCTTCGGAGTCCGGCCGACCGACCCGCTGACGTTCGTGCTCGTCCCGCTGTTGCTGGCGGTCGTGGCGCTGCTGGCCTGCTGGCTGCCGGCGCGGCGAGCGACGCGGGTGGACCCGATGGTGGCGCTGCGGAGTGAATGAAGTGAAGACCAGTAACCAGTGTTCAGTAATCAGTGAGCCAGTGAAACCACCGCCAGAAGCAGTTCCGCCAACTGAATACTAACCACTGATCACTGAATACTTCCCCCTTTCCCCATGAACGACCTCCGCTTCGCCCTGCGCCAGTTGCTGAAGAACCCCGGCTTCACCGCCGTGGCCGTGCTGACGCTCGCGCTCGGCATCGGGGCGAACACGGTCGTGTTCAGCGTGGCGAAGACGGTGCTGTTCCGGCCGCTGGGCTACGAGAATGAGGACCGCCTGATGTGGATCAAGCGGGTGAACACGCAGACGGGCGCCATCGAAAACCAGGTTTCGTGGCAGGACATGGAAGACATCCGGGCACTGACGCAGAGTTTTGCCGCGGTGGTGACCGACAGCTCGAACGACGTGGTCTGGGAGGACGGCGACCAAAAGGATAACGTGCCCGCAGTGCGGGCAACTCCCAGCCTGATCTCCGCCTTGAAGTTGCTGCCCGCGCTGGGGCGGTTGTTGGTGGCGTCCGATGCCGAGCGCGGGGACCCGGTGGCGCTCATCAGCCACGAACTATGGCAGTCCCGCTATCAGGGCAGCCCCGACGTGCTGGGCAAGACCGTCAGACTTGATGGGCAGGCCCGGCAGATCGTCGGCGTGCTTCCGCCGGAACTTCAATACCCGGTGGTGCGGGCCCCATCGCCCGGCAGCGGCAGCGTCGGAAGGGCCGGGGAGAAGCCGTTCTGGATTCCGATGAGTGGCCCGCGTGGAGAAGATGGGACTTCGCGCGGAGCCCGAATGTTCCTCGGCGTCGGCCGCCTGAAGCCGGGCGTTTCCGAGCGGATGGCGCGGGCGGAGCTCGCCACGCTATCAGCACGGTTGGCGGAGGAATTCCCGGAGACGAACCGCCATTGGAGTTTTGACCTGGTGAGCTTTCGCGAACAGGTGTTCGGCCGCACCTTGCGCGGGGTTCCGCTGCTCGGTGCGGCCGTGGCGGCGGTGCTGCTGATCTGCTGCGTCAACCTGGCCAACCTCTTCTTGGCCCGTGGTGTCGCCCGCCAACGGGAACTGTCGGTGCGCCTCGCCCTCGGGGCCGGCCGGGGGCGGCTTGTCCGGGCGCTCATGACGGAAAGCCTGCTCCTCGCGGTGGCCGGAGGAACGGTCGGCCTGGCCCTCGCGGGCGGCGGGCTCGAGGTGATCCGCAGGCTGGCCGGTTCGGTCGTGCCGTTCATTCACGAAACCAAGCTCGACAGAACGACGGTCGCCTTCACGGCCGGACTGTCGCTGCTGACGGCGTTTGTGTTCGGCCTGCTGCCTGCGTTGCGACTGTCACGCATCGACGCCACGGATTCCCTGCGCAGTGGCACCCGCGCGACGGGCGGACCGCAAATCCGCGCGTGGCAGCAGGGCTTGCTGGTGGGGCAGATCGCGACGGTGCTTGTGCTGCTCGCCTCCGCCGGGTTGCTGCTGGTGAGCTTCCGCCGGCTGCTAGGACAGGATTTGGGCTACGACACAAAGTCCGTCGTGGCGATGGAGCTCACCACTGCCGGTTCGTTCGAGACGAACGGCGACAATTGCCGGATGTATCGGACCTTGCGCGAGCGCCTGGCCGCGCTGCCGGGCGTCGAAGCCGTCGGCACCGTCTCGTCAGCGCCCCTCACCGGGAAATGGACGTTCGACGAGAGGCCTCAGGTCGTCGGCAATCCGCTGCCCGAAGCGGATCGCCCAGTCGTCGGGGCGAGGTTTGTCGCCTTCGATTACTTCCAGGCGATGGGCACGCCGTTGCTCGAAGGACGCTTCTTCCGCGACTCCGAGCTGAACGATGAGGGCTACGGCCAGATCGTAGTCCTGAACGAGGCGGCGGCGAAGATCCTGTTCCCCGGTCGGTCGGCCATTGGCGGCCGGTTCACCGTCGGGTCCAATCCGGATCGGGTGCTGGAGGTGATCGGCGTGGTCAAGGACACGCGGGACGTGCGCCTGGAGGGGAAGCCACAACCCCGCTTCTACTGGCAGTATGCTTTCGGCGGGGCGCAGTTGGTCGTCCGAAGTTCGATGCCGGCCCAAGCAATCATGCCCGTGCTGCAGCGGGTCGCCCGGGAGACCGATTCGCGGATCGTCGGGAGCGAAGTCCGGCCCATGGCGGAGATCGTCGCCGGCACGGTGGCGGAACGACGTTTCCTCATGACCCTGCTCGTGGCCTACGCGGCGGTGGCGCTGGGCATTGCGGTGGTCGGCATCTTTGGTGTCGTGGCCTATCAGGTCGCGCAGCGGACGAACGAATTCGGCATCCGGCTCGCGCTGGGATCGAGTCCCGCCGGCGTGCTACGGCTGGTGCTGTCGCAGGCGCTGCGGTTGGTCGTCGCCGGGGTCCTGATCGGACTGATGATTTCCCTGGCGACTGGCCGGCTGCTGGCGAACCAGCTCTTTGAACTTTCGCCGCACGACCCGTGGATGCTGGGCGGCGTGAGCCTGCTGGTGCTGGGGGCCTCGCTGGCCGCCAGTGCGTTGCCGGCGCGTCGGGCAGCCCGCGTGGACCCGATGCAGGCGTTGAGGAGCGAATGAAGAAGGGAGAATGCAGAATGAAGAGATCTTTCCATTTCACCGCTCACGTCCGGCTCCACCCGTTCTGCATTCTGCGTTCTCACTTCTGCCTTGTCCCATGAACGACCTTCGCTTCGATCTCCGCCAGATTCTGAAGAACCCTGGCTTCACCGCCGTCGCCGTGCTCACGGTGGCGCTGAACCTCCACGCTGACGACTGGCCGCAGTGGATGGGGCCGCAGCGCGACGGCGTTTGGCGCGAGACGGGACTCATCGAACACTTCGACCGGGACAGCCTGCCGGTGAAATGGCGTGTGCCGGTGAAAGCCGGTTATGTCGGACCGGCGGTGGCGGATGGGCGCGTGTTCCTGCTCGACCGCGAAGCCGGCAAGCCGGCCGAGCGCAAACGGGGTGACCGGTCGCTGCCGCAGGTGCCGGGCAATGAACGAGTGCTCTGCCTCGACGCTGCGACCGGCCGCACGCTCTGGGAGCACACCTACGACGCGCCATATCGCATCTCGTATCCCAGTGGACCGCGTGCCACGCCGCTCGTGAGCGGAGGCCGCGTCTTCACTCTCGGCGCGATGGGAGATCTCAAGTGTTTGGAGGCGGACACCGGCAAAGTTGTCTGGGCGACCAACGTGGCGACCCAGTTCCAGGCCGAACCGCCGGTGTGGGGTTACGCCGCGCATCCGCTGTTGGACGGCGACCGGCTCATCCTGCCGGTGGGCGGCACCAACAGCGCCATCGTCGCACTGCACAAGGACACGGGGCGCGAACTGTGGCGGGCATTGAACGCCACCGAGATCGGCTACGCGCCGCCGTTGCTCCGCGAAGTCGCGGGCCGACGGCAGTTGGTCTTCTGGCATGCGGACGGGATCAGCGGACTGAACCCGGTGAACGGTGAAGTGTTCTGGACTCATCCCTATCCCGTGGGCGGCAAACCGCAGCGGCCCGAGGTCACCATCGCGCTGCCGCGGTTCGACGGCGACCGGATGTTCCTCACCTCGTTCTACCAGGGTTCGCTCCTGTTGCAGGTGCCGGCGGCCGGAGCGGAGCCGCGGGTGGTCTGGAACCGGCGGAGCAAGAAGCAGTCGGAAATGACCGAGGGGCTGCACACGGTGATGAGCACGCCGGTGGTGAAGGACGGCTTTGTCTATGGCGTGTGTGCGTTCGGTGAACTTCGCTGCCTCGACCTCAGGACCGGCGACCGTCGTTGGGAAAGCCTGGAACTCTTCGGCGGCGAGGCGGGCTTCTTCGCCCACGCGTTCATCGTCGAACAGGCCGACCGGCATTGGTTCTGGACCGATCACGGCGAGCTGATGGTCGGACGCCTGTCACCGGGGGGCGTGGACATCGTCAGCCGGGCCAAGCTGCTGGAGCCCATCGAGAACACCCGCGGCCGGGACGTGCTCTGGTGCCATCCGGCCTTCGCGAATCGCTGCGCCTACCTGCACAACGGCCGCGAACTCATCTGCGTGGACCTTTCCTACCAGGGCTGAATTCCTGCGACTTTCCCCCATGAACGACCTTCGTTTCGCCTGCCGCCAGTTGCTGAAGTCACCCGGTTTCACCGCCGTCGCCGTGCTCTCGCTCGCCCTCGGCATCGCCGCCAACGTGGTGGTCCTGGGCTGGGTGCGCTCGGTGCTCATCAATGCCGTGCCGGGAACCCGGGAACCGGAACGCCTCGTCGCCGTGGTGATGCGGGCGGAATGGGGCGTGGGCGAATCCATGTCGTATCCCAACCTGCGCGACCTGGGGGCGGAACGGTCCGTGTTTGCCGGCGCGGTCGGCGCCGACCTGAGCGCGCTGCACGTCCGTTACGGGGACCGTTCCGAGTGGGCGTGGGCGGAGATGGTCACGGCCAACTACTTCGACCAACTCGGGGCGCGGCCCGTGCTCGGCCAGTTGAACTTCCCGGCGGACAGCGACACCAAGCCCGGCAGCGCGCCGCAGATCGTCCTCAGCGAACGATTCTGGCGCCGGATGTTTCTGGGTGATCCGCAGGTCGTCGGCAAAACGGTGCTGATCAACCGGCACGCGTTCACGGTCATTGGCGTCGCCGACGGCGCGTTCAAGGGCATCACCGGCGGCCTGGCGTTCGATTTCTGGGCGCCGATGGCCATGCAGGTGGAACTTGGCTTCGGGGCGCCGGCGGACAAACGCGGCTGGAACTCCTACCATACCGTCGCGCGGCTCCAGCCGGGCGTGACGCTCGCCCAGGCCAACGCCGCCGCCGCGGCCCTCGCGGTGCGCCTGCGCGCGGAGTTTCCCGCCGCCATCGGCAAGCAGACCACCTTCGGCGTCGTGCCGCTCTGGCAATGCCCGTGGGGCGGGCAGAGCGTGTTCCTGCCGTTGCTGCGGGCGCTCGGCATCGCGGCGGGACTCGTGCTGCTGCTCGTCGTGGCGAACCTTGCCAACCTGCTTCTCGCCCGCGCGACGGTCCGCCAGCGCGAAATGGCGGTGCGCCTCGCGATCGGGGCCAGCCGCGCCCGGCTGATCCGGCAATTGCTCGTGGAAAGCCTGCTGCTGGCCGGCCTCGGCGGCGGGCTCGCGGTGGTCCTCGCGCTCTGGGGCATCAACCTGCTTACCACCTTCACGCCGGCCACCCACCTGCCGCTGTCGCTGTCGGTCCAATTTGACTGGCGACTGGTCGCGGCGGCCTTCGCACTCGCGGCCGGTTCCGGCGTCATCTTCGGCCTGGTGCCCGCGTGGCAGTCCGCGGGCACCGCGCTGACCACGGCACTGAACGAGGGCTCGCGCGGCAGCGAAGGCCTGGGCGGACGCCTCTGGATTCGCCGCGGGCTCGTCATCGCGCAGGTCGCGCTCGCGCTCGTGCTGCTCGTCTCGTCGGCCCTCTGCGTGCGGAGTTTCGTCGCGGCCCGGCGGATTCCGCTCGGCTTCGACCCGCGCAATGTCTGGCTCGCCGGGTTCCATCTCGGCGCGCATGGCTACGACGGGGCGCAGGCGGCAAAGTTCGCCCGGCAGCTCCGCGCGGAACTGCTCGGCCGCCCGGGCATCGAGGCCGTCGCCTTTGCCGAGGGACTGCCGCTGGGTTTCGAAGGCGGTGCCGGCGGTGGTCTGGAAGTGCCCGGCCGGCCTGCCCAGCCCGGCGAAAACCGTCAGGCCCATCTCCGGCGCGTGACGCCGGGCTACTTCGCCGCCATGCGCACGCCGCTGCTGGCCGGCCGCGAGTTCCGCGACGACGACAACGGTTCCGCCTCCAACCGCATCATCATCAACCAAACCGTCGCCGAACGCCTTTTCCCCGGCCGCGATCCGCTCGGGCTCTGGCTGACCATCTGGGGCCGGGAATGTGAAATCATTGGCGTGGCCGCGGCAGGCAAGTATCGCACGCTGGGCGAGGCGCCGAGCTATGCCGTGTGGACCCCGGCCGCCCAGTGGGGCGAAGACGACCTCACCGCCGTGATCCGCACCACCGGCGACCCGCGGGCCGCGGCCCGGCTGGTGGCCGAGGCGCTGAAGCGGGTCGCGCCCGAGGTGGACCTCTTCGCCGGCGATACCCTGGAGAATTACATCAGCCCGGCGTTCCTGCTGCCGCGGACCGCCGCCGCGCTGCTGACCGCCCTCGGCTTGGTCGCGCTGGTGCTGGCGCTCATGGGCATCTACGGCGTGATGTCCTTCCAGGTGAACCGCCGCCAGCGCGAGATCGGCATCCGGCTGGCGTTGGGCGCACAGCCGCGCGACGTGCTGGGGCTCATCTTGTCGCACGGCGCCCGGTTGGCGGGCGCCGGCCTCGTCGTCGGTCTGGTCGGTGCCTTCGCCGTCACGCGCCTGCTCGGCACCGTGCTGGTGGGGGTGCGGGCGCTCGACCCGCTGGCGTTCTTCGCCACCACGCTCCTGCTCGCGGCGGCGGCTTTGGTGGCCTGCTGGCTGCCCGCCCGCCGCGCCACGCGCGTCGATCCGATGCTGGCATTGCGCAATGACTGAACGATTGCCGGCGCGGGCCGGCTCGCCATGGTCCCGCCCGTGACCCCCGACGATTTTCGCCGGCTCGCGCTGGCCGTTCCCGGTGCGGTGGAGGCTTCGCACATGGACCACCCCGATTTTCGGGTGGGCGGGCGGATCTTCGCCACGCTCGGAGTCCCGGACGTCGCGTGGGGCATGCTCCAGCTTACCCCCGAACAGCAACGCGACTTCATCGCGGAGGCGCCGGGCGTCTTCGAGCCCTGCAACGGTGCCTGGGGCGAACGCGGCGCAACCCGGGTCCACCTGCCCACCGCCCGGCCGGCCTGGGTGAAGGCAGGGCTGCTGCTCGCGCAGGCCAACGTGCTGGCCGCGGCGGCGGCCCGGAAACGCAAGCCGAGGAAGCGATGAAGCCAACGATCCAACGGGTGACGCCCGACGAAATCCTCCCCTTCCGCGTCCGGCTGCGCGAGGAGGTGAACGCCCAGATTGTCCATGACCAGATTCATCGGCGGCAAGGCTGGACGGTGACCTATCGCGTGCAACTCGGCGACGTGGCGGTAGGTTTCGCCGAGGTCGCCGTCGCGGGGCCGTGGACCGGCAAGCCGACCGTGTTCGAGTTCTATCTGGTGCCCGCCGCCCGGGCCCGGACGTTTGAACTGTTCGAGGCGTTTCTGGCCGCCAGTGGCGTGAAGCTCGTCGAGGCGCAGACCCACTGCGGACAGTTGGGCGACTTGGCGCTGCTCTACGGACGCGACGTGACGAGCGAACGGATCGTCTTTCGTGACGGGCTCACGACGACGCTGGCCTGCCCGGGTGCCGCGCTCCGCCGGCTCACGCCCTTGGACGAAATCCACGCGGCCCGTGAACGGCGGCAGGGCGGGGGCGAGTGGCAGTTGGAGCTCGACGGCACCGCGGTCGGCAAGGGCGGCCTCCTGTTCCACTACAATCCGCCCTACGGTGACGTGTGGATGGATGTGCCGGAATCGCACCGGCGGCGCGGCCTGGGCGCGTGGCTGGTGCAGGAACTGAAGCGCGAGTGCTACGAACTCGGTGCCGTGCCGGCGGCCCGGTGCAGTCCGGACAACGTGGCCTCCCGACGGACGCTTCAGAAGGCGGGCTTCGTCCCGCGCGGGCATGTCCTGATCGGTTCGCTGGGGTAGCCCGTTTCCATTGGCGCCCGAGCCGCGGTCGCCCCAGTGCCCGAATTTCGGTCGGCACACAGATTCCGCTTGTATTGCCGGCCGCGCGACCGCTTATCGCGGCCTGTGCAAACGAGTGGTCTTCCGACCGCCCTTCCCACGAGGCAACCCCGCCTCGGCCGCCGCCCGATTGCCGCCGCGATCTCGCGGGGGATTAGGCTCCGAATCCCGTTGGTTGGGTGCTTGCTGCTCGCCCTGTTGGCGGTGGTGGGTCTGCCCGGCCGGGCGGATACCTTGGCCGACCTCCGGCAACGCGGCGAACTGCGCTATGGCAACGACGCCGAGGGCGGCGCGCCCTACATCTTCCACGATCCCACGAACGCCGACCGGCTCCTGGGTTTCGAGGTGGAGTTGGCGGATGCCCTGGCCGCCCGGCTCGGGGTGAAGGCGAAGTTTGTGCAGAATAACTGGGACATGCTCCTCCCGGCGCTGGCCGATCCGGAGAAGTGTGAACGCGCTCGCACACTCTTGAAATCGAAGGTGGATTGAGCGTGGCTACTCTCAACAGGAAAAGCTTGTTCAGACTTCACGTGTATAGACGAAGCAGGGATGTTTGGCAGGAGATCCTTGGTATTTTGCGCCGAGTTTCATTCCCATTCGTTTCGCCAATGTTATCCCAACATCGGAGCTACCAGGGATGGAGCTTATGACCGAGGCCATGTAGTTCAACTGATAGTCACGGTCTTCCAAATCTTGGAAGAATCTCTCCAGTTTCAAAAAGAATCTGCTGGAAGGCAGGCTCGAGTATAGTTGTGGAATCGCGGCTACCTCAAACGCATAGATGAAATTCGGCACGCCTGGCTTAAGTGGTTCGAGATCCTTGATGGTGAAGTTGTGCTCAATGTATCTGCCCGCCTTTACTTGTTGAAATAATGCCAAACGGAGAGGCAGGTGGAGTGAATATCCCACCACGCGAGATTCTTGAGCGTTGATCTTCTCCATGAGAAACCAAGCCGAATTGCGTTCGGCTTCAAAGGCTTTTGCCAAATGCTTCGGATTTATCAAGCACTCCGGTTCAAACAGCATTCCAGGTGTCCATTTGGCAATCTGTTTGCAGACCATCCAGATTTGCGTGACCATTTCCTCATAGCTCCAACCTCGCAAACGCAGATCGATAATGTCAGAGAGATAGTAACTTTCATTTGCCTGACGAGTGAGCGCGCAAAGACGATCCGCACCCAAGATTTGCTTCATCCACTTCTTGTCATGTTCTTCCAGCGAATTCCTTTTGTTTGGAGCTTGCGAGAATAGCCTCGAAAGCATCGAGGTATGATTGTTTCTTTTTATTAATGTCGAGGTGTCGAAAGCATCTGGGCATTTATCGATTATCCACTTGAGTAAGCCTCGATCGGAGGAGGTAACATGTTGATCAAGTCCAAGCTCACGCCGGCGTATTGCTGCCAGGTCATCTTTTACTAGGCGCCGAAACATTGGCGTCAGTTCGATCTTGTCTTGCTTGGGTGCCGGTTCCGAGGAACTTCCTGACGGACAATTTTCAATCACAGGGACTTCGTCTTTCGGCGTTGAAGTCTTTGCATGCTTCATAATGGCGTTCGAATGCTCCCTTCTTGCTGGTCAAGGTTGTGGTCAATCTTGAGTGGTTTACGGAATGAGGGTCGATTGTGTATCAAGATGGTGCCACCAGCAAGCGCGAGGCTGTGTGGCGCCGGGGGGGGCTCTTTGATTGGGCCCGCTGCGGTTGTAGTAGCTCGCATAACTGAAAAATACCATGCAAAATGCCCTCATAGCAGCGGAAATTGCGGCTAGTTCGGCCCCGATGCGGCTCGAACCGGTTTTCAGTGCTGGTTCCTCACGAAAGAACCCAGCCAACTTGTTCCTAACGTTACGCGTCACTAGTGAGTGGCTTATGTGGCAAGTCTGTTGCCTGTTGTTGCTAGGCCTAGCTTTGGCCACCAATGCCCAGGGAGTGAGCACCAGTGACGGTGTGAAGCAGACAGCGGCCAACGTCTCAGGCCAAGGCTGCGATTGCGAAAAGCAAAGCAACCAGGTCATGACGTTGGCGTTGGCCAGCGTCGGCACCGGAAAATCATCCGCGGCGGCTGCGGCCCAGCCAACTCCGACCGCCCGAGAAATGTCGGTGGTCGAGTCGCGATCGGAACGAACGCTCGCGGAAAGGGAAACGGCCACGCTCCGCGCGGTATTGATCGCGCGTGGAAACCTTCCGACGCGGCTGGACGCCGGGCGGGAGTCAATTGGACTGACGGATTCAACTCAGAGCCTGTGGATTGAGCGGTTGCACACTGACCGCAGTGGTAACCAATTCGTGCTATGGCGGCTCCGTGATGGTAAGAAATTCCGTTCCGGGATCAGTCGTCTGACAGGCTCATCCGCCGAGGATCTAGTGCTTGGCGCCGACGGACGGACCATCCAGACCTCCAAAGTCTCCGTGATCGTTTGCTTCGTGAACTGCATCCGCGAATCCCGGTGTTGGAAGGACTGCGGAGAGGTCAGGTTCAAAATAAAATGGGCCCTCTGCGCGCTCCGGGCCTGTGGAACCTGGAAGTCGTTGGGCTGCGTCATCAATTGCGGCTTCGGTGGTCGTTAGGATAACCGGGGCTCCGCTCAAACGGTGGAGCCCCTCAACTCCAACTCAATGCTCCCATGAAGAAGAACGCCTTGCTCGTTTTCAGTTTGCTCGGCTGCGCCGCACTGGCGGCCACGCTCACGCTCGAATCCGGTTGGCTCCAAATCGAGTCGGATATTCCGTCGCAGATCACTGTCGAAAAGTCATCCGCTCCGGATGGTCCGTTCGAATATGTCCTGACCACATCGATGCCGCCGGGTGTTGCCAAGTTGCCCTTCAAGACGGGCACGGATCGCGGTTTCGCCCGCATTGTGCGCTCCGACCTGCCCGCGGATACAAAGCCCACCTTCCTTTTGCTGGGCAGTTTCCGCGGTGAACGGAACTCGACGGAAGCCTACACCGAGGGCGACGTGGCTATGACAGAGACCGGACTAGAGGTCCTGCGGCGGGCTTCGGACGGCACGCTTGAATGGCAGTTGTTGGTCCGACACGGCGCAACAGGTCCAACTGGCGCCAACGGCGCGGATGGGGCTCCCGGGGCCGACGGTCTCCCGGGCTTGGATGGGCGGGACGGCCGCGATGGCGCCCAAGGGCCCGGAGCCATTCCACGAATTCCGAGCGCCGGACTCATTCGTCCCGACACCACCTACCGAAATCTAGGAAACGGTTCCATCGCTGTGCTCCTAAATGTATTGCTCGCAAAAGCTTACCCAACTCGGGATGTGGTTGTGAAGGCCTGGCTGAGCGATGGCTCGTCACCGGAGTTCTTGGTGGGCTCCCTCACCGCTGGTTCCACGACTCCCGCCCGTCGTTTGACCATCCCGGCGTTCGAGTGTGCCCCGGGTTACAGTTACCGCGTGCAGGTGGAGCAGGGAGTTGTGGACGAGATTGAGGCGGTGGTCTTCCGCTGACAGCAGTCCAACGGCTCACTCCTCAAAAAACTCGTCACCTCAAGGTGGGGTGATTTTCCCATCGGGGGTCGGGCGCGAAAGGCTGCCCGACCCTTTCCCAGTCCAGTTGGCGGTCCGTCGGGACTAGGTTCCCGTTGTGGGCAATGTCACCGTCAACACCTTGCTGCACGTCGAAAAACCGAACCGGGCGAAGAATTCGTGAGCGGAGTGGTTGGCGACTCCCGATTCCAAAAACGCCTGGGTTGCGCCGCCCTCGGAAAATGAAGCGAGGGCGGCCTGCATGAGTAGAGTTCCATAGCCCTTGCGGCGTGCGCATGGTGCGATTCCCAGATCAGCAATGACCCCGTAGCGGTTGTGGAATTGCTCTTCCACCCGTGCGGAGATGAATCCGACAAGCCGAGTCTCCTCCAGCAACACCCACATCCCTCCAGCGCCGCCCCTGATTTGGTCTCCGAGTTCTTCCGCGATGATTGCCTCGGCTTTCTCGCTCAAAACTCCCGGGGCCGTGCCAATTCCCATCTGCAATTCGCCATGCGAAATGTAAGAGGGGTCAAGCCTGATGATCTCGTGCATCAGCGTGGCCACGGCGGGCACATCGGCCAATTCCATGCTGCGAAGTTGCACTGACGGTATTGGAGCGGATTGAGGGTGCGCCATATGCTTTTGGTGGGGCGCAGGGTGGTTGGCCGCGAACCGGATCGTCAACGCCGTTGGGCACTCCGTCACCGGCGGCGGGAAGATTTGCCTTGTGAATGCGGGTTGCATGTCCCTTAACGCATCCGTGCAGGTGCGCGTGATTTGTGGCAAAGGATTCTTGCTGTGTTTGCTTATGGTTTGGGCCGTCAGAGTGAGGGCGGCGGACGGTTGGGCAGACGTCAAGTCACGGGGAGTCTTGCGCTATGGAAATGACGCGGAAGGCGGCTTTCCCTATATCAACCGCGACCCGAGCACAGGCAAGCTGCAAGGCTTCGAGGTGGAGTTTGCCGAGGCTCTGGCTGCGAAGCTGGGCGTGCAAGCCCGCTTCGTGCAGAACAACTGGGACATGCTCCCGCCGGCGCTGGCCGCAGGCGATTTCGACTGCATCATCGCGGGTTTTGAACGGACGGCTGAGAACTTGGCCAAGTTGTCCCTGTCCCGCCCATATTTTCTCTATGCGCAGCAGTTGGTGGTAAGGACGAACTCGTCCCGAGCTGCACTGGAGGAGTTCAAAGGCGTGGCGGTGGGAGTCCTCTCGGGAACGGCTTCCCAGCGGATTGCAGAAAAATCAGGCGCGGAGGTGAAGATCTACGCCGACAACGCGAACTATTTTGCGGACCTGGCGTTGGAAAGAATCGAAGCCGTGCTGACTGACACGCCGATCGCCCAGTATCGGGTTCCCTTGAATCCGGCTCTCAAACTGACCGGAGCCCCTTTTGCACAAGGATACTACTCGGTAGGCATTCGGTTCGATGACGAGGAATTGCTCAGGGGTATTGATGCAGCCATAGGTGAGTTACTTGCCGACGGCACGCTGCAACGCATCTACCAGGGCTACGGCCTGTGGAACCCGCAGCAGGAAACGCTGAAGGACTGGAAGCCCGAAGCTGCGTCGGCCCTGGCCATACGCCGCACCGCCTGGGGTGAATGGCGAACCTACCTGCCGCTCCTGCTGCGGGCGTCCGTGACCACGATCTGGGTCACCTGCGCCGGCATGGTCTTGGCCGTGGTCTGGGGACTCTGCCTCGCCATGATGCGGCTCTACGGCGCCGCGCCGGTGCGTTGGTTGGCCATCGCCTACATTGAGGTGTTCCGGGGCACACCGCTGCTGTTGCAGATTTACTTCATCTACTTCGGCCTCGCCCAACAGCTCGGGCTGCGGCTCTCGGCCGGTTTCGCTGCCGTGCTCTCGCTCGGGCTGAACTACGCCGCCAACGAGGCCGAAAACTACCGTGCCGGCATCCAGGCCGTGCCCAAGGGCCAGTCCGAAGCCGCGCTCGCGCTCGGCATGAGCCGTTGGCTGGCGCTGCGCCGGGTCATCCTGCCGCAGGGGCTCCGCATCAGTTTGCCCAGTGTCACCAACGACTTCATCGCCATGTTCAAGGACTCGTCCATCGTCTCCGTCATCGCACTCGTCGAGCTGACCAAGGAATTCCAGATCCGCGCGCTCGACACCGGCGACTACCTCGGCCTCGGCGCGATGACTGCCGGGATCTACTTTGCCATCAGCTACCTCGCGTCGCTCGGCGCGGGCTGGATCGAAAGGAGGATGCACCGTGATCGTCGTTGAACAGCTCACCAAAACCTTCGGCACCCGGCCGGTGCTGCGCGGTGTGGACCTGCGACAGGCCCGCGGCGAAACCGTCGTCTTCATCGGCCCGAGCGGCTGCGGCAAGAGCACCTTCCTCCGCTGCCTGAACCAGTTGGAAACGCCCGACGGCGGACGCATCACGATTGGCGGCGTCACCGTGGAAGGCGGCCATACCGTGACGCGCGAACAGCAGCGCCAACTGCGCCTGCGGGCGGGCATGGTGTTCCAGCAGTTCCACCTGTTCCTGCACCAGACCGCGCTGGAGAACGTCATGGAAGGCCCGCTCCATGTGCTGCGGAAATCCCGCAACGAAGCCGAACCCATTGCGCGCGACTTGCTGAAGAAGGTCGGCTTGGCCGAGCACGCGGACCATCTGCCGAGCCAGCTTTCCGGCGGGCAACAGCAGCGGGTGGCCATCGCCCGGGCGCTGGCGATGCAGCCGGAAGTCCTGCTGCTCGACGAACCGACCAGCGCGCTCGACCCGGAACTCCGCGACGAAGTCCGCGGGGTGTTGAACCGACTCGCCGAAGAGGGCATGACGATGCTGCTGGTCACCCACGACATGCAGCTCGCCCGCCAAATCGCCGACCGCGTGGTGTTCATCGACGGCGGCCTGATCGCGGAATCCGGCCCACCGGAACAGCTCTTCGGCGACCCACAGCAGGCCCGGACGCGGGAATTCCTTGAACGAGTCCACTGACCCCAACGGATTCAGCGGGCGGCAGGCGTAGCTTGGGTTGCACCGGGAGAACCGGATGCGGTTGGACCTCGCGGGCGGTGGACCGGGAGCGCGGCTCTCCGAGCCGCAAGTCTCCTTCCAACTGAATGGTCAATTGACTCACGCGGCTCAGAGAGCCGCGCTCCCGGGTGGCGGGGTGGCGGGCGGTTACCGGAGGGCAGCCTCGGCGTCCTCCAGCTCTTCCCTGCGGCGCCAATATTCGTGGTGCTCGATCAGCGCGCGGGCCTTGGCGAGTTCGGCCTTGGGATCAACTCCCGCAAACGCTCCGCCACTTGCCGCCGACTGACCACTGGCGACGGAAGACTGATTACTGGCCACTGATGACTGAATACTGGCCAACCGGGCGCGATGCAGATGCACATCCGCCAGATACAGCGGCATGGGGCCGCGCTCGGCGATTTGCTGCGCTTCGTCCAGCAGCCGCGCGGCCTCGGCGGGATCAGCGCCCAGCGTGCCGTGGTAGAACGCGGCGGTGAGCAGGGCTTTCGGGAGGTCGTCGAGCGAGTTGGCGGCGCGGAGTCTGGTGAGAGCCTCGGCGAATGCGGAATGCGGAATGCGGAGTGCGGAATTGTGGGACAGCAGGGCGCGGTAGAGCGCGGCGCGGGCCTGGGTGAGATGGTCGAGGGCGATGTCGAGGATCGAGTCGCTGGGGAGCCGCCACTCGAACAACTTCTCAACCCGGCGCTCGGCCTCGGCGATGGCGGCGAGGGGGGAAGCCAAGGACGAAGGATGAGGGATGAAGGATGAATCGGGCTGCGTCTGCTCTTCCTTCATCATTCTTCCTTCATCCTTCATGCTTTCCCCCCACGCGGCGCGCTCGGCGGGGGCCAGGAGCAGATCGGCATACTGGAAGCCCTGTAGCGAATAGAGCAGCGGGAACTGCGGCTGCATCTCCGCCTGCATCCGCTCCGCCTCCGCGAACAAGGCCCCGGCCTCCGCCCGCTCCCCGGCCTGATGCAGCGCGTCGGCGGCGGTGGTGCGGCAGGCCAGCTTCCAAAACGCATCCCCGCTGCGGTCGGCGAACTCGATGGCGCGGCGGCCATCGGCCACCGCCTCGCCCAACCGGCCCAGCGTCACCTCCAGTTCGCTGAGGTTGCTGGCCCCGATGGCGGCTTGCTTCCAATTCTTCGCGGCCTCGACTCGATTCGTCGCCACCCGCATCGGCTCGACGGCTTCGGTGAGGCGTCCGAGGGCACGCAGGCGGAAGGCGGCCTGGTTGAGCAGCCAGGCCTGGGCCGGCGCGCTCAGGTGGGGCGAGAGCCGGGTCCACGGCTCGTCAAAAAACGCCGCCACCGCCCCTAGGTCCGCGCCGATGGCTCCGAGTTTCCTCGTGCTGTAGAAGCCATCGCTGCCGGTGCCGCGCAGGATGCGCATTTCGTAAACATCATACTTGGCTTCGGGGTGCCGCCCGGCGAGGCAGCCGTGGGTGACGGCCTGGTAGAGCGGTTGCAGCCCGGCCAGCGTGTCGGGCCGGTGCTCTGTGCTGGCGCAGAGGTGGTCGAACAGCCGGGAGTGCCCGGCGCGGAAGGCCTCGGGGTGCTTTTCCTTCAACCGCATGGCGAAGTATTCCCGCAGCAGCGGGTGGCAGTCCACCGCGCCGTCCTCGCCCACGCTCACGAGGTTGATTTCCTGGAGGCGGCTGAGGGCGATGTTCCAGTCCGTGCCCCGGGTGCCGGTCCATTCTTCCGTGAGGCCGGGAATCGGCTCGCCCCCGCGCAGCGCGGCGAGGCAGTCGGCGGGCGCGGGGCGGTCGAAGAGGCCTAGCAGGCGCAGGGCGGCCAATTGGCGGCGGGCGACGGGGTCGCCATCGGCGAACCAGCGCTCGTAGGCTTCCATGGCCTTGAAGGCATGGCCGTAGGGGCGGGTGGCGTCGTTGGTGTATTCCCGGTCGGCTTCGGCCAGCTTCATGCGGTCGCGCTGGCGGATGTCGCCGTCGGCGGTGAGGCGCAGGTATTGGCCGATGAGGGACAGAGTGAGGGCGTGGCCGCGGACCTCGCGGCTGGCGTCCTGCAGTTCCTTGTCATCGGCGGGGATGGCCTTTTTCCCGGCACGGCGGGCACCGCTGTGGTGTAGATGCTGGGCACCGGCCAGCGGGGAAAGGAACTTCAACTCGTGGTCCATGGCGGACTTGCCGTAGTGGGCCTCGACTTCCACCACCCGCTCGCGCGTGGTGACGACGCAGAGCCCGGCGTTGCGGGCGACGAGGCCGCGCAGCAGGGCGGCCATGCCGGGGTCCTTCAGCGCGCCATGCAGCGGGCCGGGCGGGTATTGCAGCGGCTCCAGGCCATCGAGCACGAGCAGGCAGCGTTGCTCGCCGATGAGCTTGGCTAGTCGCGCGGCGCGGGTGGTGGCATCGCCCGCGTTCGGGTCGGGGTCGCCGAGGTGCTCCAGCGCGTCGTGGAGGAAAACTTCCGCCGTGGCGGCGGTCTGGTCGCGGGTGCCCTGGCTGTAGAAGGTCCAGTCCAGCACGCGCTCGGCACCACGCCAGTCCTTGGCCGCCATCTCGGCCATCCAAGCGGCGACCAGCGCGGTCTTGCCCTCGCCGCCCTTGCCGCGGATGACGAAGACGTTGGTCTCCGGGGTGTCCCAGGCCTGGTGCAGCATCGTCAGCTCCGTTTCCCGGCCAACGAGGCGACCGGCGGCGTGGCGGAGCTTGGTGGGCCAAAGGACTTTCGACGGCGCGACCGTCTCGAAAGTGAGGGGCTGCCCTTTGGCACGTGGCTTGGTCTTGCGCTGGCCGACCTGTCCAGGTTCGACACCGGATTGACCAAGCAAGGCATCGTAAAGCGCCAGGTAGCCTTCCTTCGAATGCACCCGGTAGTGGGTTTGGCCGCGCAGCGGCTCCGGGATGTGGTCCTCGTCCCCGCCCTCGAACAGCACGGGGATGAACTTCTGGCTGACGCGGCGGGCGTCGTAGAGTTCCTGCGTGATGATCGCGCCTTCCCAGTCAACGCCTTTGCCTTTGCCAGGGGCTTCGTGGCCGCGGAAGCGCCGGTAATAGGTTTCCGTGCAGACGCACAGGACGCGGGCGGCGGCATCGAGGCCATTCAGCATCCATCGCGGCCAGCCTTCGGCGGGCGAGCCATTCACGTAGCGGTCGAGGATAGTCTCTATGCCGTCCTGCCGCAGCCGCTCCGACAAGCCGAGCACGTGCGCACGGTGATCGTCCGAATCGTGGCTGTAGCTGATGAACACCACTGCGTCGGCCTCGCTCATAGGGATTCTGGACTGGCTTCTTGAAGCGGGACACTAAGGCGTTTGTCGGCCAGGAGCTTGCGGCAGCCCTCGAACTCACTGCGGACGGCGCAGAGGAAGAGTTTTTTGTTCGCGTGCATGGCTGTTGGCGTCGGATGAAACGCCCCGCGGCGCACCGGGAACAAGCGCGATTCGCGGCGGGATGCAGGCGCGGGCGCAATTGGACCCGGCCCCGGGGGTGGACGGAGCAGGCTGGGAAGGCGGATAGGCCGGACTCGCAGCGGTTTGCCTGGGTGGGTTGTTGGCCGCGATCAATTGCGCGAAGGGGACTTACCTCGACCAGTCGGGCACGTCGCGGGTAGATGGGCGAACTACCCGCAGCTTCCGTTACCCGACCAACCAGCACATTCGGAAGCAGGTCGAGGAAATCATCGGGTGGTGCATGGAAATCAGTGGCCGGCGGCGCACACGCAAATGCGGCGGCGCCCGGATGGGCGTGAGCGCACTGTTGGTCCTGACGCCCTACAACCGGATGCGGACGGTTAGACCCACGCGTTCACTGGGCTGAAAACCAGCGGTTGTCCGACGCGTAGCCCCTCGGAGAGATCGACTCAAGTGTCGGTCCACCTCTGCCGATGTCCCGCCGTCCGGCGGATGATCGAACCACGGGACGAGCCGTGCCGGTCGTGAACGCCGGCTCGCCGCGTGGGCGCGGAACCAGCGGTGGGCGTGATTCGAGGACCGGTTTGGGCGAAGGCGCAATTCGCGGCGGTCCCCGGATCAAACATACCCAGTTTTGTGGCGCGGCCGACGCTTCCGAGTCCGGTAGGCTCGTGGTTTCCGGTGGTGGCTGGCCGGGATCGCTCCAATGGCACTGACCTGTGGCAAAACCATGATACGAATCGCTCCTTGGCCCCGTGCGTTTGCGGGTGCCTTGGCCGTCGGTGCCGGGCTGACCGCCCACGCCCAATGGCAGACCCAGTCGTTCACGCTCAAGCCCGGGTGGAACGCGATCTTCACGCACGTGGACGGGGCCTATCAGGTGCTCGATTCACTCGTGCCCGACGCCAACGGTCCGGTGGCCGAGGTCTGGCTCTGGAAACCCACGTTCTCGACGATCCAGTTCGTCAGTTCGCCCTACACCAACCCGGTCCCGAACACCCAGTGGGCCGTCTGGACCAGTGCCCGGGGCGACACCGATACCCTCACCGCCCTAGTCGGCAACGGCGCCTACCTCGTCCGTAACCGGAACACGACGGACTACGTGTGGACCGTGAAGGGCCGGCCCGTGCCGCCGAGCTACCAGTGGACCACGACCGGGCTGAATTTCCTTGGGTTCCCAACACCCGTCACCACGCCTCCGAATTTCGCGGATTACCTGGTGCCGGAGCCGAATCTCGACCTAGCCAAGACCCTGCAAAATCAGGCGCACGTCTTCCGCTACCCGGGCGGCGAACTGGGCGCGTCGAATCCGACCGAAGTCGTGTCGTTCACGGCGGCGACCACGCCCGTGACCCGGGGGCAGGCCTTCTGGGTGCGGGGCAGCACAAACTTCTACAACCGCTATTACGGCCCGGTCGAAGTCACGCTGCAGAATCCCGCCGGGCTCCAGTTTGGCGATTCCCTGGGCACTTACGGCATCCGGCTCCGAAACCTGACGACGGCGAGCCGGTCGGTTCAGTTCTCGTTGGCGGCCTCGGAAACTCCGCCCGTGGGGCAGCCGGCCATCACGGGCCTGCCGCAACTGCTCGTGCGGGGGCCGCTCAGCACGACCACGCTCACCTACGATTCCGCGGTGCTCAATGGCCAGCAGTTCACCCTGGCGCCGAAGGGACAGCCCGGCTCCGAACTCGAAGTGGTGCTGGGCCTGAACCGCACGGTGATGACCGCGCCGGCCGGTTCGTTGTATGCCGGCGTGCTGCGGATCACCGACTCGGGCCGATTGCAGCAGGTGGACGTGCCGGTCACAGCCACGGTGCCCAATGCCTCCGGGCTCTGGGTGGGGCAGGCCAGCATCAATCAGGTCGGCCAATACCTGAAGTCCTACCCGAAGGTGGACACAACCCAGGCTGACCAGACTGCGCAGATCAATGCCGCCGCCGCGGCCGCGGGCCGGCCGGCCAACGGCGTGGAGATGCCCGGGGCTGTTTGGACGGCCCGGGAGACCAACGTGGCCCGGGCCTATTCCGCCGTGGCGTCGTCGCTCGATGGGCGGGTGCTCGTGGCGGCACACAACGGTGGAACCCTTTACGTCTCGTCGAACTACGGCACGAACTGGACCGCGCGGGACAGCAATCGCAGTTGGTCCGACGTGGCCGCCTCGGCCGACGGCAGCGTGATGGCGGCGGCCGTGTTCAATGGTCCCATCTATGTTTCCGCCGACTACGGCACCAACTGGGCCGCGACCGCGAGTGGCAACGCGGCCTGGGCCGGCCTGGCCTTGTCGGCCGACGGCGCCCGACTGGCCGCGGTGGTGCAGAACGGTTCACTCTACACCTCGACGAATCGGGGCGGGACCTACCTGGCCCGCACCGGCGCTGGCACCCGCAACTGGAGCAGCGTTGCCAGTTCCTCCGATGGCAACCGGCTCGTGGCCGCGGTGAATCCCGGACAGATCTTCACCTCCACCGACGCGGGCACGACCTGGCGGACCAACGCGTTTTCGGCGGCGTGGACGGCGGTCGCCGCTTCCACGGACGGGGCCAACCTCGCGGGCGCGGTCAATGGCGGGAACGTTTACACCTCCGCGGATGGCGGCGGCACCTGGACCCTCCGGGGCGGCACCAATCGCTGGAACTCGGTCGCGGTGTCCACCGATGGTCGGCGACTGGCGGCTACGGCCATCAGCGGACAGATCGCCACCTCGGACGACGGCGGGGTGACCTGGAGCGCGCGGGAGCAGAGCCGCAACTGGGATGACGTGGTCGCGTCCGGGGATGCGACCCGGCTCGTCGCCGTGGTGAACGGCGGTTCCATCTATGCGCTGGCCCGCGGGTTCGCGAGTTACTCCGTGGATTCCGCCTCGGGGCTCGTGATCGACCAGAACGGTCTCTACCTGTCCTCCGGCGTGAACACCAATCTCGCCAAGACGGGCCGGGAATTTCCGTTGCGGCTCGTGCTGCATCACCGATCCGACGCCAATCAGGTCAACCTGCTGCAACACGTCTATGTCGGCGCGGGCGCGAACTCGACGAACCCGGTGGTCGCGACCCGGGAGAATCTGCTCGACCCGAATCAACTGGCTTCGGCCCGGCGGATCACCGCCACCCACCTGCCGTTCTCGCGGACCAACCAACCATGGGCGGCCGCCGGCAATTTCAATCCGGGCAGCGTCGTGATCTTCACGGTGAACGAGAGCTACAAGGACCAGGCGAGCAACCCCTTCCTGCACACCTTCCACCCGGACCACGACAACCTCGACGTGAATTTCGCGGCGCTGCAACCGCGCGGGGTCGAAGCCTACGACATCACCCGGACCCTGCGGCTGACCTTCACGACGCCCGGCACCGACTTCGGTTCCCTGACCGCCGCCGCCCAGAGCCGGACCGGCGTCTATGAGGAGACGATGACCTTGGGCGCCCAGGGCGGTGCTTCCCGTGACTTCCGGCTTTCCGGCAGCTTCTCGCTCCAGCTCATCAGCCCCGTGGCCAACCTGACAACGCAATGAACCCCAACCCCGGCATTTCCCCTGTTTTTCCGTCGAACTGTCCTGCCATGAAACGAACCTCCCGCTGCGTGCTGGGCGCCCTGTGCGCCGGCCTCCTGCTGTTGCCTGCCGTGCCGGCCTGGGCGCAAAGCAACGCCAAGCCGCCCACCCAGATGACCTATCAGGGCTTCCTGACCGACGGCAACGGTTCGCCGTTTGGCAGCACCGCCCCGGTCAACAAGACGGTGATCTTCCGCATCTACGACAATCTCACCGGCGGCACCCTCAAGTGGAGTTCGCAGCAGGTCGTCACGGTGGACAAGGGCTACTTCAGCGTCCTGCTGGGGCAGGGAAGCGCCGTCGGCAGCGAACCGTTCAATGCCGACCTGACCGGTGTCTTCACCGGCGCGGGGGCGTCGGACCGTTACCTGGAGCTGAACGCGGACGGCACGACCATCGCGCCGCGGCTGCGGTTCCTGCCGGCGCCGTCCGCCATGCTGGCAAAGAGCGCGACGGAGTTGCTGGATCCCTCCAGCGGGACCGCCGCCCTGACCGTGAACAACGGCAACGTCACCGCGACGGGCACGCTGACGGCGGCCAACGTGACCGCGACCGGCAACCTGAACGCCAGCGGAAACCTTTCGTTGACCGGCAACCTAAATGCCAGTGGCGCGGTCGCGGCGGCCAGCGTCAGCGGGTTTGGCACGGTTCCGCCGGGCGGCATCATCATGTGGTCGGGGGCGGTCAGCTCCATTCCGACAGGCTGGGCTTTGTGCGATGGCCGGAGCGCGAATGGACGGACCACGCCGGATCTGCGCGGCCGCTTCATCGTCGGTGCGGGGGCGGGCGCGGTCGGGCTGACCAGCCGGGATGTCGGTGCCGCCGGGGGGAACGAGCAGACCACGCTGACGGTCGGGCAGTTGCCGGGTCACAACCACCGGGTCAGGGGCAGCACCGGGAACAATGGCAACCACAGCCACGCGGTTTATGAGGCGCCGCGGGACGACCGCAATTTCACTGGAGGCAGAACTCAGGCGCTCGGAGTCGTTGGCGATGCCGGATCACCGGGAGCTCCCGATACCGCCGGTTCGGCCACCACCTCAACGGCCGGGGATCACAGTCATTCGTTCGATGTCACGTCCGAATCGACCGGCAACGGCGAGGCGTTCGGCAACCTGCCGCCGTTCTACGCGCTGGCGTTCATCATGCGGGTCCAATGAGACGGCCCAAGCGTCCGCCCCCCTTCTTTCCAGACCCTATGAAACGGCTTCTCCGCCTGTTGTCCGTAGCCTTGGTGAGCTTGGCCCTGCCCGCGCGCTCGGAGGTCGTCCAATTGGACCAGAACGCCGTGCTTTACGCCCCCACGTATCAGCGGGGTGTGAACTATGGCTCGCTGCGCGGCGCCCCGGGCAAGGCGCCCGTGTCGGCGAGTTCCGATGGCCGGGCGCCGGCGGGCGGCACCCCGATCCAGTTCCAGGGAATCGTGACCTATGGCGCCGTGGTGATCCCGAAACCCAGCACCACGCTGCAGGCGGGCAAGACATTCGAACAGAACGCCACTGCGCTGAACCTGCCGCGGGGCACGTCGGGAAGCACGGTCACGATGGTGCTGCGTTCGTCGCAGGCCGGCGGGGCCACGTTTTCCCAGGCAGTATCCTTTTATTTCGGGTCCGTCATCGCGCCGCCGGGCACCGACGAGAATGGGGCACTGCTGACCAACGTCGCCGCGGCCACGTATTGGAATCCGGAGCCCCATGCCGCCCCCACGACCACGGCGCCGGGCTACTACTACAGCCGCAATGCCCGGCAGGTTTTCGCCACGGTGCCGGGGCCGATCCAGATCACCTGGCGCAAGAGCGAGGCCGGTGTCGCCGCGGGCAATACCAACAAGGTCACCATCGGCGGCCTCGACTACGCCCTGACCAACCTCAGCTACGTCGTCTCCGGCGCGGCCGTGAAGCCGACCCGCAAACTGTATTGGACCGAGAAATCGTTCGCGGGCACGGGCATCCCGGTCTCCGTGCCGGCGGCCAGCGTCGGCGCGGTCTATTTCGCCTACAACCCGGCCCTGCCGGAGACGGTGGCCGCCGAGTTTGACGACGGCTACACCGGCGCCGGTGCCGGCACCACGAACTCGTCGCTGCCGGAGCTGCGCACCGTCTGGTATGACCCGGGGCAGGGGCTGATCCTGGCCTACAACGCCGAGGGGCGCGTGTTCATGGAATTGCTGGGGGACACGACCGCCGATGGCGCCCGCCAGTTCCTGGGCTTCGAGATTGTCGATGTGTTCCGCCAACCCGTCGCCCAGTCGCTCACCAGCGAACTCGGCGAACGCATCACCGCCTACGGCGGCAACCCGTCGGATGCGGCCCTGTTGCCGTCGCCCTTGCAGGCGACCCTGAACAGTCCGTTCCTGTATCAGGATGCCGCCAGCGCCAGCGGTCGGACCGAGTATTATTCCGCGGCACTGACCGAAAATCCCAACGACGTGCTGGTCCACTGGCTGGAAGAAGGGGTCGTGGGCTTGCGCTGGCCGAGCCTGTTCATCCGCTACCAGCAGGTGTGGCCCGACGATCCGGCGAAATACAGCCACTACCTCCGGCCCCGCGTCGCCACCGCCACCGAGGCGGCCAATACGGCGGTGCAGATTTCCGCCAACAACGTGCCGGCGATCCAATTCCAGGACCCGCTGGACTATCCCCGGGCATCGCTGGATGAGCGCTCGCGGTTCTCGACCTTCCTGGACGATTCCCAACCGCAACACCGGACGTTGCTGCGCCTGCAGTCCGGCACGTCGATCAGCTTTGAGCGGGTGCTCTCGACCCTCAGCACGACCCTGCTGCGGGGCAACGACCCGACCTTCGCCGACGTCACCGGCGTCCTGCCGCGCCCCGGCCAGCTTTCTGCGCTGACGCTCGACGGCACCGGCTACGGCCAATTGCCGGCCGGCACCTACTTCACTGGCGGGAGCTACACCATCGAGTCCTGGGTAAATGTCACCGCCGTGGGCAACTGGGCGCGGCTGATGGACTTCGGCAACGGCCCCAGCGCCCAGAACGTCCTGCTCGCATTGTCGGCCGCCGAGACCGGCAAACCGGCGATGGGCATCAGCACGTCGGCCAATACCAACCTCTATTCGCCAACCTTGCTCGGCACCAACCAGTGGGTCCACCTGGCGGCGGTATTTGACGCGACCAGCTCCACCCTCGTGATCTACGTGAACGGGGTTTCGACCGTCAGCGGTTCCGTGCCTGCGCCGGTGAACGTGAACCGGACGGCAAACTTCATCGGCAAGTCCAACTGGAGCGGCGACGCCCTGGCGAAGGCCCAGCTCGACAGCTTCCGCATCTGGTCCACGTCCCGGACGTCCGACCAACTCCAGCAAGACATGCAGACCGGCGGTTACCCGGCCGGCACCGCGGGCTTGCAGGTGCAGTTCACGTTCGATGAGGGCGGCCGGGTCGCCTACGACAGCAGCGGCAACGGCCGCCACCTCACGCTTTATGGCGGAGCCAAGCTCACGTCGGCTGACCTCGCCCAGTCGAGTTCTCCCCGTTACCTCTACCAAACCGCCTACGTGGGCAGCCGCATCAACCCACCCGCGGGCGAAGTGGGCAATACGGGCGACTATTTCGCCGGTTACCTGCTCCAGAGCAGCGGCACTTCGTTCCATCCCGGAGCCTACAAGGATCCGTTCGCCGAGGGTTTCGCCGATGCCAATGCGGGGGCGATCATTCCGGTGAACGCGATTCCCGGCGCCAACACGCTGGAAGTCTGGTGGTTCCGGCAGAACGCGACCAATGCGGTGCGGAATCCCGGCAATGGCTTTGAGCCGATCTATTGGCCGGCCGTCATTGGGCGCTACACGCTGGCCTGGCCCGACACCACGGCGAGCGCGATCGTGATGGCCAACAACGCCGGCAGCGGCGGCCTCGACAGTCTCCAGGCCAAGGGCACGATCTACACGCAGAACGATCCGGCCCAGCCGGGCTACAATCCAAACGAGGAACATGCCCTGATGATCGGCGGCCAGGCCTATGCGCTGCGTGACGATCTCAACGTCGTCTCCGGTGCCGGTTTCTCGTCGCAGCCGTATGTCCTGCTCGACTACACCGAGTCGGACAATCGTCCCGCGATCCGGCCGTTCCGGGTGCTGCGGGAGAATCCAACGCTCGGGCAGGTGTTTGACTACGTCGTGGAGGCCGGGAAACAGCTCCAGGCGCCGATGCCCTTGCCGGTGTTGCCGCTGCCGCTGGCGACGATCACGAACCTGACCGCCACCGCGACCAACATCTACGTCACCAACTACAACGCGGAGATCACCGCCGCGACCGGCGACCTGCCGACGGGTTGGACCAGCGCCGAAGCCGGCGGGCCCTTCGCGAATTACACCGCCTTTACGTATCGCGACCGGAAGGATGGCTTCTGGGTGATGCGGGGCCAGCACGCCGGGTTGCCGCGCCTTGCCGCGGGCACCTATTCGGCGACGACCAACGGCTTCGCCACGACCGTGGCGGGCGGTGGCAGCCTCAACGCGCCTTCGACCAACTACATCCACACGTCGCGCCGGGTGGATTCGCTGGTGGTCTCGGTGTCGCCGCAGACGCCGTTGCCGGCGGGGATCACCTTCGGCGCGTTGCCCAATGGCCTGGCCGTTTACGGCACCTGGACGGTCACGAATGCCGGGCCGTATGACCTGAGCATCGCGGACGGCGACGGTTCGCAGGCGACGGTCAGTTTCACCTTCAGCACCGCGAAGTCGCCGCAGGCTTCGTTGGCGGTGAACGGATTCGTGGGCCGCCCGCCGCATCTTGCGGAGACGGCCACCACCACCAACTCGCTCACCATGCGGTTCTTCTACCGCACCCAGGAAGGCTTCGCCTGGCCGAACTACCCGAGCACGCCGCCGACCGGAACGATCGTGCCCTACCTGCGCCCGCTGGTCGGCGGAACCTATTCCGGCGGGGGTGATTCCGCCGCGGCGCCCGCGCAGCCGATCACCTATCGCCCCGTCTGGCCGGGCACGACGCCCGCGCTGGCCTTCGGTGAAACCCTCACCGTCGCGAGCAAGGGCCGCCCAGCAATCCGCGGGCAAAGCAGCGCCCTCGTGCTTTACCAGCAGCCCATCGCGCTCGCCGCGACCAACCGGGCGAACTATCCCGCCGTCACCCTGCACGATCCGACCCGCCAGAAGAGTTTCGCGCTGAAGGCCAATGCAAGCGAGGGCCTGGCCCAGCTCCCCGGCGGCGTCTATGCCCAAGGCTACCAGGGCAAGACCTACTTCCCGAACCTGCCGCCGCACCTGGCGAACCGGTTCTATTTCGACCCGAACCTCGGCGCGCAAGGCAGCCTGGTGTTCAAGGGGGAGTTCAAGGACGAGCCAACCGGCGAAAAATACGTCCAGCTCAACCTGCTCACCGGCTCCGACCTAGCCACCATCAAGGCGCTTTGTCCCGGCACCGATCCGGACAAGTCCGCCTGGGACGCCGGAATCGACGGGCTGACGGCAGTGGTGGATACGTTCTACGAGAACCCGGTGATCCCGGGGCAGTTCATCGTGAATCCCGCGGCCACGGTCACCCGCGGCATCGGCGACCTGGTCACGATCACGAACAACAACACGCCGGTGGACAGCTACGCCCTCAGCGCCGCCGGTCCGGGGCAGGGGTATCTCACGGTCATCGTGGGTAACGGCGAGGCCTTCACCCCGGCGGCCGAACCCGTGTCGATGTATGTGTTGCGGGTCACCGGTCAGCTTTACCAGGGCGAGGTGAAGGTCATTCCTTCCGACAACCCGCTCAGCGAGCTGATCACCTTCGAGCACACCGGCGATCTCGCCGCGCGCACGGCGGACTACGAATACGAATGGAAAGCGGCCCCGCCGGTGGACGGTTTCCCGCCGGTCACGGACGCGACCATGAGCCGCTACCAGCCGCTGACCAACGGCATGGACATCCAGCGTTACACGCTCGGCGCGAGCGGCATCCTCGTGCTCTCCGACAATTGGCTCGTGATGCGTTACCGGCCGAAGAACCCGGCGCATCCGCTCTACAACACATGGTCGTCCTGGACGCCGCCGCAGTTTGCCGAGGGCTACGTAAAACGTGTCCTGGCCGGCATCAATCCCTTCAACCAACGCACGTCCGACTTGAACAACAACGCCGTCAACACCGGCGCCAGCATCCTCACCCAGGCGGGCAAACGCTACGAAGGCGACATTGCGTTGAACCAGGACGCACTCAACAGCTACGGCCTGATCGAGATCTACGAGACGGTCCTGAATCGGGCCCGCAATCTTAGCATCAACGCGGGCATCAACTACGGTCCGGCCAACGATTCGCTCCTGCTGGCCGCCGGCTACCTGAGCGACCTTTACAAGCTCGTCGGCGACGACGCGGCGGACGACGCCGACAACCCGACCATCGGCATCGGCACCAAGGACCAGACCTATGGCGACGTCGCCACCGCGCTCTTTTCCTTCAAGGGGCAGGTGCCCTCGCTGATCGAGGAGGAATTGGCGCTGCTCCAGGGCCGCGACGACGTGGCGCTGCCGGGTGTCCAGTCCGCGCCGGTCTACAACCGCATGGTGTGGAATTACACCGGCGGCATCGATTCCGGCGAGGTGATCTACGCGCTGAACTACAACATCCTCGATCAGAACCGCGACGGGAAGGCCGACGCGGCCGACGCGGCGGTGCTGTATCCGCAAGGCCACGGCGACGCCTACGGGCACTATCTCTCGGCGCTGAAGGGCTACCATTCGCTGCTGTTGAACCCCTACTTCGACTGGGTTCCCCGCGTGCAGGCCGTGACGGTGCTCGGGTTGCCCGTGACGGTCGGCTACATGGACGAACGGAAGTTCGCCGCCGCCGCCGCTTCCGTGGCCCGGGCGGGCCGTCAGATCTTCGACCTCACGTGGCGCAAATATTATGTGCCCGGCGCGAACACGAGCTGGGAACCGTTTGCGACCAACCGCGTCTCCACCCGGACGGTCCGCGACGGCACCAACGTCGTCAGCATTGTCCGTGAATGGGGCCTCGACCAATGGGCGTCGCGCACCGGGCAGGGCGCGCTGGTCAACTGGGTCATCGGCAATGCGTTGCTGCCCGACCTCGACCCGGACCCGAGCCACGAAGGCATCCAGAAGGTGGACCGCACCACCGTGCCCGAACTGAACGAGCTGGTCGCCACGGCCACCGATCTCCAGGCGGCGATGGACAACGCGGAAGGCCGCCTCTCGCCGCTGGGCGTGACTCAGGGCAGCCTCGCCTTCGACCTGAACCCGGCGCAGATCGTCGGCGCCGAGCCCAAGACCCACTTCGAGCAGATCTACGAGCGCACCAAGTTGGCGCTGAACAACGCCGTGGCCGCGTTTGACGACGCCAAGGACATCACCCGGCTTATGCGGTCCGAGGGCGATTCCCTGGCCGAGGTCCAGGCGCAGTTGGCGCAGCAGGAATTCGCCTTCACCAACGCGCTCGTCGAGCTCTACGGCACGCCGTATCCGGACGACCTTGGCCCCGGCAAGACCTACGTGCAGGACTACGTCGGCCCCGACCTTTACCACTACATGTATGTCGAGACGCCCGAGCTGAGCTTCCCGGGCATCCTTCAGCCGGCGAGCACGAAGGTCTATCGTCTCGACGTCCAGAACCTGCCGTCGGGCTGGGTGACCGGTCTCCAGGCCAAGCCGGAGAGCTTCGACTTCCTGCAACTGGCCGACGACGGCACTGGCACCGATCTACGTTCGTCCACGAACTACGTCGAATACACGCTGACGCCGCACGGCTACTTCGGGAAACCGTCGAGCTGGACGGGCAGACGGCAGAGTCCCGGCCAGCTCCAGCAGGCGATCTCCGAGCAGATCAATGCCCGCGGCGCGCTGCTCCAGGCCCTGGACGACAGCATCCGGGCGAAACAGTCGCTCGACGGCATGGTCCGGCTGCGTCAGTCGCTGGTGCAGGCCACGGCGGAAGCGGATCTGCTGACCCAGGGGCTCGATGAAGCCGACCAAATCATCGACCAGATTGAGAACGCGGCCGAGATCTTCGGCATGGTGCAGAACGGCATCTCGGAAGCCTACAAGCTCGCGTCCGACGCCGCCGCGACCTCGCTGCCCACGTCGCTAATCGCCGGGCTCTCCGCCGGCGGCGACCTCACTTCGGCCGGCCGCGGTATTTTCAAGGCCGCGACGGTGGCGGTGGAGAACTCCACCACCGCGATCGAGATCGCCCGCAAGACGGTGGCCTACGCGCGGGCGGCCCAGAGCCAGGCCGACGCCATCGGCATCCAGTATGGCCAGATCAAGCCGCTGGAGCAGACCGAGGACCAACGGGCGGCGATGGTCGAGCTGGAGAATGCGCTGATCGACTTGCAGAAGGTCGCCTACGGGATCAACCGGGCGCTGCAAACTTACGACGACACCCAGCGCAAGGTCGCCACGCTCGTGGCGAAGGGGAATCGCATCCAGCAGACCCGGGAGATCGCCCGGCAGCGCACGGCGGCGGTAATCCAGGGCTTCACGACCCGCGACACGGCCTTCCGCCTTTTTCGCAGCGAGAAGCTGGAGCGCTACAAGACGCTGTTCGACCTGGCCTCGCGTTATTCGCTCCTCGCGGCCAATGCCTACGACTACGAGACCGGACTGCTGGGCACCGACCAGGGCAAGGCCTTCATCGCGCGCATCATCAACAGCCGCGCGCTCGGGGTCGTCCGCAATGGCGAACCGCAGTTCGCCGGCAGCAACACCGGTGATCCCGGCCTGTCCAGCGCGTTGGCGGAAATGAAGAACGACTTCGACGTGCTCAAAGGCCGGCTCGGGTTCAACTCGCCGGACGTTTACACCACGCTCGCGTCGCTCCGGACCGGCAACCTGCGCATCCTGCCCGACACCAACGGCCTGGCGGCCTGGCAGGATTACCTCCAGCAACATGTCCTCGAAAACATCCTCGTGGACGCCGACGTGCGCCGCTACTGCCAGCAGGTGGATCGCGGCGACGGCCTGCCGGTGCCGGGTTTGGTCCTGCCGTTCAGCACGTCGATCAACGCGGGGCAAAACCTGTTCGGCCAGGCGCTGGCGGCGGGGGATGCCCAGTTCCACCGCAGCCACTTTGCGACCAAGATCAATTCCGTCGGCGTCGCCCTCGAAGGCTACCGCGGCATGAACGTGCCGGGCGTCAACAACACGGGCGACCCGAACCTCGCCTACCTTGATCCGCAGGCGCTCGCCGCGAATCCCTACCTGTATCTGATCCCGGTGGGCGTGGACACGATGCGCAGCCCGCCGCTGGGTGATTCCATCGAGCTGCGGACGTGGACCGTGGACGACGTGGCCATCCCGCTGCCGTTCAACATCGGTGGGTCCGGGTTCTCCGGGAAGAACTTCTACCAGTCGGCCGATTCGTTGACCGAGCCGCTCTTCACGCTTCGTAAACACCAGGCCTTCCGCCCGGTGGATTCGGCAGGTCAGTTCGCCAGCAATCCTTACCTCGGGACTGGGCTTCAGTTCTCGCAGTTCTCGAACCGCCGCCTGATCGGTCGTTCGGTCTGGAACAGCCAGTGGAAGCTGGTGATCCCGGCGGACTCGCTGCTCGCCGATCCGAAGGAAGGCATGACCCGCCTCTTGCAGACCCTGACGGACATCAAGCTCCACTTCACGACCTACTCCTACTCGGGCAACTGACGCGAACCCGGACGCACCATGAAGAATCTCTCTCCCTCGGCCCCCGCACGTTGCCTTCCGCGGTTGGTCGTCTTGGCCGCGCTGCTCGGTGGCGGCCCGGCCCTGGCCTATCCGCCCGCGCCGTTCCACCTCTTCTACGGGATGCTCCGCGACGAATACGGCACGCCCATCAACCAGGTGGACGCGGACGTCGTGCTGGAAACCGCGAGCGGCGTGAAGGTGAAGACACGCATCAACCCCGGGATCGAGTCCGGCGCCAATTACCGGCTCGAAGTGCCGATGGATGCTGGCTTGCTGGCTTCCCCTTACCAGCCAACCGCGCTGCGCCCGTTTGTCCCGTTCCAACTCAAGGTCCAGATCGGCAAGGTCACCTACCTGCCGATCGAGACCCGCGGTGACTTCGCGGCCCTGGGCCAACCCGGACAACGCACGCGCCTGAACCTCACCCTGGGTGAGGACAGCAACGGCGACGGATTGCCCGACGCGTGGCAACGGCTCGTGAACGCCGACCTCTCCAAGGTCCGGCCCGACGCCGACGCCGGCAACGGACTGACCTACCTGGACACTTACCTCGCCGGCACCTACGCGGTCGATCCGGCGGGCGGATTTGTCCTGAACATCCTCGGGGTGACCGATGGTTTGACCCAACTGGAGTTCGTCGCGGTCACGGGGCGCACCTACGCCCTGGTCGGCTCGCGGGACCTGAAGACCTGGGAGCCTGTGCGTTTCCGGATTCCCGCGGAGGGAGCCAATGCGCCGGTCCGCGCCAGCCTGCTCGCGGGCGCGATCAAGCGCGTCCAGGTCGAGGCCGTCCATGCGGACGCCGAAACCGCCCCGACCTGTTACCGGCTGGTTCTGCAATAGGACCATTCCCCCCCGATGAAGCCCCCCGGAATCGAATCCTCCCTGCCTCTCCCGCGGCGCCCGGTGTGGCGTGGCGGGCGATATCTGGTCCTGGTCGTCGCCGTGTTCGCACTGTTCGCGGTGTGGGTGATTCGGCGCTCCCCGGACGCCACGTTGGCGTTCTCCTCGGACGTTGCGATGGAACGGAAGGGGCTGGAACTCCGCGACGGGCGGTTCCACGTCCCCGGGTCGGCGAAACCCTTCACGGGTTGGTTGCTGGATCACTACGCCGACGGTTCTCCCCGGTGCCAGTCGGCCGTGGTGGACGGGCGCCTGCACGGCGAGTCCACCGGTTGGTTTACCAACGGCGTCGTGGAGCTGCAGGAGCAGTTCCAGGCCGGGCTCGCCGAGGGCACGCGGACCACGTGGCATCCGAATGGCCAGAAGCGATCGGAAGGCCGGCTTCATGAGGGCCGGCAGGAGGGACGGTATCAGCAGTGGGATGAGTCCGGTCGCCTGGTGGCCGAAGCCGAATTCTCCGACGGAAAACCCCACGGCCTTTCGCTGGCGTGGCACGCCGATGGTTCGCTCAAGGCGGAAGCCCGCATGCTCCGCGGCGAAGTCGAAGAACGGCATTTTTACGCCCCCGGCGAGCGCCGCGAGCCCAGCTTGATGGCGCCCAACCCGAAACCCTTCAGCACGGCCCAATTGAAATGAGCATGTCCACGAATCATCCGGAATCAGGGCAATGGGCTCCCGGCGGCCTCCTCGGCCTGAAGCGGTGCCTGGCGACGGCGTTGCTGGCGGCGGGAACGCTGCTGTCGGCGAGTGCCGCGACCCCGGTGAACGACCCGTTTGCCGACCAGCCGATCCTCGAAGGCGCCACCAACATGGTCAGTGTCTCCAACCTCGGAGCCACCGCAGAAACCGGCGAACCCGGCCATGCCGGAAGTGCCGCCGCGGCTTCGGTCTGGTGGACGTGGATTGCCCCGGACAACGGTCCCGTGGTCATCGACACCTTGGGCAGCGACTTTGACACGCGGCTGGCCGTCTATGTGGGCGACGCGGTCGGCGCCTTGGTTCCCGTCGCGGACAACGACGACGCGCCCGGCCTGCCCGCCAGTGCCGTCGCCTTTCCGGCGGTGCAGGGGACGCGCTACCGGATCGCGGTCGACGGTTATTTGGGAGCCACCGGCGAGGTGCGCCTGCGGGTGCGCCTGCCGGTGACGCCCACGGCGCCGGTCATTGTCCGTCAACCGGTCAGCCGGATCGTGCCTGAGTCATCGACCGAGGCGGTGGGTTTCAGCGTGGCGGCGACGGGCAGCCGACCCATGGAGTTCCGCTGGCAGCGGGCCGGTCAGGACTTGCCGGCGGGCACCAACGCCAGCCTTTCCCTCACCCCCATCAATGCGGCGTTGGCTGGGGATTACCGGGTCATCATCAGCAATCCGTTTGGCAGCATCACCAGTTCGGTGGTCACGCTCACGGTTCTCGCGGAGACGGGCCACGACCGGTTTGCGGACCGCGTGGTGATTACGGGAGCTGCGTTTGCGGGTGGCGCCCACAACCTCGGCGCGACGACGGAAGCCGGCGAGCCGGTGCACGCCGGCGTCGCCAGCGGCGCCTCGCTTTGGTGGGCGTGGACCGCCCCGAACTCGGGCTTGGTCCGCGTGGACACGGCCGGCAGCACCAATGCCGACGGCACGGTCCTCGACACCGTCCTCGCCGTCTACACCGGCACCACGCTCGCCACGTTGACGTCGGTCGGGGCGAACGACGATGAGCGTTTCGGCGTGGTGGTTTCCAGCCGGGCCATCTTTCGGGCTACGGCCGGAGTCACCTACCTGTTGGCGGCGGCCGGCCGCACCTCGCCCGACGGCATCCCGGCCACGGGCTTCGTTGCGTTGAACGTGGAACAGGCACCCGACAACGACCACTTCGCGAATGCCCTCCCTTTTCCACCGGGTGCCACTCAGGTATTCGACGACAACGTCGGCGCGTCCGACGAGCCGGGTGAACCTGAGCACACGGGACAACCCGGCGGCCGGTCCGTCTGGTGGTCCTGGGTGGCGCCGGACAACGGCACTTACGCGCTCGATACCGTGGGCAGCGCCATCGACACCGTGCTCGCCGTCTATACGGGTGACGCGGTGAGTGCCTTGGCGTTAGTGGGCGAGGATGACAACCGGAGTGACGACGGCGCCTCGTTGGTCAAGTTCGTCGCCACGGCGGGCACCACCTACCGGATTGTGGTGGACGGTTTTACCGGACCGGACGGGATCGAGACGGGAGCCATCGTGCTGAACCTCAATCCGGCCGCCGTCCTCAACGACGACTTCGCGGAACGTGTCACCTTGGCGGGGCAGACGAATCGGGTCACCGCCTCAAACGTCGGCGCTGGCAAGCAGACGGGTGAACCCAACCACGGGAACAACGCCGGTGGGCGTTCCCTGTGGTGGATCTGGACCGCGCGCCTCGATGGCCCGGTCGTCGTCACGACGCGCCACAGCACCTTCGACACGGCGCTGGCCGTCTACACGGGCAGCGACCTTGCCGCGTTGACCCTGGTGGCCGAGAACGACGACTCGAATCCGTTGGATCCGGGAGCTGGCAGCACGGTCGCATTCCCGGCGATTGCCGGGCAGACCTACCAGATCGCGGTGGATGGGTATCGGGCCGCGGACGGCAGCGTCGCGGCGGGCACGATCGCGTTGCTCTTGGCGCAGCCCACACCACCGCAACCCGGCGGCAACGACCATTTCGCGGACCGCTTCACCCTGTCCGGAGCGACAAATGTCGTCTTCGGCCGGAACACCGAGGCGACGAAAGAGGCCGGTGAACCCGACCACGCGGGCAATGACGGCGGTCGCTCGGTCTGGTGGTCGTGGGTGGCGCCGGCGGACGGGCCGGTGCGGCTCAGCACGGCGGGCAGCGAGTTCGATACGGTGCTGGCTGTCTATCAGGGCGCGGCGGTGGATGCCCTGACGTTGGTGGCGGCGGACGAACGTAGCGCCGGCGACGGCCGCAGCGCGGTCACCTTCGAGGCGGTCGCCGGGGCGGAGTATCACTTCGCCGTGGACGGCTTCGACGACGGCCAGGGCGCTGGCTCCGGGGGGATTGCGCTCGCACTGCGGCAGTTCGCGGACGAGTCCCTGCACGCCAATGACGACTTCGCGCATGCCTCGCCCATCTCCGAGGCATTCCCGCAGGTTCACAGTTCCAACATCGGGGCCACTCGCGAGCCCGGCGAACCGGCCCATGGCGAGATGTCGCAGGGGCATTCCGTGTGGTGGGCGTGGGTGGCCGAAGAGAACGGTCCGGTGATGATCTCCACTGAAGGCAGCCAATTCGATACCGTGCTCGCGGTCTACACCGGGACGGACGTGGGCACGCTGTCCCTGGTCGCGGAGAACGACGACGTCGATCCGGAGAATCTCCGGAGCCAAGTGACCTTCGAGGCGACGGCGGGCACCCGTTACCTACTCGCCGTGGACGGTTACGCCAACGAGATTGGCTTCCTCACCCTCACCGTCACCCCGCTGCGGACAGCCCCAACCGCGCCGCAGATCCGGCAGCAACCGGCGGCGCAGACCCGTTTCGCCCATGGTGACGGCGGCGGCTCGGACGTGGGTTTCCGGGTAATTGCCACCGGGGCGTGGCCGCTGACCTACCAATGGTTCCGCGACGGGGAGCTGCTGCCCGGCGCCACCGCCAGCGCCCTGACGGTTACCAACGCGGGACCGACCGACGCCGGCGCCTACCATGTCGAGGTCGCCAACGAGCACGGCAGTGTCCGCAGTTCGGTGGCCGAGTTGACGGTTTTCGGCGCCCCCTTCAACGACGACTTTGCCGCGCGCCTCACCGTGGTGGGTGCCTCCAACGTCGTGCGCGGTTCGGTGCTGGGTGCCACCAAGCAGGCGGGCGAAGCCGACCACGGCGCCCAAGCGGGCGGGCGTTCCGTGTGGTGGAAGTGGGTCGCGCCGTCCAACGGGCCGGTCGAGATCCGGACGGAGGGTAGCAACTTCGACACGCTGCTGGCCGTCTACATCGGCGCCGAGCTCGGCGGGCTCCGCCGGGTGGCGCAGAACGACGATGTTGTCCGCGGGCAGCCGGCCAGCCGGGTGGTCTTTGACGCCTTGGCCGGGACGGAATACGCGGTCGCGGTCGATGGCCTGAAAACGAACGGCACGGCTGGCAATGTCGTGCTGACGATCGTCCAGCCGCCGCCCGGACCGAGAATCCTGATCCAACCTCCCCGCCTGACTTCGGTGCCGGTCACGGAGCCAAATTTCACCCTTTCGGTTAACGTGGAAGGCGAAGCCCGGTTCACCCGGTTTCAGTGGCATTTCAACGGCGAGCCGATTCGGAACGCGACCAACGCGACCTATGCCTTCGGACCACTGGGCCGGGCGCGCAGCGGCGTCTATTTCGTGACGGTCACCAACGACTTCGGCGGCGCGGTGTCCGGCGACGCCCAGGTGTGGGTCGAGGTGCCGCAGGTGCTGGAACGCCCGGAGCTGCTGCCGGACGGCACGGTGCGGCTGCGTTTTGCCGATCCCGACGGCACTGTGGCGGCCGATCATGGCCGGTTTGAGGTTCAATCCGCCGGCTACCTTGGCATCAACGACGGCTTGTGGGTGGCCACGCCGGGTGAAATCGGCGTTAGCGACGGGCGGTTGGTGTTCGTGGACCGGACCGCCGTCCCCGGCGAGGCGATGCGAGCCTACCGGGTGGTCGAAAAATAACGGGTTGGTCGCTGGTCTCCGGGCACTGTGGAATCAGTCAAGGGTCTGCCGGTATCGGCGGATTCCGAGGGTGAGCATCACGGCTGCAAACGCGAGGATGGGCCAGAGTTCGGGCAGGATTTCGGGGATCCCATTTCCCTTGAGCAGGATGCCGCGCACGATCCGCAGGAAATGGGTGAGCGGCAGCACCTCTCCGATGACTTGGGCCCAATGGGGCATGCCGCGAAAAGGGAACATGAACCCGGAGAGCAGGATCGACGGCAGGAAGACGAAGAAGGTCAGCTGCATCGCCTGCAGCTGATTTTTCGCGATGGTGGAGAAAGTGATGCCCATGGCCAGGTTGGCCGCGATGAAGACGAACGCGATCAGGAGCAGCAATGGCACGCTGCCCCGCATCGGCACATGGAACAGGAAGTGGGCGGCGACCAGGATGACCCCGACCTGGAGGTAGCCGACCAGGATGTAGGGGATGATTTTGCCTACCAGCACCTCCGCCGGGCGCGTGGGCATGGCGAGGAGGTTTTCCATGGTGCCCCGTTCGCGCTCTCGGGTCATGGCTAGCCCGGTGATCATGATCATGGTCATCGTCAGGATCACGCCCATCAGGCCGGGCACGATGTTGAATTGGGTGACGGCCTCCGGGTTGTATAAGGCATGCACACGCAGGTCGATTGGCCCAGGACCGGATGCGAGGAACGCCAGCGGGCCCTTGAGATCATTCTGGAGGGCGGAGTTGAGCGTGGTGCCCAGGGCGCCGAGCGCGTTGCCGGTCGCGGCGGGGTCGGAGGCGTCGGCTTCCACGAGGACCGCCGGCCGTTCGCCGCGCAGCAGGTCACGCGAGAAGTTCTCCGGGATGTTGAAGACGAACTGGACCTCGCCCCGGGCCAACGCCTTACGGCCCTCGTCCTCGCTCCACAACTGCCGGACGAACCTGAAATAGGTGCTGTTATTCAAGGCGGCGAAGAGGGTCCGCGGCATGGGGCCCTGATCGGCGACGAGGATGGCCGCCGGGAGGCGTCGCGGATCGGAGTTGATGGCGAAGCCAAACAGCGTGAGCTGGAGCAGGGGGATCCCGAGGATCATGGCGAACGTCAGCCGGTCGCGCCGCATCTGGACGAACTCCTTGACCACGATTCCCCACAGGCGGCCGGGCGAGAAGTGGGGGCGCCATTTCATGAGGGGAAATTGTCCTTCGATTCGCCCATGAGGTGGATGAAGACGTCCTCGAGTGCCGAAGGGATTCGGCACCAGACGTGGTCGCTGGTGCGGAACGGCGCAATGGCCTCTTCGAGGGCCGCTGGATTGTCACCGGTCACATGCAGCGTCGTTCCGAACGCCACCGCTTCGTGCACGCCCGGCCGGGTGCGGAGTTCGACAGCGAGCCGCGGAAGGCCGGGGCCGCTTACCGACCAAGTGGTGAGCCGGGCGCGGGCGACGACTTCCGCCACTGTGCCGTGGGTGAGCAAGTTTCCGTAGGAGAGGTAGGCAATCCGATGGCAGCGCTCGGCTTCATCCATGTAGTGGGTGGTGATGAGAAACGTCAGTCCCTGCGCCGCGAGTTGGTGGATTTGCTCCCAAAAGTCGCGGCGCGCCTTGGGGTCGACGCCGGCGGTCGGTTCGTCGAGCAGAAGCAGTTTGGGCTGGTGAATGAGGCAGGCGGCCAGTGCGAGCCGCTGCTTCCAGCCGCCGGAAAGCTCACCCGCCAGCTGTTTCTGCCGCCCCGTCAGCCCGAGCTGTGCGATGCTCCGGTCCACCGCCTCACGGCGGTTTTTCACGCCATACATGCGGGCGACGAAATCGAGGTTCTCGGCGATGCTCAGATCCTCGTAGAAACTGAACCGCTGTGTCATGTAGCCGACCTGTCGCTTGATGTCTTCGGATTCGCGGATCACGTCATGGCCGAGGCACGTGCCGCTGCCCGCGTCGGCCCGGAGCAGGCCGCAGAGCATGCGGATGAAGGTGGTCTTGCCGCTGCCGTTCGGGCCAAGGAACCCGTAAATTTCGCCCGCTCGGACTTGCAGGTCGATCTGGTTGACCACCGTGTGGTTCCCGAACCGCTTGGTCATCCCCCGGACGTCGATGGCGAGTTCCTCCGGCATGGTTCACGGGGATAAATTGACGTCCACCGGCTGGCCCGGATGGAGCCGGGCGGCCACGTCCGGCGCAAAGCTCACTTCGACCAGGAAGACCAACTTGCCGCGGCTCTCTTGGCTGTAGATGACCGGTGGCGTGAATTCCGCCCGGGGCGAAATGAAGCTGACCTTGCCGGGAAAGGGTTCGGCCACGCCGTCGACCCGGACCTGCACCCGATCGCCGGGGCGGATGCTGGCAAGGCGCGACTCAGGCACGAAGGTTCGGACCTTGAGGTTCGCCGGCGGTAGCAACACGACCACGGGGCGGCCGGCCGGCACCCATTCCCCCGGCCGGTAGAGCGTGTCGAACACCAGCCCCTCCACGGGTGCGGCTTGGCGTTTCTGGCCGACGTCCCATTCAGCCTTTGCAAGGACGGCGGCGAGCGCCCGGACGTTCGCCTCCGCGGCGGCAACCTGATCCTCGCGCGCCCCCAGCTCAGCCGCCTGCCGGTCGGCTTCAAGCTGCGCCACCCGTTGCCGAGCCTGGTCGCGGACCGACTTCGCCCGGTCAAGGTCCTGGGTGGAGGCCGCACCCGCGGCATTGAGGTTGGACTGGCGGTTCCACTCCGTGTCGGCCAGCGCCAAGGCGGTGCGCCCCTGGTCGAGCATGGCTACGAGGGCAGCAATTTCCGGAAGTCGCCGTCCCTTCCGGGTGTCGGCCAACCGGGCCTGTCCTTCCTCCAGCCGGAGGGCCGCCTGCGTGCGGAGCGCCGTCTCGGCTCCATTTTCCAACGCGAAGAGCATCTCCCCGGCCTTCACCTGGCCACCGCGTTCAACCGCAAGCGCGGTCAGCGCTCCCGGCAATGCCGACGAAACGTAGACAAATTCGCCTTCGGCATAGCCTGGGAGCAGCTCGCGCTCCGGCGGCTGGCAGCCCGCCACGAGCAATCCGACGAGGAGCACCGACAGCCAGCCCGGAGGGCACCCGACGCTGATTCGGCCAGCCAGTTTCATGGCTGACGCCTCCCAGCGTCCGTGACGGCGCCTTCGAGGAACAGGGTGATGATGCCGGCGAGGCATCCGTGGGTAGAAAGTCCCAGCTCCGACAGCTTTCGGGGATTCATCAGTGCCTCGGTGGCCCCGAGCAGGCATTCGATCATCAGTTCCACGGTAAGATCTTGGCGGATCATTCCGCGCTGACGCCCTTCGGTGAGCAGCCGGCCGAAATGCTCCTGGAAGAGGGCACGCCGCCTGACTTGGACTGCCTGGAAGAGTTCCGGTGTTTCACGGGCCAGATCTCGCAGGAACGGAGGTTGCAATTCTTCTGCGTGGTGGCGCACGCAGGCCAGCAACCGGTGCAACGCCCCGGGGAAGTCGGCGCCGGACGCCCCAACGACTTCCCTGAGATCGCCCTCCACCGACCTCAGCTTGTCCTCGATGACGGCGCCGACCAAGGCATCCTTGCTGGGAAAGTGGTCGTAGAGCGTCCGCTTGCTCATGCCCAGCTCCTTCGCCAGGTCATCCATCGTCACTCCACGGAAACCATGGGCTAGGAAATGGGCCCGGGCTTGGGAGGTGATGCGCGGTTTCGGGTCCGGACTGGCGGTTATGCCGTTCGGAGGCCGGGTGATCGGTTTAGGCATAACAGGAAGTAGCGGAAACTAAGAAAACGAAACAAGTATATCTGGTTTCCGTGCCGGTGCAATATTGGACGTCGCGGGCAAATGAACGCCCGCCCGAAACCGTAGGGAAAGAAGTGCTGCGGGCGCGGCCTCGGAATCCTTGGACTGCATGGTTCGTCGGGCAAATGATCACGACCATGCATCGGCTCAAGGCAGACACGTCTGGGAAGCGTCTGCGGCAACTGGCGGACGCGACGCTCGGCGTCTCTTGCCGCCAAGGCTTCGAGCGGTCGCAGGCGGTCGGCGCGGCCAGGGACATGGGCGTGGCCGGCGGCACGATCTGCCCGAACGCGGAAAACAAAGAAGCGCTCTTCATGCTCTGGCAGGTCGTCTTCAACGTCGCGGGCCACACCGGCTACGAATTCCACCCGCGCTGGCTGATGAACACGTCGCTGCGCTACTTCCTCAAAACGCCGACCAACCACGTGATGCACCACGAGAAGATGCGCGGGAACTACGGCCTCTACTTCAATATCTGGGACCGCCTCATGGGCACGAACCACGCCGACTACGAGGCCCGTTTCCGCGAAGTGACCTCGCGGCCCAAGCCGGAGGCGGCGCGATGAAGCGCCGGTGGCTTTTGGGATTGTCAGTGGCTGCGGCGGTGAACATTTGGGCCGGCGAACCCGCGCGCATTGAAGTCGTCGAGAAAGGTTCCGGCTGGCCCGTGCCGTTGGTGGAACTGAAGACCACGCACCACGCGACCTTCTACACCGACAACGCCGGCGTCGTGGCCGTTGACGCTCCCGAGCTGCTTGGACGCGAGGTGTTCTTCCACGTGGCCAGCGACGGCTACGAGGTGCCCAAGGACGGCTTCGGCTATCGCGGCGTGCGTCTGACGCCGCAGTCCGGCCAAACGCTGAAGATTGAGGTCGAGCGCACCTTGATTGCGCGGCGCTTAGGACGCCTCACGGGCGCCGGGCTCTTCGCCGAAAGCCAACGCACGGGCCGTGACCTGGACTGGAAGGAATCCGGCATCTTTGGCTGCGACAGCGTGCAGACGACAGTGCATCAAGGTCGGCGCTATTGGCTCTGGGGGGACACCACGCTGGCCCACTATCCACTGGGGATCTTCGACAGCTTGGGCGCAACGTCGGCCTTGCAACCGTTCGCGCGCTTCGAGCCGCCGTTGCGGCCAGAGTTCGACTTCATCCGCGACGACCGCGGCCGTCCACGCGGCATCACGCCGATGCCGGGCCAAGGTCCGACGTGGGGCACCGCGATGGTCAGCCTGGCGGCCCGCGACGGCTCGCAGAAGCTGGTCTGCAGCTACATGAAGGTTCGAAACCATCTGGAGGAATACGAATGGGGCCTCGCCGTCTGGAACGAAACGGCCCGCAAGTTCGACCGGCTGAAAGTTCTCTGGACCAAGTCTGACTCCGCGCCCAAGCCCCCGCCATTGCCCCGGGGCCATGCCGTGCCGTGGCGCGATGAAGCCGGCCGCGACTGGATGCTCTTCGCCCATCCGTTTCCCTCGCTGCGCTGTCCGGCCACGTTTGAAGCGTGGCAGGATCCGGCCGCGTGGGAGGTGCTCCGTCCGCAGGCCGAACTCAAGTCCGCCAACTCGGAGGAAACCGTGAGGCCCCACAACGGCGTCCACAGCGGCGGCATGGGCTGGCATCCGTGGCGCCAACGCTGGGTCAGCGTCTTCCAGCAGAGCGGCGGCAAACCGTCGCGGCTGGGCGAACTCTGGTATGCCGAAGCCGCAGCGCCGACCGGGCCGTGGGGTCCCGCGGTGAAGGTGCTCACCCACCGCGACTACACCTTCTACAATCCCAGCCTGCACCTCGACTTCACGCCCACCAACTCGCCGGTCCTGCTCTTTGAAGGCACCTACACGCGCGAGTTCTCCGGCAACCCGGTCCACACCCCGCGCTACGACTACAACCAGATCCTCTACCGCCTGGATTTCGACGATCCGCGCTTGAAGCCCGCGCAACCGGCCGCTGGACGCTGAGGCGTTTCTGACGGTGAAATTCTCTCCTTCTCCATGAACCTTCCGCTGATTCAGAGAGGCCGCAGATTTGATTCTTTATCTGCGGCCTCTCTGCATCCGTGGGAGGCAATCTGCGCTTCAGGCATGTCCTTCAGATAAGCTCCCGACAAATCATCCATTTCCCATGAAACGAGTCTCGCTTGTCTTAACTGCTTTTCTTTTAAGCCTGTCCCTCCGCGCCGCCGACTTCGCCCTGCGCGACGGCGACACGATCGCGTTCCTCGGCGACAGCATCACGGCCGCACGCGGCTACACCAAGGTGGTCGAGCACTACACGCTGATGCGGTTTCCCGACCGCAAGGTGCGCTTCGTCAACGCCGGCCAGGGCGGCGACACGGCCTACGGCAGTTTGCAGCGGCTGGACCGCGATGTGTTCGACAAGGGCGCCACCGTGTTGACCGTCGCGTTCGGGATCAACGACATCGGCTGGGGCACCAAGGCCGACAACGAACACCGGCAGAAGTATCTCGACGGCATCCGCGAGATCGTCACCCGCTGCCAGAAGCGCGGCGTGCGCGTCTTCATCTGCTCGCCCGCCGTCACCGCCGCGGATCCGGAGAAGTCCGAGACCGAATACCTCCAGCGCATGGCCGACGACGGCATGGCGCTCGCCCGTTCGTTGGGCGCCCAGACCATCGACCTCTCGCGCGGCATGCGCGAGGTCCAGCGCCGCGTGATCGCCGGCAACAGGAACGAGAAGGAACCCAAGCACCACGTCCGACTGCACGTCGACGACGGGATCCATCTCAGCGATCTCGGCCAACTCGCCATGGGCTACGCGATGATCAAGGGACTGGGCGCGCCGTCGGAGGTGTCCGGCGTGGTGATCGATGCCGCGCAGGGCAAGGTCGTTTCCGCCGACAACTGCACCGTGACCGCTCTGAAGAAGACCGACGACGGCGTCGTATTTCGCCGCCACGACCGCGGTTTGCCGCTGAACCTCGGCATCTTCGGTGCGTTGAACTACCGCTGGATCCCGATTCCCGACGGCATCAACGGCTACACGATCTGCGTGAAGGGATTGCCCGCGGGCGACTACGAGTTGAGGGCCGAAGGCCGCTTGCTCGGCACGTATTCCGCCGAGCGCCTGGCGAAGGGAGAGAACATCGCCTCCGCCACAAGCAATGGCTGGGAACCCGGCGGCCCGTGGGACGCCCAATCCGACGCCGTGAAGGCGCTGGTGGACGCCCGCGACGAAGCGTGGGGTGGCGTCGCCTTCCGCGAACGCACCAACGGCGACAATCCGGCGGCCAAGAAACTGGCCCGCCAGGCCAAGGTGGTGGACGACGAAATCGTCGCCCTTCAACGCGCCACGGCGAAGCCGTATCCGTATCTCTTCGAGATCAAGCGCGCGCCGCTGTCCGCCAAGTAGCGGCCCAAGAAACGGGGAGCACGGAGCAGGGAGCTGGTCGCACCATGTGCGATCCGAATCGGTTGGGTCGGTGGAGCCGAGACCGATTTCGGGCGATGAATTTGGGAGAGCCCGGCGGAAGCAGACAGGGCTGCGCCGCGGGAACGAAGTGATCGCCCCGCGGCGCGCCGGCAGAGCCGATCAGGCGAGCACCCGTTCTAGCAGCGCGTTCATGCGCTTGAGCAGGGCTCGGGGATCTTCCATGACGCCGGCGGCGACCCGGGCCTGGTCGAGGATCGTCTCGGCGATGTCGCCGGCAAAGGCGGCGTCCTTCTGCCGGGTGGCTTCGAGTCGGACGATGATCGCGTGGGCGGGATTGATCTCGAGGTCGAGCTTGGTCGGGGCGACGGCCTCGTCGTCCTTCTTCATGGCCTTGAGCATGCGCCGCATGCTGTTGGTCATGTATTTGTCGGCATCCACCACGACCGCGGGGCTGTCCACCAGGCGCTGCGAGACGCGGACTTCGCCGACCTTGTCGCCGAGCGTGGTCTTGAGCCATTCGGCGAGGGCCTTGCCCGTGGCTTCGTCGAGGGCGCCTTCCTTCTTGGGCTCGTTGAGGTTCAGGTCGGCCTTCTCGGCGGCCTTCAGCGGTTTGCCGTCGAACTCGCGCAGGTGCTCCATCACGAACTCGTCCCACGCGTCATAGAGGAACAGAACCTCGAACTTTCGCTCGCGGAAGACCTCGTAGTAGGGGCTGGCCTCGGCGGCGTCGCGGTTCGGGACCTGGAGGCAATAAATCTCCTTCTGCTCGGACGACATGCGCTTCACGTAGTCGGCGAGCGAGGTCGTCTTGCCCTTCTCGGTGTGCGAGGATTCGTAGCGGACCAACTTGCCCAAAGCGTCCTTATGGGTGAAGTCGGTGACGATGCCCTCCTTCAGGAACCGCTGATACTCGGCGTAGAACTTCTCGTAAGTTTCCGGGTCCTTCTCCGCGGTCTCGTCGAGGAACTTGAGGAAGCGGGTCGTGAGCACCTTGTTGAGCTTCTGCATCAGCGAGGTGTCCTGCATCGTTTCCCGCGAGATGTTCAGCGGCAGGTCCTCGCTGTCCACGACGCCCTTGAGGAAGCGCAGCCATTCGGGGAAGAGGCCCTTGGCCTTGGCCTGGATGAGCACCTTGCGGCAGTATAGGTTCACCTCGGACTCGACGCGGCCCATGCCCATCGTCTCCAGGTTATGCTGCGGCACGAAGAGCAGGGACTGGATCGCGAGCGGCGCGTCGGCGTTGAAGTGCAGGCGGAGCAGCGGCTTCTCGTGGTCGTGCCCGATGAACTGGTAGAATTCGTCGTATTCCTCCGGCTTGATCTCATTCTTGCTGCGGGTCCAGAGGGCCTGGACCGTGTTCACCTTCTCGCCGTTCAGCTCGATGGGGAAGGGGACGAAGCTGGAGTAGCGCTTGATGATCCGCTCGATCGCGGCCTTCTCGCCGAACTCCTTGGCCTCGTCCTTGAGTTCCAGCGTGATCTTGGTGCCGCGGGGAAGATCGCCGGCGGCCGGGGTGATCTCGTAGCCGCCCACGCCTTCGCTGACCCATTGCCAACCCGGTTCACCGGCCACGGCGGAACGGCTTTCCACGGTGACCCGCTTGGCGGCCATGAACGCGGAGTAGAAACCGACGCCAAATTGGCCGATCAGCCCGACGTCCGGTTTCTTGTCCTCGGCGAGCTGCTTGAGGAACGCCTTGGTGCCGGAATGGGCGATGGTGCCGAGGTTCTTCACCAGCTCGTCGTGGGTCATGCCGACGCCGGTGTCGGTGATGGTGAGCGTGCCTGCCGTTTCGTCGGTCGTGAGCGTGATGGCCGGGGCGAGGTCGGGCTGGTGGACGGCGGTGCCCGAGGCCTGGGTGAAACGCAGCTTCTCGCACGCATCGGCCGCGTTGGAAATCAGCTCGCGGACGAAGATCTCTTTGTCGGTGTAAAGCGAATGGATGACGATGTTCAGCAACTGCTGAATCTCCGCCTGGAACGTGTGCTTCTCGGTCGTGCTCATGATTGCCGGTTTTCTTAGAAGGCAGAACGGCTCCGTCAAGGGGCGAGGATGGTGGCCGCCGCTTGACGTCAGGCGTCCCCGCGGCATCCACTGTGCATGACGCATCCCACCTCTTCTGCCGGTCCCGGATTCCGGGAGTGGAGTGGCGGCAGGGTGAAGCGCCCGTATGAACCGACTGGGATTCATCGACAATCTGCGAGTGTTCCTGACCGTCCTGGTGATTCTTCACCACGTCGGTCAGGCGTATGGCCCCACGGGCGGCGAGTGGCCGGTCTTCGAGCCGGAGCGCGTCGCCGTTCTCGGACCTTTTTTCAGCGTCAACGCGGCCTTCTTCATGGGGCTGTTTTTCCTGCTCGGCGGTTACTTCACCCCGGGCTCGCTGGAGCGGAAGGGTGCCCGCGAGTTTCTCAAGGACCGGATCGTGCGGCTTGGCATTCCGCTGGCCCTCACGGCTTACGGACTGGTGCTGCCGCTGGCTTATTCGCTGTCCCCCGGAACACCGCTGCCCGAATTCCTGGAGCGTTATCTCCTCCGCCCGGAGACGGCACACATGTGGTTCGTCGGGGTGCTGCTGGGCTTCAACCTGGTGGCGGTGGCCGGGTGGTGGTGGCAGCGCGGACAAGGGGGTAATGCTTCCCGCGTGGCCGGTCCTCCGGTGCCTGGAGACGGTCTTGTGATCGGCTACATCCTGCTGCTGGCGCTCGTCAGCGCCGTCGTTCGGAACTGGTATCCCATTGACCGCTGGGTTCATCCGTTGCCGTTGCTGCGGCTCGAACCGGCGCATCTGCCCCAATATGCAAGCCTGTTTGCCCTCGGCTGGCTGGCGGCACGGGGCAACTGGTTGGAAACGTTTCCGACGACCCGCGGCTGGCGTTGGCTGGGTCTGGGCGTCGTCGCTGCCTTGCTCCGCTATGCCTGGGGGCTGGGTCTGCTTCCGGGACCGGAAGCAGTTCCCGGGTGGGGTGCCCCGCTCGCCGCCATCTGGGAGTCGGTCCTATGCGTTAGCCTATGTCTCGGGCTGATTGTGCTGTTTCGCGAAAACTTCTCCTGCCAGAGGGCGCTATTGCGGGCGATGGCCCGCGGCGCCTTCGCCGCCTACTTCGTTCACCTGTATCCGGTTATCGTTTTGCAGAAGGCATTCCAAGGGTTGGCGTGGACTTCGCTGAACAAGTTCCTCGTCGTCAGCCTGCTGAGCGTGCCGGTGTCATTCCTCCTCGCCCATCTCCTGATCCGGATACCCGGGCTTAGGCGGATTCTCTGAGCTGCGACGCATACCTCGCCTTGATTGTGAGGGTGTCGTTGAAGTCGGGCCGCCGGCAAACCTACGCCCCGATTGGCCGGGCAGAGCGAGCGCTACCGCACCGAGTAGTAGGGAAAGCCACTCGAGCTGACTGTCCCCTCGATTGCAAAGCAGGTGCCTCGGGCCGTGCCGATATGTCTAACTCCAATCCGTGCTTGTCCGGGATGTTAACCAAGCAGCGCTGAGCCTTGCTCGGCCCGCGTGAAATTGCCCGGATTTTAGGCCGAGCAAGGCTCGGCGCTCCGCTGGTTTACTGTCCGAAAAAAAACCGATTAGTCAGGTCCTATCAATTCATGCTCAACTGCATTTGCCTAGCTTAGCAGCCGGGGGCGATTCGCCAAGAGGCGGGCCGTCTCCCGGCGGGATGGTTCAGTCGAAGTCCGAGCAGCTCATGAAGTAGTGACAGCGGGGACAGCGGAGCTTGCACTTCTCGTTGTGCAGTTCGTGGCCGCAGCGCGGGCACCAGCGCCAGTATTCGCCCGGCGGATGGTCCGGTCCGTCGGCGGCCGGTCCGGGGCCGGGAGGTGGCGCCGGCGGTGGGGTAACCTCAGCCATGCGGGCAGGATTGCCGGAAGGGGGCCGGTGACAAGACCGCAGGGAATGATTGAACAGAATCCAAATCACGGCAGTCTGCCGCGGCTCCGCACGGTATTTTTCCGGGTTGCGCTGCCCCCTTGACGGACCCGGGCGGCCGATTATTTCTTACGCCCCGTCACTCGAAAACACTGCGCAAAACGCATTTTCAGGCATGATTACGGTTGAGAAACTGGTCAAAGAATTCGGCCCCAAGCGGGCCGTGAACGAGATTTCGTTCAGCGTCAAACGCGGCGAAATCCTCGGCTTCCTCGGGCCCAACGGCGCCGGCAAGTCCACCACGATGCGGATGATCACCGGGTTCATCCCGCCGACTTCCGGGCGGGTGACCGTGGGCGGGCACGACATCGCCGAGGAACCCATCGCCGCGAAGAAGCTGATCGGCTACCTGCCGGAAAGCGCCCCGTGCTACAGCGACATGACGGTGCACGGGTTCCTGAGCTTCGCCGCCGAGATTCGCGGCCTGCACGGCGCGGCCCGCGAGGACGCAATCAAGCGGGTCGTGGGCCAATGCTTCCTCGAAAACGTGCTGCACCAGTCGGTGGACACGCTGTCCAAGGGCTACCGGCACCGCACCTGCCTCGCGCAGTCCCTGATTCACGACCCGGCGGTGTTGGTGCTGGACGAACCGACCGACGGCCTGGATCCGAACCAGAAGCACGAGATCCGGCAGCTGCTGAAACGTTTCGGCAAGGACAAGGCCATCATCTTCTCCACCCACATCCTTGAGGAAGTGGACGCGGTGTGCGACAGGGCGATCATCATCGACCGCGGCCGGATCGTGGCGAGCGGCACGCCCGCGGAACTCCGCGGCGGCCATGCGCGCCTCGACGAGTTCTTCCGCAGCATCACGGTGCCCGACACCGCCAAACGGCCCGACTGACCTCTTACCGAGATCCCAATTTCGTCCCCTGCTCCCATGTCATCCGAATCAACACGCAACATCTGGACGATCGCGAAGCGCGAGCTGGTGGGTTATTTCAACTCGCCGGTCGCCTACGTGTTCATCGTGATTTTCCTGCTCCTGAACGGCTTCTTCACGTTCATGCTGGGCGGCTTCTTCGAACGCGGTGAGGCCAACCTGAATGCCTTCTTCACCTGGCACCCGTGGCTTTACTTGTTCCTCGTGCCGGCCGCGGGCATGCGCCTGTGGGCGGAGGAACGCCGTGTCGGCACGCTCGAATTGCTGCTGACCATGCCGATCGCGGCGTGGGAAGCGATCGTCGGCAAATTCCTGTCCTGCTGGGCGTTCCTGGCGTTGGCGCTGGCGCTGACCTTCCCGGTCGCGGTGACCGTCTGCTACCTCGGCAACCCCGACATGGGCGGCATCGTGTCCGGTTACGTCGGCAGTTTCCTGCTGGCGGGCGCCTACCTGGCGGTGACGGTGATGACCTCGGCGCTCACGCGGAACCAAGTGATCAGCTTCATCCTGTCGGTGGTGATCTGTTTCTTCCTGATCCTGTGCGGCTGGGAGCCGGTGACGAACCTGCTCCAGCGCTTCGACCAGGAATGGCTGGTCACACTGGTGTCCTCCTTCAGCGTGATGCCTCATTTCGCTGGCTTCCAGCGTGGGGTGCTCGACCTGCGTGACGTGCTCTTCTTCGCGAGCACCATCGTGTTCTGCCTTTTCTCAACCAGTGTGATCCTCCGCGGCCTCCGCGGCGCCTGAAACCCGTTTTCCGCGACCATGAAGAACTCCAAGTTCCAGACGCTCATATTTTCCACCGCCGGCGTGGCGCTCGTGTTCATCGCCATCGTCGGGGCCAACCTGATCTTCAGCCCCCTGCGGGCGCGCGTGGACCTGACCGCCGACCGGTTGCACACGTTGTCCGACGGCACCAAGGCCATCCTCGCCAAGCTCGACGCGCCGATTCAGGTGCGACTCTATGTGAGCCAGGGCAAGGAACGCATGCCGAGCGCGATCCAGCCCTACGTGCAGCGGGTCGAGGACCTGCTGGCCGAGTTCAAGGCACAGGCGAAGGGTAACCTAGAGATCAAGAAGTTCGACCCGGAGCCGGATTCCGAGACGGAAGACTCCGCCAAGCTGGACGGCATCGAGCCGATCAACCTTCAGCAGATGAGCGCCGAACCGTTTTACCTCGGGCTCGCCGTGGAATACGCACCGCAGAAGGTCGCCATCCCGTTCCTTTCGCCCCAGCGCGAGAAGCTCTTGGAATACGACCTTGCCCGCGCCATCACCCAGGTGCTGTCCACCAACAAGCCGGTCGTGGGCATCATGTCGCCGCTGCAAGTCATGGGTGGCATGAACCCGATGGCGATGCAGGCCATGCAGATGGGCCGGCAGCCGCAGATGAGCGAGCCTTGGGTGTTCGTGAACGAGCTGAAGCGCGACTTCGACGTGCAGACCGTCGGCATGGACGTGGACAAGATCGAGGACAACATCAAGGTGCTCGTCGTCCTCCACCCCAAGGACATCTCGCCCAAGGCGGAATTTGCCATCGACCAGTTCGTGCTGCGCGGCGGCAAGGTCATCGCCTTCCTCGACGCCCTCTGCCTGGCCGACAACCGGAACCCGAATCCCATGGGCTTCAACCTCGGGGGCGGCTCGACCTTCCCGAAGCTGCTGAAGAGCTGGGGTTATGAGTTCGACACCTCCAAGGTGGTTTCCGACACCGATTACATGCGGCAGTTGCAAGGCCGTGATGGTCGCCCCCAATTGGTGCCGTCCTTCCTCTTCCTGAACGCCAACGCCATCAACAAGGACGACGCGGTCACCGGCCAGCTCGACGACATCTGGCTGCCCTTCGCGGGCGCCTTCACGGGCAAGGCGGCGGACGGGCTCAAGGCCGATGTGCTGTTCCATTCGTCGAAAAACTCCCAGCTCACCGACGGCGTCACCTCGCAGCTCAACGGCGGCAAGGTCGTGGACGACTTCAAGCCGAGCGGCATCGAATACAACTTGGGCCTGCGGCTGACCGGGAAGTTCAAGACGGCGTTCCCTGACGGTGACCCGAGCGACACCAACCGGGTGGCCGGTGCGACCAACGCCCCGGCGGGCGACTTCCTCAAGGAGGCCAAGGCCGAGGGCGCGGTTTACCTGATCGGCGACGCCGACCTGATGTCCGACCAGTTCAGCGTGCGGGTGGACCAGATGTTCCGCACCGCGTTCCCGCTGAACGGCAACCTGACGTTCATGCAGAACCTGATCGAGCAGGCGACCGGCGACGCGAACCTGATAACGGTCCGCAGCCGTGCCTCGTTGCGCCGCGCCTTCACGGTGGTGCAGGAGATGGAGAGCAAGGCGCGCATCGCCTACCAGGCGAAGATCGAGTCGCTCGACAAGAAGCTGCAGGACCTCCAATCCAAGCTGAACGATTTCCAGATCAAGAAGGAGGGCAACGTGGCCAAGATCATCCTCTCGCCCGAGCAGCAGCAGGCGCTGAAGCAGGTCAACGAGGAGCAGGCCAACACCCGCAAGGAGCTTCGCAAGGAGCGCCGCAACCTTCGCCTCGATGTCGAGTCGTTGGAGAACCGCCTCAAGTGGCTCAACATCGCCGCCATGCCGCTGCTCGTCACGGCCACCGGCATCGGCCTGGCTGTCGCGCGCCGCAAGCGGACCTCGGCCCGTTAACCTCCCTGAAGTTTCCCAACCGATTTGCTGAAAACCTGCGTGGCCCAAGCGCCACGCCTCCGAGACGACGATGAAATCGAAGCAACTGACAATTCTGGTGCTCGCCGCGCTGGTCCTGGGCGGCGGCGGCCTGCTGGTCCTCAAGAACCGCCAAGCCGAGTTTGCCGAATCCAAGGGCAACGTGGGCGGGGTGGTGCTCGGCACATTCGACGTCAATGCCGTGGCTGGCCTGCGCCTGACCCAAGGCACGAACGTGGTGAACATCACCAAGGCCGGCGACGACTGGGTGGTGAAGGAACGCGGCGGTTATCCCGCCAATTTCGACGAGGTGCGCAGCTTTGTCCGCAAGCTGGCCGAACTGAAGGTGACCCAGCCGGTCAAAGTTGGCGCCTCGCGCCTGCCGATGCTGGAGCTGACCAAGGAAGCTGGCACGTTGGTCGAGTTCCTCGACAAGGACGGCAAGGCGCTGAAGTCGGTCACTCTCGGCAAGCAGCTGTCCGCCGCGGGCGGCAATGACAATTCACCCTTCGGCGGCGGCGGTGGCATGCCGAATGGCCGTTACCTTCAGACCGGCGCCGGTCCCGAAACCGTCGTCGTGGTGAATGACCCGCTCAGCTCCGCCAAGACGGACGCCTCGGAGTGGATCGCCAAGGAATTCATCAAGGTCGAGCAGCCCGTCAGCGTGGTTGTGGCCGGCACGACGGCAACCAACCGGTTCTCGCTGGTCCGGACGAACGAGTTCGCCGATTGGACGTTGGCGGACGCGCAGGCCGGCGAAGACCTCGACAAGAACAAGCTCTACAGCTTCAACAGCCTGCTGAGTTCGCCGAGCTTCAACGACCTCGTGTTGGCGCCGGACCTGGCCAAGCTGGGCTTGGATCAGCCGACCAAGGCGACCATCAAGACGGCCGGTGGCTTCACCTACGAGGTGAAGCTCGGCGTGGCGGACGGCGACAACTATCCGCTCCAGGTCAGCGTCAGCGCCGACCTAAAGAAACAGCGGGAGGCCGGCAAGGACGAGAAGCCCGAGGACAAAGCCAAGCTCGACAAGGAATTTGCCGACAAGCTGGCCAAACAGGAGGAAAAGCTGAAGGCCGAGCAGGCCTTCGCGAAGTGGACCTATACCGTCAGCAAGTGGACCGTGGACGCCCTGCTCAAGGGCCGCGGCGAACTGCTGGCCGAGAAGAAGGCCGAGGAGAAGAAACCATCCGGCGCCGAAGCGCTTGGAATTGAGCTGCCCAAGATCCCCGGCGCCCAGTGAGCGCCGCCCGGCGAACCGTGTTCGCCGAAGCCATCCTATTCTATCGGCCGCCGGTTCTCCCCGGCGGCTTGTTTCTGCCGGTGCGGGCCGGGGCAGACCGAGACAAACCAGTGCCTTTGGGTCCGGCATTGCCACAGTTTCGAGTGGCCTGCCCCCGGGGTGTTTTGCTATCCGACCGGCCACCGGATGATCCCCGAAACCACGCATGCCACTCCGCGGGGGCCATTTGAGGCCACGCGCTGGAGTTTGGTGCTGCGGGCGGGGGCGGAGGATACCGCCCAACGGCAGAGCGCCTTGAGTGAGCTCTATTTGGCCTACTGGTCGCCGCTCTATGCCTTCCTGCGCCGCAGTGGGCGCACGGCGGAGGATGCCCGGGATCTGGCTCAGGAGTTTTTTGTCCGCCTGCTCGACGGCAGCCTGTTGGCCGCGGCCGACCCCGCGAAAGGGCGGTTTCGCACGCTGCTCCTCGCCGGGTTGCGGCACCTTGATGCCAACGCGCACCGCGCAACCGCGACGGTCAAACGGGGTGGCGGGCAGGAACTGCTGCCCCTGGACGTCACTTCGGCGGAAGACCACTGGCAGGCCGGGGCCGCGCCGGGAGACTCGCCGGAACGGGCGTTTGATCGGGCTTGGGCCAACGTGGTGATCGACCGGGCCAGCGTCCGACTGCGCGAGAACTATCATGCGGGCGGCAAGGGGCCATTGTTCGACGCCCTGTTTCCGGGCCTGCTGGGCGGTCGCACCGAGGGAGGACTGGTGGCCGTCGGCGAACGCCTAGGATTGTCCGAAGGCAGCGTGAAGATGGCGTTCTCGCGCCTTCGTCACCGTTTCGGCGAGGCCTTGCAGGCCGAAATCGCCCACACGGTGAATTCCCGGGCCGAGGTGCGCGAGGAACTGCGTTACCTTCTGTCCGTATTGGGTTAGGAAGGCGTGGAATGTTCCAGGAACTGACGCCGGCCAGCGGAATGTGCCCCGAGTGTGGCGGTCCGCTGGGCAGCGGACCGCTGGGGCCCAGGTGTGCCCGTTGCGCGCTGTCATTGGCCATCGGCACCAGTGACGAGGAGTCCGAACTGACCCAGGTGGCGGACCTTTTCCCGGAACTGCGCGTCGAGGGGCGGCTCGCGCGCGGCGGGTTCGGGACCGTGTATCGCGCCGAACACCGCCGGATGCGGCGAATGGTGGCGCTCAAGTTCCTCGATGGCCTCCTGGCGCATTCGCGGGAGGCCGTTGAGTTGTTCGGGCAGGAGATGGTCACGGTGGGGGGCCTCGATCACCCGGGGATCGTGCGGGCCCATGATGCCGGCGAGCGCGAGGGCCGGTGGTTCATCCTCATGGAACTCGTGGACGGCCTCGACTGCGGCGCGCTCGTCCGTCGGCTTGGCCGGCTGCCGGTCGCGGAAGCCTGCGAAATCGTGCGCCGCGCCGCCCTCGCGTTGAGCCACGCCCATCAACGCGGGCTGGTTCACCGGGACGTGAAGCCGGGCAACCTCATGGTGACCCGGCCGCTGCCGGGACAGCCGGTTGGCGCCAGCGAAGTCAAGGTGCTCGACTTCGGGCTGGCCGGCCTCGCGGGGAATCCGGTGCGGAGCGAGGCCGAGGTCGGGGAATCGGCCGCCGGGCGCATGGTCATTGGCACGCTGGAGTATGTGGCCCCGGAGCAGATCGAAAACCCCGGGTCGACCGACGCCCGCGCCGATCTTTACAGCCTGGGAGCGACGCTTTGGCGGCTGTTGACCGGAAAACCCCCGCGACGGGGCGGTGACCAGTCGCTCTTCCGGCAGATGCAGCGGATTGTCGCGGAGCCAATCCCGCCGCTGGCCGCTGAGCGGCCGGATTTGCCCGCCGGTTTGTGCCGCCTGTGCGACCGTCTGCTGGCGCTTGATCCGGACGACCGGCCCGCGACCGCCGCCGAACTGGCCGAGGACTTGGAGCCGTGGTGTGCGGGCGCCGAGCTGGACCGGCTGTTCGGTGCCGGCCCGCTCCCGGAGAAACCATTCCCCGTTCCCGGCGCACCGTCCCGCCGTCGCCGATTGGTGGTTTTCGCCGTCGTCGCGTTGGGCCTAGGAACACTGGGGACGGCCCTGCTGCAGACCGGCTTGATCCCCGCGCAGGCCCCGGGTTCGACTCCGGAGGCAAGTCGTCGGGGCGTCTTGCCGGCCGCACTGGTGGCGGAGCGCAAACTCGCGTCGTCGGCGGTTCCCTACTTTGTCAGCGCCGACTGGGAATTGGAAAGCGCTACCCCGGTGGCCTTCGAAGCCCAGGGGGCGCGGCTCCTGCCGGACGGTGGACTGGCCTACATCTCCAAGGAACCGCTGGGCATCACCGCGCTCCTGATCCGGCCGGCTGGCCGTGAACTTTCGCCACGCTTCATCCGGTCGGTTTCAGCACCGTATTGCTTCGGGGTCTCGCCGGATCTGGGTCACTTCATATGGGCTCAACCTGAAGCTCCGAAACAACGCCACCTGGGCCGGGCGCGCCCCGACGGTTCCCCGCTGCCCGGTCTGGCCTTCGACCCGGGCAATGACTTCGACCTGACCCAGCGCGAGGAGCTCCGGCTCCAGCGGCGGCGGGCCCATGAAGGGGATGGAGAACGTCGCCCTGCCGGTTTCGCCTTCGTCCGTGAAGGGCAGGTTCCGCCGGACAGTGGACTTCGTTCCGGCGATGTATTGATCGCCGACGAAGGTAACCGGTGGTTGGCGCCCGGGTCCGGCGGCTTACCGGATCGTCGCGGCCTGGGCGGGCTCTGGCGGTGTCGGCTCGACGACAATGCACCGGCGGAACGGTTGGCGGAGGACGGTGAGATTCTGGGCTATCCGGTTGACGTGACGGTCACCACCCACGGGGTGGTTCTCCTGAACCGCCAGGAGGTGACCCCGTCACCGCGAATAAGTGACGTCGACCGCACCCATCGGGTGGTCCGTTGGGATCGCCAAGGTTTCCATCGCTGCACCACCGATTTGCCGATCCATGATCCCTCGGGGCTCGCGGCGGATCCGTTTTCCCCCGACTTGTTTGTCGCCGAAGGGACGACGCAGACGGCGAATCAGCCTGCCGGCCAACGGCTGCTTTGCCTCCGACGAGTCCGGCCGGATCACTTCGACGCCGAAGTCGTGGCCCAAAATTTTGGGCGATTCGCACCCAACGGCCTGGCGTTCGCGCCGGACGGACAGCGTTTGGTGCTCACCGACAGTGGCCATCGGCTGATCGTGGTGCTGAAGCGCACGACCCGGAAACCGTGAACTGACTCCGATGGACACGCTGTTTCTACATTCGCCGCTTCGAGCCTCCAGTGTCGGCTCCCGATGGTTCGGTGCCTTCTTCGCCCTTGGCTTAACCTGGGCCTGTATCGCGGGGTCCGGGTTCGCCGTGGCGGCCGCCGCTCCGACTGGCGAGTCCCAGCCCCAGACCTCGCCCGAAGTGACCCCACCGGGGCTGGCGCAATCGGATTGGGAGAGCATCCGGGCGGCTTTCAAGGAGGGCCGGCCGGGCCCCATCGCCCAGCAGGCTTACCTCAAGGCCCTTGGTGGGGGCGCGAACGACCGGTTCGGTTGCTCGGTGGCGGTTTCGGGCGACACGGCGGTCGTTGGGGCGAACTACGAGGCCGGCAGCGCGACGGGCGTCAATGGCACGCCCGATGGGGCCGCGACCAGATCCGGCGCCGCCTATGTGTTCGTGCGCAGCGGAACAGCCTGGGTGCAACAGGCGTATCTCAAAGCCAGCCAGGTCGATGCCTATGACGAATTCGGCTGGTCGGTGGCGGTTTCGGGCGACACGGCAGTCATCGGGGCATTTCGCGAGGACAGCAGCACAACGGGGGTGAACAGCACGCCCAATGAGACGGCCAAGGATTCCGGAGCGGCTTACGTCTTTGTGCGCCAAGGGACCAACTGGAGCCAACAGGCCTATCTCAAGGCCAGCCAGGTGACCGTGGGGGACTCCTTTGGCAAGGTGGTCGCTTTGTCGGGGGACACGGTGGTTGTCGGGGCGCCTGGCGAATTGGCCGTTGAGAACGGGTCGTCCCCAGTTACGGGGGCGGCCTACGTCTTCGTCCGTGGCGGGACGACATGGACCCAGCAGGCCTGCCTCAAGGGGCATGAGGTCGGCGCGGGTGACCAGTTCGGCACAGCGGTGGCAATCAATCGCGACACGGTGGTTGTCGGAGCCAGCGAAGACGACAGCAGCACCACGGGCGTCAATAGCGCTCGCAATGATTCGGCCCGAGATGCCGGCGCGGCTTACGTGTTTGTGCGTAGCAGGACCAACTGGACCCAGCAGGCCTATCTCAAGGCCAGCCAAGTCACTGCCGGTGATAAGTTCGGCGTCTCGGTAGCAGTTTCGGGCGATACGGCGGCCGTTGGGGCCTTCTGGGAGGACAGCAGTTCCACGGGTGTAAACAGCGCCCCCAACGAAAGCGCCGCGGATTCCGGTGCCGCCTACGTGTTCGTCCGCCGGGGGAAAAACTGGGCGCAGCAGGCGTATCTCAAGGCCAGTCAAGTCACCGCGAGTGACCACTTCGGCCGTTCGGTGACGGTGTCCGGCGACACGGTGGTCGTCGGGGCGCCTTTTGAGGACAGCGGCTCGGCAGGCTTCAATGGCGTGCCGGACGAGTCAGCGGCCAGCGCGGGTGCGGCCTACGTATTTGTTCGCCGAGGGACGAGTTGGTTTCAGCACACTTACCTCAAGGCCCCGAAGGTCAAGGCGGGCCACGAGTTTGGCTACGACGTGTCGGTTTCGGGCAACACCTTGGTCCTTGGTTCACCTTACGAGGACATCAGCACGACCCGCGACGGGGCGGTGTATGTTTTCACCGGACTGGGCCTGTCGCCGGTTGCCCCGGTCGTGACGCCAGCGGGGACTGATTGGATCTCCCGCGAACCGGCGAGGTCTTGGCGTGCCCTGGTTTCCTCCCGCGATGGGCAACGATTGCTAGCGGCAGTGAACGGCGGCCGGCTCCAGGTCTCGAAGGATGCGGGTGCCACCTGGACTCCGTGCGCTTCGGAGCGGGAGTGGCTCGCCGTGGCGTCTTCGGCCGACGGTTCACGGCTGGTTGCCGCAGTGGACCGCGGGCCGCTCTTCCGGTCCGCCGACGCGGGTGTCACCTGGGTCGAGTGTGCCCCAGCGCGGGCGTGGTCTGGCCTGGCGTCTTCGGCCGATGGCCTTTGTGTTGCCGCTGTCGTGGACGGCGGACCCATCCAGCTTTCGACCAACGCTGGCGTTTCTTGGACTTCGGTGGAGCGGATTCGCTTCTGGAAAGGCATCGCTTCCTCCGCCGACGGCCAGACGTTGGCCGCCATCGTCGCGGATGGCCCCTTGCTGGTCTCCACGAATGGCGGCGGCACTTGGACTCCCCGCACCGAGGCCAAGGCGTGGACATCCGTGGCCGCCTCTGCCGACGGCTTCGTGCTGGCCGCCACGGTGTGGGATGGTCCCGTCTTCCTGTCGTCCGACCAGGGGCTGACCTGGAATGCCTGGACCACCGATCGGTTTTGGCACGCGGTGTCCTGTTCCGCCGACGGCCGCCAGTTGCTTGCCGCGGAAACACTGGGCCGCCTCCATCTCTCCCACGATTCCGGTCTGACTTGGACGGAGCACGTGGAGAACCGCGACTGGGCCGCCGTTTCGTGGTCGGGTGACGGCGAGCGGGTCGCCGCCGTGGCCCGGGACGGGCTTTTCTATGCTTCGTCGTCCCGGGCAAACCCTCACCGCATCTTGGTTCCGATTGGCGGCGGGCCGACCCAGTTGCGGGACTTCGCCGCGGTCCTGACCTCCGGAGCGGCCACTGGACCCCGGCAGCCAAGTCGCTGGACCGTCGAATGTGCGAACCCGGACCTGTTCGTCTCGCCGCCGAGCCTGGACGGCGAAGGCTCCCTGAGCTTCGTTGCCGCCGGCCGGCCGGGACTCGCTCGCGTGACCTTGATCGACCAAGACGACGGTCGCACCAAACTTGGCGGCATCGACACGAGCGAACGGTTGGCGATTGAACTCGACCTGCGCGCTCCGGCGGCTCCGTAAGGCCGATCGACTTCGCCTGTGGCGCAGGCTGAAAACCTGCGATGGCCCGCATTTCGTCCCCTCTACGTTAAACACCAAGCCGTGCCGGTGGCCGTCCTGCCCAGCGGGTTCCTCGCCCTGGTTCCACGGCCTGTTCCCGGGACTTGATCCAAGGCGCCAAGAAATAGCCAAAGAATGCCTGTTACCTTTCCCGTGCTTCCGTTCTTGGAGGAATGAAGAACAGCACGACCCCAATCTAGCCCACCATGGACACCCCACCATTTCCCCCGCTTCAGCGGCACTCCGGTGCCAGTCATCAGCCCGCTGTCCAAGTCCGCGTATGGTTTGCTCTGGTCGGCCTCCTAGTCACCCAAGCAGCCGGTGCGGCCGAGTTCAGCCCCTTGGGGACGGGCACCGATCTCAAGGTTCGGGCCGTGGCAGCGAGCGGCACCGATGTTTACGCCGGGGGCGAGTTCACCACGGCCGGGGGTGTTGCTGCCAGCCGCATCGCCAAATGGAACGGCAGCGCCTGGTCGGCCCTGGGTTCGGGCGTGAACGGGACCGTTCGCGCCCTGGCAGTCAGCGGGACCGACCTTTACGTGGGCGGCGACTTCACCACGGCCGGCGGCGGCGGCGCCAACCGCGTCGCAAAGTGGAACGGCACCTCTTGGTCCGCGCTCGGCTCCGGCGTGGACCAGCCGATTGAGAAACTGCTGGTCAACGGAGGTGACCTCTACGCGGCCGGGTATTTCACCACGGCCGGCGGCGTCTTGGTCAACCGCGTTGCGAAATGGAACGGCGCTGCCTGGGCGGCCCTCGGCGGGGGAATGGACAATGGCACCTACGCGCTGGCCTTCATCGGCAGCGACCTCTACGCCGGGGGAGACTTCACCAGGGCCGGCGGCGTTTTCGCCAACCGCGTCGCGAAGTGGAACGGCAGCGCGTGGTCGGCCCTTGGCTCAGGTGTGGACAGCGGCGTCGTCACGCTGGCCGTGAACGGCAGCGACCTTTATGCCGGTGGCTTCTTCACCACGGCCGGCGGCGGCTCGGCGAACCGCGTCGCGAGGTGGAACGGCAGCGCGTGGTCGGCCCTCGGTTCGGGCCTGAACGACGGGGCTTGGGTGCTCCACATCCACGGAGGAAATCTCATCGCCGGCGGCCTGTTTACCGCGGCCGGCGGCGGCTCGGCGAACCGCATCGCGAAGTGGAACGGCAGCGCGTGGTCGGCGTTCGGTTCAGGGATGGACAACGAGGTCACCACGCTGGCCACGGCCGCCAGCGGACTCCATGTGGGTGGCAACTTCACCATCGCCGACGGGGTGGCCGCCGCCCGTGTGGCCCGGACAGTTCCCGCGGGGCCGGAGATCGCCGTGGAAGGCAACGCCACCGGCATCACCGACGGCGACAGCACGCCCGACACCGCCGATCATACCGACTTCGGCAGCACGGCCACGGCGGGCGGCACGGTGACGCGCACCTTCACCGTGCAGAATACGGGCGGCGCGGCGCTGAGCCTCACCGGCACGCCCAAGGTGGTATTCGGGGGCACGCACGCGGCTGATTTCACGGTGAGCGTCCAACCGACCTCACCGGTGGCGGCCAGCGGCACCACGACCTTCCAAGTCACGTTTGATCCCGGCGCCGTCGGCCTGCGCACGGCCACGCTGAGCTTAGCCAATGACGACGGAGACGAGAACCCGTTCGACTTCACCATCCAGGGCACGGGCTTGAACTCCGCGCCGACGGACCTCGCCTTGGCTCCGACGAGCCTCGCGGAAAACAACGCCGCCAACGCCACGGTGGGCACGCTGTCCGCGGTGGACGCGGATGCGGGCCAGACGCACACCTTCAGCCTGGTGAGCGGCACGGGCGCCACGGACAACGGCAGCTTCACCATCGCGGGCACCGACCTGAAGCTCACGCCGGTGGCGGATTTCGAGACGAAGAGCAGCTACAGCCTGCGCGTGCAGGCCGACGACGGCAACGGGGGGACGTTTGCGAAGGCGCTGACGGTCACCATCACCGATGTGCCGGAGCAGGAAATCGGTGTCGAGCAGCCGGCGGGCACGCCGTTAGCGTCGGGGGCGGCCGTAGATTTTGGCAGCCTGCCCCCCGGTGCCGTCGGGAATGGGATCCGGTTCGACGGGGTCAACGACAACATCGCGGTGCCCGATTCCGCGCCGTTGGATGTGACCACCCGTTACACCTTTGAATCCTGGGTGCGGGTGAGCGGCTACCAGTATGGCACCCTGATTTCCAAGTTTGAGGACGACGGCGATAACCGCGGCTGGATGATCAACTTCGGCGAGACCGGTGATCCGACCAAGCTCTACGTTGTCCAAACTTCCGCCGGCACCTGGACGAACCCGATCCAGTGGAACTCCGGGTGGACCCCGACGTTGAACACCTGGTTCCACGTTGCGGTCGTCTTTGATTCCACCCTGCCTTCCAACCACCTCAAGCTGTATGTGAATGGCAACCTGCAGGCGCAGACGAGCTGGGCCCACACGCTCGTGCCCAACAATGCGAACCTTTACCTGGGCGGCTACGACGGGGCGGGCAATGGACTCAATGCCGGGGCCAATCAGCGTTTCTTCAATGGCAGCATGGATGACGTGCGCGTATGGAATTCGGCGCGCACGCAGGCCGAAATCCAGGCTTGGCTGAATTCGGAACTGGTCGGCACCGAGTCCGGCCTGGTGGGTTATTGGAAACTAAACCAGGGCATTGCGGGAGGAAGCAATGCCGGCATTACGACCGTGACGGCGACGACCGGCGCCAACGGCACGCTCGTGAACTCCAGCCTTTCGGGCACCACCTCCAACTGGACGCAGGGAACCGTCGCCAGCGGCGTGACCAAGACCTTCACGGTTACCAACTCGGGCACCCAGACGCTGGGCCTCACCGGCGTGGCGGTGGCGGGTGGCAATCCGGGTGATTTCATCGTGGATACCGCCGGCATGAGCCTGACGGTGGCCCCGGGCGGCAGCACCACCTTCCGCGTGGTCTTTGTCCCGACCGCCGTGGGGTTGCGGACAACCACCCTGACTATCAGCAACAATGATCCGGATGAGGGCGCCTACACCTTGGCACTCAGCGGCATTGGCAACAGCGCGCCCACAGACCTCGCGCTCTCGCCGGCGAGCCTCGCGGAGAACAACGCCGCCAACGCCACGGTGGGCACGCTGTCCGCGGTGGACGCGGACGCGGGCCAGACGCACACCTTCAGCCTGGTGAGCGGCACGGGCGCCACGGACAACGGCGGCTTCACCATCGTGGGCACGGACCTGAAGCTCACGCCGGTGGCGGACTTCGAGACGAAGAGCAGCTACAGCCTGCGGGTGCAGGCGGATGACGGCAACGGCGGCACGTTTGCGAAGGCGCTCACCGTCACCATCACGGACGCGAATGAAGCGCCGACGGACCTGGCACTCAGTGCCAGCACACTGGCCGAGAACAATGCCGCCAACGCTACGGTGGGCACGCTGTCCGCGCTGGGTGACCCCGATGCGGGCGCGGCGCACACCTTCAGCCTCGTGGCGGGCGCCGGCGACACGGACAACGCCGCGTTCAACGTCAGCGGCAATGCCCTGCGCCTGACCGGCAGTGCCGATTACGAAACCCAGAGCAGCTACAGCCTGCGCGTGCAGGCGGACGACGGCAACGGCGGCACGTTCGCGAAGGCGCTCACAGTCACGATCACGGACGCGAATGAAGCGCCGACGGACCTCGCCCTGAGCAGCAGCACCCTGGCCGAGAACAACGCCGCCAACGCTACCGTGGGCACGCTGTCCGCGCTGGGCGACCCCGATGCGGGCGCGGTGCATACCTTCAGCCTCGTCAGCGGCACTGGTGACACGGACAACGCCGCCTTCAACCTCAGCGGCAATGCCCTCCGCCTGACCGGCAGCGCCGACTACGAGACGCAGAGCAGCTACTCCGTGCGCGTGCAGGCCGATGACGGGAACGGCGGGACCTTTGCCGAAGCCTTCACCGTCACCATCACGGACGCGCCCGACGCCCCGGCCGGCACGGACAAGACCATCGCCCTCGCGTCGGCGACTGCGCCCTACACCTTGAGCCTCGCCGACTGGGGCTTCACGGATACCGACAGCCCGGCGGATGCGTTCGCCGCGGTTAAGATCACCACGTTGCCGGCGAGCGGCACGTTGAAGGCCGACGGTGTCAATGTCTCGGCCGGCCAGACCATCGCCCTGGTGGAAGGACCGGCCGGGGCGACATGGACCCCGGTTGCGGGCTTTGCGAACCTGGATGGCAGCGCGAGCGGACTGTCCCAGGACGGCAGTGTCCAAGTCGCTGGGTTCTGGGGCGGCGGCCTCCGCGTGTCTGCCAACGGCGGTGGCTCTTGGTCGGCAACCGCTCTGGCGGGCCAGACTATCAACCACATCGCGATGTCGGCGGACGGGACGAAGATCTATGCCGCACTACGCAACAACGTGATCTACAAGTCTTCGGACTCAGGGGCCACTTGGGCACCCAGTGGCTCGATCAATCACCTCTGGCATGCCGTGGGCTGCTCCGCCGACGGCACTTACGCCGTTGCCGGCAACGATAGCGGGGTATGGACCACCAGTGACGGTGGAACGACCTGGACCCACCGGGCAGTCACCACCCCTCGGTATTGGCCCGGCGCGGCCATCTCGGCAGACGGTTCGAAGATGGTCGTGTCCGCCATCGGCGTGATCTACACCTCCAGCGACTACGGGGTGACCTGGACGCTTCGCCAGAACAGCCCCGGGGTTCATTTTAACCGCGTGGCGATGTCGGCCGACGGCACGCGCCTGTATGTGACGGCCTCTCCTGGCCAGATCTTGGTTTCCACGGATTCCGGAGTGACGTGGACGCCCAACGGCCCCAACACCGGTTGGTCAGGAGTCTCGTGCGCGTCGGATGGCCTCACGGCGGTCGCGGTGGATGGCATTCGTGCGTATGTGAGCACGGATGGCGGCGCAAACTGGACGCAGCGTCAGGCCGCGGCCGGCTGTCGCAATGCGTCCGCGTCGGGCAACGGGCGGAAGATGCTGATGCCGGTCGGCGGCGCGATCCGGGCGATCCCGTTCTACACCTCCACCGGGCCGGGGGTGCCGGTCGTCACCTATCACCCGCCGGGTGGTGGTCTGGCCGGGACCGCGAGCTTCACCTTCCAGGTCCAGGATGATGGTTCCTCCGACAACTTGGACCTGTCACCCAACACCATCAGCTTGGCTTCACCAGCCGAGATCGCCGTGGAAGGTAACGCCAACGACATCGCCGACGGCGACACCACACCCAGCCTGGCCGACCACACGGACTTCGGCGGCACTGCGACGGCGGGCGGCACGGTGACACGCACCTTCACGGTGCGGAACATCGGCGGAGTAGCGCTCAATCTCACCGGCACGCCCAAGGTGGTTGTCGGTGGGGCGCACGCGGCGGACTTCACGGTCACCCTCGAGCCGACGACTCCCGTGGCAGGCAGCGGCACGACCACGTTTGAAGTCACGTTTGACCCAAGCGCCGACGGCCTGCGCATGGCGACGCTGAGCCTCGCCAACAATGACGGGGACGAGAACCCGTTCGACTTCGCGATCCTGGGCACTGGTCTCAACAGCGCACCGGTGGCGGGCGCCGATTCGCTGAACCGCCCGAACAACACCCGGGTGGTCAAGGTGCTCAAGACCACCCTGCTGGCGAACGACACCGACGCCGACCTAGACCCGCGGACGATCACCGCCGTGGGTAACGCGTTGCCCGCCGGTTCCACCGTGGTCCTGTCGGGCAGCTTCGTGATCTACACCGCCGCGGCGAACAACTCGGGCAACGGCAGCTACGAATACACCCTCAGCGACGGTCCCGGCGGCCACGCGGTCACGGGCTCGGTCGCCATCACCGAAGTCGCCGTCGTGCCGCCCAACCCGCCGCCCAACGCGGCCAACATCGCCGTCGCGCCGAACGGGGACGTGGTGCTGACCTTCGTGGTGGCGCCCGGCCGGCCATACCGCGTGCAATACGCGACGGGCAGCCCGCCGTATGCGTGGCAGGAGTTCAGCCCGCAGGCCATCTACACGCCCGCGCCCAACGGCGTGATCACCCACACCGATCCGAACCCGCCGGCCCCGATGCGCGTTTACCGCCTCATCACCCACCCGTGAACCCCGGCCACTGAATACTGATCACTGAAAACTGAATACCTTCAGCCCATGAAAGCCCTTCCCGTCCTCACCGCCGCCCTGCTCGCCGCCACCGCAGCCCAGGCCGCGCTCGTCACCGAGACCTACGGCCCGAACGTCGTGAACACGGCGATCACCGACAACGACCCCGTGCTGACGACGTTCCTGCACAGCGTCACCACCTCGGCCATCCTCCAACTGACCGAGGTGGAGATCACCTTCGAGCTGCGCGGCACGACCGAGGACGCCGGCTGGGCCAGCGACATGTTCGCCTCGCTGATCAAGAGCCCCGTGAGCGTGGCCCCGTCCATCAGTGATCCCTCGGCCGTGCTGCTGAACCAGGTCGGGGTCAGCAGCGGCGACCCGGTCGGCTTAGGCTACGACGGGTGGAGCATCACGCTCAAGGACAGCGCCACGACCGACATCCACACGCACTCCTTCGTGAGCGGGGTGCTGACCGGCACGTTTCAGCCGGACGGGCGCGTGGGCGACGCCGCGCTGGACCCGGCGCGGACGGCCCTATTGAGCGCCTTCAATGGCGGCTCCGGCAACGGCGACTGGCGACTGAACGTGGGCGACCTGGCCGAAACCGGCACCATGCAGTTGGTCAGTTGGAGCCTTACCCTCACGGGGGAAGACGCTGTTTCCGCGGTGCCGGAAGCAGGCACTTGGGTGGCCGCATTCGGAATGGCAACCTTGGCGGGTGGCAAGTGGTGGCGGGCGCGACGCCGGGGATAACACGGTATTGGCCCGGCATAGGCTGGCCGCGCCGCTGTTACCAGCCGGTCATCCCACGGCGGGGCGGACGATCTCCACGGAACAATGGGCGCGGGCGGCCACTGCGCCGGCGACGCTGCCGAGGTTGCGCTGGGCGCCGTGGTGCAGGCCGTGCGCCCCCAGCACCAGCAGGTCGGCCCGGAAGTCCTCGGCTTGGCGCACGATCTCCGGCTTGGGATCGCCTTCGCAGATCGCCGTTTCCGCGGCGAGGTTGGCCGAATAGAGCAGCTTCGCGAAATGCTCCACCATGTGGCAGATCCATTCGCGGGGCGTGGACTCGTGGCTGCGGGCCCATTCGCTGGGGAAGATTCCCGGCCAGGCGATGACGCTTTCGAGGCGGGGATCCAAAACGGCGAGCAGGCGGAAGACGGTGCCCGCGGGCCAGGCCCGACCTGCGACCTGCCGCACGGCGGCGACGCTGTCGGCGGAACCGTCCACACCAATCAGCACCCGGAACGGCGCCGCCGGATGGCTGGGGCGCGGGCGGCTGACGTGGACGGAGCAGCGAGCCGAGTTGAGGATGCGCTGCGAAACGGAGCCCATGAGGATTCGGCCGAGGGCGCCTCGGCCGTGCGAACCGACGATGACCCAATCCGCCGCCGTTTCTTCCGCTGTGCGGACGATGGCCCAACCCGGTGAATCGGCGACCGCGCGGGCGTGGACCTGCCAGCGTGGACACACGGGACGCACCTTCCGGGCTCCGCCGTTGGCGATTTCCTGGGCGGCATCCACCAAGTCGCGGGTCTTGATCCGCAAGGCGGCCAAACCCGGCGACAGGGAAAGGTCCACGGCGTCGGCCACGGTGTCCGGGGCGGGCATCCAGATGTCGGCCACGGAAAGGACGGTGAGTTCGACCTCGGCCGGCAGGCCCAGCAGCGGCAGTTCCGCCACCGCGTGGTCCGAACAGGCTGAGCCATCATAGGCGAGGAGAGCTTTCATACCGTCGGCAACGTCGTCGGCGTTCCGGTTCGGCGCGCGCGGCCGATTGCCGGAAACTCACCCCCGATTGCCGGGGCAGGTCGCCGCGCCGTCACGGCGCCAATTCCACCGTGCGGAAGAATTGGCGATCGGGGTGGTTGGTGGCCCCGCTGAGGTAGAGCAGCGCGCCGCTGGGATCGGTGATTTCGAGGTTGGTTTCGGGCCGCCAGTCCGTCACGGAATCACCGCGGTCCAGCCGGAAGGATTGGTCCGGGGCGCCGAGGAACAGGAACAGTTGCTCAGTGTCCAGCTTCGGATAGTTCGCCACGGTCACGGGTTCGGGGAAGGGGCCGATCTGGGCCCGGAGAATCACGCCCTCGACCCCGGCCGTGATCAGTTGCCCGCGCAGGGTCGTGGCCGCGTAGAGCGATTTACCGGTGATCAGCGTCGGATCCAGCGTCCAGGTGTCGGCGTCGGGGCTGCTGAGGACCGTGCCCTGGTTGCCGACGGCAAACCAATGACCGGCGACGAATTCGACGTCGTTCAGCCAGTTGGTCACGCCGGTCAAACGGGCGGTCCAGGTGATGGCGTCGGGACTCGTTAGGAGCGTGCCGTTCTGGCCGACCGCGACAAACTTCCCGTCGGCGGCGCGGACCCGGTAGATCCAATTGGTCGTGCCGGAGGGGCGAGCGGTCCAGGCAACTCCGTCGGGTGAAGTCAGGATCGTGCCGGCGTCTCCGACCGCGACAAATCCATCGGCGTGGCTTTCCAGGCCGCTGAGGAACCGGGTGGTTCCCGAAGCACGAGAGGTCCAGTTCGTGCCATTGTCGCTGGTGGCCAGGAAGCCGCCGGCGCCGCCGATGACGTAACGGCTGGCGGAGGCCGTGGCGGCCTGGAGGTCCAGCGTCGTCGGGCTCAATGACGCATACCACGCCAGTCCCAGTGTGTTCGCCCAGTTAGTGACCACGACTTCGGTAACGACGGCACCGTTCGTAAAGCGATTGGTGCCGACGATCGCCGAGTAATCGACCGGGCTGAATGAGATCGTGCCGCCGCTGCCAACGGCGACGAGTCCGTGTTCGTTGCCGGTCACGCCGGAATAGGTGCGGTTCGTCGCGGTGGCCGGGACCAGCGAGGCTGCCCAGGTCACGCCGTCGTCCGAATTCAGGATCGAGGCGCGATCACCGGCGGCGACATAGAATTGGTTGGTCGTCCGGTTGGTGGTCCAGGCCAGTGAGCCATACGGCATCGAAACCGAAATGTTGGTGCCGTAGGAAACGGCCGGCGTGAGGTCGAACAGCCAGTCGCGCCCGGGACTCGGATAGGTGCTCCACGAGATGATGCCGGGAATGGCGCTCGGCTCGCCGTAGGCCAGCAATCCCGCGCGGCCGCCGAGCAGGAACAGCTCGCCGTCCCAGATCGCGCTGAGGAAATTCGCAATCGGGGCCGGCGCGGACAGGCTCGACGAATTCTGGGGCGTCCACACCACCACGTTGCCCACCAAGGTCGCGTGCCGCACTTCCTGGTCGCCGACGACGAGGCGCGAGGCGTTGGATGCCGCGGCGGCGCCATTGAGATCGCCGGTCGCGCCGGAAGCCTGCTGGCGCACCCAGGAAGTTCCCGCGGCGTTGCCGAAGATGACCGTGCCGGCATCCCCGACCGCCACGAACCCGCTGCCGGTCCAGATTACACGGTTGAGGTGCGCCCCATTGCCGGAGCTGACGGACCGCTTGGTCCACGTGGCTCCGTCCGGGCTGGTCAGCACCGTCCCGTTTTCGCCCACCACCACGAAGAAGCCGGGCGCGCTGCCGCCCCAAGTGGCGCCGCGGAACCACGCCTGCTGGGCGGCCGGCAGCGTCCGCCGGGTCCAGTTGGAGCCCGAGGCGCTGGTGAACAGGGCGGCGTTGTCGCCCACCGCGACGAGCGTGTTGCCCGAGGACGCGACACCTTCCAGCCAGTCGGTGGTGGCGAGGCTGAGCGTCGCGAAGGTGGTCAGGTCATCGCCCCATACCACCCGGCCCGCCTCCCCGGTGACCACCAGGCGATCCCCGTGGAACACGGCGGCCCGCAGTTGCTGGCGGAACCCGAGGTCGTGGTGGGTCCACTGCACGGAGTCTTCGCTCGTGTAGAACTGGCCCTGGTCGCCGACTTGCACGTAGCCGCGATTGGTCCGGTAGGCGAAGTCGTTCACGTTGTTGCCGTGCGGCAGCGGATTTGACCAACGCCAGCGCGGGGCGGCCAGGGTCCGGGGAGATTCAAGCAGGCCGATGAGCAGCGAGGCGAGGAGGGCGAGGCGAATCATGCGGTGGTCGCAAACTACTGACGGGTCTTGGCCGCGGGCAACCGTGGCGCCCGGAATGATTACAGATGAAAACATTGATGTATGTGCGGCGGTCGCGTTCAAACCTCGGGCTGGTCCGCGGCCGGCGCGGGCAGGCTGAGGCGGAACTCCGTGCCGTCCGGACCCGACCGCACCAACTCCAGCTGCGCGCCGATGCTGGTGGCAATCTGGCGGCTGATGGCCAACCCGATGCCAGACCCACCAGCCTTGGTCGATTGCACCGGGGAAAAAATGTGCTGCAGGACATGGCCGGGTAACCCTTCGCCGGCATCCACCACCCGCACTTCGCCGGGCAAGACAGCTGATTCCGTGATCACGCGGACGACGCTGCCGCGGGGTGCGGCCTGAAGCGCATTGGTCACCAGGTTTTCGACGACAAGTCCGACGAGGTTGGCCTCGCGCCCGGAAAGTTCCCGGCCGGCGCCACCTTCCAGCCGGAGCGCGACCCCGCGGGAGTGGGCCAAGTCGGCGAGGCGGGCCGCCAGCGAGCTGAGCACTTCGCCCAACGGGACTTCGATCTCGTCGGCAAAGGCGTCGTCCCGCAGGACGTGCATCACGCCGTCGATCATGCGGCGCATGCGGCGGGTGGTTTCGGCCGCGTCGGACCACTCCGGCGCCGCGGCGGCGGACGGACTGCTGACGAAATGCTGGAGGCCGGCCAGCGGGTTTCGCAGGCCGTGGATGAGGTGCGACGTGACGGCACCGATGGCGGCAGTCTTGGCCGCGAGGCTCAGTTCGGCATTGGCCAGCCGGAGGCGGCGGTTGATGGCGTCGATTTTCCGGAACGCGAACCCGAGGGCCAGGGTCATTGCGACGCCGGCCAGGCCGAACGCCCGCCACGCCTGGTGCCGGAGGTTGGCGTCCAGTTCGGCGAATTCCCGGGCCAGGCCGGAGCCGTCGAGCAGCAGTCGGGCGAAGCCGCTGCGGCCGCCGCCGAGCGGATCCTCGATGGTCAATACGACCTCCAGCAACGGCGCCTGTCCCTCGGAGGGCAGGATGGTTTCCGCCGCGAGGTTCGCGTGGAGGTCCAGGTGGCTGTAGGTGGCGCCCGTGCGGGCCACCGCAATGGCCTCCGGCGACAACGTGGTTTCCTCCGCGATGGCCGGGATGGCGGCCGTGAACTCCCCGGTCGTATCGTAGAGGCTGAGGGTGCGCAGGCCGGGCAACTCGGGCAGGCGCGCGGTTTCGAGCAACGCGGCGAGCGGGTCCAGCTGGGCGCCCTCGGCGTCGGGTAGCAATTGTCGGCGCAGGAGCAGGGCAAAGAGGTTGCCGTCGCGCCGGGCCAACTGGCCGCGGAGTTCCCGGCGCAGCTCGGCCTGGGTCAGCGCGATCGCGCCCGCCAGGAGGAGCAGGGCGGAGGCGATGGCCAATAGCGGCGACCAACGGGAGTGGACCAGATGCTTCAAGGTGCGATCCGCCCGGCGGCGGACTTCTTGCGACAGGGTTCCCGGTGCGGCCGGAGGTGTCCAACCTCCAGTGAGTCCCGGACTAGAACTCCCACTCGAGTCCGCCCTGGAAGGTGTGGGCCGTAAAGTTGTCCTGGCTGACATTGCCTTGGGAATGGTCGAGTTCGTGGCTGCCGAACAGTTTCAGGGACTGCTGGAGCGCGAATTCCACGCGGGTTTCGACCGCGAGATCCTCGCGCACCCGGGTCGTGTCCTCGTCGGGGGCGATCAGTTGTTCGTCATATTCGTAGCGGCTGGCTCGGGCCGAGACCTTCACGGTCCAGCGGCCGGGCGCCCATTGGACCGCGCCGCTGACGCCGGTCCGGTGGTAGTCAAAAAAGCCAAGCCCGTTGTCGCGGGTCAGCACATGGAAGGCGCGCACCGTGGTGGACCAGCTTTTGGCGGCGTTCCAGTTTTGGCGCCAACGCAGCTCGAAGCGGTCGCTCTGGATGCGGGTGTCGGTCCCGGGCAACAACTCGCGGGACGGGGTGAGCAACTGCGAATCGTCGAACGGGCGCCAGGTGTGGGTGTAGGCGACGGTGACCGACGATTCGTGGGCGAAGCGGTAGCCCAGCAGCAGTTTGGGCACGTATTCGCGGTAGTCGTCCAACGGGGCGTCGTAGAGTTGGCGGGTGCCTTCAGCCTCGGTCTCCGCATACCAGTGCGCTCCGACTTCGAACCGGACCGAAGGGCGCAGTGTAAGGGTGTGGCCCGCGGCCCGGCCGATACCGATGCCGAGGTCCTCGCTGGAAAGGTCGATGACCTGATTGACGAAGACATGCTGGGCCGCGAGGCCAACGGACCAGCTTTCGCCCAACGTCCGGCGGTAGCTCGCCTGGGTAACGAACAGTTGCTCCGTATCGACGAGGTCCGAATCCAGATAGCGGCGGTCATCGCCGGCCCAGAACAGATGGAACGAATCGGGCCCGGTCGGCAGCCGGAAAATCAGCACCTCCGCGCCGAGGCCGAGGAAGGCGCTGCCGGACTTGAAGGCGTCGGGCGCGAGCGTGGGGTTGTCCTTGTAGCCGAACGTCGGCCGCAGCGTCGTGGACAGGTCCCACAGCAGGAACGGGCTGGGCTCGCTCATTTGCGGCCCAAACTGGATCGGTCCGGCGAGCGCCAAGCCGAGCGGCGCCAGGGCCAATCCCCACGGGAGGCGGTTGCAGTTCACGTTTGGCAGGGTCCAGAAAAAACCGGCGCCCCACGGCGGGGCGCCGGTTGTCGGTAACCGGCTGGCGGGTTGGTGGGAGGAGGAGGCTCCGCCTGCACGGCGTGAACTCAGTTGCCGCCGCGACGGCCCTTGCCGCGACCTTCACCGGCGCCGGCATCGACCGGGCGGGATTCCTGCAGCGTCGCCTTCAGTTCCTTGACGCGTTCGCGGATGTCGGCGCGGAGCTGCTTGGTGTCTTCCAGGAACTTCTCGCGGTTGGCCTTGAGCTGCTCCTTGAGGGCTTCCTTCTGCTCGGAGGTCGCGCCCTTGAGTTGCTGGGCGAGTTCCTTCTGGGAGGCGACGAACGTCTGCGCCTGGGCCTTGAACTGGTCGACCAGCTTCTGGAGGTCCTCCGGCAGGACCAGCTTGGACGGAATGCCGAGGTTCGGGACGTCCGCGATCCGGCCGGGCCGGCCATGCTGTCCGCGTTCAGGTTTTTCGCCGGCCGGGCGGGTGTTGTCGTCCGCCGTGAGGCGGGTGGCGGCCCCGAGGAGCAAGGCGCACGCGGAGAGGCAGAGGATTTTAGTGAGCTTCATACAGGTGTGTTGTTGATTTTTCGTTTCCAGAGGCGTCGGCCTGTTTTTGCCTTCGCCTCCGACTGACCACCCATTCGCTTCCGCCGTGCCAAGCGGCGGAAGCCTGATCTTGTGCGGTTTTCGGGGGTTTCTGCGGGGCCATCGGTGTTGGTGCCGCCGAATTGGGCGGAGATTGGGGGCGGGTTTCCCACCGGGCTGGGGAAAATTCCCCAGGGCTCAGGCGGCCGGTGTTTCGGCAGCGCCAGGGTCGCCCTCAACCGTTTTGGCCGAAGGCTTCGAACCGTCCTTCCAGCCTCCGAGCCGGTAGCGGAGGTAATCGCGGGAAACGCCCAGCAGGCGCCCGGCGCCGGACACATTTCCATTTGTCTGGGTCATGGCGTGGTTAATCAGGCGGAGGATCGCGTCTTCGAGGGAGAAGCCGCTCTCCGGCAGGCGGAAGTTGGGATTGAACCAATCGTCCACGGGAACCGGCACCGTCACGCCAGCACCGCCAGGCAGGGGCATGGCCGAACCCATGAGTTGCTCGAAGTTCAGGTCCACCCCGTCCTCAAACACGAGGGCCCGTTCCACCTCGTGCGCCAGTTCCCGGACATTGCCGGGCCAGCCATAACCCAGCAGGCGCCGTTTGCCGGTGGCGGAAACGGCCCGGGGCGGCAGCCGGTGGCGTTTCGCGAGCCGGGCGATCAGCGAATCGGCGAGCGCGAGGATGTCGGCACCACGTTCGCGGAGGGCGGGCAGGGGCACCCGGAATAGATCCAGCCGGTGGTAAAGGTCCTCGCGGAAGCGGCCTTCGCGGACCAGTTCCTTGAGCTCCCGGTTCGAGGCCGCAATGACGCGGACATCCACCGGCAAATCGCGGCTGCCGCCGACGCGACGGATCCGGCGGTCTTCCAGGGTGGTGAGCAGTTTGGCCTGCAACGCCAGCGGCAGCGAAGGCAACTCGTCGAGGAAGAGAGTCCCGCCGTTGGCCGCCTCGAAAAGCCCGAGCCGGGAAGTGCGCGCATCGGTGAAGGCGCCGCGTTCGTGGCCGAAGAGTTCGGATTCCGCGAGGGATTCCGGGATCGAGGCGCAATTTGCCTCCACGAGGGGCCCCTGGCTGCGCGGGCCGTGTCCGTGAATCCAGCGTGCGATCGTGGTCTTGCCGGTGCCGGTCTCGCCCTGGATTAGCACGGGCGGCAGCGCGGCGCCGGTGCCTTCGAGGCGTTCGTCGGCCTGGAGGATCTTGCGGAGCTGATTTTCCAATCCCGACAGTGACCCGCCGAAGAAGAAGTGATTTTCCGGTGCGTCGGCCTGCTTGTGCTCGGTGGCCCGCGCGGATTGACGGGACCGCCGCGCGCGGGCCAGCACGAGCGCCAAGGCCTCGGGTTCGAATGGTTTCGCGAGGTAGTCCAAAGCGCCCAGCTTGATCGCCTCGACGGCGGCGGCGATCCCGCCTTCCGCGGTCATGATGACGATGCCGGTGTTGGACCCGAACGCCTTCTCCCGCAACAGGTCGGTGCCCCGGCCGTCCGGCAGGTTCACGTCGAGCAGGGCGAAGTCGAAGCTGAATTCGGAAGCCAGCTTGCGGGCGGCCTTGAAGGTGTCGGCCGCGGTCACGTCGGCACCCATGCGCTCCAAGGTGGCCACGACGTGGCGGCGGAGCAGGGGTTCGTCCTCCAACACCAGGAGCGACAGACCGGAAAGCGGCGCAGCAGACATGGGGCGAGAGTGCCCGAAGCCGGCGCCCGGCGCCAGTGGCGCCTACCCGGCTAGCGGCGGGCAAAACGCCGGGCGGCCGCCAAGGCCACCAAACCCAACCCCATTGCCACCGCGGTCGGTTCGGGCACGGCCGAGGCCTCGCCCGAGACGCGGACCATGTCGAGTTCGAAGCCCACGGTATCCAGGAGGGCGTCGGTCGTGAGGCTGCCCAAGAATTGGAACCGCAGGTTGAAGTTGTTCCCCGCCTCCAGTTGGGAGCTCAGGTCCACCGTGTAGCTGTGGGACCAGAAGCCATCGTTGGAGGGTTGCAGGGTAACCGGTTCGCTCCAGCTCGTGCCGTTGTCCGTCGAGAGCAGGAAATGGAATGCCTCTGTCGACACGGGCGGGTGGTCGAAATCAAAGGTGACCTGAATCGACTGGAAGCCGAGGGTCGAGACGCCGAAGTCGGCACCAATTGCGTTCCCGGCGGACGTTCCCGCGGGGGCGACCAATTGCAGCACCGAGTTTTCCGGGGACGGGTCGGAGGAACCGGTCGAGTAGCCGAAACCCAACAGACCATTGCCGACCGGGTCCAGTTGCCCGTTGCCATCGTCAGTGAAGAGGGTGCCGGTGGTTCCGTCGCCGTCGGCTGTGTTGAAATCCCAGGTGCCAACCACAAATGACGCCGCCTGGGCGCCTGCCATGGTCCACCCCAGCAAAATGCCCGAGGCCACTCCTTTAAGGTGCTTGATCATCAGTTTGGCGCAGCCGTCCTTCCCCCGAAATGCGGCTACGCACCTCAACGGGCCAGACAACCGGCCTGACGTCAACAGGTAGTTTGCCGGCCCGCCGATTTTGGCCGCCGACACCCTTCCCGACGGTGGGATGACCGTTCCCATTCCCTTGGTCGGACGTTTCTTGCGGGTGTGCCGGTTGTGTTCCGGGCGGTGGCGGGGCAGACTGTCGCCCCGCCTCGCCATGAAGCACCCGGAATTGGTCGAAACCCACCGAGTAGGCCCGCAAACCCGGGAACGGATTGTCCGTGCGAAGGACTGTCCGGCCCTGGCGGCCCACGGCATCGCGCACGTCGGGATCGCGGACGCCGCGTCGCCTTACACCATGGTCCGGACCGACCTTCCGGGGGCGTATTTCCTCGCGTGCTTTGCCGGGGAGGGCCGGATCCTGCTCGACGGCCGGTGGCAGCGTTGCACCGCGGGCATGACCTGCCTGGCGCCGCCCCATGTGTTGCACGCGTTCCACGCGGTGGCGGGCAAACGCTGGGGGTTTGCCTGGGTCCGTTATGACGCCGGCTCGGGGCAGGGTCCGCTGATCAATTCGTCGGCCCCGGTCCTGGCCAAGTTTCCCGCCGAGGCGATCCGGGCGGCCATCGAGGGCCTGGCCTGCGAACAGGCGGGCGGGAACCAACCGTGGTCGCTCCATCACTGGGTCGAACTGGTCCACGGCTACGTCACCCGGTTCGCGCAGCCGTGGCATGTCGAGGACCGGCTGGCGAAGCTCTGGGAGGCGGTGGCGGCCGCGCCGGGCGAGCCGTGGACGCTGACCGAACTGGCCCGGCGGTCCCATTGTTCCGGGGAACATCTGCGGCGGCTTTGCCGGCGCCAGCTCGGGCGCACGCCGATGCAACAGGTGACCTACCTCCGGATTCGCCACGCGGCCATGCTCCTGACTCGGTCGGACGACAAGCTGGAGATCATCGCCACGGCCGTCGGCTACGCGAACCCGTTCGTGTTCTCCAACACCTTCAAACGCTGGACCGGCTGGCGCCCGAGCGAATACCGCGCGCGCAAAGCCGGTTAGGTCACGGCGTCCCCTTCCGATTCACCTTTGGTTGCATGGATTGTTCTTCCTGCCCTCAACGCCGCGCTGGTTCCGGCTTGGCAGCCCGGCGGCGACCGGAACTGGCCAAGTGCCGGTTGGTCGGGCGGTGGCCGGAGCCATTCAGTTCCGGCACGAAACGCGCGTATGTCATGACCGGAGTCCCCGCCCGCGTCGTGGGATTGACGTTCCTGCTGGCGTGGTGGGCGGCCGCCGCCGCCGGGGCCGCGGAGACGCCGGCCGCCCGCCCGGTGGTGAACGTCCGGTTAGCGGGGGCGGAGTGGATCCACGCGGACGATTCCTCTCACCTTCACGCCATCATCGAGGACTCGGGCACGAACGTGGCGTCGTCGCCGGCGCTCTTTGCGTGGCGGATTGATGGCGGACCGTGGTCGCGCCCAGTCACTGATCAGGAACTGGAATTTGCCGGCAACGGGCTGAGGTTGGGGCGTCACCAAATCGAGGTCCGGGCCGTCGAGTTCGGTGGGCAACCCCTGGGCCCAGCCACCTCCCGGGACATTGAGGTCCGACCAATTCCTTTGCAGGAGCGCGCTTGGTTCCTGCCGGGTTTGGTGGGCCTGCTGACGCTGCTGATTTCGCTGGCTGTGGCGGCGGTGCGGGCCCGCCTGCGCCTGGCGGAATACGCCCGGACACTGGAGGAAAAGGTCGCCCAACGGACCGCCGACCTGGAAGCGGACATCCAGCGGCGGCAATTGCTGGAGCAGACCCTGCGCGCCAGCGAGGAACGTTTCATCAAGGTCTTCGACTCCAGTCCCGTGCTCGCGACGATTTCGTCCTCCCGCGACGGAACCGTGCTGGACGCCAACCGCAATTTCTGCGCGGCGTTTGGCTTCCAGCGCGAGGAGCTGATTGGCCGATCCACCGTGTCGTTGGGCATCTGGAAAGATCCGGAGCGCCGCGGTGAGTTGGTGGCGCGGCTGGCTGCCGGCGACCCGGTGGTCAACGAAGAGATTGTTTGCCGCCAGCGGGACGGCAAGGAGCGGACCATCCTGGTTTCCATCGAACGAATCCAAGTCGGTGACGAAGCCATGTTGCTGATCTTCGGGGTGGACATCTCCGAGCGGCGGGCACTGGAAAACCAATTGCGGCACGTCGCGGACAACCTGCCCGGCAGCTACGTCTACCAATATGCCCGGGAGACCGACGGCTCGGCCCGGTTCCTCCACCTCAGCGCCGGCGTTGAAAAATGCCACGGGCTCACGGTGGCGGCGGTCGTGGAGAACCCCGCGGCCCTGTTCGCCCTCGTTCATCCAAGCCACGTCGTGCCGTTGCGCAATGCCATGGATGAGAGCGCCCGGAGTTTGGGCGACTTCGCCTACGAAACCCTAGGCCGCCGCGCTGACGGCAATTGGGGGTGGTTCCGGCTCGCCTCCCGGCCCCAGCGGGAGCCGTCCGGCCGGATCGTTTGGGACGGGGTGGCGACCGACATCACGGCCCGCAAGGAGGTCGAATTGTCGCTTCAGGCCAGCGAGCAGCGCTTCGCCAAGGCGTTCCATGCCAATCCGATGCTGGCGGCGATCTCGTCGCTGGTGGACCACCGGCTGATTGACTGCAACGACCGGCTTTGCCGTTTCACCGGACTCAGCCGGGGCCAATTGCTGGGGCAATCGCCCCGCAATCTTGGGCTGTGGGTTGAACTGGCTGCGCGGGAGAGGCTGGTCCAGCGGTTGATTGCCGATGAGGTCGTGGAGCAGGAGGAGGTTGAAATGCGCAACGCGGCCGGAGAGGTTCGCCGGCTGATGGTTTCGGCGCAGCGGATCGACCTGGGCGGAGAGCCGGCCGCGCTGTTCCTGTCCGCGGATGTCACCGAGCAAAGCAAACGGGACGAGGCCCTATCCGCGAGCGAGGAACGGTTCCGCACCTTGGTGGAGCAGTCGGCCGACGGCATTTTTGTCGCGGACGAACGGGGGCATTACGAGGACGCCAACACGGCGGGCTGCGAAATGCTGGGATATTCCCGCGAGGAACTGCTCCGGCTCAGCATCCCGGACATCGTGCCGCCCGAGGAGCGCGCGAAGCTGCCGGAACATTGGGGCGAAGTTCAGCGCGGGGCGGTGGTGCGCAGCGAATGGCGGCTGCGGCGCAAGGATGGCGTCGTCTTCGTCGCCGACCTGAGCGTCCGCAGGTTGCCCGACGGCCGGGCTCTCGCCGTGATGCGGGATGTCACCGAACGCCGACGTGCGGAGGAGAAGCTGCGGTTCAACGAGGCGGTGCTCCGGGAAACCGGCGCCATCGCGAAGGTCGGCGGCTGGCAGTTTGCGCTGGCCACCGGCGAAACGTATTGGACGGACGAAGTCGCCCGGATCCATGGCCGGGAGCCGGGAGCGACTGTGTCGCTTGAGATCGGCTTGAACCCCTACACCCCGGAATCGCGGGCGCGGATTGTGGCCGCCATGGAAATGGCCGCGACTCTGGGTGAGGAATATGACCTGGAAGCGGAGGTGAATACCGAGGGGAAGGGCACCCGATGGGTCCGCATTCTCGGCCGGCCAGTGCGGGAAAATGGGATCATCGTCCGCCTCCAGGGCTCGATCCAAGATATTACCGAACGGAAGGTTGCGGAGGTGCGGCTGCGGGAATCAGAGGAACGATTCGCCACCATCTTCCGCAATAGTCCGGTGATCACGGTGATCAGCACTTACCCGGACGGGCGGTATCTGGAAGTCAACGAGCACTTTACCCGCATCCTCGGCTTCTCGCGTGACGAGGCGATAGGGAGGCGCGCCTTGGACTTGGGCGTGTGGGCGGACCCGGCGCAGCGGGCTGAAGTCATCCGGCGAATTGAGGCGGGTGAAGTTGTCCGTGATTTTGACTGCCTCCTGCGGACCAAGTCCGGGGAAGTCCGCAACGTCTCCGCGTCGGTCGATCGGGTTGTTCTGGGCGGCCAGAATTCCCTCATCTTCATCTCCACCGACATCACGGAACGCCGGCAGGCCGAGAAATCGCTCCGGCAATCCGAGCAGACGCTGTCGGCCCTCTTTGAAGGCGTCCGCGACGGCATCGTCGTGGCCGACGCGGTCAGCCGCCGGTTCCTGCGGGTCAACGAAGCCATCTGCGAGATGACCGGCTACACCGCCGCCGAGCTCCTGGAATTGGGCGTCGGTGAATTCCATCCGCCGGAGGCGGAGGAATATGTCGCGGCCGAGTTTGCCCGGCAGCTTGCCGGGGAAATTGCCCTGAGCCCGGCGATGCCGGTCCTGCGGAAGGACGGCACGGTCTTCCTGGCGGACGTGACCGCGGCCCCGATGGACGTGGAGGGGCGCCGCTGCTTGGTCGGGGTATTCCGCGATGTGTCCGCGCGGCAACGGGCGGAAGCGGAGCTGCGCCAATCGGAAGGCACACTCAACGCCATCTTCGGCGGCATCCGGGAAGGCATCCTCATCAGTGACCTGGCGAGCCGGCAAATCATCCGGGCCAATCCGGGCATCTGCGAGCTGATGGGTTACCCGGCGGCCGAAATCCTCGCGCTCCGGATCGAGGATTTGCACCCGCCGGACCAGGCGGAATTCGTGCGCCGTGACTTCGCGCTGCAAGGCGCCGGCGAGCGGCAAGGTGCCACGGACCTGCCGATGCGGCGCAAGGATGGCTCGGAGTTCTTCGCGGACGTGACCACGCGCCTACTGGACGTCGGCGGTCGGCCCTGCGTCCTCGCGGTGTTTCGGGACGCCACGGAACGGCGGGAGACGGAAAAAGCCCTGCGCGAGCAATTGCGCCTCCAGGAGCGGCTCGCCTCGTTGGCCATGACCGTTCCCGGTGCCCTGTTCGTGTTCGAGGCGTTGCCCGCGGGCGTGCGGCGCGTGGCTGAGGCCAGCCCCAAGTTGGAGGAATTGACCGGGCTCGCGCCGGACCAGTTGACACAGGACGTCAGCCCGCTGTTCCGGCAGGTGCATCCCTCCGACTACCCGCGGACCATGGCGCTGATCGAGGATTCGGTGGCCCGCCGGTTGGCTTGGCACGACGTGTTCCGGCTCCGGCATCCGACCAAGGGCACGGTCTGGCTGGAAGGTTTCGCGCAGCCGGCCGGAGGCGACCACGGCACGGCGGTCTGGCACGGCGGTCTGGCACGGCATCCTCCTGGATGTCACCGATCGCCTGCACGGTGAACGCCGGCGCAGCACCGAACATGCGGTGAGCCAGGCCCTGGCTGGGGCCGGCACGCTGGCGGCATCCTACGTGGGCGTCCTGGCGGCCCTCTGCCGGGGCGAAGGCTGGGAGTATGGCGAGATCTGGGGCGTCGATCCCGGGGACGGCAAGCTGAACTGCCTCGAACTGTGGCATGAGGATTCGCCCCAGTTTGATGCCTTGGCCCTCCAGACGCGGCAGCTCCGGTTGGACCCGGGTGAGGGGCTGCCCGGGCGGGTGTGGCAGGGCGGCGAGCCGCTGGTCATTCAACAGATTGCCGCCGACGCCGGGTTCCGGCGGACTCGAGCGGCCCTCGCCGCGGGAATCGTCAGCGCCGTGGCGTTCCCGGTCTTCTCGGGCAACCGGATCACCGGGGTGATGGCTTTCATGTCGTGCGAACCCTTGGATGCCGGAGGGGGCATGCTGGACATGCTGCGGACCATCGGCTCGCAGATCGGCCAGTTCATGGCGCGCAAGACACTGCAGGAAGAGCTCAGGCGGTTTGTCTCCCTCAGCCCCAGCGTGATCTACGCCCTGCGCCTCACGCCGTTCGGAATGCGGGCCTACTGGGTCAGCGACAACCTGTTCCATCTCACCGGCTACTCCCCGGGTGATCCCGTTCATGGCTCTTGGTGGAGCGACCACCTGCACCCTTCGGACCGTGATCGCGTGCTCCGGTCCAATCCGGTGCCCTACGACATCGAACACCAGGTGCTTGAGTTTCGCTTTAGGCGAAAGGACGGCACCTATGTTTGGCTGCGGGACGAGAAACGACTTGTGCGCGATGCCCAAGGCCGTCCCGCCGAAGTCATCGGCGCGTGGACTGACATCTCCGACCGTCGGTCTCTGGAATCCCAGTTGTTGCAGGCGCAGAAGATGGAGGCCGTCGGTCAACTTTCCGGCGGCATTGCCCACGATTTCAACAACATCCTCGGCGCCATCATCGGCAATGCCCAGCTCGCGGAACTCGACCTGCCCGCGGAACATCCGGCCGCCGAGTCCGTGGGACAGATCCTCAAGGCCGGCCGGCGCGCGACCCACTTGGTCCGGCAGATCCTGACCTTCGCCCGGCAGAACAGCCAGGAACGCCACCGCGTGGACCTCCGGCCCGTCGTCGAGGAAAGCGTCCGGTTGCTGCGGTCCACGATCCCGACGGTGGTCACGATTCAGCTTCACGTCGCGGAGGGATCCTTGCCGCTGGTGCTGGCGGACGAGACCCAGGTGCAACAGGTGATCCTCAACCTGGGAACCAACGCCTGGCACGCGATGGAGAATCCCACCGGGCTGATCGACGTGGACCTGACTGCCGAATCGGTGTCCGCGGCCCAGGCCGCCCAGAATGCCGACCTGCGCCCCGGGCGTTACCTGCGGCTGCGGGTTCGCGACACCGGCAAGGGCATGGGCCCGGAATTGATCGGCCGGATCTTCGAGCCCTTCTTCACGACCAAGGAACCCGGCAAGGGCACCGGCCTCGGTCTCTCGGTCGTCCACGGCATCATGAAGTCCCACGAGGGCGCGATCGTCGTGGAAAGCACCGTGGGTGTGGGCACCACGTTTGATCTCTACTTCCCCGAGTCGGGCGGAACGGAAGGTGGGGCGGCCGCCGGCGCCAAGGTCGAACGACGTAAGGGCGCGGGCCAACGAATCCTGCTGGTGGATGACGAGGAAACGATGCTACGGGCAACCCACCGGGTCCTCGAACGGCTCGGTTACCGCGTGACCTCCTGCGCCGGTGGCGGCTCGGCGATCATCGCGTTCCTCGCCGAGCCGGCGGCGTTTGCCCTCGTGCTTACCGACCTGAACATGCCGGGCATGTCCGGCATCGAGGTGGCCGCCGCCCTCCGCAAGACCCGTCCGGACCTGCCGGTGGTGCTGAGCTCCGGCTTCATCACCGAGGACCTCCGGTTGGCTGCCGAAGCCGCCGGCGTGGCCGAGATCGTCCGCAAGCCCGCCTCGATGGAAGACCTTAGCGACGCCGTTTTCCGAACTCTCCAACGCAGCCCATGAATACCTCGCCGCCGACCATCCTGCTCATTGATGACGATCCCGACCTCCGGTCCATGCTTCGCCGAACCCTCGTTCGCGGCGGTTATGCCGTGCAGGAGGCGGAGAACGGCCGGGAAGGCCTGAAGGTGCTGGCCAACTCGCCGGTCGATCTCGTGGTCACCGACATCATCATGCCGGACATGGAAGGGATCGAACTCATCCTCCAGCTGCGCCGCACCCGGCCCGACCTTCGCGTCATCGCCATGTCCGCCGGCGGTCGGATCAGTCCGGACAGCTACTTGGATCTGGCCAAACGCTCCGGGGCCGTCCGCACCCTCACCAAGCCGTTCAACCTCGTGGATTTCCTGAACGTCGTGAAGGAAACGCTGGCGGTTCCTGGAGCCACCTCCGCCTAGCTCACCCGCGCGCCGACAATTCCACCAACAGCGGCCGGTGGTCCGACGCCACGGCTTCCGGTAGCACCTCGCTGTGCTTGATCCGCCAAGTCCCCGGTGGCCGCACCAGCACGAAATCAATTCGCGCGTCGGGCTTGTCGGCGGGGATGGTCGGCTGCGGATTGCCAGCGGCGGCGTCCTGCCAGAGCGAAAGCATCCGGGTCATGACCCGGCTTTCCGGGCGGTCATTGAAATCACCCGCCATGATCGAGGGCTCCAGATCATTGGCGAACCGGTCCTGGAGCCAGCCCGCTTGCAACCAGCGGTCGCCATCGTCGCGGGTGGCGTCGAGGTGCATGCCAATGAACCGGAACGGCTTCATTCCCGGCGGCGCAATGCGGGCGGAAACGGCCAACCGTTGCTCCCGGTTATTGGGATTCGGCAGCCGATGGACGGTGAAATCACCTAGTGGCCAACGGCTCAGGAGCATCATCCCGTATTGTCCGCCCTGGAAGTCGATCGCCTTGCCGAACTGGCCGTGGAGTCCGGTGAGCCGGACGTATTCCGCCGCCTGATCCACCCGACCGGTCCGCTCGGTGCCGAGGTCAATTTCCTGCAAGGCGACGAGATCCGCCCCGCTCTCCCGGATCAGCCGGGCGATGCGTTCGAGATCCACCCGCTGGTCCAGGCCCTCGCTGTGGTGGAGGTTGTAGCACAGGATCCGCAGCGTCGGCTGCCGGCCCAAACTGGCACAGCCCGTCGCGACCGCGGCGCAGGCGGGGACCGCTTGCAGGAATTGGCGGCGATTCATGGGGCGAGGGTTACCGCGACGTGGCGGGCTGGCGAGCCTGCCAGTGCAGGAGAAAGTGGGTAAGCGCCACCACCACCAGCGCGTGTCGGATGGCGCCGGTGGCGATCAGCCCGGGAATGTCCGCGAGCGGCACCAGCCGCACGGCGATGTCCTCGGCATGGTCAAACTCGGTGGCGTGGCGCACCTCGGCGGCCTCGACCAGCACGGTGTGGCAGCGGTTCGATTGGATCGCCGGATTCGGGAAGATGGTGCCCACCAAACGCGCGGGGCCGCCTTCGTAACCGGTTTCCTCGCGCAGCTCCCGCGGTCCCGCCACGGTGGGATCGGTCTCGTGCGGGTCCATGATTCCGCCGGGAATCTCCAGTTCCACGGTGTTGGTGCCGTGCCGGAACTGCTCGATCATGACCACGTGGTGGCTCGGGGTGAGCGCGACCACGTTGACCCAGTCGGCGCAGTCGATGACGAAGAAGTCGTGCTGGCTGCCGGTCCGCGGATTCACCTTCAGGTCGGTGCGGAGCTGGAAGATGCGGTAGTTCGCGAGCGCCTTCGTGGTGACGATCGGCCAGGGTTTGATCGGGGTTTCCGGGGGCATCTTCGATGGTGCTTTCAGTCGTTGGTGGTGCGGGCCTGGGCGGCCCAGCCGCCGGCCATCAGTTTCACGAGGTGAACCAGGGCCTCGTCATGGCTGCGTCCGGTCTCCGCGGCGAGTTGGTGGGCGCGCTTGTCGAGCTGGGCCGCCATCTCGGGGCACTTGGCGGCCGGGCAGCCGATGGCCTGGAGTGCGTGGGCTAGTTGTTCGAGTTCCATGACGAAAGCAAAAAGGCGGACGGCCTTGGCCGTCCGCCTGTTCGGAGAATGTTCGGTCACGCCACCGATGAGCGGGCGACGATGGTCACGCTTTCGACATGCTGCCTCTGGATCGGACGGCTGGGCGATTGCTCGCCGGCGGCCTTGCAGGGGGTGGCCGCGATCTGGTCGAGCACGTCGAGCCCCTTCATGAGCTTGCCGAAGGCGGTGTATTGCTTGTCGAGGAACGAGGCGTTGCCGTGCACCACGAAAAACTGGCAGCCGGCGCTGTCGGGACTCGCGCTGCGGGCCATGGAGAGCACGCCCTTCTGGTGCGAGCGGTCGTTGAACTCGGCCTTGATCTTGTAGCCCGGATCGCCGGTGCCCCAGCGGGCTTCCTGTTTCGGATCCTTGGTCAGCGGATCGCCGCCCTGGATCATGAAACCGCGGATCACGCGGTGGAACGCGGTGCCGTCGTAGAAGCCCTGCCGCGCGAGCTTCTTGAAGTTCTCAACGGTCTTGGGGGCGACGTCGCTCCAGAATTCGACGATCATGTCGCCGGCGGAGGTCTTGATGATGGCCACCTCATCGGTGGCGGTGGAATTGCTCATGGGAAAATCAGGATCACTTCGCCGCGGGTTTGGCGGCGGCCGGGGCGGGGGAGAGGGTGATGCTTTCGAGCACCACCGGGGTCGTCGGGGTGCTGCCTTGGGGACCGGCGACGGAAACCTTTTCCAGCTTGTCGAGGACATCCATGCCCTTGGTCACCTTGGCGAAGGCCGTGTATTGGCGGTCCAAGTGCGACGCAGTGCCGAAGCAGATGAAGAACTGGGAGCCGGCTGAATTGACATCCCGGCTGCGGGCCATGGAGACCACGCCCCGCACATGGGAGGTGTCATTGAACTCGGCGTTGATCTTGTAACCGGGATCGCCGGTGCCCCAGCGGGCCTGCATGGCGTCGTTACGGGTCAGCGGGTCGCCGAGCTGGATCATGAAGCCCGGGATCAGGCGGTGCGACTTGGTGCCGTCGTAGAACTTGTCGCGCGTGAGCTTCTTGAAATTCTCGACCGTCTTCGGGGCCAGGTCGGGCAGGAATTCGAAGGTGATTTCGCCGAAGTCCTTGAACTTGAGCACGGCGACCTCGTTGGTCGGCGCGGCGGCCGCGGCGGCGGGCTTTTTGTCTTCGGCGCGGGCTACGGACATGGCCGTCAACCCCACGCCCACGAGCAGGGCAGTGAGAACACGTTTCATGGTGCGGGCGGAAGTAGCCACACCGGTCCCCCGCTGTCACGCGGAGTTTGCGCATGAACCGGACGCGGGCCTTGCCACCGGGCACCGCCTTGGGTTCCGCTCGGACGCGTGGCGCACATCCATGACCTGATTGACTTCACCGTGGCCATCTTCGTCGTCCACGACGGCAAGGTGCTGGTGATCCATCATCGCAAGCTGAACAAGTGGCTGCCGCTGGGCGGGCACATCGAACTCGACGAGGATCCCGAGATCGCGGCCCTCCGCGAGGCGAAGGAGGAAAGCGGCCTGGACGTCGAATTGCTAGGCGAACGGCCGCCGACCACCGAGCCGGGCACCCGAGCCCTGATTGCGCCGCGCTTCCTCGACATCCATCGGATCAGCGACGCCCACGAACACATTGGCATGATCTACTTCGCCCGGGTCAAGGCCGGGGCCGTGGCGTTGGCCGAGGCGGAACACCACGACATCCGCTGGGTCACGGCGGAGGAACTGGAGACGCTCCAGCCGCCGATGAGCAACGCGGTGAAATGGTATTGCCGGACGGCGCTCCGCGAAGTGGTGTGACGCCCCGACCGCCGGGCCGGCCCCTCAGCGGTCACTGAACCAGTCATTCCAAAACCGGTCGAGGCCGCGGCCGGCGACCCAGCCAATCAGGACTCCGCAGGCCAGGATGAACGGAATGACGACCTTGGCGGACGGGTTGGTGAAGACGTCGCCGGACACCCAGAATCCGAAGCCGGCGCCCGCCACGAAGCCGAAGGTCCGGTGCACATTGACCTTGAACGGATCCGGTAGTTCGTCGGGCACGGTAAAGTGTTCGATGGTGAACGCGGGCCGGTCCAGTCGGCCCTGCAAGGCGCCGGTCACGGCAGATCGAGGGCCGCCGCGGCGCGGTAATCCGCCTGGGCGCGGAAGTATTCGAAGGCGGCGTCGATCTCCGCCATCTGGGCGTCGAACGTGGCCTGTTCCCGCAACTGCAACGCTAGCAGGTCGGTGGCGCCCTGACTGAACCGATCCTGCTCCGCGGTTTGGAGCTGTCGCGCCAATTCCACGTTGGTCCGCGTGCGCAGGTTCTGTTGGTAGGCGGCGCTGACCGCGGAGAAGACGTCGTTCACCTCGGTGCGGATCCGGTCGCGGGCAAACCGTTGCTCGTTGTTGAGCTGCTCCGTCTGGGCCTCGATTTCCGCGAGTCGGCCCTTGGCCTCGCGGCGTTGGAGGGGCAGCCGCAGCTCGACGCCGGCCTGGACCTCGAACTCGCCCTTGTCCTTGTAGGTGTCGCGGCCGAAGTCCTGGCTGCCGGTCACCCCGGCGTCGAGGTTGGGCAGGAGTTGGTTTTTCGCGAGCCGGCGGTCGACCGCGAGTTTGTCGGCATTCAGCCGCAGGCGGGCGAGTTCGGGCCGGCGGGTTTCGGCCTGGAGCAGGTCGCCGGCAAACCGGCTGACGTCGGGCGCATCAATGGGCGGAAAACCGGGCGCCAAACGCTCCCGCCCCGGATTCACCGGTGCGTCTTCGGCATCGCGGAGGAACAGGGACAAGGCCAGCCCCGCGGCCTCGAACCGCCGTTGCGCCTGCACGTTGCCGATTTCCCGGGCCACGACGAGCCGCTGGTTGTCGGTGAGCACGATCCGCGGCAGCAGGCCCGAACCGGCCTGGCTTTCTAGGGCGGAAGTCCGGTCGCGGGCAATCCGGAGGAGTTCCTCGGCGACCCGCCAACGTTCCCCGGCGGCCAGCCAGTTGAAGTAGGCGACGGTGCCGGCGCGGACGAAATCAAGCCGCTGCCGGGCGATCAGCGGATCGGCCAGCTTCTGGTCGAGTTCAGCCTTCAGCAGGTTCGCCCGCCGCCGGTCGATGGCGCCGTCGCGGAGCAGGGGCAGGCGGAAGCCGAGCCGCGCCTCGCCGTCCCGCTGGGTGCGGCTGGAATCGTAGTCCGGCAGGCGGTCACCGCGGGTGATGCGGTAGCCGCCGAAGACGGTGCCGCCCCAGATGCCGGTGAACTGCTCAAAGCCGGAATCCCAGGTGCCCGATTCGTAGTAACCCTGTGGTGTGCCGAAGAGGCGGGTGAAAACCGTGAAGTCGAGCACGCCCTGGGCGCTGCGGAGGCGACCGGCCGCAATATCCCGCTCCATCAATGCTGCGAGCATCGGCGGATACTGGTTGGTCACGGAATGCAGCACGTCGCCAAGGCGCAGCGGGACCGGCCCGTTGGTCTGGCCCCGGACCGCGCCTGGCAGACACCAATTCAGCACCGCCCAAGCGACGCCGACGGTCAGGAGTTGGCGGAACGCACGCATGGCCGGTTCATTTCTTGAACTTGTCCGGTTCGCCGTCGGCCACCACCGGCGGGAATCCGTTCAACTGACGCCAGACTTCGCGCCAGAGCGGGACCTGTTCCAACATGACCCAACCATTGGCGCGGACACCCTGGCGGAGCCAGCGGTTCGACGGCCAGGTCACGGTTTCCGGCTGGCCGGCACGCACCTTCACGTCCGGTTGCGGCGCGATCACCACTCGGAAGCGTCCCTTGCCGTTGTCCGCCGCGTCGATGAACACGACTTCGCCGCCGAACGTGCCGACCGCGACTCCGGGCCAGCCGACAATCTGGATGGCGGGCCAGCCCTCGAACTGAAGCCGGACCGGACTGCCGGGGATGGTCACGCCGTTGGTCTGGCCCCGGGGCCGGACGAGCGGCACGTCATTGCCGTCGAGCCACAGTTCCACGTAGCGGCTGTCGGTCTCGGGAATGATCGTGCAGATGGGTGAACCCGGTCGGAGGTAGGTGCCGTCGGTGACCGTGACGCTGAGCACGATGCCGTCGCGGGGCGCCTCGACGACTTGGCGCAGATTCTGGCTGATGGCGATCTCGATGCCCGCGAGGTCGCGTTCGGCGGCCGCCACCTCACCCTGGGCGGAGGCCCGCTGGGCGCGTAGTCCGGCCAAGGTCGCCTGGAAGTCGTTCTCGGTCCGGCGCAGGGTCGCCTCGGCGCCCGCTTGGTCGGCCGCGGTGCTGGTCCGGTCGCGGGTCGCCAGTTCGAAGTCCCGCCGGGAAACCAAGCCCTTGCCCTCCAGGGAGCGGCTTCGCTCGAAGTTCAGGGCGGCGGTCTCGGCGGCGATCTTCGTGGACGCCACCCGCTGCCGGGCCACGTCGAGCGCCTGCTGGAGGGCCAGTTCCTGCTGGGCGATCTGCACGGAAAGATCGTCCACGCGGTTGCTCGCGAAGGACCGTCGGGACGCGATGGCCTCGCGCTGGAGGCGGAGGTTGCCGAGCAGTTGCGGATCGTTGTCCTGAATCTCGACGATGACCTCGCCGGCCTTCACTCGCTGGCCTTCTGCGACGTGCAGCTTCCTCACCCGGCCGGAAACCTGGGCCTCCAGGTTGATCCGGCGGTCGAGCGGGTCAAACGCGATGACCCGGCCGGTGCCGCTGACGAATTGGCGCCAAGGCAGGAAGAGGAGGCCGAAAAGCAGGACGACGAAGGCCACCACCAGCCCCAGGGCCAACCGCCGGGCGAGTTGGGTGGAGCCGACCAAAGCCATCGCGGGCAGGGACGCCAGGGGATCGTCGTCCGTGACCGTGGGATCAACGCGGGTAAGCGGTGCGCTCATGGTGAGGTCGGGTGGGGCAGGGGTGTGCCGTCGGTCAACCGTCCGTCCGTGAGGGCAATCACCCGCCGGCAACGCCGCAGCACATCGGCGTCGCGGGTCGAGATCAGCACGGTCCAGCCTGCCTGCGGATTGAAGAGACAGTCGCCCAGTCCGCCCAAGGTTTCGGCGTCGAGGCCGTCCAGCATTTCGTCCACGAGCAGCAGGCGCGGTTTCTGGGCCAGCGCCCGCGCGACCAGGAGCCGGATCCGTTGCCGGCTGGACAGCGGCAGGCCGCCCGACATCAGCGGTGAGTTCAAGCCCTGCGGCAGCGCCATGACGTCCTCGAACAGCCCCGCCTGCTCCAGCGCCACCCGCACGTCATCGTGACTTAGGTCCGCGCGGCCGAGCCGGATGTTGTCGGCGACGGTCCCGTCCATGAGGTCGTGCACGCGAAGCAGCAGCACCTCCGAACGGAGCCGCTCCAGATTCCAGCTGCGGACGTCGAGCCCGTCCACGGTGATGAAGCCGTGTTCCAGCCGGCGGAGGCCGAACACCAGGGAGAGCAGCGTGCTGGCTCCGCTCCCTTGGGCGCCCACGACGGCCCCCGATTCGCCCGGCGCGAGCTGGAAGCTGAGGTGGGAGAACAACGGCCGATCGGCGTGGAAACCGAAGGTGGCGTCCTGCACGCGGACTTCCGCCGGACCCGTGCGGCGGCCCGGCGTGTCACCGTCTTCCCGTTCGGTCTCGAGGTCCACCAGGTGGCCCACCTTGTCCATCGCGGCCATGGCGTCATACCAGACCTCCAGTTGCTTCGGCAGCTTCGCCAGCGCGGCGACGATGGTGGCCACCGTGAGTTCGCTCGCCACCAATTGGCCGAGGGTCAGCTCCTGCCGCAGCACGAGGATGCCGCCGACCATCAGCAGGCCGACGGTGGCCAGCACCTCAAGGGTCAGCATGCCGCCAATCTGCCGGAGCAGGATACGGAAATGGCTGCGGCGGGCTTCCAGGTAGGTCCGGGCCAATTGGTCCGCCCGGTCCATCGCCAAGGCATAGCCGCCAGGCCCCTTGAAGAGATTCGGATGCCGCGCGATTTCCTCGAACCAGTGGACCACGGCGTATTTCGCATACGATTCGGCGATGCTGGTGCGGACCGCGCCGCGGGCGAGGACGAACAGGACCACCCAGAGCAACCCGACAAGCAGCAGCACGAAAACGAGGAGCAAGGGATGGAACAGGCCCAGCAGGACCATGCCGATCGCGATGCTGAAGACCGCGTCCAGGCCGTCCATGAGCAGGCCAGCCGACGATTTCTGGAGCGTGACGACATCCAGGAACCGGTTCACCAATTCCGGGCCGTGCTGGCCGTCGAGCGACTCCGGCTTCACCCGCGGAAGCCGGTGCCCGAGGTCGGCCACCAGGCGGACGAAGATGCGCCGCTGGATCACTTCCGACAGGTAGTGCTTGAAGGCCCGCACCGCCGCCGCCAGCGCGAGGCTGAGCAGCAGGCCCAGGCTGACCATGAACACCGCCTGCATGAACGGCCGGGCGTCGTTGCCGAACGCGAGGTTGCTGACCAGGGCGTCCACCGCGAGGGGCACCGAGAGGTAAAGCAGGCCGGCCACGAGGCTGAAGACGAGGAACACCCGGATGTCCCGGATCTCGCCCGTCAGCAGCGCGCCGAACCGGTGCCAGGGAACCGGATGCTCGTGCTTCTCAGGGTGGTCCCCGGTTGCGTGTCCGCCCCCGGCCAGCGGGGCGTCGGGATGCGCGGCCGGTTCGGAGGCGACGACGTCCGCGGGCCGTTCCGAATGCACCACCGCAAAATCCACCGCGGCCGATTCCGCAGTCACACCGAGGCGCCTCGCCAAGTCCCGTCGGGAGATCGAGTGGGCCAAGCCTGGCCGGAATTGGTCCGCGATCTGGGCCTGGAAGAGGCCGGACCGGCGGATGATCAGCCACCGGGATTCGGCGGAGTCCCAGGCGACCAAGGGCGTGTCGCGTCGCGCCCAGCCGATCGCATCGGCCACCGACAGGCGCACGAGCTTGGCGCGCAGCCCCACGAGTGCGGCGGCCTGGGAAAACACTTCGAGCGGTTCGGCGCCCGGAATATGCCGGCAATTGGCCAAGGCCAGCCGCGCCCGTGCCAAGCCGATGTCCACCCCGGTCAGGCGCCCCAATTGCACCAACGATTGGGCCCACGCCTCCCAGTTGGGTTCCGTTCCGCCGCCCTGGTTTGTTTCCTTGTCAGGAGAATCCATTGCCATGCCTGCCGGGGTTTCCCGCCACAATCGCGCGGTAGAATTGCCCACGTTCGGCCGTTGGCAAATCGGAGTGGTGATCGGCCGGCAACCCGGCGGATGACATCGCGCGAAGGGGCCGGCGGCGAACTCCGCCTATGGGGCGGCGAGGAAATCAACCTTCGCGCTGAGCTCCGGCGTCAGGAACTGATCCGGATTCCGGATCTGCACCTTGATCTGGAGCGTGCCTTTGGCGCGGGTCGCCTCGGGCGCAATCTCGGCGACGATGCCTTCGTAACTCTTTTCCCGGTAGGCTTCGGGGCTCACCCGGCACTTCTGGCCGAGCCGGATCTTGGCGAGGTCGGATTCGCTGACGTCGATCTCGACCTGCAAGTCATTGAGGTCGGCGACCGCCACCAACGAGGTGCTCGGGCCACGGGTGCCGCCGAAGTTTTGCGGGGTCACGAGTTCATTGGCCTCGGCCAGCTTCTCCAGGACGACACCGTTCACCGGCGAACGGATCACGCACCAGTCGAGCCACGTCTCGATGAGCTTGCGGGAGCCGCTCAACTGCTTGACCTGCGCCTCGGCGGAGGCGACCGCCAGCCGCGCGTCGTCGAGGACCTTGGCCATCTCGACCTTCTGGGCGACGAGTTCCTCGCTCCGCCGCAGGTCCAGCTTGGCTTTTTCCACGGCCACGTTGGCGACGGCCAATTGTCCGTCCACCTCGGCAAGCCGGGCGCGGTTCTCCGCGTCGTCGAGCAGCACGACCGTCTGCCCGTTGGTCACGGAGTCGCCCTTCTTCACACCGATCCATTTCACGACGCCCATGAAGCGCGGGCTGATCTCGATGCGTTCGCGGGCGATGATATAACCGCTGACCGTCAGCACCGAGCCCTCCACTCGGGCTGAGGCGGCGGATGCGGCGCTGGCTGGGGCAGGGGAGTTGGTCGGATTCCGCTTGGCGTCCAGGGCCTGGTTGCGGGTGGCCATTTCCGCGCCGGCCTTCTCGGTGGCCGCCTCGCGGCCGGACTTAAGGCCGGAGCGGACGTCGTCGCCGGTGCGCGGCACCGCGAAGTAGGCGACGACCCCGGTGACCACGAGCACGCCGCCGAAGATGAGCCACAACGGCGTGCGCGAACGGCGCTTTTGTTCCGAGGCGATGCGGAGCTTCTGGAGCTGGTCTTCAGTCATGGCGGAAAGCGTGGGTGGCTCAGACGGACTTGAGGGCGGCAATCACCGGCAGGCGGGCGGCGCGCAGGGCCGGCAGGAAACTGCCCGCCAGCCCGATCAGCACCGAGAACACTAGACCCTGGACGACGAGGTCGGGCGAAACCCGGAACTGGAAAATGGTCTCGGAGAAGGACTGGAAATCCATCGTGCCGAAGAAAATGCCCCGGACCCGCACGTAGTAGTCGAGCGTCAGCGAGATGCCACAGCCGAGCAATCCGCCGCCGAAGGCGAGCAGGCCGCCCTCCAGCATGAAGCACAGCACCACCGAACGGCGCGAGTAGCCGAGCACCCGCAGCGTGCCGACCTCGCGGGTCCGGGAAGCGACGCTGGCATACATGGTGTTCATCGCGGCAAAGATGGCGCCGACCGACATCGCGGTGCCGAGGATGCCGCCGAGGATCTTGAACGGCATCGCGGTCATCGTCTGTTTCGCATAGTAGTCCACCTCGCGTTCGGCCCGGAGCGACAGGCGTTTATCCTGGTCTACCTTCGCGATCAGTGCCGCGCCGGCGGCCGCATCGCGTGGGCGGATGAGGATGCTGGAATACTGCTCGCGGTCGAAGAGGGATCGGGACTCGTCGGCATCCATCCAGGCCTCCGAATCGAAGGCGCTGCCGGCGGCGTCAAAATGCCCGACTACGGAAAGGCGGTCGGGGCCGGCCTTGATCGTGCCGCCGAGCTCAAAGCCCTCGAAGCGTTTCGCGAGGCGTTCCGCGACGACCACCTCTCGGTGGCCCGGATTGAACCACCGGCCGGCCGTCAGCTTCACCTGCGGGCGCAGTTCCATGCCCCGCGGCGTCACGCCGCGGACCAGCGTGTTGGCCTCGCCGTTCCCGCCCCGCCGTGGCGCGGAGACGATCATGATCAGTTCGGCCGAGATGATGGGCTCGCCGGCGTCGTTGCGCGCGACCTCGTCAAAATACTGGAGCGTCCGGAAGTGGTCGCGTGACACGAGGCTGCCGGATTCGGCCTGCGAACCCCGGCGCACCACGAGGATGTTGCGCGGATCGCCCGTGTTGCCACTGGTGGCCTCGATGCCGCGGGCGAGCGCCTGCAACAGGACAAACACGGCGACCACCGCGCCGATGCCCGCAACGGTGAAGGCCGTCGTGCGCCAGCGGACGAAGACGTTGCGGAAATTGTATTTGAGCGGGAGCGCCATGGTTCAATCCAGTGTCTTCAGCCCTTCGACCACGCTCATCCGCGCCACCGAAATCGACGGCCCGACCGCGGCGAGGATACCCAGCAGCGCGGCCACGATGCCGCCGGTCGCCATGATGCGCGGCGTCACCTCGAAGTAGAGCAGGAAGCCGTTGGTCAGTTTTTGCAGGTTCACTTGGTTCCAGAAAAACCACGCCCCGCCGATGCCCAGGAGCGCCCCGAGGGCCGCCAGGCCGAAGCTCTCGGCGAGGATGAACCCGAACAGTTCGCGCCGCTGGAAGCCGATGGCCTTGAGCACCGCGAGTTCCCGGAAACGTTCCCGGATGGCCATGCTCATGGTGCTCACTGTGACGAGCACCAGCGTGAAGACGACCACCGCGCTGATCGACATGGTCAGCATCTTCACGTTGCCGAGCATGCTCATGAAACTCATCTGGAACGCCCGCTCGGTTTCGGTCCGGACCTCGGCCGAACTGTTCTCGAACGCCTGGTCGATCCGCGTGATGACGTCGTTCGCGACTTCGGCGGATTCGACCCGCACATACCAGGTGCCGACCGTCCCGAGGTCGCCGGTCAATTCGTCCAGCAGCTTGTGGTGGAAGAACACGTTCCGGTCATCGACGGTGCCGCTGTAGACGGCGGCGACCTTCAGGTCCAAGTCCACCGGATAAAACGTGCCGGTGAACCGCATCCGGTCGCCGACCTTGAGCCCGTATCGTTCCATGGTGTCCTTGCCCACGAAGCAAGAAGTCCGGTCGCGGATGAATTCGTCGTAGTCGCCCTCGCCGATCTTGCCCTCGACGATCAGGTCGCGGAACCGGACCGGGTCCACGGCAAACTGGGCGAAGCTCGTGATTGTCTCGTCGCGGAAGGTGCCGCCGAAATAGGTGAACGGGCTCACCGCCACGACCCCGGGGATCTTCTGGATGACGGGCAACTGCTTCACCGGCAACGGCTGGGCCAGGGAAACCTTGTTGCGGGCGATCAGGCGCAACGAGGCCGATTCCGATTCCGGCGGGATGGTCAACTCGCGCTGGAGCGTCATGACCGTCACCAGCAGATTGCACGAGATGGCGACACTGATGACCGTGAGCAGGGCGCGCCGTTGGTTGCGGAGCGCGGAAATTATGACGAATGAGTAGTGCGAGAGACCGAACCACCGGACGTAGGTCCGCACCAAGAAGTCCAGCCATAGCAGTGGATTCACCCAGCGCAGCAGCCGGAAGAATGCCTCAAGCAACTTGGCGCGGGCCTCCGAATAGGAATCCAAATCTTCGAGAATGTTCATGCGTCTCAGGCGCCGCGCGCCAACTCGCCTTTCTCCAAATGTAACTCCCGAGTCCCAAAAACTGCCGCTTTCGGATCATGCGTAACCATGATCACCGTTTTTCCGGCGCTTTGACTCAGGCTCTGGAGAATGTGCAGGACGTCGGATGCCGACTTCGCGTCCAAATTCCCCGTCGGTTCGTCGGCGACGATCAGGGCCGGGTCGGTGACCAGGGCGCGGGCGATGGCGACCCGTTGCTGCTGACCGCCGGACATCTGGTCGGGGCGGTGGTGGCCGCGGTCGGCGAGGCCCACGAGGGTCAAGGCGGTCTCGACCTGGCGGCGGCGGTCCGCGCGGCTGAGCGCGGTCAGCAGGAGCGGCAGCTCGACATTTTCCGCCGCGGTGAGCACCGGGATCAGGTTGAAGCTCTGGAAGACGAACCCGACGTTCTGGTTCCTCCAGTCGGCGAGCTGGGATTCGTTGAGGTTGGCCACCTCGATGCCCTGGACTTTCACCGAGCCCGACGTCGCGCGGTCGATGCCCGCGATGATGTGGAGCAGGGTGGATTTGCCGGAACCCGACGGCCCCATCAGCACCACGAATTCGCCCGGGGTGATGTCGAGGGAAACGCCCGCCAAGGCGGTCACGTCGATGTCGCCCTGCCGGTAGATCTTGGTGAGGTCGCGGATAACGACGATGGGCGCGGCAGCCATAAGGTCGCCGAGTGGTAAGCCACCGGCCGGGCCGGGGCAACTTTCCTGCGCCGGCTCGGCTGCCGGATTGCGCTTTGGGCGATTGCGCTTACCCCTTCCGGCGGATGTCCAAACCCCGTCTCGCCATTGTTGGCACCGGCATCGCCGGACTTGGTTGCGCTTGGTTTCTGCACGAACGCTTCGACCTGACGCTGTTCGAGCAGGCGGACTATGCCGGTGGGCATACGAACACCATTGATGTCGAGGCGCGGGGAGAGCGGGTGCGGTTCGACTCGGGGTTCATGGTGTTCAACCGCGTGACCTACCCGAACCTGTGCCGGCTGTTCGCCGAGCTGGCCGTGCCGGTGAAGCCGACGAAGATGTCGTTCAGCGTCCAGCACCTCCCGGCGGGCATCGAGTTCTGTGGCTCCGGCATCAACGAACTGTTCGCCCAGCGGGCCAACCTTTTCCGGCCGCGATTCTGGAACCTGCTCTACGTGGTGAACCGCTTCAACGAGGACGCCGTCGCCGCGCTCCGTGAGCCGCAATGGGCGGACCTGACGGTGGGAGAATACGTGGCGCGCCGGGGCTACGGCCGCGACTTCCTGGACCTGTATCTCGTCCCGATGAGCAGCGCCGTCTGGAGCACGCCGCCCGACCGGATGCTGGAGTTTCCGGCGCTGACGCTGCTTCGGTTCTTCCATAACCACGGTTTCCTCGGCCTGCACACCCAGCACCCGTGGTGGACGGTGGATGGCGGTTCCCGGGAATACGTCCGCCGGCTGTGGCCCAAGTTTGGTGACCGGGTGCGGCTGAATTCCCCCGTGGTCGCCGTCCGCCGGCTGGCCGGTGGGGGGGCGACGGTCACGACCGCCAATGGCGGGACGGAGACGTTCGACAAGGTGATTTTGGCCAGCCACGCCGACCAAAGCCTCACAATGCTGGCCGATGCCGATGACGAGGAACGGCGCCTGTTGGGGGAATTTCGCTACCAACCCAACGTGGCGACCGTCCACACCGACGAGGCGGTGATGCCCCGCAACCGGCTGGCCTGGTCTTCCTGGAACTACCGCATCGCCGATGGGGCGACGGGCGGCCAACCCCAGACGATCTACTGGATGAACGAATTGCAGGGCGTCAGCGACCGCGTGAACTGCTTCGTGTCGATCAACGGTGAGGAATCCGTCCGGCCGGAGCACGTCCTGCGGCAGATTCGCTACGAGCATCCGCTCTTCAGCGCGGGCGCGATCCGGGCGCAGGCACGGCTGCCAGGCCTGAATCGCCGTTCATCGGCGCAGGCGGTCTATTTTGCCGGCAGCTATTTCCGCTACGGGTTCCATGAGGATGCATTCACCAGCGCCCTCGAATGCGCCCGGGCGGTGACCGGCGAACCGATCTGGGCGTGACGCGGGGTGAATTTCCCTGAAACCGACGACGTCTGGCGCGGGTCGTCTTCCCTGTCGGTAAACTCACGTTTGACCCCTTGGTGGGCATTTCGCAGTCTGCACGAAACATGAAGCAACTTTCCGCGCTCGCCGCCGCCGCCCTGTTGGCCCCGGCGCTGCTCCACGCCGCCGACCGCCCCGTCAAGGCGGTGTCCGTGGACGAATGCGTCCAACAGGCGCTGCTCAAGAACCTCGACATCCGGATCGCGCGCTTCCTGCCGGACCTCACTCGGATCAACCTCAAGGGAGCGTATGGGGCGTATGATCCGAATTTCACCTTCGGGGCGGGCTACGACTTTAACCGCAGCGCCGGAACTCAGTTGGCGCCCGGCATCATTTCGCCGGCCTTGGAACAGCATCAGGACAGTTTCAATTCGGGCTTCAACGGCTTGCTGCCGACGGGAACGCGCTACGACCTGCGCGGCAATGTGCTCCGGAACCGAGGCGACCGCAGCGGTGGGGCCGTGCTTCCGGGGGAATGGGGCTATTTCGACTATTTTGGTGGCGCGACCGCGACCGTGACTCAGCCGTTGCTCAAGAATTTCTGGATCGATAACGCGCGTTGGACGATCCAACTCGGCAAGAAGACGGTGAATCAGGACGAGCAGGCGCTGCGTCTCCAGATCATCAATACGGCGACGGACGTCTTGATCGCCTACTACAACCTCTCGGCCTCCCGGGAAAACGTCACGGTTCAGGAAAAGGCCTTGGAACTGGCGGAACGTTCGTTGGCCGAAAACAAGAAGCGCGTGGAAGTCGGGGCGATGGCGCCGCTGGAGGAAAAACAGGCCGAGGCGCTCGTCGCGAGCAGCAAGGCGGACCTGTTGTCCGCCCGACAGAGCTACCGCATCGCGCAGAACACGCTCAAGAGCCTCCTGACGGATGATTTTGGCGGTGATGACACCCAGTTGGAACCGAGCGAAAAGCTGGTGCCCACCCCGTATGTGTTCAATCGCCAGGACAGTTGGCACAAGGGCCTGACGATGCGTCCTGACATCCTCCAGTCGAAGATCGAATTGGAGAAGCAGCAGATCACGTTGCGGTTCCGCAAGAACCAGCTGTTCCCACAGTTGGACGTGGACGCAAGCTATGGAGCCTCCGGCCGTTCCTCCCGTTGGCCGGGCAACGGCACCACGGGTGGCACCGGAGACTTTTTCGACCAGATCGGGGACCGCGACAACCCCCGTTACGGCGCGGGCGTCACGTTGACCTTTCCGCTCAGCAACCGGGCCGAACGCAATCGCCTGAAGGCCAGCAAGCTGGAGCTAGAACGCCTGCTGCTGCGGCTCAAGCAGTTGGAGCAGACGATCATGGTCTCGATCGACAATTCGATCCTCAACGCGCAGACCGCGTTCGAGCGGGTTGAGGCGACCAAGCAGGCGCGCAGCTACGCCGAGCAGGCGTTGGACGCGGAGCAGAAGAAGCTGGAGAACGGCAAGAGCACCAGTTTCGTTGTGCTCCGCCTGCAACGGGATCTTACGTCGGCCCGCTCCGACGAATTCCGGGCGGTGGCCGATTACTTCCGTTCGCTGGCCGTGTTGCACCGGGACGAAGGCGCAACGCTCGAATCCTTGGGCATCCAATTTGATCCGCAGAAGTGATCCGCGGCGGACTGCGAAATGAAGACGGGGCCAGGAAAGATTCCTGGCCCCGTTTTTCGTTTCCGAGGGAACCTGCGGGTCAGTTGCCGAGCTGGCGCCGGATGGAGCCGCAGATGCGTTCGCTCCAAGAGTTGAGGACCGTCAAATCCGGGCCTTCGATCAATAGCCGGGCCTTGGGTTCGGTGCCGGAATAACGCAGTAGCACCCGGCCGCCCTTGGGCTTCACTTCGGCCTCGGCCTGCCGGACCAGGTCAAGGACTTCCTCCAGTTCCTCGAAGGCCGGCTTCGCTCGGACCTTCACGTTGGTGACGACCTGCGGGTAGCGTTGCCAGCAATTGGCCATCACCGACAGAGGCAGGTCACGGGTGCGCATGGCGCTCAGGATCTGGAGCGCAGCGACCAAGCCGTCGCCCGTCGTGCTGTGGTCCCGGAAGATCAGGTGGCCGCTCTGTTCGCCGCCGAGCGAGTAGCCTTCGGCCAGCATCAGGTCGATGACGTGCTTGTCACCCACGGGGGTGCGCAGGACCCGGCCGCCGGCGGCCACGATCGCGGCGTCGAGCCCGGCATTGCTCATCACCGTGGCGACCACCGTCTTATGGGCGAGCGTGCCTTCCGCGAGCATCTGGAGCCCTGCAATGGCGAGGATGTCGTCGCCGTCGATCACCTTGCCATTCTCGTCGCAGAGGATCACCCGGTCCGCGTCGCCATCGTGGGCGATGCCGATGTCCGCGCGATATTCCCGCACCTTGCTGGCGAGCAGGCCGGGGTGCATGGAGCCGCAGTCCTGGTTGATGTTCGTGCCGTTGGGCTGGGTACCGAAGCTGATGACGTCCGCGCCCAGTTCCCGCAGGACCATGGGTGAGGTCTTGTAGGAGGCGCCGTGCCCGCAATCGAGCACGATGCGCATGCCCTCAAGGGTCAACCCGCGCGGGAAGCTGGATTTGGCGTGTTCGACATACCGGCCAATGGCGTCATCGACGCGCACGGCCTTGCCGATTTCCCCGGCGGTGGGGCGGATGTTCTCGATCTCGCCACTGAAGACGAGTTCCTCGATCTCGCCTTCGATGGTGTCGTCGAGCTTGTAGCCGTCGGCGCGGAAGAACTTGATGCCGTTGTCGTCGTAGGGGTTGTGCGAAGCCGTGATGACGATTCCCGCGTCGGCGCGCAGCGAACGAGTCACGTAGGCGACGCCGGGGCTGGGCAGCGGTCCGATGAACACGACGTCGACGCCCATGGAGAGCACGCCGGAGGAAATCGCGTTTTCCAGCATGTAACCGGAGAGCCGGGTGTCCTTGCCGATGACAATGCGATGGCGCACGCGGTCCTTGGCCTGTCCGACATGCCGCTTGAAGACGTGGGCGGCGGCCCGGCCCAGCTTGAGGGCAGTTTCCGCGGTGACCGGCTCGATGTTGGCGCGGCCACGGACTCCGTCCGTGCCGAAGATGCGTTTGGGGGCAGCCATAGGAAAAGGGAATGAGCTACTTGCGAACTTCGCCAGTTTCGGCGGCCGGCAGCCGCTCGACCAGCACTTCTTCCGGGCGGACCGAGACCAGCGCGGTGCCCTCCGGCGGATAAACGTGGATGAGCCGGGTGCCCATCGGGGTGTTTTCCGACAAATTGACGAACGCCTCGATCTCACCCGGCCGGATACCTTGGAGCACCGCGGGATCGCCGCGCAGGATGATCGTCACATGCTCGGGTTCGAGCCGGTAACGGCCTAGGTCTGTGGACGTGGTGAGGACCGTGAGCGGGAGCCGGTCAAACACCCGCGTGCCATGGCCGACCTCCGCCACCGGGTTGAGCGAGACGCCCGTCCGGACGGCCAGCCAGATGAGGACCGCCAGCACCAGCGCGAAGAGCTTTTGCCAGCGGTTGATGACGAAGAAATCGCGTCCCAGCATGCTAGTTTCCTCCGTTCAGGTGCTTCGGCAGCTGTCCCTTGGCCACGAAGGCCCGGACCCGCTGCCACCAAGAACGCGGTTCCACTTGCCGGACCAGCACCGAGGTCAGGAACGCCCGCAGTTCCTCGACGGTGATTCCCCGCACCAATTGTCCCCGGTAGGCGTAGGCGATCGAACCGGTCTCCTCGGACACCACCACCACGACTGCGTCGGATTCCTCGGACAGGCCGATGGCGGCGCGGTGGCGGGTGCCAACCGACTTGGGCAAGTCCTGCCGCTGCGTCAGCGGGAAGATGCACGCCGCCCGAAGGATACGGCCATCGCGGACGATGACGCCACCGTCATGGATCGCGTTGTTGGGGAAGAAGATCGTTTCCATCATCTCCGGCGTCAGCTCGGACTCGATCGGGACACCGCCTTCGACCACTTCGCCGAGGTGCTGGTTCTGCTCGATGGCGATCAGCGCCCCGATCTTCACCGGCGCCAGGCGATCCACGGTCTGGATGATGTCCTCGATGTTCTCGCGTTGCTCCCGGGTGGGATTGAAAAGCGGCAGGTTGCCCAGTTCGGCGAGGATCCGCCGGAGCTCCGGCTGGAAGATCACGACCACGGCGATGGCCAGCACGCCGAAGAACTGGTTCAGCAGGGCGTTCAACACCGTGAGGTCCAGCAGGCGGGTGACCACGGTGAGCGTGAGCAGCAGCGCGAGGAAACCCGTGACCACCGGGGCGCCCCGCGTGCGCCGGATGAACAGGAAGGCGTAATACAGCCCGACGGCGAGAATCACGATCTCGACCGCCGGCCGCCAACCAGACTGGATGACCTGCCCCAAATTCACGCCGTTCCGGGTTTCCGTTTTGCCAGCGCCTCCCGCATCCGCAGGGCCTGGACCGTGGGCGCGACTTCGTGCGTGCGAAAGATCTGAACCCCTTCGCCCGCCGCCCACACCGTGCAGGCCAGTCCCGCCGCTCCGCGCTCATGGGGCTCCAATCCCAGCAGCTTTCCAATGAAGGATTTGCGGGAAATGCCCAGCAGCAGCGGTCGCGCGCGGGTTCTTAGTTCGGCCAAACGGGCGAGCAAATCCAAATTTTGCGCCAGCGTTTTCCCGAATCCAATGCCCGGATCCAGCGCGATTTGGTCCGGCTGGACACCGGCCGCCTGCATCCGTTCCAGGCGGTCGTCGAAGAACGCCGCCACCTCGGTCACCACCTCGGCGTAGCTCGGCGCGAGCTGCATCGTCCGGGGCGTGCCCTGCATGTGCATGGCCACGTAACCGGCCCCGGACTGCGCCACGAGTTCCCACATTTCCGGTGACTCGCGGTTCGCCGCCACGTCGTTGACCACGCTGGCGCCGGCGGCCAGGGCGGCGCGGGCGACGGCTGGCTTCATGGTATCCACCGACAGCGGGACCCGCACCCGCGTCGCCAGGAGCTCGATCACCGGCACGACCCGCGCAATTTCCTCCGCCTCACTGACCGGCGTGGCGCCGGGGCGGGTGGATTCGCCGCCGATGTCCAGCAGGTCGGCCCCTTCGGCGACCAGGCGCTCGCCGTGGGCCACCGCCGCGTCGACGTCCTGAAACTGCCCGCCGTCGGAAAACGAATCCGGGGTCACGTTGACGATGCCCATCACGAGCGCCGGCCGCGGGAAGACGAACTCATGCTGGCCGCAGCGCCAAAGCATCGCCTCAGTAGGTTTGGTTCGTAGCCGCGGCGACTTCGGAACGCTGGATTAGCTCAATCTCGTAACCCTCGGGCGCGTCGATGAAGGCAAAACCGCCGGAGCCGTCAGGCTTGTAGGTCGGGCCGTCCGAGTATTTCAACCCGAGGGCCGCGAGGTGACGGCCGAATTCCTCCAGCGAATCCACCTGGAAGGCCAGGTGGGTGAGGTCCGCCTGGACTACCACCGGGCCGGAATTGGGAAAGTGGCACAGTTCGATGGTTTCCTCGCTCTCGGGCGCCTTGAGGAAAACCAACTCGGAACCGCGCGGCGACTTGTGCCGGCGCACTTCCTCCAGGCCCAGCACTTCGCGGTAGAACCGGACCGAACGGTCGAGGTCGTTGAGGCGGTAGCGGGTGTGCAGCAGTTTGCGGACTTTCATGGGGCCGAGGGTAACGGCGCCCGCGGCAGCCCGTCAAAGCACGGGTAGTTTTCCCGGTGGCCGACCCGGTGTTTCCCTGCGGCGAACTTTCCCCGGGTGAATTCCGGCAGCGTCAACGCCGGCCCGAGCAGCAGCCCGATCCCGGTGGACACGGCGGGGGCAACGGGCTTCGGGCACGCTTCTGTGGGCGGTTCCGCAGCGTCGATTGCCCGAACTGCAGGGCGGCGGAGATCCGGTGATACATCAGTGCTGCGGAATGTGCGTTCATCATCCATGAGGTTTTGTGCGCTGCGTCACTCGTGCAGGCTAGAGTGCAAGGTTCATATCAACAGGGAGTGAGGCGGCCTTAAGTTCCTTCGCCAGTTCCAATCGCCAAGCGCCACTTGCGTCTAGCTTCGTGTAGAGGACTCCGGCGTAATCTGAGGGGATCTCGACACCTTCGACGTCTAGCCCGCAAACCCGATTTCTGCCTAGGCGGCCAATAAAATAACCGAGTTCGAACACTACATTCTGACGCGCGCGTGGCCTTAGTGATTGAGCATTTGCCGAATGGGTTCCGCCGACATCATCCGAGGTGAGCAGGACCACGGCGAACCCGACGTTGGCGTAGTCCTCGAACTTCTCTATGACGGTTCGCCCTTGGTTAGGCTGTTCCCTAAGAACAATCACATCTTGGCGAAGCTTTTCCAAAAAGCGTGCCACCTCGTGGAGCGCGCGATCGTCGTGGCCGTGAACTAGAAAAACCTTGTGCCCCTTCGGTTCAGAGGTCGCCTCGAGAGTGACTCCACCGGAAAGCTGAAGTTCCGTCTGCAACAACTCTCGAAGGCCTTCCAATTTCCGCTTCTGTGTTTGGAGACTCCCGGCGCGGTGGTTTTCCCACCACGTTTCTCCAGCGTTCATCGGGAAGGAACCAAATTTACCAACATCCGTAACGCTGGAAATATTGGGGGAGTGTCTTCCGAACGCCTTCTCAAGGTAGTTTCTCGTCAGCAGCTCCCAGGTCGAATATTCATCGTGCTTTAGCGGGCGCTTCAGTAGCAGGTCTGTCGCTTTGGTTAACAAAACGTCGATTAACGTGATTCCCTGCTCCGCGGAGACTTGGGGTGGTTCCGGCTCAGGTTGTGTTAGTGTCTTAGGTCGTGCCATCGCGGTGGGTCGTTAGTTGGCGTTTGGTCGTAGCGATCGGAACTCACTGATACATCGCCAGGAACTGCTTCCGATATACCGCTTCCTGCATGGGCAGCTTGGCGCGGAGGGTTTCCTTGCGGGTGGCGCCGTGCTGGAAGCGGCGTTTCTCGAACACGGGCATGTCCACGCCGAACAGTGCCTTCACGCCGCGCCGCACGACTTCGCCCTTGAGCGAGTAGAGCGTCGGCACGGCGGAGGTCCTCAGTTCAATGAACAGAATGTCTCTCACGCGTCTGCTATCGGGGTATTTCGCGATGGCTGCGGTCTTTATGCAGGCTTTTCCACCACCTTGCCGTCCTGCCAGACGATGAGCGGCAGGTTCAGGGCACGGTTCTGAGCCTGAACATTCTTGGCGGCGCGGCGCAGGGCGCGTTGGGCCCGCAGCGCAAAGGCGGGAGTGGTGACCGCCTTTCGGGTGCTTCCGTTGGTCTTCATAAGCCTGTCAACAACCGCAGGGATTCAAGGGCATGCACGCCGGAAATGGCGAGGCGTTTCGCCGGCAGGCTGCGGCTGTCCCAGACAGCCCAGCGGGTCGCCAGCGGCAGGTAGTCGTCCAGGAGATGGCTCAAGCTGCGCTTGAAGCGGCGACGGATGTCCGCCGCCGGGACATGATGTCCGCCCTGCCGCACCCGCTGCCGCACGCGGGCGATGGCCTGCGTCGGGCTGGAAAGCCACAGGTAGTGCAGTTCGATCTCGTAGCCCAACTCGCGTGCCTGGCGGAACCAGCGGATGTAGGTCTTGCCACTGAGGGTGCTTTCGAGCGCAAAGGTCTCGCGCCGTCGCAAGTGTTCGGCGACCTGGGTGAGCAGCAGGCGAGCGGCCCGCACCGCCCCAGCGCTCGGTTTCAAGGGCGAAAGTCCCCTCGCGATTTCGTCGGCGTTCAAGAAGCGCAGGCACTTTACCTCCTTGGGAAGGAACTCCCTCGCAAACGTGGTTTTGCCGGCGCCGTTGCAGCCGGCGATGACGTAAATCGTGGGAGGAGAAGGGGGCATTTCGGCGCGTGGAGGGTTGCCAGTCTCGGTTAGGTGCGGAAACGCGCCCTACTGATACATCGCCAGGAACTGCTTCCGATACACGGCTTCCTGGGCGGGCAGCTTGGCGCGGAGGGTTTCCTTGCGGGTGGCGCCGTGTTGGAAACGGCGTTTCTCGAACACGGGCATGTCCACGCCGAACAGCGCCTTCACGCCACGCCGGACGACTTCGCCCTTGAGCGAGTAGAGCGTCGGCACGTCGTATTGCGTGAGGTCAATGAACGGGATGGCTTCGCTCACGGCCATGACGCCGCGGCTCATCAGCGGGCTGAAGCCCTCGAAGCCGAACTTCCGCGCCGGCGCGTAGGTGCGCACGTAGCCGCGGCTCAGGCCGCCGCTGTAGGTGAGCGAGTGCTTGATGCGGCCGACGCCCCAACCCTCGTGGTAGAGCATCAGGTTGTGGACGACGGAACGGATGGTCAGCTCGGGGTTTTCCTCGATGGGATAGTCCTTGAGGTTTTCGTCGCCGCCGTCGCCGTCGAGCAGGTGCTTCCAATCCGGATACCGCCGCCGGATGCCGCGGCACAACGCCATGCCCATCACGCCACATTCGACGTCGAGCGGCTTGTAGTCCTCGAGCACACGCAGGGCTTCGGAGAAGTCGAGTTCGTCGGGCGTGGCGTGGATTTCCTCGAGGAACAGGCCGAGGCCGAGGCGTTCGAGGAACTCGCGGGCCTGGGCGAGGTCGGGTCCGTCGCCGAAGCTGAGGGTGAAGGCCTTGAGACGGGCCGGATTCATTCCGAGCTTCCGCATCGTGAAGTAGGTGGTGAGGAAGACGAGGCCGCTGTCCACGCCGCCGGAGAAGGCGACGCCGATCGGTTCGTGTGCCGGCACGTTGCGCAGCCACTTCGCGGTCTCGTCCGCCAGCGCGCCGACGTAGCGGCGGCCGATTTCGTCGAGGTCGGCGGGGAGCGAGTTGCGTTCGGGCGTGAAGAAGCGGGTGTAGGTCGGGTCGGGATCGGGGCAGCCGATCAGCTGGATCTCGACGACGTAATGCGCCGGCACCATGCGCGTGTAGCTGGGGTGGAACTGGTCGGCCAGGCCCTCCTTCACGAGCTGCGCGTGGATGGCGTCCATGCGGTCGGCGACGATGAGGGCGGGGCCTTCGGCGCGCTTGGCGAGGAAGTAACGCATCGGCCGGTCGAGCGAGCGGGCCATGCGGACCATCTTGCCGTCGCGCGCCAGAAGGGCGAACGAACCGTCAATGTCCGCGACCTGCGCGGCATCGCCGGAAAGGACCTTGGCTCGCGCTTCCTCGACGGTGCAGTTGAAGAGGAGATTGGCGGCGGGATCCAGCAGGTCGACGACGCGTTCGACGTAAGCGTGATGGGATTGCATGGCGGGAGCTTGGGCGCCGGAAAGCGGGATGCAAGCCGGGGCAGGGGGGCGGGCGGGGCGCCAGCAAAGTGCTGCCGGCATCTTGCCGGCAGTCCCGGGCAGCTCGCGCGACCCAGGGTGGGAGTTGAGCGGGCCGGTGGAGGCTTGGTCGCAGCGCGGTCCCTGGCGCGCCGCGGTGGCGGGCTTGGCCCGCCAGGGCTGCGCCTTGGGGCTCCCTCCGGGCGAGGGAGCATCACCCCCCCCGGTTCGCGGCCAACCGCGTCCTCTGCCGGCGGGACGCCGGCAGCACTTTGGCGGGGCAGGCGGCTTTGCGGGCTGCTTGCCATCAGGGCCGGCTCTCCTAGCCTGCGGCCGCCATGCCTGATGGATTGACGCCTCCTCCGTTGCCGAACCCGCCGGTGCCCCCGCCGGTCATTCCTGCCCCCGTTGCCACACCCCGCCCGGCCGAACGTCCTGCCCGCCGCGGGAATGGCTGGCTGATCTTCAGCGTCATCGTGACGGTCCTGTTGCTGGGCAGCCTGCTGGGCAACGTGCTCCAGTCGGTCGGCTCCGCGGTTTCGCTGGCGGGCTCGGGCGGCCACCACGGCAAGGCGGCGCACCTCCATGAGGTCGTGATGGAAGACAACGACGCGGACGACAAGATCGTGGTCCTCGACATCGGCGGCGTCATCAGCGGCCAGCCGATCAACTACGAGGGGCTGACGATGGTGGATCACTTCAAGGACCAGCTCGACCGCGCGGCCGGCGACGACCGGGTGAAGGCGATCGTGCTGCGGATGGATTCCCCCGGCGGCGAAGTGCTGGCGAGCGACGACATCTACAAGGCCATGCGGGCGTTCCAGCTGACCAACGACATTCCGGTGGTCACGGTGATGGGTTCGCTCGCCGCCTCTGGTGGCTATTACATCAGTGCGGCGAGCCGCTGGATCGTGGCCAACGAGCTGACGATCACGGGCAGCATCGGGGTGATCTTCCACGGCTACAATTACCGCGGCTTGATGGACAAGTTCGGCGTCCGGCCCGACGTGGTGAAGAGCGGCAAGCTGAAGGATATGTTCTCCGGCGAGAAGCGGCCCGAGGACGAATTGCCCGAGGAGAAGGCGATCCTGAACGACATGGTCGGCGAAAGTTTCCGCCGGTTCAAAAGCGTGATCCGCGAAGGTCGCGGCTGGTCCGCCGAACTGAACGGGAAGGAACAGATCACCGGCTACCGCGAACTCGCGCCCAATTGGGAGGACTTCGCCGACGGCCGGATCATGTCGGGCAGCACGGCGCTGGGGCTCGGCTTGGTGGATGAATTGGGCGATTTCGACACCGCGGTTGCCCGGGCCAAGGTGTTGGCCGGCATTGATTCGGCGAACTTGGTGGCCTACGCGCTGCCGCCGTCGTTCGGCGACCTCTTCAGCTTCTTCGGCCAGGCGAAGTCACAGACGATGAAGGTGGAGATCGGCGGGCTCGACCTGTCGCCGAAGCTCCAGCAGGGCCGGCTGTATTTCATCTCACCCCTGCACCTGCACTGACGTGAAGAACCTGACCGTCCTCGACCATCCGCTGATCCGCGTCTGCGTCACGGCGCTGCGCGACAAGTCCACCCCGCCGGCCGCGTTCCGGCGCAAGCTGTCGGAGGCGGCGGCGCTGATGGTGGCGGATGTCACCCGCGATCTGGGGACCAAGACGGTGAAGGTGGAAACCCCGCTGGCGACGGCCCGGGGGCACTCGCTGAAGCGGGAAGTCATCCTGGTGCCGGTGCTGCGGGCCGGGTTGGCGTTCCTGGATCCGTTCCTCCAAATCTTGCCGGATGCGAAGGTGGGTTTCATCGGCATCAAGCGGGACGAGGCGACCGCCTTGCCCCGAGTGTATTCGGCCAGCCTGCCGGAATCTCTGGCCGACCATGACGCCATCGTGCTCGACCCGATGCTCGCGACGGGCGGCAGCGCGGTGGAGGCGATCCGGCTCCTGCGTTCCCGCGGGGCGGCGAGCGTGCGGTTGGTGTCGCTCGTGGCCGCGCCGCCGGGAGTCCGCGCGGTGCTCAAGGCGCATCCCGGAGTGCCCGTGTTTACGGCGGCGCTGGATCCGCGCCTGAACGCAAACTTCTACATCGTTCCCGGACTGGGCGACGCGGGCGACCGCGCGTTCCGGGTCTGAGCGAAGCGGAATCGACGACACCACCAACGCCTGTGCCCCACCGCGAACGGCTCAAGAAGACCCTGCGCGTCACGCTCATCGGCGCGGTGGTCAACTTCTGCCTCGCAGCCGGCAAACTCGTGGCGGGCATCTTGGGGCATTCCCAGGCCTTGGTCGCCGATGCCGTGGAATCGTTCGCGGATCTGATTGGTTCGGTCATCGTTTGGCGCGGCCTGGTCGTAGCCGCCAAGCCGCCCGATGACGATCATCCGTATGGTCACGGCAAGGCGGAGGCGCTCTCGGCGGCGGTGATCGCGACGCTACTGCTGTTTGCGGCGGTCGGCATCGGCGTGCAGTCGCTCCGGGAAGTGTTGACCGAACATCCTTCGCCTAGGCCGTGGACGCTCGCCGTGCTGCTCGGCGTGGTTGCGATCAAGGAACTCCTGTTCCGGTTCGCCCTCGGCGAAGGCCACGCCACCGACAGCACGGCAGTGAAGACCGATGCCTGGCATCACCGGAGCGACGCCATTACTTCAATGGCCGCGGCGGTGGGGATATCGCTTGCGCTGATCGGCGGTCCCCGGTGGGCCGCGGCCGACGACGTGGCCGCCATCGTCGCTGCCGGGATCATCGGGTTCAACGGGTGGCGCCTGCTGCGGCCGGCACTGGAGGAACTCATGGATACGATGCCGGACAACGGCGTGATCGAGGAGATCCGGGCCATCGCCGGCGCGGTCGAGGGAGTGGACAACGTCGAGAAGTGTTTCGTCCGGCGGATGGGTTGGCAGATGTTCGTGGACATGCACGTTCGCGTGGATCCGGACATGAGTGTCGCACGGTCGCATGTCATCGCCCACGCGGTGAAGGATGCTGTGCGGGGGCAGTTGGCCAAGGTCCGGGATGTGTTGGTCCACATAGAGCCCAGCCGTCGGTAGGCGGGCGCGGCGATCAGATGTAGAACATCCGCGTCCGGTCGGCCCCACTCTCCAGCAGTTGCTGGAAGTTGATGGCAGCGGCTTCCCGTTCCACGGAATCCCTCAGCCTCATCCACGCATCCCGCAGCTCCTGGGGACATTTTTCGTCCGTGATGGCCGGGCTGTCGAACAAAGGTCCGTAGATCGTCTTCAGCACCTCGCCAAACGTGATGCTGGCCGGTGGCCGGGCGAGTTGGTAACCGCCCTCCTTGCCCCGGATGCTGCGGACGATGCCCGAAGACTTCAGCTCGATAAGGATTTGGACGAGGTAGTTCGGCGGAATCCCGTTCTCCGTGGCGATGGTCTCCACGCGGGTGACCTCACCGTCGCCGGAACGGCGCGCCAACGACAGGATGGCCCGGACGGCGTAATCGCTTTTGACGGAGAGCTTCAATGCCGGGCCACCCTGCCGGGGAATTCCGCGGGCGGCAATCCGGCAGCGCGCGGCGCCGAAAACGCGGAACGCGGACATGAAAAGGCGCCGTCACCTTGGGGGAAATGACGGCGCCCGGCGTTGGGGGTTTAGCGGTTATTGAAGTAGTTTCAGGACGTTCTGCGGCAGCTGGTTAGCTTGGGCGAGCATGGCCGTGCTCGCCTGCATCAGGACGTTGTTCTTGGCCAGTTCGGTCGATTCCTCGGCGACGTCGACATCCATGATGCGCGAGCTGGCGACCGTCAGGTTCTCCTTGCTGACGGTGAGGGCCTCGGAGGCGTAGGCGAGGCGGGACTGGGAGACGCCGGCGGTGGCGCGGTCCTCGGAAAGCTTGGTGATGGCGGCGAGGACGTTGGTGAGGGCGGTGGCGGCGTTGGTCGGGGTGTCGATGGCGGAGGCGGTGGCGTCGGTATACGCGGTGTCGGCGAGGTCGATGCCGGTCATCGTGTAGGTGTTGCCCTCGGAATCGATGGCGATGTCGATGTCGGTGCCGTCGAAGAGGGGAACGTGGTTGAACTCCTTGGTGGCGGCATCGGTGATGAAACCGCCGAGCATCTGGAATTCGCGGTCGTAGAGGGCGAGGTCATCGGTGCCCTTGGTGCTGTCCTGGGCGAGGATGGCCAGTTCGGACATGCGGTCGAGGGCTTTGCCGACCTTCTGGAGGTAGCCGTCCTGGGTCTGGGTGAAGGAGACGCCGTTGGCGACGTTGGACTTGGCGGCGGCGAGGCGGTTGACCTGGGCCTCCATGTGGGTGGCCATGGCCAGGCCGGCGGCGTCGTCGGCGGGATTGATGATCTTCTTGCCCGAGCTCAGCCGGGCGATCGACTTGGAGAGGGCCGTCTCGTGGGTGGAGCGGGCGTCGGATGCGGCCAAGGCCGTCGAGTTGGTCATTATCGTCATGGCGATCGGAAGGTTTGGCCGCGGTTGTCTTTTTGAGGCAGAAGATCAGCGATTGCGCTGAGCGGTGGTTCGCCCGATGGCCGTGCCGCACGGCTTCAGGCGTGCCGGAACTATTGAAGCAACTTGAGGACGTTCTGTGGCAGCTGGTTGGCCTGGGCGAGCATGGCCGTGCTGGACTGCATGAGGATGTTGTTCTTGGCCAGTTCGGTGGACTCCTCGGCGACGTCGACATCCATGATGCGCGAGCTGGCGGCGGTCAGGTTCTCCTTGCTGACGGTGAGGGCCTCGGAGGCGTAGGCGAGGCGGGACTGGGAGACGCCGGCGGTGGCGCGGTCCTCGGAAAGCTTGGTGATGGCGGCGAGGACGTTGGTGAGGGCGGTGGCGGCGTTGGTCGGGGTGTCGATGGCGGAGGCGGTGGCGTCGGTATACGCGGTGTCGGCGAGGTCGATGCCGGTCATCGTGTAGGTGTTGCCCTCGGAATCGATGGCGATGTCGATGTCGGTGCCGTCGAAGAGGGGAACGTGGTTGAACTCCTTGGTGGCGGCATCGGTGATGAAACCGCCGAGCATCTGGAATTCGCGGTCGTAGAGGGCGAGGTCATCGGTGCCCTTGGTGCTGTCCTGGGCGAGGATGGCCAGTTCGGACATGCGGTCGAGGGCTTTGCCGACCTTCTGGAGGTAGCCGTCCTGGGTCTGGGTGAAGGAGACGCCGTTGGCGACGTTGGACTTGGCGGCGGCGAGGCGGTTGACCTGGGCCTCCATGTGGGTGGCCATGGCCAGGCCGGCGGCGTCGTCGGCGGGATTGATGATCTTCTTGCCCGAGCTCAGCCGGGCGATCGACTTGGAGAGGGCCGTCTCGTGGGTGGAGCGGGCGTCGGATGCGGCCAGGGCCGTCGCGTTGGTCATTATGATCATAGCTGAATCTGGTTAACTTGTTGGTCGGTAAAAAGTGGTGGTGGAACGGAACAAATCAGGCGGAAGCGCCGGGCGCGGACGTTGGCGGAACGCTGGGTTTGGAAAGGCGGGGCAACTGCGGGCGGCCCTTGGTCAGGGCCTCTTGGTTGGTGCGCTGGATTTCGTCATAGATCTCCTGGCGATGGATGGGCACCTCGGCCGGGGCCTCGATGCCGACCCGCACGGAGTCGCCGTCGAGCCGGACAATCTTGACCACGATGCGACCGTCGATGATGACGCTTTCGCCAACTTTGCGGGAGAGGACGAGCATGGCGGTAGTTAGACGGTGGTGGAGAGTGGGTGACGCACGGAATAGTCGGCCGCGTTGTGCGGGACGACTTGCTTGGCCACCAGGGTGTGGCGATTGACCACGATCGGCCCCTTCAGGTTCACGCTCGATTCGCCGTTCCGGCGGAGCGTGACGATGTTGAAGAGCAGGGCGTCGCCCGGCCCGGTGAGTTTCAGGAAGGCGGCGTCCTCGTTCGAGATGTCCGGCGCGTAAGACGGCAACACCTCGAACGGCGGCACGACGAGGAACGCCAGACTGGCGTCATCCTCGACCTGGAGCCAGCTGAAGGGAGCGTCCTGCTCGCTGCTGATCAGGAGGAACTGCTTGATCTGCTCGAAGCCCAATAGCCCGGCCGGGAATTGGAGCTTCTGGCATTTCGGTGCCGGTGGGCTTTGCGGTTCGGTTGACATGGTTTCGTGCATTGAGTCCTTCGTGCAATCGGCTTTGAGCAACGGCCGTGCCACGTTGAAAAACTCCCTTTGCGGGGCAATTCCTGCCCGGAAATCGCCGGTTAATTCCTGCCGGGCGCGGCCGGACCCGGCCCGGGCGGCGAATTTTGCCGGGCTGCCGGCACAAATCTCCCGGTGGGTCACGGCCGTCGGTTTTGCTCAAGAAGTGCCCGAAAACGTCCGACTGCTCGGTTGAAGTCTAGTTCTGTCCGGGTCGGGGCCGGATCACGCTTTCCACCATACTGACATGAGGACGGTCATCGACGACAGCGAGGAGATCGAGTTCATCATCGCGTTCATCTACGAACGTTCGCGCATCCGCCTGCATGACGGGAAAGAGGCGCTGATCCGGGCGCGGCTCGGCAAACGGATGCGCCTGCTCGGCATCGGCACGCTCCGCGAATATTGCGCCTACATCCGTTCCGCCGAAGGCCAGGACGAGGTCCAATCCGCCATCGACGCGCTGACTACCAATTACACGCACTTCCTGCGGGAGGAATCGCACTTCCAATTCCTGGTCAAGACGGCCCTGCCGGCCCTCCTGACGCGGGGCCAACGTCGTTTCAAGGTCTGGAGCGCGGCCTGCGCGACTGGCGAGGAGCCCTACACCATCGGCATGTATCTGGCGGAGCACTTTCCGCTCGCGGAGGGATGGGACTGGCGGGTGGTGGCGTCCGACATCTCGACCAAGGCCTTGGCGGTGGCCCAGCAGGGAGTTTATGCGGAGGAACGAATCCGGCAGGTCCCGGATGCGTGGCTCCGCCGTCACTTTCAGCTCGGTCATGGGCGCTGGGAAGGGCACTACCGGGTGAAGGCCAGCCTCGCCGGCCGGATCGAGTTCCGGCAGCTAAACTTGCTGGAGCCCTACGAACACGGCGACCCGTTCGAGATCGCCTTCTGCCGCAACGTGATGATCTATTTCGACCGCCCCACCCAGGAGCAGTTGGTGACCCGGCTGGCCCGGTTCCTGGTGCCGCGCGGCTATCTCCTGATCGGGCATTCCGAAAGCCTCAATGGGCTGGATGTGCCCGTGCATTGCCTCCGCCCCAGCATCTACCAGAAGAAATAGGCGATGGCATCCCCCTCACTATCGATCGCCGGCTTCCAGCAGAAGGTCGTGGTTGGAATCGCCGACATGGCGGTGTCGAACAACGCCAACGCCATGCTGGCGACCTATTCCCTCGGCTCGTGCGTCGGGATCGCCATCTACGATCCCGTGTCACGGGTCGGCGGGCTGCTGCACGCCATGCTGCCGGACTCGACGATTGACACCGAGAAGGCGGCCCGTAAGCCCGCCATGTTCGTGGACACCGGCATTCCCGCGCTGTTCCGGGCGGCTTACGAATTGCGGGCGGAGAAACACCGCGTTCACATCTACGTCGTCGGCGGCGCCCAAATCATGGACAACTCGGGATTCTTCAACATCGGGAAACGAAACTACGAGGCTGTGACGACGATCTTCAGCCGGCACGGGCTGCGTTCCGTGGCGGAAGAGGTCGGGGGGCTCGTGAATCGCACCATGTATCTGAACCTGGCCACCGGCCAGTTGAGCCTGAAGATTTCCGGCCAGCAGGAGGAGGTAGTCCTATGCAAGCGCTAGACGACTACATCGACCGCATCCAGCACCTGCCGCCGGCGCCCAAGCTTTTGCCGCCGTTGCTCCAGCTGCTGCGGCAGCCGGACACGGACATGGACCGGGTCATCCGATTGATCGCCCATGACCCGTCGCTTACGGCCAGCGTGCTGCGGTTGGGCAACAGCGTGGCGTTCAATCGCGGCTCTCCTGTGCAGAGCCTCAATGAAGCCGTTGGCCGCCTCGGCTTTGAAACCCTCTACCGGCTGGTCGTCGCCGTGTGCGGTTCGAAGATGCTCGGGCCCTCCCAGGCCGGCTATGGATTGGATCCGGGCGAGCTTTGGCAGCATTCCGTGACCGCGGCCGTCGCCACCCAGATCATCGCCCGCGACTGTCATGAGGACGAGAGCCTGGCCTTTACTGCCGGTTTGCTGCACGACGTCGGCAAACTCGTCCTGTCCCAGGCGTTGGAAGGCCGTTACCGCCAGGTGGCAGAGCAGGTGGATCAGTTCGGGCGTTCGATGCTGGAGGCGGAGAAAGCCCTGCTGGGCGTCCAGCACGCGGAGATTGGCGGCCGATTGCTGGCCCGCTGGAGTTTCCCGCCCAGCCTGGTCCAGGCGGTTTGGTGGCATCACGAACCGGCCTCGGCCGGCGATTTCCAGCGACTGGCGGCCTGCACTTTCGCCGGCAACATGGTCGCCAACCTGATCGGCCAGAGCTATGGCATCCATGCGCTCGCCCTGAACGGAAGCTCCGACGCGGCCCGACTCCTCGGGCTCGATGCCGACCGCTTCCAACACTACATGATCCGCACCCAGGAAGAGTTTGCCGGAGTGGAAACCTTGGTGCAGTCCGGCTCCTGACATGAACCCGAAACGCATCCGCCTGCTCGTGGTCGATGACTCCGCGGTCGCCCGCAAAGTGCTGACCGACAGCCTTTCGAAGGAGGCGGACATCGAGGTGATCGGCACTGCGCCCGATCCGTATGTCGCCCGGGACAAGATCCTCGAGCTGAACCCGGATGTCATCACGCTCGACCTGGAGATGCCCCGGCTCGACGGCATCAGTTTTCTCCGGCTGCTCATGAAGCACCGCCCCATGCCGGTCATCGTGCTCAGTTCCCTGACGCAAGATGGTTCTGCCATGGCCCTCGAGGCGTTGCAGGCCGGCGCCGTCGACGTGATGGGCAAGCCCAATGGCTCCAACTCGGCATCCGCCGAGGACGGCCGGTTGGCCGACAAGGTTCGGATGGCCGCTGGAGCCCGTGTCCGCGCTCCCTTTGAGCCCGTGGCACGTCCGCCGGTTGCGCGGTCGGCCGAAGTCCCCCGCAGCGCGGCCCGCCGCTTTGTCGGCCGGGAAGTGATCCTGATAGGCTCCTCGACCGGCGGCACCGAGGCCTTGAAGGAAGTGCTGATGCCGCTGCGAAGCGACGTGCCCGGCATCTGCATCGTCCAGCATATCCCCGCCAAGTTTTCCCAGGCCCTCGCGGACCGCTTGAACAGCCTCTGCCAAATCGAAGTTCGTGAGGCGGCGGATGGAGACCGGGTTGTCCCGGGCCTGGCGTTGCTGGCCCCCGGCGGCAAACACATGCTCCTCCACTGGTCAGGCGGCCAATACCAGGTCCGGCTCACCGAAGGCCCACCGGTCCACCACCAACGCCCCGCCGTGGACGTGCTGTTCGATTCGGCGGTCAAGGCCGGCGCGGGGTCGCACGCCTTGGCCATCGTCCTCACTGGCATGGGCAGCGACGGCGCCGAAGGCATGCTGCGGCTGCGGAACGGCGGCGCCTCCACCATCGCCCAAAACGAGGAAACCTGCGTCGTCTTCGGCATGCCGCGCGAAGCGATCCGCCGGGGAGCAGTCCAACAGGTCCTTCCCCTCGGGCAAATTTCGCGCGCGATTGAACGGCACGCGGAAACCATGGCGTTGCCCGCCATCATGACCCCCTCGGTGGCTGCCGCGGCCGTCTGATTCGGGAATCCTGCGCCGAAGTTTGGGTTTCAGTTCGTGGGAACCGGTTTCCGGCATTGCTGCGGACGGGCGAAATCCGCTAATTTCCGCCCAGATGCCCACGGTTGGAGAAAAATTTCGTGCCGAACGGGAGCGCCGCGGCCTCAGCGTCCATCAGGCCGCGGACGGGACCAACATCAAGACGGACCACATCCGGGCGCTGGAAGCCGGCGAGTGGGGCAGCTTTCCCGCGCCCGTCTACATCCGTGGATTCGCCCGCACCTATGCCAAGTTTCTCCGCCTCGATGACCGCGCCATTGTTGAGGAAGTGGTCGGCGAAGTGGGCAACCTCGGCGACTTCGATGGCACCGCCGGCGGGCCGGGACGGTCGCGCGGCGCGTTGGACTTCCTCATGCTCCAACTGTCGCGGGTCAAGTGGACCATCGTCTTTCCGCTCGCCCTCGGGGCGGCGTTGGTCGTGATCGGCTGGCTCGCCTTCAAGTCCTGGCAATCCTCGCCCAAGACGGATCCGCTGGGCCAACTTGGCTCCGGTTTGGTCGAACCCCGCACCCGGCCGCCGGGCACCTTGGCCCTGCCGACAAATCTTCCGCCGCAACGGCCTGGACGATGACGCACAAACTCGTTGCCCTGTCGGCGGCCGCTAACTAGGTTTCGCGCGCCCCAAGTTTGCACGGGTAGCTCAATTGGATAGAGCGTCGGTCTCCGAAGCCGAAGGTTGTGGGTTCGACCCCCGCCCCGTGCACCAATCGCCCACTCTAGGCTTCTGCCAGAGTCCTCCCATCGAATCGTCCGCCGCGGAATGCGCTGTCCGCGGCGCATTCCTATCGGGCCCGCAGGACGGAGGGAATTCACCGCATTGGAGTTGCACCGGTCGGGGCGGCCGTTTCCAAGGAGCACCGGAAGTGCCGGTCGATTCCCGGTCAGCCCTTCGTCAGCACCGCGTCAAGGTTCAGCAAGATGTTGCCGATGGTGGTCCACGCCGCGGCTTCGGCCGCGGAGAGACTGGGTGGAAGCGGGCCGAGGGGTTGGGTGGCCAAGCGGGTGGCCGCCTCGGAATCAGCGGCGAAACCGGCGCGCTCGGTCTCGAACAGTTCGAGCAACCTGGCGGTTTGATTGGCCTCCGCGGGCCGGCCGGTCACCCATTGCAAACCGCGACGCAGGCGGTCGGCGACGGTGCCGTCGGTTTGGGCGAGGCGGCGGCCGAGGGCCTGGGCGCATTCGACGAACGTCGGATCGTTCAGGGTGACGAACGCCTGCAATGGCGTGTTGGTGGGCTGCCGACGCACGGTGCAGGATTCGCGGCTCGGGGCGTCGAAGGTGGCCATGCTGGGGTAGGGGACGGTGCGTCGCCAGAATGTGTAGAGGCCGCGCCGGTAGCGGTCTTCGCCCTCGTTGGTTGCCCAACTCCGTTCGCCGTTGAACGCCGCGCGCCACAGGCCGTCCGGTTGCAGCGGATACACGCTCGGGCCGCCTACCTTACGGGCCAGCAGTCCGCTGAGGGCTAGGGCTTGGTCCCGCAGGCTTTCCGCGTCCAGTCGTCGCCGCGGTGCGTGCGAATAAAACCGGTTCAGGGGGTCTTTCGCGAGTCGGTCGGTCGTCGTGACCGACGACTGCCGATAGGTGGCCGACAGCACGATGAGTCGCAGCAGACCCTTGAAATCCCAGCCCAACGCCGGCGCCCACGGATCCATTGACGCCGCCTTCCGCGGGGTTCGCGATTGGAACGAAACGGCCAGCCAGTCGAGCAAATCGGGATTTGTCGGCAGCGTGCCCTGGGTGCCAAAATCCTCTTCCGTCTCCACCAGCGGTTGGCCCAGGAGCAAACCCCAGAAGCGGTTCACCGCCACCCGCGCTGTCAGCGGATTTTCCGGCGAAGTCAGCCAGGCGGCCAAGCCGAGGCGATCAGGCCCGGCTCCCGCGGGCAGCGGGGGAAACGCCGCCGGCACGGCCGCGGTGACTGGAGCGCCGGGATCCAGGAAGTTCCCTTTGTTCAGGATGCGGGTCGTCCGGCGTTGAGCAGTGGCGACCTCACGGACGACCGGCACGGGCGTGCCGCGGACGGCATCCAATTCCTTACGCTTGGTCGCAACTTGTCGGGCAATCGGCCCGAGCGTGGCCGAAAGCGGTCGGAAATAGTCCACCAACGCCTGCTGCTGGGTGGCGTTGCGTTCGGCTGCGGGCGGGGCGAGCGCCGATGCCACCGGGGCGGGAAAAGCCCGCACGGGCAGGGCCCGGTCGGTGAGGGAGAGCCGGAAGCGTCCGAGCGTGTGGCCGTCGCCGTAGTTGTGCGCGAGCGTCACGGTCAGGTTCACCGGGCCATCGGACTTCAGCGGTTCCGCGAACTCGACGATCAGCGTGTGGGGTTGCCCGAGCGCGCCGCCCACGGCCCAGCCGGAGCGCTGTCCCGGGTTGGCATCGATGGCGAGTTCCGGGCCGAACTCGGCCTGCCCGTAATCGGCGCTGGCAAACGCCAGTTTCACCGCGCGCGGCGCCGCCGGGCCGACCTTGGCGACGGGCGCGGGCGCGGTATCTAGCTTGGTCTCCCAGACCACCTTCCGGTTGGCGTCGAGCAACGCCACCCGGCTGTTTGCGAGGCGTTCGCCGGAGCCGTCGGTGCGGTTCCACAGGGCGACCGTTTCCACGGGCAAGGCGGTGCCGAGGTCGAGTTCCCACCACGGATCGTTTTCCTGCCGGGTGTGCGTCGTGGAGCGGGCGCTGTCGTAGTTGCCGTCGGTGTTGCCGTCCACGGCCCGGTTGGCGTCGCCGAGGTAATCGGTGCTCGACTGGCTGGGCGTGCCCTTTGGCGCGACGTTTTGGCCGGCACTGAATACCTGCACCTCCGCCAAGCTGAGAAATCGATTTTGCCCCGGGGCCTCGACGCGGACAAAACGGGCCGCGACCGGTTGCGGCCGTGCGGGGGCGACCTCCACGCGCAGGTCGTTCAGCACAAATTGGCCTTGGCCGGCGCGGCCGGGCCCCTTCTGTGGCAGGCGATCGTCGGGCAAAACTTCCAGGCGCAATGCAGTTGCGCGCGGCAAGTCGGCCACCGCCTTCACGACGTAAGTGTCGCGCACCGGAGTCGGTCCCGCGGCGAAGACCGTGGCGTCGGCTTCCAACGTCAGCGCGGCCCCATTGGTCAGCATTGAGTTCGCGCCAGTCGGATTCAGGGCCGTCCAGATCACCGGCCGCGCGGCCGCCTCGGCCCAGGCGGTGAGTTCCCGGGTGAACTCCGGTGGATTGGACTGGAACTGCTGTTCGAGCCCCGCGATTTCGGCATGCAACGCCGAGCGGCGTTGTTTTTCGGCCGGGGAATACACGGGCAGCGTCGGCCGTTCGTCGGGTTGGTCGTTGTCCTCGGACTGGTTGAAGAAGGCGTAAAACGAGTAGTAATCGTGGTGGCTGATCGGGTCGAACTTGTGGGTGTGGCACTGCGCGCAGCCCATCGTGAGGCCCATCCACACCTGCGCGGTCACCGCGGCGCGATCCTTCACGGCGGCGACGCGCCATTCCTCGTCGTCCGTGCCGCCCTCGGTGTTGGTCATCGTATTCCGGTGGAATGCCGTGGCGATCTTCTGTTCCTCCGTGGCCTCCGGTAGCAGGTCGCCGGCGATCAGGTCGCGCGTGAATTCGTCGAACGGCTGGTTCCGGTTCAGCGCCTGGATCAGCCAATCGCGCCAGGGCCAGATATTCGGCCGGAGCGGGTCGGAACCATAGCCGGCGGAATCCGCGTAACGGCCGAGGTCGAGCCAGACGCGCGCCCAACGTTCGCCGAAGTGGGGGGAAGCGAGGAGTCCGTCCACGAGCCGTTCATAGGCGTCGGCCCGACGGTCGTTCACGAAGGCGTCCGTCTCCTCCGGCGTGGGCGGCAGGCCGGTGAGGTCCAACGACAGGCGGCGGACCAATGTCGAGCGGTCGGCCATTGGTGACGGTTCGAGGTCGTTCGCCTTCAGCTTCGCGGCCACGAAGCGGTCGATGCCATTGACGGCCCATGCCTTGCCCGCCGGGGGCAGGGGCGGGCGCTGCGGCTTTACCCAGGCCCAGTGCGGCGTGTAGTTGGCGCCCTGGGCAATCCAGCGTTGGAGCAGGGCCACTTCGCCGGCGGTGAGCGCGTTCTTGGTTTCCGGCGGCGGCATGACCTCCTCCGCGTCGTGAGCCAAGACCCGCTTGATCAGCAAGCTGTCGTCGGGTTTGCCTGGGACGATCGCGGTGCCGTCCTTGCGCGGGCGGGTGGCTTCGTCGAAGGAATCGAGCCGCAGCTTCGCTTTGCGGGAACCCTCGTCCGGGCCGTGGCAATGGTAACACTTCTTGGCGATCAGCGGCCGGATTTCGGCGGAGAAATCCACCTTGGCGCCCGCGCTGGCCGCGGGGGACGCGGCGTGGGCAAGCAACGCGAGGCTGGCGAACAGCGGCAGGATCAGGGCGGGGCAACGCATGGCGAACAGGCCGAAGCCTAGGGTCACTGAAGCCGACTTCAATCCGGCAGCGCGGAAAGTGGTGTTCAGTCCAATGGACTGCCGGACCCCGGCGTTTGCTACGCCATCAGGTCCTTCACCAATTCCCCGTGGATGTCCGTGAGGCGGAAGTCGCGACCCTCGAAGCGGTAGGTGAACTTCGTGTGCTCGATGCCCATCAGGTGAAGCATCGTGGCGTGCAGGTCGTGGGCGCTGACGGGGTTCGCGACGATGTTGTAGCCGAAGTCGTCCGTCTGCCCAATTACTGTGCCGGGCTTGATGCCGCCGCCGGCCATCCAGATGGAGAAGCAGCGCGGGTGATGATCACGGCCGAAACTGTTCTTGGTGATGTCGCCCTGTGAATAGGCCGTGCGGCCGAATTCGCCGCCCCAGATCACGAGCGTCTCGTCGAGCAGGCCGCGTTGCTTGAGGTCCTTGATCAGCGCGGCGCTGCCTTGGTCGGTGTTTTTGGTCTGCGCCTTGATGCCGTCCGGCAAGCCGCCGTGGTGATCCCAGTCACGATGGCAGAGCTGGATGAACCGCACGCCGCGCTCTGCCAGCCGGCGGGCGAGCAGGCAGTTGTTGGCGAAGGACGGTTTGCCGGGCGTGGCGCCATAAAGGTCGAGCACGGACTGCGGCTCCTGGGCGAGGTCCATGAGTTCCGGCACGCTGGTCTGCATGCGGAAGGCGAGTTCGTAGTTGTCGATGTGCGTGGCGATTGCCGGATCGGCCAGCGCGCCGAGTTGCTTGCGGTTCAGCTCCTGCATCGAGTCGAGCAACTGCCGGCGGGCCGTGCCGCTGAGGCCGGGGGGATTCGAGACGTAGAGCACAGGGTCGCCCTGGCTGCGAAGCTGGACGCCCTGATAAGTGGCGGACAGGAAGCCATTGCCCCAGTAACGCGCCTGCAACGCCTGGCCTCCGCTGCCGCTCGTGAGCACCACGAACGCGGGCAGGTTCTCGTTGTCGCTGCCCAGGCCGTAGCTGATCCACGCCCCCATCGTCGGCCGGCCCGGCTGCTGGTTGCCGGTCCCGAAGAAGGTGACCGCCGGGTCGTGGTTGATGGCGTCCACGTGCATTGAGCGGATGAGCGCGATATCGTCCACGATGCTGCCGGTGTGGGGCAGGAGGCTGCTCAGTTCGACGCCCGACTTGCCGTAGCGCTGGAATTCGTAGGGTGAACCCACGCATTTGAGCACGGCCTGGCCGGCGGTCATGCCGGTGATGCGCTGGCCCATACGGACGCTCGCGGGTAGTTCCTCGCCGGTCATCTCCTTGAGCTTCGGCTTCGGGTCGAAGAGGTCGAGATGCGACGGCGCGCCGGACTGGAAGAGGTAGATGACCCGCTTGGCCTTCGGGGCGAAGTGCAGCGTCTTGAGCGCACCTTTGGAACCGGTCGAGGCCGGGTTGGCGGCGAACAGCTTCGGATTGAGCAGCGACGCCAACGCGAGCGCGCCGATGCCGGTCGTGCTTTGGGTCAGGAAGGTGCGGCGGGTGAGTTGCCGCTGGATCTCGTCGTCGAAGGTCATGGCAAAAGGGGCGGATGGAATTCGGTTTCAGTTCACGCGCAGCTTGCGGACCCACTGTTGGTTCGCTTCCCAGTAAGTCGCCTTTTTCTTCATCGTCGGGTCATCCGTCGCCGGTTGGACGCGGCCGTCGGCGTCGGTGGCCCTCGAGACCACCGTGTATTCGCCCGGTGTCGGTGACGGCCAGTCGAAATGCCAGAAGCTCCAGGTGAACTTCGCGTCCAATCCGCGGGCCGGCTTCTTTTCGATGGCTGCCGGCTGCCACGGTCCGTCACCCACCTTCACCTCCACCGACTTCAGCGGCGTGCCATCACTCCAGGCGGCGCCCGTGAGGCGAATGGAGCCGTCGGGGCGCTTCACCGCCCGCGCCGTGACCGACTTGCAGCAGAGGTTGCAGACGCTGGTCTCCCGCCAATTGGTCCAGTCGGTGCCTTCGCGTTCCTCGCCGCGGATCGTGACGTATTCCCGTGCCATCCAGCGGCCCATGAATCGGCGATCCAGCACGTCCACGCGCTTGAGCCACTTCACCCACGCCACGCCGAACCAGCCGGGCACGACCAGCCGGAGCGGGAAACCGTGGCTGTCCATCAGCGGATCACCGTTGTGCGCCCAGGCGAGCAGGACTTCCTCCCGCAATGCGTGTTCGCGCGACAGGCTGCGGGCAAAATTCTGCGGGTAATCTTTTTCCCGGATCTTCTCCACCTTCTCGTCCGCGCCGTAGAAGACGATTTCCTCGGAACGTTTCATGAGGCCCAGCTCCTTGAGCAGTGGGCCGAGCGGTGTCCCGGTCCAGCGGAGGTTGCCGCAGGCGCCGGCGAAGCCCGGGTTGGAGCCGTTGCCGCCGCATTCGAGGGTGGCGGTGACGGTCTTGTGCGGCCGCTTCATCAGGTCGACCAACGTCAGCGTCACTGGGGTCTTCAGGTAGCCGGTGAACTCCACTCGCCAGTCGGCGGGCTGGGTCGCGGGATCAATCTTCGGCCGCGGATAGTGGCTGACTTCGTAGAGATCTTCCTTCGGGGTGATCCACGAATTCAGGTGCGCCCACCGGAGCATCGGCCGCTTGGGATCGAAGGGTTGCGGATCCAGAAATGGTATCAGCTCCTCGCCGGCCGCGGGCTCGAGCCCGAAGGCGCTGAGCGGTCGCGCGGCCAGCGTGTAGGCCGCGAGGGCGACGGAACCCCGTAACAGGTCGCGCCGGGACAACGAGGTCGGAGACATGGGCTAAGGATGCGGGCGGGGCCGTGGTGCCGGAAGGGCAAATTCGGCCGACGTGGACTGGCATGGGCGGTTCCTCTCGGATCTGGTCGGCGATAACCGGGGCGCGATGGCTGTTTTTGAGCTTTGAGCTTTCCGGTCTGACGACTTCACTCGCCGGGTCATGAGTTCCCCTCTTGTCGCGATCATCATGGGGTCCCAGTCCGATTGGGAAACGATGCAGCACGCCGCCCAGCAGCTCACCGCGCTGGGGGTTCCGCATGAGGCCAGCGTGGTCTCGGCCCACCGCACGCCGGACTTGCTGTTTGAATTCGCCGCCGCGGCCGCGGGGCGGGGGATCGAGGTGATCATCGCCGGCGCCGGCGGGGCGGCCCATCTGCCGGGGATGTGCGCCAGCAAGACGGTGCTGCCGGTGCTGGGCGTGCCGGTGCAATCCAAGGCGCTTAACGGCATGGATTCTTTGCTGAGCATCGTCCAGATGCCCGGCGGCGTCCCGGTCGGGACCATGGCCATCGGCAAGGCCGGGGCGATCAATGCCGCCCTGCTCGCGGTCGCGATCCTGGGCAACAAATACCCGCAGTTCCGCGCCGCCTACGAAACGTTCCGCGCGGAGCAGACGGCCAAGGTGTTGGCCCACCGCACGCCGGGCCAGGAAGCCTGACCGCCGTGGTCACGCCGTCGCCAGAATTCTTCGCCCGGCTGTTCCGCGGGGACCGTTACCGTTTCGAGTTCGGGGTTCGCCGAGGCGATGACCGGTGGTTTGTGCCGACTGCAGACTCGCCCGTGCTGGCCGAACGCCGACGCTGGCTGTCTCAGACGGAGGTCCCGGTCTGTTTCTGGCCGGCGGAGGGTGCGCCGGAGCTCGAAGACGCCTTGGTCCTGTTCCCGGAGGAGTGGCGTCGGAATCTGCCCAGCGGTGGCGAAAACCGGTTGCGCGCGTTGGCGTCCGCCTGGGAACCGGACTTTGTGTTGCTGCGCCGTGACGCCGGGGACGAATTCCGGATGGTGGCGGGCTCGGTTTGTTTTCCGTCGTCCTGGGCACCCGAGGAAAAACTGGGCCAAACCGTGGAGGCGATTCACGGGCCCGTGCCGACCTTGAACGCTGACCTTGGACCGCGCATCCGGACGTTCCTGGCCAAGCTGCCGTCCGGGTCGGTCTTCGAGCGCGAGAACTGGGGACTGGCCGTCGTGCCCGAACGCAACTTGCATCCCCGCCGCCGCCTGCCCCGGCTGGGACCGGCGGCCGCGGTGGACCAAGTGTGGCTCCGGGTCGAACACCAAGCGTTCCGGGCCTTGCCCCGCTCCGGTGGACTGCTGTTTGTCATCCACCTCACGGTGCATCCGCTGACCGAGGTGCTGGCCGATCCCGGCGTCCGTGAGGCATTCCGGCAAATGCTGGAAACCATGCCGGACGCCATCGCGGAGTATAAGGGCATCCAGCCGGCGCGGGCCGCGCTGTTGCGCGGGTTGGCAGGCTGAACCGGCCTACTTCTTCGGCAGCAGGTCGGCGGCGGCCTTCGAGGCGTCCTGGGCCGCCTTGGTGGTCGCTTCCTTGGCTTTCTCGGCCAGCTTGCCCGCTTCGTCCACCGCCTTGGCGCCCGCCTTCTTGGCATCTTCCGCCAGTTGCGCGGCCTTTTCCTTGGCCTGCGCCGTCGCCGCGGCCGCCTTGGCCTTGATGTCGTCGGACAGCGTCCGGAGCGTGGCCTTCTGTTCGTCGGTCAGCTTGGCGTTGCTCGCGAGGTCCTCGACCGCGGTGGTGGCGGCCGACCAGTCGGTGTTCCGAACGGCGGTCGCAACCTTGTCGTAACCGGCTTTCACGCTGGCTTCGGCGGAGGCAAAGGTCGATTCGCTCTTCGACGTGTCCACGGCGGCCGCCGAGGTGGTGGATGAGTCCTTTTCAGTGCAACCCAGTGGGAAGAGGGCGGCGGCCAGGATCAGCGAGGAGAGGAGGGATGTCTTCATGGTCAAGTAGGTGCGCGACGGCGCCCGGGAAGGAACCCCGGACGCGCGAACCGGTCAACCGCCCATCCGGCAAACCCGAGTTGCTCCCTAATTCGAATCAGACCCGGTGCGATCGCCGAGTCGGCCCGTCGGAAATGTTACCACGGCAGCGAAAACGTCTTCACGTAGCTGTAGCCCTTCATGGCCTCGATGACGCCTTCCTTGATGCCGAGGCCGGAGTCCTTGATGCCGCCGAAGGGGGAGTTCTCCACGCGGAAGCCGGGAACCTCGTTGATGTTCACCGTGCCGCAACGGAGCGTGCGGATCGCTTTCATCGCGCTGTTCAGGTTGGTGGTCACCACGCCGGAGCTCAGGCCGTAGGCGGTCGAGTTGGCGAGCGTGAGGGCGTCGTCGAGGTCGCGCACGGTGAGGATGGGTGCGAGCGGTCCGAAGCTCTCGGCGACCACCATCCGGCAGTCGCGCGGCACGTCGGCGATGACGGTGGGTTGGAGCCGGGCACCCCGGCGTTCTCCACCGATGAGCACCCGCGCGCCCGCTGCCACGGCTTCCTGCACCACGGTTTCGAGGTAAACGGCGGAGGCTTCGTCGATGACGGTGCCGACCTTGGTAGCTTCATCGAGCGGGTTGCCGCACACGTATTCGCGGGTCTTCTCGACGAGGCGGCGGGTGAACTCGGACGCGATGCCGTCCTGCACGAGGATGCGCTTCACGGCGGTGCAGCGTTGGCCGGAGTTCCGGTAGCTGCCCTCGGCGGCGAGGGTCACGGCGAGGTCGAGGTCCGCGTCGTCGAGCACGATCAGCGGGTCGTTGCCGCCAAGTTCGAGCACGAGTTTCTTGTAACCAGCGGTGGCGGCGATGCGTTTGCCCACGGGCACGCTGCCGGTGAAGGCGACCACGTCCACGTCGGGATGTTTCACGAGCACCTCGGCGACGTCGGCCGTGGGCCCGAGCAGCACGCTGAGCATGGGGCCGGGCAGGCCGGCGGCGTAGAGCAGTTCGGCGAACTTGAGAGCGACGAGCGGGGTCTTCTCGGACGGCTTGAGGATGATCGGGGTGCCGGCGGCGATGGCGGGGCCGAGCTTGTGGGCGACCTGGTTCAACGGATGGTTGAACGGTGTGATGGCGACGGCGCAGCGGAGCGGTTCGCGCGTGGTGAAAATCTTGCGCGGCTTGCCCTGGGCGGAGATGTCGCAGGAGAAGATCTGGCCGTCGTCGCGCAGCGTCTCCATCGCGGCGAAGCGCAGCACGTCGATGGTGCGGCCGACCTCGTAGCGGCCTTCGCGGAGGGCAAGGCCGGCTTCGCTGGAAATGGTGCGGCCGAATTCCTCGCGCCGGGCCTCGAGGGCGGCGCGGGTCTTTTCCAGGATCTCGCTGCGCTGGTAGCGGGTGGGCGTGTCGCGGAAGGCGGTGGCCTTCGCGATCGCGGCCTCGGTGTCGGCGCGGGTGGCGAGCGTGACGGTGCCGGAGACGGAACCGTCGTAGGGACTGCGGATGGTGAGCGTGCTGGCCGACTGGATGGGCTGGCCGGCGAGGAAGCAGGTGAGGTTCATCGGGAGATTGCGAAAATGGGTGGGGAATCAGCGGGGACGCTGGCCGGGAACCTTGTAGCCCCGATGCCACTGGAATTCCCAAAGGCGGTCGAGCTTCACGGTTTCGACGTGGCCGTCCATCAGCGCGAGGTTGACCGCGCCGGGAAGACGTTCGCCCGGGGCCATCTTGCGCGGCGCGCCCTTGGCGCTGTTGATCGCGTGACGGGCGATGCAGTAACGCCCAATGCCGCCGGCCACGCCGGCGCCTTCGTAAAGGTTGCGGGCCGGCAGATCGGTTGCCTCCGGCCAGGCGTCCACCCACATGGCATCACCGAAGGCGGGCGTCAGTGTGGGCGACTCGACGCCGGATTCCTTGCCGAAGAACTTCACGTCGTCTTCCGGCGAAATCTTGAGGTCGGAATACAGCCAGCCGTTGTAGCTGTAGCTGCCTTGGTATCCCCGGACGCCGTTCGTAGGCCAGATCCAGGTCTCGTTCGCCGTGCCGTAGTTCGGGTTCGCGGGATTGCGGCTGATGCGCTTCAAGGGTTCCGGGGCCACGGGGCAATAGCGCACCTTGTGAACTTGCGCCTGCGACTGCATGAGGATGGACATCCACAGGTCGGCGTTGCCCGGCTGGCTGTAGGCGAGGAGCTTGCCCTGCTCGCTGACATACATGAACAGCGACAGGCCCATCTGCTTCAGGTTGCTCGTGCACTGGGTCTGCATTGCCTTCGACTTCGCGCGGCCCAGCGCGGGCAAAAGCATGCCAGCCAGGATCGCGATGATCGCGATGACCACGAGCAACTCGATGAGGGTGAAGGCGCGGGACCGGGGCGAAGGGCGGTGGCTCATGGCGATGAGGGCAGGCGTCAGGCCGCGAGGCCGTTGCAGGTGAATTCGAAGATGTCGAAGTTGCGCGGGTCACCCAGCGCGCGGGCCGCGTAGGCGGGCTTCAACGGCGCGCTGAAGATGAACGGCACCATTTCCTCGTAGCGGCCGCCGTGCGAGCGCAGGCCACCCTCGATGGCCTTGAGATCGTGGTAGGCGGGCGTGCGGCCGAGGACCACGTCGCGGCCGGAGCAGACCACCAAGTCGCCCATGCGGTCCGGCGGGAGTTCCATCAGGCGGGCAGCGAGGTCGCGGGGATGAACTTCGCTGATGCCGGGCAGGGCCGCGACGAACGCGATGACTTCCGCGAGCGTGCCCTTGAAGTCGGTGGGCAAATGCACCTGCGCGAACGAGCCCAATGCGCCGTGATGCACCACGTAGGGATCGGTAATCGGCAGGATGACCCGGAAGCCGTCGCCGAACTGCTTCACGAGTTCCGATTCCAGGTAGATGACATTCGGCGAGCCGTCGGGCTTCTGCTTGGAGTTCATGCCGTGGTCGGCCGTGACGCCGACGAGCGCGCCCAGTTCCAGCAGCTTGCCGATCTCGGCGTCGATGCCCGCGTAGAAGTCGAGCGCCTCCGGGGCTTCGGGCACAAACTTGTGCTGCATGAAGTCGGTGGTGCTCAGGTAAAGGAAGTCGGCCCGGCCGGCGGCCAGCAACTTCACCCCGGCCTTGAGCACGTAGATCGAAGCATCGCCGGAATAGATGTGCGGCGTGGGGCCGACGAGCGCCTCGACATCGGCGATGCCGTGTGTTTCCAGCTTGGCTTCGCGGGCCTTCTCGGAGGAGAACGCAATCGCCGAAGGCAGGACAGGAATTGGGGACATCACTCTGGCACTGGGCATAATGCCAGCAGCGAAGATGTCGCGTAGCTTTTCCTTCGCAGTGACGACTCCTACTCGTCGTCCGGCGATGCACGCCGCCCTAAAAATAGTGTCGCAACGAAGAAACTTCGCGGAGTTCATCATCACCTCCTGCCCGATGGAGGTGTCGTAGAAGAAGTTGCCGCCGATACCGTGGATGCTGGGCGGAACCCCGGTAACGATGGAGCTGTTGTTGACGTTGGTGAAGCTGGGCATCTGGCCGCGGGCAAACCCACGCCAGCCGGTCGCGGCCATGCGGGCGAGATTCGGCATCCGGCCCCGGGCGAGGGCGGCGTCGAGGTATTCGTCGGCCGAGCCGTCGAGGCAGATGACGGCGATGGGTTTGGCCGGCGGGTTGTAGGTGCGGCCGTTGACAGTGAACGAGGTGCTCGGGATGGACATCGGGAGTAGGATTGGATCGGCGGTAAAATTGGCAGGACGGCGGCGGATTGCTCGCGTTTCGGGGCGGCCGGGCCACCGGAGTAATCCGCAATCTTCGTTGTTTGCGGGGACCTTAGTTCGGGCGTTGCGGTTGGGGCCAATCCACCAAATCGGGCAGCCTCGGGCGGTGGACCTCAGCGGTCGATGTCCCGGCGAACCCAGCCGGCGTGTTGGTCGAGGTAAAGTTGGTTGCGGCCTCCCCGGTGGGCGGACCAACCCTTCGCGGGCGGTTCGCTGCCGGCGTGCGTCCAGTCGGCCTTGAAGCCGGGCCACCAAGCCTTCTCAAAGAACGGGGTCATGAGCCATTCCTCCGCGGAGACGCTGGTGCCGCGTTTCAGCGCCACGCTCTCGGGCGTGCGGCCGCGCAGGTAGCGGGCTTGTTCCGGGTTGGGTTCCGCGAGCTTGTCGCTCAGGTAGTTGGCCCAGCCGAGCCCGGGCGCATTGGTCCCGCCCTCCCGCCACGGACTCAGGAAATGCCGGCGCCAGTCGTTGGAGGCCGTCAGCGGAACCGGCGGGCTGAGCCAGATTCGCGACGTGCGAAGATACGGCTGGAATAGGGGCATGAACGACCCCATCGAATTGTATCGTTTGCCCTTCGAATCCACGGGCGGGGTCAACTGGAGCTCGGAGTCGGGCACGTCTGGCATACGCCCCTGGAAGTCGTCCACATACATGGCGGCCGCCAGGCCGATCTGGTGGAGGTTCGACAGGCAGGCCGACTGCTGGGCGCGATTCTTGGCCTGGCCCAAGGCGGGCAACATCAGGCCGGCCAGGATCGCGATGATTGCAATCACCACCAGCAACTCGATGAGCGTGAAGCCCCGCGAGGACAGTCTGCCGCGACACATGTTCCGGCAGTTGTAGAAGTCGCGGCCCGGTCGGGAAAGCAATGGTGGGTTACGGTTCTGCTTCGGGACCGTGATCATCGTTTGACCAATGACTTCGGGAAGTAGCCCACCGACGTCTGGATCGCGTGGGTGCAGGAGCAGCCGGCGCTGCTTTCGGGTGCGAGCAGCATGCCGCCGGAAGTGATGAGTCCCAGCCAGCAGCCGGTGCGGATGCCCTCGAACTGGACGCGTTTGTCGGACTTAAGATCCCACATGCCGTGGAAGTGGTGGCGGAAGAACACCGCGTTTTTCGCGGCCGACATCACGCCGCAGCCGCGCCGCTCCGGCAGATCGGTGCGGAGCAGCTTGCCGGCCCGCAGGTCGAACGAACGTTGGTCGGAGAAGAAGGTGCTGCCGACGATGAGCGGATGCTGGAGGTGGCCGCTGTGGTGGCCCTTGTCCTCCTTGTGGGTATCCGACCACAGCAGGCGTCCCGGAATGGCATCCTCGACCGAATCGCCTGCATCCTTGCGGCCGGGCGGCGGGGCGTTGAAGGCGAACGTGTGGTAGTTCTTGTTCTTGTCCGTGCCGGTCACGACCGCGGTGCTGTTCGCATAGACGAGGTAGGTCATGAACTGGCACGCGCTGAAGTCGTGGGCCTTCTGCCACAGCTCCCTGCCGGTGTTCGCGTCTAGGGCGACGAGCACCTGGTCGGTGAGCACCTCGTTGGGCAGGCGGCAGGTGTTGGTCGCCAGCGCCGCGGGATTCCGGCTCTCCAGGAACAGCACCATGCCGTCAGCGATGGTGATGGTGGAGTTCAGGATCGCGCCACGCTGGTAGGTCCACTTGTGCTTGCCGGTCGCCGGCTCGTAGGCGAACAGCCGGTCGCTGGTCACGCGGCTGACCTGGTCCGGGGCGTAATCCTCATACCATTCGCCATCGTCGCCCAGGTAAGCGCCGCCGGATTTCTGGCGGCTGCCGATCAGCCAGTCCTTGGTCACCGACACGTAGCCCCAGTCGTAGGCGCCGGGGGTGTTCTCAACGACTTCGAAGCGTTTGGCTCGTTCACCCGTCTGGCCGTCGAGCGCCAGACAGTAGCGGCCGTGGACGAGGTAAACCCGGTCTCCGGCCGCGGCCCAGTTGCTGCAGTCGCGGGTGACGTTGGCGCGCCGGACTTCGGGCGCCGAAAGCGACCACAGGATGGCCCCATTGTAGGCGTCGAGGCCGAACAAAACGCGGTTGCCCTGGACAAATAGCCGGCCGTTAACGCTGAGCGGCGCCGGGTTGCGATTGCCGCGGTCCGGCATTGGACGCGGACCGGGATCGCCCCACCAGGCAGGCTGAAGTTCGCCACCCACCAGTTCGTCCTGACTGCACGCGGAGTTGTCAGCACTGCCGTATTGGTGGCTCCACTCGCCGGCGCCGACGAGGGCGGGACGGACCGAACGCAGCCAGAGTCCGTCCTCGCCGGCCTCCAGATTCGCTAAGGGAAGTTCCGCGCCTGCGGCCCACTTTTCCCAAGCGGCCTTTGACGGTTGTTTCGCGAAACTCCGATTCGGGGTGCCCAGCAGCACGGCACCGCCGACGGGCCGCTGCAGCCGGACCACTTCGGCGGCCGAGACCAACGGCGGCTCGCCGTTGAACAGCGCGGATTCGGACACGATGAGGTTCGCCATCATGTCGCCGAAGGGCAGTTCACTTCCCTTGGCGTGATGCACGCTGGCCCGGGCGCCGTAAACGCCGGCGCGGTCCAAGGTCTTGCGGACAGCCGGGATACGGGCCGGATCCGACTCGACCACGATCACGTCCATCCGACTCTGGCGGACGAGTTCGAGCACCAACCGTCCATCTACAGCGCCCAGCACGAAGCAGTAGCCGTCACGGGCGCCGGATTGCTTCAGCAGGTCGGCGGCGACCTTGGCGAGTTTGGTGTCCTCGGCGGCGACCTTGGCCGCGGCGGCGGGCACCATCGGCGGTTCCCAATAGAACGTGGTGTCGAACTGGTAGCGCTTGCTCTGCACCGGATTCGCGCCGTCCGCGGGAGCGAGGATACGGTAATGGTGCTCCAAGTCCGGCTTCAGGTTGCTGAGCACGACCTCATGGCGCGTGCGGGTTCCATCCTGGCCCAGGCTGACCATCTTGCCGCCGGGCAGTTCCAGTTCCAGCCGGGTTGGGATCGCCGCATCGGTTTCGTAGGTCACCACGGCGGTGTTGCGGTCCCGCCAATCCACGAAAGGACCGTAGGCCAGCCGCAGCAGCTTCGGCGGGGGCGCGGGTTCGGGGAATTCCGCCTTCCTGACCGTGTAACGGCTGCCGATCTCGCCCACGGTTAGCGCCCGGCGGAACAGCCGCACCTCATGGATGGCGCCGGTGAGCCGGTAGTTTTCGTCGTCGTCCTTGTAGGCACCAATGGTGACGGGCGCCTTGGGTGGATAGGCGATCGGCCCGGCTTCGGTCGCTGCCTCGGCGGCGAGGGTGCCGTTGACGTAGAGCTTCAGCGCCGCGCCGTCGTAGGTGCCGACGACATGATACCAACGGCCAAGTTCAAAGGCCTTGGCCGCGGCGAGGTAGTTCAGCTTCTTGGTCTTGTCCGATGCCAAGGCGAAGCAGAACGCGGAATCCCGGTTGCCGAGCAGGAAGCCGCGCTCGAACTCGCCGTTGTCCTGCACGACGCCGAAAATCGCGCCCCAAGCCTCGGCCCGGTCCATCCGCACCCATGATTCCACGGTAAGGTCCTGCGTCGGCAGCAGCGCCTTGGAAAGGTCCGGCGCAACGGTCAGGTCGGTGGTCTGGCCGTCGAGCTCCACGCGCGGCGGCGCGGGGTCGCCGATGAATTTCACGGCGCCGGTGAAGGTGACGTCAGGCCCACCGAAGACGGGTTTCACGTCGTCGCCCAACTGACGGTCCGGAGCGAAGCGCCAATGGGCCATGAGGCCGGGTTCCTGTGCCCAAGCGGAAACACCCCACCACAGGGTAAAGAGCCAAACGATTGCTCGAGGCCAAGCCAAAGTAGGGCAGGCTGCTAGCCTGCCCAATGCGTTAGTCTCAATGCGTCCGCGTTTCGCGCCTGCCGGCGCAGCGGGCAGGCTGGCAGCCTGCCCTACTTCGGCCAGCGTGCGGGTTGTGGAGTCGGATTTCATGGCTGGGTCTCCTTGATTTGCAGGGCGGCACGCTCA